>NZ_JAUSUG010000064.1 GCF_030813435.1 Evansella vedderi | reverse complement strand
TTTGGTTAAGCCCTCGATCGATTAGTATCTCTCAGCTACACATGTCGCCATGCTTCCACATGAGACCTATCAACCTCATCATCTCTGAGGGATCTTACTCACTTACGTGATGGGAAATCTCATCTTGAGGGGGGCTTCATGCTTAGATGCTTTCAGCACTTATCCCTTCCACACGTAGCTACCCAGCTATGCTCCTGGCGGAACAACTGGTACACCAGCGGTGTGTCCATCCCGGTCCTCTCGTACTAAGGACAGCTCCTCTCAAATTTCCTACGCCTGCGACGGATAGGGACCGAACTGTCTCACGACGTTCTGAACCCAGCTCGCGTACCGCTTTAATGGGCGAACAGCCCAACCCTTGGGACCTACTTCAGCCCCAGGATGCGATGAGCCGACATCGAGGTGCCAAACCTCCCCGTCGATGTGGACTCTTGGGGGAGATTAGCCTGTTATCCCCAGGGTAGCTTTTATCCGTTGAGCGACGGCCCTTCCATACGGTGCCGCCGGATCACTAAGCCCGACTTTCGTCCCTGCTCGACCTGTATGTCTCGCAGTCAAGCTCCCTTATGCCTTTGCACTCTGCGAATGATTTCCAACCATTCTGAGGGAACCTTTGGGCGCCTCCGTTACTTTTTAGGAGGCGACCGCCCCAGTCAAACTGCCCACCTGACACTGTCCCTGATCCGGATCACGGATCGAGGTTAGAATTCCAGTACAACCAGGGTAGTATCCCACCGACGCCTCCACCGAAGCTGGCGCTCCGGCTTCCAAGGCTCCTACCTATCCTGTACAAGTTGTACCAAAATCCAATATCAAGCTACAGTAAAGCTCCATGGGGTCTTTCCGTCCTGTCGCAGGTAACCTGCATCTTCACAGGTAATATAATTTCACCGGGTCTCTCGTTGAGACAGTGCCCAAATCGTTGCACCTTTCGTGCGGGTCGGAACTTACCCGACAAGGAATTTCGCTACCTTAGGACCGTTATAGTTACGGCCGCCGTTTACTGGGGCTTCAATTCAGAGCTTCTC
>NZ_JAUSUG010000063.1 GCF_030813435.1 Evansella vedderi | reverse complement strand
GAATTAAACTATCCTGCAATGGTTCAAGCACTTGTGGTAAGACTTGTTGAAAGAATTCCTGAAATACAACTTCTAGTTGAACGTTTAAACTCAGATCTAAAGTTTAAGGTTGATTGTGGCTTTCTAATATCTGATCCAGTTCCGTCTGAAGCCTCATTTTCAAGGATGATTACAAAAATTAAAGATACAAATGTTCTTGAAGAGATTAACTCTCAAATAGTACTTGATGCGATCAATGAAGAATTTATTACGGCCCCCAATATCGCCATTGACTCCGGTCATTTTGAAGCGAGAGATCAAGCTCCTTCTAAAAAAGAAGAGAAACCAAAGTCTGAGCCAAAGAAACGCGGACGTAAGTCTAAGGCTGAACGTGAACAATGGTTAAAAGAGAAAGAAGCTGAGGAAGCCTCTTTGTCTATTTTTGAAAAGAAAATCGAAGATCAACTAGACGCTTCTTACGATGAACTTCATGATCAAATGCCACTTCACCCTACATGGGGTGTGAAAAAAAATAGTGAAGGGAAAAACGTGTATTGG
Source organism: Evansella vedderi (assembly GCF_030813435.1). GTDB lineage: Bacteria > Bacillota > Bacilli > Bacillales > Salisediminibacteriaceae > Evansella > Evansella vedderi. The sequence goes on along the minus strand of NZ_JAUSUG010000063.1, from coordinate 560 downwards.
TACGGTTATAAAGGCCATTTGGCTGTTGATACCAAAACTCAATTTATTCTCCATTCGCTTGTTTCCTCAGGTAGCCTAAACGATGGTAAAGCAGCTATACCTTTATTGAAAGGAATAGAGAGTAACTTTCCAAAACTTGGAATGGTCTTTGCACTAATGGATGCAGGGTATGATTACGATGCAATCTATGAACAAGTCCATCGAATGAAAGGGTATTCCATCATTGCTTACAACAAAAAGAATGAATCTGAGCCAATCGGGTTTGATGAGAATTTCGCTCCAACCTGTGTAAGAGAGCATTCCTATCGATACGATAGCTTCGATAAAAAATATCAAACGTTAAAATATACACGTCCCAAGGAATGTATCGATTGCCCTTTAGCAGAAGACTCATTATGTCAAAAGGTCTTCAAAATAAAAATAGAGTCTGATTTACGGCGCTATAGTGCACCAGCACGTGGTTCCATCGCCTGGAAAGAGCGATTCAAGGAACGTAGTTCCGTTGAAAGAGTCATTGGATACCTCAAAGAATTCTTTCAGTTGAACAATGTAAGATATCG
>NZ_JAUSUG010000062.1 GCF_030813435.1 Evansella vedderi | reverse complement strand
CAGGATCAAACTCTCCAATAAAGTGTTGAGCTTGATGTTCTGACATCAAAACCAGTTAAACTGGCTAATTTAAAAATTCATTGACGGGATATTGATCGGTCGTATAAATACGACGTTCATATCCCACTTCGCTTGGCTTTTTGTTTAGTTTTCAAAGGTCAAAATAACATTGGTGGAGCCTAGCGGGATCGAACCGCTGACCTCCTGCGTGCAAGGCAGGCGCTCTCCCAGCTGAGCTAAGGCCCCAATATCATGGTCGGGAAGACAGGATTTGAACCTGCGACCCCCTGGTCCCAAACCAGGTGCTCTACCAAGCTGAGCCACTTCCCGTTTCTTTTTTATAAAGAGTGGCGCGCCCGAGAGGAGTCGAACCCCTAACCTCTTGATCCGTAGTCAAACGCTCTATCCAATTGAGCTACGGGCGCAACTCTAAAATAAAGATGGTGCCGAGGGCCGGACTTGAACCGGCACGGTAGTCACCTACCGCAGGATTTTAAGTCCTGTGTGTCTGCCAATTCCACCACCCCGGCAAGCAGACTATAATGTTTTCTGGAGCGGAAGACGGGATTCGAACCCGCGACCCCCACCTTGGCAAGGTGGTATTCTACCGCTGAACTACTTCCGCAAAAACTGGTGCGGGTGAAGGGAGTCGAACCCCCACGTCATAAGACACTAGATCCTAAGTCTAGCGCGTCTGCCAATTCCGCCACACCCGCGTGATGTTTTCACAAAATTTCTTAAATGGTGAGCCATGAAGGACTCGAACCTTCGACCCTCTGATTAAAAGTCAGATGCTCTACCAACTGAGCTAATGGCTCGTAGTTAATTCTACAATTTAAATAATTGTTGTGGTGCTGGCCAGAGGACTTGAACCCCCAACCTACTGATTACAAGTCAGTTGCTCTACCAATTGAGCTAGGCCAGCTTATGGTGGAGGATGACGGGCTCGAACCGCCGACCCCCTGCTTGTAAGGCAGGTGCTCTCCCAGCTGAGCTAATCCTCCATTTTAAAACGCCCAGCAACGTCCTACTCTCACAGGGGGAAACCCCCAACTACCATCGGCGCTGGAGAGCTTAACTACCGTGTTCGGCATGGGAACGGGTGTGAC
>NZ_JAUSUG010000061.1 GCF_030813435.1 Evansella vedderi | reverse complement strand
ACGATGCGTAGCCGACCTGAGAGGGTGATCGGCCACACTGGAACTGAGACACGGTCCAGACTCCTACGGGAGGCAGCAGTAGGGAATCATCCGCAATGGGCGAAAGCCTGACGGTGCAACGCCGCGTGAACGATGACGGTCTTCGGATTGTAAAGTTCTGTTGTTAGGGAAGAATAAGTACCGTTCGAATAGGGCGGTACCTTGACGGTACCTAACCAGAAAGCCCCGGCTAACTACGTGCCAGCAGCCGCGGTAATACGTAGGGGGCAAGCGTTGTCCGGAATTATTGGGCGTAAAGCGCGCGCAGGCGGTCTCTTAAGTCTGATGTGAAAGCCCACGGCTCAACCGTGGAGGGTCATTGGAAACTGGGAGACTTGAGTGTAGGAGAGGAAAGTGGAATTCCACGTGTAGCGGTGAAATGCGTAGATATGTGGAGGAACACCAGTGGCGAAGGCGACTTTCTGGCCTACAACTGACGCTGAGGCGCGAAAGCGTGGGGAGCAAACAGGATTAGATACCCTGGTAGTCCACGCCGTAAACGATGAGTGCTAGGTGTTAGGGGTTTCGATACCCTTAGTGCCGCAGTTAACACATTAAGCACTCCGCCTGGGGAGTACGGTCGCAAGACTGAAACTCAAAGGAATTGACGGGGGCCCGCACAAGCAGTGGAGCATGTGGTTTAATTCGAAGCAACGCGAAGAACCTTACCAGGTCTTGACATCCTCTGCCACTCCTAGAGATAGGACGTTCCCCTTCGGGGGACAGAGTGACAGGTGGTGCATGGTTGTCGTCAGCTCGTGTCGTGAGATGTTGGGTTAAGTCCCGCAACGAGCGCAACCCTTGACCTTAGTTGCCAGCATTTAGTTGGGCACTCTAAGGTGACTGCCGGTGACAAACCGGAGGAAGGTGGGGATGACGTCAAATCATCATGCCCCTTATGACCTGGGCTACACACGTGCTACAATGGGTGGTACAAAGGGCAGCAAAGCCGCGAGGCCGAGCGAATCCCATAAAGCCACTCTCAGTTCGGATTGCAGGCTGCAACTCGCCTGCATGAAGCCGGAATTGCTAGTAATCGCGGATCAGCATGCCGCGGTGAATACGTTCCCGGGCCTTGTACACACCGCCCGTCACACCACGAGAGCTTGTAACACCCGAAGTCGGTGAGGTAACC
>NZ_JAUSUG010000060.1 GCF_030813435.1 Evansella vedderi | reverse complement strand
GTTGTTGTAGACCCGAAACCGTGTGATCTACCCATGTCCAGGGTGAAGTCCAGGTAACACTGGATGGAGGCCCGAACCCACGCACGTTGAAAAGTGCGGGGATGAGGTGTGGGTAGGGGTGAAATGCCAATCGAACACGGAGATAGCTGGTTCTCCCCGAAATAGCTTTAGGGCTAGCCTCGAGGGAAGAGTATTGGAGGTAGAGCACTGATTGGACTAGGGGTCCCCACAGGATTACCGAATTCAGTCAAACTCCGAATGCCAATTACTTATCCTCGGGAGTCAGACTGCGAGTGCTAAGATCCGTAGTCAAGAGGGAAACAGCCCAGACCATCAGCTAAGGTCCCCAAGTATACGTTAAGTGGAGAAGGATGTGGAGTTGCTTAGACAACCAGGATGTTGGCTTAGAAGCAGCCACCATTGAAAGAGTGCGTAATAGCTCACTGGTCGAGTGACTCTGCGCCGAAAATGTACCGGGGCTAAACGTATCACCGAAGCTATGGATTGTCCTTACGGACAGTGGTAGGGGAGCGTTCCAAGGACAGTGAAGCATGACCGGAAGGACATGTGGAGTGCTTGGAAGTGAGAATGCCGGTATGAGTAGCGAAAAGAGGGGTGAGAATCCCCTCCGTCGAAAGCCTAAGGTTTCCTGAGGAAGGCTCGTCCGCTCAGGGTAAGTCGGGACCTAAGCCGAGGCCGAAAGGCGTAGGCGATGGCAAACAGGTTGAAATTCCTGTACCACCACGTCACCGTTTGAGCAAAGGGGGGACGCAGGAAGGTAGGGTAAGCGCACTGATGGATATGTGCGTCCAAGCAGTTAGGCTGACAAGTAGGCAAATCCGCTTGTCGTAAAGGCTGAGCTGTGATGGCGAGGGAAATTATAGTACCGAAGTTCCTGATCCTACACTGCCAAGAAAAGCCTCTAGTGAGGTGACTGGTGCCCGTACCGCAAACCGACACAGGTAGGCGGGAAGAGAATTCTAAGACGCGCGGGAGAACTCTCGTTAAGGAACTCGGCAAAATGACCCCGTAACTTCGGGAGAAGGGGTGCTCTATTAGGGTGTATGCCCGAGAGAGCCGCAGTGAATAGGCCCAAACGACTGTTTATCAAAAACACAGGTCTCTGCTAAGCCGTAAGGCGACGTATAGGGGCTGACACCTGCCCGGTGCTGGAAGGTTAAGAGGAGGGGTTATC
>NZ_JAUSUG010000059.1 GCF_030813435.1 Evansella vedderi | reverse complement strand
CACTAGCGTTGCATAAAAAAATATTTATTTTGTCAACGGCATAAAAAAACACTATATATTACCTTTTGTGGAATATTATGGTTTTCTGTTATATAAAAAAATCCTTATAATTAGGAGGAAGGTTATAGTCCTGTCCAAATCCTAACTATAAGGAGTACCCATGGACAAGCATAGCATAGAAACAGTATTTAATAAATACCTTCATCCTATCGATGAAGGTATTTTAATTAAAATGGCAGAGCTATTTGAACTTGATAAATATGTAAAAAAACTAAGTGTTGTCCCTTTTGTAAAGTTATTTACCTATGCACAGTTAAAGCAAATTTCTAGTTTAACGGATATTAGCTTTGAATTGAATAAAGATCCCCAACTTCGAAAGGAGATTGGACTAGATTCAATTAGTAAATCTCAATTATCTAGGAAGTTAAGGGACATTTCGCCTAAGATTTTTGATGCTTTACTAAGACACTCGATACAAAAGGTACGGCAAAAATATGGATTACGTAAAGGAAATCAAAAACTTAGAAAACTGCATCTGATCGATTCATCAACGATTACTCTCAGCCTTAAGGAACACCCTTGGGCCCCTAAGAACCGATACACCTCTGGGATAAAGTTACATACACGTGTGGTATTTTATGATGATGTTACTTACTTAGATGATTTGATTATTACTCCTGCAAGACCTGCTGATATAACACAATTAGATCCTCTTTTAGTAAAGGTACATGGTACCTTCCATGTTTTTGATCGAGGATATTTTGATTTTAAGATTTTTGAAAAGCTTTGCTCTAAAGGGATCCGGTTTGCTACACGGATAAAAGATAACACAGTTATTCAGGTAGTAGAAGAAGTTCCCGTACCAGAAAGCTCATCTGTTCTGAGAGAAGCTATAGTTTTTCTAGGTAAAATGAGACATCCTCTCCGTTTGATTGAGACAGTTGATAGCGAGGGAAATCAAATCCAAATAATAGTTAATGATGCTAGAATACCGGCTGAGGAAGTAAGCGCAATATATCGGGATCGTTGGAAAATTGAGCTTTTTTATAAGTGGATGAAACAGCACATGGTGGTAAAAACAATGTACGGAAAAAGCCCAAATGCTGTATATAACCAAGTTTATATCGCCATGATTGCCTTTTGTTTAACGTTATTACTACAAGATGATTTATTCTATAAAGGAACATTATTAGTGCTTAAAAAACACCTTGCAAAATTCGCCTTAGCAAGATACCTAGAATTTAAAAAGGAACTATTCAAACCTCCTTCCCGAACCTCTGAGGGTAAAAAAAGTTATGATTATGAGCAAGAATTTAAGGAAATATTGAAAGATGTTGAAGAAGGAAGGTTTAAAGAATAGCAATTTAAGTAGTGGAATATTTGTAAAAAAATGGATAAAGGACACCTTCAATGATGTCGATTTATCCTTTTTTCTTTTTTCTACAAGAAAATATTATCGGAATATTCTGTTATATCATATATTTGTTATTGACTTTTTTATTAGACTTTTATGCAACGCTAGTG
>NZ_JAUSUG010000058.1 GCF_030813435.1 Evansella vedderi | reverse complement strand
AACCAAGTTATTTATAAATAGGCACCATTTTCTTGATTCAGAAATGGGTAAACACTCGCTTCTTGGTCTGCATTGATACAATCTGGCATAGAGTACAAGTTTATATTAACGTACAAATCCGTATTTACAGGACGAGTGGGATTAAGCTAAACATCGAGGTCTAAGAGCCTCAGGAAATTGGATCGGATCTCCACTCGAACCAAAAGAATGGTGCCTATAATATCGATTTTGACTAAGCGGTTAAAGGAAGTGTCAGTTTCTTCATAACCTCTTTTTCGTAGCTGTAATCTTGATCTTCATACTGAAAAGGGGAGTGATTTTTTAACATAGAAAAAGCTATTTTGATGAATTTATTTCCCATGGCAATGTATATCTTTTTTGTCTTTTTTCCTTTTTCTTTTAAACGAGTATAAAAAGGTTTTAGAGCGGTATTATGGGCACAGAGGCTTTTACCAGCATTGTAAACAGCTCTTCTAAGGTTTGCATTTCCTTGTTTAGAAATTCGCCCATAAAAACCATCTCCTTGGCCTGACTGCTTGATGGTTGGATTTGTTCCCGCCTTTTTAATAATTTGACTAGCTTTTGTGTAGTGAGAGAGATCTCCCATTTCGCAATAAATTTCAGCAGCTGTTACAAGTCCTATACCTGGAACAGTCAGGAGAAGTAAGCCTTCTGTTTTAATGAAAATACGTTCTATTTCTAATTCATAAGCTTCAATATTTCGGGTAAGCCATTCGTAATCTTTCAACTTTTGTTTTAAGATAAAGAGCTCACTTGAAAGATCCTCTATAGGCTTAGAAACACTTTCACCAGCAGCGAAGAGAATCTTTTCTATTGTTGTTTTACGTATTTTAAGGTTATGTTCTTTAGATAATTGGCGTAGTCCAAATTCACCTAGGTCTAGTATTTGAGAAGCATGAGGAAAGTGTGTCAAAAGATATAAACTTCCCTTACCCCAAAAATCACTAAAGATATGTTTTGTTTTAACTTTTCCATCTTCTAATTGACTGAAACCCTGGTATTCTCGCCAAATTTGGTCGTGTATTGTACGTATCTCTTGTTTGATACTTGAACGTTTATTTATTTCACTTCTCCTTGCACGAGTAAGTTGCTGGAGTCTTTTGTAATCCCCATTCGCTAATTTTGCGTTTGTGGCTTTATTACCAATTAATACTTCGGCTATTAAATATAAATCAATGTCATCTGTCTTTGTATAGGTGAGATGTTGTTTCCTCTCTTCGTGAGTAGAAGCAGGATTAATGATATGAACAGAATAACCCTTATCCGTAAGGATACGAACAATATCTTCATAATGATGTCCTGTTGCTTCTATTCCTACGAAGACTCGTTCCGCCTGACAACTATCCTTAGCTTTCTCAATATTACGAATTAGAAGGTTCATGCCTGTTTTATTTACCATGAAGGAAAAGGAGGGCTCTAAAACCTCTCCATAATAATTTATAATCATTGCTTTTTGTAAAACCTTAGATACATCAATGGGTACAAGTAAAACTTTTTCTAAATCAGCTCCTCGAATTTCCTTTGCAAATTGACTTCTTCTTAATCCTTGTTTACTCTTAAATAGTCTCATTGACTATGACCTCCTT
>NZ_JAUSUG010000057.1 GCF_030813435.1 Evansella vedderi | reverse complement strand
TTTGAGAGTTGAACAAAAAAAGAGCCCCTTGGTATCATACGAGGTGTCCGCAGCTGATCAGCACTAAGGACCCTGAAATTAGTTAACCAAGGAGGACTCAAAATGAATTATACACAAAATCAGAAAATCTCTCAAATCACATCATCAACACTTATTATTGGCATTGATGTTGCCAAAGAGAAGCATGTAGCACGAGCACAAAATGATCGAGGCTTAGAATTTGGAAAGCGTCTGGTCTTTGAAAACCGAATACATGGCTTTGAGCAATTGCTAGAATGGGCCGAGCGTCACGCCAAAAGAAACAAGAAGAATCATATCATCTTTGGTGTAGAACCAACAGGCCACTACTGGCTAAATTTAGCTTATTATCTTACTGCAAAAGGATTTGATTTTGTTGTAGTCAATCCAATGCACGTAAAGAAAAGTAAAGAGCTCGATGATAACTCACCAACAAAGAACGATACAAAGGATGCAAAAGTAATTGCACAGCTGATAAAAGATGGGCGATACTCCGTACCAAATCTCTTAGAAGGCGTTTATGCCGAGCTAAGAGAAGGCGTCAAAGTAAGAGATCAGCTCACACAACAGCTAGTGATAATCGAAGGTCGTATTCAAAATATGATTGACCGTTACTTCCCAGAGTTCTCCGATGTGTTTGGAGACTGGGATGGAAAGGCAGCCTTTTGTACATTGAAACTCTTCCCCTTCCCTTCACAAATCGTGGAGATGACACCAGAGGAAGTGCTACAAAAGTGGAAGCCATATGTTCAACGAGGTGTAGGAATCAAACGAGCAACCAAACTTGTCGAGGCCGCAAAAAAGAGTGTAGGCCTAAATATAGGGGTTCATTTCGCTAAGATAGAAATGAGTAACCTTCTCGAGCAGTATGAGATGTTTAATAGGCAGTTAGAAGAATTGGATCAGAAATTAGAAGAAGTAGTTAGAACCATACCAGGTGCTAATGAAATGATTGAAATTACAGGGCTAGGAGTTACGACTGTCACGACATTTATCTCTGAAGTTGGGGATCTAACGAAGTATCGACACCCTCAACAGGTCGTTAATTTAGCAGGGTTCTCTTTACGTGAGAATAGTTCAGGGAAATATAAAGGGAAAACCACTATTACAAAGCGAGGACGAAGTAAATTACGAAGAGCCTTGTATTTGGCCATACGGCCATTAGTTGCCCATAATCCGACGTTTAAAGCCCTGCATCACTATTACACGAATCGTTCTGATAAACCTTTAAAGAAGCAGCAGTCTCTCATTGCCTTGTGTTGTAAATTAATACGTGTTTTGTTTGTCATTGGACAAAGACAATGCCAATTTGATGGTTCCAAATTATTACAAGGAATACCTCAAGAAAATGTGTTACAGGCTGCCTAAAGTTCTTCAATAAGGACAAATGACTATAGCCTATGATTCACCAACCATCCACATAGAGTGTCCTTCTTGTGGCAGAACCCGTCAAGGGAAAGTACACCCTTGACAGAACCTCCCACAAGAAGGGAGAAGTAATTAGGATGGATGGCAGAAAAAATGTAGTTAGACTGAATACTTCAAACCATTCAAAAGACAAACACCAATAGTGCAGAGTCGGAGCATATTTTCACCATTCGGGCTTATGACCCAGTATAGGAGCATATCCGACCTCCACCTCATGGATACGCAGGACGAAGGAATGTGTGGAAACAATCCGGTGAGACATGGGAGGGTAAGCGACCGTGAGTTGTGTGGAGTTTCTTACGCACGGTTATAACTTTAATTTCCAAACATACCCAGTTTGGTCGTTAGGATGGCAATTGTTCTGTAAAAAAATTTTATCTCTTCAAGATATATCCATTATCAGAGGTGCGTCTACTATATAGGTGTTTATGAAATTTTGAGAATACGTGAGTATTCAGGAGATATTTTAACTTTATAGAGGGAGGT
>NZ_JAUSUG010000056.1 GCF_030813435.1 Evansella vedderi | reverse complement strand
ATATCCTGACTTTTGCAGTTAGAATGAAGAAAAAACAGCCTTGAACCATTGGTAATACTGGTTCTTTGGCTGTTTCTTTTTGTCAGAAAGTTGTAGTGTAAATTACCCTTTTTTGACCTCACCTAAAATTTTTTTTATTTCTCCTAATGACCGACACTTTTGGCCTAAATCTATTCCTAATTCTTCTTTAACATCTCCAAGTACTTCATCATAAAAATCAAACAGATAATAGTTTTCCTGTATATGGCTACACGAAGCCTTCTTTAGACTCTCAAGTATGGCTGTAACCGAATACTTTCCTTTTAAGCGTCGCTCCAATATCCTTGCAATGACAAGAGATACAAAACAGGTAAGGAAATGAGCTTCAATATGTTCTTGTCTTGAAAGATAGATTGGTCTACTCTCTAGATCGCTTTTCGTTACTTTAAAGGACTCTTCAATCTTCCAGAGCCCCCTATATATTTCTACAATACGTTCATCAGATTCTTGGTATTCGCTCGTCAAAATAGCGTAGTACCCATCTAATTCCTCTTCTTTCCGAAGCTTTTCTTCGTCAAAAAGGAGCGTCTGATTGGCGCTATTCAGAATCTCCCCTGTTTCTTTATCAAAAGTAAGATTCTTTACGTATTTAGCAGCGCCAACTGATGTTGCTCTGTTATATTTAGAAGGATTGGTAACGAGATCTCTTGCCTTTTCCAATGCTGCTGCTCGATCGGCTTTGGCTTTCGTTGCATATTTCCTACTGTAAAAAATAACTTGTTTTTCATCTACAGTTTTTTTTATCTTTTTGCCATTTTTAGCAGTAACGGTAATCTCTCTCGGATAGAGTCTTGATTTAATTTTAAAATCTTCACCGATAGAACGATAACCGTTCTCGTTCAGAACATACTCTTTAAATTTTTTGTTGGCTCCACGGATTGAATAGCTTAAAATGTAGCCGTTTTTTGCAGATAACGTATACCATATGTTATCTCCGGTAGTCATCCCTTTATCAGCGACGACAATAGTTTTGCCAAGTGAAAAGTTGCGCTGTACCTTTCCTAGCATTGGTATGAGCGTTTGCTTGTCCAGCGTATTTCCCGCATAAAGTCCATATGTAATTGGGATACCATCGGTATCCATGAATAATCCCATTTGCACAATCGGATCAGGGCGGTGCTCCTTCGATACCCCTTTTCTTCTTAATTCATCCTGTTCATCTATCTCAAAATAATAATTCGTCACATCATAGTAGACAAGGCTGGTATTGCGCTCATATTGCTTTGTAATTCGTTCATGCATCCACAGTTGGAGCGCGTCTTTATGCTTATTGAAGAAAGTTAGAGAGCGATAGATATCGTCCAAAGAAAAGTCCATTTTTTCAAAAAACGTATCTTTGTTTCGATACGTTTTCATTTTGGAGCCAGGATTAAGCAGGCGTCCAAAAATGAGGAGTTTCATGATGCTATTAGCATCGTAATCATTCTTTGTATGTCGCTGTCTGTTTGTGAGAAAGGTATGAATACCGAGTTCATGATAGATTTTACTTAGTGCGGCATAACCTAAATTTTTTCGATTGGATCCATCGGTTTGAACCCGCTCTCCTCTGTTAATGCTGAGAGTGATGGGAGAAGAAACCGTCTCCTGTTTTTTATTCATTTCACTGACCTTTTCTTCGAAATAAGAAATGGGATCTTCATACTGTTTTTCCAATTCATCTAGGTAGCCAAGAGATTCAATCGTTTTGGATTTAGTCTTTTTAGTAACCTTATCGCGGTAACTATGTACAATAGACAAATATGTTCGTCCAGTTTTTTTGTTTTTCATTTTACGAAGAAACATATGACTACCCTCCCGATCAAATCCTTGATATTACTTACATTATACTATTTAAATCTACATTAATCCACTATTATTTGACAAAAAAATAAAATAAAAATGCCCGAAACCGATAGTTATATCAAGGGTTTCGGGTTATACATTTATTCTTAGTACTGCAAAATTAGGG
>NZ_JAUSUG010000055.1 GCF_030813435.1 Evansella vedderi | reverse complement strand
TATATAACAGAAAACCATAATATTCCACAAAAGGTAATATATAGTGTTTTTTTATGCCGTTGACAAAATAAATATTTTTTTATGCAACGCTAGTGTAATTTCCTAAACAAGAACAAAAAAGTATTTGAAAACTTTTATGTTTCCGAATACTTTTTTCTACATTCAATCGTTATTAATTTGAATTTTTATTACTGTTAAGAATCAACTGCTTAATTTCCTGAATATCTTTTCTTAACTCCTCATTCTCCCTATATAACCGCTCCATTTGCTCTTCCCGAATTGCGTCGTCTTCTTGCCCTAAGTAGTTCAAGATTACTGCTACTACTAAGTTTAGAATCACCAATGCGCCGATGATAATGAAGGAGACGAAGTAGAACCATGCCCAGGGGATTTCATTGATGATTGGTCTGGCTACCTGGCTCGCCCATGATTCGAAGGTTACTACCTGCATGAGTGTGAAAAGGGCTGTATGGAAGCTGCCAAAGAATTCGTAATCTAGTACTTCACTAAAGAATGTTGTTCCAATGATAGCGTATATAGTAAAAATCAACATGCATAGGCCTAATACCCCTGTTAAGGCTGGGATAGATTTCATTAAGGCATCAATAATTTTTCTCAAGGCAGGAATTGCCGGTATCATTCTTATTAAACGTAAAACCCTAACAAGTCTTAGTACGCTGACGAACGGAGTCGCATAAAACGCTAAGCTTGCTACGACAATAGAAAAATCAAAGATATTCCATCTATCAGCAAAATATCGTTTAGTACCTAGCCCACCTAATTTTACAACCATCTCGAGGACAAACACCCAAACAATGATTTTATCTAAAACTAGGAGTAAGCTGTTGCCTTTTAAATATGTCTCAGCAATAATAATGAAGCCGTTAAATATTATAATAGCTATAATAATTGCTTGGAAATTCTTATGTTCCACCATTTGTTTCAAATTTGTTCGAAGATTACTCATTGTGACAACCACGTTTCCCTTCTAGCAATTTTCTTTTTTACTAACTATCCTCTATTATTATACCAATAAATCTAATAAAGGAATGAATATAGCATACAATATTCAGTATAGTAATTAATGACAAAAATACAAATAAAACTCCTCAAACTTAGAAAAAAGTTTAAGGAGTTTTTAGTGAATGGAAAAAGGCCCTGACCCATGGATAATGGGTCAATGGGCCAGGCTTAATTATCTGCTTCGTTGAAATGGACGCTGTACTGCATTTCCAAGATCGTTTAGCATATCCGTAAAAGTTGCACCAATTTCTTCAAATGCTTCTCCTGCTCGTAAGCGGTCATCCATATCACGAATATTTCTCACTTGGTCACGGTCTGTAACTACATGGACATTTCTGCCCCCTGCTAGTCCGCCGACACGGTTACGGAGATTTCGATCAAGCTCATTAGTATCCCCATCTGCATCTACACCAATTACAACGTCATTTCCGTGAACAAGAACACGGGAGTCACGAATATTTTCACCACGGATACTGTTATTAATTCGTGTGGCAAGTTGACCCTCTTCCGTATCAAAATAAGCACCTGTACGGGCTTGTCCAGTTACACCCGTTCTTCCAGTTCCACGATTAAATCCAAAGTTATCATTATCTCTCGTTCCATCATAGAGATCTCCTTGGGGTCTTCCATAATTATTGTATCCATATCCTGTAGTACCTGTTCCATATCCTTGGTTTGTTGTAAATCCAGTAGCATTATCATTCATATCATTATCGTTTACATCTCCACAACCAGCTAGACCAGAAACTAATAAACCTGCTGCAGCTAAACTTAGTGCATATTTTTTCATTTTATCCCTCCTTTTTTCCTTAGGTTGCCTAGAACAAAGGAGTTTAATTCCACAAATTTGGGGATTTCTTTATAGAATTTTTTTACAATGAATAATAGCGCAATGCGCCTGCCTATCGAAGCGGCAACGCGCGCGTTGCCTATTCGAACGGAAAATGCTCTGACCGATAAAAAGCGCTTTTTGCTTTTTAT
>NZ_JAUSUG010000054.1 GCF_030813435.1 Evansella vedderi | reverse complement strand
CGAAATCTTGAATGTTTTAGTCCCTAGACTATAAAACTTCTTATAAGTTGAATTAGGGGAAATTGGACGACCATATTTCCCAACCGTATGAAGCCGATTGTACAGAAAGGCTTTTAGCTCGTAGGCAAGACGTGAGAATGTTGGATTAACATGCGTAGCTCGGTTGAAGTAGTTATGAATACCCAAAACAAAACTATTGAAGCGGAGGGCATTATCTATAGTAGGGGAATCTTTGATTCTTAAGATGTGTTTCTTTGCTTGTTCCTTGAGTTGTTTTACCTTTTTGTGTTTGATTCCTGTATGAGCAACTCTTTTCTTCCTCTTTCTTTCTGCCCTAATTGTAAACCCTAAAAATTCTGATTCTCGCTTTCGTAGGTTTACGATTTGCGATTTTTCTGGTGAAATATCTAGTTTTAAACGTTCTTTTAGATACAGCCTAACTGCGTGATACCATTTATGAGCTGTTTTTCCATCTCGACAGAGAATTTTAAAATCGTCCGCATAGCGGACGAGGTACCCTTCTTTAAGTTTTGTACGCTTTTTTGCGTATAATTCACCTTCTCTTGATTTATACTGTTTCGCGAGAGGGAAAAACTCCCATTGTCTAGAAACCCACTGATCTAAATCGTTTAGCACAATATTTGATAATATCGTCGATAAAATCCCACCTTGCGGTACGCCCTTAGATGGAACTCCTTCTTCATCAATTTCAGCTTTTAACATTTTAGCTATGCAAGCTAGAACTTTTTTATCATGGACACCTAAGTTCCATAATTGTTTGATTAAAAGTGAATGATTGACATTATCGAAAAATCCTTTAATATCAACGTCAACAACATAATGCAGTTGTGATTGGTTGATTAAAAATTGTACCCTTGCCATAGCATGATGTGTAGACCTTAGCGGTCTAAATCCATAACTATGCTTGTAGAAGTGAGCTTCGGCAATGGGTTCAAGAACTTGTTTAAAACATTGTTGAATGATTCGGTCAAGAATACATGAAATTCCGAGTGGTCTTAACTTACCATTTTCCTTTTCAATCCATTTTCTTTTGACCTTTTTAGGTTGATAGTTTTCTAGTTTTGATTGGATGGTTTCTACTACATCATTTTCCGAGAGCCTTTGAATATTTTTGATGGTTTTTCCATCTGTCCCTGGTGTTCTTGACCCTTTATTACTTTTGATTGTACGATAGGCTAGAAGAATATTTTCTCTGGATGTAATGATGTCATATAGATAGTTAAACGTTTCTTTCTGGCTAGCTTTTTCGTGTAAATCAGTAAAGGTTTCCGTCATATTGTAGTAATCCCAAAATCTCAAAGTTGACACTGTGGCATCCCTCCTAAATAGAGAGTGATGGTTCCCACGTTCCTACCCGAACGGTGTCATTCACATGAAGAAAATAATCATTTTACTTCGCTAGACTTGGGGCTGTTCCTCCACTCCCGTTACAGGAGATTCGTCAGTCGTACCCCTACCTTCACAAGAATAAATGCATTTCAGTTCTTACCTTATAGCAAACGTTTCAGATGACAGTCCTTGTTTCAACGTTCCTTGCTTCCCAAGTACCTTACAACGTAGCTATTCATACTAGACGTAAGTGCTTTCTGTAAGCCTGTGAGCGTGATACCGCCATTGTCCGGTATAGCGTATTTCAGAGGAAGCAGTTTTACTCTACACCACTCACCCCAACGTAAGTTGGGACATAGCTTTACACTATGCTCGTAACTTTAGACCCGTATATTCGAAAGTTCGTCAGTTCCTTTAGAATGGAACATTCTCACCTTATCTAGTTTTTCAGCCATCCGGCATATCAGTTAGCATACCTTTTTTCGATGAAATGGCTCTAGCTTTCCTTCTGCCGACTCTACCTATGCTTCGAACCCCATGGTCTGTCATTCATGACGCACGTAGGAGTCTTGATGAGATTGTTTCAGGAAACGTGGATCCATCATTCCAATCCTCCGTTGTAAAGTTGAAGTTTTGTCTTAAACTTCCTGCTTTTCACGCTGAATGCGCTTATAGCAGCACTTGTCGCGCGCTTCCGTTAG
>NZ_JAUSUG010000053.1 GCF_030813435.1 Evansella vedderi | reverse complement strand
TTGCATGTATTAGGCACGCCGCCAGCGTTCGTCCTGAGCCAGGATCAAACTCTCCAATAAAGTGTTGAGCTTGATGTTCTGACATCAAAACCAGTCAAACTGGCTAATTTAAAAATTCATTGACGGGATATTTGATCGGTCGTATAAATACGACGTTCATATCCCACTTCACTTGGCTTTTTGTTTAGTTTTCAAAGGTCAAATTTAATTTGTTGTTTTTTTAGCGACAACTCCTCTATTATATCAAGATAACATTTCGTTGTCAACAACTTTTTTTAATTTCGTTCGCTTATGTTATTTTTTAGCGACATTGACTAATATAACATTTAGTCACTCTCACGTCAATATGTTTTTTTATAAATATTGAAGAAGTGTGTGTGACTGTTTTATAGCGACAAAATATAATTTAACATCTTTTATCTTAAATTGCAATACCTTTTTAAAAAAATAATTCTAGATTCATTTTAAAAAGAAGCTCTCCTAAAGTAAAGGATGTCTACAAGGTTTCATGCATACCTTAGAGACACCCTTAATCCTAATTGTATATTAACTTTCTTCTATATACTATCATTAACTTCATACAATCGATGAAATATTTTCTTTCCTTTCGTTTCTACCTTTATTACATCAACATAACCTTTCTGTATTAAATACTCTAGTAGAATACTTAGATCTAAAGAATAATCATTCATTCCTACTTCTTGTTTAATTTCTTCTATTGTCCACGGCTCATTCTTTTCTCTCATTAAATCTAATATATGGGCACTTCCTAATTTCGTCTTCGTCATTAGGCCAAATTCATTCGCTAATAATAGAAGCTCTAATTTCTTCTCTATTGTTTCATTTCCTGTCACTAACTCCGAATAAAGCTTAAATATTTCAGGTTCAATTTGCTTTACTTGCTGCCAGACGGTAACCTCTGGATAAAATCCATGTTCAATAATAGATAAGCGGGCCAGGTGATGGAGAGCATGGACAATCTGGTTATAAGCATCTAAATAATGCCCCTCATAATATAGGGATTTTCCGTCTTTAAAGCGTCGGATCAACTTAGAAAACTCAACCCCCATCCTTACTTTCCTTTCTTCTGGGGGAAATTCTAACATTTGTTGCCGGAAGTTATTCGTATATTCATTTCGGTCAAATATTATCTTCCCATTCATTAACCAGTCAACAATTCTACGGTTGGAACTATTTAATAACCAATCGTGAATTTGTTTCGTACTAACTAAGTGCATGGCAACTTTGTATTCGTTATACGTATAGTGTTTTATTGCCCAAGGTTCCTGCTCTTCAGATACAATTACTAGTAATACAACATCAAAATAGTCTGTGTTCGTATCCATTTTCGATCTACTGTTGACAGATATAATACCTAATGTATGTTTATCGCTGGAGCGGTCTTGGTATAATTGTCTTAAAAAATCATCCATGAGGAATTACCTCCTAAACTAAATTT
This sequence comes from Evansella vedderi, assembly GCF_030813435.1. Lineage (GTDB taxonomy): Bacteria > Bacillota > Bacilli > Bacillales > Salisediminibacteriaceae > Evansella > Evansella vedderi. Next base: position 1,115 of record NZ_JAUSUG010000053.1, on the reverse strand, counting down.
CACTCACCATTAAGTACTTTCGACATCTCATAAAAATATCCCTTCTTAAATCTACAACCAATCATATTCGTAATAGTTTTTTACATAAAAATTGTGCTATAATTTTTCCTTAGGAGGTTGTTTAAATGGGAATAAAATATTCAAATAAAATTAATAAAATAAGAACATTTGCCTTAGTATTAATTTTCGCAGGGATTATTATTATGTATTTAGGGTTATTCTTTCAACGAACACCACTAGTAATGACACTGTTCATGCTTCTGGGATTCCTTGCGATTATAGCAAGTACGGTTATTTATTTTTGGATAGGAATGCTGTCATCGAAAACAGTCCAGGTCGTTTGTCCATCATGTGGAAAACAAACGAAAATGCTTGGACGAGTGGACGCATGTATGTATTGCAACGAACCATTAACCCTTGATAAGTCCCTCGAAGGAAAAGAATTTAATGAAGAATATAATAATAAGAAGATAAAGGAATAAAAGGTTCCTTTATATATGAAGAAAAAGAAGCTAGAATGTTTTAATTCTAGCTTCTTTCTTTTAATGTTGTTGATGTTTATGGCAAGAAGGGCATAATCCGTAAATTTCCATACGGTGATTTTTTACTTTAAAGTTTGTCACGTGTTCTGCTAAAGTTTCTACCTCATCTAAACCAGGATAGTGAAAATCAACAATCTTTCCACAATCTTCACAGATGACATGATAATGATCAGAAGTATTACTGTCGAATCTGCTGGAAGAGTCACCATAAGTTAATTCTCTAACCAGACCGACTTCTTTAAACACACGCAAGTTATTATATACTGTTGCCACACTCATATTAGGGAATTTCCCCTCCAACGCTTTGTAAATATCGTCAGCAGTCGGGTGACTTTTAGCATTAAATAAAAACTCTAAAATGGCATGTCGTTGCGGAGTCATACGAACTTTTGTGCTTTTTAAAGAATGTAATGCTTCTTGAAGTCGATGGTTTTCCATTTACTCTTCACCTCTTCCAAAAAAACATTCTTACCTTATAATATTTATAATTAGTATACATAATGACATTAAATTTTGTCAACGAAAACACTATTTATAAGTAAGTATATATCTTATGTTTATTAGTAATTCATA
>NZ_JAUSUG010000052.1 GCF_030813435.1 Evansella vedderi | reverse complement strand
GTTGATTGCTACTTGTAAAAAAAGGAAATTAAAGTAGGTGTGTTTGAGTTACTCTAAATCTTGAAAAAAGTATTTGACATTGTACGCTAAACAAATAAAAAACGATTATCCAAAAAAGAGTCTACAGAATTTTGATGTAGACATTTTTTTGAATAACCGCTAAATTTTGGATCTATTTATACGTTTTCTGCTGCCTCTAACTGGACTTCCGGATCTTCTGAAAGTGTCAGTTTCACCGTTTCAGTCAGTACGTCTGTGTAGCTGTAGGAAACCCTCTCGACTGAATATTCATCTTGATCGAGCTTTATTGTAAAAACAGATGGGTAAGTCCCTTCTAGTAAGCCTGACCTTTCAATTGTTTTCCGTCTACCACCATTTGCTTGAATGGTAATTCTCTTTCCGACATTTTCGTCTAAAGATCGTTTAATCTCAATTAATGTTTTAGCCATTCACTACACCTCACTTGTCCCAAGTATAACACACCCGGCTCTACACGTCAAATAAAATTAAAATTATAACAATGTATCAATGATGTGTCAATCAATTTTTACTGATTTTCCAATGTTATTTATATAGTGTGCTATTCCGACAAAATTATGTAAATATCTATTACAGAAAAATTTTCTACATTAAAGAAAGGGCATATCAAAAAGACAACAATTCCTTTTGATATACCCTTTATTTAGCGCATGCTAATATGTGTTGTTCTGTTAGGAGTTAAAATCTTCCTCACTATAATGTGGCATGCCCCTTCTTAACGTTCCGTTTGTTTCTACTCCTCCCAATCCTTTTTTTCCAGTCATGGAGGTCTTTAAAATGTCCCACACACCAACTCGGTCCATAAAAGGAGTTAAACTAACCTTCGAAACGACATACACCGGATCTAAAGCGTGTATGTTTACCCTTTCCGGTGAACTTGCAAAATTTGCTCCAGCTTTTAATAAAGATTGAAAATTTGATTGACATGCCCCTGCAAATATAACTAAATGATCCATAAAAGGGACAATTTTTCTTGCTTCCTTCACTGTATCAACAAAGTGTTGTGAGTTACGGTAAGCCTTCATATCTTGTTCACTTCCCTTTAACTTGCTATAAGAGTCATGTCCAGTAATAACAAGAATATCCGGTCTTACCATTTCAATGAGGGAAGCAACCCTTAAAGGCATTTCCTTTTCACTTAGATGAACACCGTAAACGGGAACACCTAATCGATCATATACTTGGGTACATTTTTTTAAATATAAGGAATCCCCATCCATGTGTAGAACTTTTCCCGGAACTTCGAAATAGGAATTTTTTTTTGCGTATCCTGATGTTACATCATATTCGTTTCTTTCTCGGATTAGTTTACGATCCTGACGAAAAAGCTGATAACAACTTTCTTCCTTTTCCCTTTGCTTTTTAGCCAGTCTTTCTCTATCCTTATCCTTTATAGCTACTAAATCACTTAAGGGAGCATCAGCACAGAGCCGCATGTCTTCCCCGCTAAGCTCCGCTATATCGCCATCGATACTTTTTACTCGGAATAAAATATCACAATTATATGAAGTTCTGCCAACAATTTGACCTACCTTAATACTTGCCATGACAAACGCCTCCTCACACGATAAGTTATGCAAGGAGAATGTTAGTTGCTACTCCCTGATGTACCTATTGGATCAGGAAGTTACTTAATTTTGCAAATTCCTCCATTGAAAGGGATTCTCCCCTTCTTTTTGGATCAATGCCAGAATGCTGAAGGACTTTTTCTATTTCTGTTTTGTTCAAGTCAGGAAAATGATGGGATAAGTTATTAAGGATTGTTTTCCTCCTTTGGGCAAAGGAAGCCCGGACAACCTCGAAGAAGAATTTTTCATCCTGTACCTGAACTGGAGGTTCCTCTCTAATGGTTAACCTTAAAATAGCAGAATCTACATTGGGCTGAGGAACAAATACTGTTTTTGGTACTGTAAAAACTGTTTCAGCATGTGCATAATATTGTGCTGCAATAGACAGTGATCCATAATTCTTCGTGTTAGGCCCCGCTGCTATTCGTTCTGCCACTTCCTTCTGAATCATAACAACAATGGTCCGTACTGGGAGTTTTTCCTCCAATAATTTCATCAAGATAGGAGTTGTAACATAATACGGCAGATTAGCCACTACTGCCACATCCTCCATGTTCTCAAACTCTTTATTTACCATTTCCTTCACATCTACCTTAAGTACGTCCCCATGGATCACCTTTACGTGAGGATAAGGTGATAACGTATCTTCAAGAATAGGGATTAATCGTTGATCAATTTCGTAAGCCACGACCTTTTTTGTCCTTTTTGCTAACTGCTCTGTTAATGCCCCTATCCCAGGTCCTATTTCAACAGCACCTGAAGTTTCCGTTACATTCGCTGCATCAACAATTCGCCTCAATATGTTCGTATCAATTAAGAAATTTTGCCCTAAACTTTTTTTGAAGGAAAATCCGTACTTTTCTAATATGGCTTTGGTACGTTTCGGTGTTGCAATATCTTTTTCACTCATCTTAAGTCTCCTGTTCGATTTTTCGTAAAGCTTCCATAAATTCCTCTTTAGATATTTGAAACTGCTGTATTCTCTTCAACAGTTGTTTGCCATTAGTGTAGCCGATATTTAATATTTTCCCTAACATTTCTCTTTTTTGTCTAGAACCCTCACCGGCAATTAAACCGGCATAGATTAAGTCCTCCTTTGTAATATCGACAGAAAAGATTTCTCCCGAATAGGTTGGTTTTGCCTTTTGAAGTGCGCTTATAATACTTTCCATAGAGGCATGCTCTACACCAACCTTTCCCTTTTGATGATCAATAGCAGCTTCCTTAGGTAAAAATGCGTGCTTACAGCCAGAAACCGCCCTATCAATAGTCAAACGTATCCTCTCACCTGGATAGTCGGGATCTGTAAAAATAATTACTCCTCGACGTTCAACGGCTAATTTTATACGGTTAATTACATCCGAACCTACTGCAGACCCATTTGTTTCTATCGTGTCACAGTCTACATACTGTTTAATCACATTTGTATCACTTTTTCCTTCTACTACTATTACATCATGAATATGTAATCTCATTATTTTAAAATCCTCTCATTGCTTTACTTCATTTTAATGAATCAATTTCATAATTCACTTTTAAAAAAAGCAAACACTCTCAGAATAACAGTTATACCGTTAAAAAATTTGCTCTATTAACTTTGATGTTGATTTTCTCTTCAGGATGCTCGCTTTCCGCGGGCAACGCTTCAGCCTCCTCGTTCCTGCGGGGTCTTCAGCTGTTGCTTTTCCCGCAGGAGTCTCGCTCCTTTCGC
>NZ_JAUSUG010000051.1 GCF_030813435.1 Evansella vedderi | reverse complement strand
TAATAAGGATTGGATTGATATCAATCGCTGAAAAAATCTCATCGTAACGTTGGGTAGGTTCTAAATCAAATAAAATTTGCATGCTAAAAAGACTTACTTGTCGTACAATAGACATAGGAGTCTTCCCCCTTCGAATTAGTTTGCTGGTTACTTACTAAATTCGACACTTGGGGAGGTACTCCTTTTTTCATGCTTTGAAACCATTGGCCCATAAGGGCCAAGATTTATGAAATTCATTCATTTACTTAATAAAAAAAACCGACACCTTCAAAATTCAATGATGATTTAAAATCATTGAATTTTTGAAAATAGTCGGTTTTACTTAAACTAACTTCAACGAAGTTTTTTTGAAGAACTACCTTTGTTAATGTCAAAATAAATTATATTTATAACTCCTTCTCAATAAAAAATCAGGTTTCTCTCTATTTTACGATCTACCGATTTACATTACCTTTTTATTCTTACTTTTCAGAAACTTTTTCATTCAATCTATATGAAAATATTAAAAGAATGCTAAAGTCTATATTGTTTAAGAAGTTATAACTAAACATCTATCGAATATTAAATTAATTATCAATTTATACCAAAAGAAAAAAATTGTCAACAAGAAATCCGATGAAATATTTCAATTGAATTCAAATTGAATAATGGAATACGTTTATAATGTATCAATTCCCTTTTCTGTTTGCTACGCAGTATAAAGTCTACTACGAAAAGACGATCACTTTGAATGTAATCGTCTGTGCAGGGCTCGAACGAAAGACTCCCCAAAGCGAACGAACTTTGGCACCCTCATAAAAGAAAAATAATTTTATGTTTCGCTTCTTGTTATCCATTTATTATAAACTACTGGAGCCTTAAACTTCCAATCATTCCACGTTTTATCAACTGTCACTAGTTCTGTCATAAAATGACTTACATTAATTCTGCTAGTTTTACCTGCATTGAATATTGGGCTTCTTACAGGAGATTCACAAACTTCATATAAACTTTCTTCATGATGATTGATTAACGTATCCGGTCGTACTACTACCCATTCTATCTTTTCTTCGTTTTTACCAATTTCGGTAATCAGATAATCTGCAGCCTTGATGTTATCTCGATGAGGCGGGAGCAAAAGCTTCAATAAAGTAAAGATTATTTTTTCTCCCATTGAATTTACCTCTCCCGATAAGGTGTTCGTATAGGCTGTTGTCCCCATAAGTATGATCTTTACTTTTTTGTTAGCCTTGTTTTTAACTGCCTCACTTATTCTTTTTATTGCATCAAATACTAAATAACGAGGTTTACCAAACATCCCTTTAAGCGTAACATTGTGACCAAGACACGAGATAATCACATTACATTGATGGATTAGGTCATTGAGCTCAGATTCATTTAATACGTTGATATTCCCCTTTACGATTTGCACTAATGGATTTTCTTGTATATCTTTGGACAGAACTGCATTATATCTAATGAGAATCCGAGTATTAATTTGTCTTTTAATTAATTGTTTGACGACTAGTTTACCGGTAGCGCCGCTTGCTCCAAGAACTAATACTCTCATATTCTACCTCCGTTTTCTTAACATTTAATTATAGGGCGGATTGAACCCTCTGACTATTAGAAGTATAGCAATAATTAGCTCACCAATAGCTAATGGTGCATTTAAAATAAAGTAGACGGGGCTCACTAATTTTATGATGTTCAACATCAACATTAACGTAGCTAGGAGAGTAAATGTAGAACCTAGAATACCCCATATGGATAACCATCTTGGGATAAGCCTAATTTTATATAGGCAATAATAGAGTATCAAACCGCCAATACTCCATGGCAATATCATTCCTATATGATTCAGAATGTCTCTGCCTTGTCTTAGCAATTCACCTGTTATTTGAAAATATGTTGAGTTAACCTCACTGGAAACTACATAACTCTGACTCAACCATAATGATAGAAGAAGTGGGCCTATGCCAGCAAAGAGAAACCCAGCACCAATAATTCTTAAACTGAAATATCCCGCCGCTAGACTTTTGTTGTATTTTTTTATTATTGGATAGAATAACACTGCGATACTTACATATACCAATGACATTGCTGCCTGAAAAAAACTTGCAATTAATACTTGCATTTCAATTTCAGCCAATTTTGTAAGGTAATCTTGATATTCTAACGCTGGAACTGAACTAAGTATTCCAAATACAAAACTGAATACTAATAATCCCCCTAGAATTATAGCTGTTCTTCTCTCTGATTTAATGATAATCACTCCTTTTTAAATAAACAGTTTGGCCCTAAAAAACTACGATGAATTAAAAATCCAGTTCAAGACAAAAAGCTACTCCTTGTATAATAATTTATCAAGTTACTTCAAAAATCATTAGATACTTAAGTACTAATAAAAGTATTATTCAAAATTTTATTACAAAGTAAATAAAGAACATCCTTCTATTTAATAAAACAAGGTACCTCAAATAATGGAGGCACCCATATAAAAACAACCTATATTATAATAATCCCAACTCACGAGCTCTCCCAACAGCTTCCGTACTTCTTTTAACTTGGAGTTTCCCAAATATATTTTGATTATAACCCTTCACTGAACTTAATACTAAAAACAGCCTTTCGCCAATTTCTTGATTAGAGAGGCCTTCAGCAATCAGCTTTAATACCTCTAGTTCACGTTCACTTAATGGTTCCATCAATCCATGGGGCAGCCTAGAAGATGTCTCTATTGCCAACCGCAACATTTACCCTCTCCCATTCATTCCTCGGTATCTGCTGTATAAAAAGCGGTGATCGATTCACGGAAAAAGTATAAAGATTACACCTGAACCAAGAAAGTCAATTCCACCCCAAACTCCCAAGCGTCCATACTGCTTTGCTGCCTTTATTTTTCCCGCACCAACAGAATAACCTACGACAATTGTTAATACCATTGAAATATCTAATTTGTGTGATCCTAATTTGTTTTTTCTTCAACTAAGCCACAGTTCGTACTATAATAGCAGTCTAATTAGTTTTATACAATTATTACTTACTTTTAACAACTACTAACTCAACCATTTCAGAAATTATCTTTTTATTTTTACCAGGGCATTTGGCTCTAAAATTTCTTGTTTTTTGTTTGAAAAGGTTAAAATGCTTCTACATCAACTGAACTTTACGTCCTTGAATGACCATATAGTGACGATTGTTAATTAGTGATCCTCCATTAAATTATTATTAAACTCTTTGTTTCTATAACACTGTAGGAACTACCGTAGCGACAACTTATTTCGTTCTTGCTTGTATTAGTTTAAACAATATCATAGCGATTGGCTTATAGGCTTATATTTACAATTAAATATAAACAGTAGTAAATGATCTGTTTACTTGCCTTTTTGTTTTTTTCTAACAAGAATAAATTTGAATTCCCGAACAATAATAAGTAAAGTGTTAGTATCTAACACAATTCAATGTGGGGGGATATCATTGGATATTCTTATTAGGGTAAGTTCAGCCTTATTACTGATTAGTATGAGGGCAGCACTATTCATTAGGAACCTAACAATGAAGTTAGATTCTCTGTTGAAGCCAAGAATTACGACCTAAGATCCGTTATTCTGTATGTACCCAATACACATTGTTAAACAGAAAAGCGAACATACCGTTAACGTATGTTCGCTTTTTGTTTGTGCATTTAATTTATTATGGCTACTTTAAGAATTGTTGATTACTTTGTTAATACTGCACGCCCTTCCATTTGAGATGGTTCCTCTAGACATATGTTTCTAATTATCAGCTTTATCCCTCCGTTGCAATAGAGGAAAATACCTTTTGCGATGGTTTCTGAATCCATGATAATGTCATTTCGTAACGTAAACATAGCTCCTCCCATTCGAAATCCGTTCAAAAGGCAAATGCCAAACATCATCTTTTGTTATTTGGTTATTCTTTAATATTTTATCTTATTATAGACATACTATTTTTTGATGTATTTAATAGGAGCATTCCTGTAAGAAAGAATTTTGAGAGTTGAACAAAAAAAGAGCCCCTTGGTATCATACGAGGTGTCCGCAGCTGATCAGCACTAAGGACCCTGAAATTAGTTAACCAAGGAGG
>NZ_JAUSUG010000050.1 GCF_030813435.1 Evansella vedderi | reverse complement strand
CCAATCCTCCGTTGTAAAGTTGAAGTTTTGTCTTAAACTTCCTGCTTTTCACGCTGAATGCGCTTATAGCAGCACTTGTCGCGCGCTTCCGTTAGCACAATAAGGTTAAATACTAGTGTTAAGTTTTTTTCGATTACTAAGGTATGTATTTATACTAATAATCCACCAAACTACAATATAAAGTTTCGCTAATAATACAATTAATGCCCACGGTTGCAATTGTATCAATTGAAAGTACCAGTGTTCCATTTCCGTTCTATTGCCTCTTCCAATAGATGATACTATTGCTAAAATGTGATGTGTTGGAATGACCACTATCATCAATATAGATAGAAAAATTCTCTTTTGATAAAAAAGACTAATTATAGCACTTATAAAGGTGAGTCCAAGAATTGCATAAAATATAACAAAAAACCAAACTGGGTCATTTGCCGTTGCTGCCATCACATCATCTCCCCATTTTAAATCTAAGGTCTTGTTGTAGAAAACTCCTTAATATTTTGATAGCTTTTATACTCTATTTTAATGTTAACAGTTCACCTCTTTTATTGGGATAAAAATGTAATAAGTACCTCCGTTTAATTATAATAATAATTTCCTTTTTAATGGACAAAAAAAGAGCGTTCCTTTTTTTGAAACGCACTCAATACACTAAGTGTATTTGTTCACAATCTTTGGAAATGTACTTAATACTACAAAAAACCAACATAGCCATTAGGTGTGATGGTTTTTTAATCAAATCTATTCAACGCTCTTTTATAATGACTAATTTGTCGCACCCTCCATTAAATCAAAATCCAATGTTAGTTTGTTTAAGTTAATTATTACCTGCATACACTGTAATAAATCCAATCCAATAATACCATCTAATTCAAAGCCATAATACATTGCACCAATTTCTAATTGAAAAATTTCTACTTTTCTTTTTCCAAGTTTTATATAATCAACAATTTTTGAGTATACAAACTCTGAACCGCCAACACCACTTATACGATAAATCATGTCATTTTTTTCAGCAACAATGTCAATCGTTTCTGCTAAATCTGATGAAACAATAGTACTCGCTGAACCTGTATCAACTAGAACTCGGTTTAAGACTAATAACTTTCCCTTGAAAGTTATTTCTATATCGGTAAGTAACAGTCCACCTTCAATTATTAACTTTTTCACTATCGCCTCACACCTACCCATTTTCTCTCAATAATATTAGGGTTCCTACGACCTGTATGAAGTACATATAATTCACGAGTAGGATTTTCACGATGAAGTTCTTGATAAACTCTCATTGCTTCTGGAGAATTGTGAAATTTCTTCAACGGTGTGACTTCTTCTAATATACGTTCATTCTCTTCATTTGTATATGCTTGTACAGCCTCAATTAACACCCATTGTTCAGGAAATGCTTGGCATACATCCTTCCATTTCATTTGAGTCACCTCCGAACGATATTATTTACTATTTTATCATGCAACCATCAATTAATTCACATAGATAATTTAATTTATAACCGTGGTAAATGTAATTAAGAAAAACGTCCCCCCTATTACTATGGCAACACCTATACGAGTTATTTTCTTTTGGTTGGATAAGGCTGTGTCAACTATAAAGAAAGCCAAGTTTTAAATTTTTTGATATGAAAATCTTCAAAATCACTCCTCTGTTTCAAATAGATTATTTATGGTTCTTATTAAAAAATTATTATTCTATTACTTTAATGATTCTACACTTTAGTTTAACATCATTTTCCAATCCGTGTAGAACAAAATCGAGCTACCTCAAGTACAGCTCGTGATTTTACTAACGACACCCATTATTTGAAGAAGAAAAACATACTAACATTAGTAGTACAGAGCAAGGCCATGGTTTGTGCTACTATTTTTTTATAGTAGAAGTGAAGGAAGGTCGACCAGCCTCTGGGACCATTTTAGAGTCCGTATCAAAAACAGACCGACTTCACACCCTTATTTGAATCAGTTTAGTATGTTGGGTCCTTAAGAGATCGAGTAAAAGAAAGTTGAATCGATAAGGCAATGTGAAGGCTTCTATGATTGGCAAGAGAAGGAGAAATGAACATGAAACATGTAAAGGCATTTGATGTTAGTATGGGGAAAAGTACAATGGTTATCTATAACCACTATAAGAAATGTGAATATGAAGGCGAAATTTAAGATAATAAATCGTCGTTTAAAGCCTTGAATGAAAAGATTTGCGAAATCACTAAACTGGATGGTCAAGCACCTGAAATTGTATTCGAAGCATCAGAAATTTATTCAAAACCATTAGAATACTTCTTTCAAACAGAAGGCTACACTTATCATAGAGTTAGCCCGTTAGAAGCGAATCTACAAACGTCTTCGATGTGCCGTCATAAGACCGATAAAAGCGAAGCTCATGAGCTCGCTAAATCCCATTTTCGAACAGAACGTTCAACGACTTACCAGGAAGACAACTATTATAAACAAATGCGTGCACTAACACGTTATTATGATGAATTAGATAGTAAAACCACCAATCTATTTAGCGGTATGCATGCCATTTTACAAATTAGTTTCCCTGCGCTTGAGCGTCTTTTTTCCAAACGTTCTGCACTCTTTTTAAATATCGTTCAGCTTTATCCACACCCAGATGAAGTATTGGACTGTTCTAAAACTGTGATACGAAACCGTATAAAAGCAAATACAAACAAGAATATATCCCTTACACGGACTGAAGAGAAAGGATTAGAACTGCTCCACGCAGCAAAGAAGATGTTAGATGTGAACAAGTACGTGATTATGCCAAACGTATTTCAGATTTAAAAGAGAAAAAAGAACAGATTATAAAACAAATGGTTGAACTTTCAAAAGAACGTATCGAATATCAGGTGTTAATTTCTTTTCCAGGGATTGGTGAAGCAACAGCTGTAAGATTAATTGGAGAAATTGGTGATCTACGACGCTTTCAAAGCCATAAACAATTGAATGCATATGTTGGGATTGATATCATGCATTATCAATCTGGTAATACATTTTATAAAGATAAAATTAATAAACGAGGAAAAAAAAGCTACGACAAATTAAAAACGCAACCTCAAGGAAAACCCCATAAAGTTGCGTCCATTGCGTGTGTGAATAAGTTTTTGAAAGTGGCGTTTCATCTAATCACACACAACATTACCTATGATTACGAAGCAGATAAAACTGTTCGTAAATAGTTATTTATACTATACCATACATGACCTTTCGAAAAAAACTTAATTCGTCAGGTCTTTTTGCTTGCACAAATTAATTTTGAGTGGGAGGGGTACCCCTCCCACTCAAAATTAATTCATCTAACATAAATAAAAAAGATAAAAAGCACTTGACTGTAGGTAAGAAAGAGGCTGGGACATAACTAAAATGTTTAATCGGAAATACGAACAATACACTACCTTAGCGGTGGAAATATACGTTGACTCCTCGAAAATGTTAGCACGATGAGGCTCACCAGCCGCCAGCGGAAAGCGAAGTATATTTCCGAAGCGGGTAGATTGCACCTACATCTAGATTGTTCGGATTTCTTATTAGTAAAAATACTTTTGTCCCAGCCTCAACCTTATCAAACTTTTTATTAAAGAAGTCTAGCCAATTATATTATAACCTGAATCTACATAAATAATTTCACCTGTAACTCCCCTAGATAGATTACTAAGCATTGCGATAGTCATATCGCCCACCTCTTCTTGTGTTACATTTCTTTTTAAAGGGGCAGATTCTTCAATTTTATGAAGTATCTTGTTAAAAGAACCAACACCTTTAGCTGCAAGCGTGCGTATTGCTCCAGCAGAAATAGCGTTAACACGAATATTCTCTTTTCCTAAGTCTAATGCAAGATATTTTACAGATGATTCAAGGGCTGCTTTTGCTACTCCCATAACATTATAGCCAGGAACAGCCCTTTCAGCTCCAAGATAACTCATTGTCACGATGGAGCCACCTTCAGCCATAAAAGGTTTAGCTTCTCTCGCAACAGCTATTAGTGAATAAGAACTAGTATCTTGAGCAAAAGCATATCCAGACCTTGAGGTATTGATAAAATCCCCTTTTAAATCTTCAGAATGTGCAAATGCAACGGAGTGTACAATTCCGTGGATAGTTCCTACCTTCTCACCAATTTCTTGAAATGCATCTTTAATACTTTCATCACTATTTACATCGCATTGCACGATTATTTCAGCTGAATAGTTATTATCATTTAAAAGCTTATTTAATTTTCCCAGTGAACGTTCTAAACGGTACGTGAAAATAAGATTAGCACCGGCTTTATAAAGTGACCTAGCCACTCCCCAAGCCAGGCTCCGCTCATTAGCAACCCCCATTATCACAATATTTTTTCCCTTTAATTTAAGTAAATCCTCCATTTTGTCCTCCTAAATTCACTAAGTTTCCATAAAATTTATACCTACACTTAATACCAGGTACTAATTATATTATATCATACTTGCTTATGAATTTAACCTCCCCTTTTCTTGAACAAGAGACGCGATAACTTATATAACTATCCCTCACAATCGTGAAATAAAACACGATACTCAAATTCGGAGCTAACGTTTGGCTTTTTTACAGGTTTCATCGCAATAACATTATGTACTAGACTATCCCCTTATAGGTCTGCACTAATAATAGTTATTTTAATCTTAATACTATTTCTGTTTCCGCTAGAAAAGCTGTTCTTATAACATATTCTTCTCCATTTCTCACAGTAAACCCATAAAAAAAGAGCTGCATAAATTACAGCCCGTAATTTCATTAACGCACCCGTTCGGGGATAAACTACTAACTTCAATGAGAAAAGATTCAACTTCCTATTTTCATTAACCATTCACGTAATTTTACTTTTGGATAATATACCTTATTGTTTATTATAATGTGTGGAATGTTTGGGTGTTCACTAATCAAACTTTTTGTATCTTCCTTAGAAATACCTAGAAAATGATGAACTTCATTTTCGTTAATTAATTCGTGGTCATAATCTAATGTATCTAAGATATTCTTTGAATTTGGGTTTTTAAAATTTTTTAACCCATCTCCAATTAAATATGCTGCTACGACAATCGCCATTGCTAACCATATATTATCCATCCGAATTCCCCCAATCCTTAATTACCTTGCCTCTTTATTTCAATATGACATTTTGCTTTTATTCAACAATCGATAGACCCGTTAGATTAATAAGAACTTTCTTCTGAATAAAATTATTCTCCGTTATTACTGCTTCCTGACCTTCCACCAGTAGCTCCAATTATACCATCTGTTTTTTTATTTTTATTCCTCACTCTCTTTCTTTTTCTATTTTTTTCATAAATAATAATGGATGCAATTAAAATTAAAAGACCAAGAATACCGTAAATCATAGTACTCCTCCTAATCTCCATTTATAGTAATCTATAAATACTATACAAAATTTTCTTCTTAAAGTTTAATAAGATGAATGAATTTCACAATTCACTTTTTAAAAAAGCAAACACTCTCAGAATAATAGTTATACCGTTAAAAAATTTGATTTATTAACTTTGATGTTGA
>NZ_JAUSUG010000049.1 GCF_030813435.1 Evansella vedderi | reverse complement strand
GAGAGGTCACACCCGTTCCCATGCCGAACACGGTAGTTAAGCTCTCCAGCGCCGATGGTAGTTGGGGGTTTCCCCCTGTGAGAGTAGGACGTTGCCGGGCAGACGAAGACATTCTCAGATGAGAGTGTCTTTTTTATATACCGAATTATGTCTGAAATATGAATACCGCGGGTAAATTGCTCACAACGGCGGGTAACACTGCACAAATGGCGGGTAATTTGAATTTTACGGCGGGTAACGTTATTATATCCGCGGGTAAACTCAGTTGTAACTTCAGCTCCAACTAATCGAGCGGCGAAATGTGTACATAATTAAGAAAAAATGGTGTCGGTAATGTGAACGCGGCAAGCAACTGCACCTCAACGGATAGTAAATCCCTCCAACGGCATAAGGAGTGGAAAGTAATATTTTTTGTAGAAGGAGACTAACTAACATAAAGAGACTGGGACAAAACTAAAGATTTTTTAACTGGAAATACGAACAATGCACTACCTTAGCGGAGGAAATCTACGTAGACTCCTCGAAAATGCTATCACATTTTTTTCGTGCGTGGGCAATCTCACGGATGCGTAATCAGTGTCCTGCGGGAGCAAAGGCAAGGGTGAGACCCCACAGTGGGAGCCAGGATGGCGACATGACGTCGTTACCCATAGGACGTGGGCTGTCCTTAGGCGTGATTTGCGAGGAGGCTCACCAGCCGCCCGCGGAAATCGAAGTATATTTCCGAAGCGATTTTTCTATGCACCAATTATAATCTATATTTTGTTGGAATTTCTCATTGATAAAAATACTTTTGCCTCAGCCTCTTTTTTAATACAAGTATTAATCATTTTCCATTAATGTTTGCATTTGATCGTAAAAGCTCTTGTTATAGGAAGTAACAATGTGTACACGGGCTTGCTTTAAAGGTATATCTTTTTTACATCCTCGACCTTTACAGTTTACATGAGCTTGTTTTGTTTTAATTAGATATTTGTTTCTTTTTTTACAATTTGGACATGTTGCGTTAACAAGATGGATATGTGCTCCCCTTGAAAAGGCACCTTTTGTGTGGTCCTTTGTTTCTTTTGAAAGCTCTTGAAATAAAACTGCATTTGTTGCTGCCCGGGCTGTTCTTTTAACAAGAGTATCTAACGTTATGATAGGCTTTGGATTTCGAACAGGGTTTCTTTTAACTTTAATATTATCAAATTCATCAATTTCCAATAGACCATACCCCTTCGGGAGCTCTTCCCCCGATATTAGGCCAGCTGGCGTCATAATGTAGGCATAATCCGCTATGGCATGATATCCATAGGGAGCATCTAAAACTTTATCCCGTAGAAAATCACTCCGGGAAACTTTAACCTCAATAATTCGTGATTCCTTTCTTTTTAAATTTATACCTAAAGAGTCTGCAATAAGTTTTTTTCGACGGGCAAATAACTTCACTTCGTTTGCACATAAATCAACCATTTTATCTTTTAGCCAATAAAGGGCTTGTTTTTTGAAATGTTCATGATGGGAGCTTTCCATTATTATTATCCTTTCTATGTGATTCAGATTAGTACATAACGTTACTTTTTAAACAAAGCTCTATTTATATGATAGTATACTTGCTTTGAACTGTTAAAGAATTTTTTTATATAAAAAATAACTAAATGAAGTCAATACTTTTTTCCATACATTGACCCTGACTTTTCCCTATATTTGGAATGACTCACACTGTATGTATTAGGCGGATGCAACTATTTATATTGTTTAACCATAAAACTTTCCAATATAGTTTTCAAATTAAAAATATTTGGTAGAATTATAGGTATTGGTGTCGTATTTTGATAGATAATAAGGTGTATAGGGGGTGGATTCTATTTTTCGTAAGAGAAACAACAGGCAAAAGAGCTGGAGTATTATTCTATCATCAGGTCCAGATAAACCGATGAAGCATCTTCATTTCTCTCAGCGGGCATATATAGCGGCTATAGCGGTATTAGTAGCTATGCCTTTAACAATACTAGCTTTAACAGTCATTATTGATTTATTTAATACAAGTACAGGAAATTTAAAGGCCTTGGTTTCAGAGAAAGAGATGACGATTGAGGAGCAGAAGGACCAAATTGAGGAATTGCAACAAGAGTACTTTACATTGAAAGAAGAGACTCGAACCGTTCAACAAACGATCGAAGAATTTAAAGCATTTGAGTCAAGGTTAAGTGAGATGGAGCTAGAGATGCCAGCTGATATGCAAGGGAAGGATACTGAAGGCAGTGGTGGAATGGAATGGCCGGAATTAGGGGGGGCGTTTGTTGCACAACAGGGGCAAAATGTAGCTGCTAATTTAATAGAAATGAAGGAAGAGATTCCGGAATTAATGGAGAGGTTCGAGGAAACATTAGAACGTTTCCTAGCATATGAAGAGCAGCTCCGAACAATCCCAACGTTCATTCCAGCAGAGGGGAGAATATCCTCCCATTTTGGAAATCGTAAAGACCCATTTACAAGATGGACAGCCTTTCACTCTGGAACAGATATAGCGGCACCGTTAAACACGCCGATTTACGCAGCCGCTGATGGAAGAGTAACTTTAGCTGGCTGGCATGGTGGTTATGGCAACACGATTAAAATTGATCATTATGGTACATATGAAACCCTTTATGCACATCTTAACAAGATTGAAGTAGAACATGGCGATGAAGTGAAAAAGGGAGATGTAATCGGAAGAATGGGGACAACAGGCCGAAGTACTGGTGTTCACTTACATTATGAGATTAAAAGAAAAGGCGAGTATGTGGACCCTTATTTATATATGACATTCCATAAACGAAACGGTGATTAACAGGCCTGTATCCGAAACTTTAGGGGAGGTGAGCCAGCAATTGCTGGCATAACGATGTTTACAAAGCAAAACAATGAAAAGAAGTTAAGTGAAATTGCAACCGTCATTGGTACTGATACAACCATAGAAGGTACCCTTCATGTTAATTCTAGTATTCGTATTGATGGAAAAGTTCTAGGTGAGGTAAAATGTTCCGGCGATGTGACGGTTGGAAAAGATGGCCACGTGGAGCATCAGATTACTGCCCGGAATTTATATATAGCCGGGACTGTTAAGGGGAACGTAAATGTAGAAGAAAAAATACATATTTATGAGTCTGGTTATCTTGAAGGAAAGGCTCAAATGAGGACCATCATTATTGATGAAAATGGTCAGTTTAGGGGAGAAAGTTTGATGAATGGAGCATCAGCTTCTCCCAAAAATGTGGTGAAAATAGGACAAGAGGTGGAACCAGAAAAGAAGGCAAAAAGTAATTAACGAGTAACAGAGTCTGCTCATGGGAGCAGACTTTTTGTTTTAACTGTATTAATATAAAACTATGGCATTCGTTTTTGAAAGGAGTATTTAAAATGAGTTTTACAGAAGGATATGTGAATGTTACTGGTGGTAAGGTCTCGTATAAAAAATATGAGAATGAAAATGGGAGAACACCTGTCATTTTGTTACATGGAGGGCCGGGCTCCTCCCATTTTTCTATGCAAGGGTTAAAAGAACTGGCTATGGAACGCCCTGTAATATTTTATGATCAGCTAGGGTGTGGAAAAAGTGACCGACCTACTGACAAGTCCCTATGGACTCTTGACCGCTTTGTGGAGGAATTAGATCAAATAATAAAAGCTTTAAAGCTAAAGGAAGTACATATTCTAGGACACTCATGGGGAACAACCTTAGGAGCTGCTTATTATTTATCCTTTAAACCTAAAAATGTAAAATCCATTATTTTTTCCAGTCCGTGCTTGAGTGCCCCCCTTTGGGCAGAGGATCAAGAAAAAAATCGAAAACTGCTGCCGAAAGAGGTTCAGGAAACATTGAAAAAATGTGAAGAGAATGGTACAACCGATTCCCAGGAATACAAAGACGCAACTAGGGAATTTAATAAGCGTTTTGTTTGTAGATTAGATCCACTCCCTGACATATTGTTGAAGGGAGCCCACTATAGAAACCGTGAAGTATATAACATTATGTGGGGGCCTTCTGAATTTCATGTTACAGGTAATTTAAAAAGCTTTGATTGTACTGGACGCTTAAAGGAAATCACTATTCCAACCTTATATACGTGTGGGCGCCATGATGAAGCTACACCAGATTCAACCCAATATTTCAGTAAGTTAACCCCTAATGGTAAATTCCATGTATTTGAAAATAGTTCCCACATGCCTTATTTAGAGGAACAAGAGGAATATATCACCGTAGTAAAAGATTTTTTGCGGGAGAATGATCACGTTAAATGAACGAAGAGGTGTTCAAGATTTATTCCCCAGGCACCACTTCATAAATTCTAGATCTTAGAGGAGGCCGATAATATAAAAACCATATAATGCAGCAGTTAACAATATACCCAAGAAGAATACAAATCTAAAATTATGTTTTACAAGGACAATTGGTGTTTTTCCCATTAATCTGGATGCCATTAGTACTTGACCTGAAAAGGGGGATAGTTGTGCTGCTACAGTCCAAGCAATTAAAAGAACTAATGCTAAATACTCTCCACTTACTCCGAATTTGTCCGGGGTTAGGGCACTACCTATACCGATAATGATAATAACTGGATGAATTCCTACTTGAGCAAGTAAGGTAGCAAGTAAAACAATGAAAACAGTCAATAAATAAACGGAACCAAAGGATATTTGAAAAAGTAGTGTTGAAATGTGTGTCCCTAATTCCGTATTAGAAATGGCTACACCGAAAAATCCTGCACTAATAAAAACAGCCAATTCATTTTTTATCCGGGAAAATGAAGCCTGTACCTGTTCAAAAACATCATGAGCATAAAAGAAAAATAGTTTTGTAAACAAGGCCCATATTAATGGAAAAATAACCGCTAAAAGGGAGACAACTGTCAGCATATTTACTTCTAACATATAATCTAATAATAAAGATAAGAAAATAAGTACAATACAAAAGGTAATAAAGGGAATGAGGGATTGACCAGTATTACTGTTTAAATCGTGATCATGATTATGTTCCACAATGGGGTCATCAGGGAAGACGGTTCCTTTGAACATGATTACACACATAAAAAGATAAATGAGAGATAAGGCTAATCCGTACCCTCCAATATCAAACCAAGATAGTTCAAATAAAACGAGAACAAGACCCACATTTACAAAATAGGGGGACCAAAGCATGCAAAACCCAAATCCTCGCATGATTATTATGGTTAATTTTTGATCACGGTAAGAGGAAAAGCTCTCATCTGCAATTCGTTTAACAATGGCCATTGACCCAAAATTTAATAAAACCCCAATGGTTGCTGTTAAGGAAAAACTAATGAAGTACGGGTGTTTGCCGCCTTTCTTCTCCCATTTTTGTACCTTTTCTTTTAATGCGGATAAATAGCCCGCAGTAGACATAAATGTACCAATTAAAGGAATTAGCAAAAATAAGGAAAGAAGATTAATATTCTCACCGAAGCTTAAGAGGATTTCACCGAAAGATATTCGTTCTATATAAAAAAAGATTGAGCCTGATATTAGAAGTGCTATAATCACAATACGGTTAACATTCGGAATAAACAGTATGGAACATACTAACAATGTAAAGCCAAGGAAACTATAAGTATATCGGATGATGTCACTAATGATAAAATGTTCAACTAAATAAAGGATTGTCGTTACATAACAGCAAATCCCAAGTATGCGAAAAAAAAATTTCTGTTCCGTAATAGTCATCCCCTTTTAATCTCTAAAAACAGTTTGTTCTCGTTTCATTATAGCAAACTATCTTCGTGTTCTTAATGATTACTTTAATTAAGATTGGCTGGTTTCGCAAACTTTGTTGCTTTTTTAATAAAGCTTGGAGAAGCGAAAGGTGGCGAGTGGTATGTCAACACTAAACTGAACAATTCTTTTAAGGAACATAAACTTGTTAAAGCTCACATATAACATAAACGCTTTTTGAGTGCTTTTTTGGTAGGTAGTGCATACAGTTTGTC
>NZ_JAUSUG010000048.1 GCF_030813435.1 Evansella vedderi | reverse complement strand
TTATGAGAAGGTCACTCATAAAAGCCTTTAAAAGATGGCGACGGCTTTGCCATCTTTTCGAGAGACTGCCTCCAAAGGTAAAGAGCGACCTTTGGTTTATTGATGGCACGCTCGTCGCTCGGCTTTTATGAGAAGGTCACTCATAAAAGCCTTTAAAAGATGGCGACGGCTTTGCCATCTTTTCGAGAGACTGCCTCCAAAGGTAAAGAGCGACCTTTGGAGGCAGTCTCTCTTAAAATATTCTCAATTTTTCCCTTTTTACTACATATTTATACACGTTATCACTCATACTATAACAGAATTAGCAGCAAAACTCGATATAGCTGCTATTTTAGTCTATTTGAAAGGGAGATTGCCATGAGCTTTAATTTAAGAGGAGCTATTTTACAAAACGTTAGTGGTAATAGTCCACAGGAAGTGGAGGAAACCATCGTCGATGCCGTTCAAAGTGGTGAAGAAAAAATGCTTCCAGGATTAGGGGTATTGTTTGAAGTTTATTGGAAACAAGCAAGCGATCAAGAAAAACAAGAATGTATTAATCAAATTTCAAAAGGATTACAGTAATAATCTAATATAAGAGGGGTACCTTAAAAGGTTAAAACTTACCTTTTAAGGCACCCTCTTTTACTTTGGTGGTTTATTGAAAAGTGATTTCATTAACAGTATTTCTGTCTAGCTTCTTGATTACTTCCACAATTAGCTTCACTGCATTTTCAAAATCATCACGATGTAATATCGCTGCGTGTGTATGGATATATCGAGTTGCGATGGTGATAGACAAGGCCGGTACACCATTTGCTGTTAAATGAATAGCTCCGGAATCTGTTCCACCAGCAGCAACGGAATCAAACTGATATGGAATATTTTGCTCATCTGCAGTATTAGTTACAAAATCTCGGAGACCTTTGTGAGCCACCATGGATGCGTCAAACACGAGAATTTGTGGTCCTTTCCCCATTTTTGCTAGAGCATCCTTATCCGTCACTCCTGGTGTATCTCCAGCTATCCCCACATCTACCCCAAACCCGATATCCGGTTGAATTTGATAAGCAGAGGTTCTAGCACCGCGGAGTCCAACCTCTTCTTGAACAGTACCAACACCATAAACAATATTCGGATGCTGCTCATCCTTTAGGCGACGGAGAACCTCAATTGCAATGGCACAGCCAATACGATTGTCCCATGCCTTTGCCATGAGCATTTTTTCATTTTTCATAACAGTAAATTCACAAACTGGAACAATAGAATCTCCAGGCCTTACACCGAACTCTTGCGCCTCTTCCCGACTAGATGCACCAATATCAATATACATGTCCTTCTTATCAACAGGCTTTTTTCGAGCTTCAGGTGGCAGGATGTGTGGCGGTTTGGAACCGATTACACCAGGAACATTTCCATTACGTGTCATGATAGTAACACGTTGAGCTAGCATTACTTGCTCCCACCAACCACCTACTGGTTGGAACTTCACAAATCCATGTTTATCAATGGAAGTTACCATGAATCCAATTTCATCTAAATGGCCAGCTACCATAATTTTAGGGCCGGTAGCATCTCCCACTTTTTTTGCAATTAAGCTTCCAAGACCATCTTGCTCTACCTGGTCAGCAAATGGAGCAATATACTTTTTCATTACTTCTCTTGGCTCCCGCTCATTTCCAGGTATGCCGTTTGCATCCGTAAGTTCCTTCAGCATATGTAATAATTCATCCAT
Source organism: Evansella vedderi (assembly GCF_030813435.1). Lineage (GTDB taxonomy): Bacteria > Bacillota > Bacilli > Bacillales > Salisediminibacteriaceae > Evansella > Evansella vedderi. The sequence continues at coordinate 5,772 of NZ_JAUSUG010000048.1, read as the reverse complement.
TATTGTACCTCCTTATGTTAGAAAGAAAAGTTATAAAATTATGTCACTTGTTTATTATACCAGTTTTATTCCCTTTCTCAAATTTCGATATCCGAAATAAGGAAAAGCACTATACATATAAAATGCCTACTACTAATATCCCTGATTTTGCCGTTCATGATTCACTTCATTTTTTCTTTTATAAGCAGAAATAATATCTTCCTCTGAAAAACCTAATGCAGACCCAAGCTTTAAATATTGTCTAAACAAATTCTCATAATTTTCTTGATTTATATTTTGACGAAGTTCGTAAACAGATTCAATTACTCCATAAAAATAAGGGACTAAGGCCTCTCCGTTCATAGGGTTCATTACAGGAAAGGAAAAAGTAGTAATGTTATCATATTTAAGCTCTAGGCCAACAGATAAGATAAAATGAATGCCATCAACATATTCTTCCAGTACAATATGATCTGCAGATGGACCTTTTTCACTCCAAAATTTAAAACAGCGAGTTTCGTTTGCGAGCTCTCCTAATTCAACATGAAAAGCTAACAGCTTTCGATCTAGGAGAGCTGCATTCTCTAGTCTATGTTTCCTTTCGATATAGCTATCTAATTCCTTTTGCATCTTAAAAAGTCCATTAAAATCCATGGAAAACACCTTTCTTTAACAAATTCATGAAATAATTATAACAGAACAAAAAAAATTTGAAACCTTCTCCATGGTTATTCGTATATGATAGCAAAGGTGTATTTTTTTAATTAATTTAGAATAATAGGACTGCTTTTGAAGAGGGTATCCTTGGGTAAAAATAAATAAGACGGATCCTAAAGGGGAGATATTCCATGACAGTATTTTTATTTCGATTATTCCTCCTAATAGCCATAGGTATTATTGTGTTTAGTATTATAAAATATTTCTTAGATCCTCGAAGGAAGTTAGAAGCAGCATATAATCGAGGGGAATTTTATCTATTAGATGATACAGATAACGTTAGAAAGAATTTGTTAGTTACTCATAGGGGAGTCCTATTTGAGGGTGAAAAATATTTAGGGGCAACGGAGGAATCATTTGAAGTTACCTCCATCATGATTTGGACAGAACATACAGACAGATTGATGGGGTTGAGTAAAAAAGATTTTCACTTTATTGAAAAAGAGATACTTATTCATTATCCAAAAGCAGAAATAGAGTGGAGAAACCCTATCAAAGGCCTCCTTAAACAATAAATAAATAAAAAAAAGTACTTCCAAGGGCGACTTCAAGGGGTTAATAATTTACCTCTAGTAGTTGCCCTTTCCTATATTTAATCAAAAAAACATCATTGTACATACTAAAGTACAAGGAGTGTGATCACTATGCATACCATTTGGAAAGGAACTATTTCTTTTGGTTTAGTAAATATTCCAATCAAACTTCATGCAGCAACAGAAAATAAAGATGTAAAGCTCCGAAATCTCCATAAAGACTGTCATGCCCCAATTAAATACGAACGTACTTGTTCTGAATGCGGTCAGTCTGTATCAAATGATGATATTGTTAAGGCTTATGAATATACTGAGGGAAAATATGTAGTCCTTGATGAAGAAGAATTAGAATCCCTAAAGAAAGAACAAGAAGATAAGGCCGTTGAAATTATCGATTTCGTTCAGTTAGAGGAAATCGATCCGATTTATTTTGACCGAACCTATTTTGTAAGCCCTAATGAAGGCGGGTCTAAAGCGTATGCTTTATTAAGAAAATCCCTTCTTGATACTGGAAAAATAGGGCTTGCCAAAATAACCATTCGTTCTAAAGAAAATATGGCTGCAATACGTGTATACGGAAATACCCTTGTTATGGAAACTCTTCATTTCCCTGACGAGGTACGTGATGTGAAAAATGTACCGAATGTCCCTGAGGCTGGAGAGTTTCATGAAAAGGAACTAGAAACGGCCAAGACATTGATTGAGCATCTATCTGCTAAGTTTAACCCTGAAAAATATACCGATGATTACCGAATTGAATTGTTAGAGCTTATACGTCAAAAGGTGGAGGAAGACGAAGGCGTTACAAAACAGGAACAAACGAACGTTATTGACTTAATGGAGGCTCTAGAAAAGAGTATCGAAAAGGCTAAACCACAAAAAACAACAACGAAGAGAACGGTGAAAAAAACTACTGCCAAACCAAAAGTAACGAAAAAACCTACAAAGGAAGCAAAATAAGGTGAGAAAAATTTATGGATTTAGAATTAATCATTCCATTTGAACCAATGAGTTCATCAACTGTCCCTGCTGGAGAGGATTGGACGATGCAAATGAAGTGGGACGGAGTTCGGATTGTTACCTATTATGATGGAAAGGAAACTCGACTTTACAACAGAAAACAAAACGAAAGAACACAGCACTTTCCTGAATTATTGCAGGACTCCTATTGTAAAGCAAATTCTGTCATATTAGACGGTGAAGTAATTGCCTTAGGTGAACATGGACGTCCTTCCTTTCATCAGGTCATGCGGCGAGATGCCCTGAGAAAACTGGACAAGGTACAGATGATGAAAAATGTAGTGCCAGTATACTATATGATTTTTGATGTGGTTTATTATAATGGTCGTTGGATTAACGAATTACCTTTACGGGAAAGAATGGCGTTACTCTCTGAGATTATTGAGCCAACACCCAACATACAACTCACTACTTCCTACGAGGATGGGGAATCATTATATAAAGTAACAGAACAACAAGGGATGGAAGGAATTGTTGCAAAAAAATTAAACAGCAAATATGAATTGGGAGGTAAAAACAATAACTGGATTAAAATAAAGAATTTCCAAGATATAATTGCTGTAATTGGTGGGGTTACGTACCGAAATGGAGTAGTAAATGCAGTACTCCTCGGTTTGTATGATGAATCTGGGAACTTACATTATGTAGGACATGCAGGAACAGGAAAATTAACTCAGGAAGACTGGCAGTTAATTACTCAGTATGTTGAGAAATTAAAGGTGGAAGAACGGCCCTTTATTAATGAACCGGACAGGCTTAATAATTCTCAATGGATATCCCCCCAATTAACTGTAAAAATACAGTATATCGAATGGCCGAAGGGTCGGTCCATTAGGCAGCCAAGTATACAAGCATTTACCAGTGTCCCACCAGAAGAATGCAAATTGCCACAATAAAGGATTGTGGATGATAAAAAGGAATGAGTTTTATGAAAAAGACTACTGCTTTCCTCGAGCATTTGTCGAAAACAAAAACGAAATTTATCGGAAGTTTCTTTATAACCGGCTTTATAAAAGAAAGTTACCAAATTACCATTGGTATAAGAAGAAATAATGAAATAATTAATATAGGATCTTTTTCTAATGGGTTAGAAGAAAAAGAAAAAAATGCCTTAGTAGAAATAATCATGAGAAATAAAAAAAGTGATCGCGGTTCCTCCATTACAATTGATCCAGGCATTTGTGTAGAGTTGCAATTTAACAATATCATTAAGGATAAACTGCAGGAGCCAAAGTTCCTGAGGTTTCGAACAGATATGCACTGGGAAAATTGCACATGGGGGCAGTTAATATTAGACAATACGGATATTCATAAAGATGTAAACATGACAAATCCTAATAAACCGGTGTGGGAAGATCCATTTGTTAATAAGGAGCAATTTATTTCTTATTTACACGAAATTTCACCATATATACTTCCTTTTTTAGCAGGAAAGATTCTCACAGTGATTCGATATCCTCACGGTATCCGTGGGGAAGCTTTTTATCAAAAAAACAGTCCAGAATATGCCCCCAACTTTATCCAAACATACGAAGAAGAGGGTATTAATTACATTCATTGCAAAGATAAATCTACTTTGCTATGGCTTGGAAACCAATTAGCATTGGAATACCACATCCCTTTCCATCCAATTGGAAGTTCTTATCCATCAGAAATTGTTTTTGACCTTGATCCACCCTCAGTAGAGTATTTTGAATTAGCTGTAAAAGCCGCAAATGAAATGCACAAGCTGTTTGAGAAATTTAATATAACCAGCTTCCCTAAGCTTTCTGGAAATAAAGGATTACAGATCCACATTCCGATCCTCCATTCACCAATGTCCTACGAGGATACAAGGGTTTTCACCTCTTTTATCGCTAAATATTTAGTAGAGACGCATCCAGAGGATTTTACTATTGAACGGATGAAGAAAAATAGGGGGAATAAATTATATATTGATTACGTCCAACACTGGTACGGAAAAACAATTATAAGTCCTTATTCCACAAGGGGAAAGGAAGGGGCTAAAGTAGCGGCACCTCTTTTTTGGAAAGAAGTAAATAAATCATTAGAGCCTAGTGACTTTAATATTTTTTCCATAATGCCAAGAATCAAAAAATTAGGTTGTCCTTGGAAGGAATATTTTGATCAAGAAAATTCATCCATCCGTGAAATCATTGACTCTTTAAAAAAGCAAAAATAACTAGAAGAGGGTGTCTTAAAAGGTATGGTTTTAACCTTTTAAGACACCCTCGTAGTATTTGCGAGGAGTGGAGCAAATACCATCACTGTCTATAACTTAGGAAACTCTCTTTAATCAGATGTAGATTTAGCTGCAAAAAACCTATTCCACTTGTATGTTTCAGTGGCATTTCTTCCTAAATAATAAAATACCCCTATTAGGATTAGGAAAAAAAAGACAGATGCATAGATTGGCATATCTGTAATTGCCCGACCAAAAGCAGTATATAGGATGGAAGGCAATATAACCCCACCAAAGGAATATCGCATATATTCCTTAAAGGTAGAAGTCATTTCCATCAAGTATAAAGAAAGTAAATGAAAATGAACAAAGGGCATCATCCTTAAAATCATTACTTGCCCCAGTGTTAAGGTTCTATCTTTTAAAAGCTTTGTCTTTAATGTAGTAATTCTAGTGCGAAAGGATGGAAAAATATCTACTAATTTATAAAAGAAAAAGCTCATTAAGGTTAAGCCTAAAATGGAATAAATTGTTCCATGTACAAATCCAAACAAATATCCTCCTGCAATACAAACCACTATTACTGGCAGAAATAAAAACGGCCTGATTAAATGCACAATAATAAATAATACAGGTGCTAGCCAACCTGCTTCTTCAATGACATGAGGAATCGCCCCGTTGAACATATCCATGATGACTTCCCCCTCCTCCCTAACATGTCTATGTTATTTAAAACAAACTATGCTTGTATAGTTAAGTTACAAAAAATACAGTATTACAAGCATGAAGTGAATTCCTATTATTAATGGTAAGCCAATTAAAAATAGAGCTTTTTTTGTTTTATGGCGAAAAAACTTTAATCCTGCGAAAACACCTAATGCCCCTCCCAAAAGAGCAATAAGGAAGAGAGATCTCTCTGAAATCCTCCATTGTTTCGTTTTAGCACGCTGTTTATCGACACCCATCATCATAAAACCAAACCCATTAATGATAAAGATAATGAAAACAAAGATTAATAAGTGATCTTCCACTTTATTCTTCCTTCCTAATGATCTTATTCAAAAATACTTCAACGGTGCTGCTATTCCCCCATTAAAAAGCTTATGCAACAAAAAATGTTGACTGGATACGCTACGGGAGGACTGCGAGTATCGCTCTGGAGCTCTTTGTAACGCGAAGTTCTACCATCCACTCTTCCTCGCGTTTCAATATCCGTCGAGACAACTCGAAGCGTATTCAAGAAGCTGTGCTCCTGCGCCTCTTCGTTTGCTCGTCGCAGGTAATGAGTGCTCCTGCGCCTCTTCGTTTGCTCGTCGCAGGTAATGAGTGCTCCTGCGCCTC
>NZ_JAUSUG010000047.1 GCF_030813435.1 Evansella vedderi | reverse complement strand
TCATATACACCACCGTATACAGCACGGCCAAGATGTTCAATAAAGGAACCGTAAATTCTTTCGTCAATCTCTGATACACGAAAATCCTTGTCTACGATCATTTTTGCTTTTTGTAAAGAAGTCACACTAACTCATCCTTTCAAATATATAATTAAAGATACTGCCTAGTTGGTTACTGATATCCCCGCCAGCATGGGTCATAAATACTGTCCAAGCCCTTTCATCCCAAGTAGCGACTTAGCAGGTGTCATATTAAAGGTTTCCCTTCTATCTTTATATCATTCCATCACAGCAGGTGCATCAAAAGAAGAAATTGAAGAAAAATATTTTAAATTAATACGAATGTACAAAAGTCAACTTGATCGCAATCAACAAAATAATCTATTAAATATGGATGAAATAAATGAGGCATATAGTGTGATTAAAGATCATTTTGAAAGAATAGAGTTAGCTAAAATTAGGAACACTAATCTTTCAAAGCACCCTTTTCGGGAGAAAACCGAGCATATCTTCGAATATTATAAATTTCATATCGCTCTTGGTATAATTGGAGTTTTTATCTTCGTCAGTATTTCAAATACTTCTATCCAAGCCTAGCAGAAACAAAGGTATTTAAATAGTCAACCTCCTGCTGACTTAAGCATTACCATTTATGGAGAATTTAGAGATGTGAATACAGATAAAATAGAAGATAAAATCATGGATTTATTCCCCGAATGGGAACGTGTTGTTATAAATGTTATTACATCTCCTATTGAGATGACGAGCCAATTTAGTTTTGCAGAGCAACAAAGAAGTACAATTGAACTTATGGAGGATGAATCGAATTTATTTATAGTGGATTCCTTTCATTTTGATATTTTGGGAGAACAAAGATTATTGAAATCATTCGACACAATGGAAAGCTTTTTGGTCGAAAATGTAGATTACACAAGGCTCTTTTATCTAGATATGGAGCAAGAACAAGGGGAAAAACTTCTTGGCATAGATATCACTAATCATGATTTTCTCAGCAATACTGAAGTAACTGCAGTTAATGATAATAAATTGGCCATCCATTCTCGTTCGGAAGACACAGGGAATGCATTACAATTTGTTGAAATATTCATAGACTAAATCAATATTTTTAAGGCTGTTTTCTAAAAAAATGTTGTTATAAGAAGATGATGATTGGCTTGGATGCGCTACAGGCTATTCAAATACAAAAGTTTACGAAAACAGCCATTCTTAACAATAATTATTTAATTAACCAAAATTAAAATTCCCATATTTCAATAACATTATTATTAATTTATTTACATTTTCGTTATATAATAAGGGTATAAACTTTTTCAAATAGCTTTCATTATTTTGCTTATATCCATAATTTTTAGGAGGTATATGATGAAACACAAAACTTTCGCTCCTACCCCACCAATGGGGTGGAACAGTTGGGACTGTTACGGTGCAAGTGTCACAGAAGAAGAGGTGAAGGGGAACGCAGATTATATTTATAACTACTTAAAAGAATATGGTTGGGAGTACGTTGTTGTAGATATCCAATGGTATGAACCAACTGCTGATTCTTCCCGCTATCACCCCTTTGCTCCATTAGAAATGGATGAATATTCTCGTTTACAGCCAGCAACAAATCGATTTCCTTCAGCTAAGAACGGTACTGGATTTAAGGCACTAGGGGACTATATACACAGTCTCGGATTAAAGTTTGGTATTCATATAATGAGGGGGATTCCAAGACAAGCAGTACATAACAATACGCCAATATTAGGTACAAATGTAACTGCGAGAGATATTGCCCATGAAAATTCAATCTGCCCTTGGAATACGGATATGTACGGTATCGATGCTTCTAAAGAAGGGGCACAGGAATACTATAATTCCTTATTTGACTTATACGCTCAGTGGGGAGTTGATTTCGTCAAAGTCGATGATATTGCCGCATCCAAGCTATACGACACACATATTCCAGAAATGAAGCTGATTCGCAATGCCATTGATCAATGTGGAAGAGATATTGTATTAAGTCTTTCCCCGGGCCCTGCACCAGTGGAATATGCACAGCAGTTCAAAGAAACTGCCAACATGTGGAGAATGACCGATGATTTTTGGGATCAATGGAACCTCCTTTACAATATGTTCGAGAGATGTGAAAAGTGGGAAAAGTATGTTTCCCCAGGAAATTGGCCAGATTGTGATATGCTCCCATTAGGTCATTTAGGAATTCGCTCTGTAGACGGACCTGGTGGAGACCGATGGACACGTTTTACAAAAGAGGAACAAAAAACAATGATGACTTTATGGAGTATTTTCCGGTCTCCACTCATGTTTGGAGGGGAACTCCGTGATAATGATGAATGGACTTTATCCCTATTAACCAATAAGGAAGTCTTAGAAGTAAACCAGCACAGCCATAGTAACCGTTTGGTCTATCGCATCAATGACCATATTGTATGGACTGCTAACGGAAAGAATCAGGAAACTTACGTTGCATTATTTAACCTAACGGATACAGAGGCTTCACTACAAGTTTCGTTAGAACAAATCGGTTTGTTTGACAACAAACGCGCTAGAGACCTTTGGGATCAAAAAGATTTAGGAACTGTTAGTAAAATCGCACAGTCCATTCCAGCTCATGGCGCAATGCTGCTTAAACTTACGTAGCAAAATATTTTATTTTTGTAAAGTAAATATTTTTATTAATCTTTGACAATTTCTGATATAATAGTTATAAGACTATTAACTTTAAACTGGTCATACTAAGATGACGGAATAAATATAAGCGTATTTATTCTACGTGAAAAATTCGGAGGACAATTATGCAATTAGATATTTCTAATAAATCTTTACCTGTATATGAAGCCCTCGCAAGCCAAGTAAGGTTGTCCGTTATACAACATTTAACAACTCGTTCCATGAATATACGTGAGCTTGCAGAAGCTACAAAATTAAGCAGCGCCATTATGACAATGCATATAAAGAAGCTTGAAAAAGCAGGGATAATAAGAACAGAAATGATTCCAGGAAAAGCTGGTATTCAAAAGCTTTGTATATTGAATGTGGACCGCATAGAAATTAATTTTCCATTAAAACAAGCAAGCTTCTCTAATTTCCATGAGATTGAATTATCTGTGGGGCATTATACCGATTTTGTTGTAGAACCAACATGCGGTTTAGCAACATTAGAAAAAATTGTTGGTGAATTTGATGAACCACGTTATTTTCTAGATCCTGAACGTGTTAATGCGAAGATTTTATGGTTTAGTAAAGGCTACATTGAGTATAAAGTTCCTAACTTCCTATTATCGAGCCACAACCCAAAGGAGCTTGAAGTTTCCTTTGAGATTTCATCTGAGGCACCTTTCACAAACGAAAACTGGCCATCAGATATATCCTTTTATTTAAATAATGTAAGCTTAGGGACTTGGACGAGTCCTGGAGATTTCGGAGACAGTTTAGGAAAATTTACTCCCGATTGGTGGCCAAGGGTTGTCAATCAATACGGAATATTAAAATGCTTAAGGATTACCTCTAACGGAACTTTCATGGATGGTATAAGACTTTCTGATGTAACAATCGATGATGTCAAGATTCGTGAAAAACAATGGTCCTTCCGAATTGCAGTACATGATGATGCTGAGAATGTAGGAGGAGTTACTATTTTTGGTTCCGGATTTGGAAATTATAATCAAGATATCAATTTCCGTTTATTCTATACAAAAGAATCACAGTCAGAGGAAAGCTTGCAAAAAGCCTAAGGAAAGAGGGTGAAACAAAAGGTATCATTTTAACCTTTTGTTTCACCCTCTTAAGTACCCGTCGTCCTATTTATAAAGCCCATTACGAGTGTTTTCTCGTAGTAAGCGATTGACTAGCAAAGCATATCTCTTATTCCATAGATCCCCAAACTGCAACACCTTCGTTGGATAATGCACTAAATGTCATTACATAACTTCTTGTGGACTCATCCCACTGTGTTAAGAATACACCGTTATAGATAACGCCATCTATGGAAAGCTCTACTTCATAATCTCCAACTAATGCCCATTGTCCTGTAACTTCCCCGGTAATGGTGTTATTGTCATTTAATTGAATAGGCACGGAGTTTTTAATCTCTGCTGATATATCTTTCCCATGATTTATAAATTGATAATCACCGACAATTTCAGACTTTGACACCGCTTCTATTACCTCTCCAGCATATCGGTGAGGTGTTACTACAGGCCATCCTTCACTGTTCATAAACATTTGATGTACTCTTATTTCATGTAATTCCCCTCTACGTGGAAAGCGTGTATGGAAAATTAAATAGTTTTTCCCTGTTTCTTCATCAAAATAGGCTGAGTTATGACCAGGTGAAACATAACCAGTACGCCTAGAAGGTCCATCTCCCCCATCTTTAATAAATTCAAAGTTACCCATTAACTTAACTCCGTATGGTTCAATGGATTCATCATCAAATAAAGGTAAATCTGGGTCAGATTTAACATCAATCATTGCGTTTCCTTCCGCATCATAATAAGGGCCGTCTGGATTTTCAGACCGTACTACACGCATATTGTAGGCACCATTTGCATCAAGTCCCCCGAAGGATAAATACATGTAATAATAGTTGGTTTCAGGGCTATATAAAATATAAGCGCCCTCAATCCTGCTATGATTACCTCCCATCAATCTTTTACCGTATCCTTGGTTAGGAAGAGGAAATCCAGTTTCTCGATCCATTTGTAAAATGTAAATACCACCTGAATAGGAGCCGTAAACCATCCATAATTCCCCATCCTCATCAAAAAACGTATGTGGGTCTACCACATTAGGATGAATTCTAGGATCGTATATGGGACCATCTTCACTCGGTTCTCCCCACATCCCTGATTTCAGGAAGATACCTAAATCTTCATACGGACCTTCGATGTTATCGGCAACTGCCACTCCAAGGGCAGACCTTGGAGCAGTCCCTTCACAGGCATTATAATACATGTAAAAGCGGCCATCTTCCAATTGAGTTACATCCGGTGCCCAAAGTGTATCTGTTTGTGCCCATTCAAAGGTTTCGGCTAATTCTTCAAATACATTCTCTATGAGTGGATTCGTTTCACTTACACTTGTTGCAATCTGCTGCCAATTCATTAAGTCCGTAGATTTAGCTGCTGCTAAATGGGACCCAAAAACATAAAATGTATCATCCACTCTGATCACCGATGGATCATGTACAGTTGCATTCGTAAATCTCGGTCCCTCGACCTCTTCTTTTTCTGTTGATTCACTTGTTCCCTGATTGGAACTCTCTTCCTCTTGTTCCGTTTCGTTTTCCTTACCATCTGATGTTCCATTACACCCTACAACCATTAAAAGTGACATTATCACAATTATTAAAAACAGCGTTTTCCCTTTTAACATCATAACTTCCTTCCTATTTCACTTGTTGGTTTTCAATAACTTTCTTGTTTTTTACTATTCTTTTTCTAGCTATTATGGCGAATGAAACCGTAACTAATAGACTTATTGCTATGAAAAGAATATAATTGACATTCCCTTCTTTAGATACCTTACTTTCTTCTGTTAGCAATGAAAAGGGTTGTCCCTCTATGTCACGTATTTGAAAGGTAGCAAACTCTCTCTTGTCTTCAGATTCTATTTTCCCTATTCTCATGGTGTTATTTTCATGCTGGAATAAATAAAATTCCTCATTAGAATATGATTGAAAAGATACCCATTCCTCATTTGCTAAACCTTTTACTACCTTAAAAGTTGCAGCATCCATAAATCCTTCTGTACCATCATGCTTCTGCAGTGATGTAAAATCATTCCCATGTCGCAAATAATATCCCGGTTTGTTTTCCCCTTGGATGGAAATATATCCATCTTCATTATTTGCTAAACCAGGAACAATATGCCACTTATAATCATAATGACTTTCTTGAAAAGGCCCAATACGAATGGCATCACTTAAATGACGAACAGCATGTTCATTATTACCATAGCTGTGAATCGTATAGCTATCAAAAGCCAATCCAGACGCAGTAGGAATAATTTTATCAATGGTCCCATCTTCATTATGATGAAGCTTCTCGATAGAGGTGGACCTATTGAAGTTTCCTCCACCTGGCAGAGCACCTGTATGATAAAGGATGTACCATTCCCCTTCAAACTCAATGATTGCCTGATGACTCGTTTCAGAATCGTCCATACGATCTAATAGGATGCCTTGATACTCCCAAGGTCCTTCAAGACTTTGGCTAGTGGCATAGGCTGTAATTTCCGGGAAATTCATAGCAAAGGATAAATAGTATGTGTCCCCATATTGATGCAAATAAGGTGCTTCTGTAAAGGTACCAGGCATGTTTTCTATCGTAATCTGATGTATTTTACCATCAAGTTCAATCATGTTATCTTTTAATTTTGCATAATACAAATGGGTATTTCCCCAATATAAATAGGCTTGTCCATCTTCATCAATGAATACGGTAGGATCGATATTATCCCAGGTTTGATTTGGATCCATAAAGTCAGGAGCATCCGTCATATCACTACTTATCAATGGCCCTCCAATGGCATCTTGAAAACCAACAGCAGGATAATCAGATACAGCAACCCCAATGGCATAGCCATTTTTTTCAGGATCTGGATCGTCATTTAAAACCGTTACATACCAATAAAATTTACCATCACGTTCAATTGCTTGTGCTGCCCATGCAGAGTCTCCCCTTGCCCAATCAAATTCTGTCCTTGGTAAAGTACCTTCAAGCTCCCAGTTAATCATGTCGCTGGAAGAATAAACGTTCCATTCCTTCAGTACATAAAAGTAATCAATTTGCCCAGGGTATCCTGCTTGATCCCTCCCCACGTACAAATATACCTTCCCGTCATATACAAGAGCAGCAGGGTCTGCGCTAAATCTATCTTTTATAACTGGATTACCTGCATTTATATTGGTTGGTAAAAGGAATAGAATAAGCAGTATCAATACTAGTATAGAAGGTTTGTTCACCTGTATCCCCCCTCTAAACAATTTAAGGTTGTTCGAAAAGGGAAGATCCCTTTTTTGAACAACCTCTATTTAAAATTTATCGTTTTTTTAAACGGATTACATTCCAGGATGCTTTAGATAGATTCGCTTCGATCATGCCATTATCTAAGGAAGATACTCCATTTGTATGTGGTTTTACATTTTGTGACTCTGAAGTATTTACCGCCTTTAAGTCATCGTTTTCTAATACAATGTGTTCCACGATTTCGTAACCTTCGAAGCTGCGGACGTCACATGTAAGTGGAAGAGATTCCTCTAAATGACGGTTTACCGCAAAGATAGTTACTTCTTCTTTTTCTTCATTATATACAGCAGCTGTATCAAGATAAGGAACATCCGTAAAATCTTTACTATCATATTTCGGTGAAGATACAACCGGCTGTAACGCAACACCACGACCAAATGCAGAAACATGTGCATACGGGTAAAAGATCGTTTGCTTCCATGCTTTCCCGCCATTTTCCGTCATGATCGGTGCGATAACGTTGACTAACTGTGCCATACAAGCGATCTTCACTCGATC
>NZ_JAUSUG010000046.1 GCF_030813435.1 Evansella vedderi | reverse complement strand
CATCAAAGTTAATAAATCAAATTTTTTAACGGTATAACTATTATTCTGAGAGTGTTTGCTTTTTTAAAAAGTGAATTGTGAAATTCATTCACATAGATATATTTTAATAGTTTTTTAAAGTCTAAGTATATCGAATCCTTTTATGGCGATTTTATTTAGAATAACTTGGGGAATTATTAATGGGATTGAACGAATTGTATTAAGTATTATTTGGCCTAACTACTTTGGAAGAAAACATTTAGGAAGCATTAAAGGTGCTGTGATGACGGCAACGGTTGTAGGTTCGGCATTTGGACCTCTGCCTTTTGGTGTTGCCTATGATTTATTCGGAGGATATGGTCAAATTATTTTATTGACGATAATTATTTATTCGACTATTAGCTCTTATTACCTCACTTCTCCCTACACCACCAATTAAAGTGGAAGAGTGAAGCTAGGAGCAGAATAAGAGTGAGTGAAATGCCTTATGACAGAACATAAGGCATTTTCTAATTTTAGGGAATTATATAGGGTTAAATTCTTTCTCCCTTTTTTAGACGCTCAATAAACTCATTTAAATCATCTTTTTTGACTCGCCAATGGCGACCGATTTTAAATGCAGGAATTTTCCCTTCTTGAACCAATTTATATGTGGTCATTTCACTAAGTTGTAGATATTCAGCCACTTGGGAAACGGTCATTATTTCTTTTTCCATTGGTATCCCTCCAAACCAACCAGTTTCGCACTTTTACCAAACAATATCACATAACCATTATCATACTATATCTAGGTTTGAAATACCTCAAAAACGCAAAAATAACATAATTACTTATAATTAATTATAAGTAATTATGTTAGATTATATAAAAATGGTAGTTAAGCGGTCTATTATGAATTATTTTAATTCATATTAAACAAATGTAACTCATTAGGAAAAAATATGTCTAAATTGTGAAAAACACAATAAAACTATGAAAAAAGTAGAAAAATAAAGGAAAAGTATAATGATGTACGCTTACATAGAGATTTCTCTATACTAATATCTGTGTTACAATTCACTTTGTTATTAACGGACAGACTTTCATGAGAGTTGAAAGTCACAAGCGATCATGATCGCTGCACTCAATCCTTGGGTGGAAAGGTGCTTAAGTAATCCCTATATCAAAAAATCTAATAGAAAGTGCAGAGGGTGTAAAATTGAATTTAGAAAAAATTAAACAGGAATGGTTTGGAAATGTGAAGGGGGACGTATTGGCTGGGATTGTTGTCGCTCTAGCATTAATCCCAGAAGCGATTGCCTTTTCAATTATTGCAGGTGTAGATCCGATGGTCGGGTTATATGCGTCATTTTGTATTGCCGTTGTTATTGCGTTTGTTGGTGGTCGTCCAGGGATGATTTCTGCTGCGACAGGTGCAATGGCGTTACTCATGATTACATTAGTTGCTGAGCATGGTTTGCAGTATTTATTAGCAGCGACTATTTTAACGGGAATTATACAAATTTTATTTGGTGTATTTAAGGTTGCAAAGTATATGAAGTTTATTCCTCGGTCAGTTATGGTTGGTTTCGTAAATGCCTTGGCTATTTTAATTTTTATGGCTCAATTACAGCATTTTGTTGGTGAGTCATGGATTATGTATGCAATGGTAGCTGGAACACTTGCAATTATTTATATTTTACCGAGATTTACAAAGGTTGTACCATCACCACTTGTTGCGATTGTTTTTATGACAGTGATTGCGATTACGTTTGGATTAGGTGTAGGAACAGTTGGTGATATGGGTACATTAACACAAGCATTACCGATGTTTTTAATCCCATCGATTCCATTAACACTTGAAACATTAATGATTATTTTTCCTTATGCGCTAGCGTTAGCAATAGTTGGTTTGCTTGAATCATTATTAACAGCTTCCATCGTTGATGATATGACAGATACAGATAGTGATAAAAATAAAGAAGCACGAGGACAGGGAATTGCTAATATTGTAACTGGATTTTTTGGCGGTATGGCTGGTTGTGCGATGATTGGTCAGTCGGTTATTAATGTTAAATCTGGTGGACGGGGAAGATTATCAGCATTAGTAGCTGGGGTATTCCTCATGTTCTTAATCATTGTGTTAGGTGGATTAGTTGTCCAAATCCCAATGGCTGCTCTTGTCGGTGTTATGATTATGGTTTCAATTGGAACGTTTGATTGGAATTCATTAAAGCAATTAAGAGTGACACCAAGAACTGACGTTGTTGTTATGTTAGCTACAGTGGCTGTTACTGTTGTTACGCATGACCTTTCCAAAGGTGTATTTACGGGAATCATTTTAAGCGCGATTTTCTTTGCGGCTAAGATTTCTAAAGTCTATGTAACTTCAATCATGGTTAATGAAGGTAAAAAGAAAGTTTACCGTGTAAGAGGTCAGCTATTCTTTGCATCAGTTACAGAATTTGTTGCCGCGTTTAACTTCAAAGATGAAGTAGAAAAAGTCGAAATTGACCTTTCTGAGACTCACCTGTGGGATGATTCAGCAGTAGGAGCGATTGATAAAGTTGTCTTAAAGTATAAACAAAACAATATTTATGTTACTTTAACTGGTTTAAACGAATCGAGTTCTATGTTACTGAAAAATCTAGCTGTTCACGATAAGCCGGATGCGAAAGTTTCTGGGCATTAATAAAAGTAATAATCAAAAAATCCCTTTGTTAACTTGGCAAAGGGATTTCTATTTACATATTACATAGGGGATAGCGAAAATGTTTTAAACTATTTTACTTGCTGCTGATGGCTCCGAGTACTCGTTAAGATGCATTGCTCACCGTTGTTTATGTTGTCGATGGATTAACGCCTAAGGCAGATGTGTTGATACATTCGGATGCATTAGATATTGAAAGAAATTGAAAAAATAAACTTATAGCAGAAAGTGCAAAAGTGCCAATGTTCAATATGAAATAAAAGTTGTTCACGGTGAACCAGGTTCCGAAATTGTAAAAGTGCCATTGAAAATGAGTTCGATTTAGTTGTTATAGGGAGTCGTTGGTTAAATAAGCTTCGAGAGATGGTATTAGGTCGAGTAAGTCATAAAGTGGCAAAGCGAGTGGCTTGTCCAGTGATGATCGTGAAATAGAGCAGGCTTATATATGAACATAAAACATCCCCTTCGATAAAGAGTGAAAGGGATGTTTTTGTGTTTAGAAAGCCATGTATTAAATGTTTTGATTTTGTTTTAAATGCTCTTTGAGAGTGCTTACATTTTTTGGGTGTTTTAATTCTTTTGTTTTTACAATCATAACAGGGCAATTTGCCCCCTTAGCAACTTTGTGACTAACACTGCCAAGTAAAAGCTCTTGGAATCTGTTTTTTCCGCGACTACCAACAACAACAAGATCAAAGCTCTCTTCGTTTGCGTATTTTACGAGCATTGGTCCTGGCTCACCACGAAGGAAATGTATACTATAGTTGATTCTGGCGGCTATTATTAAGTCAACAATTGGTTTTATTTTTTCCATTCTTTGTTCATCTGCTCCATTTGAATTCCAATACTGTAACATATCACTCTTTGCATTTGAGATGTCAATAACATAAACGATATGAATATGTGCCTTTGGATTTAATTTTGCAATCTCTAATGCTGTGGTTGCCGCGTGAAATGCATATTCTGAACCATCAGTTGCTAAAAGAATTTTTCTAAACAAACGGCACCTCCTAATGTAACATAGATATTGAAACTCTCTATATGTCTTTTATTATATTTCAATATTCACCCCTAAAGACCTTTGTAGTTTTATAATATTCTGACAATGTTCTTGCATAGGAACTTTAATTGAACATAAGCTGTCATTTATTAAATGATCTTTTGTTACGCAGTACAAATATACTAGTAATAGAAACATCTAAGAGACGATTATGTTAAAAGTGATCGTCTTTTCGTATTATACTAAATACTGTGCAACAAACAGAAAGAAGGCGCCGAAAAGGACTAAGGTTTTTCGGCACATTTAGTCTGAGATTCTAACACTTATTTTTATTGTATAATCCTCATAGCTATATACAGATAACTCATCTAAAATAATATCTTCGTAGAAGTAACTGTCTAGAATTAACTTATTTGTTTGAGCATACTCAAGTATTTTTTTATATGCATCGCTAGTGGAGAAAAGTCCATTATTATGAAGTATATTTATATACTCACCTGCTTTTTTATGATGAGTATTCTGACATTCCATACTGTTTATTTTTGTAAAGAAAAAGGAGTATTTAAGATAATTCTTAGCTTTAACATCGTCTATGTGAATGATTTGCCCTATTGAACTTGGTGTCAATAATCCTTGATTTTTACAATTAGCTATATGTTTACTAATAATAATACCCAAATCCCTATAATCTTCTGCCTCGAGGGCATTCGTTACTAACATGCATGCTTCTTCTTCTCTTGTTAAAAAAATATGATCCCCTTTAATGGTCAAAGACTCCCTCGTTTGACTAGCCTTATTGGAGATAAGTTTCTTCATCTGCGTTAGTTTAGCAATTTTCTCGTCCATTTCCTTTTCTTTTTCTTCTAGGAGCAAGATAAAATCATTGGGATTTCTCTTGTCTAAGTAACTTTTAATTTCTTTAAGACTCATCCCCAATTCTTTTAATGTAGATAATACTAAAAAAGTATCAAATTGAGTGAACGAATAGAGTCTATAATTATTTTTAAGCTTAATTTTCGGAGAGAAAACTCCCATTTTATCATAATGAAATAATGTATGCTTTGTTACGCCAATTAGTTTTGCGAACTCAGCTGTTGAAAAATACCCTTCTTTAGTTGAAAAATTCATGGGGCACCTCCTTGACTATAGGGTAACACTATACATTAGTATATACAAAGTTAGGTTTGAAAGTTGTAAAAACACTAATTAAATACAATTTCAGGAGGTCTATTAATGAATAAAATTTTTTGTGAGTTCGCTCCTTTCAGAAGAGTTGTAATGGCTCAAATCTGAAGTTGGGTTTCCACCAAACATAGATTCTGAAAAATGACGTTTCTTCACAGAGGAGAAACCGTCCTTTAAATAGCGGTGAAGACTTTCAAGGAGATCTGGTAGGGGATTTAAGATGTCATGGCATTACTTAAAATTAGATAGAAAATATTGAGGAGAGCAAAAATGTATCATGCAGAAACTTGGAACAAAAAAGTCAATTTATTTCTTTCTATCTTATGGCCCATTATGGTGACACAAGTTAGTATGTTTGCAATGAACTTAGTTGATACGATAATGTCAGGACGTGTAGGTACAGAAGATTTAGCTGGTGTTGCTATCGGATCGAATATATGGTTGCCGATCTTTACGGGAATAAACGGAATATTATTAGCAGTAACGCCGATTATTGCACACTTTATTGGGAGTGGACAAAAGGATAAAATTGCCTACACTGTCACACAAGCTATCTACTTGTCCGTTGTAATAGCAATTCTTGTCTTAGTAACAGGTAGTGTAGCACTTGACCCAGTGCTGCAGTTAATGAACCTTGACCCCAATGTTCATCATATTGCTTTTCATTACCTAATTGGGTTATCTATTGGGATCATTCCTTTATTCTTGAACAATGTCCTTCGCAACTTTTTTGACGGCCAAGGATATACGAGAATTACAATGATTATTACCATATTAGCTGTTCCGTTTAATGTAGTATTAAACTATGGGTTTATTTTTGGGAATTTCGGTTTGCCAAACCTAGGTGGGATTGGTGCTGGTTATGCCACAGCAATCACGTATTGGATTATCTTGTTTTTAAGCATTTGGATGACCTTTCGTATAGACACAATAAAACATTACAAGATTCTTGTAAAATGGGTCGTACCTTCTTGGAAAGCTTGGAAAGAACAACTGTCTATTGGAATCCCGATTGGCTTGTCCATCTTCTTTGAATCTAGTATATTTTCCGCTGTAACCTTAATTATTGGGACAATGTTCTCCACTGTAGCTATCGCAGCAAATCAAGTTGCACTAAGTTTTACTACGCTAATATTTATGATTCCGTTAAGTATTTCAATGGCATTAACAATTGTCGTAGGTTATTCTGTTGGTGCGGGAAAAATAGAGGCAGCAAAGCAGTATGGACGCTTGGGAGTTTGGGGTGGAATTGGTTTCCTTGGTTTAGGGGCTATCTTTATGTACTTTTTCCGTGAATCCATCGCCGCTTTTTATACAGCAGACACCGAGGTAATTACGATGGCTGGACAATTTATAATTATTGCGATAGTGTATCAGCTTTTCGATGCTGCACAATCTGGATTACAAGGAGTCCTAAGAGGATATAAGGATGTAAAAGCACCGTTTATTATTGCGCTCATTTCTTATTGGATTATTGGTATCCCAACAGGCTATTCATTGTCTGCGTTTACTACATTAGGTCCATTTGGTTTGTGGATTGGAATTTCACTCGGACTTGCATGTGCAGCAATCGGATTTTTTATGAGATTAAGAATTGTTCAACAACGCTTTGCCTTACAACACGGGAGTTAAAACCAATCAAATAGCATAAGTTTTAGGGAAAGGATAAAGTCATGTGTTTTTTATCCTATTTTTACGGGAAGGAATGATTGGAAGTTTAAGGCTCCAGTAGTTTATAATAAATGGATGACAAGAAGCGAAACATAAAATTATTTTTCTTTTATGAAGGTGCCAAAGTTCGTTCGCTTTGGGGAGTCTTTCGTTCGAGACCTGCACAGACGATTACATTCAAAGTGATCGTCTTTTTTTCGTAGTAGACTCTTACTGCGTAATAAATGTCTTCAATTTTGGGTGACTTTGTGAAATTCAAACTATCTTATTAAATTACAACCTGTTTAGTTAAATAAAACACTGTCTATAAAGACAGTTTTTTAAAAATGTTTAGAATTTAATGAAGTCTTATTACCTGAATTATCGTCAACTATATCGTTAACATTTTCTTAGCTTGCTCTTTCTACCATTTCATCAGCAAACATTACAACATCTGTATCATATTTTGTTTCATTTGATACATCAATTTGAGATAAACAATCGTTCCATTAAGTTTGTCTCCTTACATTTGATTTATGATTTATAAAATTCGTTTCGGTCAATGGGTTGTGGAGGTTGCTCCATCCAACCTCTTTCAATCAAAAGCTTAAGCCCTTCGTCACCGTACTTCATTACCTCTGCTACAATAAGGGAATAATGGGCTGCTAAATCTTTTCTCATTGATATAGACAGTGCATCCCCAAGAGCAGCAATAGCTACTTGGTTTGCATTAACTATAGTAAACAGAATTAATCTTTCAGAAAATGGGGAAATTGTTGAATTTGTCACCTCCATAGGCACTGGGGATCCAATAAAATGATCATTTTCTTTCAATAGTTTATCAAATGTATCTATTTGCTTTTCAGCAAGTTTTTTTCCTTTTAAGAAATAGTCCTTAATTTCCTTATCTTTTGTTACCTGAATTAATCCCATCAAAAGGATAATACCAATTGCATTTCTTTCGATTTCGATAAAAAGTTCAGTTATTTCTAAAGTATTTAGAGGTCTTTTCTCGCCTAACCAAGTGTTAACTAATGATGATTGATGTTGAATAAACTCAACATCTTTTGGATACTCCATATTTGGAGGTCGATCCATTAATCCTTTTGAAAGCATAAGGGTTAATGCTTTCTTATGTAATTCCGTCTCACTGTATTGACACTCTGAAAAAAACTCATAAATATCGATACGAGTCACTCTTTGTAAGACATTTGCATAGTGAGGTATAATTACCTGCCCCCCACGATAAACAAAACTTAATGCAAATGAGTCTGTGTAAAGAGCAGGAGCTGATAAATCAACATCTTTATCCGAAAATCCCTTTGGTATTGGAAAGTTTTCTTTTTCGAAAATTGTTTCGATTTTCCCAATAATTGTTTCTACAATAACCACAACTTCTTCAATGATTGATTTTATTTCTTCATCCTGAAGATATTGAAGAAAATGCTTGTAAAAACACCTTACGCTGTGTTTTGAATATATGTTTTCCAAAGAGTTGCGATTTCAGCAGTGGTTAGTTTGATATTACTTTTCTCCATACATTAACAACCTCCCTCTATAAAGTTAAAATATCTCCTGAATACTCACGTATTCTCAAAATTTCATAAACACCTATATAGTAGACGCACCTCTGATAATGGAT
>NZ_JAUSUG010000045.1 GCF_030813435.1 Evansella vedderi | reverse complement strand
AGATAAAGACATTCTCAGATGAGAGTGTCTTTTTTATATACTGAATTATGTCTGAAATATGAATACCGCGGGTAAATTGCTCGCAACGGCGGGTATCGTTTCTATTTCCGCGGGTAAACTCAGTTGTAACTAACTGCAACTCAATTAATTAAGCTGGGAAGTTTTATCCACTATGTTACAAGAATGTGAAAAGGATAAGCAAGTCATTTAATACTCACTCATCCTTTGATTGTATTTATATATGCACAAAGGTCGTCCCGATGAAAGTCGCGATTTAGTAGACGCGGTCCCCATTGAAGATGGAGCTCTTTACGATTACGTAATCTACGTGACGGATTGAATCCAGTTTTTTTCCTCCTGCATAAGAAATGGAGGATTGAAGGTCTTGCTCCATTTCAATTAAAGTATCTTTTAATGACCCTTTATGTTCTACGTACATCTTTTTACCCTCAACATTTCGTCTTTCACCTTTTTGAAATTCAGAAGCAGATCCAAAGTATTCTTTGAAACACTTCCCATCTTGTTCATATGTTTCTCCAGGTGATTCTTCATGGCCTGCAAATAAGGATCCAATCATGACCATTGTTGCACCAAACCGAATAGATTTTGCTATATCACCGTGGGTTCTAATGCCTCCATCTGCAATTACTGGTTTAGTTGCAGCCTTTGCACACCAACGAAGAGCAGCTAATTGCCATCCACCGGTACCAAATCCCGTTTTAATCTTCGTTATACATACTTTACCAGGGCCGATACCAACTTTTGTTGCATCTGCACCTGCATTTTCTAATTCTCTCACTGCTTCTGGTGTACCAACATTTCCGGCAATAACAAAACTATTAGGCAAATGCTTCTTAATATGTTGTATCATTTCTATTACAGCATTTGAGTGACCATGGGCAATATCAATCGTAATAAATTCAGGGGAAAGTTGTTCAGCTGCAATTTGTTCAACGAAGCTGTATTCCTGCTCCTTTACTCCTACACTAATTGATGCGTACAGCCCCCGCCTCTTCATATCTTTAATAAAATCAATTCTTTTCTCTGGTTGGAAACGATGCATGATATAGAAGTAGCCATTTTCAGCTAAGAAAATTGCTATTTTTTCATCAATAATCGTTTGCATATTGGCTGGAACAACAGGAAGCTTAAAGGTATGCCCTCCAAAAGTAACCGTTGTATCACACTCAGAACGGCTGTTTACAACACTTTTGGCAGGGATTAGTTGAATGTCTTCATAATCAAATACATTATCCACAATTTACACTCCTAGTATTAAAATATTTACCACACCATTAAATAATAGTACTCCAATACTATGTAATGTTCAATATTTAACAGTATGTGAAAGATAAGATAATCTATTCTTTTTTATAATTTTATAACCAATTTCCATTCTGCAAGGGCAGGGTGAATTCCTACATTAAAAATAATTAAATAATTGTTTTTGTTTACTATCCATGAAACTTGCAGTTTTTCCTTAAATACGTTATTATAATAATTTGTGATTGTCTTTATATAGTAGACTGTCTACCAAGGAGGGACGAAGAATGAAAATAAACAAATCAATTGCATTAGGGATATTGTTATTTTTTATTGGCATAACTGCAACTTTTGGATATGAGTATAGAAAGTTAAATGAACAAGTGCAAGCTTTGATCATAGAGAATAAACAAATGGAAGAAACTTTAGATGCAGAAATACTAAAGGATTACGTTGAAGACTTACCGGAGGATCTGAGGGAATACTCCATTGACTATGATTCCTGGACTCTTGCTAAGGAGATTTCTGAGTATTTTTATGAGGACAGTGATGGTCGATTTAAAGAGGAATGGGGCCATTTCCTTACCTTGGCTGCAGAATCAAAGGAGATTGATCCTTTTATCGTTTACGAGCTATTAAGAGTGGAGACAGGAGGGACTTTTGATCCTAAAACGGTGGGGCCAGAGACAATGTATGGTCACGCTTATGGGCTTGCCCAGTTTATGAAAAATACAGCGCCATGGATTGCTGAAATGGCAGGTATTGACTATGAAGAAGACAAGCTATTTGATCCTTATTATTCCATACAATTGGCTGTTACTTATTTAGACTTTCTCTACCACCAGTACGGGGATTGGAACTATGCCCTAACAGCTTATCACCGGGGAATTTACGGGTTAGAGCAATATATTTATGAGAACGGACATGCCAGAAGTTGGTATGCTGTAGAAATCCAAGAAAGTGCAAAAGACAATGAACTACTAGTATATGATGAATAAGAGTAGACGCTTCCTGTAACGGGAAGCGTCTATTTTCGTTTAGAAATCTCCAAATGGTTTAAGAAAACTCACTCTAAATAATACTGGAGGAAGGAACCTGTTTTCTCCTACCTACTATTTTATTGACCTTGCCCTAAAGAATAGCCCAATTGACCATCGAATTTATACAGGTTCTCCACCTTGATCCAGTCTAAACCTGCTTCCGACACACGATTTAATAATTTTCCAATTTCTATGTTAGTTACTGTACCATTCTCGTCACTAGGGTAGAATCGGCAACGCCAATGGTCAGTTGTAAACGTCTCTGGAAGTCCACCAGGGTATACTTTCACACCACGATTTGTAATGATAACAAGCTTGAACTCAGGTCCAGCAACAGTTTCTAATTTAGTCCCAAGCTCATCTGCTGTCAATTCATTGTTGAATAGGAATACGTCAACTCCGTCAAGTTCACGGGTAACATCTGTTTTACGATCCTTCGGCAGTAACGGAAGGGCTGGTTCTGCAGTTGCTGCAACTTCTTCATCTTGTTCTATCAATTCATAGGTAACTGGCTCCCATTTTGTTGGCTTTTGTCCAAGGCGCTCAATGACTGCATTGGCAAATTCCATCGTGCCAACCGAAGGTCCTCCTTTAGCAATATCATACGTGTAAATACCATCCTCTAAAGTTTTTAACCAAGCATTATGAATGTTTGCAGCAGCTTCTGGTTGACCAATATGAACTAACATCATGATTGCCCCTTGGAGTAGGCCGGATGGGTTAGCAAGATTTTGCCCCGCGCGCCTTGGAGCACTTCCGTGGATTGCCTCAAACATGGCACAACCATCACCGATGTTCGCGGAACCAGCAAGTCCTACACTTCCAGCAATTTGTGCAGCTACATCGGAGGCAACGTCCCCATAGAGGTTTGGCATAACAATGACATCAAAGTTTTGTGGCGTGTCAGCCATTTTTGCCATACCAATGTCAATTATCCAATGCTCTGCTTCAATTTCTGGATATTCAACGGCTATTTCATCAAAAACCTTATGGAAAAGTCCATCTGTGAGCTTCATTATATTATCTTTTGTAAAGCAAGTTACTTTCTTACGATTATTTTTTCGTGCATATTCAAAAGCGTAACGAACAATTTTTTCTGTACCTGGACGAGTAATCAGTTTAAGGCATTGTACAACCTCTGGTGTTTGCTGATGTTCGATACCTGCGTATAAATCTTCCTCATTTTCACGGATGATTACGAGGTCCATGCCTGGATGCTTTGTTTTTACAATGGGATCGAAGGCGATACAAGGCCTTACGTTAGCATATAAGCCTAAAGATTTACGAACGGTAACATTTAAACTCTTAAATCCTCCACCTTGAGGAGTAGTAATAGGTGCTTTTAGGAAAACCTTTGTGCGTCGAAGGGATTCCCAAGCGTCATCTGTAATACCAGCGGAATAGCCTGATAAATATACCTTTTCCCCTATATCGATAAATTCAGGCTCAATCTGTGCTCCGCCGTGCTCTAAAATTTTTAAGGTGGCATCCATAATTTCAGGTCCGATTCCATCACCTTTAGCAACTGTTATGGCTCTTTTCTTTGTCATAATAATTACTCGCTCCTTATCATTTAATATTTATGAGAATAGCTAAAAAAGCTAGACTTAAAAAAGCACATAAAAAAACAATAGATATCCAAATAAAGCTTTTTTACAAAGCTTAAAAATGAAGTCTATTGTTGGCTTATCTTCAACAAACACCGAAAATGTCTTTTGAAGATCTTCCTATTGAGTTATATCCGTTATGTATTACTTTTTCATCCGAGCCCACTTTGAACCTAGATGCTAAAGTAACTCAAATTGGAATATTTATAATTTTATTATAATTGAGATATATAAATTGTCAATTAAAAATCGAAATAAAATAAATGAGAAAGTTCCTGACCTTAAGATTTAGGTTCAGGAACTTTCAAAGGGAATATAATTACGTTTTTTAACCATAAATTTAATTAACGTTTAATGCTTGTTATTATTCTCCACGAATTTTCCAAAATCGGGAATAGCAAGTTTATCAAAATCAGCAGCTAATTTCGTTAAATTCTCTTTTAATGCTTCACCTGCCATTGGTAATCCGTGTCCTGTTACGGCAACAGATGGATGCAATGCTGCTAATTTTTTAACAGAAGCCCAGGAAGAATTCCAGTCTGGTGTTAAGTAGCGGGGAGGACCACTGATTTCTTGCTCTTGAGTTAGTACATCATATAGATTCTCTTGTTTGACCGTAACGAAAGCATCTCCTACAATTAATGCCCGATCCTTTTCTCGGAATAAAGAAATGTGACCCGGTGTGTGTCCTGGAGTGTGAATCCATTTGAACTCAGGCATTTCAGGAACACTACCATCGGAAGGGAGTGGCTTTACGTATGTTCCTAAGTTAATGGGTTCAATAGGAAAGAGGGGAGACACCTTTGCTATTATACCACCTTCAACAGTTGGATCTGGGTCAGGATAACGCTTTTCGCCTGTTAAGTATGGGATTTCTAATTGATGGGCGAAAACAGGCACATTCCAATGCTCGACTATTTCAATGACTGCACCTACGTGATCAAAATGACCGTGAGTTAGAATGACAGCCTTTGGCCTGCAATTAACACCAAATCTCTCTTCGGCCTCTCTAATAATTCGATCTGCCGTGTTTGGCATTCCAGCATCAATTAAGATAAATTCATTATCATTTTTATTACCAACAAAAGCAATATTAACAATTTGAACATTATAACAATATAAATCCGGTAATACTTCTATTCCAACTCCATCAGTTATGGAGGTGGCCGGAATCACCTTGTAATCACTTCCGTAATTCAACTTTTCTTGATCCACAATTATTCCTCATTTCCAATAATTTATTTTTAAGAGAAAGCATTATTAATATCCACTTGGTATTAGTAAATATGTAAAGCTTACCTTACAAAAAAATTGGAATCTTCGTTACCCCTAACTAAGGGATGGATTCTACTGTTTCCATGAGAACAGAGGTTGTTATTATAAAACGTTTTGCTTTTTTACATAAATAGAATAGTATAGGAACTAAAGGGGGAATTTATTTTGCAGAATTTTGTTTTTCAAAATTGTACTAAAATTATTTTTGGGAAAGATCAAGAACAAGTTGTAGGGAAAGAGAGTGTAGTATTTGGAAAGAAGATTCTCCTTCATTTTGGCGGAGGAAGCATTAAGGAAAGTGGATTATACGATAGAGTAATTACATCTTTAACAGAACAAGGTCTGGAAATTTTCAAACTTGGGGGAGTAAAGCCAAACCCTAGAGTGAGTCTTGTTAGAGAGGGTGTTACTATCTGTAAGGAGAACGACATTGACTTCATCTTAGCGGTTGGAGGCGGTAGCGTGATTGATTCTGCTAAGGCAATTGCTGCTGGAGTAAAATACGAAGGAGATGTTTGGGATTTCTTCATGGGAAAAGCACAAGTAACGGACTCCTTACCCATTGGTGTCGTTTTAACAATACCTGCTGCTGGGAGTGAAACAAGTGGCGGTACGGTCGTAACAAATGAAGAAGGTCTTTATAAAAGGGCAATGGGACACGATTCCTTAAGACCTCGATTCGCTATCTTGAATCCCGTTCTTACATATACTTTGCCAGTTTACCAAACGGCTTGTGGGATTACCGACATGATGGCACATATACTAGAAAGGTATTTTACCAACGAGAAACATGTCGAGGTTACGGATCGACTTTGTGAAGCGACCTTAAGGACGATCATCAATAACGCACATAAGATCTTGGAAGATCCAACAAATTATGATGCTAGAGCGGAAATTATGTGGGCGGGCACGATTGCACATAATGATTCCTTAGGGGTCGGCAGAATTGGCGACTGGGCTAGTCATGATATTGAACATGAAATTAGCGGAATTTATGATATCGCCCACGGAGCTGGTCTAGCCATCGTATTTCCAGCATGGATGAAGTACGTGTACAAGCACGACATTAACCGTTTTGCTCAATTTGCTAACAGAGTATGGGACGTGGAAATTGACTTAAATGATTTGGAAAAAACGGCTTTGGTAGGAATTGCAAAAATGGAAGATTTCTTTCGATCTATCGGGATGCCTGTCCGGTTATCAGAAGTAGAAATCGGGGAAGAACATTTCGAGGAAATGGCTAGAAAAGGGACAGAAAGATGGCCAATAGGAAATTTCATAAAACTCCATGAGAAAGATGTCCTTAACATTTATAAATTAGCACTGTAATTCTAATTTACACCCCCTGTTACATTTAGATATAACAGGGGGTGTTCTTATTTAAGCCCTCCATTTTTCTAATAATATTTTGTTTAAACCCCTTAAATGTTATTATTAAAAAGGTTAATGTAAGGGAGGTACAGTATGTTTTTTTCAAAAACCAAAGTAGTTAGTTTAATACTAATAACTCTATTATCGGTGGTTTTCCTACTGGGGGGGTGCGGTCAGGCAACCACCGATTCTGATGAAGCAAATAAGGGAGACAACGAAATAGTAGATAATGATGAGGGTGTTTCCGATGAAACAGTAGATGAGTCTTCGGGAGATAGCGATGGTAAGGAAGATAATAGAGAAGAAGTAACAGCCGAAATAAGTCCAACCGTTGACGGTGAACTTGAGGTGCATTTCATAGATGTGGGTCAAGGGGATGCCACATTATTAATTGGATCTGATTTTACTATCTTAATTGATGCTGGACGCCATGATCGGAATGATGTCGTTCCATATTTAGAAAATCAGGGTGTTACCAATCTTGACCTTGTTATCGGAACTCATCCCCATGCGGATCATATCGGCCAAATCGATAAGGTCTTAGAAAACTTCGATGTACAGGAAGTGTGGATGTCTGGAGATGAGCATTCTACAAGGACTTTTGAACGGGTTTTGGATGCTATATTAGCCAGTGATGCTGACTATCATGAACCCCGAGCTGGAGAAACTATCACTTTTGGTTCAGCAATATTGGAGGTGGTGAATCCAGATCGGTTAACAGGGGATTTTCATGAAGGGAGTATTTCCCTACGGGTTGTTTATGGAGATGTTAAATTCCTGTTTACTGGTGATGCGGAAGAGCAAACGGAAAGGGCAATGCTCGCGCGAGGACACGACCTTGATGCTCATATCTTTCAATTAGGGCACCATGGTTCAAGTACTTCAAACATACGTGAATTTCTAGACACTGTTAATCCGGAAATTACTATTTATAGTGCTGGAGCGGGCAATAGCTACGGTCACCCCCATACAGAAGTGGTCTATCGTATTCAAAATATGGGAATTCCATTGTATGGAACAGATGTTCATGGGCATGTAATTGTACAAACAGATGGTAAATCCTATTCGGTTTTTACAGAAAAAGAAGGTACTGTGGAAGCAGATGATAGCGACAAAGAGGAGTCTGTTCAAGGAGCCCCTTCCAATGAACCGTCTATATCTACTTGTATAAACATTAACTCTGCAACAAAGGAACAATTAACAGAAATTGTCCATATCGGAGAAGAAAGGGCCGATCAATTAATGAATCTACGCCCCTTTAATTCTGTGGACGAATTAACCAAAATTAATGGCATTGGCTCCGGAAGACTAGGTGATATTAAAGAGCAAGGTCTAGCTTGTGTAAAATAGGGGGAATATATTTTGGGTATTAAAGCCGTAATAGACCGAATCGTAGATGAAGAACATGCTGTTTTGTTGGTTGGTGAGAAAGAAACGGAGAAGATTATTCCTGTTTCCCACCTGCCAGAAGGTGCTGAAGAAGGAACGTGGTTAACGGTAGAATGTGATGGGGACAGCATCCTGTCCATTGAATTGAATCAAACGGAAACAAACAATACTAGGGGGCGAATTAAGAGTAAGATGGAACTCCTCCGCCATCGTTCCAAACGTAGGGACAAATAAAAACGTTATGAGAAAAGGGTGAGTCAAAAGGTTAATAATAACAACCTTTTGACTCACCCTTCTTTATTTATAGAAGAATTAATAACGTAATAATATAAATGAGAACTAATAATACTCCTATTCCAAGGAGCATGCCCCCTTGGCTTCTTCTATTTTTTAATATAAAAGAAATACCTAATCCTCCAAATAATCCTGCTAATAAAAAAAGTCCAATCCCCAGTATAACGATCATTATTTCATTATCCATTTTCAGTACTCCTTACCTGTGTATATCAAATTTTTACTATATAATAAGAACATATATAATTATACATAAATCATAGACAGGCAACCACTAATAGCATTAAAAGGAGATCAAGGCCTTATGGACGCAAAAACGAAATGGAATAGTAAATATAAAAATCGTTTGGAAACAGAAACACTTCCTACCGTTAATCCACGACTGCAGCAAATGTCGTCCTATTTAAAAGGTGGGGGGAAAGCTTTAGACTTAGCATGCGGACTCGGGACCAATAGTTTATTATTAGCTGAACAAGGGTATACAGTAGATGCATTGGATGTTTCAGATGTGGCCATTGAACATTTGAAAAAAGAAGCAAGGCTGCGAAATTTTCCGGTAAAAACACAATTATGTGATCTAACTAATATTGAAGAAGTAAAACTTGAGGAAAATACGTACGACTTGGTGGTTATTTCTTATTATCTAGACCGATCTATTTATCCTTTTATTAAATCATTGTTAAAAGAAAAGGGATATTTTTTCATGGAAACCTTCTATTTATCTTCCCGAAATAATAACAAAAAGATATCCGATCAATATAAGCTAAATTCACAAGAGTTATTAACTATATTTAAAGATTGGCAAGTGCTATATTATGAAGAAAATGAGGAAGAGGGTCGACAAACAATCTTCGTCCGCAATAACAATTTGAGTTGATAATAACAATACCTCTTAAAAAATAAGTGTTTTTTCTATTAAAATCATTTCCATAATTTAGCCATTGCAGATACATTGCTAAATTTGATATATTATTTATTCAAGGTCGTTAACACAACAAATTAAGACATCGCTCAGAAAAATGTTTCGAAAAAATATTGACTTTGATGTTTGAAAATGATATGATTATTTTTTCGCTAAAAACGACCGATAAAAACACTTCAAAAAAGTTGTTGACAGCAAAATGTTATTTTGATATAATATAAGAGTTGTCACTGAAACAACAAACTGAAATTTTGACCTTTGAAAACTAAACAA
>NZ_JAUSUG010000044.1 GCF_030813435.1 Evansella vedderi | reverse complement strand
CACACCCGTTCCCATGCCGAACACGGTAGTTAAGCTCTCCAGCGCCGATGGTAGTTGGGGGTTTCCCCCTGTGAGAGTAGGACGTTGCTGGGCAGGTAAAGACATTCTCAGATGAGAGTGTCTTTTTTATATACCGAATTATGTCTGAAATATGAATACCGCGGGTAAATTGCTCGCAACGGCGGGTAATTCGAATTTTATGGCGGGTAACGTTACTATATACGTGGGTAAACTAAGTTGTAACTAACTGCAGCCCCAACTAATCGAGCGGTGAAGCGTTACATATTAAATGAAAAGGAATTTTTATGTCAGAATTATGAACACGACAAGTAAACTTAGCATAACGGACAGTAAAACCTTCTAAATGGATAGTAACCCCCTACTAACGGATAGTAAACACTTCCCAATGGACAGTAAACCCTTCAGTTATAGATTGTAAACCCGGTTAACAGCAGGTAACCTCCTTATTTTAATTTCTTTGATAAATTTTTGAATATTAATTCCTTTCTAACTAAAAGATATTTATATAATTAAACATAATTTAGCTAGTCTAGGTAATTCTATATTTGCATTATAAAACTAGAGCCATATTCAGGATGTTTTTTATTAATACCTAATTATGGTCTCCTTTATTCTTTGAGGGATTTATTTAACTATAAGTGTATGCACAGTGGTAAACAGAAATAGGGGGGTGTTGCGATTGTCAACCAAGGGGAAAGGCTTAGTTATATTAGCGATTGGCTCCATTCCCTTAATTATGACGTTAGGAAATTCTATGCTTATTCCTATCCTACCTAGAATGGAGAAGGAACTTGGAGTTTCTGCTTTTCAAGCTAGTCTCACAATTACGATTTTCTCCGTCACAGCGGCTATTTCCATTTTGATTTTAGGATATATGTCAGATCGTTTTACAAGGAAGTCCATCATTATACCTGCTTTAATTCTATATGGTATTGGTGGGTTATTAGCTGGGATAGCTGCGGCTTGGTTTAACAGTCCATACCTTTGGATAATGGTTGGGAGGGCTTTACAGGGAATAGGGGCAGCAGGAACAGCCCCAATAGCTATGGCATTAACAGGCGATTTATTTAAAGGTGGAGAACAAAGTAAAGTACTGGGTATCGTTGAGGCATCAAATGGATTTGGGAAAGTCCTTTCACCAATAATAGGATCCCTATTAGCCTTATTGGTTTGGCACGGTCCTTTCTGGGGATTTCCAGTTTTTGTTCTTATTTCGGTACTATTAACAGCTTTTTTTGTTAAGGAAAAAAAGAAAAAGAAAGAAGCACCTGCATTGGGGAAATATGTTAAAGGATTATTTTCTGTTTTTAGACATGAAGGCCGTTGGCTCTTTACTGCCTACTTAGCTGGTGCAACATGTTTGTTTACACTTTTTGGTATCTTGTTCTATTTATCAGATACGTTAGAAACAAGATACAATATAGAAGGGGTTTTAAAAGGAGCCATACTGGCCATCCCATTATTATTTATGATGGTTACATCCTTTACAACGGGAAGTAAAATAGGAAAAGACATGATGAGGATGAAAAAAATTATCATTTTGGGCTTTCTTTTAATGACAATCTCATTTTCCGCTTTAGTGTTCTTTACACGATTGTTTCCCTTTATTTCAGTGCTTGTTATTAGCAGTATTGGAACTGGTCTAGTTCTACCTTGTATCAACAGCTTTATAACAGGATCTGTTGGAGCTGCACGAAGAGGGTTTGTCACATCATTGTATGGGTCTGTTCGATTTTTGGGAGTAGCAGTTGGACCGCCGATTTTTGAATGGTTGATGAATTGGTCAAGGACAGGAATGTTTTTAACTACGGCAGGCTTAACGTTACTGATTGGGTTACTCTGTTTATTCTTAATCCATGTTAACAAGGAACAGGAATCTGACCCACATGGCCATACATTATTTAAAAAATTTCAGCTTACTACAGAATAAAGCTTTTTTCTCAAAAAAAATTCTTTATTAGCTATTAATGGAGCTAACAAAGAGTTTTTTTTTGTGGTGTTAAGAAGGGAACGAAGCAAAAATATCTGCAATTTTTTCTATTTCATACTATTTAAAAAAAACAGAAATACAATGATATAAAAGATGTTGGACAGGGGTAAACAGATGGTATTTGAAGACTTTTTAC
Source organism: Evansella vedderi (assembly GCF_030813435.1). Taxonomy (GTDB): domain Bacteria; phylum Bacillota; class Bacilli; order Bacillales; family Salisediminibacteriaceae; genus Evansella; species Evansella vedderi. The sequence continues at coordinate 7,870 of NZ_JAUSUG010000044.1, read as the reverse complement.
ATAGAGAATGGCCTAAGTTTATTTATTTAACCATTGGTGGCTTTATACAGGGTATCGCCATGTCATTTTTTCTTTTCCCCCATGGGATTCCATCTGGTGGAGCAGCGGGCTTGGCACTGATTTTTAACTATTGGTTTCAGTTGCCCTTGGGTTTTGTGTTATGGCTTGTTAATTTTTCATTACTTGTCCTTGCCATATTTAAATTTGGAAATTGGTGGACAGTTCGTACCATGTATTCGGTATCTATAACAGCCTTTACAGTTAGTCTAACTTCATCTATTATTCCTCCACATGTTAACATTGTCGCTGACTTATTTTTAGGAGGAGCACTGTTTGGTTTAGGAGTTGGGATCCTTATTAGAAATGGGGCTTCAAGTGGCGGAATGGTAATACCAGCACTTTTAATAGCCGAATATAAGGGAATCCTTCCTGGAAAAGTAATGTTTTGGGTGAATCTTACCATATTCATACTAACGGCAACCGTGATAAGTTTAGAGATTTTTGTTTACGCAGTAATTTGTCAATGGTTTTCTACAAAAGTAATTGATTTTATATATAAATTGAGAATAAACCCCCACATCACACCTCAATTTCAATGGAGGAATAAATAACGAGGCCTCCTCTTACAGAGCGGGCTGTTACTGGTCAAAAAAAAACACCCATAGAGGGTGTCTTTTTCTCCGGTTATAGATTAATAAACCATTGATACATCATAATAGTATTTGAACTCTAGTAAATTATTGGAAGGATCTATTAGGAAAAAGGTAATGTGCTCTTCTTGTTTACCTTCAAAACGAAGCCTTTTTTCTTGAAAAAAAGGGAGTTCCTCCTCATAGGCTTTCTGTAAGCATTGATTAAATTCATTCTTGTCAGTAAAGGTCATCCCGTAATGTCTAGGATACATGGATGGTTTTGTATCAATCTTATCTGGGTTAAGGTGACATACGAGTTGGTCACCAAAGAAATTAAAGGTAACTCGATCATCGTATCTTCTTGCTAGCCTGCAACCTAATTTTTCATAAAAATCTACAGTCTCATCTAGGTTTTTACATGGGACCGCAAGATGGAATACCTTATTTGTTTCTCTCATATTGTGGTCTCCTCAATTTTATTTATTATATGAAATGTATCAGAACGTAATCCGAGCCGTAGTGTCTCTAGTGGAATGATGTCTGTAAAAGGAATATTTGCTAAGTTAACATTTGATCCAAGTTTATTGATAAATAAAGTCTGTAGTTTCTTATTAGGGGCTTCAAAAATCATTTTAGTCAAAGGAATTTCAGCAGAAAAAATATTTTCAAGTATCTGCAGCTTGATGTCCCCATTTCTAGTACATATACCACTAGTTCCGCTTTCTCTTGCCTCCGTTATCACCTTAAAAGCTCCAGCTTCGAAATCCTGTTGAATATATTCAATCCATTCCTCCGAGCTTTGGGCTTCTGACTGATCTCCGTCTTTTCTACCAACTTCACTTAGTACTAGGAATTCGTTAGAGAATTCTGAAATAAATTTTGCTTTTTCTATGTTGGTTAATGGAATAGTTCCATTGGAAATCTCTACAAAATTACATTGATACCTTTTACAGTAATTATAAAATTCGTTTGTTTTCCCTTGACTAACAAACTTTTCAAATAACGTACCACCAAAAAAGAATTCTACTTGATGCTCTTGTAAACATTGGATTTTTTCTTGGATTTGTTTTGTGACAAGGGATGTTCCCCAACCAAATTTTACTAAATCCACTAAGTCTGCCGAACTTCTAATTGTGTCCTTAAACAACTGAAGTGGTAGCCCGTTATCAATCACTATGGTTAATCCGTAATTTCTTGGTTTTGCTTGTCTATATGGAAGTGTAAGTCCAGAAATATTCAAATTCATATGTTAATCCTCTCAATCTTTGGTATTAAAGATGAAGTATTCACTTTCATCACAAAATTACTATCTACAACTCTTGTACACAGCGAAATGTCTTCTCGGTTAAATTCTGGTCTGGTGTCATCGTAGAACTTCGCCGCCACATGGGAGTTTTCAATTCTTTTTTTTACATCCTCAGCTGATACACTGTTTTTATTTTCAATTATGGATTTAATGTACTCCGCACATGCAAGATCATCATCCCCTGTTGGATGGGAGGCAATAATGTTAATTTGAATATTTTTTTTTTGCATGTGGGAAATTTGGTGAATATATCTCGCTGTTGTTCTGGCATTGGTGAAGCCTGTTACAAAAATGGCATCGGCATTTAATGAATTTAATGTCCCCTTAACGCCGTTTGTCGTTTTTTGAATTAGAGTTTTTCCTTGCAAGTCACTTTTAATAACAGACAATGGTGAGTTGTCTAAATCAAACCCCTCTATTGGTAAGCCATTCACCTCCCCAGCTAATAGAAACTGTGGATTCTTTTGTTTATAGTTAAAGCCTTCTTCCACTGAATTCACTAAGAAGATTTCCTTCGTTCCATGGATAAAAGCGTAGTGTGCAACGGTAAATGCCCTTATAACATCGATAACAACATTTATGTCAGAAGCTTTCAAATCGTTATTATTTCCTTGTATAATCTTAATTTTCAATTGTCATCTCTCCAATTGCTATAGTCACTATTATTTTTTGCGTTGCTCGATATGTATATGCCCGCTGCCTATCAATGGGTACTTGTACGTTAGTGATTGGATTATAGCCTATTTGTTTCACCTTTCCCTAAGATTTGAATAAATTGCCTAGTAGAATTTAGGAAGGAGGAATTTAAAAGCATCAACAAGGAAAAAGCTCGGTTGAAAAAGAGAGGCGAAATTAATGGAACGAAAATTAACATATACCACCTGGGATGAAGAATGTGTAAATAAAAATTTGGAATCTATTAAAGATACTATGGATGTCATCAGATGGACATATAGGGAATATGGAGACAAGGTAGTTTATGCTTGTAGTTTTGGTATAGAAGGAATAGTGTTGATCGATTTAATTAATAAAATCAATAAAAAGGCGCGAATAATATTTTTAGACACAGGGCTTCATTTTAAGGAAACCTATGAGCTTATCAACAAAGTGAAAGAGAGGTATCCGGAATTAACTATTAAACTAATCAAACCCAGTTTAAGTCTAGAAGAGCAAAAAAATGAGTATGGAGATAAGCTTTGGGAACGTGATCCAAATCTTTGTTGTCACCTACGAAAAATAATTCCATTAACAAAGGAACTAGAAGGTAACTTGGCATGGATATCAGGATTAAGGCATGAACAGTCACCAACTAGAAAGCACCTTAAATTCATTAATAAAGATGATAAGTTTAAACTTATAAAAGTTTGTCCCCTTATCTATTGGACTTGGGAGGATATATGGAGTTATGTTGGTCTAAATAACCTAGACTACAACAAGCTGCATGATGAAAATTACCCGAGTATCGGTTGTGAAAAATGTACTGTTCCAGTAGAAAACAATAGAGATTTTAGAGGAGGACGGTGGTCCACAAGCAAGAAAACAGAATGTGGTTTGCACGGATAATTCTATTTTCAAATAGTGACTTTTTATAACGGAAGGCTATTATCGCAAACTTTGTTGCTTTTTTTAGATAGCTTGGAGAAGTGGAAGGTGGTGAATCCAGTGTTGCCCGCTGAACCAGGACGGTAATATTATGCCTGTAGCGTATCCAAGTCAAATTATATTCTTAGAAAAAGCCTAAAGAAAAATGTCAAAATGGAGGTTGAAAAATGGAACTTGGTCACCCTCATGGGGGGAAATTAGTAAATCGAATTATAGGTGAAGATAGGAAGAGCACACTCTTATTTTGTGAAAAGGAAATAGAATTAGACCGCATGGCCATAAGTGACTTAGAACTTATTGGGACAGGCGCATACAGTCCTTTGGAAGGATTTCTTAATGAAGCAGATTATTTATCCGTTGTAAATGACATGCGGATATCCAATGGTCTTCCTTGGAGTCTCCCCATAACGTTACCTGTTTCAGAAGAAAAAGCTAATTCATTAGCGATTGGTGATGACGTAAAACTAGTACATGAAGGTGTTCCCTATGGAGTATTAACAGTAACTAGTATCTATACACCCAATAAAGAGGAGGAAGCCAACCGCGTTTTTCAAACAACAGATCTCAAACACCCAGGTGTAAATAAATTATTTAACAGACCAAATGTTTATATAGGTGGTCCAATTAAGGTATTTCATCAACCAGAAAAGAAGACCTTTGTGTTAGATCCAGCAGGAACTAGAGAAGTGTTTAAAGAACTTGGTTGGAAAACTATCGTAGGTTTTCAAACACGTAATCCTGTTCACCGGGCACACGAATATATACAAAAAGCGGCCTTAGAGATGGTCGATGGGTTACTGCTTCACCCACTCGTTGGGGAGACAAAATCTGATGATGTTCCTAGTGACGTAAGGATGGAAAGCTATCGTGTTTTATTAGATAACTATTATCCAAAAGACCGGGTATTATTATCAGCCTTTCCTGCCGCTATGCGATACGCAGGACCGAGAGAAGCTATTTTTCATGCGTTGGTTCGAAAAAATTATGGTTGTACGCACTTTATCGTTGGGCGTGATCACGCTGGTGTCGGAGATTATTACGGGACATATGATGCCCAAAATATTTTTTCCTATTTTACAGAGAAGGAACTAGGCATTAAAGCGCTGTTCTTTGACCATAGTTTTTATTGCCGTAAATGCGGGAATATGGGCTCTGCCAAAACATGTCCCCACAACTCTGAACATCATGTTATTTTATCTGGAACAAAGGTTAGGGAACTTCTTCGGAATGGAATAATGCCTCCAAAGGAATTTAGTCGTCCTGAAGTAGCTGCAGTATTAATAAAAGGTATGGCAAAGCAGCTGGTGGAAAGTACACAGGGTGAAGTCAATGGGTAAGAACGTAGTCTGGCATCCTACCAGTATTTCAAAGGAAGACAGGCAAAGATTAAATCATCATAAAAGTGCAGTTCTATGGTTTACAGGACTTTCTGGATCAGGTAAATCTACTATTGCAAATAAAGTAGAGGAATGTTTATTTAATTTAGGGAAGAGAAGTTATATTCTAGATGGGGATAACATTCGCCATGGTATTAATAGTGATTTAGGATTTAGTGACAGGGATAGAGTGGAAAACATTAGGAGAATTGGGGAAATTTCGAGACTATTTGTAGATAGTGGCCAAATCGTCTTAACGGCATTTATTTCTCCTTTTCGAGATGATAGGGAAATGGTAAGAGAGTTATTTTCAGAGGGTGAATTTATTGAAATTTATGTAAAATGTCCGATTGAGGTTTGCGAAATAAGAGATCCAAAGGGGTTATATAAAAAAGCAAGAGCGGGGGAGATTTGTAATTTTACAGGGATTGATTCTGTTTATGAAGTACCATTGAATCCTGAAATAATTATCAATACAAATGAACTGTCTATGGTGGAGGCAGTAGACCGAATAGTTGATTATTTAAAGGAAAAAAAGATTATATAAAGCTTTATGTTGACCTAAAGGATTATTACCTTTATTTTTCTGAACATTGCACAAATAAAGGGGACCCCGAAAAAAATAAGTAATACTCAAGTTACTGGAAGAGGGAGGATAAATATGGGGTCATGACGATAGATATTTTTATGGTGCTAATAATAGTCGGCTGTATGATGGTTTGTTTAATGAAAGAAATCACAAGGCCAGATTTTATTGTTTTTTGCACTTTAGCAGTAATGCTATTATTAGGAATTATTACGCCTGCAGAAGCTGTTAAAGGTTTTTCTAACGAGGGAATGCTTACTGTTGCCCTTTTATTTATAATTGCGGGTGCTGTACAACAAAGTGGGATTCTTACCAAATTTGTAAAAAGTGCCCTTGGACATGGTAAAAAACCTAGATTTTCTATCATACGGATGATGATACCAGTATCAGGGTTATCAGGATTTCTTAACAATACTCCGATTGTTGTTATGTTTACTCCATTAGTTAGAAATTGGTGTAAGGAGAGAAACATTTCACCATCTAAATTCTTAATACCCTTGTCCTACGCTACAATTTTCGGGGGTACGATTACACTAATTGGAACCTCTACAAATCTATTAGTTCATGGATTGATGATAGATAACGGATATACTGGTTTTTCCATGTTTCAATTAGCGGTTGTTGGAATTCCTGCAGCACTACTCGGTATTCTATTTATGAGTACAATTGGGTATCGGTTATTACCAGAGAGGAAGTCTTCTGAGGACATATTTAAGAATACGAGGGAGTACCTTTCAGAATTAGTTGTTGAGAACACTTCACCAATTGTCGGAAAAACAATAATGGATGCTGGACTTCGCCAATTAAATGGATTATACCTTATTGAAATTATTCGTAAGGATGGAGAGAAAGTTGCACCAGTTACTTCCCATCACAAAATTAAAGAAGGGGATCGACTAATTTTTACAGGATTAATCTCCACCATTGTTGAACTGCAAAATATAAAAGGGGTAAGGGTTGATACTGGTTCGACTATTGAGTTGGAGGAATTAAAAAACGGAAATCAAGTTTTGCTTGAAGCAGTAGTTTCACACCAATCCACATTAATTAATAAGTCTATTAGGCAAAATAAGTTTAGGTCAAGGTTTGGCGGCGGTGTTATTGCGGTCCACCGGAACAAAAAGCACACCACAAAAAAAGTAGGAGATGTAAAGCTTGAGCCTGGTGATACATTACTTATTCTTGCTGGGAGAGATTTTATAAGTAGGTGGTCAAGTTCAAAAGATTTCTATATTATTACTCCAGTTGACAGTCCTGAAGTAATGAATAGGAAACAAACGTTTATTGCTATTTTAACTCTAGTGACAATGGTTTTACTGGCAACTTTTGAAATATTAACAATGTTTAAAGCCGCCGTATTTGCAGTTTTGACACTTTTTCTAACAAAAACAATAACATTTGATACAGTTAGGAAGTACGTTCAATTTAATATTCTCCTTGTTATTGCAAGTGCAATTGGTATAGGTATTGCTATAGAAAAAACCGGAACCGCTGCTTTTATTGCAGAACACTTAGTAAGGATTACTCAGAGTTTAGGGATTCTTGGGATTTTAGTTATTTTATATTTTGTCACAACATTGTTTACAGAGATAGTTACGAATAACGCAGCAGTTGTTATTATGTTTCCAATTGCTACAGCAACGGCTGTACATTTAGCCATTGATCCGATGTCATTTTTTATTGTAATAACTATTGCAGCTTCAGCTAGTTTTGCTACACCGATAGGATATCAAACTAACCTTATCGTTTATGGACCGGGGGGATATAGATTTACTGATTATTTAAAAGTAGGTATACCACTAAACCTGTTATACCTTTTCGTAACTGTTACAATATGCTTTTTCATTTTATAAAAAATGAATTAAGATAATTTCATAAAAGTATTTCTGTCACCTGTGGAAACGCAGATGACAGAAATACTTTAAATTATCGTTTATTTAATTAACAATATAATTGATAAAAAAAAGCAAAAAAAATGTTGCGTAGAATTAAAAATGATGTTATTATAATTTTTGTCGTTAGAAAACAAAGCAAAAAAATATTACTAAGAAAAACATCAAAAAGTATTGCGTAGAATTAATTATTTTGCTATAATTAGTTTTGTCGCTAAAAACGGATAAAAAAAACACTTCAAAAAAGTCGTTGACAACAAAGTGTTATTCTGATATAATATAAGAGTTGTCACAAAAAAAGCAACAAACAAGGTTGACCTTTGAAAACTAAACAAAAAGCCAAGTGAAGTGGGATATGAAAGTCGTTTTATACGACCGATTCAATATCCCGTCAATGAATTTTTAAATTAGCCAGTTTAACTGGTTTTGATGTCAGAACATCAAGCTCAACACTTTATTGGAGAGTTTGATCCTGG
>NZ_JAUSUG010000043.1 GCF_030813435.1 Evansella vedderi | reverse complement strand
GCTGATCACCATGCCCGCAGAGGCTCCAAGTAAAGTGACAAACTGTATGCACTACCTACCAAAAAAGCACTCAAAAAGCGTTTATGTTATATGTGAGCTTTAACAAGTTTATGTTCCTTAAAAGAATTGTTTAGTTTAGTGTTGACATACCAAACGCGAATTAGGATAGAAGAAAGAAATACGTGTTTCATGGAGCAATTATGAAACGCGAATTAGGAGGAAAGAAGGAAATACGTGTTTCATGGAGCGTTTATGAAACGCGAATTAGGAGAGAAGAAGGAAATACGTGTTTCATGGAGCGTTTATGAAACGCGAATAAGGAGGAAAGAAGGAAATACGCGTTTCAAAGAGCGTTTATGAAACGCGAAGGGAGAAGGAAGCAGGGAATACGCGTTTCATGGAGCGTTTATGAAACGCGAATTAGGATAGAAGAAAGAAATACGCGTTTCATGGAGCGTTTATGAAACGCGAATTAGGATAGAAGAAAGAAATACGCGTTTCATGGAGCGTTTATGAAACGCGAATTAGGAGAGAAGAAGGAAATACGCGTTTCATGGAGCGTTTATGAAACGCGAAGGGAGAAGGAAGCAAGGAATACGCGTTTCAAGGAGCGTTTATGAAACGCGAAGGGAGAGGAAAAAAGGTAGTTCGCGTTTCAAAGAGCGTTTATGAAACGCGAAGCGACAGGCAAGAAGAAAACTCGCGTTTCAAAGAACAGGCTAAGAAACGCGAAACGCGAAACGAGATAAAGTAGTTTAGTAACCCGTCCGTGATATAGAACCAGATCCACCGAAGCCCCCAATAAAAAAAGCCTGCAAGCTCAGAAAAGCTTGCAGGCTGCTTCAAATAAAAGATATTTCTTACTCCGTTGAAACAGATGGGTCTGCTTGTTGTTTTACTGGTACAATTTGCTTGAAGTTTGCTGCTGGGTCTGCTAATAGTCCTTCAATAACAGCTACTTCTTCCACCTGTCCTTGTTTTACTAACTCTTCTTTATAAAGAGTTAATAGTTCCACAACATCGGCTAATCCTTGCTCTGATAGGGACTCTAGGGCAACTTTTGCCCCTTTTGCAATTCGGCTCTTAAGTGCTTTTTCGTCTAAGCCCATTTTTTCATCATATCGCAAGTAAACTACTCCACCAGTCATACCGGCACAAATCCATGGACCTGGGTCTCCAAGAACTAACCCTCTACCATTCGTCATATACTCGAAGGCAAATCCTTTAAGGTTAGCATGAACCCCAATGTTATGACGGCGGCCAGGTACTAGTGGCTTTGTTAGTCTTCCGCCGAAGATCATATCTGCGCCAGATAAACGGATTCCTGCACGGGCATCGGCATTTCCTTGGATGATAAATAGACCTTTTTGTGCTCCATAGCCGGCACCTTTACCAACAGATCCATTGACAAACTGACCAGTGCGACCTTTTGATTTTAAGATCTTAAAGCTTCCACCGAAGGAAGTTTTACCAACACCGTCTTGTGCTCCACCATCGATATAAATATTAACGCCATCGCTGTTGTAAGCCCCAAGACCATTACCTAGGATAGATCCTTTTGTATAACGAAGATCAATTTCTGGTAATTGACGGTAGGAGCCATCTAATTTACCACGGACACGGTGTCCGGCAACACGGCTACCAATTACACGCTGCTCAGCAGTGATTGCTTCAAACTCACGGGAAGAGGTAAGCTCCGCTACATTGCTGTCTAAATAATGCTCAGCACCAACGGCAACGGCTAATTGCGTTTCTTCTTCCGCAACAACCTCAGCGGTTTCAATGTTGGTCACATCTTGTTCAGGCAACGTTGATAGCAATTCAGTTAAATCCATTAAATCTTTACCTTGAATCTGCTCTAGTAAATCAGCTCGACCTACTAAGTCCTGTGTACGTTTTACGCCAAGAGATGCAGTCAATGCTTGCAACTCTTTACCGAATGCACCAAATAGGTTCGTTAATCCTTGAACGGCTAAGTCAAACTCACGTGGAACGAAGCGGCGTAATCCGTGCTCCTTCGCTTGTGCTTCTGATTCAATTTGTGTAGCGATACCTACGTGACAAGTGTCTAAGTGACATCCACGACAAGCCGTACAACCTACAGCGATCATAGCCAACGTACCAAATCCAATTCGGTTTGCACCAAGTAGCATTAATTTCAATGCATCAAGGGCGCTCTTCACACCGCCGTCTGCCCAAATTTCTACTTTATGGCGAAGTCCAGCTTCTAATAATGCGAAGTGAGCTGCTTTTACACCAATTTCAGCAGGTAAACCAACGTGCTGTAATGCGTGTACACGTGCGGCACCAGTACCACCGTCGAAACCACTTAATGTAATGTAGTCAGCACCAGCTTTTGCAATACCTACTGCGATGGTTCCAATGTTAGGAACGATTGGTACCTTAACGGCAACTTTTGCCTTATCGTTTGCTGTTTTAATTTCTGTAATCATTTGTGCTAAATCTTCAATAGAGTAAATGTCATGGTTGTTCGAAGGTGAAATTAAATCTGAACCAGTTGTTGCGTTACGCGCTGCAGCAACCTTTTCCGTTACCTTCGATCCAGGTAAGTGACCACCTTCACCTGGTTTTGCCCCTTGACCAATCTTAATCTCAAGAAGATTGGAAGAGTTTAATAACTCAACGTTTACCCCGAAACGACCGGATGCAATTTGCTGTCCGCGAGTGTTTGGGTACTTTCCAAGCATATCCTTGATTTCTCCACCCTCACCGTTGAAGCTGATCATGTTCAGACGGTCAGCTGCTTCTGCGTATGCACGGAAGGCAGTTTCGTTCTGAGAACCGAAGGACATGGAGCTAATCATGAATGGAAGACTATGATTTTTAACACTTACATCAACGTCATCCGCCTTCAAATCAGAATCCACTTTCTTTAAATCTGCTAAATGACGGATACTGATAGGATTCTTAACTTCTTGCTCTGCTAATTTTTCACGATATTCCTCATATCCGGAACGTCCTGATGCTAAGTCACCAAGTGCTTTCCATAGACGTGGGAAGATATGGAATGTTTTTCCTGGACGTGCCTTTTCATTCGTATAATCCTCTTTACGGGCAATGCTGTCTTCTTTCATTTGTTCAAAATTATAGCTTAAGTCTTTTCCACCAAGGAAGTTAACGATATTTAAGACATTAGCAATGTCATCATTTAAACCAATGGAAGAGAATAGGCGACCGTATCCACGTAGCTCGTGAATACCGATAGTGGAAATGACCTTCTCTAGTCCTTTATTTAAGGCACCATATAATTTAGATGCTGGTTCTCCGTCACCATCAACGACAGTAGAGAACATGACATATGGATGAACGATGTCTGCACCTAGACCAAAAACTACAGCAATGTCATGTAGTGTTCTAATGCTTCCAGAACGGAGTACAAAGGATGCAGCTCGGCGTTTCTCTTCCTTTGTTAACCCTTGGTCCACAGAAGAAATAGCTAATAATGGATCAATCCAGTATTTATTATCTGTATGGGTACCATGGTCATCGAATACAAGGAAGGACTTTCCGTTGTCAATCGCTTCACTTGCCTCTGTATTTAAGCGCTCTAAAGCTTCTTCCACTGACTCGTTTTCATAGCGAACCATCGGTAAAATTTGGGCTTCTTCCGCTTCCTTATATAAAGCTAGTAAACTTTCATAAGAAGGCTGGCCATCATTATCTTCGATCGTTTTACCAGCAAGACCCTCAGCGATGACTGGAGACTCTAACTGAATCACTGTAGAGAGGTCCTCCTTGTTAAATAAAGCAGGTCTCTTACCAATGATTACTCGAGTAGAGAAGTGCTCCATTTCACGGTCACGGTCAATGGCTGGGTTTGTAACAACGGCTACACTTTCCTTAATGAAATCAGCAATATTTTTTCGAGTTGGATGTAATGCCGCTAGTGGGGCATCGTGGCCTAGGGAACGGATTGGCTCCACACCCTTTTCCGCCATTTGCTCGATTAATTGAATATGCTCACGATCCCATCCATTTGCTGAATATACGGATGGATTAACCGTTTGTTGGAATTGAATTGACTTTGCAGTTGGTACTAGTTTAGTAGATAAACGTTCACCAGCATTTTCGATGGATACACGATTAGACATACGGCCATAAACTTCTTCTTGAAGCTCATCGTGCCAATAGACTTCAATTGTTCCTGTATCCTCATTACGATATAAACCTACTTTTTCCCCAGGAGCTAAAGGCTTAGGTTCCGCTAAATAGTTATCGGAAGTGAAGATCCCTTGCTCAGAAGAGAAGCTGTAGCTTGTTTCTGTTTCTAGCATCCAAACCGGTCTAAGACCTAATGCATCTACACTAAATACGGCTTCCTTTCCGTAGCGGGAAATGATCCCTGCAGGCCCTTGGGCAAAATGCCCCCAAGCTTCACGGATATACGTGTATAAATCTTTTAAATGAGCCGGATAGTGTTTAATTTCATTCACAATCGGTGGGAAAAGGACTTCCATTGCTTCAAAAAGAGAAAGACCGTGTCTAGAAATAAAAGTATCTAGTACTCTATTTAAATCTTGAGAGTCACTTCCACCGTCAACTAATGGAACACCTAACATATTCGCTTCGTCACGAAGCTTCGCAATCGTATTGATTTCTCCGTTATGGCCAATAACACTAAATGGTTGTACACGGAAAAAATTCGATAGGGTGTTAGTAGAATATCGGTTATGACCTAATGTTGCTGTTGAAGCTACTAATGGATCTGCTAAATCATTGTAATATCTAGGAAGGATATCCCCAGCACCCATTACTTTATAAACAGCATGGTCATGACTTAAGGAAGCTACATGGATATCGGTGTTTTCTTCGATTTCTACTGTTAGTTCAAATAGAGTAGAAGCTAATGATTGATCAGCTGCTAATTCTTCACCAATAAGGGCCACTTGCCAAAATACTGGTTCACTTTTCTTGGCGATTGGACCAAGTGCTTCCCGATTTGTTTCCTCTGTACTTTCAAAAATAACGTTAAGACCTTTTGCAACAATCTTCTGACGTACTTCCTCTTGAGCTTTGCTTACATCAGAGGCTCGATCAATGAAGAAGTGACCGACAGTAAATGTCTCAGCATCTACATTAGAAGCGGGAACAGCTGCAGCTTCTAACTTCTTCTTCCAAAGGGTTTTAGGAACATCAATGTGAATCCCTACTCCGTCTCCCTCTTCATTGATAAAGCCAGCACGGTGATTCATTTTCACTAAAGCTTGAATCGTGTTGTCAATGTTTTCTTTCGTTGGGATATTTTCTTTTTCCACAAAAGAGACAATTCCGCAACTATCATGTTCTACCTTATTAGCGCCACGAAACGATTGAATTAACTTGTTTTGGTTTGTCATCAGATTACTCAACCTGACGTCACCTCCTAAAAAAGATTAAAATAAGTTATCTGCGGAAGAATATCTCACAACAAAAGGTGAGATTCATCCAAAATTGCAGAATTGTCAGAATTACTTATTACTTTAACACTTTTTTTATAAAAGATCAATTAATTATACAAAAAAACGGATATAACATACAATCCGTTTTCCATGAACAAAATTATGGAAGAATTAAAACGTTTATTTGTAAGCGGTTTCATAGGTACGTACAAGAAAATCTGGATAATTTGTTGAAATTACCCAGATTGAACAGTGTATATTTATGCATTAGCTCAAATATAAAAAAGTAGAGTCTACAGCTTCAATTGTTTTTTTAATGTCCTCTTCCGTGTGGGAAATAGTTAAAAACCATGCTTCATATTTAGATGGAGCCAAGTTCACTCCCCTTTTTAACATTTCCTTAAAAAATTTAGAAAACATTTCTCCATCGGAGTTTTCTGCATGTTTATAATTATTTACCCTATTTACACCGAAGTAAACTGTTAAAGCCCCTTTTAGGCGATTGATGGTAATTGGAATACCGTGTTTTTCAGCAGAATTCGTAATTCCTTCCTCTAGCTTTTTGCCCAAATCATCCAGTCTTTCATAAAGACCTTCTTCCTTTAATACCTCTAAGCAGGCAATACCGGCTCTAATGGATGCAGGGTTTCCAGCCATGGTTCCTGCTTGGTAAGCTGGTCCAAGTGGAGCTACTTGCTCCATGATTTCCTTTTTCCCACCATAAGCCCCGATTGGGAGACCGCCTCCAATGATTTTTCCCAGGGCAGTAATGTCTGGCTCCACCCCAAGGAGGTTCTGTGCGCCGCCGTACATGAAACGGAAAGCTGTGATCACTTCATCGTAGATTACTAAAGCGCCAGCACCATGGGCAATTTCATTCACCTTTTCTAAGAACCCCTCTTCTGGCATGACAATTCCGAAATTGCCTACGATAGGCTCCACTAATACGCCGGCAACGTCTTCACCCCAATGGTCCATCGCTTCTTGAAAGCTATCAATGTCATTAAATGGGACGGTAATCACTTCTTTTGCGATGCTAGTTGGGATCCCTGCTGAGTCTGGGTTTCCGAGGGTGGACGGTCCTGAACCGGCAGCCACTAAGACAAGATCCGAGTGACCGTGGTAGCAGCCTTCAAATTTAATAATTTTATCTCTACCCGTATAGGCACGAGCTACCCGAATGGTGGTCATAACTGCTTCTGTTCCGGAGTTAACGAAACGTATTTTTTCCATAGACGGTATGGCCTCTTGAATCATGGAAGCAAATTGATTCTCATATACCGTTGGGGTTCCGTATAGAACACCGTCTTCGGCAGCATCTTGAATGGCTTTCGTAATATGTGTATGAGCATGTCCTGTAATAATGGGACCATAAGCTGCTAGGTAATCTATGTATTGATTGCCATCCACATCCCAGAAATAGGCACCCTTTCCTTTCTTCATAAAAACAGGTGTACCGCCTCCGACACCTTTGTAGGATCTGGAAGGACTGTTAACTCCACCTACAATTAATTCTTGCGCTTCTTTATATAATTTTTCTGATGTTGAAAAATTCATAAGTTTTTCCTCCTTAAATTGAACATCCTTGAACATTGTACCACGAACAGATAGGACAAGAAATTCGTATAGTTTTGATTCCTGTCCTCGATACTACATGAATAGGGAGGAGGGATTTGCTTGCTTGAACTCTACCTTTCCTTTAGGTAAACTAGTAAAGTTAAATAGGAAGGGGGAGCTTTGGTGTGAATGTCATCGAAGTGAACAAGTTAAGAAAAGAATTTAAATCATATTCTAGTAGATCAGGATTAAAAGGGGCTTTCCGTGATCTATTTACAAGAAATTATAAAGTATTACGTGCTGTAGACGATATTTCTTTGCAAATTAAGGAAGGGGAAATGGTGGGCTACATTGGAGAGAATGGTGCTGGAAAATCCACTACCATTAAAATGCTCACCGGTATATTAACCCCAACTGCGGGGGAAGTGCGCGTAAATGGAATGGATCCCCATAGGGAAAGGGAAAAGTTCGTTCGCACGATTGGTGTGGTCTTCGGTCAGCGCTCTCAGCTATGGTGGGATATCGCTGTGCAAGAATCCTTTCGGTTATTGAAGAAGGTTTATAAGGTTTCCGATGAAGATTACAACACCCATATGAAGGAAGTTATTGAAACACTGGAAATTGAGCCGTTGTTAGATAAACCTGTTCGTAAGCTGTCTCTAGGTCAACGAATGCGTTGTGAGTTAGCAGCAGCACTCATACACAATCCACCATTGTTATTTTTGGATGAACCAACAATCGGATTAGATGTTTTGGTGAAAATGAAAATACGAGCCTTTTTAAAGGAAATAAATAAAAAGTATAAGACGACAATCCTTTTAACAACTCATGATTTAGCGGACATTGAAGCCCTCTGCGATCGAGTTGTTCTATTAGATGAAGGAAAAATTATTTATGATGGTAGACTAGATGAACTCCAAAAGAACTGGGTGGAAGGAAAGCAGGTACATTTTGAATTTCAGGAGTTAGTGGAAGTGTCTTCCCTTGAGGAGTTGAGCAAAGACTTTGATGTGAAATGGCGACCTGGTGAGAGGAAAAACCAATGGGTGGCAACGGTGGAAGGGGATGACGACGCCGTCTCAAGACTGATGAGCCAAGTAATGCTGAAGCATGCCATATCTGATGTGAAGATAAATCAAGTGTCCACCGAAGAAATCATTAGAAATATATACGAAGAAGGGATCATTCATGGCTAATTTATCTATGTACGGAGAAATGATCCGAATTCGCTTTCTAATGATGCTTGCGTATCGGACCAATTATTACAGCGGAATTCTAATCTATTCTATTAATATAGGAGCCTACTACTTCCTTTGGCAGGCCATATATGGGTCACAAGAAACATTAGGTGGACTCAGTGTAATGCAGATGACCACTTATGTGGCCATTGCTTGGATGGCGCGGGCATTTTATTTTAATAATATTGACCGGGAAATTGCCCAAGAAATACAAGAGGGGAAAGTGGCCATTGAAATGATTCGTCCATACCATTACCTTGCGGTGAAAACGATGCAAGGACTGGGAGAAGGGTTATTTCGATTATTATTCTTCTCGGTTCCAGGAATGTTTATTATCTGGCTGGCGTTTCCTATCGACTTTTCTAATAGTTTAAATGTGTGGGCATTATTCTTTATCTCTATTATATTTAGTTTTATCGTCAATACCCAAATAAATTTAATTACGGGAATTTTAACCTTTTTCCTTCTATATAATACAGGGCTTATCCGGGCAAAAAGAGTAGTGATTGATCTGTTCTCAGGATTACTCTTACCCATTTCCTTTTATCCTATTTGGGCCCAGGACATTATGATGTTCTTACCGTTTCAAGCCATAAGCTATATTCCTTCTATGATATTTACAGAAGGTTTTACAGGAGCAGAAGTTTATTCTGCCTTAGGAATACAGTTATTTTGGGCATTATTTTTAATTATTCCTATCCAATTCTTATGGGTTATTGCTAAAAAACAATTGATTATACAAGGGGGTTAGGAGAATGTTCTACCTTTCGATCTTTTTTCAATATGCAGCACAATATTTAAAGACTAGGATGACCTACAGGGGGGATCTCGTTGTAGAAATATTCTCCGACCTTCTTTTCCAAGCAGTTAATTTAATTTTTATCCTCGTTGTATTTGGTCATACGGCGTTATTGGCAGGTTGGAGCAGAGAGGAAATTATTTTTATATACGGATTCTTTCTAGTGCCTTACGCTATTTTCTCCGCATTCTTTAATATATGGGATTTCAATGATCGCTATATTGTAAAAGGAGAAATGGATCGTGTGTTGACCCGACCGATTCATAGTTTGTTTCAAATTATTATTGAACGAATGGAATTAGAGTCCTTGTTTGGTGTTATCACTGGTCTTGCAATTATGTTTTATGCTGGTTCACAGTTAGGATTGGAGCTTAGCTGGTATGACCCATTCGTATTTATTCTAATGGTCATAGGTGGTGCTTTTATCTATGCTGGTATTTTTATTTGTTTAGCAAGTATCAGCTTTTGGTCCGATAGTAAAACGGATATCATGCCTATGATGTATAATATAGGAAACTATGGACGTTATCCTGTGGATATTTACAATAATGTCATCCGTTTCGTATTAACCTGGATCCTGCCATTTGCCTTTGTGGGGGTATATCCTGCTGCATTTTTCCTTGGCCGTACAGAATGGTATACCTATGCCTTCCTCACACCAGTGATGGGAGTTGTTTTCCTTTCTATTGCTTATTTTCTTTGGAATGCAGGTGTGAAGAGGTATCGTGGAGCGGGGAATTAATTAAATTGGATACGCTACAGGCGGACGCTTTTCCGTTTCTCCATTTTTAAAGCAAACAGTGATGGTATTTGCTCCGCTCGTCGCTCGCCCACTACGAGAAAACCACTCGTAGTGGGCTTTAAAAAGATTGCGACGGCTGCGCAAATACTTAGAGGGAGTCTTAAAAGGTTAAAACCATACCTTTTAAGACTCCCTCTAATGTTCTTGTCCTAAAATGCTTTGTCTGTTCATATGGTAGAGAGAGGTGGTTGGATGAAGATCCTCTTTTTGCTTTTTATTGTAGCGATGGCTATACTTGGGATATTTATGAGCCTGTACCTTCTGTTGATTAATCAACCGGAAGAGGGCAGGAGAATATCTTTACGTCGTTTTATTGTTTTAATATTAGTGTATGCGACCGTTATGAGTGGGTTTGGCCTTCTCTATTTAGGACTAGAGCTAATGGGGATTCCTGTACTTGTGGAAGGGGACAGATTAGAATATGAATCGTTTTTTCATTTAGTGGAGGATGTGATGTATTTTAGTGCCGTAACATTACTAACGGTAGGGTACGGAGACATTACCCCGCAGGGAATAGGTCGGTGGATAGCAATGATTCAGGCCCTAATTGGCTACCTCCTGCCTGCAGCTTTTGTGGTTACTTCTGTTTTTTACAGGGAAAGACTGCCACAACGTTTGTAGCTAGTCCAAATTTTGGTTATCCTTATTATAGATTGATAATAAGGAGGCATCGTTAAAAAATGAGTATAGAAGTTGGTCAACAAGTCCCTGATTTTAAATTGAAGGTTAATGATGGTAAAGAAGTGAGTTTAACGGACTATCGTGGGAAATATATTGTACTCTATTTTTACCCAAAGGACATGACACCAGGTTGTACAACGGAAGCATGTGACTTCCGGGATCATCATGAGAGTTTCAAGGATGTAAATGCAGTCATTCTTGGAGTTAGTCCAGATCCTGTGGAGAGACACGAGAAATTTATTAGTAAACATGATTTACCATTCGAACTAATTGCGGATGAAAACAATGAGTTATCGGAAGTATTTGGTGTGTGGAAATTAAAGAAGAACTTCGGAAAAGAATATATGGGTATTGAGCGTTCTACCTTTATCATTGACCCAGATGGTAAGCTTATGAAAGAGTGGCGAAAAGTAAAAGTGAAGGGCCATGTGGAGGAAGCATTAGAATATTTACGAGAAGAAGGGAAGTAAAAAAGGACGGATAGACCGTCCTTTTTTTGATTATCACGGGAAGCCTTAAGACATCCTTATTCGTTTTGGGTTTTTAGATCTTCAAAAAATAAGAATATTTCCTCTGAATCTGTGGTTTCCTTGACGAGTCCTTTGTCACTTAATAATAGGAAATAAGGGTATTCTTCCATATCTAAGGTGACTTCTGGAAAAGCGGGAGAATCTGCAGCTTGGAACCATGACTGGATATTTATTTCATGTGTTCGTTCATGAAAAAGTTTTTGTTCCAGTTCCATAAATGTATCCCAAGCTTGTTCTGAGTCCTCTTCAAACACGGAAATTAATATATATTCGTTTTCCCTATAGGGTGAATACATAGTGATAAACTCTCTTTTTGATAGATTATAAATTCTAACTTCTTCTGCCTTGTAGATAGGGAATAATGCGTGATTATACAAAGCATATTCCTTACGATTCGAGCTGATCCTTTCCAATGGCGTGGTCAATGTGGCGACAATTTTATTTCCATGGCTTAAAATGGGAGGCCTACTATAATCTATAGGAAGGAGTTCGATTTTTTCATCAGAATCTCCCAAGTAGACTTCTGTTTCTTCCGTGATGATGAGTCGATATGCCTCCATTTCGTAATCTTGGGGGACAGGTTCCCAATAGCTAAACTTCATTGAAGAACCAAAAATGTTATCCTCCACAAAAACATTTAACATTAATTCTGTTGGATTTGAGTAAAAACCGTAGCCCGCAAACCTTCCTTCTAATTGATAGACCTCATCTCCGTTATCCGTAGAGCACCCTATTAAAATAGACAGCAGTATACTCATACAAACCCATACTTTGGAGTTTCTCATTATTATTCTCCTAAATTTAATTTTTCTCTTATGTAAAATATTAACATGCTATTTAACAGTTTTGAAGAAAGGTAAAAAAATAAATATTTGATAATCCATCCCTCACCGGATTTTGGTAAAATAATAGAATAGATTTACATTTTTATCTAGCAGAACTGGAGTGAATATATTGAAGCAATTCTTTCCCTTTATCCTAATTGCAGGTATTGTAGGTGCTGCAATGTTTTTTCTCAGTGATAACTATGAGGAGGAACGTTTTGATCCCTATTATTCTTTCGAAGAGAGATCCATGTATTGGGAGTACACCGTCTTTTTAGAAGACGTGTCTGAAGAAGTTCCAGAAATCGGCGTGCGTTTACATTTCATAAATGAAAATAAAAAAAGGGATATAAATGCTTTGGAGTTTTTTGTTGAAACGGATTATGGTGGGTTTTATTATCAAGACTTGGACATTAATGATTTTAATGGAGAAATTATATATACAGAGCCGTGTGATTTTTGTTTGTCTAATGGAAGGTTAAATGTTTATGGGAACATCTATATTAATTGGAGGGAAAATGACGAGATATATTCCGATTGGCTACATTTTCACTTAAGGTATGATAATTAAAAGTCGCCGCCTTTTACTCCTTCGAGTATATTCATAAAAATTAATCCAAAAAGAACCTTAAATAAAAGGGAATGGTGACAAGTGTCCAATCCAGATTTTAATTTATACATATATATGTTAGGGAAAGGTGACATAAGCGATCCCTCTTTTATTGATCTGGTGCTCTCTGTATGCAGCGAGGTAAATTAATACCTCGCTTTTTTTCGTTAACATCTTACATGATATAAAAATAATGTTAAAATAAATCAAAGGAAATTAAATCTTTATCACGAACAAAGTATAATTAAGACACGTAAAATAATATTGTCTCAAAGTTTATACCCATTTAATAAAACTGAAATTTCAGAAAAAATGGTTAGACTTCTTTATCTTGGAGAGGAGGAGTAAATAATGAAACTGATGATTTGTGTAGTGCATGACAGGTATGCTGATGCATTGGAAGATCGATTAAAGAAAAAAGGCTATCGTATGACAGAACTCGCTAGTTCCGGTGGATTCTTAAGAAAAGGAAATACGACATTTCTATTTGGGGTTAATGATACAGATCTTAAATTGTTAAAAGAGGAAATGAAGGAGATTTGTTTAGGGGTGGAAAAGAAAAAAGGTAAATTAAAGGATGGGCAAAGCCGTTACACCTCCTTCGTAATAGACGTAAAGGATAGTTTACCAATACTCTCTTCACTAAATAAATAAATGGAAAAATTATAT
>NZ_JAUSUG010000042.1 GCF_030813435.1 Evansella vedderi | reverse complement strand
TTAAGTACTTCAATCGTAGCATAGTCATTGGGACTTTTTGCGTATAAATAATTATTTCATACACCAGGAAATTATATTTTTTCTGAATGTGGATAGCGGTAGCTGAATAATCGTCTAGCTTCATGCGCCATCGGCTCGAGAAAATTTCAGCCCGAATAAAAAGCAAAAAGCGCTTTTTATCGGTCAGAGCATTTTCCGTTCGAATAGGCAACGCGCGCGTTGCCGCTTCGATAGGCACGCGCATTGCACTTTTGTTCTTTATGTATGAAACATCTTTTGTGTATTTAGCGTTCTATGAGTAAAGCGGGAAAATCATAGGAGAGTGAATACAATGAAAGCTATTTTAGTTGAAATAAATAGTATGAAAGAGAATAAAAGAGATTTTAGTGAAATGATTGAAATAGCTGCAATACAGATGAGTGTTATTGATGGCATGACAATAAGGGGAGGTACTTTCCATTCCTATATACGACCAGTGTTTCTTCACTGGAAACTGAAAAGGGCAACCCATTCACAGTATTCCCATTGGTGGCTTGCCCCTACCTTTACACAAGTAATGAATGATTTCCAGAAGTGGTCGGACTCAATAGGCAATTGTCCCTGGTTGGTATGGGATGAAAAGGTCTTTTCTATCTGGGGAAGGAATGCACTGAAGCATAATTATAAGATAGCATGGCCTTCAGAAGTCATTTACTTAAAGAAGGAAATGCTAAACAGGAATATTTTATTTTCCGGCAGAACATCTACATCCTCGTTTTCAAAAGAGGGTTATACGAAAAATAGGATTAACTTATTTAGTGAATTTTTAACCAATAGTTTGCCCCTAACTAATTTTAAGGTATATTCGTTTCAAGCTCCTATAGTTCCATTGGTAGCAATCTTGGAACAAAGGGAGAGTATTGTGGAAAAGCTAGATAAATTAGTTAATAAGAAAAAGGTAACATTGGAAGAAATAGCTGAGTGGAGTAGTTTGTCTAACTATCATGTTGAAGAGATATTTAAAAAACAAAGAAGGCTAAATAAGTTTGAGAGGGAAAGATTGTTGGAAGCTTGGACAATGTGGGAAACGTTAAACGATTTTGATCAAAGCTGGAAGGAAACGTAAGGAGAAATGACCTTGCGTTTTTCTTATGTCATCTTAAATAAGTACGTGGTAGTATAAAGTAGTAAAAGAATATATGGGGAGATAATAGGAATGAAGGTTATTACACTTTGTGGTTCAACAAAATTTAAGGATCAATTCGAAGAAGTAAATAAATATTTGACCTTAAAAGGCAATGTTGTCATTAGTGTCGGTTTCTTCGAGCAAAGTGAAGGGATTGATATAACAAAAGAGCAAGAAAGGTTATTTGAGGAAATTCATAGGAAGAAAATAGATATGAGTGATGAAATCTGTGTTATTGATGTTGATGGCTACATAGGGCATAGTACAAATAAAGAAATTCGTTATGCCCAAGCTCGCGAAAAGAAGGTTACTTATTATTCACAACTATTTCCCAGAAAATAGACTAGTTACGAAAACAATTTAAATTGTGATAACATAAGAAGTAACAAGTGAAGGAGATGTGGTTATGTTTAAGTCTAAGCGTGAAGAACGAATGCAGAAATTGATGAAAGAAGGACGTGCGAAATTTGTTTTAAAAGAAGGTTTACTTAACTTTGCCGTTAAGTTAATTGTCATATATCTTTTAGTAAAATTAGTTATTAATTATAGATTCGACATAACAATGTTTTTGCACCCTGAGGAATTTTCGACGAACGTTTTATTTTGTGTAGCCTTTGTGTTTATCGGAATTTATTGGGGATTTATGTGGCACTTCATTTTATCCACGGAAAAACGTCGAAGAGAAAGGGATGCAGAATATGAGAAAAGTAAAAATAAATAATATGAAAATGTAGAAAAAGGGGATCAACCGGTGTTTTGCACCTTTGATACCCTTTTTTCTTATGTGAAATATTCTATTTTTGCATCAGGGAAATACTTTTCTTTATAGCTGAATAAAGAGTTCTTTAAATCCTCTTGCTCATCTGTTGTATAGACGTATTTCCCTATACCGTATTTCCCCCATTTATATTTACGTTTTTCCTCATTTAATTCTAATTTAGTCATAGGATAGTTTTTTTGGATCACCTTTTTTGCTGGCTTAGTAAAACGATGCTGGATAAACTCAAAGGTGATGTCATTCCTAACATCTTTGGGGAGCGTCTCATCCAATTTTTGAAACATGGTCTCATAGCCTTCTCTCCAGTTTTCATGAATATAGATAGGAGCTATAATAAATCCTAAAGGATAACCTGCCCTTGCAACCTTTGCTGCAGCTTCTATACGATCCTTTAAAGGGGAGGTACCGTGCTCGAAATTTCGAATAACATAGTCTGCGTTGATACTGAAGCGAAAACGGGTTTTTCCTTGATGGTCTGCATCTAATAAATGATCCACATGATGATATTTCGTAACAAAGCGTAGTTTTCCAAGCTCTGATTTACCAAAAAATTCAATGGTCTTTTTCAATGAATGGGTTAGGTGATCAATACCAACAATATCTGAGGTACAAGCGGCCTCAAAGCGTGTTATCTCCGGAGCACGTTCATCCATATATTTCTTAGCCTGATCTAGAATTTCTTCTACATTTACATACGTTCGTACGTAAGGCTTGCTCCCCATGGTCGTTTGTAAATAGCAGTATTGGCAATGGCCCATACAACCTGTAGCTAGGGGGATGGCATATTCTGCAGATGGCTTCGACGTATCGAACTTTAATGTCTTACGAACCCCGACAACTAAAGTCGCTTTTGCATTCCGGTATTTCTGAAAATCATTATCTCCAGGAATGTTTCGCACTTGGTTATGGGAAGTGGTTTGTCTAATTTCGAGACCCATTTTTTGAAATTTTTCCTGCAATTGAACACCTAATGGATATTCCATAGCACCAGGCTCTATATAAACCAATTGGGGGATAAAAGGTTTAATACTCATGCTGTTTTCCGCCTTTTTCATTGCTTATTTACTAGCTCTAGTAAAGTGATTCTGTATCTATATCCGGTTCATTAAAGTACATATTAAACATGTCTTCCGCTTCTTGATAACTTGAAAACATGGCGTAATCTTCTGTTAGTGGGATATATTCTTCAAATAAGAACAACACAATTCGACCGGGGTAATCCGGATGCTCCACAACAGATGCTTCCTGGATTTCTGCCACAGATTGTGTATGTGGATTTCGACTTATGACAAAAATACTATCCCCTGCTTGGAGTTGAGTGATATCCACAGATGGTGCCTCCTTATGTTGTGACTGTTGTTCTTTGTTAATGTTTGATTTGTAAAAGGACAATATGCGGATAAGAGGGTGGTTAAAATATTCCATGGTGCTTTAAAGGGGCAGAAAAAATGCCCAATCCTTTAAGGAAAGGGCAAATATAAAATTATGATTTTTACTTTTGGCTCTGTTCGTATAGATTTCCTGCGCCACTTCGTTTGCTCGTCGCTGGAGTCGCCGCCTTCCGCTTCTCCAAGCCTTTAAAAAAAGCCTAATTTGTAGAAGCAACGTTTATTTATTAACTAGTTGGGCCTTCTTTGTTGTCTTCATCAGCTGGTATGGTTGAAGTTCCGTCAACTTTCTTTTCCAATTCTTCCACACGTTCCTTTAGCTGGGCAAATTCCTGTTTTGATACAAGATCTAAGTCGTCGAATAAAGTTCGAACTCTTTCTTTAGAGCGTAAACTCCACCGTTCTCCAGTTTCTTCCCCCTTTTTTACTAAGGAATCAAATAGGTCCTGTGCTTCTTGAGGGGTAAGCTTTCCTTTTGATACTAGCTCTTGGAAGTATTTTTCTACTTTTTCTTTACTGGCAACAGCTGCTCCTAATCCGAGTAAAAACCCCTTTTTTAATAAATCACTCATAGTTAAATTACCTCCTTTTATAATTTCGATGCTCTTAATTAAAATGCTCTACTTCCTGTTTACGTATGAAAAATAATAAAGTTTCATAATATCTTGGAATAATTATTTACACTTTTAAGTAGGCCCCTTACCTTCCAATTGACACAGATAAAAAATGAGGCCCAAAGCATAAATCCACTAAACTCATTAATACCCAAAAATTATAAAATCAATCTGACAATTTTGTAACATTTTGTTCACAGACCGGGTCTGTGAACAAAAGTTCCGAGCCCCGGTCTGTGTCATTAATGTGATAAAATAGAGGGATAAAGTTTCTGAATTTTTCTTCATTGTGATGTGCATCAATGAAATAGTATGGGGTTTATTTTAAAATTACATAGGAGAGAGGGAAAAGACATGAGAAAAGTTTTAGTTCTTGGGGGAACACGTTTTTTCGGGAAGCGTTTAGTAAATAAATTAGTAGCCCATGGAGATGATGTTACCATCGCTACCCGTGGTGAGACATCAGATGAATTTGGGAGCAGTGTAAAGCGCCTTAAGGTTGATCGTTTTAATCGAGAATCCCTTGAAAAAGCCTTCGAGGATACTAAGTGGGATGTTATCTATGATCAAATTTGTTTTGCACCGGACGATGCCCAGGATATGTGTGATATTTTTAGACATGGAGTCGGGAAATATGTCTTAACATCCACCCTTTCCGTCTATTCATTTGATGATAAGGAAGAAAAGGTAGAGAAGGACTTTGATCCATTTTTGTATGAAATTAAATATGGACGAAAAGAGAATTTTGATTACGGAGAAGGCAAGCGCTTAGCAGAAGCAGTTTTTTTTCAAAAGGCGTCTTTTCCTGTTGTTGCTCCTCGCCCACCTATCGTTTTCGGGTTAGATGATTATACGGAGAGACTTCATTACCATGTAAGAAAAATTGTATCAGGGGATAGTATTGGGCTAGATAATTTAAATGCAAAAGTATCCTTTGTGGATTCTGATGATTTAGCTACATTTTTATTTTGGGTAGGTTTCGAAAATTTAACAGGGCCTGTAAATTGTTCTGCTCCTGATCAAATTACATTAGGGGGAATGATTGAATTATTGGAGAAGAAGATAGGGAAAGCAGCCAAAATAGAAGGATCGAAAACAAGAGATGACAGTTCGCCAATGAATTTTCCAGTATCTATTTATCAGGATGTTACTTTAGCTAAGGGAGCGGGTTATTCTTTTAAGCCACTAAGCCAGTGGTTTGAACCATTAGTTGAAGCCATTGTTGAACAGGACAAATAAAGTGTAAAATGGGAAAATAATGTTATAGGGAGTGATGAAGTTTGAGTAAATCTTGGTCAGCATCCTTAGAGCATGGAGAATATGCCGAAGATCGTGAGTTAGTCATTCAGCACGGTATTGAAGCGGTAGAGGAAACGGTGACGGGAACGTATGTAAACCTAGTGACTCCAGATAACTTTGGAAATCCAGAGGATTATTTAAAATCAATTTTGGAAGAGCGTTTCGGTGAATCCATTACAGCTAAGTACGTATCTCAATGTGGTTGTGGCGGTTATGTTTTACGAGTATATAAATAAAAATCAGGGGCTGTGGTCCCTGATTTTTTATAAAAGGCTGTTTTAGCAAGCGTTTGTTGCTTTTTTTAAAAGCTTGGAGAAGCAAAAGGCGGTGACTCCAGCGTCGAGCGAGGCTCCATGAAATAGCTACGAGTTGTCTCTTCCTCTGCTAGCAATGCTTCTTGAAGGGATGCCCGCGAGGAACCAGGACGGTGACATTTTACGCCTGTAATATATTCAAGCAAATCATAATGAACATTATACAAAAGGGGAGGATGGGAAATGAAAATTAGAGAAATAAGAACTTCCGATGCAGATAGTTTCCTAGAAGTTAATCATCAGTTAGATAATGAAACGTCTTTTATGCTCTATGAACCTGGGGAACGAAAAACAACAGTAGAAAAACAGAAAATAATGCTGGAGCGAGTAAGTAAGGAAAAAACAAGCAATATTTGGGTGCTAGAAAATGATGTTGGGAAGCTGGTAGGATACTTAGCTTTATTTGGACAAACCCTTCAAAGAAATTCCCATTCGGCTTATATTGTCGTTGGTATTATTGAAGACTACCAGGGGCAAGGTCTAGGTAAGAAGCTATTCATACAGATGGAAGAATGGGCAAAGGAAAAAGGGATTCATCGTTTAGAACTAACAGTGATGAAGCACAATTACAAGGCGCTTCAGCTCTATTTAAAAATGGGCTTTGAGATAGAGGGGGTAAAGCGGGACTCTCTGAAGGTAAATGGAGAATATGTGGATGAGTATTATTTATCGAAATTAATCTAGTTCTTACAAAGAGCGAACATTGCAATTTTATTAAAGCCTGATATGAGTTGGTTTCTCATATCAGGCTCGTAACGACCGAAGCTTTTACTACTTATTCGTGAAATTCCATTTCTTCAATGAATGTTTCCACTACCCATGGGAAGTAGCCATCTTCCATTTCAATGGTTAAATTAATTTTCAATTCATAGAAGCTTCCATTAAGCCCTTCCACAACTACGTAATACATCAATAGGGGGTCCGTTAGATGGCTCCATACACTATAGTGGACAACATTATCAAATAATGAATGTTCTAAAGAAACCTCTTCGTATCCTTCTTCCGCAAAGCTAATATTTTTTATTAAACCAGTCTCATCATCCGTACGAGATACTTGTATGTCTCCTAAGAAAATGGAGTGGATTTCCCTAAACTCTCCATCGGAAGAGATTTCCGCCGTCTCCATGTCAGGGTGTAAATAGGTTGAATATCCAAGGTGCTCACTTACATATAGTTCGTATTCTATTTCTTCCTCCATTCCCTCAGGAGCTGCAGTTTTAGTTAACGTTTCCGATCGGTTGACTTCAGTAATAACGCTAGTTTCCTCTTTTTCACTATCTTCCTTTTTATTATCGTCGCTGCTTGCTACACCATCTAATACAGGTGGTGACTCAGTAACATCATTTGCCGTGTCGTTTCCTGCTAGTAGTGATCCTATTAGAACACAGCCAATAAGGAATATGGCAATGGTTGCCGCTATTACTGCTCCGTATTGAAATGGTTGCCGCTGCCCTCGTTTATTTTTTTCTAACTGGATGGATTGAAATATTTCCTTTGTCGATGTGGTGGATGCTTCTTCCTTATATTTATTTTTTAATTCTTTCATTCCCTTTTCAAAGCGCTCTTGGCTCATTAATACTGCCTCCTTCCTTTAAACCTTTTTTCAACATATCCTTTCCCCTTTTTAAACGGGTTTTCACAGTGGCTTCTCTACTGTTCATAATCACTGCAATTTCTTTAATGGATGCATCATGGAAGTAAAATAGGACAATCGGTACCTTGTATTTTTCGTCCAGTCGTTGAATCGCATCATGTAAGACTCTAGCATCTTCTGATAAATCTAAGTTATCCTCATAAAAGGTTGCTGGACCTTCTTGAATTGCTTTCATCATTTTAACCTTTTCTCGTTTTTGTTTTCGAAAAAAGTCCTTTGACACATTTAACGTTACGCTATATAACCATGTGGAGAACTTTCCCCGTGAATATTTATAGAGAAAGCGGTACACTTTTATAAAAACCTCTTGGGTCACATCTTGAATATCTTGATCCTGAACACCGATTTGTCTTGCAAACCGTTCGACTGTTGTGTGATAAGCATTAATTATCTTTTGAAAGGCTTCATCATTTCCATCAAGTGCATCTTCAATCCAAGCTCGCTCTTGCTCTTCTGTTACTTTCATGCTCCCGGCCTCCTTTCACTTATTGAACTCCATTTCTTCTAAAAAAGTTTCAAAAAAGGAAACTTATAAAAAAATATCTTGCCAAATAATAATAGCAGTGCTACCATTTATTTGTGGAAATTACCTTTATTTAGTAATCCACCTTAATTATTTGTTTCAAACTATAAATTTTCAACAACAAATTTTAAATGAAAAGGAGGAGAAGAACATGATCATGCAGAGAATTGTACGAAATGAACTACAAACTAAATATGAACATGTTGTGTCTTCCCCTTCGTCTATTTTCCCATTGTTTTAAAGGGAAAAGTTTATTTCATTCTATTTTAACAATGGGGTTGGTCACAGCCATGTGACAGCCCTTTTCTATTTTTTTATAAATCTATTGGTTATTGTAGCTGTTAGAGCTTGTATAAAAGGTACACGGGCTAAGTCTTGTGTGCCTTTTTGTGTCTTAAAATGGTGACACCGGTACTTACTGCCGATCACATAAATCTATTAAATACAGAGGAGGAATTTTAATGATTATTATGATGTGGCTTAGAAGGAGACTGACAAAGGAAGCAACGACAGGTGGTGGGTAGCAACCCAAGAATCGAACAAAACAACAATTGAATAGGAGATGAAATTATGTTTTCAGTTTTAAGAAAACTGACATGGTTTTTTAAAGCACATTGGAGAAGGTATACGATCGCCATTTCCATATTACTCGTAGTGAGTTTATTAGAGGTCCTTCCTCCAAGGCTCCTTGGTATCTTTATTGACGAGGTACTGCAAGGACAACTAACGGCAGAGAGACTTCAATTCTATATTTTCTTTTTATTAGGTTTAATGGTAGTCATCTACTTTATGACGTATGTGTGGATGCGTAAATTATTCGGAGGAGCCTTTATATTGGAGCGAACCCTCCGATCCAAATACATGCATCATTTAATGAAAATGACCCCAACCTTTTACGAAAAAAATAAGACGGGAGACTTAATGGCAAAAGCTACAAACGATTTAAAGGCAATCTCCCATACTACAGGCTTCGGAATTCTAACTTTAATAGACTCCACTATATTTCTCATCGTAATTTTGTTTATGATGACTTTCCTAGTGAGCTGGAAGCTGACATTAGCAGCTTTTTTGCCACTGCCGATTATGGCCTGGCTTATGAAAAAATACGGGAAAATCATTCATGAACGATTTATGAAAGCACAAACTGCCTTTGGTAATATGAACGATCAAGTATTAGAATCCATTGGAGGAGTTCGTGTTGTCCGTGCCTTTGTAAAAGAAAAGGACGACCAAAAGCGATTCGAGCGTTTAACAGATGACGTCCTTCAAAAGAATATATCTGTAGCAAGAATTGATGCACTCTTTGAACCAACCATTAAAATTCTTGTTGGACTTAGCTATATGATTGGTTTAGGCTACGGTTCCTATCTCGTATTTCGTAATGAGATTACGTTAGGACAGCTCGTTTCCTTTAACATCTATTTAGGGATGCTGATTTGGCCTATGTTTGCCTTTGGAGAGCTAATGAACATCATGCAGCGGGGAAATGCATCCATGGATCGCTTAAATGCAACCTTTTCTTATGAGCCTGATGTAAAAAATAACAAGGATCTAGTATCTGTTGTAACTCCCGATGTAATCCAGTTTAAACATTTAACCTTCCAATACCCTTCGTCTAAAGAACCTAACTTAAAGGGAATTGATGTCACTATTATTAGGGGGATGACTGTTGGTCTAGTTGGGAAAACGGGAAGCGGAAAGACAACGTTTTTTAAACAGCTCCTCAGGGAGTATCCTACTGATGGAAAGCAACTATTGATTACAGGAGTACCCATTGAAAATATTTCATTGTCTCAGTTAAAAAGCTGGATTGGCTACGTACCACAAGATCAATTTTTATTTTCAAAAACAATTCGGGAAAATATTATGTTCGGAAGACCGGATGCGGAAGAGTATGACCTATGTAGGGTGATGGATCTTGCCTCCATTACGGCTGATATGGATACCTTTTCAAACGGAATGGAAACTTTAGTGGGAGAGAAGGGGATTTCCTTATCTGGTGGTCAAAAGCAGCGTATTTCTATTGCTAGGGCACTCATAAAGGATCCTGAGATTCTCCTTTTAGACGATGCTTTATCAGCAGTGGATGCCAAGACAGAAGCATTTATTGTGAATAATATTAGACGGGAACGCTCTGGAAAAACAACCTTCATCACGTCACACCGAATGTCAGCCGTTCGTCATGCTGATATCATTCTTGTCTTTGAAAATGGAGAAATAGTGGAACGTGGTACCCATGAGGAATTAATGGAGAATCACGGCTGGTATTTTGAGCAATATACGAAGCAGCAAATGGAAGAAGGGGAAAAACAAACAACGGAGCATTTAGAAGTAGAAGGCTTCCGAACTAAAGAGCAAGTGAAGGGGGTGCATGCCCAATGAAACATGTGGGTAAACGATTATTAGCATACGCCCTCCAATTTAAACGTACGATTATCATTGCATTAGTCTTTTTAACCATTGCTGTTGCAGCAGAGCTTACAGGTCCATTTATTGCAAAAACAATGATCGATAACCACATCCTTGGGATTGAAAAACCGTGGGTAGAAGTTACGGAAAATGGGGAAGTAAGTTACGGAGGTAAGGAGTATATTCGTTCTGATAGATATGCTCGGGAAATAAGGGAAGGGAAGCCTCAAATACAAATCTTTCAACAGGGACTCCAATATTATCTATTAAATGAATTAGTTATCTTTGACGGGGAACGTTCCGTTGAAAACGGAGTATTGACGGTCACACGAAATGGAATTTCAACATCGTATACCGTTTATGCCCTTTCTCCAGGAGAGGTCTATCAATTTTTTCAGCCGGAGGTAAGGTATCTATTTATGTTAATGGGCGGATATTTTCTCTTGATTATTATTTCCGCATTTTTTCACTATCATCAGAGGTATCTCTTACAAACATCTGCTAATAAAATTATTAAACAAATGCGTGAGGATGTTTTTGCTAAGGTGCACCAGTTACCAATCCAATACTTTGATCACCTCCCTGCAGGTAAAATCGTTTCGAGGATTACGAACGATACGGAAGCAATTCGGGAGCTTTACGTCAGGGTATTAGCAACCTTTTTTACAAGTATCATTTATATGATTGGTATTTTTATAGCTCTGTTCCTATTAGATTCTACACTAGCCTTTGCAACCTTAGCGATCATTCCAATTTTAATTGCTTGGATGATTTTTTACCGGAAATATGCAGGTGAATTTAATCGGGTCATTAGGGAACGGCTCAGTGATATTAATGGAAAAATTAACGAGAGTATTCAAGGGATGTCTATCGTACAAGCGTTTGGAAGGGAAAAGGAAGTAACGAATGAGTTTGAGGTTATGAATGAGGACCACTTCCGCCACAACAATAAGCTCTTAAATTTAAATGCTGCCACATCCTTCAACCTTGTGAACTTCTTTCGGAATTTAGCCTTTGTAGGGTTGATTTGGTATTTCGGAGGTGGAGCCCTAGGAGTTGGAACTCTATTTACAATGGGGGTACTATACGCCTTTGTAGATTACATTAACCGATTATTCGAGCCAGTTAATGGTATTGTTAATCAACTTGCCCAATTAGAAGAGGCGCGAATTGCAGGAGAGCGTGTGTTTAAGCTTATGGATGAACCAGGAATTGCTCTTTCAGAGGAGAAAGTGACCCGGTTCAAGGGAGATGTAAGCTTTCAGAATGTATCCTTTGCTTATGAAAAAAATAATTATGTGTTAAAAAATATCACCTTCTCTGCAAAACAAGGGGAAACGGTAGCATTTGTTGGCCATACAGGATCAGGTAAAAGCTCTATGATGAATATTTTATTCCGTTTTTATGATCATCAAAAGGGGAAAATCACAATTGATGAAATAGATATTCATTCTATTTCTAAGCAAGCGCTGCGGGAGCATATGGCGATAGTACTACAAGACCCGTTTCTGTTTACGGGAACAATTGCTTCTAATGTAAGTATGGATGACCCATCCATTTCCAGACAAGAAATTATCGAAGCCCTTCACAAGGTAGGTGCCGGTAATATGCTTCAGCAGCTTCCAAATGGGATCGATGAGGAGGTAAAAGAAAAAGGAAGTACGTTGTCATCAGGACAAAGGCAGCTTATCTCCTTTGCTAGAGCACTTGTGTTTAACCCGCCAATTCTCATTTTAGATGAAGCTACGGCAAACATCGATACGGAGACAGAGGAAGTAATACAAAGGGCATTGGATGTGGTAAAGGAAGGGCGTACCACGTTCGTCATTGCCCACCGATTATCTACCATACGGGAAGCAGATCAAATACTTGTTTTGGATCATGGAGAAATCGTGGAGCAAGGTAATCATATATCCTTAATGGAGGAAAAGGGAAGATATTACCACATGTATCAGCTGCAGTCTGGTGCAGGCAGGCAAACAGCAAGCTAAAGGTGAAGTTGTAAAAGAGTGATGGTATTACTTAGAGGGTGTCACAAAAGGTTAAGACCTACCTGTGACACCCTCTCCTCTTCATTCCTCTGTTAATCCATTAATAACGGATTGTAGGAATGTTATTGCGTTTTCTTCTTTATCTGCATCTAAACGAATAATAGCAATCTTCTCTTTACCTACTAACTCAACTCCATTAAAGATATCACTACCAGCAATATCAATGCCATATAGACGTTCCTGATCGTCATTCTGCATTTGGAGATAATAAAGTCTGTCATCTTCTAGTTGTTCTACCTCATTTTCTAAAATTGGGTCTAGAGGTTGGAAAGGACCGTCCTCGAAAAATTTCCGAAAATGGTGTAAATCCATAATGTAAATATCTGGCACTTCCATCATCAGCGTAATGGCATTTTTTTGTACTGCTCCGATATCAAACTCTGTCGTAACCTCCGTAGGGCCATATACAAGATTAACTTCGATTCTTTCCCAGTCAGGAAACATAGCAGCAATATTATTTTCCAGTGGAGAAATATCATCATTAAAATATTCCCCATACATCATTATTTCAATATCAACTGGAGGTAAAGCGGCCAAACGCGCTTGCTCCTGGCGGTTTTCTACGATAGATTGGATAAGAAAGAAAGCTAAAATTAACGTAAAAACAGCCGCTACTGTATGGAACTTATAATAATCGAAGAAATGATCCATTTTTTCCCTGAAAGGGCTTTTCGGTTTCTTCCCCTCTTTACTGCTTGCCTCTTCTAGTAAATGATTTCTAATAACATTAAATGCTTCTGTGATCTCATCCATATTAATTAGCTCATTTGGATCTGTAATTCCTTTTTGTTCCTGAGCCTTTGCTATTCGGATCCAGAGAAAATATTTTTCTTCTATTTCTTCTATACTGCTTTCCCTTGAAATATCCAAAATTTCATATGCCTTCTGTATATCCATGCAATCACTTCCTTACGTCATCCCCATAAGGATCTCTTATATTTTAGTAGATAATTGATTATTCCTTATATCTTAATACTATCAAAAAAATGAAGAAGAGGACAGAAATTTACTGCACTCAATTTCTTCAAAAAAATTAGGCTGTTTCATTCCGTAATTCTA
>NZ_JAUSUG010000041.1 GCF_030813435.1 Evansella vedderi | reverse complement strand
CAATAAATTCTTCATTTATTGCATCACTAATTATTTGAGAGTTGATCTCTTCAAGAACGTTTGTATCTTTAATCTTTGTAATCATCCTTGAAAATGAGGCTTCAGAAGGGACTGGATCAGATATTAAGAAACCACAGTTAACCTTAAATTTAAGGTCAGTGTTTAAACGTTCAACTAAGAGTTGTATTTCAGGGATTCTTTCAACTATTCTAACCAAAAGCGCTTGAATCATTGCAGGATAGTTTAGTTCTACAGGCCTACCTAAATTGGATTTTTTCGCTACGATAATAAGGATTGGATTGATATCAATCGCTGAAAAAATCTCATCGTAACGTTGGGTAGGTTCTAAATCAAATAAAATTTGCATGCTAAAAAGACTTTCTTGTCGTACAATAGACATAGGAGTCTTCCCCCTTCGAGTTAGTTTGCTGGTTACTTACTAAATTCGACATTTGGGGAGGTACTCCTTTTTTCATGCTTTGAAACCATTGGCCCATAAGGGCCGAGATTTATGAAATTCATTCTAATGTATTTTTAATTTTTTTTTCAAAAAACATGTAACCTTTTTCTTAACACTGCGTCTAATGGAATGAAGAAAAAAACACAGAGGTTGGAGTCCTCTGTGTCCATTTTAATCAAGTATTCGGATTTGAACCGTCCTTCTACCAAATGCAAGAGCGTCACTGCGGTTCGGCATGAAAATATCAATCTTATTTCCAGTGATTGCCCCGCCAGTGTCACCTGCAATAAATGTACCCATACCTTGAATTTCTACACGGGATCCCAATGGGATAACGTTTGGATCCACTGCAATAACATTTTTATTAGGGTTATTTCGTAGATCTAAACCTGTTGCTGTTGTACCAGAACAACCTGTGCAGTATGCAGTATAAGCAGTAGCAGTAAACGTTCTCCACTCGCCACTAGAAGCAGATGATCCACGAGAAGATACTGGAGCAGGCGCTTTGGTACCCACTGCAACAATTCGGTCTTCACTATCCTGAACTTTCTCTTCTTTCACAAGCTCACGTGATACTTCTTCACCATCTTCATAGATTACTTCATAGTGTTTCTTAAGTTGGCCATTTTGACCACTTTGAACTACCCGCTCTCTACCTTGCTCTAAAGAAGAATCATTTCTTCTAACAGTGGCAAAATCTACAGTTTCTTCCACAACATCGGTGACTTTTTCAACACGGACAACGTTAACTTCCATAGAATCATTAATGTAATCTTCGACGGATGGTTCTACGCGGTCCAATTCACCTAGGGTGATGTCTTCTCTCTCTAAAAAGTCAGCGACCGTTGTCGAAGTCGTCCAAATTTCCTTTTCCTCCCCGTCACTAGTAAGCGTCACTAGAAATGATTGTTCATATGTAACACTCATTTCAGATGCTACAGCTTCACTTAATGGCGGTTCGATCACATCGTGCTCATTAACTTCAATTTCTAATTCGTTCATGAGCTCTTGTACAGTACCTGCAATCGTCCATACTTCTTTTTCTTGACCATCAATCGTTACATAGACTTGTTGTGCAGGGATATATACGATATTCATTGCTTCAGAGATTGCTGTGTTTTCGGATGGTTCGATGTAATCGTGATCGTTCACGTCAATACCACGTTCTTCCAAAACCTCTCCAACGGTTGATGCGTGTGTGTACACAGTTGCTATCTCGTTGTCTACCTCAACAGTTACAGATGTTTTCGTAGCCTCATAGATTGCAAAAATTAGAATTCCCATCAACGTTAGGAGGCCAACGCTGGATATGGCAGTCTTTCTCCATGAAATTTCGGAGAAGAATTGCTTCATCCATTGAGTCATGGTTGAACCCCTCCCTCAGAATCCAAATTATATGCCACCTCCACTTTCTTGTCAACTTAAAATCTGTGAAAGCTTTACCTTGTATTATTCATTATCTCCAAAAATAATAAAAGGAAAACTTCTCGACTAGTATTTTATGCAAATGCATCAACTTGTAGAACAAGTGGACTTTTGGCGTTTCTTGGACATGTTTTTCCAGCATTCTCTATCTATACTTGTCAATTAATCCCGAAAAGTTTTTTTCCATTATTTGTGGTTATTTCCGCCATTTCCTCAAAAGTTATTTCCTTCAATTCGGCTAGCTTCTCTGCTACTAACTTTACGTAAGCAGGTTCATTTCTTTTACCTCTATATGGATGTGGTGCTAGAAAAGGTGCATCTGTTTCAATGAGTAACCTGTCTAATGGAATTTCCTTTGCCACCTCTTTAGGCAGTTTGGCATTTTTAAATGTAACAGGTCCTCCAAAGGAAATATAAAAATTCATCTTTAAGCACTCTTTTGCAATATCCAAGTCTCCACCAAAGCAATGCATAATGCCCCCCACTTCAGAGGCATCCTCTTCTTTTAATATTTCAACAATATCTCCATGGGCATCACGATCATGAATGATAATTGGTAATTGGACTTCCTTTGCAAGCTGAATTTGTTTGCGGAATGCTTCCTTTTGTACCTCCTTAGGGGATTTGTCCCAATGGTAGTCTAGTCCTGTTTCTCCAATGGCAACCACCTTTGGATGGGCAGCCAGTTCTTTAATCCATTCTAAATGTCGGTCCTCTAAATCTACCGCATCCACTGGATGCCAGCCTACAGCAGCGTATAAAAAGTCATATTTCTCCACTAAGTCCATAGCTTTTGGAATGGTTTTTTCATCAAAGCCTACCACAACCATTTTCGTAACTCCTGCTTCTCTTGCCCTCTCTATTACTACTTCCACATCTTCTTCATAGTGATCCGCATTTAAGTGAACATGAGTATCAAAAAGCATTTTTTATTTTTCCTCCTTGTTGATGGCTTCGCTAGCCACTCGCCAGCTATGAGAAAAGCGCTCATAGCTGGCTTTTTAGAGCTTGTGGTAGCTTCGCTCATCGCTTAGATACTGCCCCTTATGTGGTCAGTATCTATTTCACTTTTGCTCCGTTTGGTAGGGATTGTTCGATGGTTGCGAGGGTGAGTTGGTCACCTTCTGATGCGGCTAATATCATCCCTTGTGATAATTCGCCACGTAATTTTACTGGTTTTAAGTTTGTTACACAGATTACTTTTTTTCCAACAAGGGCCTCTGGCTCATAATATTTTGCAATCCCAGATACGACCTGGCGTTGTTCATATCCTAAATCTAATTGTATTTTTAATAGTTTATCCGCTTTCTTTACCTTCTCTGCTTTAGTAACCTCTGCTACTCGCAGCTCTACCTTTGTAAAATCATCAATAGTAATTTCATCTACTTCAGGGGCATCTACTTTTGCATCCTCATCCTCTTCTTCTTTTACTACTCCACCCATGGTTTCAATAATATGTCGTACTTCATCCTTTACATCGAGCCTTGGGAACAGAGGCTCTCCTTGGCCCACTACTTTTCCACCACTTGAGAGCTTACCAAATTCCTTTAATGTTTCCCATGCCGTCTCACTTTCCTTAACTCCTAACTGATTCCAGATCTTCTTTGGAGTATCTGTTAAAAATGGTTGAATTAGAGTAGAGATAATACGTAAAGACTCTGCTAAATGATACATAACAGATCCTAATTGTTCCTTTGCCTTTGGATCCTTTGCCAGTATCCACGGCTGTGTCTCATCAATATATTTATTGGTACGGCTAACTAGCTGCCAAATGGCTGTGAGTGCTACAGAAAATTCCATATCCTCCATAGCATCCTCCACCTTTTGTACTGTCGCTTGAGTTAAATCTACCAGTTTGGAATCAAATGGTGTGGCATCCTTTAAATAGTTAGGAATTTCTCCGTTAAAGTACTTATTAATCATGGCTACGGTTCGATTTAATAAGTTACCTAGATCATTAGCTAAATCATAATTTACCCGTTCCACAAAGCTTTCTGGAGTAAAGACACCATCGGAACCAAATGGAACCTCCCTGAGAAGGTAATACCTTAATGCATCTAATCCATAACGGTCTATGAGAGGAACAGGATCTACTACGTTACCTTTTGATTTTGACATCTTTCCATCCTTCATAAGTAACCAACCGTGTCCAAACACCTTTTTTGGTAAAGGAAGATCCAAAGCCATTAACATAATTGGCCAATAAATCGTATGGAAACGAACAATTTCCTTTCCAACAAGATGAACATCTGCTGGCCAATATTTTTGGAAGTTTGCCTCATTTTCGCTGCCATAGCCAAGGGCAGTTATATAGTTGGAAAGGGCATCAATCCATACATATACGACGTGTTTCGGGTCACTTTTCACTTTTACGCCCCAATTAAAGGATGTCCGGGAAACAGCTAAATCTTCTAACCCCGGTTTAATAAAATTATTAATCATTTCATTTTTTCTAGATTCCGGTTGGATAAACCCAGGATTATCTTCGTAAAACTTGAGTAAGCGATCTGCATATTTACTCATACGAAAGAAATAAGATTCCTCTTGAACCTTTTCTACTGGTCTGTTACAGTCAGGACAATTCCCTTCTTTTGCTTGGTACTCTGTAAAGAAGGACTCACAAGGTGTGCAATACAGACCTTCATACTTATCCAAGTAAATATCTCCTTGTTGAAGTAATTGATCAAATATTTGTTGAACTACTTTCTTATGGCGTTCCTCCGTAGTCCTGATAAAATCATCATACGTAATGTCTAGCTTATCCCATAGCTTCCGAATGTCCTTTACAATGGTATCTACGAATTCCTGAGGGGATACTCCCTTTTCCTCAGCCTTTCTCTCGATCTTCTGACCATGTTCATCAGTACCGGTTAAGTACATGACATCGTAACCGCGAAGTCTTTTATACCGTGCCATAGCATCCCCGGCTACAGTAGTGTACGCATGGCCAATATGAAGCTTATCACTGGGATAATATATTGGTGTTGTAATATAAAATGTTTTATTTTGTTCCGACATGTTAATTCCTCCTTAAATATAAAAAACCCCCGTCCGCCATTGGGACGAGAGTTAAACTCACGTGGTACCACCCAGATTTACTGTTATAAAAAAACAGCCTCTGAAGCTGCTAAAAATCTAAAAGCAGCTATCCATATAACGCTTGGATCTAACGTTACCCCCTCACCATTTTTATGCTCGAAGGTAAACTCCTCGTTGGACCATCTTCAAAAGTTCCATTTATACCAGTTTTCAGCTTCCCTGGCTCTCTGTAATAAACTTTCCTTTTTACTCATCCCGTCATCAGAGATTCATTTATCATTGTTTAGTATATCCATACTTTATTCAAAATATACCGAATCGATCCAGACGTGTCAAGAACCAGGGGCATTCATATACGTTACTCTAAAAGTCCATTAAATTAGTATAACTATTAATGTTATTTTTTTCCTCAAGTTGGGTAATAGAGTATAGAACTAGAAATTACTTACATTAAAAGAAGGGAAGATTAATATATAAAGCTGTTTTCATAAACTAGGTTGTTTCTTTTAAAGCTTGGAGAAGTGGAGTACGCCCGCTGTAACATATCCAAGCCACTTTTTATTCTTCTAAAAAACATTCTTTAGAAAAGAACTATTATAAAAATATTAATCTACAAAATAACGGACAGAAGAATAAAATGTTTGTCGAATGGGTATACACCCTACTTTTTAGGAACTTTTTGAAACTATTTACAATTTCTTCTTTATTTAGAAGAAAATATTTTATTAATATTAAAGGAAAAACCTTAATATATCTAGGTTTTCTCGAAAAACCATATTAAATATGTCATAAATTTGTCGAAATTTACTTTTGATTTAAACATATTTTAATTGACTTCTTTTGGAAGAGTTGGTATTCTAAGTTTGATAGATTTTGTCGAAATGTGACAACGATTGACAACGATTAAATTTATTTTATGGGAGGAGAACTATAATTATGAAATCTACTGGTATTGTTCGTAAGGTTGATGAGTTAGGTCGTGTAGTTATTCCAATTGAACTTCGTCGTACATTGGATATTGCTGAAAAGGATGCTTTGGAAATTTATGTTGATGACGAAAGAATCGTTTTAAAGAAATATAAGCCAAATATGACTTGTCAAATTACTGGTGAAGTTTCTGATGATAACCTTTCTATTGCAGGCGGTAAAATTATTTTAAGCCCAATGGGTGCAAAGGAAATTGTTAGAGAATTAGAAGATTATTACTCTTTTTTACTCTATATGATAGGTTTGATAAACATCACGTTTTTTTAATCCTCGATCTTTCGCTACTGTCTTAATAGCTTCCTTTGAGTCCATCCCTTTTTGTTCCACATAAGTATTAACATGTTCTACAATAGACAACGATTTCCACCATTCTTCCTCCGCTGCGGATTGGATCATTTCTTCCGTTGCCCCGTCAAGTACTAATACGCACTCTCCCTTAATTCCCTCGGCTTCTATATAGTTTAGTACCTCCTCTGTCGTCCCTCGAAGAATTGTCTCATATTGCTTTGTAATCTCTCGACAAAGGGCTATTTGGCGATTTCCCATCACCTCTAATATTGCCTGCAAAGTTTCCTTAATACGATGAGGTGCCTCATAGAACAACAATGTACTCTCGTTAAGTCTCCATCTTTCTAAGGACTCTTTTTTCTCTTTTTTCTTTCGATCTAAAAAACCCACAAAAGTAAAATTTTTAGTAGATAGAGCGGAAACAACTAAAGCCGTTAAAGCGGCATTAGCACCAGGTAAGGCAATGACAGGTAACTCCTCTTTTGTAAATCTAGCAACGAGATCCGCTCCAGGATCTGAAATTGCAGGCATTCCTGCATCACTTACTAAAGCAATTGTTTCCCCAGCTATTGCCCTGTCCACCAATTGATCCTCTCTCTCTCTCTTATTATGTTCATGGTAACTAATAAGAGGAGTATCTATTGAAAAAAAGTGGCATAATTTCTTCGTATGGCGTGTATCCTCCGCAGCAATAACATCTGCATTCTTCAATACATCCACTGCTCGATATGTCATATCTTGCAAATTCCCAATTGGAGTAGGGACAAGATATAAACACCCTCCCTGGTCCATTCGATAGCTTTGTTGTACAAACATGATTTATTTCCTTCCTAACTTTTTATAGGCTGTTTTCTTGAAAAATGTTCTTGAATACATTTACCAATTTTCGTAATGGGTTTTAAATTCTTCTGTATAGTCTTGCCCTTCTCCGTAAACAAAAAACGGGTATAGTGTCTTTATACCTGGTTTTCCTCCGCGAATACCTTCCACTAAAACCATATTCGCCTCACGTCCCTTTTTTGGATATACAAATTGGATTTTCTTTGGTTCCAATTTATATTTTTGCATGAGTGTCATAATGTCTACTATTCTTTCTGGGCGGTGTACCATTGCAAAACGACCGGAAAAATTTAAAAGTTTAGATGAAATTCGAATAACATCCTCTAATGTACAGGCATATTCATGCCGGGCAAATAACAGCTTCTCGTTTTTATTATGCCTATCACTTGCAGCCATAGGAAAGTAGGGAGGGTTACAAGTAACTAAATCATATGTTCCCCAAGAAACTTCATCGGTTAGCTCTAGTATATTTTTATGTATAACATTTATTTGATTTTCTAAACCATTATATATAATGCTTTTTTTCATTAAATCACATAAGGCTTCCTGTATCTCTACAGCATCTATTTTAAAATCTGTACGTATTGACAGCATTAGAGGAATAGCTCCATTTCCAGCACATAAATCAATAATTTTCCCTTTATTTTTCGGTATGTAAGCAAATTTTGCAAGCAATACAGCATCCATAGAAAAAGAGAAAATATCTTTACGTTGAAAAATATTCCTTTTTTTACCTGGCATATAATCCAGTCTTTCTTGGGGAGATAAATCCATATTCCTATCACCTTCATTCTTCATATGTTCTTATGATTATCTACCTTACGCCATTTTATCATACAAGAATTTTTATAAGGCTGCTTTCATAAACTTTATTGCTTTTGAAAAGCTTGGAGAAGCGGAAGGCGTGCGACTCCAGCGTTGCCCTCGGGGTAGCAGGACGGTGACATTACGCCGTTGCCCACAAGCGGGACCTGAGACGCTTCCTCGAGTAATTTGCGTCGAGTAATCGCAGACGCAGGACGTGGGCCATAATTGGTCCGCTTGTAGCGTATCCAAGCCTCCTTTATAAAAAAAGCCTTCCCGCGCTCCATCGGAAAGGCCTAAATTTATTTCTTATTTAAGAATGTGAGACAAAACAGACAGTCTCCATCTGTTCGAATACTTCCATAATGCAAATTACATATGTGGAAGCCTTCCTGATAAAGACGAGCTAAATTGTCATAGCCCTCTCCAAAGTTACTCCGCTTTCTTTCTAGGGAGTCTTTCTTGGAATCCAAATTATCTTCGTCTTCCTTGACTTTTTCTCTGTTTTCTAACGCTTGATTCATCCGCGTACGCAAATGATCATTCTCAACTTGGAGATTATGGTTTTCCTCTAATAAAAGAGCAAGCTGCTCCTTTAATTCACCTAATTCATGGTGAAGACCTCCAATGCGTTCTTCCATTTGGCTTACACGAGTGAATATCTCATGTTTGTTCACGATACCCACACCTCATTATTTCGCGGCTTCCGTGGCAATAGCTCCTTCTTGAATAAGTTCATCTAATGTGAATTCAATGATACGATGGGATTCATGTATCTCTACTTGAATTAGTCGTTCAAGCATGTTTAAGCCAATAACTTTTCCCTTACCATAGCTCGTGACCATTTCTTCATTGATATCTGGAAG
Organism: Evansella vedderi; assembly: GCF_030813435.1. Lineage (GTDB taxonomy): Bacteria > Bacillota > Bacilli > Bacillales > Salisediminibacteriaceae > Evansella > Evansella vedderi. The sequence continues at coordinate 4,967 of NZ_JAUSUG010000041.1, read as the reverse complement.
CTCCTTCTTTGCTTCCTCATACATATCGTTCTCGTATTTTAAACAACACATAAGACGTCCACATAAACCTGAAATTTTTGTTGGATTTAATGATAAATTCTGATCCTTAGCCATTTTTATAGACACAGGCTCAAAATCACCTAAATACGTTGAACAGCACAGCATCCGACCGCATGGCCCAATTCCTCCGAGCATCTTAGCTTCGTCTCGAACTCCAATTTGACGAAGTTCGATTCTCGTACGGAAAATTGACGCTAAATCTTTTACCAGCTCACGAAAATCAATTCGTCCATCGGCTGTAAAATAGAATAGTACTTTATTTCGATCGAAGGTATACTCCACATCTACTAGCTTCATATCTAAGTTATGCTCTTCAATCTTTTCAACACAAACATTAAATGCATTTTGCGCTTCTGTACGATTCTCTTCCACAATAAGCTTGTCTTTATCTGTAGCTAAACGAAGAACGTTTTTTAAGGGCAGTACTACATCATCATCATGTACTTCCTTAATGCCGATAACTACCTTGCCAAACTCAACTCCACGAGCTGTTTCGACGATGACATAGTCATCTACCTCTATATCTAATTCACCTGGAGAAAAATAATATATTTTTCCAGCTTTTTTAAAGCGAACACCTACTACTCGATGCACGTTATCCCTCCTGTAACCGAAGGAGCAATTGCTCCATTAATAACTGGGGAGCGGTGTTAGCATCCAATCGACGTTTTGCATCCATAACCGCCTGGAGGTTTTGCCCCAGTTTCCTTTGTGATAATTTCAAAGACTGCTCTTGAAGCTTCGTCTCTTGATCTATATAAATAATTTGCTCTAGTTGATTTACTTGATAGCGTAAAACATCCCGATACCAAATCATCAATAAATCTAATCCGAGCTGCATGTCCTTTTTCTCTTTAAAAAAGGGCATCCATCCTTCCTGCAATGTTATGAATGCATACTTTGGACGCATGATGGTATCATCTATTAATTGTATCACTTTATTTCTGGCCTGTGCAATCCAATTATCTTGGCAGAGTTGGATACCTTCTTCCAAATCGAAAGTAATTTGTGAAACGGCCCTTGCGTCTGTTTCAGAGATTCCAGCTTCCATAAGCTTTTTAACAAGTCTTTCTGGAGACAAGGACAGGAAGGTAAGTACTTGCGAACGAGAAATAATCGTTTTTAATATTCGATGAACTTGTGTAGTCATAAGAATAGCTAAAGCTTCGCCATCAGGCTCCTCTAAGAATTTTAGAATACTGTTAGCAGCACCTGTAGACATCTTTTCTGCATCTTCCACCAAATAAACCTTCCTTTTCGATTCCATTCCGCGAAAACTAAATTCCTTTTTTAAATGACGGATTTGATCTACTTTAATGGTGCTTCCCTCTGTTTCTATAACATGTACATCCGGGTGATTACCAGATTCAATTCGTTTACAGTTTAGACACGATAAACAAGGATTAACCCCGTTTTTTTCCTCACAGAAAAATGCCTTTGCTAAAGCTTTTGCCACTTCTTTCTTTCCACTTCCCCGTGGGCCCTCAAATAAATAGGCATGGGCTAGGCGTTCCTTCTTCAAGCTGTTAGTGAGCATTTTTACAACTGTTGGTTGTGTTTCCCCAAGCTTCTCCCAAATCATACATATCTCCGCCTTCAATCATCCAATCTATCTATTAAAATTTCTCAAATTGTTCCACAGGTAAAACAAATACAGTAGCTCCTCCTACCTGAACCTCTACAGGGTATGGCACATAGGAGTCTGCATTGCCGCCCATAGGAGAAATGGGAGCAACTAGTTGTTCCCTAGACTTACAATTGTCTCTAATAATGGAAAGTAGTGTATCTACATTCTCATCTTCTGTCCCGATCAGAAAAGTGGTATTCCCTGCTTTTAGAAACCCTCCAGTACTCGCAAGCTTTGTAGCACGGAAATCATTTTCCACTAATGCATCGGATAATCGATTACTATCCTTATCTTGAACAACCGCCATAATCAGTTTCATCCTAATTCCTCCTCATGGTCCCAAACGTGTTTGGAAGTGTCTTTATTATATAGTGTATTATAACAAGAAACAAACGTTGCATTAGAAAAAACATTTACTTCATTTTGTGTTTATTTACAATCTGTTCTATATACTTCCACGTATGGTCGATAACTTCCTCTAATTCTGGGGAAGCATCTACCTTTTTTATTCTCCCTGGCTCCCGTTCCGTTAGTTCCTTGTATGCTTGTCTAACCATGAGGTGAAACTCTAGAGCTTCTTGATCCAATCGATTAAACTCCCGGTCGCCATGTGCTGCGATCCGCTGCAACCCAACCTCAGGCTCTATATCAAAGAAGAATGTTTTTTGAGGCATTAAACCCTCTGTGGCAAATAAATTAATGTTTAATACTTCCTCAATACCTATTTTTCTAGCGACTCCTTGATATACCAAACTGCTGTCAATAAACCTGTCGCATAAAATAATATAACCATCCCGTAAATAAGGAATAACCTTTTCCACTAAATGCTGTCTCCTAGCAGCGGTGTATAACAAAGCTTCCGTTCTTGCATCCATTTCTGTATGTTCTGGGTTCAGAATAATTTCCCTTATCTTTTCAGCAATTACACTTCCACCAGGTTCTCTCGTTACCATTACTTTTTCCCCACTGTTAGCTAGCTTCTCCTTAATAGCGTGAAGTACCGTTGTTTTTCCAGCACCTTCTCCGCCTTCAAATGTAATAAATAGTCCGTCCACGTTCATTCTCCTTCTTTTTCCTTTACAACAGAGATTCCTAAAGTTTTCCATTCGTCTCCTGTTTGAAAATATACATTATGTTTAATTAAATGCTTTAACTTTCGTAATTTATTGGAACAAATTCTCTCCCCTTTTAAAATTAGTGGGACACCTGGAGGATAGGGAGTAATTGTTTCTGCTGCAACTTTCCCTACGGATTCTTCCCATGGAATATAATGTTTTTGTAATCGATCCAACTCATTCATCGTCAATATCGGTTCGGATATTTTATCCTTATTTCTTTTAATGCCTATATCTAAATCCTTAATTAGATCAATATTCTTTAAGTTTGTATTGTTTAATACTAGTTTCAACTTTAATTTATAATTTTCATAGTAGCTTTGTTCATCTGTCAAAGGCAAGGTCAGCAAAACATGATTGGCTGAAGCGAGTTCTGGATATATTTCCTTTGCTTCTAACAAGCCCTGCAGGTCAAATCCAGTTAACGATCCTTTTGACATAACTGCCATTTTTAATGGATCTTGAACGAATCTTCCTATAATACGAGGGGCTTGTCTCCATTCAGCTCCTTCAATGAAGCCATTTCTCATATCAAAAATTTGATCTGTCAATCGAACATAATTTGTATCAACTAAAGTTGCAAGGTATGCACGTGCTAAATCTAATGATGCCATTAATGGATAGGAAGGGCTACTAGATTGAAGCATCTTTAAATATCTAAGTAGTTTTGTTTTATCCACCCTGCTGCTATTTACATGAAGAATAGAAGTCATCGTCATGGATGGTAGCATTTTATGTGTAGACTGAACGACAACATCAGCTCCTGCATAAATAGCAGATTTAGGCCACCGCTCATCTTGAAACAATAAATGAGCACCATGGGCCTCATCCACTAAAACAAGCATATCTGCAAGATGTGCTATCCTTACATGCTCCCTTAAACCCTGTCCGTACCCCTCATAACTTGGGTTCGTTAGCACGAGACCTTTTGCATTAGGGTATCTTTCAATTGCCTCTTGAACGCTTTGATGAGAGACACCAAGGGAAAAACCTGTACTCGTATCTACTTCAGGCTCTATATATATTGGTTTTACTCCAGAGAGTTCAATAGCATGAAAAATAGATTGATGAGAGTTTCGTTGAACTAGTATAATATCCTCTTTATCAAAAGCACTCATAATCATGGCAAGATTTCCTACCGTTGTACCACCAATGAGAAAATGACTAGACTGAGTTTTATAAAGTTCAGCAGCCAGTTGTTGGGCCTTTTGGATAACACCAGCGGGGTTATGCAAATCGTCCATACCAGTTATTTCAGTAACATCCATTTTCAAAATGCTTTTGTAGATGTTTTCTCCATTTATGTGAAAAGCAGTTCCATTTTTGTGACCAGGTACGTGAAAGGAAGTTGTTCCTTTCCTTGCATGCTCCTGTAGTTTATTAAAAAGGGGGGTCTCCCTTTGGTCCATTTCTTTATCTCCAATCTTTCAATACTCACCCTATTATAACAAAATGAAATACTTCTAGCATCGTCCTGCTTTTTGTATAAAAAAATTCCTTTTAAAGGGTCCATTTCATTAATCTTAGAATCAAATAAAAACAAGGCTCAAACTAATGAACCTTGTTTTTAGTAGCTGATAAAGCTTCCCTAACTTTTTTTAAACGTTCAAGATAATATCCATAATTAGAATTATCTGTTTCTGTAGTAACTATTTCGTGTTCGCACTCTTTACAAATGAAGTAATTTAATAAATGAATCCCAAGATCCTTTTCCATTTCACAAATCAAGCATTCTTTTAAACTATTTTGTTTTTTTGCTGATAAGATTCCTCTCACCGTATCTCCACCTCCAGTTATAGTATGGCCGAGTACGAAAAAGTATATTCCTATGAAACTAATAATTTATTATGTATTACTATATGCATTTATTGGAGCCACCGTTCGTAATAAATGTGGCATAAATAAGTGTTTTTGATCTACTGGAGGAGGTAACAAACGGATTCTGATGCTTTATTTGTCTTTTTGGATGGGTTACTCTAAACGGTTCTGCTGATTTACCCGTCGTTATATTGGATTTACTGTCCGTTTAGACCAATTTACTTGCCACGTTCAAATTTCAGACACAATTCGGTATATAAAAAAAGACACTCTCATCTGAGAATGTCTTTATCTGCCCAGCAACGTCCTACTCTCACAGGGGGAAACCCCCAACTACCATCGGCGCT
>NZ_JAUSUG010000040.1 GCF_030813435.1 Evansella vedderi | reverse complement strand
ACACCTAATGAATACAAGCATAAGCACCAAGTAGGAGTGAACAATATTTAGTAGAAAGACGTGCACTTTATTTGGAGTGGCGGGCATGATAGCCTGGTATGGCATTGCCAGCTAATTCTAAAAAGCTGGCTTCCTGGCAAGAGACTCATGCCCGCAGAGGATCCAAGTAAAGTGACAAACTACATGCACTACCTACCGAAAAAGCAACCGAATAATGTTCATGTTATATGAGTGCCTTACCAAGTTTATGTTCCTTTAAAAATTTGTCCAGTTTAGTGTTGACATACCACGTTACGCGTTTCATGAATGCTTTATGAGCCAGGTAAGTCACGCATCCATTGCGTTACGCGTTTCATGAACGCTTTATGAGCCAGGTAAGTCACGTATCCATTGCGTTACGCGTTTCATGAACGCTTTATGAGCCAGGTAAGTCACGCATCCATTGCGTTACGCGTTTCATGAACGCTTTTATGAGCCAGTTAAGTGGCACTTCCATTAGGTTACGCGTTTCTTGAATTCTTTAAGAAACAGGAACTAATGCTTCTGGTACGATACATGTTCCATGAATTTGTTTATGAGACAAGTAACTTCTAACTATCTTCCATTTTATTTTCAAAATATAAAAAGAGTAAATTAGATATTTTGGGAGGTACTCTTTTTTCATGCTCAAAAAGCCTTGGTAAATAAGGGCATAAATTTATGAAATTCATTTATTTTTAAAGAAATTATAGAAGAAGAGGGTATCTTAAAAGGTTAAAAGCATACCTTTTGGGGACACCCTCTTCAATAATCATCTAGTAATCTTTTGTTTTTTGTACATCTACAAAGGACATACTAACCCATTTCTTAGATTTCCATCTTTTTAACATTAATATTCCACGAAGCCATTCATCTAAAATAAACGCCAGCCATACACCAATTAAACCAAGGCCCATCACAATACCTGCACCATAAGAAACGGTAACAGCTACCCCCCACATGGATAAAATACCGATGTAAACAGGGTATTTAACGTCCCCAGCGGACCTTAGTGCACTAATAACAATGATGTTAAAGGCTCTGCCTGGCTCTAAAATGATAGACATAAAGATAAGAATACTGCCTAAGTAAATAATTTCAGGATTATCTGTAAAAATCCTTAATAATGTATCTTGGAAAAATACAATCACAATCATTATGAAAATAGTGACACTCATGGCAATCCAAAGGCTTTTTAAACACCTTCGATAGGCTTCTTGAAGCTTTCCTTCCCCAACCAAGTAACCTATTAGAATTTGTGTTCCTTGCCCAATGGCAATGGAAAAGAGAAAAGCAAACATAATAATATTAAATACATAAACTCTGGTAGTTAATGCTGTTGTACCCATGGATGCAACAAAGAATGTAATCACCATTTGTGAAGTATTATAGGATAAATGTTCACCTGCTGACGGAATTCCAATTTTCAATAATTGCTTTAATTCTTCCTTAGGAAACTTTTCAACTAAGAAAGACCAAGGCAACTCTCCGTTAACTCGTTTATATACTAATATAAATAAGATAATTAGCCCGACCCCTCTGCTGACAGCAGTACTAATAGCTACACCAGTTACCCCGAGGACCGGCGCACCAAAAGCACCAAAAATAAACAAATAGTTTCCAAATACATTTAAGATGTTCATCCCTATAGTGACAATCATTGCGTCTTTTGTGAACCCATAGCTTTTTACAATTGCCCCTAATGTCATGATTAAGGATTGAACGAAGGAAAACCCTCCTACTATTTGTAAATATATTAAAGACGGGGCAATAAGCTCTTCTGGAAGATTCATAAGCTGCAATAATGGTTTGCCAAAAATAAATAACACTGCACTAAGTATAATTCCAAATACTAAATTGGCAACAATAGAAACAACGGAAATATGACCCGCCTTTTCCTCTTGTTTCGCTCCAACATATTGGGCAATTAAAATAGAAGTTCCCATTGCAACAAAACCAAACATAACAATAATAATGCTCATGATTTGATTAGCTACACCAACGGCAGCAACTGCATTATCATCATACTGGCTGAGCATAAGGGTATCTGCATTCCCCATGAGCATATGCAAAAGAATTTCAATGAATATTGGCCATGTTAAAGCGAACAGAGTAATCTTAGCTGCTTTCTTTGTTTTTTGTTTCTCCATTTAACTCGCCCGCTTCCCCTTTGCAAATTGTACATTTACTTAATTACACTTTTACAATGATAAAGGATTGCTAATTGGCATTGTAGTTAGAAAATCGATTATAATTGTACAAAAGCGACTATTTGGAGGGTGATTATGCCAATTCTGACTAGCAATATACCGCCAATGCCTATATTTATTTCCGGTGGGAAAGCAACCTTTCGAACAGGGGAAAAACATTTTTACCGAGTATTTCATATTTTTGATCTTATCTATGTTATAAAAGGAACCTTATATATAGAGGATGCTGGTGAGAAGTGTTGCCTCAACAAAGGGAACTATATTATATTACCTCCAGAACGGAAGCACGGAGGGTATGAGGAATGTAAAGAGGAAACCATTTATTATTGGATCCATTTCTCTTTAGCTAATCATTTTAACTTAGTCAATAAAAGGGAATTGGATTGGTCAAACATATTACTTAAGGATAGTACAATGAATGAACCTGCCCAGTTTCAATTAAATATACCTTGTTTTGGCTCGTTGAATAATCAAGCAAGGGTAGAGGAGACCTTTGAACAAATCATCCAAATGAACGAGGGGAATACCCCCTCTGAAAAAATGAAGGTACAGCTCCTGTTTAATGATTTAGTAATCTTGCTCCAACAAGAAGCTATTGATTTACCTTCCAGTGCACAAACAGTTGCAAATGAAGCTGTTCAATACATTAAGGATAATTACGAGGTAGAAGGATTCACCGTAAAAAAGATGGCTCAAGCCTTGCTTTATCATCCAGATTACTTAACGAGGTCAATGAAGAAGGTATTTGGGGTAACTCCTATTCAATATTTACATAATTACCGCCTTACTGTAGCAAAGAGACGTTTAGTGGAGGAGCATATTGACTTATCAACGATTGCTGGGGAGTGTGGATTTTCAGATGTTAGTTATTTCTCTAGAGTATTTAAGAAAAAGGAAGGGGTCACTCCCGGGGAGTATAGAAGAATGAGAAGAAATTATGAGAAGAAGGATAGTTAAGTTTTACTCAATAAATTCCGCATTATATATCTTTAAGGGCTAGACAAACTAGCTTAATTAATCAATAGTATATGTTATAATAAATCCAATTGGGAGAAAGTGGTGAATAAATTTTGTTACAAAGTCGTTTTTATCGCTTTTTAATTGCAGTAATACTCATTTTAATTATTGTCTATTTAAGTACACTCGTTTCCTTTATTTTTAGGCCATTAGTTGTTTTTTTACAGACAGTGTTTATTCCATTTTTAGTGGCAGGTGTTCTGTTCTACTTATTTCGTCCAGTGGTTAATCTACTCCATAAGAATAAAGTACCTAAAGTACTTGCAATTTTAATTATCTACATAGGGTTCATAGGTTTATTAGTGGGTTTTTTCTTTCTTATAGGGCCTCCCCTTCAGCGTCAAGTAATGAATTTAGCTGATAATATGCCTGTTTTGATCAATGAAGTAAGGAAGTTTGTGGAACAATTATTAGAAATTGAAGTGGTGGAAGAGTTTTTTCAGCAGTCAGATAATTTTTCCATAGAGAGAATTAGTGAGAACATCACTTCTGTTCTAGGGGAAGCCATTGACTTTATTTCTACTAATGTAGCCACTGTCGTTGGGGCAGTTACAAATGCATTGCTAATGTTTATTATGATTCCTTTTATGCTTTTTTACATTTTAAAGGATGGTCATAAAATGCCGAACCAGGTACTTCGATTCTTCCCAGAAAAGCAGCAAATAGAAGGGAAAAGAATTTTAGGAGACATGGATAGGGCTTTAGGTTCTTACATACAGGGGCAGATTTTTGTTAGTTTTTGTGTTGGCGTACTAATGTATATTTCCTATCTCATAATTGGGATTGAATATTCCCTAGTTTTAGCGTTAGTAGCCATGCTCACGAACCTTATACCGTTTATTGGTCCTTGGATAGGTGCTGTTCCAGCAGTTATTGTGGCTTTAATTACTTCACCAATGATGGCTATCTGGGTAATTGTTGCTATTGTAGTCGTACAGCAAATTGAAAGTAACTTAATTTCTCCTCAAATTATGGGGAAAGTCCTAGCCGTTCACCCATTGACAATTTTAATTCTTATCTTAGTTGCTGGTCGATTTGCGGGCTTTATTGGATTTCTAATTGCTGTTCCCACCTATGCTGTTTTAAAGGTAATTGTGAGTCACACCTACCGTTTGTGGCAGCTTAAGAAAAAGGCAAAGGAAGAAGAATTGGCAAGGGGTCAAACATGAACTATTTGAGTTGTGATCCTATTAAGGATAATATATGAATAATGCGAAAGTTTGTAAATTCTATTTACTACGAGGTGATTTATGATGAGCTACGAAAAAGATGGTATTAAACAAATAGAAGTGGAAGAGTTAAAAGAGCTATTGAAATCGAATGGCGAAGATAAAGTATTTATAGATGTTCGAGAACCGGAAGAATACGAAGCAGCTCACATTCCAGGTGTTCCTCTTCTTCCAATGAATAATATCCCTTTCTTTTTAGAGGGGTTTAAGAAGGATAAAGAGTATGTCTTCATTTGCCGAAGTGGAAATCGTTCACAAAATGTTTCTCGATATTTGAAGGAAAATGGTATAGAAAAGGTGGTTAACTTTGATGGTGGAATGCTATCTTGGGACGGAGAAAAAGCTGCCGGCCCAGAACACCAAATCAAAGATGTAAATGAATTAAAAGAATGGAATAAATAAAATGGCCGTTTTCAAATAGATTGCTCTGCGATTACTGGTCGCCCAAGATTATGTTATTATTCGAGTGATACTATTTTCTCATAAAAAACAAATATCATATAAAAAACGGCAAACAAAATAGAAAGGAGTACCATTCGGAATTTTTCCATTAGGTACTCCTTTCTATTTTTTATAGGTGATCTGTTTTTTTAGAAAAGGACTTTTTCTGTGGTTGCTTTTGGTGATTTTCCCTTTCCCTTTCATTTTTGTGTTCATTTAAAGCTTGGTTGTCTCGAGCCTTTTTATCATCGTCTTTTGTTGGATCCACTTACAATTCCTCCTTTTCTACTCATAGTTAATATGAAGAAACAAGAAGGGAATTATGTATATGTTTATTATTTTCCACTAAAGGGTACATGCCTTATAACCTAATAATTAGGAGGGATGGCAAGATGCTAAAATGGATCACTCCCTTTGCTGTTGTAACCGCTGCAGGGGCATATTTGTTAACAAATGAAGACAACCGTAGGCAAATGAAAGCTTACTATAACCGAACGAAAGCAAAACTGTTAAGTAAAACAAAAGAACAACACACCATTTATTACAAAGAAAAGATAGGGCACTCTGACCCATATGATATGGGCGATAATACTATGGTGGATGAAGGTGCAGTATTCGGAGTGAATTATTATAATAAAAAAATTAGAAACTAAAGAAGAATGAATCAAATAGACTCCAAACTAGGGGTCTTTTTTTTATAGAGTCTGTTTAATTATTCCCGTGTCTATATGACACTAGGATAAATGAAACCTATTTTGGCTGTGCTAATTTGAAAATTGATTTACGCTTCAGGCACTCGCTTTATTAAAACAAACTTTCATACAAAAGGTTATTTTTTGAGCTTTTTGAACACTCGAAGACAGAAAATATTTTTGTTTGTATGTTTCTTTTAAAACACTACATGTTAATACTGAGAAGGGAGGAAATAACTGATGATGAATAAAATTAACCCCATGGAGGAATTAAAGAAACTTACCATGGCTGCTGCCAGTGCTGTTCTTTTGGCACTTTGTTTAAATCTTTTTTTAATACCAGCTAATGTTTTTGCAAGTGGCTTTACGGGGGTAGCCCAAATATTTTCTGAGTTAATGGGTTTAACTCCGGGTATTTGGTTGTTTCTCTTAAACGTGCCAGTGGCCATTTTAGGTTGGATGAAGGTTGGGAAGAGCTTTACTTTATACAGCTTCATTAATGTGGCATTTACAACACTGTTTCTAGAAATTATTCCTGTTATGGATATATCCGGTGATATTATGTTGAACGCAGTATTTGGAGGAGTGTTAGGTGGATTAGGTGCGGGGATTATTTTGAAATATGGGGCATCCTCTGGTGGTGTCGATATTTTAGCCCTTTTATTTGCTCGAAAAAGTGATCGACCAATAGGAATATATTTCTTCACCTTAAATGCTATTATTGTTTTGACCTCAGGAATTATGTTCGGAATGGAAAAAGCATTGTATACATTGTTACAACTTTATGTTGCCTCAAGGCTTATTGATACCATACATACCCGTCATGTGAAGTTAACTGCCTTCATTGTAACTAGTAAAGCTGATGAGCTTAAACAAGCTTTTTTCCAGCAAATAACGCGAGGGGTTACTAGAATTCCGGCAAAAGGCGGATTTACGAAAGAGGATAAAGAGATATTAATGATCGTCATTACCCGTTATGAGCTTTATCAATTACAACATATTATAAATGAGGTTGACCCGAAAGCATTCACGAATATTGTACAAACGACTGGTATATTTGGAATGTTCCGGAAAGAGGATTGAACTTTGAAACCTTTAGGAAATTCTATCGTCAAATAAGGTAAAATAGGTTGTTTTTGGAGGAGAAACCAATGAAAAAATTAATGATGTTATTACTATTAAGTATTTTCTCTCTATTCCTTGTTGCCTGTGGTACTAGTGAAGAAACTACGGGGGTAGGACCTGGAAGTGGATCCGAATCCGGTACCAGTGATGAAGCTCAGAAGGGAGAAGCTAGTATGGAAGTAGAAGACCTCCTTTATGAATTAAAGGTGGATGTGGATGGGGAAAAAGTTACAGTTACGATGACCTTAACAAATACTTCAGAAAATGTAAAAAGAGTAGAGTTCTCATCAGGTCAACAATTCGACGTATTTATTAGGGATAATGAAGGTAATACCGTATATCACTATGCTGAAGGAAAGGTGTTTACCCAAGCATTAATATTGGAAGAGATTGCACCAGGAGATACAAAAACCTTTGAAGATGTGTGGGTTGCTGAAGCACCAGGGAGCTACACTGTAGAAGCGATGCTGATTCTCTATGCTATTGATGGGGAAGAAATTGATAGGGAAGCCTTTACATTAGAAGTTGATATTACAGTAGCGGAATAATATAGAGGGTGACTCAAAGGGAAAAAACATCCCTTTTAAGTCACCCTCTTAATCTGAAAAGTTCCTTAATTTCGTTATCTGTTAGCTTCCAGATGGGAGAGGAAGAATTATTTAATAATGCTTCTTGCAGGCTTAACTTTTCTCTAATTAATAAGTCCATCTTTTCCTCTAAAGTTCCTTCTGATAAAAAGGTGTGTATCGTTACAGGATCTTTTTGTCCAATACGGTGTACCCGGTCTGTTGCTTGATTCTCTACTGCAGGATTCCACCATCGATCATAATGGATTACCTCCGTTGCTGAAGTGAGATTTAATCCGAAGCCACCAGCACGTAGGGAAATAAGCATAAACGGTCCCGTTTTTTTTCGTTGATAGTCCTCCACCAGCTGGTGGCGTTGAGAGGCTGTCAATTGACCGTGAAAGAACGGAATTTGAAGCTGCCACTGATTTTGAATGCTTTGTTGAAGTAAGTCACCCATATAACGGTATTGAGTGAAAATTAAGGTTCGCTTTCCTTCCTGCCAATTTCTTTCTAATATATCTATACAAGCATCCCACTTTCCGGAACGGCCGGTCATGTTATAAAGACTAGGTTCCTTAAGGAAATGTGCTGGATGGTTACATATTTGCTTTAATTTTGTAATGGCTTTAAAGACTTTTGAACGCTTTTCCATATCACTTAAGTGAGAATAATCATCCAATAAATCATTAACTACCGCCTCATATAGTATCTTTTGTTCTTCGTATAAAGGAACGAGATGTTGACAATTGCTTTTTGTCGGCAGTGAAAGCTCTGCAGTAAATTGTTCCTTTGTTCGTCGTAATAAAAATGGGTTTATTAACTGTTTTAATTGGTTAAGACCTACTTCCGAATTCCCCTGGGATAAAAATTTGGTTTGAAACCATGCCTCATCCTTTAAATAGCCAGGATTTAATAAGTCCATAATGCTCCAAAGCTCCATAGGTTCATTTTCTACAGGGGTTCCTGTTAACGCTACTGTATGATTTGCAAGGATGTGTTTAATGGCTTTTCTTTGCTTAGAATGGACATTTTTTATCCGTTGTGCCTCATCTAATATAAGGCCCTGCCATTGGTACTGTAATATGTCTTCAATGTCTCGAACGGCTAGAGGGTACGTAGTAATAATTACGTCAACGGTTGTATAATAGTCATGAATTTTCTCACGTCTTTCCTTAGGTTTCCCTTCATGAACATAGCAGCTTAGGGAGGGGGCAAAAGTTTGTAATTCGTGTACCCAATTCGAGACAAGGCTTGTTGGACATATAATAAGAAATGGTAAAGGGGATACCTCCTGCTCCTTTATGATTTCTAAATAAGCAACCGCTTGTATTGTTTTCCCTAACCCCATATCATCTGCTAAACACGCCCCAAGGGAAAATTCTCTCATTTTTAGGAGCCATTGGACCCCTTCCTTTTGATAGGAACGGAGCTGGGATGTCCATTTTGGTGGTAGATTAGACATTTTTGTGTCTCTAAAACCATTCCAATCATCACCTAGTGACCATTCTATCTCTGTCTCAGATGCTATGGGGGAATCCTTTTCACTTGTAAATTCCGTCTCAGAAAAGAAAGCTTTCCTCCAAATATCGAAATATTCCTGCTCATAAATACTATTTTCTACATCCATGTATAATTGTTCTGCTGAAGCTAAATCCCATCTGACCCAATGATCATTAATAAAGATCATTTCCCGCTTTTCCTCTACCCATTGCTTAAATTGAATTTCATCTACAGCAACACCATTGACTAAGAAATTCAAGCTGATTTTACTGGACCTCCAATTGGTGTAGGGGATAGTTGATTGGTCAACAGGCTGAATAATTCCTTGTATTTTAGGTTTTCCATTTGTCTCCTTAAGGTGTTCTGGGATCAAAACGACGACTCCCATGTTTTCTATTTCCTTTGATTTATATAATAGAAAATCGGTTATTTCTTCGAGAGAAAGGAGACACTCTCCATGTTGTAACGACATGCTAGAAAAGGGAAAGATATCTTTTAGATGGGACCAATACTCCTTAATAAATGGGATGGGATTTTGTATAAAGGGGTTTTTACCACTATATATGGATTTAACTGGGTGTAAATTTCCTGTTGACCATTCCTTTAAGAAAAGCTCTAAGACCCATGGATCTTCACTATTTGTAGGCTCCCGGACAAGTAAATAAAATTGAAATGGTAATTCTGTTTTTCCATTCCAGCTTTTTAAGCAAAAAGGGTATAAATGTTCCGATAACTCATAGCTTCCTATTGGATTTTTTAATGCCTTTATCCACTGTTTAACTTGTTTGTCCCTTTGAGAATTTAATGTTCGTAAGTATGGTTCAACCCATTGTTCAAAATATGGGTTCTTTACTACCGTGTACTGCAAAAATGTATGAAAGAATCTATTTTGCTCAACAGAAGCATACGAACCACTTGTAAAGTAAAGCTGTTCCTTCTCCCTTAACAGGATAGGAGGACAAGAATCGTCTTTATTAACAGGAAGGTTTATTTCATAATCCCATGATCCATCCTTTGTTGGAAAAATACTTTTAGTAGCTATCCTTTCTTTTGCTGACCCTAATAATTTGAAAAATTCTCTTATGTCTTTCTCAACTTCAAGGGAACTGTCATCTAGCCATGTTCCATAAATAGGAAGTAAAAGGGGTAATTCTGTTATGGGAATCCATATCCCTTTAACGACAAAATGATTGTTGTTGTTCACATAGGAATAGGAATGAATTGAATAGGTTGTACCAAAAAAAGATGCTTCGTCATAACGAAATAAATATTGTTTGAAAAATAATAGAGATTCGTCTGTTTCAAAAGAATTTTCCCTATGGGTAGTTAATAATAAACCAAATTCATTTTCTTTAATGATAAGGCCTGTTAGCTTTTTTGTTTGTTTAAGGGAATACACGGGCTGCCAACTCCTTTTGAAAAGATGAAAAACGTTCATACCTCTTTTTTAATATTTTTACATAGGTATGAAACCGCTCTACGAGATGCTCCCTTTTATATATCTCTTCTAACATAATAATATATTTTATTGCTTCTTTATAATGCTGTTTTGTTTTCCTTTCCACTAAACGTTCGATGAAGTGGTGGAGGAGAGAGCGGAGTCTAGGATGGTGATACTGTAATAACCTATCGAGAAATTGTTTTTCTTCAGGTGTTAAGTGAAGGGGATCGCTTACAGATCTGAATAATTCATCCATCCCTTCCTCATAACATTGATGGTAGGCAAGGAGACTAAAATAAACTCGCTTTACATGAGGGTGGTGAGCTTGAACCCTCAGTTTATTTTTTGCTTTTGTTTCAAGGAATTTCTGTTCTCCTTTGTCCCCGATAGATTCATAGTAGTGTTTATATTTAGGAAAGTGAGGCCTTACTAGCCAACTGTTTAACCAGTCTTGTGAACTTATTGCTTTATGGGAGCTTTTGTTTGCCTTTATTGATGGCAGGGTAATGCTAAATTCACGTTCCATAGCGTTTATTGTGGTAGTAAATAACCTACTCCATCCAGTATTTTCATTTAAAAGAGAGTCATAGACTTCTAAAGGAAAGCTGGAAAGGGTCGATTGCAACAGCATTTCCAATTTCTTTTTCCGTAACATAAATAAGCCCTTTTCAATCATTCGTGAACGAATTTCCCTGAAACTATAGCATATGATAGCAGGAGCATATTTTCTACTTTCTTTAGGTGAAATAGGTAGAGAGTCTATCCACCTCTGTGAATGAATCCATTGTGAAAATAAACCTACACCATCTGAGTGGGAAAAAATAATCTCTCCAAAATGATTCCATTCTGACTCAAGATAGTCCCTTAATAATTGCTCTATTTCATTAGATGTAGGTTCGGATGAGTTGATCATTTGTTTGCTCCTCAAAGAAATCTCTTGTCCTTATTTTACTAAATGGATAGGGACTATAACAATATTTAAGTAATTTTGTAATGGGATAGCAAGAAAGGCGTCCTTCATTTGTAACTAAGTAATTATATCACCCCTTATAAAAAAGATAAGCTAAAGAACGAAAAAATTCTTCTTTTTTTTCTGAAAACACATACCATATCTATAAGAAAAAAGAAAGGAGCGTGGTCATGAAGGATAGATGTTTCCAGGCTGAGTTCCAAGATGTTTTTATTGAATTACCAAGACCAGCACTGAAATCCTTTATTCATAAATTGCTCCAGGCACAATTTCGGATTTCTTGGCGGCATGATAAGGAGACAGTTGAATTAGTGATTAATTCTCAGGAAGGTCAAGTGGCCATTCCCATTAAGAGGCCAGATGAAAATTTAACGGTAATTCAATTAAACGAATTGAGCATATGCATGGAAGACTTAGCCATATTATTAGAAGAATTGATAACAGAAACGAAAGGGAGGGCCATTGTTAAAACGGAAAGTGGCGGTTGGATTTATGTAAGTTGTTTTGACAATGGAAAGATTGTTTCCGTAATGAAAATAGGTGGAGGTGAAATGGCGGATATGGGGTCATACCGGACGATTAAAAAGAGTAGAAGATCTCTGGAAGGTTTAGACCCGGACGTAAAGGAATACATGGTCACAGCGGAAATCGATTATTTATTAATGGAACTAGTAGAAGCTTTAGAGGTTAATAATGAACGGGAAATTAATCGAATAAAGGAGGAGTTGCGATACCTATCTAAAGAAAGAGAAAACTTAAAATCTTTACAAAAAAATTAAATAGAGTGGATTAATATAGCTCGGAAGAATCGAGCTTCTTTTTTTGTGATGAGCAGATTTCACTTTTAAGATATACTCGGTAAAAAACTTCCTTATAGAATTTTATTTTTCTTGCTTGTACGTGTTATGATAATAACGTTAAATACATACGAGGAGTGATGATGATGGCAATTGAAGTAAGAGCAGAAGCAACACCTAACCCAAATGCAATGAAATTTACAGCAAGCGAAGTATTGTTTGAAGGGACAGGCAGTGCTTCTTTTAAAAAAGGGGACAACCCTGACCACCCATTAGCAAAGGCCCTTTTAGCTATTGAAGGAGTAGACAATATTTTTGGATACCAAGACTTTGTTACTGTTAACAAAGAAATAGATGCAGATTGGGATACACTTTTACCGAAGATTGAAGAAGCATTTAATCAGCAATAAGAGGCTGTTCAAAACGACCAAGTTTTTGCGCCTGTTCAATAAAAGACTGGTTAAGGAGTGAAAGCTTCTTAACCAGTCTTTTATTTAGGCAGTTTTCGTGATCTTTGTTGCTTTTTTAAAGCTTGGAGAAGCGGAAGGCGGCGACTCCAGCGGGAAAAGCAACGGCTGAAGACACCGTAGGGCGGTTTTCTCGAGGAGGCTGAAGCGTTGCCCGCGGAAAGCGTCCGCCTGTAGCGTATCCAAGCAAAAAGTATGTTTTAAAAAACAACATGATCTTGTGCGACGAGTAACCGCAGGAGCAATCTATACAAAGAGCCAATAAATAAAAGCATTTACATATAATTAGGCAGTTTTCCTTCCATTCTTAAGACTCCGTGAACTTGTGAAATTCCTGTGAATTCTAACGAAATGTGAGCAAAATCACCCTATCTTTAATTATAAAAAGGTAAGATTAAGTTAATGAATAAGACGAGAGGAGTTGTCACAGGTGGCAGAGTTTCAAGGGTTTTGTAGCTTAAATGTAGAAAAACCAGAGAAGTATTGTTATGCTTTAGAAGAATTAGTAGTTGAACATATACCTTTAAAAAAGAAATTAGATAGATTATATTATTTAGGATCCTTATTAGCATATGATCCAACAAGAGAAGATAAGTTTATCCTTGTGGAGAAAATATATAATGAAATGACTGTTTTTAAAGCGGAAATCGAGCCCCATACCTATAAAGAAGACCAATATTTATTTCATCTCGTTGCGGGTCATATAGGAAGAGAGGGCGGACCTATCCCTGTGATGGAAGATGATCACGAATTGGTACGGAAAAATATCGGGTTATTTTTTAATAAACATCGGGAGTTGGATCGTCATTCTTTAGAGGAAGATATTCGAGAGTTAGCCCATTATATTTGTGTAATGTTTCATACATTGACGGATCATTTCCTCAAGGAAGAAGAAATTATGTTCCCTATTGCGGAAAACATTTTAACAGACAAAGAAAAAAAGAAGTTGGAAGAAGTTTATAGGAAAATGTCTATCGCTTAAGCTCCTGGTGTAAATCGGGGGCTTAATTTTTTTTATTCTTAAATAATTTCAAATTCTTGACAGATTAATGTTGTAGCAGAGTAAAATAGTAAAGTAATTATTCAGGATTCTTAATGAGATTGGAGCGATTGACTTGGAAACTGTATCATCATCATACGCAGAACCTTCCCATTTGAAAAAGGGAATTATAGATGGTATACCTATTGGTATAGGTTATATGCCAGTAGCATTAACATTTGGACTAATAGCAGGTACAACAGGATTAACGGTTGCGGAAGCTGTACTCATGAGTATGATTGTTTTCGCTGGGGCCTCTCAATATATGGCTTTAACAATGATTGCATTAGGCTCTGGGGCACTAGAAATTATACTTGCTACTTTTATAGTAAATTTTCGTCATTTATTAATGAGTGCATCCATTCATGAACGTGCGGAAAAATCATCGAAGAAGATTCGGGCTGTCTATGCCTTCGGTCTTACGGATGAGGTTTTTGCTGTAGCATCCACAAAGGAGGAGCCTATTCGTTCTAATTATATAATCGGAGTGGCTGCCGTTGCCTATACGAGTTGGGTAACTTTTACAGGTGTTGGTTACTTTGCTGGTTCATTTTTACCAGGAATCTTACAAGAAAGTATGGCCATTGCACTATATGCTTTGTTTATCGCATTACTCATTCCTTCTATAAAAAAGGAAGGAAAAGTAGTTATTTCTTTATCTATCCTTGGTGGACTTTTCCATAGTATTTTTCAATTTTGGGTGGCTACAGGCTGGGCAATCATGTTCGGCACTATAGCAGCTCTTTTAGTTTTTGAAGGGATAGAATCTCTATGGAAAAAAAGGGGGACTGAGTGATGAGTATGCCTATTATTTGGATGATTATTGGTATGGGGATAGTGACCTATATTCCAAGGGTACTCCCCCTTGTTATGCTGCAAACGGAGAATTGGCCCGACTGGTCAAAAAAAATGCTTTCAAGGGTTCCTTATGCTGTTTTAGGAGCACTTATTTTTCCGGGTGTTTTAAATGTCCACGAGAATATTTATTTTGGCCTTATAGGTGGAATTATAGCTATTATTCTTGCTTATTTTAGTTTACCTTTAATTGTAGTTGTTGCAGGTACTATAGGATCCTTAGCTGTCTTGACTTATTTTTTATAGAAAAATAGTTTTTTAGGAAAATATAATATGGCTTGGATACACTACAGGTAAGCTCCTATAATGAAAAAGAGGCTGGGACATAACTAAAGTGTTTTAATCGGAAATACGAACAATACACTACCTTAGGGAAGTATATTTCCGAAGCGGGTAGATTGCACTTACATCTAGTTTGTTTGGATTTCTTATTAGTAAAAACACTTTTGTCCCAGACTCTTTGAATATATGAAAATATTTATATATGACGACCGTATCTTTTAGATACAATATCGTAAAAACCTAAGGAGTTATATAATTTCTTTGTGGCTGCATTATTAATGCCAGTCTCTAGCTCGATCCCTTTAAATCCTTTTTGCTCGGCCCAATAGAGGACCTTTAGTAGAAGTTTTTTTGCAATACCTTGGCGACGATACTCCCGTTGTACATATAAGTCATTTAACCAAATATAAGGGCCGCCCTTTTCTAATCCTATTCCAGAATTTAAAAAGGCGCATCCCACGATTTTATTATCTGTTTCTGCAACAAATATTTCTGCACCTGAGTGCTCCTCAAGCGCTAAATCGATCGTTTGCAGCAAGTCTTCCTCTGTTACAGATGAACTCAAAGCATCCATTTGTTCCATCATTAACTTAGTAATGGCTATACGAAGTTCATAGTCCGTTTGTTTATCTAATTTATAAACTTTCATTGAATTTACCTCCAATCAACTTCTACATTACCATAGTTGAAGAGGTTTTCGGTTTAAAATTTTATAATTTTTTTTGAAAAAGGGGGAAAGGATGCCAAAAAGTAAAAGAAACCTAATCCCCCAAATAAAATTACTTTGATTCTGTGGTAAATTCTTCAGACAGCTCATAAAGAGAATTTTGCAATTGCATTAATTGCTCCCGCTCTGCTAAAGATGAATCTGCAAAAGCTTGAGACAAGGCTTGTTTTGCACGGTTAATTTTTTCAGTTGCCTCTGCTTGTGCTTGTGGAGTGTGTGTTGCCTCCATTGCATTTTGAGCTTCCTGTACTGCCTCTCTAGCCTGTTGGAATATTCGATTTCCCATTGTGCAATCCCTCCATTTTATTTTAGTTTAATGTTCTGCATTATAGGATGTGTAATTATAAAAAAATAATAAAAACAACTATCTTCCAATGGGAATATTGGAAAATAGCTGCTTTTTGGTTTCTTATTGTTTTTGAAGGTTAAAATATTCTTCTAAAAATACTGCTATACCGTCTTCTTCATTTGTAGAAGTAACCTCGTTAGCTACAATCTTTAGTTCATCGATTGCATTTCCCATGGCTACGCCACATCCTGCATATTCTAACATCTCTAAATCATTATCTTCATCACCGAAGGCTATTATTCTTTCTGGCGGTATTTTGTAATATTCGGAAATTCGTTTTAGACCGACTGCCTTATTTAAACCTGCCTTAACAATTTCAATGACATTCCAAGGAGCTCCCCATGATCTTTGTTCAATTACCTCTGCATGAGAACTAGCTAGCAAACCCTTAAGCTCCTGATGATTCTCTTCCTCTGGATGGATGAGTATAGAAGTAGGGTCCACTTGCAATAGCTCTTGTAAATTTCCATATTCAACAGGGGATTGACCTAATGTAAAAGCATCAGAAAAGCCCTTGTTTTTGTAACGCAGATAATACTCGTCCATGATTTCCACCATGATGTTTTGTACTCGAAAGGCTTCGCATGTTTTTATAATTGTCTTTGCTGTTTTTACATCCAACGGAGTATGTTCCGTATGAAAGTCTTTGGGGTTTGTAGGATGGTGAATATAGGCCCCGTTAAAATTAACTATTGGTGAATCCAGCATTAACTCAAAATAATAATCCTTACTTGCTCGATAAGGCCTTCCAGTTGCAATAACTACCTTGTGGCCTAATTCGCGGAGCTTTCCAATAATGCCCCTGTTCCGCAGAGAAATATTTTTATCGTCAGTTAATAAGGTCCCGTCTAAATCGAGGGCGATAAGATGTTGCTTCAAGGATAATTCCTCCAATTCTTTTATTATGTATTTCATAAAGGATACTACTTTTCGAATTTCCATCCGTTACTATTCCTTCCAATGGAACCAAATGGGTTTTTCATCGAAAACGTGTTATAAATAATACTATACTAAGTTGATTTATTTTCAAAAATGATTTGCTTCATCTACCAAAGTTATTTAGTTGATTTTTCAGCAAAACTTCTTTAGGATTGAATAGGATGATGACTGTATTTTTGTATAATAAATAAGCTTATTTTAAACAACAATAAATGTTAAATGATTTCTTACTTATAGGAGCATTCCTGTAAGAAAGAAATTTGAGAGTTGAACAAAAAAAGAGCCCCTTGGTATCATACGAGGTGTCCGCAGCTGATCAGCACTAAG
>NZ_JAUSUG010000039.1 GCF_030813435.1 Evansella vedderi | reverse complement strand
CCCTTAAACTTGACCAATTATAAATGGGCTAAATTTCGTAAAACGAAAGCTGGTGTAAAGCTACATCTACGACTTGTTTTCATGGATAAAGATACGGTTTATCCTGAAAAAGCTGTTATAACCACTGCGAAAGAACATGATCGAAACCAGAAGTCCTTATAGACGATAAGGATGCCATGTATGTCTTTGACCGTGGGTATGTTGATTACGAGCGTTTTGGGTGTTTGTTTAGTAGATTACAAAAAAAGGGGCCCGACTCCCAGTGTGTTAACGCTTTACAACACTGTGGCTCAGGCCCGTAAAGGTGGAAAACTCTTATAGATAAAACAATAGTGGAAGGAAAGTAAGCACTGCGGCTGCCATTAGTGGCACCACTTTTAAAAGCAGGACGCCGTTCGTTGTGACAATCATTCTTTCAAAGGGATCTTTTGTTGGTGATGCTAAAAAGTGTAGTAGACGCTCTCCCTTTTTTCTTTTCATAGGAAAGTCAGGAATATCCACATGATATTCATCTAGATTCTTTCGAAGGTGCGGCTCTTTTTCTAAAGGGTCACGATCCAAGAAAATCTCCCCCTAATTTCTTTTTTAAAGTTTGAATTGCATGATGAAGACGAGATTTAACGGTACCTTTTGGGATCCCGAGTATTTCTGCAATTTCTACTTGTGACATATCATGGTAGTAAAATAAAATTATAACGGCCCGTTGAATCTCTGGTAGGTTAGCAACGGCTTTTCGGATGGTTATTCGATCCGTATGATCAAGGGATTCTTTTGTGGTCGGCACAAGAAACGGAAAGAACGTTTGCAGCTTCTTACGCCGATTTAATTTCGTCACCATGATTCGATAGGCGATCTGAAATAAATAGGGTTTTAGTTTACCTTTGGAAGGTTCATAGTCATCTTTATATTGCTGCAGCTTTACAAAACAATCTTGGACGATATCTATGCTCAACTGTTCTTCTCTCGTATAGCGATAAACGAAGGAGTAAAGAGCAGGCTGTAAAAGCATATAAATCTGTTCTAACGCACGTTTATCACCAGCTTGATAGGCCACCATCAACTCCTCTTCCCGACTACTCAATCTCATCTCCCCAACGTTCCTTAATTGATTTTAACGTCATCGACACTCTTGATATCAAATACACCATGGAAACAATCGTAAAGGCCTGTGCTTGATTTGTAAAAAATTGAACAAATACATTTTCAACTGTTGCTCCGCTAGTAATGAGTAAATTCAACACTTGCACACATAAGAGTGAATAGATGGCAAGGCAAATGGTTAACGTATCAAAAACATTCCAGCGCAAAAAAATCTTTGTTTTTTTATAATTGATTTTCCCATACTCCCGTACGACATACTTTCTATCCATCGGAATAGCAATGGCTAAAATAACGATACAAACTACCCCAGCAACAATCATGGAAACAATCCAGCCGGCACCCATTTTGAAAATCCCCCTTTATCCTTGTTTACTAACTATACAATTAAGGGAGGTGAAAGGTTCATTACAAAATATGAAAATTTGAAAAATACTGCCTGTCCCCCAGTGAGTAATACGTTGCTACTTAAGGGGGCAACACACACTGCTTAACAAACGTTACCCAAATTCAGCTTCTCTTCCCATTTCGGGAACAATCCACCCTTTCTCGTTACCCCAATTTATTGACTAAGGATTCGGACATTTGAATTTCCTCTCCCGTAGTATCTTCAATTAAAATTTCACTGGTTCCTATAAACGTTTCGAATAAACCACAAATGATATCCATACCGTTATGATTGTTAAAGGTACCAAGATACTAATAGTCTCATATCCATCTAAATCTAGAATATTAAATTGAAATAGAACCATGAATATAAGCATGTACCCAAAAATGAAAAAAAAACTTATAAACATTCCTTTCTCTTTTATCCGCTTCGCACGTTCCTTATTTTCTCTAAATTGAGGGTATAGATAACTTAAACAAAAACTCATTACTGCCATAGCTAAAATGATATAAAAGCTATATTGTGGTGCAGAATTCGTCATTATACTAACAAATATTAAGAAACCAAACATACACGAAAACATTATTCCACCAATAAAAAATATTTTTCCAAACCCCTCCATCAGATCCCACCCTTAAAATCTAATCTCTTAAAACAATCCATTATCCCTTTACTCCCCTCAAAGCAAAGTAATTACATTGGTTGTACTTCTCTATATTTACTTTCTATTTTTTCTATACATTCATACATTGTTTCACGGATGGTCTACTCCCTTCAAAAAAAGGGCCTGACTCCCAGGGCGGTGATGCTTTACTAAACCGGGGGGCAGGCACAAAAGGTCGTGATATTTCTTATCTTCCACAGCATTTCTTATATTTTTTCCCGCTGCCACAAAGACAGGGTTCATTTCTACCTACTTTTCTGTCTCGTTTATTACTAGGCTTCATTTTTGATCCTGGTAACGGTCGCAAATGTTTCCTCTCTTCTACCATTAACTCTGTGGATGTATGTCCTTTAAGAAACCATTCCCTCGTATTATTCATTAACTGGATCACTTTATCCCCTAAAGATTGGACCACCTCAACATTAGGAAACTCTAAAATTCCAGCTAAATAGTTCATAATATTATTGGGGCTTTCCCCTATCTTCGTTGCGTACACACACTCTTCCACAAACCGATCCGCATCAGATTTACTTATTTCAAAATTTGTCGTTAGGAACTGAACTAATTCCAAATAGCTTTTATTACGATCGACAAATTCAGGTACACCCGCTTTCAAGAGCTGATCTTTCGAAAAGGCATAGTATGGAATATTGCTCCTCTTTTCATGTTCCTGTTTCACTCTTTCTGGATCAAATACACGAACATGGGAGAATCCAACCTCATCAATAGACACCCCTTTATAGAAAGCATTGGCAGTTTCGATAACTTGATAAAATTCACCGAAATTTACGGTCTCTTTTGTATAAGACTCCACCATCTCTATCAAATGTGAACTACTTAACGTGCCATAGTAATACAATAGCCCGTGGGTTAGGGTAATCCATTCGGTATTTCTCCTAACAGCTGCTTTTACTTTTGGATCATTCTGTAAAGAGGCTATTTTATTCATCAGTTCTTCAGGTACAGCCACAATCTTCTTCCCATCCAACGTACCAGTAAAGATTAATCCCATTTTACGAAAAAATTCGATTTGATGCCTTTCCATCGCGGGGGCTTTCATGTGACCGCCATTATTCCCTATGCTGGATAGTAAGCTAAATCGCCCATTATCCAACTGAAGACATATCTTTTCCAAATGGTGAGGTAGTGTTTCCACTAGCAAATCTATTAAATCAGCCTTTTTCAACATACTTACACCTTTCAAGGCTAATTTTCTTCGAATTTCATCCAATTCCTGTTTTGTCCGTTGATTCAAGCCCTCTTGCAGTTGAAACGGAACTCTAATGGGACTCCAATGTTTTTTATCCTGATCTTCTTCCTGTTTTTTACGCAAATCTTTCAATCCTGCCATAGCATTCATCATTGCTTTTTCAACTTCAGGATCAACTTTTACACTCATGCTATTCACCTGCTCTTTAAAACTATTATGTATTAATCATCTATTACTAAAGATAACGCTTTATAATATATCATTTCTTTCATGCAAAGTATAGAGAGTTAAAAGGGTTCGATATAAAGGGCCCCATTGCGTACTACACGGGGCCCTCTGGCGTATTCTAATGTTATTTCATCAGCATTAATTACGAAGGTTAACAACTACCTTCCCTTGAAAAATCTTGAAATCGATAATTCTACCTAGCCGTATTTCCTTTATTTTTCCAGTGCATTTATATCTAATTGAATAAGGTTATCCCTGTACGAGATATATTCCGACCGATTATTAAATACGATAATGTTGTTTATCCATTTATAGTGGTTTAATTTCTTTTAATCGTAAAAGAACTTCCCCTTCATTAAAACCTCTTGAGATAAGGTAAAAGATTTATAATTCTATCGTATAATTTATCTGCAACCTTAGATATGAATAGCGTTCATCTGAATTGGTTTAATTAACTCAATCATCTCAAGATAACCCCATATTTCGTGTTTGTCAGCGACGGCTTATTAACCTATTACTTTAACCTTTAATGAAATAAGAACACACCCGTTTGGATGTGTTAATTCATATCACCATATTTACAATTTTATTTATCCATTCAGGGTTCTCCTCCATCTCTAGTTTATTACAAAGGGAACGATGAACTATTCTAAACTCATGAACGATACTTTTCATAACATTGATGATTTCTTTTGTATTCCTTCCACAATCCCAACTTTGAAGCAGTGATTGTTTCCAATCCTCTAACTCACTTCTATCTCCCTCATATTTCGCCCAATCACCAAAGGTATTTGGTTGAATGCCTTTATCCATATACCAGGCCGTTGCCATGGACAACCGTAAATGATCCATACAATTTAAAGCATAATAATACTCTTTTCTCATCACTCTCCTATATGCTTCATGCAGATAGGCAAAAAATTTCGTTCTCCACAATTCAAATTCATCCTTTGATAGTTCATAAGTAAGCACCATTGATTTATCTAGTATTCTAGCCATCATATGACCTGTATCTTTTATAATCTTTATATTTTTTAACCAAATAGATGGTTGAATTTTATCTGGCGTATAATAAAAGGTATCCACTTTAACAAAACAATCATAATGAGCGACAGTGTAAGTTGATAAAGGATGAACATCTTCAAAATAAAGAACATTCCCCCACTTTTGAGGTCGAATTTTTTTGTTTAAAATATATTCCTCTATATTTTCAGGTTCCACAACAACTCTAAGGTCGATATCGGAATAAACATCCGTATTTTCATTCCCTATGGAACCACCATAAAAAAATGCGAGTACATTATCATCATTTAGTAAATCTCTCTCCATTGAATTTAATAATTTCTTACGATGATTAGGTAATTCTAAGTCCCTTGTTTCATGTTTACTTACAAATCCCACACATTCAAACCACTCTCCCTTTTAATTTCTATTTAAATACTATTCAAGAAACAATTTACATATCCTTCTTTAAAATCCTCAGTGTGTAAAAGAAGTACCTTTGATTATCTGACAATAAAACAATTTTACTACCTTTTATTACAAGACTTTTTAAAATCTTCTCGGATAATTCAGAGTCCAACTCACGATGGATAACCTGCCTTTCGATAAAAGTTCCCACTGCCAACTTGAAGTGGACTTTCACCACCTAGCTGTTAAACAGGCCGGGTGCACTCAAAAAAGCAGCCTTAAATTTAAGGCTGCTAAACATAATAAAATGTTTTTATTGATTTCTTAATACATTACTGCAAGCGAAATAATACTTTTTGCGCTTGAATGCCTGCACCTTTTACGATACCATGGTCCTTGAGCTCGGCAAATACTATTCGAGAATGTGTTTTAAATGGTTCAGTAAGGTATAATTTGTATTTCTTTTTTATTAATGCTTGTATTTCTGGGAAATCCTCTAAAATGAAACCACTTAGAACGAGAACTTCAGGATTATAAATATATAAAATATTGGTTATCGTTGTTACAATATAAGTGGTGACGCGATCGATAATATTAATCGCCCAAGTTTCTCCACTATTGTAATAGTCTAGTAATTGTTTTAAGGAGCTAACTTCTTTAATTTTTCTTGCTTGCTGTAGAATAGAACTTTCTGTTAAAACCGTTGCTAGACAACCAAATTTTCCACACCTGCACAAATTCCCATTAATATCTACCACAGTATGACTGATTTCCCCTGCAATATTGTTTTCACCGCGATAAAATTCTCCATTCATTATTATGGCAGAACCTATGCCGGATCCTATCCCTATTAAAACAGAGCTTTTGGAACTTTTAGCGGCACCAGCCGTATACTCAGCCATTGCTTTCATTTTTAAATCATTATCTACAATCGCTTTTAAGCTGGTGGCCGATTCAATAATCTCTACGATGGGGACATTGTTCCACTTTAATTGTGTGGAATGAGCAACAACTCCATTTTCGTAGTCAATAAAACCTGGTACTCCAATCGCAATACCGACGATTTTTTCCATAGGAATTTCTTGTTCGTTTATTATTCTCTTAATTAATCTACTACCATCGTTTAACGTCTTCATATAATCCTCAACATCTTCGACTGGGAATGTTTGTGAAAAGGTCATTTCGTCCAAAAAATTTAAAATGCCAATTTTAAAATGTTTTTCCGTTAGTTCTACGCCAATGCTAAAGTTAGCATCAGGCCTGACATCCAATAATGTCGCTTTTCTTCCCACACCATTAGAAATCAAATCAGATTCTTTAATAAACCCATCTTGTTCTAATTCTTGAACAATTCTGCTAATGGAAGTAGGACTCATGTCCGTTATTTTGGAAACTTCTGCTCTAGATATCGGGCGATTGTTTTTTATAATGTCCAAAACCCATTTTTTATTTTGTTTTTTTATAAAAACATTATCATGTTTTTCCATTGTCACATCCTCAATACTAGTTAAGTTTGTTTTCATTTAACTGCTTACAACTACTATAGTACAAAATATAGTTACTGCTACTTATATTGTAGAATAAAATGGACAGCTTCCTTAATGTCATGGATAGGGTTTTCGTTAACTTCCCTCTCTATTGTTAAATATCCATTATAATTTATTTTTTGCAGCGCAGAAAAGTATAATGAAAAATCGAGGTCTCCCTTTCCAAGTGGCAATTCTCTAAAGAATTCACCGGATGAAACCATTTCTGCTATTTTATCATGATTTGTTCCACCATCAAACCCAAGATACCCATAAACATTGCGCGGATCCACCGGTTTTAATCTTACTCCATCCTTGACATGTGTATGAACGATATAGTCTTTTAACGTTTCTACCCCAGCTATTGGATCATCACCAGTCACCATGATCATATTCGCAGGATCAAAGTTAACAGATACTCCATTTGTACTTAAACTATCCAAGAATTTTTTTAAAGTAATGGATGTCTCTGGACCGGTTTCAATTGCAAAGTACCCATTTATGCTCTTGGCATAAGTGCCAAGTTCTTCACACGCCTTTTGCATTTCTTCATAAATGAAGCTTTCTGTTTCTTCCGGAATTATTCCAATATGAGTCGTAACGATATTTGTCCCCAAGTCAATAGCAAGGTCCAATATTCTTTTGGATTTTTCAATTTTTTCAGGGTTCTCAGCTTTATCCTGGAATCCATGCCCACCTAAATCACCACATAGTGCCGATATTTCCAGCCCTAGTGATTCCATTTCGTTCTTTAAATCTTTTCTAGCCTGTGCACTTAGATTTTCTGGTGCCATTTCCCCATCAACAGCATAGATTTGTACACCGTCAGCGCCAAGTTCTTTTGCTTTTTTTAAGCCTTCTCTAAGAGGCAAATGTAAGCTATCCACAATAATTCCAATTTTATTCGATAATTTGATATCCGTCGTCATGATGAAAACAGCACCTCACCCTTTTTTTCCGCTGCTTCATAAATACCCGATAATATCTTCATCAGTTCTACACCATCCTCCACTGGTGATACGATCTCGTGCTGAAAAAGACAACTATTTACAAAGGCATCGATTTCATTTTGAAATGCATTTTCAAAATCAAAGGTTAAATGATCTATTTGAGGATGCATATTGACAATTGTATTATTCTCTTCCGTTATAATAGTTAATTCCGGCTCTAATTCCGCTCCACCTTTCGTTCCAAATAACTGGACTTTAATTTCATCATTTTTGGAATGTAAGGTGAACGATACATCTACCATTAAAGATGCGCCGTTTTCGAATGTAATTAACGCATTTGCTAAATCTTCCACATTATCATTGGCTTTATCATAATCAGCAGCCTTATAAAAGCTTAAGTTTTCAATATTGGAGCGATTGCCTAGCTTCGTATACGTATTGCCGGAAATAGACCTCACTTTCGGTCGGCCCATCAAATACCAGCAAACATCAATAACATGTACACCTAAGTCAATTAATGGGCCTCCGCCAGACCTTTCTTTATCTGCAAACCATCCTCCTGGATTACCCAACCTACGTAAACATGATGCCTTTGCATAATATATTTCGCCTAATTTTCCATTGTCGATAAACTTCTTTAAAACGGAGGTATTCGTAGCAAACCTTCTAACAAATCCTACTTGAACTGTTTTGTTAGATTGTTTTGCAACCGCTTCTACTTTTAAAGCTTCTTCTACTGATAACGATAATGGCTTTTCCACTAAAACATGCTTATCCGACTGTAAGGCTGCGATGGTTATTTCTGCATGCGTATTATTCCATGTGCAAACACTCACCGCATCCACTTCAGGATCCTGAAAAAGGCTTTCCAAATCTTCATAAACATTATCGATATGATACTTTTTTCCTTTCTCCACTGCTCTGTCTTTTGAATAATCGTAGACACCATATAGGTTTACATAAGGATTTTTTTGATAGGATGTTAAATGCATATCCGAAATGGAACCAGTTCCTATGACACAAACATTTAGCTTTTTCAAAAAGAAACACACCCTTCTATTCGTTTATACTAATTTCCTCCCACAGTCTTTTTACATTGGCCATACCAATTCGAGATCCCAATTGGCAATCTTCCATTCCTTCAAATTCCACTGTAATATAACCATCATAGCCTGACTGTTTTACTAGTTTTATTACTTCTCTGATGTTGATATCTCCGTGACCGATAATCGCACCGCGCAAATAATTTCGATTAACGGTGATAAACCATTTTCCTTCACCTGGGTCTTCGTAATACGGTCGAATATAGAAATCTTTAAAATGAACTCTATTGGCATATTTTATATTCTTCATAACACCAACTAACGGTTCTTCATCAGCACATAAAAAGTTCCCAATATCAAGGGTTGTTTTAAAGTTATCGCGGTTGACTGCGTGAAGAACGCTTTGTACTCTGTCACTAGACTGTACATTAAACCCATGATTTTCTATTGTTGTTGTAATACCATATTGGGAAGCATAATCGGCTATCCTTTGACTGCCCTCTACCATTCTTGTGAAATATTTCTCAAAATACTGGATCGTCATTTCCTCTGGTTCTAGTCTAAACGCTGTCACATCGTGCCTGATACTCGTAATACCTAACCGGTGTGCAATATCCACATGTTGCTTAATACGATTCACTTCTTGTTCAAATGCCTCATCATCATCATGACAAAAGTCCGCTGGGAACGAGTATCCTGATAATTCAATACCAACTGATTCTGCCTTTTCTTTAATTTGATCCGCCAATGGAAGATTATCTACCACTGAATATCCATATGGAACAAGTTCCAGATGCTCGCCACCGTTATCTGCAACCCATTGAATTACATCAAGAATCGTTAATTTTCCCTCCTGAATATCGTCTAGCAAACTATAAGAGCTTAATCCTACTTTCATAATATCTCTCCTTTTTTCCCATTCTTTTAGACAATAACACTTTGATTTTTTATTGTTTTTTCATAAAGATGACATGCAGCTAAATGGTTGTCTGTGTGAATTTGTTTCAATGAAGGATCTTTCCCTTTGCAGATTTCCATTACATCTGGGCATCTTGTATGAAATTTACAACCTGAAGGCGGATTTACTGGATTAGGAATGTCCCCTTTAAGGATGATTTTTTCCCTTTTAACTGTAGGATCAGGTATTGGTACAGAGGACAATAGTGCTTTTGTATATGGATGAAGCGGGTTTGTAAATATCTGTTCTTTCGGTCCATATTCCACAATCGATCCTAAATACATGACACCAATATGATCACTGATATGCTCTACTACACTTAGGTCATGAGAAATAAATACGTAAGTTAAGTTAAATTCCTCTTGTAAATCCTTTAATAGATTTAGAATTTGCGACTGTACCGAAACATCTAACGCAGAGACCGGTTCATCTGCAATGATTAATTTCGGCTTCATTATCAGAGCCCTCCCTATTCCAATTCGTTGCCGTTGGCCACCACTAAATTCATGGGCATAGCAGTTGCCCTGATACTCATTCAGGCCAACTACCTCCAGCATTTCGGATACTAGCCTTTGTTTTTCTTTTTTTGTTAATTTAGTATGAATGACAAGAGGTTCTGCGATGATATCACGTATTTTCATACGTGGATTAAGTGATGCATAAGGATCTTGAAACACCATTTGA
Source organism: Evansella vedderi (assembly GCF_030813435.1). Lineage (GTDB taxonomy): Bacteria > Bacillota > Bacilli > Bacillales > Salisediminibacteriaceae > Evansella > Evansella vedderi. The sequence continues at coordinate 7,466 of NZ_JAUSUG010000039.1, read as the reverse complement.
ACTTTTTTTCTGATTGCTTGTAATTGTGATTCCTTCCATTTGGATATTTCTTCTCCATCGATCCAAATCTCACCAGCAGTAGGGTCGATCAACCTTGATATGAGCCTGCCGGCAGTAGATTTCCCACAGCCACTCTCCCCTACAAGACTAAATGTTTCTCCCTCATAGACGGAGAAATTTAAACCATTTACCGCATGGAGGTATTTCTTTTTTCCAAATATGCCGTTTTTGACTTCAAATGATTTTTTTAATCCTCTTACCTCTAGTATGGTACTAGCCACTAATCAAGCTCCTTCCTTTATCATATAACCAACAGCTGCAATAACGATTTTTTTCTACCTCCAACATACTTGGCTCTTTTTCATGGCACTCTGCTGTCGCATCACTGCATCTTGGGGCAAATTTACACCCTTTCGGCATATTGCTAGGGTCTGGAACCCTTCCGGCAATGGATTCCAGTCTATCCTTTTTTTGACCTATTTTCGGTACAGAACCTATTAATCCTCTTGTGTAAGGGTGCAATGGTGACTGAAATAAATCATGGACACTTGCTTCTTCCACCACTCTTCCCGCATACATAACCACTACACGATCACACATTTCCGCTACTACTCCTAAATCATGGGTAATCAACAGCATGGACATGTTTTCCTCTTTTTGAAGCTTACGCATCAGATCTAATATTTGAGCTTGAATCGTTACATCAAGAGCAGTAGTCGGTTCATCAGCAATTAAGACATCTGGATTGCACGACATAGCAATGGCAATCATGACTCTTTGCCTCATACCGCCTGATAGTTGATGAGGAAATTCGTTCATAATTTCATTAGATCTTGGTATTCCAACTTTCGTTAACATTTGAACGGCATGTTGTTTTGCTCGTTTATTGTTATAGCCTAAGTGGATCCTAATGGGCTCCATCAATTGTTCGCCAATTTTCATAACAGGGTTTAAGGACGTCATCGGTTCCTGAAAGATCATCGCAATTTGTTTGCCGCGTATCTTTCTCATCTGATTCTCAGTGACTTTTGTGATATCTTCATCTCTAAAAAAGATGTTTCCTCCGCTTATTTCACCTGATGTTCCTTTAAAAAGTCTCATGATTGATAAGGAGGTAAGGCTTTTTCCGCAACCTGATTCACCTACTAAACCTAAAATCTCCCCCTTCGAAATATGAAAGCTTACTCCATTTAAAATTCTTATTCGCTGATTATCTTTTTGAAAATCCGTTTGTAATTGTTCCACTTTAAGTATGATATCCTCCATCAACAACTACCCCTTTAGTGATTCTTTGTTTTTGGATCTAGTACATCCCTTAAGCCGTCTCCTACTAGGTTAAATGCTAATACAGTGAGGAATATGGCAATTCCAGGCATGATAACGACGTGAGAGGAAGTCCCTAGATAGTCACGCCCCATTGTTAACATGGCTCCCCAATCTGGAGTCCCTGGACTAGCTCCTAATCCTAGAAAACTTAAGCTGGCAGCTGCTAAAATTGCCGTACCTATTCTCATCGTGAAGAAAACCATTAAACTGCTAAATGTTTCTGGAAAGATATGCTTATATATGATTCTTGTTTTTTTTGCTCCCATGGACCTTGCTGCCTCTACGAAGACAGTCTCTTTCACTTCAAGAGTTGCTCCTCGTATTAATCTAGCAAAAGAAGGTACAGTAAAGACCGCAATCGCTATAACGACATTTACTAAACCTGGTCCTAATATAGCGATAATAGCAATAGCTAAAATAATATCTGGGAATGCAAACATTACGTCACTGCTTCTCATTATTATTCGATCTAGAAATCCGCCGAAAAAACCGCTGATTAATCCTAAAATCGTCCCTACAACTGCTCCAAAGAAAACAGAGATGAAACTTACACTTAAGGAAATTCTAGTTCCATAAATTAGTCGACTAAATATATCTCTTCCATATTCATCTGTACCAGCCAAATGACTAGAAGATGGTCCTTGTAAAATGGAATTATAGTTAGGTTCATACGGGTCATACGGTGTAATATATGGACCTACGAATGCAATTATTATTAACAGTAAAACAAAAAGACTAGCACTAAATGCTACTTTTTGCCTTTTCCAATTCTTCCAGAACTCCTTTATAGGCGAGTATTGACTTTTATTTATTGTCGTTTCGTTTATGACTTCTTCTTTTAAAACCCCCATATGTCATCCCCCCTTAAGAACTAATGGTTCGAATTTTAGGATTTAGAAAACTATATAGAATATCAACAATTAAATTTACAACGATGAATTGAATAGAGAATAATAACAACAAAGCTTGGATAACTGGATAATCACGAAAAGCGATGGAGTCAATCAGTAAACGCCCCATACCAGGAAAACTAAACACTGTCTCAACAACAACAGATCCTCCAAGTAGAAAGCCAAACTGCAAGCCAGTTATTGTTACTACGGAAACCATTGAATTCCTTAAGGCATGTTTAGGAATCACAATCATTTCCCGCAGCCCTTTTGCCCTTGCTGTTCTAATAAAATCCGAGCCCAATGTCTCAAGTAAAGAAGACCTAGTAAAACGTGCAATCATTGCCATGATACCTGCCCCCAACGCAATAGAAGGCAGTATAAAATGCTTCCAACTATCCGCCCCTCCCGTGGGCAACCAACCTAATTGAACAGAGAAAAATTGAATTAAGATTAACCCCAGCCAAAATCCAGGAACAGAAATGCCCGAGACAGCTGTTAGCATCCCAATATTATCTGGTAATTTATTTTTAAAAACGGCAGAAAATGTTCCAATGATGATTCCAATAATAAATGCCCAAATGATACTAAAAAGGGTGAGATAAATAGAATTTTTAAATCTATTTTCAAACATTTCCATTACTGGTAATCCTGTTTTCAGGGACTTCCCCAAATCTCCTTGCAAAATCCCCTGCATATAGGACATATACTGAATGAAAATAGGGTCATTTAAACCCATTTCTTCTCTAATCATAGATACTTCTTCTGAAGTTGCATCTGGTCCCACAACTAACCGGACCGGATCTCCTGGTATTAAGTGAATGAAGTAGAAGATAATTATGGAAACAATTAATAAAGTTGGGATCATTTCTAGAACTCTCTTAAAAATATAGCGCAGCACAAAAGCAACTCCTTTCAAAATAAGGATTTTGGGGTGCATTGGGCACCCCTCACCTTAAGAACGGCTATGATTCTATAAATTACTTGATTTCAGCATAGCCAACATGTATCCGACCATTTGGAGTAACATAGACTCCCTCTAAATCAGCACGTCGTCCGAATAGGTTTTCATCAGATGCCAGAAAGATCCAAGGGGCCTCTTCGTATATTTTCTGCTGCACCTTACCGTATAACTCTCTTTTTAGCTCGGCATCCACGGTTGCATTCGCTTCAAATAGCCACTGATCTACTTCTGGATTGCTAAAATAGGCTGAGTTTCCACCAGCAGGAGGAAAACTATTACCACCAAGTATTGGCCTGATCGCATGATCTGTATCAGAAGGGAATCCTCCCCAGCTTACGTACCACATTTCCACTTCTGCTTCTTCAGGACCGTGACCACCATAAATTCTCTCCGACAAAGTTCCCTCTTCCATAGATAACACTTCTAACTCCACACCGATTTGAGATAATTGCTGTTGGATAAACTGCATTCCTCTAACCGTGTCAGAGTTCGTATTTCCCCAAATTTCCGCTGTAAATCCATTTTCATAACCAGCCTCTGCTAAAAGTTCTTTGGCTCTCTCGATGTTATACTGATACAACTCCTGTTGTTGGTAATTAAAAATTGTACTTGGAAGTACGGAGTCTAAAGGTGTCGCAAACCCTGCCATCACTACATTAATGAACGCATCTTTATCAATGGCATAGTTTAATGCTTGACGAACTCTTACATCATTAAATGGTTCTTTCATCGTATTTAACGAAACATATCTTGCAATTGTTGATTGATTCGTTTCTACGATGATATTTTCATCCTCTTCTAGTTCCGCTAAATTTTGGGTTGGGACTGGGAAGATAAAGTCTGCTTCCCCTGTTTTTAGCATCGCCACACGAGCACCATTTTCTGGAACAGGTCTATATGTTATCTTCTGTACCTTTGCTTGGCCCTGGTTCCAATAATTTTCATTTAGTTCCACTGTTAAATGATCACCTGGAACCCATTCCACAAATTTGTAGGGTCCTGTACCAACTGGGTTTCTAGTTAAGTCCTCCTCTTTTAGAGCTTTCGGACTAATCATTCGAGCAGGAACTATTTTAGTTAACATGCTGCTGTTAGATTGGCTTAAAGTTATTTTAATCGTATATTCGTCTATAACATCTATGTCCGTAATATCATTAAAACCTCTACTATATAGCCGCAAGCTTTGGTCCCCTGTTATTCTTTCAAAATTAGCTTTTACGGCCTCTGCATTAAATGGTTGCCCATCATGGAAAACTACCCCTTCACGAAGATAGAACGTAAATTCAGTGGCGTCATCATTTACTTCAAAATCTTCCGCTAGCACAGGAACAATTTCACCATCTCTTTCATCTATTAATCCCTCTAACATTGCTCCCTGTACTGCATTGGAGTTCCTATCCCCCGAATTATGGGGATCCATTGTAATAAAGTTTTCATTTACAGCAATAACTATTTCATCCCTTTTGTTCCCCTCATCTTCGATTACAACATTATCATTACTCCCTTTGTCACTGCTGTTATCTTCTGGATCTGACTCAACACTACCTTCTGTAGAACAAGCTACTATCAACATAGACAAAAACAAAACAAACAACAATTTAATACCATTACCTTTAATCAAACCCTCTTCCCCCTTAAATAGTGTTTTTTATAGAATTAGAGACTTATATAATAAAGTATCTAATTAACTAACAACGTTACATTTTTAACATGGTGTTAATAATAAAAGAAAAAAACACGAAGATGATAAGATTATTAGGAGAGTATGTAATTATTTTCTCCAGTGCTGAAATTAATCAGGGAAAAAATTTTAAAAAATTTGTTAATTTCATATTAACTTGGGTAAATAATGGTAGTCAACAGATTTTTTAGAAATTAGTGATTTTTCTGTTAATTTATCTGACAATGTGCAGACGAATTCCCCCCCCTTAATGATAGTAATACTTCGATGTCGTAACTCTAATTATAACTTTATATTCCCCCAACAAGAATTATACCAATATGCATAAAAACATTACTTGATAGTATATAATTCACCATTAATTACCTATTTTGACCCTTTCGTGCTATAACTGTTCAAGTGGATCTGATAGCACTAATCGTCGGCTGGATCCTATTGATAATCATTTTAAAATCTGTGAACTACTTCAATCTTCCCTAGTTAACAGATTGATCTTCTAATAGTAAGTCGACAATTCATCCTTCTCTTCACCTAATTTTCCAAGCCAAACGAACACCCATTTCATCGGGAAAAAGGGCCCAAGTAGTCAGTGTGTTAACACTTTACTTCACTCGGGCCCTTGTGCCTTCTTTTATGCAAAACTTCCGATTGTCACCTTATAGAACCTAAAGTAATAAACTAGCGATAACAACACCAATTGTACTGACCATCAGGGAGAATCGAGTATTCGTTCGAGTTATCCGGTATGGATTTACGCCAAGATGATGAACGGTCATAGTCGCGTTAATTCCGTATGGTGCAGACGCCGAGGTTGCCAATGCAGTGACTATAAGGACAATACCAATACTTAATGGATTTATTACATGAAATAAAGGGCTGAGACTCTCTATTACTATCGCAACCGTTACGATTGGATGTACGCCAATCATTGCTGTAGCGAAATAAATCACTTTAAAAAATATAAAAATAACGATTGGGTACGCTGTGACATGATCGAGAAAGCTTTGTAATGTATATGGAAACCCTGTTTGGTTAAACCATTCGGAGAAAAAGGCAAGGGAAAGAAACAAAACCACGAAGTTTTGCATTGTATTATTATATTTTATCCAGCTTTTCCACCCAGCGGATAAAAATAACTGGCTTCTACGCATCGCCAATGACCAAAAAAGGGCGAATGGAAAGATGACAAGGGAAACAGATAAGATAAAGTTTAAATTGAAAAAATAGTTAACAATAACGATTGTCATTAAGAAAAGTACAAGGACGATAAACAATTTAACTAAAGCACTAAACAACAATTTTTTGCTTATTTTCATCTGTTCTTGTGTGAATAGGACATCACGGAACTGCTTTTTTCCAATAACAATATCTAGACTAGCGGCTAAAAACGAGCACAATAGCAACCAAGGGAGGTACATTGAAGTAGCTGATTCCAGTAGCGTCGACAGTTATTCCGACAGTGATTTCCATTGGACTCCAGATGATAGCTAACATAAAGGCACGTAAAGTCGTTTGAATTATAAAGGAATCGCATTCTTACTAAATTTAGTGCTATTCGACTAAAAGAGAGCCCTTCGGGACGTTACTCCTTCATTTGACTCTTCAATATAATCCTTCAATCCATAAGGATTGTCTAACCTTTAGCTGGGTGATGTGACCATCCCCATGTTTAGTTAGAAACATTTTGCACCGCTATCGCTCTCCGTTAGTTAGATACTTCATCTCTATGCAAAATCTCATTTTACTCTTCGTTCTAATCGTAAATAATCTTTTGTTTTATAAATCGTAATATTGTGTTTCCTCGCAAACCCAAGAAGGTGGTCATATGCTTCAGTTGGTTCCAGTATAGCTAATCTAATATTCATCCCTTTGATACATTTAATAACCGCTGCTTTCTTAAACCAACCGACTTCGAAAAATTTCAGTTCTTTTATTTGTTCAGGATAAATTTCTTTTTTAAATACAGAATATTTGAATAGTATGAAAACTTGATACACAAGATGGTCATCGTTAATGATAAATTTAAACCTATAGGAACTCGAAACAATTACTAACAATAAAAACAGTAAAAAGGAGGACGAGGAGACTCCGTAGAACTCTCTTAAAACATTCCAAAATATGACAATAGAAAATATACAAACCACTGGTAAGATTTGTGGACGCACATTATACATGAAATTGTATTCCTCCTAAATTAGCAATATATATTTTTTAGTAAAGGTTGCCTCTTAGTTTCTTAACCTCCCTGATAGCGACACAAAGGGAGCGAGCTCTCCTTTGTGTAATATTTAACATTTTTATTTTATTTCTTTCCGTCTTAGTTCCTCAATTTCTTTCTGAAGTTCTTTGATTTTTAAATCTTTTGTTCTATAACTACTTTTCAACCAAAAGACAAATAGTAAAACAATTCCAAGACTACCAACTAACATTAATGAAAGAACAACTATTAACATTATTTCAGTAGGCATAAAATCCCTCCTCTTCTTTCATTTTTCACTAAGTGTTATTTTCACTAGCGTTGCATAAAAAAATATTTATTTTGTCAACGGCATAAAAAAACACTATATATTACCTTTTGTGGAATATTATGGTTTTCTGTTATATA
>NZ_JAUSUG010000038.1 GCF_030813435.1 Evansella vedderi | reverse complement strand
ACCTTTGCAGGAAAAGGGTAAGGGGTATGCAAATTGAATACCCCTTATCATCCTTCTTCATGAAGGATTTTTTCTTTGTCGTGGGGTGACAATTTGTCACCCCTTTTCAGGTGTCCCAAAATTGACGACTCTTTTTAGTATCGGCCAAATTGACCGGAACTGATTAAGGAGTTACCGAAACGACAACCCCTTTATGTAATCTTCAACTACCGACAATTCATCGGTACTTCACGAGTCGCCGTCAAACCACTTAAAAAAGGCGCGTTTAGAAATCTTATAAATCTTCCCTACTTTGACAACATGAAACGGTGGATCCTCCATTAATTCATACGTTTGTCTACGGCCAATCCCCAATATTTGTTGAATGTCTTTAGGGGTTAGTGCTTCTGGAAGTTCATCTCTGTTAATTTGGTTATCCATTATTTTATCCTCCTATGTTTTTACTCTACCTTTCTTCACAAGCATTTCTATTATTAACAAACAACCCCATTAAAATTTGAACAGTTTAAGCAGGATTAATGATAATATTGTCTAATGTAATAACAATATTGAAAAGTTTACTTCATTGTAATTAATAATATTAATTTTTACATTAACATTAACATTAATTAGGAGGGTGGATATGGGGAAAATATGGGCTATATCAACGAATAAAGGAGGCGTACTGAAAACGAGTATTTGCAGTAACCTCAGTGGAGTTTTAGCACAAAAGGGTAACAAAGTTTTGATTATAGATACAGATAATCAAGGAAACATTTTGCTGTCATTCGGAAAAAATCCTGACGAGTGTGAAGTTACACTTTATGATGTTTTGGTTGAAGGTGCACCCGCTTCAGATTCAATTGTTAATGTTTACAGTTCAACTAATGGAAGCATCGATGTACTTCCAGCAAATGACGACATGGCTTTTTTTGAATTTGATGTACTGACAGAGCGCAATAAGTTCCCCGAGCCTTTTAAGTTATTAAAGGTAGCTGCTGAAGACTTACGGGATAAATACGACTATATATTAATCGATACTCCTCCAAACCTGGGATTAACTCAAGGGAATGTCCTTACATATGCAGATGATATTTTAATCCCGTTCCAACCAGAAAACTACTCGATGAGGTCACTGGTAAAAATCCTAAATGCTATTCAAGACTTCAAGTTAAAGAACAATCAAAAGTTAAACATACTTGGAGTTGTAGCTACTCTCGTGGATCAAAGGACGACACTTCATTCACAAGTTCTTCAGGAATGCAGGAGATTTTGTTTAGAGAATGACATTTCACTTTTAGATACTGTTATTCCTCGTTCTGTTCGCTTTGCTTCTAGCATAGCTTACGAGGGATTACCCGCTACTTTAACGGAGAAAAAGAATCCACTGGTTTCTACTTACTTTGATTTATTAAAAGAGATAGAGGAAGGTGTTTCATAAATGGCTAGAAAAGATAAATCATTATCTGGATTTGGTGACGTTGCTAAGATTAATAAAAATGATGACAATAACAATAAGGCTAATGCTAATGACGATAAAAAAGGTGACGTGAATAATAACACTAAAAATAATGCTAACAATGATGTTAACGTTAATGTTAGCGAAGAGGGGAAGGGAGACTACATAGACGAACTGCTGGAAGGGAAAAAGAAGAAGAGTGATGAAACGGTCATGACAGGAATTTACTTAGAAAAGGACTTGGCTGATATACTTGCTCGGTTAGCTAAAAAAGGTGGTCGTGGAACTAAATCAAAAGTAGTTAACGAAGCACTTCGAAAAGTGTTTCAGGAAAAGGGGATCTTATAGCATCGATGTCAAACCCGGCTATTAAGTAGCTGGGTTTATTTGTGCAAACTTCAGTCGGTACCATTTTGGTATCTACTGAACTGAAAGTTTAGGCATGTTTCCTCTGTCCTCAAATTGAGGTTGGAAAGGCGAATGTAACAATTTAGATAAAAGGTTACATAAGAAAAGTGATTAAATCCTTTATATATCAGGGTTCTTAAGCAATCTTAGAAATTAAGGGTGTACAATGTATCATTTTGAATGTTTTAGTTACATAGAAGAGTAACGTTTTGAATATGGATGTTACATAAGAGAAAGGGAGTGATTTTAAATGGGGAAAAGCACAACGGTACAACCGATTAGAAACAAACAAAAAATCGAAGAGATAAAAAACGTTCTGAAAACAAAATCAGAAAGAGATTATTTCTTGTTCGTAATGGGGATTAATTGCGGACTAAGAATATCAGATATGCTGCAGCTGACGGTTCGAGAGGTTTTAGGGAAACAACATATCAAGATAAAGGAGAGTAAAACAGATAAATATAAACGTTTTAGGATTAATGCGACCTTACAAAATGAAATATTGAAATATACCACTGGAATGAACGAAGATGATTATTTATTTCCTTCACGAAAGGGAGATAGACCCATCACAAGAGTTCAGGCTTATAGGATTCTAAATGAAGTAGCTGCTCAAGTTGGTTTAGAAGAAATCGGCACTCATACTTTACGCAAGACATTCGGTTATCACTTTTATCAAAAAACAAAAGATGTAGCTATGCTTCAAGATATTTTCAACCATTCGGCTCCATCGGTAACAAAACGTTATATAGGAATCTCCCAGGATGAAATAGACGAAGCGATTGATAATTTTAGTTTGTAAGGTTGTATCGTGTGGTACCTAAGCAAAAAAAACATAGAAAATTCCCCCAAGCTTAGGCTTCAGGGGATGAGACTTGACTATTAATATAGATCAAATACCTCTTAATAACATTATAACATACGGCAAAATTAACGTTAATATTAATATGAATAATAACGTTAATTTTATTCTAAAATTCACAGTCACGATAACACTTTCTGCAAGTACTTATCGTGATTTTTTATTGCACACAAACATTCGTGTTAATAATTACATAACGTTAACTAAATATTAATTATAACACTAACATTAATATTAATTACCTTGTCTAACCCTTGCTAATAAAGGATTTTATAATAAAATTTAAATTTAAAGTGAATAAAACACAACACAAATCGTATATACAAAATGTATATACTTAGTTATAATTGAGACAAATAAAACTGGAAAGTGGTGGAGAGATGTCAAAACAAATGAACATTCGGTTAGATGAAGTTCACATGTCTTTATTAGAAAAAATGGTGGAGAAGATGAAAGAGGAAGGGATAAACACTAATAAAACAGATACGATCCAGAAGGCTATTTATTCATTTGCTCGTAATAATGTTTTAGGCCAAGAAGTAGTAAGTGAAATAATTGATAAATATTACAGAGGAGAGCGGGTTGAATGAACATAAAAACATCGGAATTACAGTTGATTATTACTTGCGTTAATGACCGTAGGCAAAGATTTAAAAGGGAACTGGAGAAGGAAAGTAAATATTCTTGGTCTGATGAAATTGACGATTTAAAGGTGGATGTTGAGGAACTACAGAATTTACAAACGAAACTTGAAGATATGCTGGAAGAAAAACTTAAAGGATAGGAGCGGGTTGAATGAAAACATATCGTTATGTAGACCAAAAAACAATGAATGAGCGCATGGTGACAGCTTTAGAAACTGGTTTAGGAAGGAAGTTAACGAAATTAGAGGCTAGGAAGATTGAATGGTTATCAGGTTCAGAGTCGGAAACTACAGGAGTTTTATTAGATCTATTCAAAGAATTATCAGGTCGAAGTACAGAGGAACCAGTAACAACTAATGTGGACGATTTAAAAGTATCCTTTGTTCAAATGCCGGATGACGAAACTTTTGCTTATGGTATATTCAAGATTAAGGGACTAAGTAAAGTCTTATTTCGATTTCAGTACTTCGATGGAAAGACAGTACGTGTAGAAAATCAAGGTTCGGTATTCCTTCTTGACTCCGAAACCAGCAGCACCGGCAAAGAAATCGATTTGAAGTTAAGTCAGGAGGAAGTAGAAAAGTACGAACGTGATATTCAATTCATGATTGAAAATAACATGGTTCAATAAAGAGGAGCGGGTGAAAATGGGCGTTTACGTTGCTTACAGTTTAAAAGATGACCGCTATGAGCTAAAGTTTGATGGTAAAACAGTACACGTTGAAAAGTATAAATGGAATAACTTCATCAGGAAACAACACAACGATAATAAAGATGTCATTAGTCTTGGTGGTGACCTTAGTGTGGAACCAGAAGAGCTAGAAAGATTAATTTCCAAGTAAAAAACAATCAGCCATACTTTCCCCTATGGTACAATCATGGTTGTGAGGAGGAGAGGAAAGTTGGCTAGAGAAATCAAAACTAAAGAACAACGGAAAGCAGAAAAGGAAAGTGCTTTACGCAGCTGGATTGAAACAAAAGTTAATTTATCGAACGATTGGATTGATAACGAAAAAACGCAATCCAAACGAGGAATTATCCGCGGTGGGGTTTATATGTGTCAATTAGGGGAAAACATAGGTACTGAACAGGGAGAACACAGACCTGTATTAGTCGTATCTAATGATTTAATCAATTCCACCTCTGGAAACGTGTCCGTAATTCCTTTAACAAAAAACTTAAAAAAGAAGGTTTTACGTGATAAAGAAGGAAAAGTAAAAGAGGTGCTTAACAAACCTCAATATAGAAGTCATTATTTCCTCTTAAAAAGAAAATACACTTTCCTAGAGCATGATTCAGCAGTTTTAGGCGAGGAAACTAAGACTGTAAGTAAGGTAAGAATAGGAGACCACAAAGGTGATATTTCCCCCGGGGATCTTGACAAAATCATTACTCGTGTAAAGTGGGTCTTTGGCATTTAAACGAGCTAGGGTTGACGAAATGGACAACCTCTTTTATAATTTAGGTAATTACATCGTCCGTCACGTCACGGACAAATCGCGTGAGAATATCACGTTTTTTATCATAGGGGACCTTCATAATCAGGTCCCTTTTTATTATTTCTAGGAATAAAAAGGCTTGTTTTGAGTAAACATCTTAATACATCGCCCATCACGTCATGGGCATTCCCCTACGTATTAGTAGGGAAAGTCATCGTCCGTCATGTCACGGACAAACCGCCCCCAGGGACATAGATCCTTGGGGGTTTTATTATTTTTCCTAAAGTAACCAGTTACTGATATTACCGATATTGGTTTACATTTACCGATTGGTAATCTTATAATTAAAGCAATGAAAGCACCATATCGTGTATATATGGTGCATTCGCTAAATGCCTATTTGTATACAGGTTAGGAATTTTGAATACAATATTAAAAATGAGCTAAGGTGTTGCAGCACCCTAGCTCTAGCAATAAGACTGTTGAAAAACGGTCAGCTCAGGAAAGTGATTCACCCATTGAACGTTTCGCGGCGTGCAGGGTGGGTTACTTTTTTAATTTTAAAGCCATGTATAAAGTAACAAAGAAGCTACCAGCTGCAAATAAAAGCATTAGGAATTCCATGACTACTACCACCCCCCTAATTTGTGACATAGCGTTTAAATCGGGGGAGCATGACCTCTTTTTTCACATCATCTTATCACTTATCCTATTATACACAATTCTAGTCCTACATGAGAAACATGTATCCAGAATAAGACATACACTTCCGAAGCGGTGTTCGCTTTGTGAATAAGAGAAAAATATGATAAAATACCACTCTTTTAATTAACAGTCAAACTACATAAGGATCTAGAGATAGGGGCACCATTTTATATTCGAGGGTACACCAATTTCATGTGTTATAACGAGATGTTTTTGAGAAAACTAATCACGAAGGATATTTTATGGGGACAGCTGCCGACAATTTGTCGGACACTTGAATTACCCGCTCCAAAAGAAGGTGCAAATAGTGGATTATTTTATCTTCTTTTCGTTGCTGCTATTTCCTTTAATCCTAGCGTTGAAATATGACTATACGAAACCAGAACATGATAAAGAGCGTTATAAGTGCCAGTCTCCAATAGAGTCCCGATTGTATGAGGCGCTTAAAAGAAATGGTTATCCAGTATCTACACAAGTAAGAGAAGGGCCATACAGTATCGATATAGCCCTTAGAGGGGCGAGGATTGCAATTGAATGTGATGGTAAGGATTATCATTCATCTCCTTCGCAAAAGGAAAGGGACAGGAAAAGAGACGCGTTTTTAAGACGTAGAGGATGGAAAGTACTTCGCTTTTCGGGTAAGCGGATCTACAGAGATTTAAACGGTATTCTTGCTCGTATTGAAAAAGAAATTATAAAAAAGTTATAACCATTTTGGTTAGTACTGAAAATTAATAAATCAACGCTGTTCATTTTTGTTATGGGGTACTAATTAGCAACATTTTTTGAATGTGCTCTAAACCGTTGGGATTAAAAGCGGGAGCGCAGATAATAGACCGATAATTATTATCCAGCTCATTATCCATGAAATTCTCCATCTATTATCCAAATTACAACTAGTTGTAAATAAAAAAATCCTGAACACTCCTTTCAAATTGCCGATATTCATGAATAACAAACTTGAAGGGGGTGTTTTTGTATGGCTAAAAAAACTCAGCTTGCCATTCGTTGTGCTGAAGTTGGTGAAGATGTTCAATGTATGGATACTGGAAATGGTTACGACGTGGAAAAAGTCTTTGATGATGGATCTGTGTCCGTTGGTACCAGGTTTAATATTATGACTTGCTCAACAGAATTAATCGTTTTAGAACCTTATAACTATTGGGTGGTTGAGCAAGTAGAAGCGGCTGAGGAAGGAATTAACGTAACAATAGTTGATGAATAAAATATGCGGGATTTTATGCAGTACAATGCAGTTTGTAACTAAAATATTGATAAATAAACAATGTATAAAATCATGTATAGTGGGTTCCGTACAATGTGGGCGGAACCCTTTATTTATCAAGATTTCTATTTTTTATTATTACTACTGGTCCCAACTGAAAGGCAAGTAGGGAAAGTTTGTCCTTACTTCAAGTACCCACATTTTGTGGGTGGTTACTAACCCTAATATAGTCACGGTTTTGAATAATCCCCTTATGGTATTTACAATTAAATCCTGTAAGTATTGATGTAAAAGCTTTTTTTAGTTGGAATTTTAAATACTTAATTCAAATACTTGTAACAAATACTTGCACGTTCACCTATTTGCACAAAGTATTTACGTGAAGTATTTATTCTAAGTATTTGAAAATATCCCCTGTACTCGGCAGTTGTCGTCAGTTTGGTGACAACTGAATACAAAAAAGACCCTTTCCTTTATTGGTTAGGGTCTTTTTTAATGAGTGGAATTTTCTTCAGGTGTGTACTCCAGAAGTTCGGAAAGTGGAACATTTAAAGAATCGCAAAGTTTTATTAGTGTTCCTAACTTAACCGTATCTATATCTTCATCATGGTAAAGCTTATTTAGTGCATTTCTACTTAAATGAGTGATTAACATCAATTCCGATACGCTATCAATCTTTTTTTTAGCCATAATAATTCTTAAATTATTGGTTATAGCCACGTCTATTCCCCTCTCCCTCTTACTCCTCTGAGTTATATTTTACTTTTAAAGAGATAATTTATCAATTATTTGTTGACAAAATTACCCTATAAATATAATAATTAACCATATAAGGTTAAAGTTTCATAGATTAAGGACAAGTTAGGAGAGGATAAAAATGAAAAAGTTAGAAGCCCCAGTACTTTCTGAAAAGGAAATAGCTTATATTACGGAATTAATGTATTCAGAAGGTGGACAAGTCAATCGTTATTTAATGGACAGATTTAGAGCTGCTAACCCACAAATAACATCTCAACGTGACGAAGAATTGGTTTCTCAAGCGTTGATTGCTGGCTTTTATTTATATAATGATGTCATTGCTGGATATATAGACATCCTCAAAAAGGGGGCTAATAACAATGACTGATGTTGTTGTAACAGGAGATGAAGGAAAGAAAACAATCGATTTAAAAAAATTAGTAAGGAAAGCTGAGTTAGAAAAATTGATCTCTACAGAGGAATTAAATTTCGAAGGCGTTTGGAATATAGAACAAAACAATGGCTCTATGTACATATATGTTGGGCCAAGGTTAATTACTTATCGTTTACCCTAATTCTGATATATCAAATCGCAAAGAATTCGATAGATGGGTAAAAGGGAAAGCAAAGGAAATAAAAGAAAGTCAGTGTGTCGGAGAATTTTAAGGAGGTAAAAATACAATGAGGTTAACACTTCGTCAGGCCAGATTAAATTGTTACTTATCAGAAAAAGAAGCAGCCAAACTAGCTGGTTTACCACTAAGAACCTTAAAGCGTTTGGAAGCCGATTGTTTTGATGTAAGTCGTGAAAATTTGATTAAATTATTGAGATTATATGAGATCAGTGCAGAACATGTTTATCTTGGGAAGGAAGCCGATTGTTTAAATAAACAAAATAAAGCCACATCGCTGGGAACGACGTGACTTTTGGGTAAATAAAAAATTTCAATACTAAATATTATAATCAAATTTGCTGGAAACGTAAAACATGGATTTCAAAAATAAATATCTGGAGGGGATAACGATGTCAAAAGGAACTATTTCATTCCTTACATATCAGCAAATAACACAATTAAAGTTAGCGATAATGGATGCAGCAAATACGTTAATTGAGGATGAAGCTGTAACTCGTGAGGAAATAGCTTTAAGTCTTATGAAAACAATGACATACTTCGAGTGTCTAGATGAGTTAGGAATGAATGCCCTCAGATCAAATGAAATGGTGGAGCTGGAGGAGATCATTTCTAATGTTAATGAGTTAAAGGCAGTAGCAACTGAATAAGAAAAATACACAAAGGGGGCGCGAAATGCGTACTCCTTTTTTATGAAAATAAAAATCTCTTATTATCGCCAAAAATTTCAGTGCTTGATAACATGTTTTATAAGGCTATGTAGTTTTATGGTGAAGTTTGGTAGAATAATAGACAAAGAAAAAACCCCCAATGGTTTGGCCGCCGCGGGAGTTTCTTCGATACTGGAAGGACAATGCCTTCGCTATTAGGATTGTTGTACCTTTTTAGGACAACGACCCTTTGCTATTGAATTTATGTATATATAATAGCATAGGCAGACGTTCCTTTCCACTATGGAGAGGGGAATTTTTATGGAAAATCGCTCAACAGCTGCTAATAATGTTGATAATGCTAAATACCATGCATGGTTCCATCATAATGGTGCTGATGGATGGATAACCGTCGCTAAAAAAACACCTGCAGGTAAGTTCCGGCAATACCACTATAGACCTGAAGATTTGGCCGAACAGTTAGGAACATGGTTAGGTGAGGACGTGTACTTCAGTCAAAACACGTTCTTTAAACCTCAACGAAGCATAGAAAACATTCGTCAGCTACGTTCCTTATACGTTGATTTAGATTTTTATCTGTTTAATTATGAGCCGTCGTGGATCTTAGGTAAGTTAGAACATGAATTTTTTGGAGAGAGCCTTCCTGATCCTAACATCCTTATTTTTAGTGGACAAGGCATTGTTTTAATTTGGTTGTTGGACCCTGTTCCTTATAAGGCTTTACCGTTATGGCAAGCCGTACAGAATTATTTTTTAGAGTTATTAAAGGAGCTCGGGGGAGATGAAAGAGCAGCGGACGCTTCGCGTGTCTTTCGTATTGCTGGGAGCGTGAATAGTAAGAACGGTGCTGAAGTAAGGGCCGAATATCGCCACGATTACCGTTACCAGTTACGTGATATTCAATATGACTACCTTCCTGATCTAACAGAGGAGCTTAAACCCGCTCCAGGAACAAAAAAGCGTGGACGTAAAAAGAAGGTTGCTCAATTATTCAATACGTATAAACTCCATTATGCTAGGTTATTAGACTTGGTTAAGTTGGTAGAGCTTCGTAACTATGAAGTGACAGGATACAGGGAAACGATTTGCTTTTTATATCGTTACTGGTCCTGCTGCTATACAAACGACCCTTCAGAAGCACTAGATCAAACGTACACGTTTAATTTACAGTTTAGTGCCCCTTTACCCTTAAAAGAGGTTGAAAGGGCTACAAGAAGCGCTGAGAAGGCGTGGATAGCTAAGAATGATAAGAAGGCGAATGAACTTGCTATTGAAAAAGGTTATCCGGGAGCCGGTTATAATATCAGCAATAAAAAGCTAATATCGTGGTTAGACATTACAGATGACGAAATGGAGCATCTACAGACGATTATAGGGGCTAATGAAAAAAAGCGTAGGAAACGTATAGCTAATATGGAAAAACGTCGTGAGGAAGGCATGAAGCCGCGAGAGGAGTATTTACAGGAGCAGCGAGATAAAACACAAGATAAATTATTCTTATTGCAACAAGCTCTAAAACGATACCCGAATGCTACACAAAAGGAATTAGCCGAAAAACTAGGCGTGGACCGCTCTTATATAGCTAAATTAAAACGAAAATTAAAAGTGTGACTGGTCTGTACGCTTATATTATGGGCGTAAGCCTGCTCGCTTTTTTATCTTATCCACAGGCAGGATATTATCGTTATAATCCAAGAAAAGAATTTATTTTTTTTACAGTATTGGAGGGTATAGCGGCCAGTCGGCCTGAGACGAAGGTAAACGACAGTGCGGCAGGATCTAAGCTCCTACACAAAATATTACCACTACTATATATTACTTATCTCTGTTCACTACATTGATTTGTACAGTTAATTTGAATTGTATGGATTACTTACTACAACGATAAGGTAGAACCTTTAGAGTTTTAAAAGTAAGTAAAAAAGAGAAACCAGTAATTTATACATTAGTTCTTCTAACAATACTTATTAAAAACTACATAACACTTAAAATAAGACACTTATTCCTTTGTATATTACGTTTTTATGTTGGAATAACGGTTTTGTACCCGAAGTTGTTAAAATTGATATATGGGCTTTCTAGGCGTTTTATATGAGGTCTGTATTATAAGATGAATATGAAATGATAAAAGACACCGTAAAAAGTATTACTGGGTGTCTTTTTTGTCGTGCATTAAGGTGTCTAAAAATATTTTTAATAACTGTTTATCTTTCTCTGTAAATGATATCCCTTTGTAGTTTATTTCTTGTCGTTCCTCTAAGAGAGTGTTGAAGTCAAAGAATCTTTGCAAAACCTCTTCTTTAGTTAGATATTTACTGCTTTTTGCTCCATTCTTATCTTTTTTGGTTTCCATGAAATTAACATCAAAGACCAATGTTCCTTTTTGGGTATTGTTGTCCCAGATCTCATCAATAAAAGAATACCCAGCTTTTTTTAATAGTGTTGAATAATCGGTATTTAGCGCTTTTGCTATTTTTTCTAATAAGTCTGGAGCGGGTGGCTTATCTTTATTTTTATTTGTTTCAATTTGTGATAAGTAGGGTTGTGAAAATCCAGTCTTTTTAGCTAAATCAACTAAGGTTATTTTTTTCTGCTTTCTTATAAAACGTATATATTCCCCTATATGTTGCTCCATAAATACCTCTCCTTTACTAGTTGTTTATATTAATTCTACCTAGAAATATAAATGATTGCAATAATTATGTAACTAAAAAGTTGAAAAGTATTGAAGTTTATTATATTTAGTTATATAATTTACACAAGAGCTATATTTACTTATATTTTTAGGGTGGTGTTGATATGAAGATTAAATTAAAAGACGAATCGAAGTTCAATGAATTAGTAATTAAAAAAGGTTGGTCGAAAAACAAACTTTCAGTAGAAGCAAAATTGTCACAACCTACTGTCGTCCAGATCAGTAAAGGAGTGAGAAATCCAACTCCACTTTCAGCTAAAAAATTATGTGATGCTTTAGAAGTTAGTTTTGACGAGATATTTGAAATTATTGACGAAAAAGAGGCAGTAACAATTTGAACATAAGACAATCTATTAAGCAGTTGGAATGATTAGGTGGTGATGAGGATGACTAACAGGATTCGGGATATTGATTTTTTAAAAGAAGAACTAAAGAGCAAGGGGATTTCTCAAACAAAGTTAGCGAAGGAAATGAATTGTTCCCAGCCATACGTAAATCAAGTACTAAATGGATTAAAGGATCCCAGGAATTCCTTTTGCATAAAGATTTGTAGATTGTTAGATAAGGATTTTGATGAATTGTTTGTAGAATACGACAAATATGGTTACATTGCTGAAATTGACCCGGATTTCCCTTTTGATTTTTTTCCGGATGTCGCTAAAGAAATCGGGTTGAATGAATCAATTATTATCCAGTATCTGCTCGGATGGGAGTATAACTACAAATCAGTACAACAAAATTTTATGGACGGATATTACTGGGTGATTATTAAACCAGGGCAATGGGAAGAAATATTTTGTTTTTGGGATAAATTGACGGTAAAAAAGCTTGTTGAGAATTTGATTTCTCGCGGATTGCTTGTACAGAAAGAAAATTGGTTTCGAGTTCATCGGGATAACTATATAAAAGAGTGTAGTTAGTATGGAGCATAAGACTTTTACCCGGTTCCCGAATGAAATTTATGACTATATTCTGAATCCCAAACAATTTACTTTAGCGCAATTAATGATTGTTTTGGTAGTGATAAGAAATACTTATGGGTGGAACAAAGAATACTTTCAAGTTTCTAATAATGAATTATCTATTTTAACTGGATTTAGCTTAAAGCAGATTAAACGTGATGTGAAGTTTTTAGTAGATCAAAAGGTTCTTATCAAAGAGCAGGAAGGTAATAAAAAAATGCGACTAAAGTTTAATGAGCCTTCTGCGAAAAATGATGCTTTTTTATAACCATTACTGTTATGCACTCACTATACAGTGTTGGTTATAACTCAGTGATACCAACGGTTACAAAGGTTAAAAATTATAAACACAACTGTTGTGTGATTAATAGATAGTCTAGTTATAATCCAGTAATACCAAGGGTTCAAAGCTTATAACCAAACTGTTATGTATTTATAGGTAGGGTCACCCATGACCCCATTATAGGGTCATCCATGACCCCACTGATAGGGTCACCCATGACCCCACCTGTTCCAGTTCCTTCATTAGAGCGAACTTTCGAAAGAAAGATTTTAAAGAAATATTAAAGAAAACTACCTCGCAAATTTCTTTGCAAGGGCAGATTATTTTAGAAAGGATAATGAGAATGCAAATTACACTGAATTTACCAGGGGGTACTAAAACTTTTACGTCTCCAGTTCCAACTGTAAAAACATACGACTCCTTTCTAAAAATGCGAAAGAAAGTCAATGTAGCAAATGTTGGAGAGAATCCAAGAGAACTGAAAAGACTAATCAAGTTCATAACTAAGGAGGTGTTTAAAAATCAATTCACAGTAAGGCAGTTTTATCAAGGGGTTCCCTTGAATGAACTAGCTCTTGTGTGTCTAGAGGCAATAAACGAAATAGATGCTCATGCAGCAGGATTAGATGTAAAGATGGGAGGATGAATTAAATGGCCGAGGTTGGAGCTTTAAGAGTTAGTTTGCAATTGGACAGTGCAGACTTTAGCAGGAACATGACGGACATCAACCGTAAGTTAAGAAACACAAAATCAGAAATGCAATTAGCAAAGGCTAGTGGTGACGGATTTGGAGGCTCTATAAATGGACTTCGTAAACATTCTGAGATATTGAATAGACAATTAACACTTCAACAAGAACGTGTTAGGCGATTAAAAGAAGAATACGAACAGTCTAAAAAAGAAAAAGGCGAAAATGCTAGAGAAACAGAAAATTTAGCGACACGCTATAACAAAGCAGCTGCCGAAATGAAAAACACTGAAAGGGAATTAGCGAATGTAACAAGGGAAATTGAAAGACAGTCTAACCCGCTTATTCAGTTATCAGAGAACCTAGATCGTTCCGGAAAACGGATGAAGGATTTTGGTCAGCAAATGACCGACACTGGAAAGAAACTTTCCATGAGGGTGACAGCTCCTATTGTAGGGTTAGGGAGTGCAGCATTAAAAGTTGGAATGGATTTTGAGGAATCTATGAGTCAAGTTCAAGCTGTATCTGGAGCTACTGGAGAAGGTTTAAATAACTTAACAGAAATGGCAAAAGAAATGGGTGCCACTACAAGATTTTCGGCTAAATATAGTTGGTCAGTTACTGGTAAATCAGTAGCCTAAAACAGTTGGTGAATTCGGAGAAGGCTAAGTTTCAGTTACCCTTAAATTGATGTCAACTGAAATATGCTAACTCCGAGCGAAGCCTTACGGTGACGTAGGGAACGTGTAGAGACTAGATTGAGTATTCTTATTCTGAAGTGGGGACTAAATGAATAAGAGGAAATATCCACGAGCGCCAACCACCTAATTACATAAGGAGGTGTCAGGTACTTACAAGTTATCAGTACCTGAAAGACAGAAGGGTGAAGATATAGTCCGATACTCCAGAGAAATCTGGAGAGTAAGTTTAAACGGCTTACGTAACATTTGACTCAAGCAGCAAGCGGAATGGAATTTTTAGCGAGAGCCGGGTTCGAGGTATCAGAAATCATGGATGCAATGCCGGGCCTTTTAGATTTAGCAGCATCTGCGAACATGGATTTAGGACGAGCAGCAGATATAGTTTCAAATATTATTAGTGGGTTTGGTTACAATGCAAGTGAATCAGCGCGTGTAGCAGATGTTTTGGCTAAAGCCTCATCCAGTGCTAATACAGATGTAGGTCAACTAGGGCAAGCAATGGAAGTAGTGGCACCAATTGCAAATACATTAGGACTCGAAATAGAAGACTTATCAGCAGCAGTAGGTTTTATGTCCGATGCCGGTATTCAAGGTTCACAGGCCGGAAGACAACTAAGACAGGGGATGTTACGTCTTGCTAGTCCTACAGGTGCTGCTTCTGATTTGATTGAGGATTTAGGAATAAAAGTCTTTGATGCTGACGGAAATATGAAAGATATGGCCTCTGTAGTAGAGGAACTTGGAAATGGCTTAGAGGGGATGAGTGCTGATGCAAGAACAGCAGCTTTAGCTACTATTTTTGGTTCTGAATCAACTGCTGGGTGGTCAGCGCTTTTAGATCGAGGTGCCAATGATTTAGCAAATTACACAAGAGAACTTCAAGAATCAGAGGGTGCAGCACGTACAATGGCAGAAATAATGGAAGACAACGCCAAAGGGTCCATGCGTGAATTCCGTTCTGCTTTAGAAGGCGCTGGAATTGCCATTTCCCAACACATTATCCCTCAGTTCACTCGTGCTATTGAATTCGGTACCGGATTAGTTAGGAAATTTGGAGAGCTTGACGAAGAAACTCAAAGATTAATCGTGAGTGCCGCAGGAGTAGCAGCTGCAGTCGGTCCAGTACTTGTAGTTGGTGGTCAACTTGCAATGGGTATCGGTGGTTTAATGACAGGAGCTTCAGCTTTAACAGGTGTCTTAGCAGGAGCTGGAGGACTTACAGCAGCGTTTACAGCCTTAACAGGTCCAGTAGGTTTAACTGTTGGTGCAATAGGTTTAGCTGGAGCGGGAATTTACGCTTACACGCAATATGCTAATAGAGCTAAAGAAGTAAATTTAGATACAGCAAATTCTTATTTAAACCAGGCTAACTCACTTGAAGAAATCGCTGGTCGTTATGATGAGTTACGTAGGATATCAGGGTTATCAGCTGACGAAATAGGAAGAGTATTAGATCTTCAATCACGTCTGGAAGGTGAGTCAGATCCTAAAAAGATCGAAGCCCTTCAACAAGAATACGAAAAGCTTAGAAAAAAATCAGGATTATCTAATGAGCAACTTGAAGAAATGCTTGAATTAAATAATCAAATCATTAGGCAAACTCCAGAAGTTCAACAGACTTTTACAGAGCGAGGAAATTCTGTAGTTGAAGCAACTGACAAAGTTTACGATTACATTCAATCACTCCGTAATATGGCATGGGAAGAGTTACAAATTGAGCGGTTAAAAGCATTGGAAAACGAAGCTGAAGTTCAAGAAGAAATCAATAGATTATCCGAAGAGTTAGCACGTCACGAAAGAAATAGAAATGAATTACTTGGTATGAGTAACATGACGCAGGAAGAAATCAGCCAAAGACTCGATGAAATAAACAAGAAGTTTATGCAAGGTCTTTTATCAGAAGAAGAGTTAAATGAGTTAAGTCGTGAGCGCGGGCATTTATATACCCTCCAAGAAGGTAAGCTTACTGAACAACTAGATAAAATCACTAAGCAACGAGAAGAAGTTAATGAAGACCTGGAGTTGAACAGACAAAAGTTATCTAAGCTGTATGAAGTCGATGCAGCTATAGCAGGAATTCTTTTACTTGAGCTTGGGATTAACGAACAGGGAAGAGAAGGTCTGCGAATTGCAGATGAACAGCTAAAAAAATTACGCGATGAAAAAGCTGAAACTCAAGAGCGTATTAAACAAGAAGGAGATAAAGGCGGTCTTTTACAGGACCACATTAGAATACTCGATGAACAAATTAATAGGCACCAATCTATTATAGGTCAGATCGAGCGTGAAACAGGTCTTACTTCGGAGCTTCTTGACGACGAAAGGGAGAGGGAAAGAGTACAGGGGCAAATCGAAAGGCGCTTAAATACAACAGCGCGGCTTTTGACAGAAAACACTCGGGAAGCTGGGTTTTTAACATTAGAGCTAGGAAAAGATGTTACTAAAAATGTACGTGTTACGGACAATGGAACGATAGATGATCTTAACAAAAGGGCATCTGCTCCAGTAAATAAATCTGTTCATATTCATGAACGGATAGCTGCAAGTGCAGGCTTACAAATTCCTAAATACGCTGCAGGAACAGAGTGTAACCCAAATGCATTAGAGATGGTAGGGTGAGATGATAAATGAGTTTAGTTATAGGGATAGCATTCAAAGATTTTGTAATAGTTTCAAATGACTCAAAGGTAACAATACAGCACTATTATGCTGACACATTAGAAAAAGATAAGAGTAAACCTATCATTGAGACGAATTTAAAAAGCGAAAAGGTTACTAGAATAACAGATAAAGTATTTCTTGCTGTCACTGGGTTCCAAAATGTTACTGAGCTTATAAAACAAGAATTAGTCCAACGAGTAAATAAAGATAATGATTTACAGGAATGCTCAAAGATTGCAGAACAAGTGATTACTGAAATCAAAGGAAGAGAATTAGAGGGTTTAGACATACCTGAACAAGATGCAATTAGGATGATTAGGGAAGGGTTTAGCGCATATTTATTTGGCTTTACTCATTCTGGTAACGCTGGTTTAAAAGACATTTGTTACGGAGGTTATGCTGAATCTAGAGACATTACAAAGGCTTACCCAACAGTTATAAACGGTCCAGACCCGGAGTATGATTTTAAATTTAGAGAGGTTTTATCTTTGAGAAAAGATGAGAGATTTTTTCAAAACTTTATAAACAGAATTTTGGTGGTTCATGCTTACTTAAGTCATAAACACCACACATCTGTATCAACAGATTGTAACTTTCACATTCTGTACAAAGATGGAGACTTAATAAAATACTCTAAGCAAACTATTGATAGCGCTAATTATTATGAACAATTTGGCTTAAAAACGCTTCAAAAAGAGGTTGAAAGTGACGATTTTTAATTCGAAATCTAATAAAAGTATTTCAGAAAATCTTTAAATTGAAAATGTAATAAACCAGTAGAACGTTGGTATAGCCCCCCTCCCCTAAAAACTGAGGGAAAATTTCTCGATTGACCGGACATGGCCCTTCGCTTACACCGCAGGTCAATTTTTCGTGAAAGGGGGGTACAATGAAAAAGTTGTACAATCTATCTAAAAAAGTTATACAACGTGGGGACTCCTGTGAACAAAGGAGTCCCTTTAACACAACCAAAGGGTTGAATACCTTTTCCAATTTCCCTCTAGAACGGGTACGAACCTTCGTATTAATTATTTCCCAAAATGAAAGCTTGTTTTGGGGGGAGGGGGGGGTATGATCCCTAGAGAGATTTAGCTCTAGACCGGACCCGGAGTTATACGTGCAAAAATCTCGATTTTTAAAGTAGCCCTTTTCGAAAATGACTTTGGTTATTTCCCTTTTTGGTATTTTAAAAGTAACCCTTTGGAATTTAAGGAGATGATTACAGATGCCTGGACGATTACCAAAACCCGTAGCCGTTATTGAAGCAGAAGGTAATAAAGGTCGTTATACTAAGGCTGAATTAGAGCGTAGAAAAGAATTAGAGATAACCCCAGCCAATGACAATATTAATTGTCCAAAGTGGCTAAAAGGCGAAGGGAAAAAGGAATGGGATAGGATAGTAGATGAACTTAAAGAATTAGGTTTATTGACTAATCTAGACGTTGCATCTCTTGCAATTTGTTGTGATGCTTACGGAAAATACGTCGTTGCTACACGGCAAATAAAACAAAAGGAATTACTAATTGAGTATGTGAATGCTGCTAGACAAACAAATAAAGTTACTAATCCTCTTATCCAAATTGCTACAAAGTACGCTGATATGTACAAAAAATACATGATTGAATTCGGTCTGTCTCCAAGCGCTAGAGCGCGTTTAGTATCAGCGACTAGAACGGAAGAAGACGAAGAAGATGATGATTTATTAGATTAAGTGATCTCAGATAAAAGCGACTTATTTATTGGGGTGTTTCAAGGTGAATGAGGAATTGACTTTGCAAGAATTCAAAACAAGCAAAAAAGTCGTTGAGGTTGCTTTTGAGAAGTATAGGCTATTCAAGTATCTTCTAAATGTCCCTAATTTAGATACCATAACAGAACCAGAGAAAGAAGAGTACTCTAAAAGACAACTGTTTTGTGAATTCATCGAGGGGATCGTTTCAAAGTTACCATCAAAAGAAAGGTTCCTGATTGAAGAGCGTTATATGTCATTAGAGGCTGATTATATATCGGATTATGAGATTTACTCCGATAAAATGAAAATAGCTGAAAACACATATTCAAAGATTAGAAAAAGGGCATTTTCCAAGCTTTATTTAAAGTTGAAAAAGATAAATGATTAAGCTTCACATATTGATAAAACGCACTAAGTTATTAATTGCGTAATTGTTGATGATGTTATTAATAATAATGTTAATATTTTGTTAACAAATACAATATTATTAATGAAAATAAGGGAGGGGGAAGGTGCAATGAACGATGATGAAATAAAGGCTAAACAGGAGAAACTAAGGGAGAGAAGTGAAAAGTTAAAGCAACTGGGGAATGATATGCAAAAAACAGGTGCCAATATGACAATGACCGGATGTGGTTGCTTGTTGTTTGTGACTATACCTATTATTCTCTTACTCTTTTTGCTTTTTTAAATTTAAGATCAACAACTCGAGACAGGGGAGCTTGTTACCTGTCTTTTTTTGAAAAGAAAACGTAGTTACTACAACGTTTTATACAGTAACTACAAAGGGCGTGAATTTATTATGTATTGTGTAATTCAAAAGGTAGTCAATAAAAAGCCTGATTTATTTGGTACACCAAAAGAGTTATACGTTAACTCAATTTCTTTTACTATTGATGGTGAATTTAAAACAAAATACACATATCACTATAGTGAAGAAAAGTTTGAGCGACCTATTACAGATGCCTATAAAATCAGCATCCACAAAAGCTTTCGTAAGGATGGAAAAGTAAGAAAGAAACAGTGGGTTATTTGTACCATGAGCTATTATTCTTTAATTGAGTTTTGGCCGGGGGATTGTGTTTCACAGTCAAAGTTAGAAGAAAAGCTAAAGGAGATGGGAATCACTGAAGAAGAACTCTGGGATCTTGTTTATGAGAAGTTAGAGCCATTAATTGATGAAGTTAAGTTAGAGTTTGAAAGAACGGAAGAATATAAGACTAAGAAAAAACAAGAAAAAATTTTAGAGCAACACCGTAAGAAAAAATATGCTTTTGAAAAGAAATACGGCTCTGATACATATGACTATTGTTATGATGTATTTGGAGTTTTAAGAAATAGTGAGTACCTGGAGATTTTGAAAATGTATAATGAGCAACAAAGTAGTTACTACAACAGTCATCAAAGTAACTACAATGATTATTTTAAAAGTAGTTACTTTACTCAAACTACTAGTAACTACACCGATGAAGAAAAGGCAATGCTAAAGAAGATATATAGATTAGCAGCTAAAAAGTTTCATCCAGACGTAACTAAAGACGATGGCTCCATGATGAAGTTTTTGACTAAATTGAAAGAGGAATGGGGTATATAGTCTCTAACAATCCAATTCCAGATAACACGAGCACACCCGCCTTTATGGGAGTGCTTTTTTATGCAAAAAAAAACGGTCTATGCTTGAACATAGACCGTTTTACATATCCCAAAAATCATCAGCCTTAACACTGGGATCTAATTCCCTTAATGCTTTTAAAATCTTTTTTACTGTTCTAGTTGTCGGTTCTCTTTCGCAGTCTCCAGAAACTAAATCAGCAACAGTGCTTCTACCTAATCCAGCTTTTCTTACTAACCATTCCTGAGTTTTCCCATGTCTATCCAAAAACCTACCTAAGCGACTTCTTTTTTTCCCCAAACCTAATCCTAATCCAAACATTATTTAACTCACTCTCCTATCTACAATTCTATGTATCAACCATCTTGTCCAATTTCCACCAAAAATAAACGCTCAAAAATAATGCGTTAAAAATGAGTAATATTGGACAAACGGTGCCACATAAACCTTTTAACACAGGTAACACATAGGTCACACGATTGCTCTATAAAACAACCATTTGTGTATCTGGAGTAATACGAAAGGAGAGGAAATATGGCATTAAGGAGTAATGATGCAGGAAACTTTCAATCAAAGTTAATTAGTGCTTATGGGGAAATGATGATCCCCTCGAACATTACTCACTATCGAGAAAGGAGTCTAGATGAAGAACGGTTCGGTAAATACGATTTAATTGTTGAATACGAAGACAGAAAATACTTTGCTGGCACATTAGCAATGAATGAGGATGAGTTTGCAGATTTCGGGGAATCGTCAAATATGTTTGGGAACACCAAAGCCCATGAAGAAGCCAAACTAAGGACTATCATTTCCTTAGCCTTATCAAAAGCTACTGGAGATGTGCAACTAGTAGTGGGGCAACCGATTAAGAAGCATAAAGACAACGAAAAGAAGAAGATTATCCAGATGTTAAAAGGACCTCAGAAGATAATCATTAATGATATAACCTACGAGTTTGCCATTACTGATGTTGCTGTAGCAGCTGAAGGCTCATCAGCTTACTTTGCTATCGATAAGGAGGTAAGAGAGCAACACGAGGTCATTAGGATCATCGATGCAGGAAGTGGAACGGTTAATTGCGGCACTATCTACCTGGGCAAAAAAACAGATAAAGGCTCAGATACGTTTAACTTTGGTCGAAATACAATCAAAACAGATGTTAAAAGCTTTGCTGAAGGAATTTTAAAAAAGACTACTGGACTCAAGTGGAACCAAGAGGATAGGGTTTTTGTTTGTGGCGGTAGTGCTTATGAAATTATCAATACAATCCAGAACCATTATGAAAATGCAGAAGTAATCAAACCTCGTATTCAAGTTGGAAGCACAATGAAACGGATCCACCCGGTTTATGCAAATGCAGCTGGATACTACGAGATAGCCAGGGGGTTATACGGGTGAGCCACAACCGAGCGATAAAACCAGTGTCGTTTAGCTTAAACAAAGATGATGAAGTAGAAATGCTTGATTACGTCAAAAACAAAAATTTTTCCAACTACGTTAAGAGACTAATATTTTTCGATATGAGGCAGAAACTAAGAGAAATTGAACCCGCTCCTACATTACCACCAGTTACGAAAGATGACTTCGAAGGATTCATTTAAGCTCCTAACAGACTATTATTCTCTTTAATTTAAACATGTTCACAGTTGTCTAAAAACCAGTTTTTGTACAGTGTTTTTCCTCTGTATGCATTACTCAGTTTTATTTTGTCCATCAACCTCTATCATTGAATTTTTAATCCTGTTTAAAGAGGTAGAGGGGGAGGTATGAAAGAGGGGGGTGCGGGGGGAGAAAACTAGGAGGGGGGGAAGGGGAAGGGACACTACTTTGAATTGTCTGAAATCTTTAATCAATTCATAATCAGAGAGGGGTTGCTTGTATGGATACAATTACAATTCAAGTGAACGGGGAGCGGGTGGAAGCGAAGGTCACTAGGGATGAATGGTACATTCCTGAAAGACCTTATATCCCTCGTGAAGACATTACTTGTCCTCAGTGTGGTTCAAATAACATTACAGCTAACCTTATAGTTCATGGTTTCGCTACGGTATGGGTGAACACAGGGGATATTGATGATGGGCCAGACGATTGTGATTTTGGCATTGATGACGTTGACGAATGTTCTTGTGAGAGTTGTAGCCATGAATGGAGTGAATGGGAGAGGCCGAGGTGAGATCAAATGGATATTTATAATAAAATCGATAACGCAAAGTCCGAATCTGAAGTAAAGGAACTCTTATTAACATTAAAAGTTAAAGAGTTAAAAGAAGTGGCAGCGTATTACAATGTGTTCGTCATGAAACCAAACAAAAAGAACTATATCGAACGGATTACCAGTAATACAGTAGGACTTAGATTACGTTCAATAGCGATAAATCAGGTGGAATTAAAATGAAATATATCATAGTAAGTGAAAAACGGAATGTATTTTACAATTTGTCCGATTTAATTCCAGAGTTTATGAGAGTTGAAGGAAAGACGGAGCAAGAAGCAATTGATTATTTCATGGAAGGACTAGAAGGAACTCGTTATATGAAGTTCCCAAAGTATACTTCTGCATTAGTGATTGCAGACTGGATAACGCAAGATATGGACATTGAAGTTAACCAAAGTGAATTACAGTAGTACACCGACTTTAATAACAGGAGGCTAAAATGATAACATTAGGAACCTTATTTGTCGGCATGGCCGTAGCTTTATTGTCTTATAACGCAGGTGTAGAACACGCTCAGAAACGCCAGATTGAAGAACATGTAATAGAACCCGCTACAACCTTTATTCCAGAAGACTCAGACGATGAGATTATAGATTTAGTGGAGGAGGATAGCGGTGAAGAATGAGTGGAAATGGGCTGAGAATGTCAATCTTTTAAAGATGTCTCCAAAGGAAATTGAAACATTACACAACATGGACCCATTAACCCGAAAGTTTACCCTCACCTTTAAGTACGATGAACGTTTCGGCTGGAATCGATACGAACCACAGCATGTGGATCTAGCCGATACAACCAAAGAAGAATTTTTAAACCACATGAACGAATGGTGGGAGCAGTGCTCAGGTAATGGAGTAGTTAAGGACTGGATTTGCCAGTATGATTCGTACACTTATACAGCTATGAACAAATCAGAATTCACCGAATTTCTTTACCGATTCATGAATAGTTGGACGGATACGAGAACGAATGTAGTTGCCGATGGGTTTCGAGAAAACTTCTGGCATGGGATAGATCACGAAGTAGTAGCACGTCAAAAACAGGATTTACTTGCATGGATTGAAATGAAGAATGAAGTATTTGCTCAAAAACTAGGAAACAACTTCGATATGGTTATAGAAAACCTTATTGAATGGGTTAATGTAAATGCAATTCTAGAACCGTTAATGGTGTTACTCGATCTATTAGGAGTGCTGCCATTATGAACTATGAGTTTATCGATTTCAGGGAATTCGTAAGTAATAAGGTTCATCCCCAGCCAGAAATAAATGATTTAAAGACTCATAGTGTTTTTAGTACTGGGTATATCATTATCGGATTAACCTGTGTATTTGCTGTAGGAATAGGAGTTGCAGAAAACGTCCTAGTAAGGATGGGGAATGACCACATAGCAGAAACTATTGTGAGGTTTATGAAGGTCTTTATGCCAATAACATTACTTGCAGCATTAGCCATTCTAGCGTTTATGAATCCATTGTTCTAGGAGGAACCCATATTATGATAAAAGTCGATATTGATCAAGAAGAAGTAAGGAAAATGATTTTAGAAAAAGTAGAAGAAGTAGCAAAAGATGTTGATAAAGAATTAATCTTTTGGGATTCCAAAGAGTTAACACGTAGAACTTGCATGAGCTGGAATACTGTTGTAAAAACATTCTTCCACGACCCCAGATGCCCTCGATATAAAGTTGGTGGTAAGTGGTATTTTTCAGCTGAAGAAATGAAGAAGTTTTTGTTGGTATGGTTAAGCGAACAAGGTAGGTGAATGTATGAAAATACTAAAAGAAAGGCAATTAAAAAGCCAACTCCGGAAAGTATTTAATGCAGTTGGTATCTATAAAGAGTATCAAAGTTACCAAGATAAAAAGAAAATATACCCTAAGATCCATTCGGCGAGGGAATTAGACAATGGTAATAAAATAGAATTTGTCTTTACTTTATTGAACGGAATGGACCCAAAAGAGGTCAAAAAAAAGGAGTACGCCTTTTATCAAGTGTTTGGCAGTACTCTAGAGATAGAAACAGATAACATTAAAAAGTATACGCTCACCGTTTACAAAAAAGACATTGAAAGTAGAATTCTCTGGAGCTACAAAAAGGTCAAAGACCTGTTAAAGGATTATGAAGTTCCAGTAGTAGCTGGGGTAAACAAAAACAATCAGTATGTTACGTTTGATTTAATAGAGAATCCTCACTTACTCATTAGCGGAACTACTGGAAGTGGGAAAAGCACACAGTTAAGAAGTGTACTAATGACCCTAATTGCTGCAATGCCTCCTGAGAAGTTAGAACTTTATCTTGCTGATTTGAAAATGGCTGAATTTCAGTTTTTTAGATACGTCAAACATGTTAAAAATCTTTGCCTGACTAGAGAAGAAACTAAAGCTATGCTAATTAAGATAATGGTTGAGTTAGAAAAAAGACAGGCGCTTATTGTAGAAGAAGGAGTGACACACGTTAAGGATTTAGAAAAGAAGCGGGTCCCATATATCATAGTAGCTATCGATGAGTTCGCTTCACTAAAAGATGATGATGCAATGGAAATCATATTGGAGCTAGGTAATAGAGGTAGAGCACTTGGCATTTACCTCATCCTCTCCATACTACGTCCAGATGCAAAAACAGTGGATAGCCGAATTAAAGGGAACCTTAATGCCACAATGGGATTTAAAGCAAAGAATGCCATTAATGCAAATGTTATTGGAACTCCCGGAGCAGAGAACCTAAAAGGGAAAGGTCGATTCTTATTAGACTCCCTTACTGTTGATGGAATGCCAGAGCTACAAGGGATATTTTTAAGTGAGAAACGACTAAAGAAGCTCCTGGAACCATATAAGGTAAGCAAAGAAGAATGGAACGTAGATCAGCAACCAGAAGAAATAGACGATGAAGAGAATGATAATAATGAACCATTCAATGGAGCCCTGGGTGATGTAGAATGATTCAAAGAGATAAACTTATTTTAAAAGCTATTGAGAAGTTCCGTTGTCTAGAAAGGTACCATATAGAGAAAATGTATTTCACACATTGTAAACGCCCTTACAACAACGCAAATATCAGTCTAAAAAGATTAAGAGATAGAGGATATATAGTAAAAGCTCCAAGCCGTATGCCTTATGTGTATTTACCCAAAATTAATTCCATAAAGCGAAATTCAAATAAAATAGACCATTTCCTAGCTATGGCCGATGTCTATTTAGAGTTAGGATTGCCAAAGACATTCGATATAGAGCCACGCTATAAGGCGGATGTACGCCCAGATATATTCACTATATATAAACGTTCTCCTTACTTCATTGAGGTCCAGAAAAGCTTATATACAACAAAAGTAATGCAGAAGAAAATAGACCTATATGAAGAATTCTACGCTAGTGGAGAATGGAAGAAGTTTTGGTGGCAGCCTAAAAATGATAAATATAAACCATTTTTCCCTTTTGTTATTATCCTGACTGAAGCTAAGTATCCGATTAAAACAACCAACGTGAAGGTAAAACAATATAAAGACGTGAACGAATTCATATTACCTTTGCAGGAAAAGGGTAAGGGGTATGCAAATTGAATACCCCTTATCATCCTTCTTCATGAAGGATTTTTTCTTTGTCGTGGGGTGACAATTT
>NZ_JAUSUG010000037.1 GCF_030813435.1 Evansella vedderi | reverse complement strand
GCCAGGATCAAACTCTCCAATAAAGTGTTGAGCTTGATGTTCTGACATCAAAACCAGTTAAACTGGCTAATTTAAAAATTCATTGACGGGATATTGGATCGGTCGTATAAATACGACGTTCATATCCCACTTCACTTGGCTTTTTGTTTAGTTTTCAAAGGTCAATCTTGCTTGTTGTTTTTGACAACTTTTATATTCTATCAAAATAACATTTTGTTGTCAACAACTTTCCGAAACATTTTTGAACGATGTTTTTGATTTGTTGTGTTAACGACCTTGGATAATTAATATACCAAAAATTAAAGAACTAATTCAATGGTAATTATTAGAAATCTAATTGTCGAGATTTCTATCACAATTAGCGAGATATCCTTTATATTCAAATAAAGGATACCCGTTTATATGAAAATTATTTATAAATCACAAAAAGATTTTAACAATATTATTCACGTCAAAAACACACGGTCACTTCAAAATCGTGCGTTTTATAATAATTGAAGTTCTGTCCATTATAAAGATTGTTCTATTACAGGTTTCCCCTTATCCTTCTCCCGTTCGCTATCCCGATCAACATACTGCCTGTCATTTTCTTTCTCCAATTTCTTTTCCTTCTTTTCTTTTTCTAAATCTTTATCTATCTCAATTACCTTTGATTTTGAAGAAAGGTGACTGTTCCCTTTCATAAAACTCTTTCCATGGAAATGTCCGTTTTCTTCTATTTAATCGTTTTCATTTCTGCAGATCCGTCAAGGTAGCCCGTATCATAGATATGAATTTTATTATCTACTTTAACATTCCCTTTGACGGTACCCGCTAAAAACAAGTTTCTTGCGATTATACCTTTTTCCACATAACCTTCTTTACCAATCGTTATATCCCCAGCGCACTTGATTTCTCCGTATACCTTTCCATCAATCCTAATACTTGATTCAATATGAAGCTTGCCTTCTACCTTTGTATTTGGTCCAATCACCGTAGTAACTTCTCCTAATTTTCTCTCTTCCCTATTAGTAAACATATACAGACTGGCCTACGCCAGCTTCACCTCCATTATAAAATTTCAAATGACTAATTTTGGTCCTCATGGAATGTCATATATAAATAAGGATCAACATGCTCTCCATCTCGGATAATTTCGTAATGTAAATGAACACCTGTACTTCGCCCAGTAGTCCCCATCCCTCCGATTAAATCTCCCTTTGACACTTCATCCCCTACTTGAACATCTATTCTATTTAGATGAGCATAAATGGTAGTATAGGTTTCATTGTGTTCAATTACTACCTTTCTTCCATAACCTCCGTCCCAATCAGCATGTACAACTTTACCATCTGCAGTAGCGTGTATTCCAGTGTTTATTGGCGCTGCAATATCAATACCAGAGTGGAATGAAGAGTTCCAAGTAAAGGGATCTCGTCTGTATCCAAATCTGGAGCTTATCCGCCCCTCCTCTGTTGGCATGATTGTAGGAATTGTACGAAGCTCCTTTTCATAAGCAAGAATCCGTTCTACCGTTTCTTCGAACTCTTTAATAATACTAGGTAATTCCTCTCTCATTTCCATCAATCTTCTGGATACATCCACCATATCTTCGTTGCTATCAAGGGAATATTCCATTCCTCCACTACCGTCCCCTATCTCTCCAGGAATTTCTAATTCTATTTCTCGCAATCGTTTTTCATATTCTTTAAATACTTCTATCGATCGTTTAACAGCTAAAGCCTCTTCCGTAAAGTCCTATACTCCCGTTTAACCTCATCAACCTCTGACTGTACCTCAGCAACCTTCCTATCTCTTATATTTATCTCCTCATATAATGCCTGCTGTTCCAGTTCTTTTTCGTAAAAGAGTAAAAAAATATAGCTTATCATTGCTAAAACGATCAATGAGGTAAACATAAAAATATATATAAGAAATAATTTGGTCACCTTAAAATTATTAATTGGTGATTTTGCTCCCGAAAAAAGAACAATATTCCAAGCTTTCTGTTTTCTGGTTTTATTTGACATACTTAAATCCCCTCAGTTAAATAACCTTAAGGAAACTCCCCCCCTTCTTTGAAAAAAGTTTTTCTCGAAAGGTACAAACAACTATTTCACCTATATCTAACCAGAGAACAAATCATTAATTCTTTAAATCTCTATAATTTTTCCCTTGTTTAAATAGTTGGTGACCAAAAACAGCGGCACCCGTTACCAAGACACCTTGAATAAAGGACTCCACACTGAACCCCATGATTAATCCTGCTAAAATAATTCCAAGAACGAGTAAAATATATGGAATCATCCAATTCCTTACCCTCGGAGTGTTTTTGATAATTTTACCAATGATCATTAAAACCGGAACCAGTATTAATGCTTCTCTCATTACATAATCAACAA
Source organism: Evansella vedderi (assembly GCF_030813435.1). Lineage (GTDB taxonomy): Bacteria > Bacillota > Bacilli > Bacillales > Salisediminibacteriaceae > Evansella > Evansella vedderi. Next base: position 24,333 of record NZ_JAUSUG010000037.1, on the reverse strand, counting down.
ATTCCATTTAACCACCCCTTGGCTTTATACTTTCACTTACTTTTAATCTATGAACAAATTAATACAACTTGACTACAACTTTTCATTTCCTGACTTAATTACCAGTAAAACAGCAGGGGAATTTTTGAGAGAGACTACCTTTCCTTAATTCCATTTATTATTGATATTTAGGTTCAATAAATAGTATAAAGGTGTTACAAGTTCTCCCTCAGGACTGTAACACCTTTTTCAACTTATTTCATTTTCGAAAAAATACTATTATGGACTAGCTTCTCTATTAATGCCCATGGCAACAAATTTTTTACGATAATGAAGGAACTAATTCCCTTCCCAATGGGGTACCTTAATTTTGGGCGCTCACTTCTACAAATATTTACGATTAGTTGAATTACCTTGGAAGGATCATCAGCAGTTTTAGCTGTTTGTTTTGCACTGTTATAAATGGCGTTAATAATAGGTTTATATTCTTTTTCCTTAACCGTGTGAACATTTTCCAGCCCCTTTTGCCATATTTCTGTTTTAAACGATCCTGCTTCCACAATACTCACCTTAATATTGAAGGGCATTAATTCCAGGCGAAGGGATTCACTGAAACCTTCTAAGGCGAATTTGGAGGCAGCATAAGGCGCTATCCCAGGAAAACCAACTCTCCCACTAATACTGCCAATATTAATAATTTTACCTTTTTTTCTTTTTCTCATTATGGGTAAAAACGCCTTCGTTAAGTTAACCACACTGAAAAAATTTGTCTCAAATTGCTCTTTCCAAGCTTCCTGTTCTAGAATTTCCGTAAGGCCACCTTGGCAATAGCCTGCGTTGTTAATTAAAATGTCAATTTTCCCGTAGTTTTTAATAACCTCTTCCCTTAAACTACTTATTTCCTCCACTTTTGTAACATCTAATTTAAATATTTCAATCTTGTCTTGAACTCCCATTTTTTCTGCCACTGCTAATAAATTATCCTTTTTGTTGAGATCTCTCATTGTGGCAATAACAAAAAAGTCATTTTTAGCCAATTCTATTGCAGATAACAAACCAAACCCACTGCTCGTTCCCGTAATCAATACTATCTCCTTTTCCATAGTTCATCCCTCTTCCTGACAATCTACTAACTCCCTATTAATTTAACACATTTATTTATCATTCGTTTTCACCCCTCTTAATTTTCAAAAAAATAAACCACATAACAAATAGGTTATTTTTAGTACAAGGCTTAATTTGTTACAATTAAAAATACTACATAGTAAAGGAGAGAAACGTATGGTTACATATTCGTCCAGAGCTGAAGTACCAGAAAATGAAAAATGGGACTTAACTGACATATTTCCATCCACAGAAGAGTGGAAAAGGGAGTATACCAAGATTGAAGAAATGGCAGATAAGCTAACTGCATTTGAAGGAAAAATAAAGGACGGTAACTCCTTATTTGAGTTCCTTGAGCTACGGGAAAAAATAAATTTATCCTTTAAAAAGGTATATGTTTACGCCATGCTTCACGTTGATTTAGATACGAGGGACTCCACTTCTCAAAAGTTATTGGATAAAGCATCCCAGTTAAGCGTAAAGGTAAATTCAGCAACTTCCTTCTTTATGCCATTCTTGCTAAATTTGAAAGAATCAACTTTAAAGCAATATATCGCCAAGGTAGATAAACTAAACTACTTTGAGGATCATTTACTTGATGCTTACAGATACAAGGATCATGTTTTATCTAAGGAAAAGGAAGAGGTTCTATCTCAGTTAGGAGAAGCTATATCCTCTCCTAGTAAAACATACGGTATGATCAACAATGCTGATATAAAGTTTGGAGAAGTGACGAATGAAAAGGGAGAAAAGGTTGAACTGAGCAGGGGAATGTATTCAAAGCTCATTGAACATGAGGAGCGGGCCGTAAGAAAAGAAGCCTACAAAGCCTATTATCAGCCTTACGTCCAATTAAAAAATTCTATTGCATCTACATTATCAGCAGCAATTAAAAATAATGTTGTACTAACTAAAATGCGTAATTATCCTTCCGCTTTAGAAAAATCTCTTTTTACAGATATGGTATCAAAGGATGTCTATGAAAATTTAATTCAAGCAACAAAGGAAAATATTGCGCCGTACCATGATTATGTTACCTTAAGAAAAAAGTTATTAAACTTGGATGAGGTCCGGCAATACGACTTAAACGTTCCCCTCGTAAAAGGAGTTAAACATGATATCCCTTACGAAGAAGCATATGATACGATGCTAAAGGCATTAGCTCCATTAGGAGAAGGTTATGTAGAAACACTAAGTAGGTTTAGAACAAAACGCTATGTCGACGTTAGGGAAACACCAGGTAAACGTTCTGGTGCATATAATATGGGACTTTATGGAGTTCATCCTTTTGTTTTATTAAATCATCATGATAATATAGATAGTTTATTTACGCTAACTCATGAAATGGGTCATGCCATGCACAGCTATTACTCAAGTAACTATCAACCACATATAACTGCAAGTTATACGATATTTGTTGCTGAGGTTGCATCCACAGTAAATGAAATCTTGTTAATCAACTATTTATTAGAAACTACAAAAGATGAGCAGATGCGTAAGTATTTAGTTAATCACTTCATAGATAAATTCCGAGGCACTTTTTTTACCCAGGTTATGTTTGCTGAGTTCGAAAAGAAGACACATGAGCTAGCAGAACAAGGGGAGCCCTTAAATACCCAAGTTTTTAGTGAAGTTTACGAAAGTCTATTCCGTGAGTATAACGGAGCTGAGGTCGTGTTTGATGATGAGGTAAAATACGGATGGGCAAGAATACCACATTTTTATCGCCCATTTTACGTCTACAAATATGCAACTGGTTTCGCATCCGCCATGTTAATTGCTAACAAAATATTAGAAGGTGATGGTCAAACAAAGGAGTCTTATTTAGAATTTTTGAAAAGCGGCAGCTCCGACTACCCGTTAGAATTATTGAAAAAAACTGGTGTTGATCTTACAAAACCAGAACCAGTGGAAAATGCTTTAACGACTTTTCGAGAACTTGTCAATCAATTTTCAAAAATGTAAACCCAACAATAATTGTAGTTATAAAGGGATGGTGTGTTTGGCTGACACACCATCCCTTTATTTTGAGTTTATAAGTTCCATTTTTGTCATGTAATCATTATATCAATCATATTGTGATTAATAGAAATGGGACAAGAGGTGAAAAAACATGAAAGAATGGATTGGTTCAATAGAATTAGCATTAATTAGTATGGTGGCCCTTCGTTTACTTTCTGGGTCGTTTGAATTAACCGCTGCTTTCCTAATGCTTAAATTTAACAGTATAGAAAGGGCATTAGCTATCAATGCTCTCCTTGCAGTAGTGGGGCCACTTGTACTTATTCTAACTATGACCATTGGACTCATCGGAATTGCAGATAAAATGCCGTTTAGCCGGTTATTAATTGTAGGATTAGGTGTATTTCTTATTTTATTTGGTTTAAAAAAATAACTATATTAAATCCCCTTGTTCCACATTAAATTCAATGATATAACCATCTGGGTCACAGCAAAATATTTGGGCAAATCCACTTGTGCTATTAGGTTTTTCAACTATTTCAACACCATTTTCCTTTAACCAACTAACTGTTTCATAGTAATTTGTAACCCTTAAAGCAAAGTGAGTAGCACGTGTGTTGATTTGTCCTATCCCAGAAATAAGTTCTTTATTTTTAGACTCTATAAGATGCAATTGCTGAACCCCTACACTATACCATGCTCCCTTAAAGTCAAAATTTGGGCGCTCTAACTCCTCTAACCCTAACACTTCACCGTAAAATCTCTTCGAAACATCAATATCCTTTACGGATAAGCTGACATGATGGAGACTTTCATAAGAGATCAAAACGTTCACTCCCTTTACTGTATAATGATTGATCCTATTATATCAAAACATAACAGACATCCCCTAATTTTACTCCTGCTATTAGATTTGGTATATTCTTTGAAAGAAAATTTAAAAAAGGGTGAGAGTCTTTATGTTTGATCCAACTATTTACGACAACCTAAAAACTGTTTTAGAAGGTCATGTTTACGATTTAGATCTATCTAATCGCATTCAAGTAGTAAATCGTAACGATAGGATTGATATAGCAACCATGTCCCGTTCTTTTTGCATACAGTTTCGTACCTCTAAACAGGATTACAAATATCCCCTCTCAGAAATAAAATTGGACTTTTCCCACAGTGATTATACTCAAGAAATGTTTCATGGGAATGTAGAAGGGAGTGGCTGTATGATCCAGATAAACTTATATACAAATATCCACAACATTCAGACAGAATGTACGGAAATAAAAACGTATTTAAAAGAATTGTGGAACAACCAAGCTATTATAAGTCAAGAAATTAGTTACTCTTATGGAAATGAAGGTGATATGAATAATAAAATAAACTTAAATTTCCAACGAAAAATTAATGAATCACATATTAATGATTTAGAGTCTATTGTCACTTATACTGTTCGTTCAATGGAATATTTGTTTCAACGATCTCTTTAATATAATAAAGTGAGTTTTAACGCTTTATTAAATTTTTCAAAAATTTGTCACATCATTTGTTATTATTTGGAATATAATAAAAGCTGTAATCACATCCATTTCCCATACAATATTTCCAATAGTTATTTCTAAATCTACTAAAGATAAGGAGGCGTTAAGAATGGAATATAATGCAGCTGTTAATATGAGATTGAATGCAGTTGATATAGTATTACGTAGTGTAGATCATGCTAAATTATATTTAACAGATGGTTTTTCCATTGTTTCAGACCCGGTTCATGAAGTTTATTTCTTAATTCCAGAGGAGAAGATAGGGGAAGCTCAAGATGAAGGCTACATAGTAATAAACGAATAGAAACGAGTGAAAGTGTCAGAACCAAACTATCACCCACTTCCCCTATACTTTCTTACTTTTGTTAAAAAGCTTGGAGAAGCGGAAGGCGGCAACTACCTGCGACGAGCAAACGAAGTGGAGCAGAAGCATAGCTTCTAGAGTTCACTACGAGTTGTCTCGAAGAATACTCGACGAAGCAAAGCTCTTTGAAGCGTTGCCCACGGACCAGGACGGTGACATTACGCCGTTGCCCATAGGACGTGGGTTGCCTTTAGGCGTAATTGGTCCGCCTGTAGCGTATCCAAGCTAACCTATTTTAAATAGGTTTTTCCGTCTCGCTGTTCAATCATCCCTTCCTTTAACAGTTTGCCTAATGCCCTTTTAAAGGCTCCTTTACTTATATGAAAGGTTTGACGAATTTCTTCTGGATCACTGTTGTCAGAAAATGGTATGACACCACCTTGATCCTTTAAATATGCTAAAATTTCTTCAGCATCAACCTCTATTCCCTTTTCCTTTACAGGACGTAAGGAAACATTGATTGTTCCATCATCTTTAACTTCAATAATCCTGCCTTCCACCCACTCCCCTAGTCGCGGCTCCTCTTTTCTCTCTGAGTGATGAACAAAACCACGGTAGCCTTCCTCAGTGATGATGAAAGATCCTACCTTTGTAGACCTGTATACTCTACCACTCGTTTGTTGATTTTTCAGGTGTTTTTGAGCACGGTCCCGCTCCTGCTCAATAATATCTTCCGTTACTGGCTTGGCAAGTAATCTTCCTTTATTATCTACAATTAAAGTAACAAACAGTTGATCCCCTTTTTGTGGCCAAACCCCTTCTAATAATGGAAGGTCGTCTTTAGAAACAAGAATCTCCTTTTGAATACCAATATTTACGAATACACCGAGATTTTTCACAGATTCTACAACCTCAGCCCACCCATATGTATAGCGATGGATATCGGGTATTATTGTGGTGGCAACAAGCTGACCTTTTTTATCCTGATATAAAAAAGCATCTACTTCCTGACCTTCATCTAAGTCCCCCTCCGTTTCCCTGGCGTGGAGCAACACTTCTTCCTTGCCACTGGTTAAGACATATCCCGTTTCGATTTTCCTGGTAACAGTTAAGGTCTTTATCGTTCCAACTTCTAATTGATTCACTTATATAACCTTCCTTCTATTCATAATTTTTGGCTGTTTTCTAAAAGATTATTGTTATCAAGAGAATAAATATTGCTTGGATCCGCTACAGGCGGACGCTTTCCGCGGACATCGCTGGAGTCGCTGCCTTCCACTTCTCCAAGCTTTAAAAAAAGCAACAAAGTTTATGAAAATTGCCTGCCTTAATTTATCTATAATTTTTCAAAAACGTCACTTGTAGAGCCACAAATAAAATAGGGAAAACCATTCTTAATACTCATAGTAATGCCGCCGTCTTCGAACACGGGTATGATGACAGGCATCACAAATAGGAAAATTAAATTCCCAAGGGAGTTTCCTTCCGCATTTTTTACATTTTTTCGCTCTTTTCACATTTGTTTTTAAAGCTTCATGAACATCATCGCTTATTTCTTCCCTTAATCTTTCCCAATAAATAGCTTCCGTTCTTTTTCCAAGTCGGTATAAAAACAGGAGATGCAGCCCTATTGCTTTATAGGACAATTCTAAATCCTCTAAACTGTCCCCTTTAATAATCGGTTCAGGCAACTCCTTCCCCTTTACAATTGTCTCCATTGTTTCTAACCATTGTTTAATTAGCTGATGATCCTTTTTAGAAAATGGAAGGTGCAAGAAGCCATAAAGGTCCATCATTGTAAGGCGTCCCTCAATTTCTGTATCACGAACCAATTCATACAATTCCCTTTCTTCAGAAAGGGAAGCTTTTTTCGTCCCTTTTGGGCTTTCAAATTGATCCCAAAGTTCAAAGAAGGTCCCTAGATCTCGATGGTATTTCTGAAACCGTTCAAAAATGGCGTTAGTGGGAGCAATGGCAAATGTATGCACCAGCTCATCCTCTTGGTCTAATAACCGAGCCATTAGGTTTATTTCCTTCATAAACGCTACTTTCCCCACATTATACAGCCCTTTTCTCCCTGCTCGGCCTGCTATTTGCTTCACTTCCTGTGATGTTAACCTTCTCCTTCGTGTGCCATCAAATTTTTCATTTTCTAAAAATACGATACGTCTGATAGGGAGGTTTAACCCCATCCCTATAGCATCAGTTGCTACAATAACCGTTGTTTCCCCATCTATAAATCGTTGGATTTGCTTTTTTCTTGTTTCTGGTGGCATGCTTCCATAAATCATACTAACAGAATAACCTGACCCTTGAAGCTGGGATGCCGTTTCTAAAACCCTCTTTCTCGAAAAACAAACGAGGGCATCCCCCTTTTCTGTTTGTTTAATTTTAAAGGGCTGTTGTTCTACCTGTAGTGGAATATCACGGCTGTATTCATTAATTTCTATTCTTGAGTCACCTAACAACTGCAAAATCATATTTTTGGAATTTCTGCTGCCTATGATATGAACTTCCTGTGCATTTGCCTTCGTAATGGCTTTATACCAGGAAAATCCCCTGTCTTTATCTGCAATCATTTGCGCTTCATCTATGACAATAACATCATAGAATTCCTTCTCATAAAACATTTCAACCGTACAGGAAATATGATTGGCTCCTTCAACTTCCTTTTCCTCTTCCCCTGTTTTTAAATTACAAGGAACTTCCTCACTATTTAATTTATCGTAAACTTCTAAAGCTAAAAGTCGTAATGGAGCTAAATATAGACCCGTATCTGCTTCTTTCATACGCTTTAACGCTTGATGGGTTTTTCCTGTATTTGTCTCCCCAATGTGTAATACATACTTGATATTTCTACCAACGGATGGATTGTACTCCCTTCCGAAAATATCCTCCATCATTCTTCTTTCTGCTTCTAATTGCCTTTCTAATTCCCTTAATTCTTCTTCGTACCTTTTTTCTCTCTCCAATAAATCCTTCTCATAAATTTCTTGGTGTATTTTTTCATCAAATGGGACATTAGCTAACTTAAGCAAGTCCTCCATATATTCATCTTTTATTTGTTCCATATAATCTTCCTGTAGCTCTGAAAGTTGGGAATAAAGAATGTATTTTAATGGTGGAGTCTTTAATTCCTTTATTCCTTCCATAAAAGGTGGAGACAGCCGTTCTTGAACTAGGGAAGTGATATGCTCAGATAAAAATTGCTCCACAAACCTTTCATAAGCATCTTCATATGTTTCATAAACCCAGTCAAACCCATGTTGAAAATTTGCATGATGGACATCCCCTGTAAGCTCCTGAAAAAAATCCGATACCTTCCTATAATCAGAAGAATTGAAAAAGCCTACCTGTATTAGTTTTTCCTCAATCATATATATATCTGTAGATTGATACTTTGGATTTTTAGTTAAATCATTCACTAACTCACCGGCAATAAAATAACGTAAATGCAAATAGAACAAGGTCTTATTTACATCAATAATTTTAGCCGCTTCCCGTTGAATATCCTTTTGAAGTTTATTTCTCTCGTCTTTCTCCCTTTTCTCCCTTTCTCGTTCTAAAAACTTTTTCCTAGCCTTTATATATTTTTCTTTCCACTTACCTTCATGTTTGGAATAAAGATTGGTTAGCCATTCATGACCTTGAAAAGGTTCGTACTCTTTTAATTGTGTACGGAACAATGTATTAATGAGCTTTCGTTCCATTCCTTCCACGTCATAGCCTCTTTCGGCTAAAAAAGCTTTTTTCTCTGCCTTAGAAGCACTGCTCCCAGCTTTATTCAACCAAATATTCACCCATATTTGCTCTATAAAGCTTTTCCGTTCCTCTATGTATTCATTAAAATCGGGCATTTCTGGTTTAGCTTCAAGGTACTTTGTAATATCTTCCTGTATTTTCTCTTTTGTTTTTTCCACTGCTAGAGGATAAATTTTATCTATTTTACTCATTTATTTTTCCTCCGAATCGTTTGCCTTACATGTTTATTTTAACCTACGAAAGTATTTTTTACTAAGAGGATGCATTTTTTTGGAGAATAGGAAATGGTTCTATTTGGGAAGATAATATTAAATTCAAATTTGGAGGGGTATAAGTGGAGGATAAAAACCTATTAGATTATGACCGTTTTGCTGCTGCAAATCTTAGTCCAGATCTATTAAGTAAAGTAATGTCCCTTGAAGCAGAATTAAGGGCAGAGACTCATAAGGATGTAATATTAATTGCATACGAAGAAAGTCAGCATAATCCCACATAAAGTTGGGATTATTTCGTATTTACATCAGAAGAGCCTTCCCCCTATCCCCTATTCCTATCCTAACTAAAGTTCCAAATAAGTAGGTCTCCACTCTAGTCAAATTTAGTATTATTTTTTAGGTATTTGTCTTACACCCATTGCCAATGCTCGGACACTTCCTTTTTCATTAAACACAAAACGAATAGGTGTTTCTGCTTCCTTTAATTTCACCGTAAATCGATGCTTTCCAACTGCCCTTAATGGGAAAACTTTATTCTCTTGTATAAATACTAATTGGTCATCTTCAACGGAAATCTGAATGTTGGCACCTTCCTCTGATGCATACTCTCCCACGTATTGAGTAAAAATTTCCTTAGAACATGTATAATCTGGATAGTAAGCATACGGTGTGTCCACTGATAAGCCTAATGCTAGATTCATGGCGCCATTCATTATTTGAAAGGCAGGAACTCCAACCAAGTTCGTTAATACTATCCCTCCTAATCCCTTTTCAGGAATCATGCTTAACTGAGAGGATATAGCCTTGAGGCTTCCACCATGCTCCACTAATTTTACACCATGAAAATCTGGAGTGATCATTAGTCCGTATCCATAATATTTCGTTTGATCAATCTTTACATATGGCTTCATCATTTCTTCTATACTTTTAGAAGATAGAATTTGATTACCATCTATAACTCCATCATTGATAAATATTTCTGCGTATTTAAGCATATCGCCCATCGTTGATCTTAAGAAGCCTGCCCCTCGCATTGCTCGAGCATCCCACCAAACAGGTGCAGCATAAACCTCTTCTTTCCCATCTACAGTCTTCACGGAATACTGTTCTGTTACGTCAGATGATTTCTTCACTTCCTCTAAATAAAATGTACTATTTTTCATTCCTGCGGGCTGAAGTATATTTTCTGAAATAAAGGATTCATACGTTTGATCGCTTACCCGTTCAATAATAGCTCCCAATAATGCATAGCAATCATTTGAATAACTAAACTCTTCTCCTGGTTTTCCAAGGAGCGTTACATTCGTTTCCCCAATAAATTGCATTAATTGCTCAAAGGTGTCAATAGCTAATCCTTCCTTGTCATTTAACTTTAAACCAGGATAATCATCTGCAGATGGATCCTTGTCCATTGTTCTCATTAATGCGAATGAAATGGAGGATAAAGGTGGTAAGCCCGAAGTATGGGTCATAAAATGATGAATCGTTACTTGATCTGTTAAATGAGGCTCATCAGGTAATTGAAATTCCGGCAAATATTTAACTACTTGATCGTGAACGGAAAGCTTCTCCTTTTCTTGTAACTGCATAATCCCCATACATGTAAAAGATTTAGTCACGGAAGCAATACCAAAAATGGTATCCTTGGTCACCTCTAAACCTTTGTCTATATTACGAAAACCAATTCCTTTTTGGTAAATATTTTCCCCTTTTTTATTAAGTGCTACAGCAATTCCAGGTACATGGTATTTCTTTTGAATTTTATCTACGTATTTCTCATATTGTTCGAACTTTAATTGATCTTCAACCACAACTCCACTCTCCTTGTAATAAATTTTTATAATAAAATGACCTACAAAAAATGTTCTCTACAAAATGGCAATGTCCTTTATTTTTTATAATAAAGAAGTGGGTGAGTTGAAAGGTTAAAGACATACCTTTTGACTCACCCACGATGTACTCTTATTAAATATTTATTCCCGTATTATTATCATTTGCATTCTTTTGGCTTTTCTTAGAATCTTTTATCATCATTAATGTCATTATAGCCAATAAAATTTGAAGGGTAATACTTAAGGTTGCCCAAGTATATATTTGAAATTCGTATTTGTCTCCTTTATTACCAAAAATAACGATAGACAGAATTCCTGCTATTAAAGCGAGGGGGACCATCGTAATTTTGATACTGTTCTTCCACAAAAGTGACCAGGCACGATGTAAAGCATAGATAAACAAAGCAAATTTAGAAAAGATTGTAGGAAGATATAGTGTAACAAGGGCTAAGTCCAATCGATCTAAAAACTCTGTAATCCTAATTTGTTGAACTAAAGTATAAGTCGGGTAAGTGGAATAGCGAACGATTTCTGAACCAATGACACCTAATTGGCTAAATATTAAAATACTGAAACAAAAAAGCCCCGTTGCTCCTCCTAAAATAATGGCTCGCCTTAGTTTTTTTATTGGCTTAATCATACTTAATAGTAAAAAAACAATAATTACCTCTCCAAACCAAGCCATCCCAATATAGGCAGATTGAAACATTGATGGTATTACATCCACACTTATCAGAGGTTCAAAATTTTCCAATCGGATTTGCTCTACTAGGGATATAGGAACAAATAAGATAACTCCAATAAAGATAATAAAATGGAGCTCAGTAAACCTTACGATTACTTCAATTCCTAACGAAGCAATATAAAGGCTGCATATTAGTATTATCAATGTAATAATAAATAAAGGAGTCAAAGGAAGCAGAGTAGATTCCACAAAAGCAGAAAGTATTCTAAGATCCCTGAATAGTACATGAAAAATAAAAATAATAAATAAAAGGGCAGCGATTTTTTGCTTCTTACTACTATTTTCTTCAGAAAATAAGTTATCAAATGTATGTACATTTTTCGTCCCGATTAAACCTAGAAGGATAATAAAAGCCATATAAACCATGATAAAGAAAGGTACAAACCAAGAATTTTGAAGAGCCATATCAACAATTCCCTGTGGTAAAACAACTAAACTGCTTGATACAACCGTATTCCCTGTCAAAAATACTATTTGCCTTGGTGATAGCTGTATCTTCATTTACCTATCACCAGTTTAGTAATATTACCAAAGGAGTTAGATAAGAAATCCGTATACCAAGACAGGGGATTTTCGAACGGCAAACATAAAGATAATGCTCCTGTTATACCAGCTAGGAAAATATATTGAAATTTTACCCCCTTTTGCTTCTTCAACTCTTTTTTACTCAAGTAATACGTAAGTAGTAATATTATCCAGATAGCTACTACTTCTAACATTTATTCATCACTCTCCAATTCCAATACCCTCTGTCACCAATCCTGGTAATTTAACAGAACAAATAACATTCACTTCATGCTCAACATCTGGAAGAATTTCCGCCCACTGACTTTCAAACTCTTTCCATTTTTCCCGTTCTCTACGATGTAATAACCAACCTAGTCCAAAAGTATCAATCCCCTTTGGTAAAGTTGCATCCAGAATTTCTGATATTTCATTTTTTATTTGCTTCTCAACTACTGCGTTTATCTCCTTATAAGCTCCCTCCTCTTCAAATGTAAAATCCGTTTCATTTTCCAAAATATCTCCAGTTACATTTACTTCTATATTAAATTGAGGTAAGTTGTCTTGAATTTTATAATCGAAGTTTGTCTTATTTTCAATTACCTCTATACTTACATGGGTATCCTCATCAAACTGGACAGTATAAATTTTCCCTACTAGTTTTTCCATCAACCACGAAGCACCTAGGGTTTGCAATTCATTAGTAAAGAAAGCAAGCTTATCCCCTTTAAAAATAGCTAAGTTATTAATTTCAACCTGTTGCTTAACTAAATTTTTGTTTGGACTGATATTGTCTCTTGCACGAACAACGGGAATAATGGGGTCATTTCCTTTTTGCTGAAATTCCAAAAGAAAATCCCTTAAGGTTAACTCAAAACCACTAACCCCTATTTCTCTAATAGCTTCAGCAGATATTGTTTCTAACTGAGGTTCAGCACTTAAAACTTCTATCGCTTCCCCTTCAGTAACAAAAATTTGCATCGTTAATCTTGCTTCCGTAGTTCTCGTTAGTACATCAAGGGCTTTCCCCAGCCCCTCCTTTGCTAATTCTTCACCAAACAATGCTACTCGTCGGTGTCCTAGCATGAGTTTTCGCGGCATTCTTTGCTGTAAGTTTTGATTAGCATCCCTAACAGTGGTTCCTATTCCTGCATCTAAATAATAAGCAGCTTCTCCAGAAGTTCCTCCCCCTCCTCCTCCAGGCCCCCCCATCTGACCAGGTAGGGGGGCAATTATTGCAGTCTTATAATTTCGGTCATCACTTTTATCAAAAGAGGTACCCATGACAATGGCAATGTCATTTATCTCTTGACGATCCCAACAACCTGTAAAGGGAATTAAAATAATTAAACAGATAATTATTTTTTTTAATTTAAGCATGGAACTCCTCCGTAAAACTATAAAGTTAGTTATTACCTTGGTTCGGTGATGGAGAAAGATTCTCTTTTTGTCTTTTAGCATTAGTCTTTACAAATTCTTCAGGTCTTTTGTTATACATCCACAGTGGTATTCTAATAAAAATATCCCTAAGCTCCTTGTACTTTAATGGAGCAACTGGTGAAAAGTAAGGTACACCGAAGGATCTCAATTTACATAGATGAGCTGTAACCATCATTGCACCGACAATGATTCCAAAAAGACCGAATATGGAACCTAAAATCATTAATGGAAAGCGAATTAATCGTACAGATATTGCCAGGCTAAATTTCGGAATTGTAAACGAAGCAATACCAGTAAGAGAAACTACAATTACCATCGGTGCCGAAACAATACCAGCTTCAACTGCGGCTGTATCATCACGAAGGGGGTTCCATCTACAACTAAAGCAATTTTTCCCTCTAATAAATTTGCTGCTACCGTATCAGGGCGTTCTGTTATTTGCACTTGTGGAAACAAGCTCCATGGATTATCTTCTATTAGTTCTTCAATGTAGCCCGTTTCTAAAATCCCATCTATTTTTATCCGATCTAACCGACTGTTAAATTCCTTCAAAACATCTTTGTCTACCACATCTTCAAGATAAATAACAGCCATACTTGTTTTTGATTTCTCTCCTGCACTTTTAGAAATAACATTAAGATCTTCAGAGCGAATTTTTCTACGAATCATAGAGGTATTCACACGAAGATTTTCAATAAACCCTTCCCGTGGACCTCGAATTGCTGCTTCAGATTCTGGTTCAGAGATACCCCTTTTTTCAAATTCTTTTGCATCTATAACTAGTGCTCGGTTTTTCCCATCTATTATTAATACCGTATTACCTTCTAAAATTTTGTTCGTAATATCTTGAATAGATTCTAAATCTTCCACTTGTGTAACGGATACAAGTTTCTCCTCAAATTGTTCCATAGTAATAAATTCATCGGGTCTATGGAATAAAAGTTCGTGAAGGACATGATATTGGATATCCTTCGAATTTATTAAGCCATCAATAAATATTAAACAAGCTTTTCTACCATCTATTTGAAATGGCCTAAAAATAACATCTGATGCGTCTTGGAAAATATATTGGAATAGTGCAATGTTACTTCCGTAATGATAAATTAAATCTTTATCTTTAATTTCCATTTCTTAACCTCATTAATATGTATTTCTTTTATTTTCACCAACATTAGCCAATTTATCCCAAAGAGTTAAGAACATAAGCGTAAGCGCCTTGTCCACGAGCGGGCAGATCATTTGACCTCGAGCGAGTAGGCGCTGAAGCTAGACGTGATTAATAATAAATAAACTTTTCTACCAGAGAGAGTGAAAAATATATTTCCTAAACCATTAAAAAAGAGGGCATGTCACAGGCGATTAATCTCTGACATACCCTCTTATTTCGATACAGATTCCTTACTCTAAGGAAAGTTATGTATCATTACTTTTTTTGTACTTTATATTCTTTATGGCTTAACACTGTTCTTGCAAGCGTCCCATCTTTTTGCATCTTGTCTAATTCCACCGCAACGGAATTTGTGTAGACAGCGATTACCTTCGCCTTTTCTCCCTTTTCTTTACCACTTATGACCTTGACAATATCATCTACATTTACATGAGGTGCTTCCTGTTCTTGACCCTTATCCTTTTCCTCCATTACTCCTCACTCCTTTAAATAATAAAGTTACCCTTTCCCTATATAACATAACTCCTCGTAGAAAGTTTATAACCATCACTATTTGCCATTTCATCTAGATAATATATAGGGAATTAATGTAAATATTTTTAAACTATACCTTTTGATTTGAATGGGTACTTTCAATTAAAATAACATATTTCTTTTTATCTTTCACAAGGTAACACTTGAAATAACATCAATAATTGATTGATATAACACTACCGCCACAGTGTAAAGTTCAAAAAATGTACACATTTATTATAACAATAAATAAAAAAGCTCCTATATAATTATTATGAAATACAATTTAGGAGGGTATCCAACAATGAAAAAATTATTAACATTACTACTTGCAACCACTTTAATATTCGTACTTGCAGCATGTGGAAATGATGAAGAAACTGAAAGCAATGCAACGGATGAAGAAGAGGTTGTAGCAGATGTGGAAGTGGAAGCTGGTGACAAAGAATTTACTATCACAGCAACAAACTTCGATTTCAATTCTGAAGAAGAATTGGTTGTAAAAAAGGGTGACAACGTTACAATTCATATAGTAAATGAAGAAGGAGTTCACGGTCTTGAAATTCCTGAACTAAACATTAGTGGGGGGGTAGAAGAAACAATCCAATTCGAAGCGACCGAAGCGGGTACATTTGAAATCTTATGTTCCATCCCATGTGGTGAAGGACATGATGATATGGTAATTAACCTAGTCGTAGTAGACTAGTTTATATAAAATAGAGGGTGTCACAAAAGGTATGTATTAAACCTTGTGTGACACCCTCTACGTATTTAGGTTAGGTTTACGTGATCACCTATTTTTATTGTTCCACTATTTAATACTTTTCCAAATGCGCCACCGCGCCATTCAGGATACATTTCATCCTTTAAACCTGGTAAAGCCTCATCCATTCTTTCGCAAGGCTTCGTTTCACCTAGTATTTCAATCTTACAGCCCCCAATTTCCAATACCTTTCCACGACTTTCCTTTAGATCAATACCACGTACTAATAAATTGGCTCGTCGGTTTGATGGGTCTAGAGAAGCATTAAACTTATTCATTAATTGTTCCCATACTTCTTCTTCAATAATAGTGACCTGTCGTTTACCACCTTGATCTGCATTTGTATCAATTCCTCTGTTTTCCGTTAACGATGCCAATTCAACAAAATCCATCGGTCCCCGTTTCATTCGCTTTATCCATATACCCTTTAAACTCCCTGTCATTTCACTGCTTCCTCTCCGTCACTATATTAATAAATTAAATAACTGCTGATCTTTATTAATCTCTAAATAAGAAAAACCCTTCTTATTCATTCTATCGATAAGCGGTTCATAATCACCCTTATGTTTCAGTTCAATTCCAACTAATACAGGACCCTTATCCCGACTATTTTTCTTCGTATATTCAAATCGGGTAATATCATCTGTCTCACCAAGAACGTCTCTCATAAATTCCCTAAGTGCTCCTGCCCGTTGTGGAAAGTCGACGATAAAATAATGCTTATATCCTTCATAAATGAGGGAACGCTCTTTTACTTCTTGCATTCTATCGATATCATTATTACCACCACTAATTATACAAACTACATTTTTCCCTTTTATTTGGTCCCTATAGAAATCAAGGGCTGCTATGGATAATGCCCCTGCAGGTTCTGCAACAATAGCATTTTCGTTGTATAGCTCTAGAATAGTTGTACATACCTTCCCTTCTGGCACAATTACGATATCATCTATTACCTCCTTAGCCATTTCAAAGGTAACTTTACCAACTTGCTTTACAGCAGCTCCATCGACAAATTTATCAATTCTATCTAAGGTTACAACTTCATTTTGTTGTAGGGACTTCTGCATTCCAGGAGCACCCTCAGGTTCTACACCTATAATTTTCGTATCTGGACTAATCCCCTTAATATAAGACCCCACACCAGAAATTAATCCTCCTCCACCTATTCCCATGAAAATATGGGAAACCGGTTCTTTCATTTCATCTAAAACTTCCATGCCCACCGTCCCTTGACCGACAATCGTACGATAGTCATCAAAAGGATGAATAAATGTCATGTTATTTGCTTCACAAAAAGACATAGCTTCTTTGAAGGAGTCATCAAATGTGTCTCCTGTTAATATTACCTCAACAAATGGCTCCCCAAAAAACTCAACACGAGATACCTTTTGCCTTGGGGTTGTACTCGGCATAAAAATCTTTCCTCTTACACCTAAAGCTTTGCAGGAATAGGCAACTCCTTGAGCATGGTTTCCTGCACTTGCACAAACTACACCACTATCCAATTCTTCTCGAGATAGACCTTGCATTAAATGATAGGCTCCCCTAATTTTAAAGGACCTTACTACCTGCAAATCCTCCCGCTTTAAATATATATTACAGTCATAACGTTCCGACAAAATGGGATCCCGTTGTAATGGTGTTTTTACAATAACATCCTTTAGAACTTGATTTGCAATGATAACATCTTTGATTTGTACTTTATTTAGTGTTTTACTCATGACTTTCGTTTCCTTCCCCAAAAAATATTTAGACTTATACTAACATATACAGAGGAAAGATTGAACATAAGATTAAAAAACAATTTAAATTTTCTTATAATTAACCATGTTATTTGGGAACTTTCCCCTTTTGTCAAAAACAAAGTTGACGATACAATCAAATATAAAAAGCCACTTCTATTTGATTAAATGAGTGACTTTTTTCCAAGTTATCCCTTATACGTTTGCGCAATTTAATATATATAACTCCGCTTTTTTCCAGCACTTTTTTTATACCAAAAATAAATAGGAATAGATAAGCCGACTATAATCCATAAAATATAGTTACTAATGCCTTCCGACAATATTCCAATAGAAATAGTTGAAAGGAGTAGTTGAAAGATCATATTCCCTAACACTGTGGCTATAAAAAAATGAGAAAGTCGAATATTACTTATACTTGCAGCTAAATTAATAATACTTGTTGGCATAAAGGGAATCAATCTTAAAATAAATAGAAAATAGATGCCCTTTTCATCAATTTTATTTTTTATGGAGGATTGATTTACTTTCTCTAAAATTTTCTCAGGTATCCAAAATTTATAAAGGAAAAAGGTTATCACTGCTGCAATAACACTAGTGAGCCAACTCCATAGGAATCCATTTACAAAACCAAATAATACCGTATTAAGCATAACAATAATAAATAACGGTATGATTGTTATTAAATTTTGAAACAGCATTAAAACAAAAGTAAAAAGTAATATATAAATAAGCTGATTATTATCAAGCTGTGTAGATAAATCCAATTCCCCTTCTCTAAGCTTAAGAACCCACTCCAAATCTAATACGGAAAATATAAGTACAAATGTTAATACGATTGAAGAGAGCTTTAGTAAAACCCTGGCTATGGGACTTCCCTCCTTTAAGAATAAACTTTTGAGTTTTGCCATAAAGAAAAGACTTAAGCATTATAGTAGCTTAAGTCTATTTATTGCATTATTAATATTGTATATCAAAAATGAATAGTATTGGGACTTTTTTTGATGATACTCATAAAAGAAAGGATTTTTTTATTGGTTATTGTGATTTTTTCTTTCGTAAAACTTTTGGTATATAAACACAATAAGGTTCACTTTCCAGGTAGTCCCCTGTAATAGCGTAAGCCCGGGAACGGGAACCTCCACATACGTGCTTAAATTCGCAAACACCACATTTCCCCTTATACAGGTCCGGATTCCTTAATGACTGGAATATTTCCGATTCACGATAAATTTCTGGAAGGGGTGTTTCCCTTATATTCCCAGCTTTAATTGGGAGCAATCCGCTTGGATAGACATCACCAATATGAGAGATAAACACAAACCCATTTCCATCATTAACACCCTTTGGAGCACGGCCTAAACCATCAATCCTACCAGTATCCCCTTTTATTATGGCATCTTTATATTTTATTTGATGCCCATTAATTCCACTATCTTTCTCCCACATTTTGTTTTGGATGACAACCCTGCGATAATGCTGAGCAGCAGTTGTTTTAATGTCAAAGGAAACCCGTTTGGATAAATCATATAACCACTGAAACACTTTTTCATGTTCCACAGGGGTGATCATATCCTTTTCTTGTCCCCTTCCAGTAGGAACAAGGAAAAACACACTCCAAAGGACACATTCTAAATCTTCCACCAGCTTTGCCATTTCATCTAAATGATCATAATTATAACGTGAAATTACAGTATTTATTTGGATAGGAAGCTCTAATTCATGTAAGTATCTTATGGCATTCATTGTTAATTCGAATGAGCCACTTGTCCCGCGGAAATGATCATGAATGTCAGCATTCGGTCCATCCAAACTGAATGCCCATCTTGAAAGTCCTACCTCCTTTGCTTTTTCCATTGCTAGTTTTGTTACATTCGGAGTAGCTGATGGTGTCATAGACACCCGTACTCCTTTATCAATAGCATATTTAGCAATATCAAAAACATCTTCACGCATTAGGGGATCTCCCCCCGTAAACACCAACATTGGATTATTCATGGAATGTATATCATCTATAAGCTTTTTTCCTTCTTCAAAATTAAGTTCCATCGGGTGACGGCGATATTGTGCTTCTGCTCTGCAGTGTAAACATTTTAATTCACATGCTTGGGTTAATTCCCAAATAACTATAAATGGATTTTCATTATAATCCTGAGGAAACACCTAAAAAACCTCCTTTAAAAAACGCTCTCTATATGTATTTAGCTTAACCTCTTAAAGGTAAAGCCGATGTGATGTACCTCACACTTTTAAAAGCAAACTTTTCCGTGTTCACATATTGTTAACTTTTTATTCAGCGACGGTCCGTAAACACATCGAGGTTGACAGTTTATAAAGGACATTCCCATTTAACACCCTTTAGCTCCTTTATCAATTTGCTGAGTACCTTATCTTCTCTGGGAGTTTTTCCCTTTACTCCATATTGATTGAAGAATTCTCTCCATACCGCCCCCTCCATTCCCATTCATATAATGTATTTTCCAAGAATTTAGTGTACAGGATTAAATTTAATAAAGTGGCAGGGATACCCTTACATAAACAAGCCAAAATAACTGAAAATATTAATGTTTGATATTGAGTCAAACAAATTTTAGAGGGGGGCTCCATGTCATGAATATGCTAGGAATGGGACGAAGAAATAATAACAATCGAAACGGATTAATGCTCACATTAGTCGGGGTAGGCGTAGGTGCTGCTGCTTATAGTATGATGCGTGCAAGAAATAATAACGGCGGCGGTAACATAATGCGTCCGATCCAAAGAACAATGGACCAAATGAGAGATCAAATGAGCTAATGAGGAGTTCCTATGGACAGCTTATCCAACCGGATAAGCTGTCTTTCCCTTTGTTAATTTTTCCTGACTTATAGTCTCATTAAAGACACATACTAGGTGTAATGAATGGTTAATGGAGGTTACAATATGGATCGAAAAAAAAGAAATGAAGAAGAGCCTACAATGGCAACTGGAATAGACGATGATGAAGAGCTAAGTGAAAGGGCTTCTGAGGAAGAAGTGAAAAAAGGGGAATATACGAAGGTTGTTTCCCTTCGTTATGATGAAGATCCGAGGGTATAGTTTCCAGAATAAATTAAAATAGGGCAGCAATCTTGGCTGCCCGTTGCTACTTTATACAATATACTTCTTTAAGGAGTCATATTCCTTTTGTAATGATATTCGTTCATCAACGTCGAACAATGCACTGAAACGGTCTAGTTCTGCTTCCACAGCACTGTTTAACTGTTGTTTTAATTCCATTTCCAATTTATTAAGTTTTACCTGCAATTGGTCTTTAAGTTGTCCCCATTGTTTCTCGATTGTATTAACAGATGCTTCCACACCGTCTTCCACTAACTTTTCTTTCAACTCTTTTACTTTGCCATTTTCAAAGAAGTCTTTCTTTGAGGATAAAAAGGACCGGTAATTATTTACCTCTACGGAAATATTGATATCCCCTTCAATATTTAACGGTTGAACCAATACCTCCACCTCTTCATTAATATAAGGAAGTTCCTCTTTTAGTTTTTTTAGTTCATCCTTTAACCATACTTTCGATCTTGCCTTCACTCTTTCCTCGATTCTGATGAGTGTAGCTTCCAGTTCTTGTTTAAGGAAATGTTCACCTAAGCCTTTCCAATCCTTAATTGCTCCTTGCAGTTGTTCATGCAGTTCTCGCTTGCTATTACCAGTTAAAACAGCAACATTAATCGCAGTGGAATAATAATCATTTAGCACATATCTCATTCGATCCTTTAGATAGAGTACCAATTGCTCCAGCTCCTGGAATACATCCCTTACTGCATAAGTAAAGGTTAGGTTTTTGATGTTTTCCTGCTGCGCCTTGACTGTTTCCATTAAACTCTGTTGCTTCTTTACCTGTTCTTCCCTTTCTTCCTCCATAAATTGAAGGCTGTCTTTAGCAATAGCGACATAATTCTGGAGCTGGTGTGAAATCATGTTCACACTTAATTCCTTTAACTCAAGTATCGTATGATTGTAGAAAGATCCTTCAAATTGTGTAAATGAAGTTTCCTTTTTATCCCTAGCTTTCTTATTCTTTAACCCTTCTCTGCTTGAGAGATGATACAGCCTCGGATCTTCCATCCCATTTCGTTTTAGCTGATCATGGACATGCTTTCTAACTCCGTTTAATTCCGTAACACTACCCGCTAAATCTGCCGCATTGATAACGAAGTATAGCTTATCATGTTTAAAGCTTTCGTTAACCTTCCCCATTTGCTGCAAGAAATATTGATCAGCTTTAGAGAAAGCATGGTTATAGTAGGTTAGATAAAAGATAGCATCTGATTGTCTCATCTGTTGAAAGGCAACGTTAGTATGTCTGCCATGTATAGAGTTTACTCCTGGTGTATCAACCAGCACAATTCCTTTATTCGTAATAGGGCTGTCATAATAGATCGTAATCTTTTCAATCAAACAAGCTTTACTTTCTTCAGCAGCATATTGCTGAACCTCTGAAAGGGAAGCAGCGAAGCTCCCACCTAATTTCCATTCTGTAGAACCAATGCTTTTTTGTAATGTTGTTAAATATTCCACATAGGTTTTCTGAGTGCTAGTGATATACTGTTTTCCTTTTGGAGTCCATTCCAATAAAGTAGTTAAATCTAACGTTTCATCCAACTGCTCACTGACAGCTTTAATTTCTTTATTGAGGTCTGCTTCCGTCTTAATGTTAATTACTGCCGTACCATGTTTCCGGTCTCCAGAAGGCTTTTCCACTATATTAATGGTTGCCGTTGTTGGGTTAGGGGAAACTGGTAAAACCTCTTCACCTAGTAACGCATTGGCAAAGCTTGATTTTCCAGCACTAAATGCACCGAACAAGGAAATAATAAACCGTTGCTCTTCGTATCGGTTAATTCGATCCAGCAGCTGTGCCCTTTCTTTTCCAAGAACTTTATTCCCTTGATTTGGTAATAATACTCCCTTTATGTTTCCAAGCCAATTAGCTGTATCTGCTTCTGAAAATTGTGTATCAATTGTTATTTCATTTAAACCCCATTCCGTACCAATTACAGATTCTTCAGGAAGAGTTACATTATGAAATCCGTTCCCTTTTTCAACAGGGTACGACTGCTGTGTTGCTTCAACAAGCTGTTGTTGATATTGTGTATTATTCGAAAACCCCGATAGTTTCCTTTCAACTAACTCTATTTCCTTAGAATAAGTTAACTCAATTTCCTCAATTTTCTCTCTATACTCCCCTATTTCCTTTAATTGGTTTAATTTATCCGTTATTCTTTCTATTTGAAGGTCCGTATGTTCCTTCATTCCTTTTATTTGAAGCTCCAATAATTCAATAGCATCTCTTCGAATAATCTTTACAATGGTGTTTGTAACTTCCTTCGTAAATTGAAACACATAATCACGATTAGAGTGTCCAGTCTTCACATGTTCCTTTAAAAGGTCTGCAGTTACGTGAAAGTTTAGTCTATTATACATCTCCTCGAATTTATTTACGTTAGAAAGAATAGACCGGTCCACTTGTTGAAAGTATTTCTGTACATGGAACAATAGCTGGGATTTAACTTTATCCTGAAGGTCATTGACTAAACGTTCCAACCTTTGGTCCTGTTCCTCCTCCGTTTTCCTTTTAGTAAATAACAGTCCAACTTTAAAACCTGGTTGAATACTTTCTATCCAATTTCTCGCTAGGTCTGTTGTGGTAAAGGGGAATAAAGTTACATTCTGAAATAAACTCCCCAGTTCCTTTTCCATATTTGTTCGTAAAGTTTCCTCGTAGTGAAATAACTCCTCCATTTCCTCATGAAGGGAATCCATTTCTTTCAATTGGGATAAGGAATAACCCTTTTCCTTCATTGCTGCTTTTACTTCGTCAACAGCTTCTTGTTTTTCTTCTTCCAGCCTATGTTCTACCGCTTGATAAAAACCTTGCTCTAGCAGAAGAGAAGCTCCTTTTAATAAATCTTTATTGTTGTATAAAAGTGACTTCATATCTTTTTCAAATCTAGGGAATTCATTTAAGGAATGATCAGGATTCTTCATCGTTGTAAAGTACATATTTACAAAACCAATGTTCCACTTGTTAAAAATTTCCTTTATGGATTGTTTAAAAATAGAAATAGGAATTTCCTTTTCGTTGTGCTTATCTATTTGATTAATAACAATAAATATTGGCTTACGTTCCTTAGATAATTGCTTTAAAAAATAAAGGTTTGTCTCCGATTGTACATGGTTGTAATCCATTACGTATACAATGACATCGGTCGTATATAATTGTTCCACCGTTACAGCTTCATGGGACTCATCCGTGGAGTCTACCCCAGGAGTATCTAAAATGGATGCATAATCACTAAGAAAAGGGAGTGGGGCACTAATGGTAATTCTAGAAATATCGTTTCCATTCATTCCCCACTGGCGTACTTGCTCCCAAGGGATTTCCCCTTTCCAAGCCTTTTCACCCTCTTGTTTGGATAAAATAGAAAGTCCAAGTTCACCGTTTATAATCCTAATAATATTTGCACTAGTTGGTATCGGACTTGTAGGCAATACTTTTGCCCCTAATAACTCATTTAAAATTGTAGATTTACCTGCGGAAAAATGACCGCAAAAAGCAACTTCAAAGGAGTGACTTTGTTTTTTGTCCTCCAGCTTTTCAAGCCTAAATTGCTCTTCTATACTTAAAGTAATATCTATCTCTTGATGTATGATAGTCAATATTAAACACCACCCTTTATACTTTCTACTATAACAAATATCTTATTATTGAAAAATATAAAAGTG
>NZ_JAUSUG010000036.1 GCF_030813435.1 Evansella vedderi | reverse complement strand
TTTAAAAATTCATTGACGGGATATTTGATCGGTCGTATAAATACGACGTTCATATCCCACTTCGCTTGGCTTTTTGTTTAGTTTTCAAAGGTCAAGTCTTCATTATTATTTAATGAAGAAATTTGCTGTTGTTTGACAGCGACTTAAATAGTATAACATCTCACCGACATCGCGTCAACAACTTTTTTTGAATTTATTTACCGCTTGTTTTCGGCGACAAGAAATAATATACCACGATAGTAAAAACGATGCAATACTTTTTTTAAAACTTTTTTACAACTTTTTTATAACTTTTTCTGAAATAATTCAAAAACTGTTGATAGAATAGGGTTTACTAATCCAAATTTTTTTCAAACCAATCATTGTCATTATAAAAATGGCTGACTGCAGGATAAGATTATTCAATCTTATTGCAGTGCAGCCATTTTTCAAATACTCAAATAAAACTATTTTTAAACTTCCTCAGAGCTTCTGTGTCGCATTTGCGGGAATAACAAGACATCTCGAATTGATTGAGAATTTGTAAGTAGCATTACAAGACGATCTATTCCGATTCCTAATCCACCCGTTGGAGGCATTCCGTATTCTAATGCTTCCACAAAATCCTCATCCATCATATGTGCTTCCTCATCACCCTGCTCCCGTTCCACTAATTGTGCTTCAAAACGTTCCCGTTGATCAATTGGGTCATTTAATTCTGTAAATGCATTGGCATGCTCACGGCCAACGATAAATAACTCAAACCGATCCGTAAATCTTTCATCTTCCGCATTTTTCTTTGCCAACGGAGAGATATCTACCGGATGACCATAAATGAAAGTTGGCTGAATTAATTTCTCTTCAACGAACATTTCAAAAAATTCATTTACAATATGACCGTATTTCATTGTATCTTTCACCGGGACATTATGTTCCTTTGCTAACGCATGCGCTTCTTCGTCACTCATTTCCTTCCAGAAGTCAACACCTGTATGTTCCTTAATGGCATCAACCATGTGCACTCGCTTCCACTGAGGCTCTAAATTTACTTCCTGTTCATTGTACTGAACAACAGTTGTTCCTAAAACCTCTTTAGCAATATGCGCAATTAAATTTTCCGTCAAAGACATGATGTCATTATAGTCAGCATACGCCTCATAAAGTTCTATCATGGTAAATTCAGGGTTATGTCGAGTGGAAATTCCTTCATTCCTAAATACTCTTCCAATCTCATATACCTTCTCTAAGCCACCTACAATAAGTCGCTTTAAATGGAGTTCAATTGCGATACGCATATAAAGAGTCATATCTAACGCATTATGATGAGTTACAAACGGCCGGGCTGAAGCTCCCCCTGCAATAGAATGCATCGTAGGAGTTTCTACCTCGAGGTAGCCATGATCATCTAAATATCTACGCATGGATTGGAGGATTTTACTACGTAATATAAAGGTTTCCCGAACCTCTGGATTAACAATTAAATCCACATAACGTTGACGATACCGTTGTTCCACATCCTTAAGGCCATGATATTTATCTGGTAGAGGGCGTAAGGATTTTGTTAATAATTGAAAGTCTTGAGCTTTTACAGATAGCTCTCCCACCTTCGTTTTAAAAACAACACCTGTAACGCCTACAAGATCACCAATGTCAATTCGATTAAAAATATCATATTGATCATCACCTACTTGATCTTTTCTAACGTAGATTTGTATTTGGCCAGTAAGGTCCTGGATATGGGCAAATCCAGCTTTCCCTTTTCCGCGCTTTGTCATTACTCTACCGGCAATTGTAACGGAAGTTTCATTTTCTTCTAAGCTTTCTTTCGTTTCTCCTTCAAATTGCTGTTTAATTTGATCAGCACTATGTGTGCGCTCAAATCTTTGTCCAAAAGGATCAATACCTAGGTCAAGCATGTCCTTTAATTTTTCCCGTCTCACCTTTAATTGATCATTTAGTTCTAACTCTTGGCTCAACCTTACCATCTCCTGTGTAAAAATATATTTATAGTTAATCAATTATTTCTATAAAAATTATGTACTACTTTCATAATTAACAGAATCAATAGGGAACAAACTTATTTTCAATCTTAAATACAATTTTCCCTTGAATTCAAGAAGAAAAACTGCCAGCTTCGTCACTGGCAGTTCCGTACAATCTTCAGACGTATTATAGGAGAGTTCTTACAACTTGTCAAATTAACGGCCTGCTAATTGCTCACTTTCTTGTTGCTTACCTTCTAATTGGTCTACAAACTCCATTAAAATAGCAGCCAAATCGTCACGTTTAGTTACATGATTAATTTGATCACGCAGTCTAGCGGCACCTTTCATTCCCTTAATGTACCAAGCAGCATGCTTTCGCATCTCACGAACGGCCACTTCTTCTCCTTTAAGGGCTATAAGTCGGTCCATATGCAAGATGCATACTTCCATCTTCTCGCGGTAGCTTGGATCAGGAATGTTTTCTCCCGTTTCTAGATAATGAATTGTACGATACAACATCCACGGATTCCCTAAAGCTGCCCGCCCAATCATAACTCCATCTACACCAATGGTATCTAACATTCGTTTGGCGTCCTCAGGAGTTTTTACATCGCCATTTCCGATAACGGGGATATTTACTGCTTTTTTAACTTCCTTAATGATATCCCAATTTGCTACACCCTCGTACATCTGTACACGGGTACGCCCATGAACGGATACGGCTTTACCACCAGCACGCTCTACAGCCTTTGCATTATCAACGGCATAGATGTGATCCTCATCCCAGCCTATGCGCATTTTCACCGTTACTGGTTTTTCAACGGCATCCACTACATAAGATACCATTTCATAAATTTTGTCTGGGTTTAATAACCAACGTGCTCCAGCATCACAGCTTGTGATCTTCGGAACAGGGCAGCCCATGTTTATATCAATTATATCGGCGTTCGTTTGCTTATCTACTACCTTTGCTGCTTCTACTAATGTATCTTTGTCACCACCGAAGATTTGTAGACTTAGTGGTTTTTCACGATCATCTACGTATAACATTTTTAATGATTTTTCATTTTTGTGAAGGATTGCTTTATCGCTCACCATCTCAGCACATACAAGACCTGTTCCAAATTCCTTTGCAATGAGACGGAAAGCAGGGTTGCATACTCCTGCCATCGGGGCAAGTACAACCTGATTCTTCATTGTAATGTCACCAATCTTTAACATGCTGTCCACCTCATTCATTAATTTATGG
This sequence comes from Evansella vedderi, assembly GCF_030813435.1. Classification (GTDB taxonomy): domain Bacteria; phylum Bacillota; class Bacilli; order Bacillales; family Salisediminibacteriaceae; genus Evansella; species Evansella vedderi. Next base: position 35,034 of record NZ_JAUSUG010000036.1, on the reverse strand, counting down.
AAGTAAGCTCATCAAGACTGATTTGCAACGTTTCCGTTACAGCTTTCAATAAATCCTCAGATGGCTTTCGATTTCCACGTTCAATCTCTCCTAATACAGAAACGGATATACCGATTCTCTTAGCAAAATCCTCTTGAGTAAACCCTTTTAATTTTCGGAATGCCCTGATGCGTCTTCCCCAGATGAGCTCTTCCACTTTTGTACACCTTCTTTATCCGTTAATTGATCTATATATTGTTCGATGGTTGTACCATCGTTAAATGTGTAATTTGGTGCTATTTCCCGAAAAGGAATTAAAACAAAACCACGTTCAAACATTCGAGGGTGAGGAACATGTAATTGTTCCAAATTAATATTTTCATGGTTAAACAGTAAAATGTCAAGGTCAATTGTTCGTGGTCCCCAACGAATAACTCTTTTCCTGCCTCCAAATTGCTCTATTTCCTGCAGTTTATCCAGTAACTCCAGAGGAGAGAAAGTTGTTTCCAGTTTTATAACCAAGTTTAAAAAGGAAGATTGGTCTGTGTATCCTACTGGCGCTGTTTCATAAATAGAGGATACCTTCATAACTTGAATTTGCGATTCCCTTTTCAACTGTTCTAGTGCCGTATACAAGTTACCCTCGCGATCTTCCATATTAGAACCTAAAGATATGTATACCTCATTAACCCTTTTCTTTAATACTTTATCCACTATTGTCGTTCCCTTCTTATTTCCACCGCAACAGACTCATAATGGCCATTTATAGGCGGGTTCAACTTAGTTACCTTTACCACTACCGCTTGAACAGTAATAAATTGCGATAAGATAACAGCTGCGATTTTTTCCGTAAGTGTTTCTACTAGATTTACGGCTTTCCCTTCCATAATTCCCTTTGTTAATTCGTAGACTTCAGCATAATTAACGGTTTTATTTAAATCGTCAGTTAAACCTGCTTCCTGAGTATTCGTCTCTAATACAACATCCACATGAAACCGCTGACCGAGACGATTCTCTTCGGGAAAAACTCCATGGTAACCGTAAAAATCCATTCCATTCACATAAACCTTGTCCAACGCAACAACCTCCCCTTCCCCTCTAACATTAATTTTCCGGAATTTCTGCTTTTCCCACCATGACGTCCATCATTTTCACCATTCTTGCAATAGGTAAGACATCGTGTATTCGTACAATATTAACCCCTTTATCAATCCCAAAGCATACAGTAGCCCCGGTCCCTTCCATTCGTTCATTTACTGGTAGGTTCAACGTTTTAGCAATCAAAGATTTTCTAGAAGTGCCGAGGAGAACTGGATAACCGAGTTCTGTAATTTTGTGTAAGTCTCGCATAACTAATACATTGTCTTTATATGTTTTTCCAAACCCAATACCAGGATCTAAAATAATTCTTTCGTCCTTTACACCTGCTCGAAGGCAAATATCGATACTTTCCTTCAAATCTGTTATCATATCATCAATTAAATCATTGTATTGAGCTTTTTCCCTATTATGCATTAAGATAATTGGAACATCATAATGGGCTGCTACTGAAGCCATGTTAGGATCAGCCTTTGCTCCCCAAACATCATTAATAATGTTGGCTCCTGCTTCGATAGCAACCTCCGCCACCTTTGCTTTATATGTATCAATGGATATAGGGGCGTCTACCGCCTCTCGCACTACGTTCACTGGCGTAAGAATACGTTTAATTTCTTCATCCTCTTCCACCTTCGTTGCTCCTGGTCGAGTGGATTCGCCGCCTATATCAATAATATCAGCACCTGCTTCAAGCATTTCTTTAGCATGAGCCACTGCTGCATGTTCCTCCTTAAATTTACCCCCATCTGAAAAGGAGTCCGGGGTTACATTCAATATTCCCATGACATATGTTTTACTTGAAAAATCAAGGGTATAGCCGTTCCAGTCCATCCGTCTTCGACTGCTTCTAAACATTTTTTTCACCCTTTCAAAAGGAATTCTTCTTATAGCTCAATCCTACTCCAAAGTGAGCCAGTTTTTTGCTTATAATGTTTATGTAGTAACGAATAAATATTTCCCTTTTTACCTTTATATGAATAATCGTTTATATTTTTCAGTGGAACTAGTTCTTGTATAGAATTGGTAACGAATACTTCTTCTGCGTCCCTTAAATGATGTGGTAGATAACATCCTTCCTCTACATTCATACCTAGTCGAGGTGCTAACGCTATAATAAATTGACGAGTAATACCGTTTAAGGCAGCTGTCTGTATACTCGGTGTATAAAGAGTATCCCTTTTCCACCAAAAAATATTAGATACTATTCCCTCGGAAATGAACCCACCTTCAGTAAGAAAAATTCCTTCTACATTGGGCTCCATTCCTACCTCCCGTTTCGCTAGGATGTTATTTAAATAATGATGGGATTTAAAACGAACACTGCCTTCTGGTGTATTCCGTCGCTGCTTTAAAAAGATTCCGTTTTTTTCCGAACTCCTGCTGTCTGGTAATGGCTTTACAAAAACAATTGTATTAGGTTCTGTATAATTTTCAGTGGATAAACCTATTCCCCGTTCTCCTGCAGAGAGATTCCATCGAAAATAGCCATCCTCTATTTCATTTACTTCAAGGAGTTCTTGGATAATTCCCACTGTTTCCTTACGATTATAGGGAGGTACTTGGATCCCCATTATTTCCGCACTTTCGTACAAACGACTAAAATGGTCATCCAGTAAAAACGGATGACCATGATAGGTACGGAACGTTTCAAATAAACCTAAACCATATAAATACCCATGGTCTAATGGAGAAATAGCTGCTTCATGTTGATGTTTTATGGAACCATTTAAGAAGAGGTACATTGTTCCTCGAACTCCTTGTATTCCTCTAGAAAATTTCGTAACATTACCTTGCCTGCTCCCGTCATAATAGATTCCGGATGGAACTGCACACCCTCTATTGGCAAGGATTTATGACGGATCGCCATAATTTCTCCTTCCTTTGTTTCTGCTGATATTTCAAAGCAGTCTGGCAAGGTCTCTCGTTTAACAATTAACGAATGATATCTTGTTGCAGTAAAAGGGTTAGCAATATCACGGAAAACTGTTTTTCCGTCATGGTGTATTTCCGATGTTTTTCCATGCATTAACCTCTCTGCTTTAATAACTTCCCCACCAAAAACCTGTGCAATGGATTGGTGTCCTAAACAAACACCAAATATAGGCTTCTTTCCGGCAAAGTGTTCAATTACATCTAAGCTTATTCCTGCTTCGTTAGGAGTGCAAGGTCCCGGAGAAACCATTATATATTTAGGGTCTAATTCCTCTATCTCTTCTATTGTAATTTGGTCGTTCCGTTTAACAATTAACTCTTGTCCCATTTCACCTAAGTATTGAACAAGATTGTACGTAAATGAATCATAGTTATCAACCATTAAAATCATTTTTATTCCTCCTCAGCTCATCCTCAATTTTGTCTTTACCTCATCTTCACTCATCTCTTTTGCCTTCCATAAAGCCTTTGCTTTCTTTAGTGATTCCTTAAACTCTGCTTTTGGGTCAGAGTCGATGACTATGCCAGCTCCAGCCTGCACATGGACATTTCCTTCTTTAGCTACCATTGTCCGTATGGTAATATTTAATTCCATATTACCACTAAATCCAATCCAACCTAAAGACCCGGTATAAACACCCCTTCTCACCGGCTCTAGTTCTTCGATAATTTCCATTGTCCGCACCTTTGGTGCTCCAGTAATGGTACCTCCGGGGAAAGTGGCGGCTATAACATCTATATTATCATATTTTGCTGCTTTTTTACCCCGTACATTAGAAACAATGTGCATGACATGGGAGTATTTTTCAATAACCATTAATTCATTAACTTCAACGGAGCCGTATTGACAAACCCTTCCAAGATCATTTCTTTCTAAGTCTACAAGCATGACATGCTCTGCCCGTTCCTTTTCATTGTTGATCAATGTATCGGCTAACTGTTGATCCTCTTCTTCATTTCTTCCACGGGAACGAGTGCCTGCTATGGGACGTGTACTCACTTCGTCTCCGTCCACTTTAACTAACAGCTCCGGAGATGCTCCGATAAACTGCAGTTTCGGTGTATGAAAATAGCCCATATACGGTGAAGGATTTATTTTTCTTAAACAGGAGTATATGTGTAAAGGATGGGTTTCCATGTTTCTTGTCTCTCTAACGGATAAGTTTACTTGAAAGACATCTCCTGCACTAATGTAATCTTGTGTTTTCCTAACTGCTTTCATAAAAGCTTCTTCTGTAAAGGATCGTTCCATAAATTCTGGCTTTTCTTCAACATAGCACTGCTTGTACCAAGGTTCTATGGAGGTATTAGAAGCTTCCTTCCACTTTGACTCCATTACCTCAAGCTGTTTACTACCTATCTGTTCCATTCCTTCTTCAACAATAGTAATGAACCAAATTGTACTTTTCGTGTGATCAATAACAACTACATCGTTAAATGCAAAAAAGAGCAGATCCTCTGTATTTAAGTCATCCTTAGCTATTGCTGGCAGTCTTTCTATTTCCCTGACAATATCGTAGCTAAACTGACCGATAATACCACCCTGAAAATCAGGTAAGTTTTTATTTACCTCTACATTATTTCTTATTAGCCAGCTTCGAAGCGAGTTCAATAAAGAACCTTTAACTGTTTCTACTCCTTCTTCTGTTTCAATAGTGAGTAATTCATTTTTTCCAGTTATGATTGCCCAAGGGGATATACCTATTATGGAATAACGTCCTCCTCGTCCGCTTTCTAACAATACGTGGTATTCTTCCTTTTCAACTAACTTCGTATATGTTTGAAACCAATCGGATGTCATGTCTCCTAACGGATAATCTTTACCGATAGCCATTCTTTTTTTGTTCTTCAAGTTGACCCCACCTTACATGAATCATTCCTTGCACAACGCTTACTCTTTATCTGTACTTTTCAACAAATCTTCTAACTCTTCTTTCGTAAAAATATACCTTTCATTGCAAAAGTTACAGTGAGTTTCTGCCCCTGCATCTTCTTCAATCATTACTTTTATTTCCTTTACCCCTAATCCTATTATGGCTTGAGCAATACGCTCTTTGGAGCAGCGGCATTTAAATGCAACTTCCATAGTATCAAGAATTTGTACGTTTTCTTTACCGAGTAGTCGGTAAAGTACCTCTTCTGGCGTTAAGCCCTCCCGAATTAATGTAGAAATTGGGGGAATATCCTTTAATATTTTTTCTATTGCATCAATGGTCTCGTCTGTTACCCCTGGCATCATCTGCAATATAAATCCTCCTGCGGAAGCTACCACTTCCCCCTTATCGATAATTACCCCTAAAGCAACGGATGAGGGTGTTTGCTCAGAAGTTGCAAAATAATAAGTAAAATCTTCTGCTAATTCACCAGATACTAAGGGAACACTTCCTGTGAAATTCTCTTTCAACCCTAGATCCTTTACCACAGATAGGGATCCTTTCTCCCCAACAGCTGCTGAAACATTTAATTTACCAGATGCCTTTCTCTCAGGATCAACCTTTGGATTGGATACATAACCTCTAGCTTCTCCCTTTGCATTAGCATCGATTATAATGGGGCTGGCTGGACCATTACCTTCTATTTTTATGGTTATCTTTTCATCCCCCTTTAGCATGGCCCCCATCATCGTACCAGCTGATAGTGCTCTTCCAAGGGCTGCTGTTACTGTTCTTGATGAACCGTGTCTACGTGCTGCCTCCTGTACCATTCCTGAAGAACGGATAGCATAGGCACGTACCGTTCCTTCATAACCTAATGCTTTCACTAAATAGTCTGACAAAGAATAACACTCCTCTATTTTTAATACTTTTAATAAGGCTTAATGAGCTTTGTTTTTTTCATAAATCATTTGCAAGCCTTTTAGGGTTAAAAATGGGTCTACTATGTCAATAACCTCGGATTCGTTGGCAATTAATGATGCTAATCCTCCAGTTGCAATTACAGTAGGGTCCGCTTTAGCTTGCTGCTTTATCCGTTTTACAATACCTTCAACTTGTCCCACATAGCCATATAAAATACCCGATTGCATAGCATGGATTGTATTTTTTCCTATAACATTTTTTGTCTTTACGATTTCTATGCGAGGCAGCTTTGATGCTCGATTATATAAAGCTTCTGTAGAAATGCCGATCCCTGGTGCAATAGCACCACCTATATATTGTTTCTCCTCGTTAATATAACAATAAGTTGTAGCTGTACCGAAATCAACAATGATTAACGGACATCCATACAGATGTATTCCCGCAACAGCATTAACAATTCTATCTGCTCCAACCTCTCGAGGGTTATCATATTTTATATTTAAGCCTGTTTTTATACCAGGCCCGATTATCATTGGGGAAATGTTAAAATACTTTTTACACATTTGCTCTAAGGCATACATAATTTGTGGGACTACGGATGAAATAATAATACCTTCAACATTTTTTATATTTAGCCTTTCATGTTGAAATAGGTCTTTAATAAGCATAGCGTACTGATCCTCCGTTTTTGAGGCATCTGTACCGATTCGCCAATTATACTTTAATTCACTTTCCTCATATACCCCTAAAGCAATATTTGTATTCCCAACATCTAAGGTAAATATCATCTATCATACCTCCTTTTCCATGCTCATATCGTCAAAGGAAACCTTACTTAAATATTAACTCTGTAAAAAGAGGGTGTCTATAAATAGACACCCTGCTTTCTTAGTCATTTTTATCGTCTTTTTCTTTTTTGTAATCAGCATTTCTTTCTTCCCATGATAAAGATGATTCATCTCTATCTTGCTCATCTTCCTTACGTTTAATATTAACAGTTACATCATCAGATGATTCACCATTCATCTTTCTTGACATGTGATGATTATCTGGCAACTTCCCTTCCTCAATTAAAGAATTAATTTGCTGCGCATCCAATGTTTCATGCTCTAATAATGTTTCAGCAACTAATCTAAGACTGTCAATATTCTCTTTCAAAATACGTTTACAGCGATCGTAACACTCTTTTAATATTCGTTGAACTTCAAGATCAATTTCATGAGCAATGGCATCACTGTAATTTTGTTCATTATTAATATCACGTCCGAGGAATACTTCCCCTTGCGTATTACCAAATTGAACTGGTCCAAGCTTATCGCTCATACCAAACTCCATTACCATTTTTCGGGCAATACCTGTGGCACGCTGGAAATCATTATGGGCACCAGTACTTACTTCCCCAAATATAATATCTTCCGCCACACGTCCACCAAGGAGTCCGACAATTTTATCAAGTAGCTCTGGTTTTGTCATGAAATAACGGTCTTCTTTTGGAAGCATCATCGCATAACCACCTGCTTGACCGCGAGGGACAATAGTTACCTTATGGACTAAATCTGCACTCTCTAACTTCACACCTACAACCGTATGACCCGCTTCATGATATGCCACAATGTTTTTCTCTTTTTCGGAAATAACACGGCTTTTCTTTGAAGGACCAGCAATGACACGGTCAATGGCCTCTTCAATTGCTTCCATATCAATCTTCTCTTTATTACTTCTAGCAGAAACTAATGCTGCTTCATTAAGTAAATTTTCTAACTCAGCACCGGAGAATCCTGGTGTTCTTTGTGCAATTGTTTTTAAATCTACATCATCAGATAATGGTTTATTTGCTGCGTGTACTTTAAGTACTTCCTCACGTCCTTTAACATCTGGACGTCCAACCATGATCTGACGGTCAAAACGACCTGGACGCAGTAATGCAGGGTCAAGTATATCCGCGCGGTTTGTAGCTGCAATAAGGATAATACCTTCATTTACTCCAAAACCGTCCATTTCAACTAGTAATTGGTTTAATGTCTGCTCACGCTCGTCATGCCCGCCTCCAAGACCAGCACCGCGGCGACGACCTACGGCATCAATCTCATCAATAAAGATAATACAAGGTGCATTTTTCTTTGCATTTTCAAACAAATCACGCACACGGGATGCACCGACACCCACAAACATTTCTACGAAGTCCGAACCACTGATGGAGAAGAACGGTACTCCTGCTTCACCTGCAACGGCACGGGCGAGTAATGTTTTACCTGTACCAGGAGGTCCTACTAAAAGTACTCCTTTCGGAATACGAGCACCTATTTGCGAGAACTTACGTGGATCCTTTAAGAAATCAACAACTTCTACAAGTTCCTGCTTTTCCTCGTCTGCACCAGCTACATCCTTAAAGCGTGCTTTCTTCTTATCCTCACTTACGAGCTTAGCCTTACTTTTACCAAAGTTCATTACACGGCTTCCACCGCCTTGGGCCTGGCTTAATAAGAAAAAGAATAGAATAAAGATAATCACAAACGGTATGATAGCGGTAAAGAAATTCACCCATCCGCTCGGTTGGTCTGCTGGCTCAAACATTAAATCAGCTTGATTAGCTGCTATTATTTCCTCCAGTACTGATTGAACATCTGGTACGTTTACAATAAAATAGTCAAAGTCAGCCCCGGCTGTTTCATCTAACTCACCTGTAACAGTATAGACGTCTAGTCTAGGCTGTATGGATAAAGATGTAATAGTTCCTTCTGCTAAATATTCTTGAAATGTATTGAAAGAAATTTCCTCAGAGTCTTCTTGCGGGTTTTGAAACACACTTACAATCCCCACAATTACTAAGAAAATTAAAAGATAGAATATCGTATTACGAAAAATTCGATTCATTCTTTACCTCCTCCCACGGTCAAATACACTTGATTATAGTATCATAAATAGTTCTTTCATCACAACTAATTTAGCTTTGATATACCTCTGGCTTCAGAATTCCGATATAAGGAAGGTTTCGATATCGTTCTGCAAAATCGAGACCGTATCCCACGACAAATTCATCCGGAACGATAAATCCAGCTAGGTCTGGAACTAAGTCTACTTTCCTGCCATCGGGCTTGTCTAAAAGGGTAACTACTTTTACAGATTTGGCTTTTCTGTATTGAAATAACTTCACCAAATAGCTTAAAGTTAAGCCACTATCAATGATATCTTCTAAAATGAGTACATCTCTTCCTTCAACAGAAGTATTTAAATCCTTTACAATTTTAACTTCTCCAGAGGAAACGGTATCATTCCCATAGCTGGAAACATCCATCAAGTCTAATTCAATATGCGTATCTATACGCTGTATTAAATCACCCATAAATGGGAGGGAACCCTTTAAAATTCCAACTACTAGAGGGAACTTCCCTTCATATTCTTCCGTTAACTGCTTTCCCAATTCACTAATTTTTTGTTGAATTTCTTCTTCGGATATCAACACTTCCTTAATGTCGTCTCTCATGGCGTATCGCAGACCCTCCTATGTAATAAAAACTATCTTTTAGCAATCTTATGTATTGACGATGGCTTATTCACCATCTTTTTTAAAAACAAGCATTAATATGTTTTCTGTAAATTCATCAATTAAGGCAATATTAGACCTTTTTAAAGAAGGTATCCACAATATTCGACCGTCATTGTCTGTAACTATGGGCCATTGATCCCTTTCATCAACAGGAATTTTTTCATCAATAAAAATGTCCTTAATCTTCTTAGAACCTCTAAGTCCTAAAGGAAAAATCCTGTCTCCTTGTCGCCGTGGACGAATATACAATGGTGTGGAAAGCTTTTTCAAATCTCCTAAAAAAATAGATCCTTCTCTTTTTAGCTCTTCACTTTTCTTGTGAACACTTGAAATTATTTTACCCTTTTTTAATGGAACAATGCCCGAAAATGGAATCTCTATGATGGAAAAGGTTTCTTCTTCCTGTTCTTTTGACAAGAAAAGGCACTTATCATAGGATTTTCTTACAATTATACCTTGGGGTAAGTGAAGTTCTCCTGAAGATAAATCCTTGTTCATTAAGATCAAAATATCCTCTATATGACGGACGGTTATATGACGTCCTACGTCCAGAGAAAGATAGTTTAATATTAGATGAACTCCTCGTCTTTGTAAAGGGATTGGTATTGCAAGAAATTTTTTCATTGATAGGGAAACTTTATCTTCCTCCATTACAATGGCAGCTTTTTCAACTTCTTTTTGAGCTTGAGATTGAAGATAATGGTTCTCATCTCTAGTCCACTCGCTGTGCCTTTGAAATGTTTGGTGAACCTGTGGATTTTCTTCCTTTAAAAATGGCAAAATATATTTTCTAAATCTATTTCTTTGATATGTATCGGTTTCATTTGTTTCATCCACACGGTAGCCTACACTTTTTTCCTTACAATATTGAAGTATATTGCTCTTCTCTAAACAAAGAAACGGTCGAATAAGCTTTCCTTTTCCGAATGGCCTTTGAACTGGGATACCTTGAAGTGACGTTACCCCTCCACGGACCTGCTTCATTAACATCGTTTCTATTTGGTCGTCCCCATGATGAGCAAGGGCCAGACTATTTGCTCCTATATCATCCATTAATTTCTCAAACCATGTATATCTGCAGATTCTTGCTGCCTCCTGGGAGGAGATACCCCTTTCTTCCTTTACCCTCTTCACATCTGGTTGATGGTAATAAAAAGGGATGTTGTGATCTTTACAAAAGGATTGAACAAACTGAAGGTCCTTTAAAGAGGTTTCCCCCCTTAAACCATGTTCCACATGGGCAACAGATAACTTTAGTTTCCAGTTCCTCTGATGATTTAAATAATGAAGCAGCGCCATACTATCAGGCCCGCCGGAAACAGCTACTACAATATGATCATTTTCGTCTACAAGTTGATGTTTTTTCATAAACTCACTAACGATTTGGTTCATATCGATGTCCAATTCCTTTCCCGTAAGAAAAAATAGCCAATGCAAAAACTAGTCCTGCTGCAATAGCTCCAGCCCGCAGCATTGTCTCCACCCCAAATTCCAACCCCCTTAAATAATCACCTTCCACAAAAGAAAGCATCGTGAAATAGGCTCGGCTACCTGGAACTAAGGGTAATATTCCTGGTATGGCTAGTGTGGTTACTGGTATACGAATCCTTCTTGCTAAAAAATGAGCAGCTGCAGCTGCTGTAAGGGATGCCACTGCTGTGGAAAAAACAGAAGACGCTCCGAAATAAAGTCCCCCTTGGAGTACTCCCCAGGTAACCATTCCTATAGCTCCTCCAATAAGAAGGGCACGTTTTGGAACACTAAAAATAATCCCAAAGGCAACTGTTGCTATAAAGGTTATTAATAATTGCGCAATAACTTCCATTGATGGTAACGCCCCTTTCAGACGAAAATAGAAATAGTTAAGGCTATTCCACTTGCAATGGCTAACGAGGTGAGTAGTGCCTCTGCACCTCGAGAAACTCCCGCTAGAAGATCCCCTGACATAAGATCCCTTACTGCGTTTGTTAGTGGAACACCTGGTACGAGGGGCATCAATGATCCGATTATTATTTGGTCCAAACTATTCCCCAATCCTATAAATACAAGTAGAATAGCGGTTGTTCCACCGCAAAAGGCCGCAGTAAATTCCGCGGCAAATCTTACTTTTAAGTACCGCTCAAATTCTACCACTACAAGGCTTGAAACCATTGCAGCCAGAAAAGCCGGAATTAAGTCGAACCAGCCTCCACCAAATAAATAGGAGAAGCCACTTCCAGCCACTCCAGCGGCTAAATGAATAAGCCACAATGGATACTGCATAGGGGCTTTTGCAATTTGTTCCAGCTTTTCACGTGCATCATTGACAGAAATAATTCCTGAGACAAATTCCCTTGATACTTGATTTACCTCTGTGACCTTGTTTAAATCTTGCATTCTGTCATCAATACGCACCATTTGCATTAAGTCTTCTTTTTCTTTTTTTTCCTCAAAGGACAAGAAAATCCCTGTTGTCGTTGCAAAGCAATGTACATTTGAAAATGAGGCTGCTCTAGCCATCCTTTCTAATGTTTCCTCTACCCGGTACGTTTCTGCTCCGTATTTAAGCATGATCTCACCAGCAAGCAAGCAGACATCCATTATATCATCTGCCTTATACGACATTAGCTTCCCCCCTATTGACAAAAGCGTAGGTTTACATCGTTTGTCCAAATAAGTATAGAATATATACAACTAGAATGAAAGAGGCAACTAGCATAGATTCAAGGACTCCTAACGAACGTCTCTTTTTCGGGTTGGAAGGTTGTTGCTGTTTTATCTTTTTCTGTTCTCTTCTAGTGATGTTTGTTTTTGGTTTTACTGATATACTTACTTTTGGAGTAAAGGTCGTTCCATGAAGGAGTTGAATTAAATCGCTGCGCATATCCAGTGCATCCTTATATTTCCCCTCAATTCCACGGCGAAAAACAGGTTCAAAGGGTCGTATCACGTCCTTTTGTCGGAACTTTGTCATTAATCTTGTGAAAGATTTTTCTTGCGTTTTTTCAAAACGGGATGGGTAACCTCGATTCATAAACAACATAGATACAGAAAAAAGGTCATAGCTTGGTTCTGCTTTACGGTTTCCCAGTCCCCAATAGCCCCTATCAAAAAACTCCGTATACTCTTTTATAGCCCTCCCTTGTATTGTCATACCACCAACGTCCAACCACCTTACACAATTCGGATTCTCTGTTACTAGTAAATTCTCCGGTTTTAAATCACCAAATACCCAGCCCGCTTTGTGAAGCTGATGTAAATCCTTTAGAAGTTGCACAATTAATATTCCAGTCCATTCAGCACCTCGCTGACGTAAAAAAGGGAGGAAAGGCTGTCCATTAATATACTCCATTACATAAAAGGGATATACCCCGCCAGCAGAAACATAATCGTCTGCTTCATAAAAAGAAGGCCCAAGGCTTGGCCCTTGGACCTTGGAAAATTGACGGAATACATTTACCTCTGATGTTATTGACATGGAATCACTGGCTATTTTTAAAGCTACCAATTCACCTCTACCTTCAGCTAAATAAACCGTACCGGTTGCTCCATAGCCTAGTTCACGTATAATTCGATACGAATTTCTCTGCCATCTACCAACGATTCGTTGATTAGGGAGAAGCTTACATTCCTGCTTCTTCGAGATCGAATCTCTCATCTGAATCTGATCCTCTCTTCTTCATCCGTTTACGAACTAGGCGGATTGCTTCCTGCAATGCAGGTCCTGTTGGAGTAATACCGGATATAGTCATTTTCTTAAATGCACCAGACAGAGAATCAAATTGAGGTGTCCATTGTATGAGTTTGTCTACATCTTTTCGTTTTCCAGGGAAGGAATATAGGGCAAAATTATTATTTCCTGTTCTTGAGCGTAAACTAACAGATAAATCTATTAGAGCCTCTTGAACCATAGGGAGTTTGTTTTTCATACTAGCACTTGTATCTACTAAAATAAGTAAGTCCAAGTCCATTGTTTCCCCAAGCTCATCCACCACTTCCATTAATTGTCCTCTTTTTTCAGGTTCTAAATCCTCCAGTTCCTTTCCTTCTCCTAGAATTTGTGAAATCTCTTTATTTACTACTCCTTGGATTGTTTGAGTCATTGCTTTTCTCGTTACCATTTGTACTGTTTGGGATAATTGTTTAGCATAAACTATTTGACTAATTCCACCACCTGCACTTGCAATAGATTCCACTTCCGAAATCCCTTGTTCACCCAAATCACCATTATCTACAATACCAATAACATTAACTGTCATACCCTCTTCTTTTGCTAAAGCTGCAATAGCAACAGGATCCTCACCTGAATTTGAACAACCATCTGTTAGCAGTAGAATTTGACGAAGTGTCCCTTTACTCATTACCTTTCCCCTCCAATTCTTGTAATGTTATCAGCATTTACAAGATTGAGAGAAAGTATACATAGAAAAGGGAAAGCTCCTAAATCTAGTCTACCCTGAAAATTCGAATCTGGTTGTCATTCGCTACGGTCCACTCCCTTTCCGCGGACGACCTGTCAAGCCCCCACGGGCTTCGCCCTGTGTGGTCTTGGCTTGCTCATTCTTCCGCAGGAGTGTCGTGGACCTTCGCTCATTCCAATGCAGACTAAAATTCTCATTTTCCATGGTGCGAATTTCATTTGGATATAGAGTATTTAAAACTCTATGCCCTTTTCTCATATGGTATGGAAATGGTTGCCCATTTTGGTAGATGATGATCTAATTTTGCAACAATAACTGTCATATCATCATGAATTTCATTTCCACTCTCCCTTATTACCCGCTCCATCAGGATGTCAGCAATTTCTTGCGGGTCTTCTGTTTCAATCTCTTTTATAACTCTTTTTAACCAAACATCTTTATTTTCTGCAACAGTAGGAGCTTCATAGATTCCATCACTCATCATGATAAGTAGATCTCCCGCCTTTAATGCCTCTGTCACCACGTCCACATCCATCTCTTGTATAATTCCAATTGGAAGATTTCCTGCCTCTACTGCCTTTACCTTATCGCCCCTTTTCACATAGCTTGGTATAGAACCAACCTTTAAAAACTTCACCAACCCGTCCTGTAAATCAATCATAGCTAAATCCAGTGTGGAGAACACTTCATCCTCTGATCTCAGGGAAAGGATAGAATTTATCGATTTAATAGCAACTGTCTCTTCAATTCCTGATCGGAGAATATTTTTTAACAGCCCTATTGTTTCTTGACTTTCTATATGTGCCCTTGTACCATTCCCCATCCCATCGCTGATAGCAATGGCATATTTTCCAGCACCTAATTCCATGGTGGAATAACTATCTCCAGATACAAGTCTGCCTCCTTTCGCTGCATGGGCAACACCTTCCCTCACTACAAAAGCTTTTGTAGATCCTAAGGTAATTCGCGATTCTGATCCTGTTAAAGAAGAAGGTTCCACATGTTTTACAATGACGGTTTCGTTTAAAATATCTGAAAGCAATGGAGCAACAATTTTTTCTCCTTCGTTGTAATCATTACTTGGTAAAGTTATTTCAATATCCACACTTCCCGTTTCTAAACTATAAACATCCACATTGTCCACGTCTATACCAGCATTTTGAATGGCGTCCATTATTTCCGACTCTTGTTTCTCATGGGCCTTTTTTTCCCGTTGAATATCCTTTGCAAAATCCTCCATTACCTTAGAAACTCCTTTTAACTGGTCTGCAACGAGGCGTCTGCTTTCTATAAGTTGTTGCTTTAATTGCATGCTGGCATAATGCTGGTTTAGTTCCTTCTTCATGATAGAAATAACCCGTTCATCAATAACACAATGCTGCCGCCAATTAGCTATTAACTGGCGATTTTTTATTTCCCCCTCTTCCTCATACTCATCCATTAACTGCTCCATAAGTCCATAGGTCTCATCAAACTTCTTTGTCCAACAATGGTGTTTTTTCATACATGTTTGACAAGTTTGTTCTGTGACCCTGCTTAAAAACAAATCTACTTCCCTTTCTCTATTTGATTTTTCTCCGCCCGTTTCTAATAGTGAAAAGCTTTTTGAAAGACTTAGAAATAAATTAGAGAACTGCTCAACCTTACCGGCAGTTACATCTCTTATTTTCCGTAAATATTGCTGCTGTTCCTGAGAATGTTCCATAGTTCCAGGTATGAATTTAGAAAGCTCTGACGTCCACTTTTTTGGCGTTATCATAAATAAAGCTATAGCCACAAGACTCTCGTATAAAGAATACTGCATTGGTACTTGATTATCTGCATACATTCCCATAAGTAAAGTGGCAATAATTAACCCTAGTGCTACAGAAATTTTCTTTCCTTCTTTTAAGAGTCCACCTAGTAAACCAGAAAATGCTAGTAGACTCATATAAAAAAGGTTAGCCACATTTGCTAGGCTGAGTATGAGTCCCGTAACTACACCTACAGTGGAACCAATGGCAGCCCCTCCAACAAAAGCGAAAATGAGAACAACATATCTCGCAACTATTTGCTCAACGGATAGTTGAAAAATCAGCCACCCAACCGTTCCAGTCATAAGGGAAGCTAACAAAATGACTAAACAAATTATTTCCTCACTTTTCAACGTTAATTTTTTCTTTTTTTCTAATATTAGAGGGACACTTTGAAAAAAGATCATCGTGACAATCATAGCTAGTCCACCCTCAATAGCTGCAGTGAGTAAATGATAAATGGAATACCCTTCCGTAACTAGTAATCCTAAGAACCTAGCAACCGTTACCGATGCTAGAACAACAATTGGAATAAACCGTTGCTGCTCGAAAAATGTGTTACTAATGCCCTGAAACAACAAGTAAAATAAAATTGCCACAACAGTGAATCCTGCAAAGACAAAGGAGACAGTTGCTGAACCTGCAATTAAAGCTAATCCTGCAGCTAAGGTATAGCTTCGCCTCCATTTACATATAACTGCTAAGAACGGGATTACAAAAGGAACTAATTCAAAAAGTATAACGGACCTTCCTAATAAGAATCCTAGTATAAGTATGATCAACGTGGTTTTGAACGATTGAGTTGTTACAGTTGATCGTGTTACGGCTGTTTCTTTTACCATTGAAGCTGGCTCATTCATCCATTCAGCTGCTTGTCCACCAATTGCTTTTAATGATAATCGATGTAACATTCCATACACCACCCTATTCCTTATCGTGGTAACATTATAAACATGAATGTAATTCAGAATTTGTCAAAAGTCCTTGTCTAATCAAAAAAAGTCTTCGACGATAATCTCCTTTAAACGTCCAAGTAGTGGCCGAAACTACATAGGATGTGTAAGCTTTTCTGTATTTAATACTTAATATAATTATCCATAAATTGGACACAAATACCCTATTAAGACTGATATAGCAGGATTTCCCTGGCTTTTCCTATGTAAATAAGAAACTTTGACAAATAAACGCATATTGAATGAAAATGACGAACATCCTCGCACGATTTATTGAATATTTTTAAAAAGAGCTATCTTGTAAATCTGAATCTGGTTGTCATTCGCTACGGTCGCTCCCTTTCCGCGGGCGAACCGCAAGCCGTTGCAAGATTTTTAAAGCCTGCTATGAGTGGTTTTTTCATAGCAGGCGTGCAACGCGCGGAGCGATTGCTATTTTCTCAGTGAAAAATATATAACTTTTTCAGTGCCCTTCTTATGCCATGTGGGGTCTTGCCTGGCTCGCTGTTCCCGCAGGAACGAGCGTTTACATCAGAGAGCCATCACGCGTGATGCCACTTGACTAAGCTTCGAGTTGTCTCGACGCATAGGCTACTAAGCATAAGCTTGTAGAGGAAGATACAGTCGACTTCTCGTGGGCTACCGCTCACACCAACTGCAATAAAAACTTGTATTTTCATACCCCATAGTGCAAATTTTTATTTGTACAGGGGCTTTTTCACTACAAAAAACACTTGCCTATCAAGACAAGTGTTGTTGTGAATTTTATATCATATCACTAGCAGCAAGATTATCCCCTTTTGGTGTTTCGACCTCCACGCTTAGATTCTGTGTTGCGTTTTAAAGAAGCCAAACGTTCTTCACTATCCTTCAAGAAACGGTTCATTTTGTCTTCGAAAGAAAGTTGCTCACGTCGATTATTACCTTGGTTACGTGGACTTCTTTTTTGAGGGCGTCGTTGCTCACGTTCCTGAGGAGGTGCTTCCTTCGCCTTACGGATAGATAATCCAATTTTCCCATCTGACTCTACGTTTAATACTTTGACTTCAACTTCATCTCCTACTGTTAAAAACTCGTTAATGTCTTTAACGTAGTTATCAGCTACTTCACTGATGTGTACTAAGCCAGTCGAACCGCCGGGCAATTCAACAAAAGCTCCGAAATTTGTTATACCGGTAACTTTACCTTGCAACTTGCTGCCTACTTCAATGGACATGTAAAAAATGCTCCTCCTTAAATGTCTTAAAAAAAATTCATTTTATACTATTATACCGAGATTAAAATACTCATGTCAATCAGTAGAAGTAGAAGAGCGAGGCAATTGAAATAATGTTTCACCAGGTTTTGTTAAATAGAAGTCTCTTCTAGCGATTTCAGCAATGTATTCCGGATCATGTAATAGTTGAATTTCTTCCCTTAAATCCAATTCTGTATTTTGTAAAACTAACAATTCTTCTTCCAAAACTTTCTTTTGTTTCTCTTGTTCTTGTATTGTTTGCTGTTGGTTATATAAGGTGTTTCCGATAAAAGCAATGAAAATAACCATAAGCACTCCATAGACAGTGAGCCTTCTTATCAACCCTTTTTTTCTTCTTAAGTTTTGTTCTTGAAGGATAGAATGCTTTTCCATATATTCAGAAGTCAAACGTCTAATATTAGCTTTTGGGTTATTGGACATTGATTTCACCTCGTCTCACCTAAATTTATTTCTTACTTTGTTCCATAAATTTATTATTTTCCTTTTCCAGTTTACGAGTTTAGCTACTACTCGGTCTAATGGATTACCAAAAGCTTGTACGAACTTTTGAATGAGCCAACGGAATGGAAACAATAATACCTGCAAAAGAATATGAAGAATTCTCCAAATTGTGGTTAATACTATCATACTCAACGCAACAGTTACTTTCAATAACCATTTTATCGGATTAATAATTAGTACTTTTGTTGTTTGAACAAGAATGTGAATCGTTTGTTTCACAAAACGGATAACCCAATTTAGTATTTTTAAATATATTCTTTCAAGCAATGCCCGGTATATAGAATAACCTAGTATTAGAGCTAGAAATAAATAAAACCTTATTTCCCCTTGATTCACCTGAAAAAGCACATAGAAAAAAACAAGTGCTTGTAACAGCCAAAATAGTATATCATTGATTAACAGTGTCCAACGAAAACGCTTGGAACCTCCAACAAAACGCTTATACGTATCGAAGGAAGCCCCAAACCACAAGCCTGTACCAACGCTTGCCAGCATAGATAGAAATTGTACTTCTAATGTCACTTGAATAACTTCCCGAACAAGCCTTTAGACTTTCCGGTATGCTGTTCATCTAAGTAGACGAGATCATCAATTCGTCCCTGAATTGAAACATTTCCTTCATCTACATCTAAATTTTTCATTTGTAAATGCTGGCCGCGAATTGATAAGAACCCCATTACGGTCTCTAGTAAAAATTCTTCATTATCAAAGCTTTCCACCTGTTTAACACCTGTAATGTCTAGTGTTTTTCTCCCCCGCATTGTTATGGAGTGATCCATTGTTTTTCTACCTTGTCCACCTGCTGTATAGCCATATGAATGTTCCATTCACCTTTCCCTCCTCAAAACACTTTGCTACATATGTATGATCAGGGAAATTAGAATAGAACAAGCCTTTAAAAAATGTTTTTTAAAAGGATCTTTTCGTATACTAGATTTCTTTTTATAGAGCTTGGTGAAGCGGAAGGCGACGACTCCAGCACAGGAGCGATACTAGCAGAGGAAGAGTCATGGCCCGAGGAAGCTGAAGCGTTGCCCGCGGAACCAGGACAGTGACATTACGCCGTTGCCCATAGGACGTGGGCTGCCTTTAGGCGTAATTGGTCCGCCTGAAGCGTAACCAAGTAAAAATATATTTTCTCCTAAAAATAAAAATCTTTTAAATCAGCCTTTAAGATACAAAAGCTGCAGTGTTAGTCTAATATTCCTTCTTCTTTGATTCTTTCTTCTTTTACGATGGTGTACATCGTTTCTGCCTCTTCTTTTCTTATGGAGTCTTCCAACCGATTGATGCGAAAGGTTACATGCTTCTGTCCAAACTGAATGGCCACTTCGTCTCCAACCTTTACATTGGCTCCTGCTTTTGCCGTTTGTCCATTAATTTGAACTCTTCCCTGTTCAGCAACCTCTTTTGCCATTGTCCGCCTCTTAATAATGCGGGAAACCTTTAAAAATTTATCTAATCTCATTCCTTTTTTCTCCTCTCTATTCCTGCCCCTTCGCTTCATTCCAGAGGGCGTCTAGATCTTCTAGTGACTGTTCCTCTAGTTTCTTTCCTTGTCCATGAATGCTTTTCTCAATGTAATAAAAGCGACGGATAAATTTACGATTCGTTTGTCTTAAAGCTTCTTCTGGGTCAATACCATGAAATCTAGCAAGATTTACGATGACAAATAATATGTCTCCTAATTCCTTCGCCGCTTCTTCCTCATTACCTTCTTTTATCTCTTGAATCCATTCAGAAATTTCTTCTTGAAGCTTCATCCACATAGGTGCTTCTTCATTCCAGTCAAATCCAACCTTTGCTGCCTTCTTTTGAATTTTATATGCCTGTAATAAACTCGGTAGTGCAGATGGAATACTTTCAAGAATGGAGTGAAATTCATTTTCACTCCCTTTTTCTTGCTTTTTAATTGCCTCCCATTGGGTAACCACTTTATCAGCATCACTGGCAATTGCATTGTCAAAAACATGGGGGTGACGCCGAATCATTTTTTCAGTCAAAGCTTCGATAACATCCTCAATTTGGAACATGCCTTCGTCTTCTCCAATTTGTGCATGAAGGAGTACTTGTAACAAAACGTCCCCTAACTCTTCTGCTAAATTTTCCTCATCACCATCATCAATGGCATCCAAGACCTCATAGGCTTCCTCTACTAAATATTTTTTTAACGACTCATGAGTCTGTTCCTTATCCCAAGGACATCCGTTAGGACCTCGAAGCTTAGCAATAACTTGACGTAATTTAGCGAATTCACGGTATAATAACCTTTCTTCGGTCACAGGGGGAACATACACCGCCGTTAAATTACTTAACGAAGCTACTCGGTCCAATTCATACAACGGGACTATTACAACCGATTCTTCTTTACTTCCAGCAGCTGTTACTACCTTCACCTCATAATCGTCTGGGAGCTTCTCCATTAAAGTTAATTTCACTTCAGAAGCGATAAAGCTATCATACACTTGAGCAATAATAACATGGTGCCTTATTTCAATGGCATCCCGTTGTAAACTCGTCCCATCTAATAATTGAAATCCATCAATAGGATCTATGTGAAGGGCTGTAAACATTGGGTCCAGGAAACTTTGCCCCCCAATAATATGTAAATTTATTTCCTCTTTCCTTTGCTTTTCTAAAAGAAGCTGAACCGTTGATTCTGCCACAAGGGGATGACCTGGAACTGCATAATATACATGGCCCTTCTCCGCCTCTAATAGGAGTTTGCTGCAGATGTCTTCATACACTTCGGCAAATTGATCATGGGCCTCGTAGATGGAATCAAAACCAATAAACGCTACCCCTTCCCCTTTCAACTCATGAATTACCGGGTGTTCCTCTGTTCTCGTAAAAATTTTATCTGTTCCCTTTAACATTTTATATATTCCTAAGGGCAATTGCTCTAAATCTCCCGCCCCTAGACCAATAACCGTTATATCCCTTTTCATCATTCTTCACTCCCTTTCATTTTTTGCTGCCATAAGGAAAAAATTTAGAAATCTTTGGTAGACTCTCCCATTCCTCACGGGTAAAGACTTTCCATTTCCATAAAAATAAAAGATAACTCATAGCCCCTAGCAAAGCAGAACTTATCGCAACAAAACAATGATAAAGTCGATCTAACCAAAATAATTGCATTATAACCATTGTTCCCTTTTGATACAGCCAGACGACTAACGCCATCCCAAGTAGAGAAATGGCCCACTTGAGCCAAAATGACTTCCCTAATTTTTCTATAAAAGACTCTCTCTTTAAAAAATAATAGGATAAGTAAGCTAAAAAAACAAAGCTTATAACGGTAGAAATAGCTGCTCCTTCAATTCCCAAAAAAGGTATAGCTATACTATTTCCTAGAATTTTAAGTAAAAGACCTGCCATTAGAATTTTAGCTGCAATAATAGCTTTTCCTACAGCATGAAACAATGCTGCTATAGTCATAAAAAGAGCTCCAAAAAAAACAGTCAAGGATAGTATCTGAAGTGCTTCAGTTCCCTGTTTATCTGTAAAAAGCATTGGGTTAAGGTTTGGTAAAATAACCATTAAACCTAGGCTTGCTGCCCCTCCAAATACAATACATACCTTCACGGATTGAGTTACGTACCTCTGAAGCCTTTCTGTATTCCTTTGATTAAATGCCTGTGTAATATAAGGGAGCATTCCGTAAGAGAAAACAGTTGTGACTACCGCCCCTAATTGTACCATCGGCCACCCACGGTCATAAATTCCTTTTAAAGCAGCTGCAATTTCCACTTCCCAACCTGAAAAAACCAACTGTCGATAGACAGTAAAGGAGTCTATTAATTGAAAAATAATAAGGGCCATCGCACTTACGGAAACAAGGAAGCTTGATACAATCAATGTTTTTAGTTGTCGCACCCAATTAATGGATATTTCAGAGCTTGGCCAATGGATAACTTCACTAAACCGTTTGTCCCTTTTCAAAAAATAAATCATTACGATTACCCCAGTAATTCCACCTATAAGGGAGCCAATTCCAGCGGAGGTTCCTGCTAAATATGGATTATTACCCGCTCGCATCGTCCAAATAGCCACTATTAAAATGGCAGCAACACGAATTGTTTGCTCCATAACCTGTGAAACCGCTGTTGGAGCCATATTCCCTCTACTTTGAAAGTAACCTCTACCAACCGATAGAAAGGCAATAATAAAAAAAGGAGCCCCTAACCAACGAATGGCTAAAGTTAATTCACTATCTCCCATTAGCTGGGCAATAGACCCTGCAAACAAAATAAGGATAGTCCCTATAATAGCATTTAATAGAAAAATACTGAAAAAAAGAAAAAGAAGCAGATGAGATTGTTTCTCCTTTGTTTCTCTTAATGCGTCTACAAGCATTTTCGATATGACTAAGGGGAATCCGTATGTACCTAAAACAAATGCGACACCATAAATAGGATAAACTTGTTGGTAAACATAATACCCCACATCTCCCGTAAGGTTTTGATATGGTATTTTATATAAAGCACTCAATGCTTTTACAAATAAGGCAGCTAAAGATAAATATATTGCTCCCTTTACCCATTGAGATGAAGCTTGACCTGGTTCCTTCACATTTACCTCTCCTGTATAATAAAGTATGCTTATTATAGCATATGGGGATTACTCGAATCCGTTTCAGGCGTAATGTCACCGTCCTGGTTCCGTGGGCAATGCTGGAGTCGCCACCTTTCACTACTTCTAGCTATAAAAAAAGCCTATGCGAATGAACAATATAAAAAGAAGAGAGCCTCAGCTCTCTTCAGGTTAAATTCTTATTAGAAGATCTTTATTGTTCCATTTGGCGTGCTAAAAATCCAGCTGCAGTTTCTGCAAGCTTTTTCTCAACATCTCCCATGCCATTTGAATCCTTAGCAATAAGGGTTACTGCTCCAATAGGGTCGCCATTTGCAATAATTGGAGCAATACAGTAACCATTTACTTGGTCTTTTCCTTCTCCGGCTAATTGATATTCCCCTGCTTGAGACTCAAGCATGGTCTTTCGGTCACTCATCGCTGTTTCTACTAGTTCACCAATACCTTTATTTTGATATTCTTTCTTAGATCCACCAGCTACCGCAATATAAGAATCACGGTCTGCGATTAATACAACATGATTCAAGCTGTCGTATAATGCTTCTGCGTACTCTTTTGCAAAATCACCAAGTTCAGAAATTGGGGAATACTTCTTTAATATTACTTCCCCATCTCGATCCACAAAAATTTCTAAAGGATCTCCTTCACGAATTCGTAATGTACGGCGAATTTCTTTTGGTATTACCACACGTCCTAAATCATCAATGCGTCGAACAATTCCAGTTGCTTTCATACTCACGTTGCCTCACTTTCCTTGTTGTAGTCACGTCGATGCTTGCTTGCAAGTATTGAACTTTGTTAGCTGAATCTGTCTTTATTATTAAACGAAAAAAAAGAACTATTCACCATTTGTTGAATAAATTTGGTTTTGTTTCCTAATTATTTACTTGGAAATGTTGTAAACCCTTTCATACCAAAGAACTCTTATCCTTTTTCCCTCGAGCGAGTAGGTGCTGAAGCTAGACGACTATTCAGCCACAGTTATCCACATTTATAAAAATATAATTTCCTGGTGTAAACAGTAAAAAAGTGTGATAAATGGTCTTATCCATCCATTTATCACACCTCGAAATTTTAGTTAGATAGAAGCTTTATTCCTTTCAGCTGCACTTTCCTTTTGAACCTCATCTAGTCTTGAGAGCACATCCTCCAATAATGATAAATATTCACCATCTGAGAAAGTTTTTCTTTTTAAATGAATGGTAATCTGTTTTCCAGTCATGGATAAGTTCAGCTTATTGGACAGACGGTTAACGAGGGAAAATAGTTTAGAACCATCAATAGCGTTAGTGGTTTCCTCACTCAATATAACCTTACATTCCTTGTTTTTTTCAACAATCGAGTCTATCTTCTCTTGTTTTGCTAACTGCTTAATTTTGGATACCTGTAGCAGGAATCCAACCTCTTTAGGATAATCACCGAAGCGATCGATCATTTCCCCTTCCAGCTCCAATATGTCATCATAGCTATCAACAGCTTTAAAATGTTTGTACATATCTATCTTCTGTTTTGAATCTGGGATATATGTTTCCGGAATGTAGGCGTCCACTTGTATATCGAATTCCATATCCTTTGTTTCCTTTTTCTCTTCCGCAGTCGGAACACCTCGTTTTCTTTCATCAATTGCTTCTTTCAACATTTGTGAGTAGAAGTCAAATCCTACAGATGCAATAAAGCCATGCTGTTCTGCTCCTAACAAATTACCCGCTCCGCGAATGGACAAATCACGCATGGCAATTTTAAAGCCTGAACCAAGCTCTGTAAACTCCTTAATAGATTGAAGTCGCTTTTCCGCTACTTCTGTCAAAATTTTATCTCGTTGGTGTGTAAAATAGGCATAAGCAACACGATTTGACCGGCCAACCCTTCCCCTTAGTTGATACAATTGAGAAAGCCCCATTTTATCAGCATTATTAATAATTAACGTATTTACATTCGGTATATCTACACCCGTTTCAATAATAGTAGTTGTTACAAGTACATCCGTATTCCCTTCAAGGAAATCCAGCATAACAGCTTCAAGTTCTGCCTCTGTCATACGTCCATGGGCAAATCGAATTGTGGCATCAGGAACCAGCATGGAAAGTTTGTCTGCTATCGTTTCAATATCCTCTACACGGTTATGGAGGTAGAAGGTTTGTCCTCCCCTTGCCATTTCCCTTTCAATGGCCTCCCTTACTAGCGACTCGTTGTATTCAACCACATAGGTTTGGACTGGGAAGCGATTTTCTGGCGGCGTTTCGATGACAGATAAATCCCTAACTCCTAGCATAGACATATGCAGAGTTCTAGGAATTGGTGTAGCCGTTAATGTTAGAACATCAATATTGGCCTTCAATTTCTTTATTTTTTCCTTGTGGGTTACACCAAAACGCTGCTCCTCGTCAACGATTAGTAATCCAATATCCTTAAACTTAATATCCTTGGATAATAACCGGTGCGTACCAACTACAATGTCAATGGATCCCTTCTTTAACCCTTCGATCGTTTGCTGCTGTATTTTTCGTGAACGGAACCTATTCAATAAGCCCATATTAATAGGAAAATCTTGAAATCGTTCTCGAATAGTTTCATAGTGCTGCTGTGCTAAAATGGTTGTTGGAACAAGAAAAGCCACCTGTTTTCCATCCATAATCGCCTTAAATGCAGCTCTTAATGCCACTTCTGTTTTACCGTAACCAACATCGCCGCAGAGTAAGCGATCCATTGGGCGGTCCCTTTCCATATCCTTTTTAATTTCCTCAATAGCCCGCAATTGATCTTCTGTTTCTTGATAAGGAAATGAAGATTCAAACTCACGCTGCTCTGGGCCATCCTTTGAGAATGCGTAGCCTTGGCTTGCTTCCCTTTCTGCATATAGCTTTATTAGATCATCAGCAATATCTTGTACAGAGGAGCGAACCTTCTTCGTAACCTTCTTCCACTCGTTACCACCTAGTGCATAAAGTTTCGGTTCCTTTTCTTCTGATCCTACATATTTCTGGACTTGATCAATTTGTTCAACAGGAACATAAAGCTTGTCATTCCCGGCATAGGAAATATGCATATAATCCTTATGGATTCCTGCAACCTCGAGAGTTTCAATTCCTAAGTATTTTCCAATTCCGTGATTTACGTGCACAACCCAATCACCGATACTAAGTTCAGAGTAGTTTTTAATCCTTTCCGCGTTAGAAAGCTTTTGCCTTCGTTTTGGTTTTTTCGACTTCTTTGTAAAAACCTCTTCCTCCGTTATCAAAATCATTCGCTGCATTGGTAATTCAAATCCAGACATTAGAAGCCCCGTAACGATTTGAGCCTTCCCTGGTACCGGCAGATCTTCCTCTTTTACAACAGAAGCTTCGATTTGATAATCTGAGAGGACTTTTTTCATACGTTCAGCCCTATCTTCGTCAGCACATAAGAAAGTAATAGAGTAATTTGCTTCCTTCCATCTGTCCACCTCACTTTTAAGGAGATGTAATTGTCCATGGAAGTTTTGCATCGTCTTACTTTGAATATTTACAATATTTTTCGGACTAGTGGACGGTACATGTCTTAGAAACAAACTTAAATAAAGCTTTGGACGTGATGTCTCTTGAATAAGATCGTCCCAGCCTTTGGATAGCTCAATATTAGAAACTGTCGCCCCTTGGGAAAGCATGGATGTATGCCATTCCCCTTCTTCCTTCTCTAGGCTTTTAGCCATCTCCTGTACACGGCTAACCTCATCAATGAAAAGAACCCCATTATCAGGCATATAGTCTAGTAATGTATAGCGCTTTTCATAGAATAGAGACATGTATTTATACATAGAATCGAATGCAGTGTACTGCTTTAACCAATCTATTTCCTGCCCAACCTGTTGGGCCATTTTTTCTTTTGTGGAAGCATCCTTCATAGATGATAGACTTTTGGATAAAGCCTTTTCCAATTTTTCTGACCCTTGTTGAAAGTGTTCTTTATATAATAACACTTCTTTAGCAGGGCCTATTTTAATCCTATTGACCTTAGATACGGATCTCTGTGTTTCCACATCAAAAAATCTTATAGAATCTACTTCTGTATCAAAAAGCTCAATACGTATCGGATTTTCTTCTGTCAATGGGTAAATATCAATAATTCCCCCACGGACACTGAAATGACCTGGAGTGGCTACCATCTCCACCCTTTGAAACCCCATGGAAACAAGTTGATTAAATGTTGCCTCCAACTCAATGTCTTTCCCTAATTCGAAGTTCAATTGGCAATTCTTCCATAGGTCGACAGGTGGAAGGAGTCGCCGTACACCCGCCATTGGCGAAATAATAATCGCCTCCTTATTGGATGCCAGACGATTTAGAGCTTCTATACGTTGTCCTCTCATTTCAGGACTAGCTACAGCAATTTCTGCAGCAATAAGTTCATTAACAGGATATAAAAATACATTATCTTCACCGGTAAGTGAAACTAAGTCATCATAAAGCTTTTGCGCTTGAAAAAGGTTATGGGTAATTACTAGTTGTGAACGTCTTGTTAGATCAAATATGGAGGCAAGCAAAAGTGACCTAGCTGATCCTGCTAAGCCTGAAATCATTTGCTCTGATAAATTTGCTTCAATTCCTTCGATTATGCTTGCTGTATCATCCCCACGTTTGATTGTCTCTATATACCCTTTCATGGCTTTCCCCCCTCTATAAATCTAATTAAATATATAAATAATTAGCTAGTATAAAATTCTTTGCTTTTTCTATCAGCAGAAAAATGCTTTGGCACGTTGCACCAAAGCCTGTCGATATTTGTCTTAATGTAAAAAAGTTTCGTAAGCATGGTAATCAGGGTGTTCTCGCAAGGTCGTTTCACAATCCTCACAAATAACCTTAACCTGAATATGACCTTGTGAATCATATTCAATCATTTCCTTTCGTTCTTCCTCCGATAATTGTGAAAAACCTAATTGATTGTCGTCAGCTTGCCATTGGCTCAGCTTCCCAACATCTTTCGAACAATGCCGACAATAATAATGAATGGCCATGATGTCCTCCTCACCAGATTATGCGTTTCATTCACTAATTAGTATGAACTGGCAAGGTGAACTCTATACAACATCATTAATTATATTCATTCATTACATTTATAAACGATTGTTTTGTCCAAGATTCCACTGCATTTGCTGCTTTTTCAACAACATGGTCCACCGCTTGTCGCTCCTCTTTTCCAAATGAGCCTAATACATAGGTGGGAACAGCTACTCCTTTAGGAGGGCGGCCGATACCTACACGAATTCGATTAAATTGATCGGTTCCTAGCTGTCCAATAATGGATTTCATTCCATTATGTCCCCCATGTCCCCCCTTTTGCCTAAGCCGAAGGGTACCTGGTTCTAAATCTAAGTCATCGTAAATAACTAATAGATTCTCCGTTTTAATTTTATAATAGTTCATCAATGGAACAATGGACTCACCGGAAAGGTTCATATACGTTAAGGGCTTTAATAAAAAGATTTTCTCTTCGCCTATTTTTCTAAAGCCGTAAATACCTTTGAATTTAGATTGATCTAAGTTTATATTTAATTGCTGTTGACAACGGTCTATAACTTCAAAGCCGATGTTATGCCGTGTGCCGTCATACTTTTTACCTGGATTCCCTAATCCCACTATAAGTTTCACTGGAATATTCTCACTTTCTAATTCACGGTTCCGCTGAAATAATCTTTGAAAGAACACAACCCCAACCCCTTATAAGAAAAGCGCAAGGCGCCTTCAGCTAGACAACTTTAACCATTGGAGAGGCTGTCCCATTTTCGGGGACAGCCTCTTCTACTTTATCTATTCTTCTTCCGTTCCTTTATTACCTGCTTCATCGCCAGATTCATTAATTACTTCTGGTTCTGCCTCTTCACTTTCACCTTGATCTTCTCCTTCGGCATCCTGTTCATTAGGAACATCCGTTGGTGGAAGGATAGATAATACGGACTCCTCTGGATCATTATTAATGACATAATTAGCTCCCGCTACTAAATCTTTTACTTGAAGAGAATCATTTATATCTAGTTCAGAGACATCTATCTCTACTGCTTCCGGAAGATCACTTGGTAATGCTCTTATAGATACCTCATACAAGGATTGCTGGAGAACACCACCGTTTTTAACTCCAATGGATTCTCCTACTGCTTGTACAGGTACATTTGCATCTATTTCTTTTTTCATATCAACGGCATAGAAGTCCACGTGAACGATGTTATTTTTTATTGGGTCCACTTGAATTTCAGATATCATTACATCTGTTTGATTTCCATTAATATCAAGCTTAAGGACACCATTTCTTCCATTTTCACGAATCGTTTTTATTAGTGAAACCTCTTCTACGGTTACGGGGGAATTACCAACTTCTTTCCCATAGATCACACCTGGGACACCGCCTTGGTTTCGAATCCTTTTTAGCTTTGACCCACGTAAATCTTCTCGTTTATCTGCTTGTAATACTGTTGCCATGAATATCCACCTCATCTTTTTTGCTTCTTCTATATGTTTTTCCCAAAAAAGACAATTTTGAAACGTAAACCCCTAAAAAGAGCTTGTTAAAGATGAGAGAAAATATAGTATATAAGATATATTACAACAGTAGTTTAGTCAAACAAAAGGCTCACAGATCGTTCTTCATGTACATGAATAATAGATTTGGCCATTAAAGGGCCAACTGATAATTGCTTAATTTTATCTATATGCTTTTCTTCAGGTAAAGGTATGGAGTTTGTTACAACTAGCTCTTTAATTTTGGAGTTTTGAATTCGTTCAATTGCCGGCCCTGATAAGACCGGGTGTGTACAACAAGCATACACTTCCTTAGCACCTTGTTCGATCATTGCATTTGCAGCCAATGTTATCGTACCAGCTGTATCAATAATATCATCAATAATAATGGCTGTTTTCCCTTCAATATTACCAACTATGTTCATTACTTCTGCAACATTTGGCTTTGGGCGTCTTTTATCAACAATAGCGATAGGTGCTTTTAATCGGTCAGCCATTTTCCTTGCCCTTACTACACCGCCATGGTCTGGTGAAACAATGACAATATCATCAATATTTTTTGTTTGGAAATAGTCCGCTAAAATAGGTACCCCAACTAGTTGATCTACTGGGATGTCAAAGAACCCTTGTATTTGTGTTGCGTGCAAATCAAGAGTGATAACACGGCTTGCACCAGCAGTTTCTAAAAGGTTTGCTACTAATTTAGCTGTAATTGGCTCACGAGACCGCGCTTTACGGTCCTGTCTAGCATATCCATAGTATGGGATAACCACGTTTATTGTTTTTGCTGAGGCTCTTTTTAATGCATCGATCATAATCAATAATTCCATAATATGTTCGTTAGCAGGTGAAGAAGTAGACTGGATAACAAATATGTCACAGCCGCGGATACTTTCTTCAATATTTATTTGAATTTCACCATCACTAAATCTTGTAACGGAGCATTTTCCCATTTCTATGCCAATGTGTTCACTAATCTCATGGGCTAAGTCCCGATTGGAATTTAAGGTGAACACCTTTAATTTTTCATCTTTATAAAGAGCCATTTGTTAACCTCCAAAATTAATTTTCTTTATTCTTCTTTTTTACATAACCTTCTTTATTTGTTTGCCTTTGTCTTGCAATGGCAAGAGATTCCCCTGGAACGTCTTCTGTAATGGTAGATCCAGCTGCAACATAGGCCTCTCTACCAATAGTTACAGGGGCAATTAAGTTAGAATTGCAACCAATAAACGCTCCGTCTTCAACCTTAGTTAAATATTTATTTTTACCATCATAGTTGACCGTGATAGATCCGCAGCCTACATTCACATTGGTCCCAATCTCAGCATCTCCTAAGTAACTTAGATGAGAAGCTTTACTGCCATCACCCATGGACATTTTTTTAAGTTCCACAAAATTCCCTACCCGTACATGATTACCTAATCTGGTTTGTGGTCTTAAATGTGAAAAAGGACCTATGGATACAATGTTTCCTATTTCACTGTCATGGACAACCGATTGTTTGATGGTTGTTTCATTTCCGATTTTACTATTTATTATCTCTGTATAAGGTCCGATAATGCAGCCCTCGCCAATTTCCGTATTACCTTGAATAATGGAACCAGGATAAACTACCGTATCACGGCCTATTTTTGCATCTGAGGAGATATAAGTGTTGTTCGGATCAATAAGAGTAACACCATTGATCATCATTTGCTTATTTATTCTATTTTTCATAAGAATTTCGGCACGACTAAGGGCGACTCGATCATTAACACCGATCGTTTCGTTAAAATCGTCTGTTCCATAGGCGGCAATTACTTCCCCTTGCTCTTGCAGAATTTCTACTACATCAGGTAAGTAGTATTCCCCTTGTACATTGTCGTTACCAACTTTTTTTAGTGCTTTAAACAAAGCTTCGTTGTCAAAGCAATAAGTTCCGGTATTAATTTCCTTTACTGTTAATTCTTCGTTCGTTGCATCTTTATGCTCAACGATTTTTCTAACTGTACCATCATTATCCCTTATAATTCTACCATATCCCGTTGGATCATCTGCTACTGCAGTTAGAATAGTAGCCTTTGCCTTTTGTGTCTCATGTTCTTCTATCAATGCATCTATCGTTTGCTGTGTTAAAAGAGGTGTATCACCACACAGAACAACAGTAGTTCCTTTTTCTCCACTTAGGAGGGATTCAGCCTGCATTACTGCATGACCAGTTCCTAATTGTTCTTCTTGAAGGACATAGGACACTTCTGCCCCCAATTGGTCCTTTACCTTTTCAGCACCATGTCCAACAACGGTAATAACTTTTTTCACCTTACAGCCTTTTACTTGATCTACAATATGCTGCACCATTGGTTTCCCACCAACAGGATGCAATACCTTATATAGGTCAGATTTCATCCTCGTTCCTTTTCCAGCAGCTAAAATTACGGCAAATCTATTTGTCATATATTAACCTCCAAGGGCTCATTTTTCCATTACGAATATATCTTAAATTTAAGGACATTTCAAGTTGAAATAGGCATTAGGTGGTATTTAACAAAATAAAACCTAGCCTTCTATACAGGCTAGGTTCCCTCTAATTGTTAGCTACCCTAAAAATCGAATCTGGATGTCATTCGCTACGGCCCACTCCCTTTCCGCGGGCAACGCTTCAGCCTCCTTGTTCCTTCAGCTTCAATCAACACTGTTATAAAATCAACACTGTTCTTATCATGAAGCTCCTGCTTCTTCAAACTCTATTTCTTCACCTGCACGTTCGTACTCAGCCAAAACAGCTGACTGAATCTTTTCACGAGTCTTCGAAGATATTGGATGAGCAATATCTCGGAATTCTCCGTCTGGAGTACGCTTGCTAGGCATTGCCACGAACATACCATTATTGCCGTCGATGACACGAATATCATGAACGACAAATTCATCATCGATGGTAATAGACGCGATTGCAAGCATACGACCTTCCGTGTTCACACGGCGAAGTCTCACATCTGTTACTTCCATATCTGCCACCACCTTTACCCAAATAAATTCTATCCTTTTATTGGATTTCTACAAAGGAAAGAAATTTCCTTCTTTTTCTGAAAAAATGTATAAATAATGTTCAATTTTATTTCTTTCTTCCATTTTTATCCACAATGTACAAAAGCCACCATTTCCATGGCGGCTAAAATACAATCATTTAATATCTTCATAGGAAAAAGGAATGTCGAATAAATTTCCCCTTTCCACCTTAATCTTCTTTGTTTTAATATCCACTTCCGTTAACTTTGTTAAAGATACGTACTTATCCACCAATTTTTCTTCACTATGAACAGCTTCCGTTAATACACCTATTCCGGCAATAGTGGATTGGAATTCCGTTACTAAATCCATCATACCGCGAATAGTACCGCCTGCCTTCATAAAATCATCGATGATTAATACATTGGAGTTAGGTTTTAAGCTTCGTCTCGCCAAAGACATCGTCTGTATCCTTTTTTGAGACCCTGAAACATAGTTAATACTAACGATAGAACCTTCTGTGATACGATGCTCGTGGCGAACAATACTAACGGGAACATTTAAGTGTCCTGCTACAGCATAAGCCAATGGGATACCCTTTGTTGCCATGGTCATTACAGCATCTACATTTGCCTTTCTGAAAGCAGAGGCAAAGACCCTTCCCAACTCCAGGGTCAATAAAGGATCACCTATAACATCCATCATGTATAAATAACCACCTGGCAGCAGCCGTTCTGAATCCTCCAGCTCCTCACAGAGTTGATCAATTAACTCCTCCGTTTTGCTGCGTCCAACTGTCGGTACAAAGGTCACACCGCCGGTCGCTCCTGCCGTTGTACCGATGGTACCGATTCGCTTTTCTTCAAATACTTCTTTAATAATAGCGATATCTTCACTAATGGAGGATTTCGCTGATTTGTACGCCTCTGAAAAAAACGTCAGGGGTATTTGTTTATGTGGATGGGATAAAAAGTAATTTGTCATATCTACTAATCGGCCGCTTCTCCGAAATTTCATTGGGGTAACCTCCACTTTTTAAAGCCATTTTGTTAAATCCGAATGTTTTATCGATAATATACCACTTTTATACGGAATTAACAAGTGTTCTCCAAAATTACCCATGTTTTTTCCCTAAAAGGCGAACAACATAAACTTGTTCCATAAATCCCTTTAAACTATTATATAGACGAACAGCACGAGACTCGTTTTGAGTTAATGCAAAAACAGTTGGTCCGCTACCACTCATTACTACACCATCTCCACCATATTGCATCATTTTTTCCTTTACTTTCTTTACATTTGGATGCAATTCAAAGGTTACCGTCTCCATTACATTTTCAAGCCTAATACAAATCCCTTTGAAATCTTGGGCTTGGATGGCGGCTACCATTCCACTTGTATCAGGATGTTTTAATTCCTTTAAATTTAAACGTTCATAAATATCTTTTGTGGAAACTCCCATAGGGGGTTTAACAAGCACCACCCAGCACGGTGGTGGAGCAGGAATAAATTCAAGCTTCTCTCCCCTTCCCCTCGCAATAGCAGTACCTCCATGTACACAAAACGGGACATCTGAACCAATTTCTAGGCCAATTTCTGCTAACTCTTCCATAGACAATTGAAGCTCCCATATGTCGTTTAGTCCCCTTAGGACAGCTGCTGCATCTGTACTGCCTCCAGCAAGACCTGCTGAAACTGGTATTTTCTTATCGATGAAAATAGATATACCTTTGTCAATCGAAAACTTATCCTTTAACAGCTTTGCTGCTTTATATGCTAAGTTATTTTCATTAGTAGGTACAAAACCTTGTGTTACATCTATTTTTATTTGATCTTCTTTTAAAGTTTTTAATTGTATTCGATCAGCTAAATCTACAGTAGTCATAATCATTTCTACATCATGAAAACCGTCATCCCGTTTTCCAATTACATCTAATGTTAAGTTAACTTTAGCCGGAGCTTTTACTATTTTTTGCATCATCTTCACCTGCTTCTTTTTCCGTTCCTCAATTCTATCTCCGTTATTTTACCATTTGTAAATGATCTATACTACCTTTCCCATAATAAAATATATTTTGGATCAATATACTTAAGATTTCTTAATAGAAAGGCTATGTAAAAAAGAGCCAAGGTGTTTAACCTCAGCTCTTGATTGTCGCGGCTTATAGATTTTGATCTTTAGATAATTGTTGCTCTGCCCTTTCAACGGCACGTTTTACCATGTTACCTGCATCCTTTGAACGAATGCCGCCCCAACCATCCCGTTGGACAGTATCATAGAAGCCAAGTTCCTTTGCCAGCTCCACCTTAAGGTTATCTGACATAATACCTCGTCTTCGTCCCATTCTGCAACAACTCCTTCCATTAGCTGCAACAATGTTAGTATGCCCATTTAAAGCGAATGAATGCTATTGGTAGGAGTCTACCCTGATAATAGGTGGCACAAAAGATCGCACTTTATCTTTTGTGCCACCGAAGCAATGAGCGAAGCCGTCGCAATCTTTACAAAGGTATCTATGAGCGCTCTTCTCATAGATAACGCGCGGCGAGCGGAGCCGATGGCGCATGAAGCTAGACGATTACTCAGCTACTGTTATCCACATTCAGAAAAAATATAATTTCCTGGTGTATGAAATAATTATTTATACGCAAAAAGTCCCAATGACTATGCTACGATTGAAGTACTTAACCAAGTTAACTCAA
>NZ_JAUSUG010000035.1 GCF_030813435.1 Evansella vedderi | reverse complement strand
CCATTGTAAAGGATTTTTTTGTTGTATAACCATTAAAAAATCGAAGATTTTAAGTATTATGAATCATCTGATTTAATTAATGCAATGCTAGTGATAATTTATATTTTTATAACAAAAGCCAAAATATGAAAAAAATAATTCATACTTTGGCTTGTTTACTTAAATTTAATACAAGGCACGATAATCTCAGTCCTACCTTAAAATTTACTAATAAATATTATTGACCATAATAATAATTACGAATTTGATGATATTCCTCATAATTACTACCTGCTGAAACCCAGAATGGCTCCCCAGTTTGATTATTTAACCTTAGGTTATATATGTCACCACCAGAACCTAATACAGGTTTCCTAATGTTCGTTGTAACCTTATGCTGGGTTACACCAAACGGTAAAATCGTGACACTTTTGGCTCCAGCCTGATAGAGCATTCGAGCACATTCTAATGTTGTAGCACCGGTTGTATAAATATCATCAATTAACAAAACATGTCCATTGATTTGTTTTGTAAAAGAAATTTTATTATGAACATTATGAGCTCTGTTAAACTTATTTCCTGCATACTTTTGCTGTTTGTATTTGGTCTCTACTTTTAAAAGGTTTAAATGTACTTTATTTCGAAATTCCATTAATGCAGGCTGATAAAAAATAGAATCGAGTTTATTTATGCTCGTTCTAGACGGAACTGTTGTAATGATATCAAATGTTTGTTTTTGCTTTAATAAGTCTAAACAGGTTTTTAAGGATTCAGCAAACACCTGTACCGCAAATGATTTTTCATCTTTAAATTTGAGTAAATATAAAGTTAAAACGTCCGCATATGCCCTTGTATCCCCTTTTGTAAAAAACCTTCCCGGTACAATCAACTCGGCCTTTATATTTTTATACAGTTGATGCTCCATTTCTCCTGCCACATATAATAGTCCCTTCGGTTTCTGAAGAACACTATTACCTGATTTTTTTAAATAATTCTCCACTGCAATTTCATTTCGATAGCCAAAATCCATGTTATACAGTAAAAATCCTTTTACACGTTCCAAAGATAATATTAAATCTGGGAGACTATAAATACCCTCCGCTGTAATCATTCTGCTGACGTTTTCTCCCATTAATATAGTTGAGATATTTTTCAAATGAAAGGCTTGCAGTTTTTTTGTATCCCCAGTTAATAACACCGTGGAGGTTCCTGGTACCATTAATTGATCTATAGACCTGATTTTTGTAAAGACTTCCAGTTTTTGCTCCCCTTGAAAATCTTTTAATTCACTTAAAATTATCACCTTATATTTTTTTGAGAGAGAATTAATTAAGTCATTCAGTACCACAGATTCATATTCCTTTAATAAGGAATGATAGTCCATTATTATATGTTGTACTTTTACTGTAAATGAAAGCATAAAGTGTGCCTCTCTTAATTAAATGATGATTTCCCGCATTTGGGACACCTTGGATAATAAGATAGTTCATTTTGTTTATCCACTTGATAATCAAAAGCAGTAATAACGGATCGGTCAAATAACATTTCATTTAACAAAAGCTTGTCTAAATGATAACCTTTTGTATTGGTAGATTGTTGTTTTGCTAACTTTAGATTAATAGTTGGTTTCATCCATTCAAAGAATTCATGACAACCAGTGGAACAGCGGGTCGTTCCCCAAACTAAATGACAATTGACATCCCTGCATTGCCAAGAATGCTCATCAAGTTTGCTTATATTTTTTGATTTGCAATTTGGACATTCATTAAAGTTCGTTCCCCAATGTAGTAGTTGGCGGTAAATAAACAAATTAAACAACTTACTTAAACGTTGAATAGATCGTAAGTCTGTTTGACTAACCGGCAATATACCTCTTCTGTAATCCCCGTATTTTTCTGCATCGCGTTCTGTAAAGGCTTCTCCAAAATTGATTAATCGTTGTAATAAACCAGCATTTTCAACCTTTGAGAAATCATCCATATTGACCGGAAGCAAGAAAATGTCTGAACCAGGTTGCGATGGGGATGTTGATTGAACTGAGTTTAGTATTTGATCAGTGTATGTTTGAAGGTTTTTCTCTGATTTGCCTAAGTAACTAAAAAGTATATGAAGATTTAAATCAAAAGTACGGTTTTCCGGTATAATAGTTAATTTTTCCGATAATGTTTTTCTCCATTCTAAATCCAATTTATTTAATTGAACTTTTTCCTTGGTAGAAATATTCTTTTGTTCCTCTGTATAATTCTTTATAACCTGCTCTAGCTTACGTATAAGGGAACTACTTGGTTTTTTTCGAAAAACTAAAATCTGCTTCTGTTCTCTCCATATCTCTTTAAAGGTTTTATCTTCCTCATAATCCTTTAATGATACAGGAAAGGACTTTGGTACATTTAGTTCAAATGATAAAGATTCTTCCATCTTAAAGGATATAATATCGTCATTTTCTGTCCGGTGATTTTGTACATTCACAACCGCATAGTCATTACTAAATGTAGCATTGAAGTTGACGGTCTTATCACTGTCTAGTTCAAGATAGGAAGCTTCATGAAATTCGTATCCCAGTAAATGCAAGGAATAAATACTTAGTACCTGTACATAAGCCTTGTAATATTCATCAACCTTTACAATACTGGCCCCAGTTAGATCCTCTTGAGTCTTGTTATTAAGCATTAATAATTTATTCCACACCTTAAAAAGTTCATTATACCTGTTATCCATGTTAATGATATTTGTAGGCTGGATTGGAAGCTCTAAACGTTTTGTTGCATCCAATCCTTGAAAAAAGGGGGTGGAAATTACCGACGATAATTGCTTTTCAATGGAAGAAATCATACTCTCCAGTTCCTTGAACTGTTTTCTGACGCCTTCTTCAGACTCACTATCGTATTCTGGTAATAAGCTTCTCAACATTTCTAATTTATGATAATCATTAATTTCTCCAGCGTAGAACTCCCAGTCATGCAAAGTATCCTTTTGGGAAATAGCCTTTTTCACTTGTTCATGTTTTTTAACGACATAGTTTAAAATAGCTTCTATTACCATTTTAAAAAATATATTTTCATAGATATTTATTTCATCTTCATATATTTCTGCCTTTAATCTTGAGGGAATTAAACCAGAAAATGTCCGCGACCGCCAATGCTCAGAGTGAGAAGCTAGATGCTGTAGTGAGGAGGGAGTCACCCGCTTCACTAACTCCACGTCCATAACTTCCTCCTCCATGCGTAAATGTTGTCTTGGCTTCGTACAAATATCCAAGGCAAATGGTAATACTTTATAGACATCTTCTAAAATCGATTCATCATCCAATCCAGTTAAAGGATTGATCATTTGGAGTAAATGAATATCACCCACTCTAATGGCCTCTATTAATTGTTCCATTGATTTTTGCTCATCTTGGAGCCACTCTGACACACTTCGGTGAAAGTCTGCAAGGCTATCAATTAAAGACTCACCGACAAATAGTTCTTCCGCAAATTTTAGAACGATGCGAATTGTCTTATGGTCTATAGTTAATTGAAGAGTTGTATGATTTTCTCTGCTCATATAACACGGAATGATATAGTTACCATCTTCGTTTTTTTCAAAAGCAAACAGAGTATCGTTAATGGAAACTTCATACAGCTTTTCTTCCCCTAAAGTTAACTCCAAGTAATTAAATAAGCTGGAAATTCGGACTGTCTGACTTTTATTAGACAACCCCTGACTGAAACCTGAACTATTTCTTATTACTAATTTCATAAAATTAGCCACCTAAACGTGTTATTTTTTGTGAAATTAAACTTTTACACTCAGTAAAATGCTGTTGACCAAATTCCGCTTCAATTAGTTCAGTTAGCTCCTTTAAACTGTCCTTTAAATAAGTCTCGTATCTTCCTTCTAATTTACGCAGTACTTTATGAGCAATCAGATGGTCAATAGCCTCTAGTTTAGTTCCGCCGGCCGCAACATAAACAGAAACAAATTTCTCCATTTGCATTTTTATCCGGTTACCGAAAGTGATTTCTAAATTAATGCGTAAAAATTCATCAATCAAATCAATTTGTGCCCATTCCTCAGAAGTAAGACCATGCTCCTTTTGTAACTGAGCGTTTTCTAATAAACCACTGAATTCACTAAACGAAATCTTTACTTGCTTTGGAGCATCTGCCTGAAATTCTTCTTCACGTGAATGGAAATTCAATATTTGTGCTCTGTCATACACCTTATCTGTAATACCAAAGGTGGATTCATCCCTATTCGCTGTTCCGATAAACCAAATGTTTGGTGTTACAAACAAACTCGTATGATTTTCAACGAGATAGGTGGGTCTATTCTCAATATTTGTTTCATCATTATTTGAGACCAATGGAATTACCCAATTTTCTGGATTCTCTTCAAGAACAGCTAAAAAGTCAGCAAAATAATATTCAATTCGGGCCAAGTTCATTTCGTCCAACACTATAAAGTATACTTTTTCCCGATTACTAGTTGCTGAGGCTTCATACACTTTCTTTGTGAAGATGGTTTCTTTAAACCTACGCGTAAAGTCATTGTCGTACCCTAATAATTCCCGGTTGTCACGCCATGAAGGCTGAACAGGGACTAATGTATTTTCTATTTGTAACGCTTCTTTGAAGAGTCTAGGGAGACTTGACTTACCTGTCCCACTTAGTCCCTGTAAAATTAATAACTTTGATGCTGCTAACGACGCAATAAACGCGCGAATTGTCTTTTCAGAATAATATAAACCCAGCTGTGCTGCACCGTAATTTCTCAAATATTTTACTAATTCTTTTAAATCCATTTTTGTATTGGTAGGACGAATAATATCCTGAGATGCAATATGTCGGTCTATCTCTATCAAACTAGGGAACTTGCTTTGAGTAGAGGATTTATAAACTTCATTGATTTTATTAAGTTCTTCCTGTAGCTGGGAATTTAATGTCTTTAAGGTTTCGGCAACACGTTTCGTTTGCTCTAATTCTAAGACACCTATACTTAGGGAGTCTGCTTTATTTTGAGCCTCCAGCTTTAAACGTTGCTCTTCTTGGAGTTTGTCTTCTAATAGCACCACTTTATCTGCACTGTTTCTTAATGAAAGTAACTCCTCTTGTGAAGGGTATTGAGCAAGTTCATCTTTTAATCTCAAATTCTCCCGTCGAACAGAATCCAACTCTTCCACAATGGTATTGACTGACCTTAATTCATCTTCTGGAATGAATCTGGATAAATGGCGAAGCTCCTCTTTTTGCTTTTCTATGATTTCTTGGTCTAACTGACGAAGCTCTTGTATTGACTTTATCTCAAACTGAAGCTCTTCCACTTTTTTAGGAGAAAGCTCTTTTAGCTTTGTCTCATAATAATTCCGCTTTTCCACAAGCTCCTGCTTCATAAATGATATGTCTTCTTCTTGCAGCTCCACTTCCAGTTTTCGTTTCTTTAATGCAGCTTCCTTTTCTACTAAGGTTATCATTTTTATTTCAAAATCACTTAAAAGTTGATGGTACTCCGTTTCTACCCTTTCCTGTGAAGCCTGAACAATTTTTAATCTTTCTTTTTCTGCCATTAGTTTTATTTGATGGGCTTCATCCTGCGCAGCCAATACCTTTTCACTTGCCTTAGTAAGGAGTTCTTCATTTTTCTTTAATGATTCTTGATATTGTTGCTCAGCCTTTACAACAATGTCTTGATTTTCCTTGAGCTTTTTCTGCAAATCTCCTTCCCAAATGGTATGGAGCTCTTGTCGATACGTCTCTTGAATATTTTTCTCTTCAGCTTTTAGTGCATCAATCATTTTTTCCCGATCTTCAGCAATCTTACGCCTTTCTTCTAGTAGAGTCGACTTCTCAAGTTGGAGCAGCTCTTCTTGGTCCGTTATTTCCCTCTTTAACTTATTTTTAAGTTCCTCATACTTATTTTCCAGCTCAACGCTTTTTCTTTTGAATTCTTCTTCTTTTTCTTTTATTTGACGTTCACATACGGCTTTTTTATCTTCATATTCTTGAATCTTTTCTTGAATACGCTCATCCTTTAACAGCTCTTTCTCCTTTTCCTGCTTAGCTTGTTCTACAAGTTCTTTCTTCATTTCTTGTTTTGTCTTTTCTTGATTTGTCTGTTGTTTATTTTTTTGAAACATCTTATTTCTTTTTGCCATCTGATTAGCTCCTTGAGATTAAGTAATGTGATATTAAACTATCTAATAAAATATCAAGCTCTCGTTTTAAAAACTCAAAATTTTCATTTTCAATAGTTTCTTCATTATAATGTGTTGATTTATTTCGTATGTTTGTAATGAGATTGATACGTTTATAAAAGTCAGGTACATTCCTTAATAGTAATAATGAAGGGGACTCATCACCTTTATAAAAAGCATCAAATGCTAAAAAGAGAGATCTGTCTTTACTGGAGATACCTTTTCCTCTAGAAACCTGCAATAATCGCTCATAAAAAGCAGAGCTTTCAAAGTTAGCAGGTATTTCAATCCGTAGCTCTTCAGCAATGCTTTTAATAGTATCTTTAAAGCTATATTTGGTAACAGGTTTCATCACTTCCATTTTATTTGGTAATTTTTCAATGGAATATTTTAAAACCCCTTCTAGTGTTCTTTGAGCACGCATATAAAATGTATCATAATCCTCGTGGCCTTGAATTAATCGATTATATGCCCTAGTAGTAGCTTCAATGTGAGTTCTTAGAGGCTGCCATTCGTCATAGTTTGCAATAAAAGGATACTTATTGAATAATTCAATCTCTAAATGGTTGTTAAATGGAAATTTGTCCTTTAACTCCTCTTTCGCTTCTTCCATGAAAAACTCCACGATATCCTTTAAACTTTCGCTTTTTCGAATATGCATTAGCATATGTTTCGTAAACCAATCGTCTTCGTGTTCACCAAATGGGGAGGTAATTCCTATTCTTTCAGGCATATCGGGGTCTATATATATATTGGCACTAAGGAAAATCTTATCTGGTTTATTACTGATAATTTTAACCGTCGTTTTTCCTTCCCCTACTTTCTTTTCCTCCGCTGCCTCTTTTTCTGCTAGAGTCGGTACGTCTACCATTCCTTCGTCATTAACCGACTCCCAGTCAACCTCCTCAACAGATAAATCCATTTCATCCAAGTCACTAAACTGCTCCGCTTCCACTTCTTCATTTGCATAATCCTTTTGTATGGTTTCTGCAAATTTATTTATTTGCTTGCGTCGTTTCAAGGCTTGTCCAATATCAACAAAGGTTGGCTTTAAATTACGGTAACTTTTACTTTCTTCAAGGATAAAATCATATTCCTTCCTTTCTTCCCTTGGTATTTCAGACACATTAAAGTTAGGAATTATATCCCCCGTTAAAGCATCTCTAAAAATATAGACATGTTCATAATTCATTAGCATATCCTGTTCGATATTCATACTGTTCATTAGAAGCTTATTGCCGCTATCTGTTAATCGGCTATCTGTGTCTAAATAACCATAGGAAATACAAGATCGTTTAACAGTTTGCACTAACTCTTTAGATAGACCTAGTTCATATAGAGTTGTAGCATCCTTCAGTTTATTAATTTTTGCAAAAGATAAAATGAGCTTTTGTAAAATATCTAGATTATCCTTTAATACGGAAGGTAAAATGGCTTTCCAAGCATAAACAGGCCAAGCAACTTGTCTATGAAAATAATGGGGCTTTACAGGGCTCTTTCCTAAATCTACACTGTAGCAATGTCTACTCACAATAACCCTCTTTTCTACAAAGCTGATAAAAATCATACAATTCTTGAATTACAATCTTTCCTTCATCTAATGCAACCGTTTCTGCATCTCCCACAACAATTAACAGTCTTTTGCCACGGCTAAAGGCTACATTCAAACGATTTCTTGAATCTAAAAAACCTACTCTTTTCTTTTTATCTCTATGATTATTGGATCGGACAGTGGATAAGATTACAACATCAAATTCTTTTCCTTGAAAGGAGTCCACCGTACCTACCTCAATGCGGCTTTGATCCTGTAAAGATAATTTAGATATTTCATCCTGCAAGTCTAATGCCTGTTTTTTATAAAACGTAATAATCCCAATCGAATAATCCTGGTTCCCATCTAATACACCATTGATTTCTTTCATCACTTTTTCTAGCTCACTTTTACGGCTTTTACTTTGACCGTTAACTGAATACTCTTTTCCATTTGATTTCGGTACATTGATCCAGGCAATAGGTGAATAGTTGTAACGTTGTAAATTATGTGCTTTTTGCTCTTCTGTTACGTGAGTGGACAAAAGAGCACCTTCATAAAAGCAATCACTTACAAATTTTGAAATTTTAGGGTGCATTCGATATTGGTCTACTAACATTACTGTCCGTTTGTGGGAAGTGAGTTTTGTTTTTTCCAGCATATTAAATAATCTGGAAAACAAAGGCTCATTTAATAATTCTCGTATTTCAGGATCATTTTTATGCTCTAATAAACTGTTTACAACTTCATCTTCTAGCAAATGAGGTAGTTGCTTGTGATCCCCTACTAAAATAATATGCTTTCCTAGACTCATAGGAATTAGCAGGTCTAACGGATTCGCCCTTGCAGCCTCATCAATAATCACATAGTCATATTCTGTATTAGTCTTTATTTTAAGACCTGAATAATTAGTTAATACAGATTGCTGGCAGGTGGCTGCGTTTATTTTGGTGTATTTATTAATTAAGTCAGATATTTTACCGGGGTTTTCCAGTTGATCTTTAAAATCCCAAAGAATATCTGATAGCGTTTGGATCCCTTTATTAAAACGTTGTTCAAAGTAAGATTTAAGGTCATCTAGCATGGAAATCACATCTAATTCGAATAAATCCTCGTCCAAGTCACACGCAATGTTAACTTCAAATTGATCGAGGTATGTTTCCACTGATACTTTAAAAGATGGGAGGAGATTTTTAATTTCATCACTATCAACTGCTAATCTTAACTCGTTCCATACACTAGGTATTTCGATCTCCAGCTCAATGGAGGAACGGGAATAGCGGACAAGCTCTGTTAACTGATCTCTTCCGTCATCAATAAAAGATTCAAAGGTCAGCCTTTGCCTTTGTAATAAAGGAACAATTTCCGACTCACCTTGTACAACTGTACTATCATTGGTATTTTCTTTACCGTTATTTTTAAGAAGTTTTTCCATCTGCTCAATTAAATGTTGCTCCACACTAATCTTCCTCATAAGAGGGTACATTTGATTTAATAGTGGAAGCACAGCGTCAGG
Source organism: Evansella vedderi (assembly GCF_030813435.1). Classification (GTDB taxonomy): domain Bacteria; phylum Bacillota; class Bacilli; order Bacillales; family Salisediminibacteriaceae; genus Evansella; species Evansella vedderi. The sequence goes on along the minus strand of NZ_JAUSUG010000035.1, from coordinate 30,551 downwards.
ATCTTTTCTGTCCTTATAAATCTTTTGATGGAGCAACAAAATCTCACGAACAACGAGCCTAGCTTGACCGTTTTCTTCACGAGCTAGAATCACGTCACAATTATTAGAAATTTCGCCTATCCATTTTAAAATGGATTGATTGGAAACATTAGTTTTGTCCTGTTTTTTTCCGCCAATTCGATTGGCAGGTAGTCCCCCATATTCCACATTCTCGATGGCATTATCCACTGCATCATGCTGTGCACTTGATACTAAAACACGAACATCTCCATCATGAATTTTATTTAGCCTAGAGATAATTGCTCGAATCACTGTGGTCTTACCAGTACCAGGAGGGCCTTGTATGATGGCCATATCTGGTGTATTAATCGCTATCCCAATAGCTTCTTTTTGCCGTTCAGTAAAGCTAATTTTTTTTGTTCCAAAAATCCTTCTTGATAATTCTTCATTAACACCTTTCTTATGTTTCATTACAATCTCGTCAGATGCACCTGATTGTAAAATCACTTTCAAGTTCACTAAAGGTGTTTTTCCATCAAGAATTTTCTGAAGGGCCCTATCTCTTCGCTGGGCCATAATCTTCGAACCTGTAAAACTTCCCAGTATATATCCTGCAGTAGGTATGGTAGCAGAGTCTTCCTCTAACTCTAGCGTTAGTTCGTATTGATCACCTGCGCGTTTTTTGGATAAGGATGCTACTGTTCCAATAAATGTACTTTTTGTTCTGGTGATATCATCCTTATTAAATTCACCTGCAGAGGCCACAGCATAGCCCACATCTGAATTTAGGAAGGAAGATGATGGCTTGTTGTCAATATAAAAGACTTGAATAAGGCGGTTATTATCACTTAATCTACTGAAGGTGGAAGTGTATTTTAAACTTCCTATCTCTTCAATTTGCTCTTTTGCTGCTTCTGTTTCTAACTCACTATATAAATTCCAAAGCTTTAGTAATTCTTGCGTATCCTTCAGACTTTCCTGGTACTTTCTGTTTGTTTCATAAGAAAGCTGGGCATTATTTAAATGATTCTGGAACGAAATAGATCCTTTAAATACGAGAATCTTTCCATAAACAGCAGCTCTATTTTGCAACGGTATAATTTGAATTGCCTGAAGTATGTTTTGTTTAGTCCTCTGGAACACAGACATATATTGTGTACCAATTAATGTAACTTTATCTCCGTTGTCATTGGAACGGACAAAACAAAGATCATCCAGGAGAAATTCATCCTCGAAAAACTGGATTGGATCTTTATATGGAGCGTATTTATTTAGATCAAATTCAATCGCTTTATTAATTACAAATTTTAAAGATTCAGATTCACTAAAATGGACCGTGTCGCTAAATTTAATGGTTGTAAACAGAATAGAATTTTGATTAATACCTTCTATACGGATTAAACAGGCGTCCTTATAATATTCCAAGTCATGGATGACATGTTGGAATGTTGAATCAGGTAAAAATACTTCTACTAAACTAGTAGCTCCATCTTCAAGGTCTAGAAATAAGGAGTTTCCTGAGTGAACCATTTTTACCAGTAATCCCTCATATTTTTCCTCAAGAGGCGTTTTCGTAGCAGCATTATATTGTAATTGTTGACCAAAGCTGATATCACTAGCTAACACGGTTACTCCCCCTAATTTATAGTAAATACAATACTTTTCAGTACATTATTTTCTTCAAAAACCGTATTAATTTCATCAAGGTTTTTCTTAATATCAATCAAGATATTATCTTTATGAATATTTAAGTTCTTAGTATCGTCCGGCTTCATAACAGATCTTTGACGTGTATCTTTATTAATAATAAGGAAGTCATCATCACTGCAGTTCTTTAATACAATATGATCCCTATCAATCCTTTTAAGAATAGCTATTACCTTATCAGAATCTTGAGAAACAAAAGAATCTACATGCCTTCGTGAAATGGCTTTTGCTTCACTATCTAGCGTTAATCTGGAGAGCTCCCTACTGACCTTCTTTTTTCCACCTTCAAATAGCCCATCTGTTACATTGGAAGTTTCAACAAGCTTAAGGGTGCAGAAACCTTCTTTTATTTCATCACACCAAGGACAGGTCTGATGACTAGCATCTTGCATAAAGAAGTATGCCTGGCATTGACTGTTATCACATTTAACTAACTGATCTTCAGCCCTTTGTAAAGCAGCAGTAAACTCATATAACGTTGGTCTTTTCATATAATCATGTAATCCATCTACAAACATTTTCTGGAATAATTCCTGTAATTCCTTTGTTATAATAATGTCAGCAGGTAAGAGGGTGGAATTACGGTTACTGTCGTCACTAGGATGATCTACATAAACAGCATTCCCCTTTACTGCTTCCTCTTCTTCCTCAGGGGTCCCTTCCAATACGGCATCACCAATCAACGGATGCCCCAGCCGTAAGAGCTCAAACAAAATTACTGCAAACGAGTATGTATCTGTAATAGAATTAGGTTGTTTCGTTTGCATAAACAATTCTGGAGCAATATAGCGTGGGGTTCCTAAAACAGAAGTTGAGAAAAGATTCGTTGACGTTAAATTATCAGAATCTATTAAAACTATTGATTTTTGTTGTCTTCCAACCAAAATATTATTAGGGGAAACGTCACAGTAACATAACCCCTGCAAATGAAGCTGGCGATAACATTTACTTAAAAAAACAGCTATTTCTAACCTTTTTCTAAGTCCCCCAGTATCAATGTTATACCACTCACCTAAACTAGATACAGTCCCTGGGTATAAGAAATTATTTAAGGAGACATGACCTTTTGCTTTTTTCATAACATAGCCAGTGAATGGCTCTTCCAAAATAGCCACTGGTGTTATAATTCTTGCTTCTTTAGGAATTCGTTGTCTCATGATCCATTTAAAACGTTCTATCGTTTCTTCCCGTTTCTCATCATCTGTTCGAACAACTTTTATAAGAAAGGATCCATTTTCTGTATCATAAACAGCTCCTTGTGTACCTTCCCCAATCTTTTCTTTCAATACGTAAGTTCGTCCTTCCTTGTCTTTCAATTCCATACCTTTTGAGAGTTTCATGCCTTTTCTCCTGCTTTCCCTATTGTAAGTAAACAAAATGTTCTATCATCTGAATGATTCTCTGTTTCCCAATTAATAATCCAGTCTCCAAGTACTTTTTGCATCCCTTTCACACCTTTATCTTCCAATTCTTTATTCAAATAAGCAGGTAATTGTTTGAGGACATCCGGTTTTAAGTCATCGGATACCCCATCTGTCGTCAAGATAAATACAATCGGCAATTCGTCTTCGAAATTCACCGGAGTATAGTCAAACTTAAAATAGTCTAAAGCTTGATTCGATGCCAAGGAATAGGTTTGGTTGGAGAAGGAATTTTTTTCTTCTTTTATATGGACAACTTCATTTTTCATGGACCATAAAATTAATCCATCTCCAATACTTCCTGTTAATACCCCGTGACTAAAAATGATGACATATAATAATGTAGTATCATATTCCCGTGTTTCATTTAGAAAACAACCCTTCCATTTTTCAAGTAACTTGCTGTTGAATTCGTATATATCAATCTCAGAAACAGGGGCTAATGGATGAAAACTGGCCTTTATCATTTCCTCAAGGATCTCTACGGCCTTTTCTGACCCTATGTGTGAATGTTTCGCAGAACCTAAACCATCTGCAACAATTGCATATTTTAAATCACTTTTCACAGAGCATTTAAAATAATCTTGGTTATGTTCGTTGTCCTTTTGATGACGCTCTCCTCTGACTGAAATAGCATTAAACGTAAATGTTGTGAAATCTTCATCTACATACTCTGCAAAGTCAGAACGAAAATTTAGTTTTTTCATATTACATTACCAATTCATCATCAGGAAAGAGGTCTTCATAAGGTATGTCGTCAAATTGATTAGGATTTGCACTAACGGACCGCTGGCTTACTGTCCTTGTTACCCATTCAAAAAACTTACCAATGGTAGTCACCTCTACAGCTTTAATTACAGGTACTTTTTCATTGTTAATGAACGCTTTGAGCAGTTCAAAATCTGCGTCTCCTCCTATGCCTAAAGCTAGTCTCATACATTTCCTACTTTTAGAAGCAGTATGGAGGTTGTTTAAAGGCGCCCATTCTAAATACTGTTCCTTTTTAATAGGTCTATTATCATACATTTCTCTTGTTATATCTGTTGGTATACCATCACTAATTAGTATAATTACAGGTGTATAAGCACGATCAGGAACAACTGTCTTGTCTTCAATCATTTGAACAACTTTTTCAACACTTTTCCCTATGGGTGTCCGCCCGCTTGCAGAAAGCTCTGGTAGAACAACATTTTCAACCTTTTCTAGGGGCTGAATTACTTCCACACCTTCGCTAATTTTAATTAAGCTTACTTCAATTTGTCCCTTTGCACCTTCTATATTAGATAAGGATGCAACCATTTCTTTCAATGAATTGTTTACCATATCCATTTTCGGTCCCTGCATACTTCCGCTAGCATCCACTAGGATAAATACTGGCAATGGACGAGCATTTGAAATAACAAAATCATTTAATCCCATTCTAAACACCTCAACTATGTAATTTAAACTATATTTATGAAAAAGCACTTTCAATTTAACTCTTACTTTTATACTATAAATCTATAGTAATTATAGCATATTTTTACATTAATTCTTGAAAAAACCGTTTATTAGACAAACTTATTAATAGTAATTTAAGTAATTTAAAGATTACAACTATCGGTTATTATTGAATCGTGCTGTATGACCGGGTATCATACTGATATGTTTAAGAAATTAAAATTCCTTACTAATGAAATCTCAAAGGAGAATTGCTATGTCAAAGCTATTTTGGGTCACACTTTCACTTGTCAAAGGATTGGGTAATTCTGGCATCGTAAAGTTATATAGACATAATCCTAGTGCAGACTTTTCCCACCTTTCAAATCCCAATTTTATTACAGTTGTAAATAAGAACGTTCAAGAACTACTAACAGATCAATCATATATGCAGAAAACTAAAGAAAAAGCTTTATGCCATATTGAAGCACATGAACAAAAAGACATAACAGTTATCCCAATTAACAGTGATTACTATCCACCTTTGTTACAATTAATTAATGATGCTCCTGCTGTTATATATGCTAAAGGAAATTTCGAATTATTAAAGGGGAATAAAATGTTAGCAATTGTAGGAACCCGAAAACCTACAAGGATCGGGATAGCCTCTGCAAAAAAAATTGCATCCACTTTTGCCCAACGTGATTATACAATTGTCAGCGGCTTGGCTCTCGGCATTGACACCGCTGCGCATCAAGGAGCACTCCAAGTGAAAGAAGGGAAAACCCTAGCTGTGCTAGCAGGAGATTTGACAAAAATTTATCCTATTGAAAATAAGGGGCTCTCTAAAGAAATTTTGAAAAAGAATGGTCTCTTAATAAGCGAGACACCTATTGAGACTCAGAATAACAAAGGTAATTTTGTTAAACGAGATCGTATTCAAAGTGCCTTAGCTCTTGGGGTTTGCCCTGTTCAAACTCCATTGAAAGGAGGAACCCAACATACAATAAAATTCGCAAAAAAATTCCAACGTTTTCTATTTACACCCATTCCTTTAGAACAAGAAGAAAGCGCTGTACAGGGTAACCTTGAATTAATCTCTAATGGTACTCCTGTTTTAGATAGTGTAGAATGTTACGATACATTTGATGAAGAAATGAAAAAAACATATCAGACATTAATAGAAAGGATTTCTGTCAACACACCGACAAACCAAGCTAACAGTATGAAAATGGCAAATTACAAACAAAGTTCACTTTTTTAAAAACTGAGAAAAAGCCTAACCCTTCTTATCTTTACCGAGGATTTAGACTTTGGTCAACAGCAATCGCGACAGCCTGTGGAATATAATTGTATATTGAATAGTATAACGTCTATTACGCAATAAAAAGGTTAACCTCAATGTACTCATTTTTTCATTTTTCTCCATTAGATAACTCTGAAAATCGAGAGGAATCAAAGACACCTTCATTAGAATAGACAGTACAGTTCCAGTTACGACGGTTAGAGAGTACGCCGATGAATATATTGTTCTTCGTAAGTTTTATGTAAAAGTAGATCTAGTTGTGTTACAACAATCGCTATGCCGTTAACAGACCTGACTGGCCTTCAGGGTCTTAGGTTTAAATCTATCAACATAGACGAAAAAGCGAACAAAAAGATCAGAAAACGGCTCTTTTTTTTGGTGCTTCTAGGTACTTTAAAACCCCTAAATTCAAGCGTTCATTTCATGGGCAAAAAAGGTCCTTTTTAGCAGGATCAGGGGGTAATATAGTCCTGGTTATTTTAATGTTTTTGAGAGGATAGAAGAATGCAGTAATGGCGCGATTCTGACGTGTATTTTGATAACAAAATCCTCGTCAGTGGCTACGTCAGTCGCTGACGGAATCGCTGACGGGGATACTGAACCAAAGTCAACGTGTGATATAGGGTTCGAGAACGGTGTATTGACCACCATATTGACCAACTTATTGAACAAGATATTGAACCGAACAAATTGTGAACTCCGACTTCATTTTAGCGGAAATCTCCCCCCTTTTTTTCTTATTTTTCTGTTATGAGTGCTAGACATAACATTAATGTGATTAGGTCAAAAGGGTGAAAAGTTAGAAGAAGATGTTAGCTATGAAGTGATGGGCGATATAATTGGTCGTTTTAAGGCTGTAATGACTATTCTTTTGTCATTCTATGGCCCATAGCTCCACCAATTATACCTCTAGAATATAAATCCATGATTGACGCTAAATAAAACCAACCTTCCTTATATGTTATATCTCCAACCCAAACCCATTTTTATTAGTTCCGCAAAATTCTCGTTTTAACGACTGTACTCCGTTTTGAAGTGAGATTCCATCGCTGCTTGCTTTACAAATGTTAGTATCTTTTTTATTTTCACTTCATCTACATTTTCAAAATATTGAGGATCAGAGAGATTTCCAAAGCATCATAAGAAGGAACTGCCTTTTCTGTCGGTTTTATAAACATTCCTGTTTGACGTGCTCCCTTCCTCTTTTCTGGTATTTGTAGCCTTTTTACAAGCTCTTCTAATTCATATCTACCTGGGTAAAGGTCTAAAACGACTCGAACCCTGGAATCTGTTACATCAACCTGCCCCCACTTGATATCAAGAACATTATATGGAGTGAATCCACTCCCTTTTTTTGGTGTTGTTTTGGTGTAACAACCTGAGACACTTTCAATCTCCTCTTTCAATCGACTTGCAAGTTCGTCAAATGTCAACCTATTCCCCCCCTTTCACAATCATAAATTTAAACTTACCCAATAAATCAGAAAACTCATTACTAGGGATGTCTATCACTTGTGTATTTAATAGTTTTTAGATGATAGATAATGCTCAATCGTCTTTACATACGTTTTCCAATCCTTATAACGCTCTTGGATTTTCCCTTCTAAAACGGTGTCAATTAGTTTTTCTTCGTTATATATTCCTTCACTACGCATGTTTTTTAATCTACTTATATATTGCTCTACAGATACCTCCTTCAACTTCCTTTCTCCTTTTTTTAATACATGTTTCTGCACTAAATAATCTTTGAACTCCAATAGAAGGCTCCCCCTTTAATTCATTTAACTAACTTAAAATCATTTCTTTAATTAATTGTTTATTCCTTCACGCTAGGTTAAAAGGATAATAGATGCCGTCATACTAACTCATCTACTAGCTTCATGACTTCTCCAGCCTTACCTTCAATAATAAGATCAAAATTGTGATTGTGAGCATTAACTTCGACATTAATGTAAACGGTTTTTCCATTTGTCATTTGGGGAAGTTGACTAGCAGGATAAACCTCAAGGCTTGTTCCGATCACTATAACAAGATCTGATTTTCGAAAATGAGAAAGTGATTCACTCCAACTTCCCTCAGGTAACATTTCACCAAAAAGAACGACACCTGGCCGGAGCTTTCCACCACAATACTTACAGTTACTTTTACTTAAAAAATCCTCCTCTTCCGCAGACTTAGCGCAGTTCTCACAACGAAATTTGTGAATCGATCCATGAAGTTCATAGACATTTTCGTTACCAGCTGCATAATGAAATCCATCAACGTTTTGTGTTGCAATCGCTTGAATATGCCCTTTATGCTCCCAATCAGCTAAAATTTCATGGCCTTTATGAGGTGTGCATTCTCTAAGTCCGTTGATCCGCATGCTATAAAATTCATGGAATAAGTCATAATTGTTCCTAAGCGCATCGGTAGTTGCAACCGTTCTTGGATCAATATTATTCCACCAACCTTCCTTTGAACGAAAGTCTGGGATGTTAGATTCGGTAGACATACCCGCACCTGTTAGTACCGTTGTATGAGTTGAGTTTTTGAGCCATGTTGATAAAGTAACAATTTTTGGTGCGTATTCTGGTAGACATAGTTTAGACCATTTATTTAATCGATAAGAGTCTATACGGTCACCGTACCTCTCCTTAACCTCCTTTTGTAATGCAATCCAAACACGTTTTCGAAAAGCAGGATGGATTTCACGAGGATTAAGCATTGGCCACGGATAATGATCTAGTAGTTTGATTGCTTTTTCCCACGAGGTAGCCTCATTACCAAGATTAGATAAAGGAGATTTCAATGTGCGGACTTCTTCTGTTGACTCTGTAGGTTGAAAAGTTTCGTCCTCAAGATCATCGAAGTTCATCTCATTAACAGCTTTTTTAAATACCCATTGCCCAGGATGTTGCTCTTTCCCTAGCAACGTAATACTTCCACCCTCTGCACCTAATGAAATAATCGTTTGCCAGTCATTTCCCATAGCTTTATTCACTCTCCTCCTAGTTATTATCCTTGTATGAATTGTAATGCTTTTTGAAATAAGGATCTGTTTTCATAATTTCTTTTAGGCATTCCATTTGTTCATCATCAATTACAACCGTTCCATATTTCGAGTAGATATTTTTATAAAAATTTACGGTCATATATGTTTCCCGCTCTGCTTCACATTGTATTGATTCAATGGATTCTAATCTATGACTTTCTTCGATTCTAATTTCGTAATTACCATCTTTTTCATAGATGTTGACGTAATAAAAGGGTTCATATTTTCCCGCTAGAATCCAGTTTTCGTTATTTTCTAGATCACCAATATTTAGATAAATATAACCATCTTTTTTAATCTCTTGTCCTATTGTCTCCCCACGCCGTTCAAACTCTATAGCCTCTTTTTGATACCTTTGCCAAAAGTAAAAACATACAATTGCAAAAAGAAACCAACCCATTCCTCAACCCCTCCATTTTCATTTGTACCTTTATTTTAAATGTCCTAGAAGAGTACACCTGATATATTTTTCAAAGGGGTTGATTTTCATTATTTGTTACAATCTTTAGTTGCAGCTATTTGAGATTTTGAGTCCGAATCTTTTAATTGCTCGACCATATCTTTAAGCCATGCTTCACACCTGCTCTTTATCCGTGGAAATGGATGACGGAATTCCCATTTACTTGTTCCAGGCAATCCATAAACCAATCTCTCTTCAGGTAGTTTTGTTAGTGCATAACATGCTAGTTCTCTAATTATTGAATTACCTCCCCAAGCTAAGATTAATTTAGAGTTTGTATCATTAAATAATTTCTCCCTTTCTTCATTTCTATCTTCTGAAAAAATAGAATGACTCTTGAAGTTATAGCCTTCTAATTCATTAAGTACTTCACCGAACTTATCCATTTTCCCAGTACATAGATCACTTAAATTAATAATGGATATAACATTCCAATCCATTAGCTTCATTAACCGCATTAATTGCTGTTGTGTTTGATCATCCGCCACACTTACATATTCAATATTTGTAATAGTCCCTTGAACGACTGGTGCTACATATGAGTTTTCACTTGGACTACAGCTACCAGGGTTAGCCATCACAATAACTGCATCTGGTTGATCATCTCTTGAAAAATCATGTCGCATAATCACGGCATTGTTTCTGCACTGATATTTTTTGTTACCTACTTTTATTTGATAAAAACTAGCTTCCACTTTAAATTCTTTTTTCAGTATTGCAGCTGATAAAAACTCCATTTCCATTCTCCTATACTCGATTAGATTTTTGATACTATGCTTTACATTAAATTGTATTAAAAGGGCTGTTCTCGACCCCAAACAATTTTGTTCAAGGTAAAAAAGACACCTACTCTTGTCTAAGAAGTAGGTGTCTTGGTTGTGTATTTTATTCTAGTTTCTATTTTTTATATAAATCGTACGATCAATGACATACTTAAACGACACAGCAGCCACTTCATCTGGTTTCACTTCTACGTTAAATAAAACATTATTTGAAGTGGTCTTTTCATAATCGTGACTTGCCTCTACCATTTCCCAGCCACGATCATGAATCGAATGATCTACCTTGATTGTTACTGTTTCTTCTTTTTGATTATTGAAATAGTAATGATATTCAACAAACTCTAAATTTTCCTCCTCGTAGCGGTTCGTTTCCTTAGATTCACACACAATATCAAATGCTTTTCCTAGTGTGAGGGTAAGTGGTTGTTTTTTCGCTGTATGAGGAATTTCATCTTCACCAATAAACTCTAAAAGATCATCAGAATCAGCCTGGTACACTTTCACGATTCCTTTTGGCAACGGTATTTCAAGGTTGTTTTCTTTATTATTATCAATTTCAATTTTAATCTCAGGCTTATCCGAGTACCGGTCGACCTCATAGATTCTTCGATATTTTCCACCTGTGATGTTCAAAAAGTTTATTTGTTTTTCTTGCTCATCTTTAATTGTTACAGGTCGGTTTAAAGTGTACATATGTTGATCAGCAAAGCTCTTTTCTTCAAAGCTCGGCTCTGAACTGTAAACAACCATTTCATCATTATAAATCCGGTTATTATCATAAAGAGGCGTTATTTCTTTTATTCGATTGACTTCACCTGCAATAAGCTTAAGTTCAGCATTTTCATACATTGTACCTGATTGATTATTGATAGCTACCCAACCGGTAAACTCAAATTCTTTATCCTTCAGGTTCAATACATAATTAGCATCCCAAGATATTCCTTTTGTGAGATAGGAGACTTTAATTTTTTGATTAAGAGACGCTTTCGGAACTTTCCATAAAAGTGCCGGTTTTGCAATTAAGCCAGCTGGTAATGACGGTAAGACAAGTTCTCCTTCTGGGTTGATGATAATTTCTTTCGAATCTATTCGTTCTCCAATAATACCGTCGTTCACACTTAATAACCTTAAAGGAAGCTTTTCCTTTGTCTTTTTGTCATAGATATAGATTGTTTCATCTAAATATTTTTCTAATAACTTTGCTTTACTGACGAGATCAAAGTCATAGTTTAGTTCAAGAACATGAACGCCACTTATCATAATCGAATCGGTTTCTATTTTTTTAGCAACGTCTAAGTATTGAACTTCTTCACATGGTACATTCGAATGTATTTGTCTTTCTTCTTTCACAAGACCAAAATGATCATTGTAAATGGTCACACTTAGCTTTTCATTTTGCTCATTTGTTGATTGATACCGCATCAGAACACCCTCCTTGTTATCCTTCATACCTTTATTATAGTAAGCCTACATGTATGACCCCTAACAAAAATATGCAGGGTATTATTGATAATTCTGATGCATTTTTTCCACTTCACCTTTTATCATCTCTACTAGTTTTGGTGGGTGCAATACCTTAGCATCACTACCCCATGTTAATATCCAACGGACTAAACCCTCACTAATAATGCCACGGGTAAATAGTTTAAACCTCGAATCATCAACTGGACGGATATCAGCTTTTCTACCAAATCGATCAATAACAACATTTACAAGGCCGGCTGCAAATTCCATTTCAATCGAAATTTCTTCACCAGAATACATATGAAAGAGCTTTTCGGTATACCGACTAATATCAAAGTTCACATCAGTTAAAAACGTTTCTTCAGTTTTAATGATCCCTTTATCAATTCGATCAACACGATAATGACGAATTTGTTTCTTTGGTATGTATTCGCCTATTAAATAGTAATAATCATGATTCCATACTAGCGCATAAGGTTTAACCCGGTAAACATTGCCGTTGTTACTTAATACAAATTGTTTGTTCATGTTGTAGCGACCATAGCGAAATTCAACAATTGTTTGATTAGAAATCGCATCATGTAGATCACTTATAATATATTTAACATTGTTATTTTCAGATTTAGAGTGTTCGGCAAGCAAAATCCGATTTTCAAGTAGTTCTGCTAGATATGTGCTCGTTAGCTTTTTAAGCCTCTCAATGATTTTTTCCGTATCAGACTTTGTAATAAATTTGGCTGAGGAAATAGCATCAATCATTAAACGTAATTCATGAAATTCAAAAGGGCGATTTTGATAACTATAATAGATTGGCAAACCATTTGCTTCTTGATCAGGGATCACAGCAAAACTATTAATCGTTTCTAACTCTTTTAGATCATTTTTGATTCCTACAGAATTAACTTCTAATTCATAGTTTTCCTCAAACAACTCGACAATTTCTTGTACTGTTAATTGATGATCAGAGTCTGTATATTTCTTTAGTATTTCCATTAATAACAGTAGCCGTTTTCGGTTCGATAATTCAGAGCTTCTCCTTTTCATATATTACCGCTCCCCTTTTCATTAGCTCTATTATTCTTTTAATTCGTATCCATACTTTTTATTTATCCTTTTTGCGATCTTATCTAAAAACCTATCAACCGTCGTATTTTCAACATCTTTTGTATACCATGCTAGCTTTGCACCTTTACTTTTCCCGTCATAAATGACTTCTAGTGGCCAATAATTCTTCGTTGTATAAGAGTAATCGAAGTGAACAAAAAGTTGCTTTCCTTTAGGACATTCTAGAATTGCCTTATAAACCGGATTTTTACCGTCAGTGTTAAATTTCACTTTTTTTAATTTTGCTAACATTGTATCCCGTCCCTTTATGACTATTTACCTAATTATACCATTTATATGGGGAACAAAAGGTGAATAATATTAATTTACTGAAACTGATTACAGCCATAAGAATGTTCCATCTCTGCCTGCCATGTTTTTTACCAGCAGTTCCACGAAATGTACCACTTGCTTTCAACGTGTTTCCCAATCGAAGAACGTCAACAGTTTTGAAGTAAAAAAGCCTAATCCCCCTGTCTTTACCGAGGAATTAGGCTTGGTTTTCCGTAATCGCGCTGATTGTGAAAAATGATTTTCTAATGAATAGTATTTTTGTACTGTGCAGTAATTGTAAATTTTCAAAACATTAATTATGTTAAGAGACTATGTTTCCGCATACCACATGGATTGAATAGTAGTTGCAGACTATTTTAATACTATCTGCGACACGCACTCAACCTGGCTTGGATGGTGATCGCAGACAAGATGTAGTGGTATTTACTGCAGCGATGAGCAAAGCGTTCAACAATTTACTGAAACACTTGGGAAAATTGAATCCAACCGAACAAGAACCCGTGCCTCCATTAGAGTTTCACACTCTAATGGAGGCACGGATGTTCGCTTTTTTTTACTGGATATCAACATTAACGTTTAACAGAGCCTAAAATAAAGAGCCTCGCAAACTATATCAAGAATTATATAATCAAACTCTTTCTTCGAGATATTCATTGATGATAAGAACTTATTGTTCTTTTTAAAGGACTTCCATAAAAGTTTTTTATCCTTATCATCTAATTTAATTTTATATAAAAGATTTGATAATGCGATTATCAAATCTTTATGTGAGGAACATAAAACTTCATTAGCTTTTCCGTTGCCTTCAGAAATAAATTTGCTGAAGTCTTCTTCATTATACTTTGGTTGCAAACCTAATATCGGATTTACAAGCAATTGTGTTGATGCTGACATTAAATTCACATAAGCTCCTAATTCAAACTGCTGAGCTTCGGTCATTTGATTATAATCCACTCCAAATGATTCTATCTTTTCAATCGCATCGTTGAGTTTAACACTTTCGTCTTTTATACGAGATATGCGTTCATTAAGCTCGACAATTGCAAGTTCATATGATTTTTTATCTCGCTTACTTATCAATGTAAAAATGTTTTCAAGTCGATTCTGATCACTTTTAGTCTTCCAAAAAAGAAGTCCACTACCCAAAAGTGCAAGGCCTGCAATTGCCCAGCCAACAGGTCCAGCAAGAGCTAAAAAAGCATTTCCGGCTGCCATACCGCCACCACCTGCGGCAAGTGCTCCACCACCTAACCACGCTAATGCAGCTTTAGTGGCTGCAGCACCACTTAGAGCGGATATAGCCGTACCTGTTGATGCAACACCAAAAGTTGTAGCTATTCCCATTGCTGCAGTAGGACCAAGGGCGGCTACTGCAACACCTGCGCCAACACCTGCTACACCTTTTCCAGCATTCTTGGCGACAGCATTTTTATAATCTGACTCGATTTTTTCAACCTGTTGTTTCCAATACAAACGAATTTCTTTTAGTTTTTTATATTCCAAGTGTTTCTGACTTGGCACGTTTCTAATTTTATCAAATAGCTCCTGAATATCGTTTAATGCAGTATAAAGATTGCTAGTATATTTTCCAAGCTCCTCTATTTTATCATTTGTCTTTTTGATGGTAGATTCAACTTGTTCTTGAGCAATTTGTAAATTTGATCTCTTCTTACTCACACTTTATTTCCCCCCAAAAAATAAGAATCTATTTCCATCTTATTTTTTAATATTTCATTATTTGGCACATTTCTTTTTTTAGCTAACAAAACAGATTTTTCAAAAGCGTGTATATACATATCACTATTCTTGAAATCAGTTATAAAATTTAAAAGATTTTTATCTTCATATAATTCCGATAATAGTTTTAGTCCCTCAATATAATTTTCTACAACTAATTTTTCTTTTCTCGCAAAGATTATTTCTCTTTCTGCTTTTTGTAAGCCAATTTCACGCTTAACTTCACCGTATAAGGAAATAGTAAGTCGTCCAACCCCTACGATGTTAAGACGCAAGAAAAACTCAGTCGGATTAAAAGATCCTGCACCTGTTACAAAACCACGAACAGTAGCATCACCTATATCTATAAGGCAAAATGTCCCATGTGCTACAGTCAACATTCTTTTAACAGTTGGATTTGAAAAAGGCTCACACTTTTTCCACATAAGTGAAAACGAACGAGTTTCTTTATCGGTTTCAGCAAAATATTTGATTAGTCTTCTGATTGCAAAAACAAGTCGAACTAACATCTCGTTTATAAAAACTGGAATGGCTTGCGTCAACTGGAATCGAGCATCATATCCTTTGGTATATATATTTACAGCTAGCTCGTTTATTGAGTTATCAAACTGTGACACCGGTATATTCAAAGACCTTTTTAATGCAATGATATCATTTGTCCATGTCCATAAAGGAGAAGGAATCCCCATTCCACGGCCCTTGCTATCTGATGAGCCTGACATATCAGATATTAAATGGCCAAACCAATTAGTAAATGCACAGAATAACTTGCTTGGTATGTTGTTTCCTCTTAACTCGAATTTCTCATCTGCATCAACTAAAGATATAAGTTCACCACCGGAAATAAAATGCGAAGAATTAGTAAACTGGTCTAATATTGAAAAGAACAAACCAAGCAAACTAGGATTATGTGCGAGTGATTTAAAATGATGATTTGTCGGACTTAAATTAAAAACAAAACTTGCCGCGTCACCAGCTCCACGCTGGTCATATGGAATTTTAAACTTATTTTCAAGAAAACGAATTGCTGAAGACAAAGAGTTCTCTCCTTTATCTTCCCATCCGTACAATTTAGCAAAATCAGTTGTTCGATTAGCAAACCACTTATCAGTAATATCTCCGAGAGGTGATTCTCCAGGTTTACCAACCAAGAAAATATCAATGATGCCACACAATGCACCTGAACTCACAGCTAATATATAGTCCAATTTATCACAATTAGGCTTTAAGCATTTAATTGACTCAATTGTTTCATCTAAATTATGTATTTCTAATTCTGCTTGATTTAGTGCTGCGACAATAGACGATGTGAAGTCATATTCACCATCCACAACGCTCATCTCAAGCAACAATTTTTTATTTTGATTTTCTCTAAGTATCTCACCCACCTATGTACACCTCATTATCACTTATTTTTGTTCTTCCTATGATCGTGATATGTAATTTTAACCTCTGCATCCAACCGGAATTCATCGTAGAAATTAATTTTCTTTTCGCTATCAATAGTGACTGATTCTACTTCACCCTCATCGGTTAGCCAACCAGTAATAATATCATAATCCAAATTTACCGTAATGGTTGTATATCCAGCGTCTTCAAAAGATTTTACTACATCTTCATAGTTCATCCATTTTGCATCAGGGTACAGGACGTGTTAATTAATTCTTTCCCCTCTGGTGTAACGTCATAGGTTTTTTCAACCTCTTTGATTTCCAAGATTGGATTGTATTTGTAATAAAGAATGAACAATTTATTGTACATCTTTGTAAGTTGCTCATAGGATACATTTTCTAAATGTTTGTTTTTCTCACTCTTACTTTCTTTTAACCAAACGAAAAAAGTCGTGATTGTAGCAGCTATTAAAGGACCTGCAATATATTTTAAAATTAAGTCCATTGTCTTACCCCCTTTTATTTCATTTGCTTTGACTTCACCCAAAGTTCTCCAAAGTCATAATTACTGCGTGGATCATGTTCCATTTCAATCAATTTCTCTCTCACACTTACCAATGCTATTTCAATGAGATTATTGAAGAATTGGATAGGATAAGAGATTTTCCACACTTCCCATTGACCGTCTTTTTCTAACATTGTGAAATGAACATAATGTGGATAGTCAACATGGTCAAACAACTCTTGAGCACCAATTGATCTTGCTTCATGTACTAAACTATTACGATATTTCCACAAGAGGTTTACATGGGTAAGAGTGTGTATATCCACACCCATGATTGAAGTATTACCTTTAGGCATTAAGTCTTTTATTTCCTTTAATAAAGAATCACAACTAAATGGAGTTGCACTTGCAGGTGGGTAACGATCTATTCCTTTAGAGACATGTTTCTTTAATCTTTGAAACTCATGTTCTTGTGTATTCTCAAGAAGTAATGCCAATTGTTGAAGGCTCACTCTTTCTGCGTCTTCCCATTCACAAAACTCCATTATAAATCTTTTGAACCTATCTGTATTACGGTATCTATCTCCGTAAACTCCATTGGAGATTGTCTCTAAAAGACTAAAAAGCAAGGTCTTTTGGTGGTTTTTGAAGAACCTTTCTCCTTGAAGTTGGTTTATTGATTTTTGTATATCTTTCATTGCTTGAATGTATGAATCAATGCCCTCTTGTAAATCCATTGCAATCCTCCATATATTTCCTTATATTAAAAGTGTATCTCACAAACTACTTTTTTCCAATAAAAAATCCTTCCACCATTTGAATCATGAATAGACGCTTGACTTAAAGAAATTCCAATTCCACCTTATCAAATTTCTTTATTGCTTTGTGGCTTGTAACAGAAAAAGAGACCACTTAGGCCTCTCTCTCATCATTCCCAATCTTATATCACTTTCCTAACTTAAAAATGAAGATATTTGTTGCATAGTAAACCGTCTACTACGTAATACAAGAGTTAACCTGAACCTTTTGCAGAAGACTGATCTTATTGAAAGTCAATCATATTTCTTAGCAGTGTAGTTGAAGTTTACAGATATCAAAATAAAAAACCCACTGATAAATCAACGGGTTATTTCAAAGTAGATAAGAGTGCCATGAAGAGTGCCCAAATCATGAAAAATATAAAATACTAGAAAATAATAAAAATCACCGAAACCTTATTGTAGAGCATGTTCAAGCATTATAGGTAACCAAAAATAACTATCTTACCATAACTTCAAAACCTTTTGGGAGGCGCGTGACGTCTCCGCTGGGTTCGATTCCCAGACGGTCCCGCCAAACTATATATATCAAGGGCTTCGGTCGTTTTCCTTTCTATATTAGGAAAGGTAAGACCGACCCTTTTTTTATGAAGTGGTGCCCAAATGGCGCCATTTGTATAAACTCGTCTTAATTTCCTTCAGTATTAGCATTTTCTTAAAAATACTGATTATAAAGTTGACACCGTAGCTTTAGGATTAGCTGAGTGTGTACTTTAGTAGTCTTACTTTTTTCATCCTTCGATCTAGGGTCAACATGATCAATGGCGGGTATTCTGGAACACTCTTAGAGGTGAAGTTTCTGGGTACCTATACATACGTTTTCCAATCCTTTTAACGTTCTTGGATTTTCCGTTCCAAAACGGAGTCAATTAGTTTTCCTTCGTTATAATTCCTTCACTACGCATGTTTCTAATCTACTTATATATAATTCATTTAACTTTGTTAACTTTTATAATTAAAAAAATCTATTGATTTTCTGACAATATATCGTAACTCCTTAGTTGTAAAACTTTTATCTATTCCCATAGGTTAAGGTCAGAGGGATAAAAGATGCTGTCATACCAACTCATCTACTAGCTTCAACACTTCTCCAGCCTTCCCTTCAATAATAAGGTCAAAGTTGTGATGGGAAGCATCAACTTCGGCATTAATGTAGACGGTTTTACCACTTGTCATTTGGGGAAGTTGACTAGCAGGATAAACTTCAAGGCTTGTTCCGATCACTATAACAAGATCTGATTTTCGAATATGTGAAAGTGATTCCGTCCAGCTCTCTTCAGGCAACATTTCCCCAAAAAGAACGACACCTGGGCGAAGCTTCCCACCACAAAACTTACAGTTACTTTTGCTTAAAAATTCATCCTCTTTTGCAGACTTAGCACAGTTCTCACAATGAAATTTCTGAATCGATCCATGAAGTTCATAGACATTCTTGTTACCAGCTGCATAATGAAATCCATCAACGTTTTGTGTTGCAATCGCTTGAATCAGCCCTTTATACTCCCAAGCTGCCAATATTTCATGGCCTTTATGAGGTGTGCATCCCTTAAGTGCATCGATCCGCATGCTATAAAATTCATGGAATAGGTCATAATTGTTTCTAAGCGCATCGGTTGTTGCAACCGTTCTTGGGTCAATATTATTCCACCAACCTTCCTTTGAACGAAAATCTGGAATATTTGATTCAGTAGACATACCCGCACCAGTTAGTACCGTTGTGTGAGTTGAGTTTTGAAGCCAGGTTGATAAGGTAACCATTTTTGGTGAGTATTCTGGTAGACATAGTTTAGACCATTTATTTAATCGATGAGAATCAATTCGGTAACCGTACTTCTCCTTAACCTCCTTTTGTAATGCATTCCAAACACGTTTTCGAAAAGCAGGATGGACTTCACGAGGATTAAGCAGTGGCCACGGATAATGATCTAGTAGCTTGATTGCTTTTTCCCAGGAAGTAGCTTCTTTACCACGATTATATAAAGAAGATTTCAATGGACGGACTTCTTCAGTTGACTCTGTAGGTTGAAAAGATTCGTCCTCAAGATCATCGAAGTTCATCTCATTAACAGCTTTTTTAAATACCCATTGCCCAGGTTGTTGCTCTTTCCCTAGCAACGTAATACTTCCACCCTCTGCACCTAATGAAATAATCGTTTTCCAGTCATTTCCCATAGCTTTATTCACTCTCCTCCTAGTTATCATCCATGTATGAATGGTAATGCTTTTTGAAATAAGGATCTGTTTTCACGATTTCTTTTAGGCATTCCATTTCTTCATCATCAATAACAACAGTTCCATATTTCGAGTAGATATTTTTATAAAAATTTACGGTCATATATGTTTCCCGCTCTGCTTCACATTGTATTGATTCAATGGCTTCTTTTCTATTACTTTCTTCAATTCTAATTTCGAAATTACCATCTTTGTCATAAATGTTGACGTAATAAATCGGTTCATATTTTCCCGATAGAATCCAGTTTTCGTTATTTTCTAGATCACCAATATTGTACAATTGCAAAAAGAAACCAACCCATTCCTCAACCCCTCCATTTTCATTTGTATCTTTATTTTATATATCCTAGAAGAGTACACCTGATATATTTTTCAAAGGGGTTGATTTTCATTATTTGTTACACTCTTTAGTTGCAGTTATTTGAGATTTGGAGTCAGAATTATTTAATTGCTCGACCATATCTTTAAGCCATACTTCACATTTTGCCTGAAGCATTGGAAATGGATGACGGAATGACCATTTTTTTGTTCCGGGTAATCCAAAAATTTTTCTTTCTTTAGGCAGTCTAGCTAGTGCATCATTAGCTAGTTTTCTAATTTTTGAATTTCCTCCCCAAGCTAAGATTAACATCGAGTCCATACATTTAAATGTTTTCTCTCTTTCTTCATTTCTATCATCTGCAAAAATAGAATGATGGATAAAACATTCCAATCCATTAGCTTGGGGATTTTCACACTGCATTTGCTGATGTGTTATGTGGGAAGAAGGACAAATATGCCCTAGCAGAGCCAGATGATTTTGCAGATTGGAAAGATTTATTAGAAGACTTAGCTAATTAAAGGGAAATGGTTAAAGTTACTTCCAACATAGCGGGCTCTAACCCTATTCCTTTAAAACTTGTAATTGAATATGGACAAAAGATATTACTTCCCTCGTTATCTTTTTACGAATGAACATCAAGAAATTTATCACGCATCACCAATACATTTACCAATAAAATAAAAATGCGCTTCTGGATAAATAATAAAGTCCATAATCAAAATCGCTTGAATTAATTATCAAGCGATTTTGTTGTTATTTCTTATCCTTTTTAGTTCTAATTTTATAGAGCTAATATATTTGTTAAAACGGTTGTTTTTTTGCTTTTTTACTCCAAAACCGAATCCGTTATACAATTTCTCCAACCTTTCAGTCCTCTTATCTTAAACCTTTAATCTGTTTTACAGTACTATTGTCCAACTTTTTAATTACTTCACATAACAATTCGACAGCATTTTCTAAATCATCGTCGTGTACGACAGATACATGACTATGGATATAACGTGCTGGCACACTAACAACCATTGTCGGTACACCATTATTGGCAACGTGAAATCTTCCAGCATCCGTTCCCCCACCACTCATAATATCTATCTGATACGGGATGGAATTTTCTTTTGCAGTTTCCTGAACAAGGTCACGCAATTTTCGATGTGGGATCATGGAACGATCCATAAAGTATAAAATAGGACCCTTTCCTAACTGCAATCCAGCTTCATCTTGATTCATTCCTGGGGTATCTCCTGCAACTCCTACGTCTGTAGCAAAGGCAATGTCAGGTTTGACCATATAGGCTAACGTTTCAGCTCCCCGTAAACCAACTTCCTCTTGAACGGTTGCACCAGAGTATAATGTATTAGGAAGATTTTCCCCTTTTAGCCGCTCTAGAACTTTTAAAGCTATGTAACAGCCTGCACGATTATCCCATGTACGACTTAGTAACATTTTTCTATTTGGAAGAGGTTCAAACGGACAAATGGTGGCAACGGGATCCCCTACTGCTGCACCAAAAGACTCCGCCTCTTCTCTGGAACTTGCACCAATATCGATAAACATTTTGTCAATTTCAATTACTTTCTTCCGCTCTTCTGGAGAGAGAACATGAGGAGCCTTCGAACCTACTATCCCTGTTAAATCCCCTTTTTTGCTCAAGATTTTTACCCTCTGAGACAGAAGTACGTGCCCCCACCAACCACCTAAAGGACGAATTCGTAAAAAACCTTTCTCCGAAATATGACTAACAATAAAGCCAACCTCGTCCATATGACCCGCAAGCAAGATTTTAGAATCCCCATTACCAACTTTCCCTACAATACTTCCTAAATTATCTGTTTCAACATCATTCGTATGTTTATTGATTTCTTTCTGCATGACTTTGAAGATCCTATCTTCAAAACCTGGTAATCCTTCTGTTTCTGTTAAATTCTTCATTAATTGATATTTTTCTTTCTCCAAAAAGAATCCCTCCTAAAGCTGTTTCTTATAGAATCAGTTAGAAGGGAATTTTGTATACAAGAAGCTTATATGTAATTACCTCTGAATATAATGATATTAAAATTACTTCCAGAATAGCAGGCTCTAACACCTAACAATATATATAAAACCGATAATGTTATTGGGTTTATGGAACAGAAGCCCTCTCTACAGATCCCAACTGCTTACAGCCACAATATTTACCACTTGCTGTCAACGTGTTAACCAAAGAAGGATGTCAACGATTTTAAAGTGAAAAAGCCTAACCCTTCTTATGTTTACTCAGGAATTAGGCTTTGGTCTTCCCAAAATCACGATAATTATGGATTATCATTCTAATAAACAGTATCCTTGTAATGCACAGGAAAAGGCTCTGATTTTCTTGCGCTCCCATCTTGAAAGCGCAAGACCAATCTTGAATTCTTAACTCTTTATAAGCCACTTATGCCAAAGAAATTAACTTAGTATCAACTATACCAGATATCAAGAACCATTTTAATGTTCTTATTTTCGTACAAGTTATTGATAAATAACAAGCCCCGGTTTCGGGTTGAGATTCATAACTTCTTCTGGAGTCATTAAAGGATCATCATAGTGGACCCCTGGTATATCAGAATAGTAATACCATAATTTAAAGCCTTTGTATGGTATATTTGTTGCCTTTGAATTTGTCGCATGTGTCGCTATCTTTCCAGAAGGTGGACCCCAACCTGACGTATTATGCACGAGCAACACGGGATCATAATCAACGGATATGACTTCAATATCAGGTACCATCTTTTCAACGAACTGATGGAAAACAAATTGTCGGATACCTGGAATCTCATTGGAAATCATATATTCACGCATCGTTTCTTGAATTTGATTTATTTCATCGCCTGTTAAATGTCCTATCTCTCTCATTGGGTTATTCGTACGCCATTCCGGATCAAGAGCTAGATGGACATTGGGATATCTCAGAAATGGCAAGATTTCATTCAGGGCATCAATAGGATGATATTTTCCCATTTGATGGTCAAGATATACTAAGACACCATTCTTATAGGCTTCCTCAATGTATGACATCATTTGGTCGAAATTTAATATGCCAATTTCGCCTCCCGGTTGCACTGTTCCATATATAAGGTAAATTGCTGGGATGACACCTTTATCACCATTAACAGAATCGTATTTTTCAGATGTCTTTTCTAACAGAGATATAAGCTCTTCCACAGAGTGTCGCCCTACAATTCCCATTAATCTAGAATTTGGGTGTCCGTAATAGGCAACAACCGTATTATCGTCAAAAAGGGTTGGAGATGTAAAGAATTCATTCATTTCTTCATCTTCAAAAAGGTTTAGATCTGATAAAAATTCTCTAGAATCCCTAACTGTAAATTTAGTTAAAACCCAACCTTCAATCGTATTATCTCCATTTCTAACTTGAATCTTAAACCAGTCTTCTTCTCCATCTTTCACTTCTTCCAAAACTTTTACTTGTTTTCCTTTAGTGATGATCCCAAGTGATGTACCTTGGGCTTCTCTGTATGCTCTGATATTCAACCTGTCTACACTAACATAAGCGACATTTTCCCGAACTTTATTATCTGCCTTATTTTCCTTAACTTCACTTGTTTCTTCTGTTTCTTCTGCCTTCTCTTCTGTTTTTTCTACCTTATCTTCTTCTATTTCTTCCGTCTTCTCCTCTTCTTTTAATTCACCTTGTTCATCTACTCCATTTTCGTTGGTTTTGTCCTTATCCTCTAACACTTCCTGATCCTTAGGATTACTATCTTCTTCTGGTGATGATGTTTCGTTACTACACCCTACTAAACTAATAGTAAATACTAGAAGTAATGCTAACATGTTTAATAATGCTTTTTTTGACATTCTGGCCCCCCTTTTTTATCTTATCAGCTGGGACATGGGGACAGGTTCATTGTCCCATTTATCTGTGGGACGCGGTACACATTATACCTGTCCCTTTTTCCCTGTCCCCATTTTCCCTCAACTCAAAAAAACACTTACTCTTGTAACATTATATATTTACATGGGTAAGTGTATGTATAAAAGAAACAACAACAAACAAGAGAATAAGCGCTTCCGTAATAGTTAATTAAGAATTATCACCTGGGATTCCTTAATAACTATTAAATACTTTAAGAGTCTTATAGAAGATAACTTAACTTAATTACAAATAGTACATACTAGTTTGAATTTCCTTGTTGCGTAGTATAAAGTCAAATGCGAAAAGACGATCACACTGAACGTAATCGTCTTTAGACGATACTTTTCAATAGTATCGTTGACTGAGTATTAAATGATTTTGTGTTATTATTTAATCTTGTTCAATATAAGCCCAGACGTTAATTGAAGAAATTATAGTGTGAAAACAGGTTGAAGTTTTTGGTATATAATGTGACTTCCTAA
The DNA here is from genome assembly GCF_030813435.1 of Evansella vedderi. Classification (GTDB taxonomy): domain Bacteria; phylum Bacillota; class Bacilli; order Bacillales; family Salisediminibacteriaceae; genus Evansella; species Evansella vedderi. Next base: position 6,175 of record NZ_JAUSUG010000035.1, on the reverse strand, counting down.
TTTTAAGCAAGATCCTTTTGAGCCCATCTTTTATCATTTGTGAATGAAACAGTGAGCCATTTTTTATATACTAAACCTTTTGTTTGTTGAATAATTTCTTCTCGTACCTTATCTTGGTCAGCAATTGTTACAATTTTTGATTGAGGGTTAAGGATGAAGTCTATCTCTATAAATAGCTTATTTCCGACCTTCGCAATTCGTAATATTGACTCATTAATTTGGTACCTAGTTTCAATTGAATTAACTACTTTCTTGAAATTTGTTTCAATCACTTGGTCTGGCGACATCTCAAGCACTTCTCTAAATGCCCTCGTAATTTCAACAATCGGTACTTTAATAAAGTATCCAGCTACAATTAAGACCATTAGCGGGTCAACATAAGGAATTAAAAATTGATAAGATGTAAATGAAATAATAACCGCTGTAAAGAATCCTAAAAGAACAGCACCACTTATTAATGTATCCATTTTCCATTGGTTTGCCTCAGCCTGAATAAAGCCCGATCTATCTTTATTTTTATTTAGTAAGAAATACACCCCAACACAACCAATTGTATTGACGACTGCGAAAATAAGAGCCTGCCCTACGCTTGTTTCTCGACCTCCAGATAAAAGAGATTCTATAGCTGTTATAACGGTTACTATACATAGGATTAAAATTACTGCATATTTAATAATAATGACAACTGGCTCTAACATTTCCTTACCATATGGGAATCTCTTTGTATCATTTTTTTTGATATATTGAGCTACAAGAAGAGATAGGAGAGACAACATAACACTTACTAAGGAATATAATCCATCAAATAAGATTAATTGAGAAGAAACCAACTTACCCCATACGACCCCTAATATTGCAAAAAAAAGTGCAACCAATACTGATATTTTCAACAATTTACTCTCGCTCGCTAACGATTTAAACATATAGCACCTCATCACTAAATTATGAATGATAGTCAGTCAGTGCGCTTTTTATAAAAATTACAACTTGGTCCTTATTTATTGCTGTTTCCTTACTACGCTGATTTGAGAGATAAAAGGCTTCAGCTGAGGTTTCGATAACATTTATAATCATCCTAGCTAAAGGACCAATTTCCACTTTGGTAGTACATAGTCCATTTTCCTTGGCACTATTTAATTGATCTTCCATCCAATCATAATATGGCTGATAAATTTCTTCCCAAATTTCGAGGGAGTGATAATAAGCCAAACCAGAGTAACAAAATAAAATCAATTCTTTGTATTCTTTTGTTATTTCGAAAGTTACGTCCACTACTGTTTCGATGGTATCATATATAGTCGCATCTTGACGATGGGCTTTTTTTATCTCTGCTAAAAGTGTATTTAGTATTCGCTTAGCAATAGCTGGTACTACAGCATTTTTGGAATCAAAGTATAAATAGAAGGTTCCTTGAGCAACCCCGGCTTCTTTTACAATTTGTGATACTGAAGCTTTGTCAAAACCTTTTGCCTTCATAATTTTTATTGATGCATTTACAATCATCTCATATTTATTATCTATGCTCACTTATCATTCCTCCTTGGGCACAAAATGACTGACTGTCATTCCACACAACATTCTAACATGATGTTACTGCTATTTCAAATTAAACTCAGCTTCAACTCTCTTCTGTTGCTCGCTAGTTCAAGTGATCGCTTTACAATCTGATGATTTTTACCATAAAGTAAGAAGATAATTTTACGTAATTGGTTAACTACTTACTGCGCGTATACTACGTAATAAAAGAGTTTTACTGGACCGTTTGCAAAAGACTCACCTTATTGAAAAAGGAATCAAAATTCTATAACATTCTCCCTTTCCCTTTACGGAAGATTGCAGCGATAAAACAGTCTGCCATTCTTTAGTAAAACAATTGGTGGTAAATGTTATGTCAGAAGTGGTACATATTAATGACTGTAATTACTTCAACTTTCAAAAGTTCTCTTCAACATAGTCAATTAAATAGTGATCTGAGAATCAGCTTCCTCTTCCTCTACTAGAAATTATTGATATCAATCCGTCAAGGCAACTCGATCTATCCGGGATACAATGGTAGAAATTCTCCTATTGAAGGAAAAAAACGTACATTCGAATAGCCCAAAATGTACAAACGAACAAGGCACTATGGTGGTTTTGTGGGATTACTTGGTAACAAGATCTGTTTGTGGTTTTAGAAATAAATCACATCTCTCCTAAAAGATTAAAGATTTAAAAAATAATGGTCGGGTAACCCGACCGATATATCTATTAAATTTTTAATTGATTTTATTCTCCGTGAATATCTATGTAAAATAAACTTATCCCAAAAATAATCGTCTATTGGCTCATTCAGAAAAAAGTTGACACCTTCAAACGTCGTATAAATAGGTTTTTATTTAGGATGTTTGAGGGTGTCAACTTTTGACGTTAATTTGCAAAAAAGGAGTCAATTTTATCAGCTAATGCTTTAGTAGCGGTATGCTTCACGTCTTCAACAATGCTCTTGTGTGGTTTAATTAGTAATTCCAGTAGTTTCTCCATGTCAGTTATGTAATTCTCATTTTCCCTTACACGATTAATCGTTATTTTTCTAGTTCCTAAAGATTTTTCCTTTTCAGATTTCGCTTTTTCATGGCGTTTTTTCGTATTATGTAAAAATTTAGTGATTACTTTTTCATTTATATGTAATTTATATTCATGTCGCTCTTCTTTATCCAGCAGCAAATTCAGAATACTCTTGTATGTACGTTCTACCCCACGTTCATTTAACTTGATTTCAAAAGCCTTATAATAAAAATCAATGTTAAGATCGTCATTTTGTCTTACTATTTTATTAACTTGTCTATAAAACTCGTATGTCCTACCTTTTACATAAACTTCCGTAATAATCTTAAAACCCATCCTTCTCAATATTTGTCCTTCACATTCCAATAAGAACCGTCGTTCACGTTCACTTGCAACAGCATGATCTTGAGCGTTTCTATGTTTTAGAACGAAGACATTCTTCACATCAATAAGTTCTCTTTCTCTTAAACTATGGAAAGCCCGTCTTATTAATCGGTCTAAGTTATCGTAGCTAAGAGAATAGAAATCATTCACTGTCACTGGGTCAACGCCGGCATATAGGGCTAATTGGGTTGACAGTCTATAACATTCTATATAGTTCTCATTCGTCATTTTCATCCCAAGGAGCAATTGGTTTTTCGTTTTAATCACCTTCTTATATTCAGATAATACTAAACTATCCAAAATAAGTAGCTCAAGAATATGGATGTATTCACCATTGTTCTTTCTGCTGCCTTCATGCTTTCCAATACCTAGTTTTTCTTTTGGGGCATCATAAATTTCCTTTATGAATAATTTATTGGAATTCGCAACCTTTTCCATGGAAAAGAATCTTTCCATTTCCATTAGATGATATTTTTTTCCTTTACCGGCTTTTGGCTTAACTCCCAACTCAGCACACAATGTCTTGTAGTTTTTAAACACTTGCCCCTTCGATAGATTAGCTATTTTCAATACTCAATCCCCTTTCTATTTGTTAGAAAAAAAGTTGACAACCGCAAACCCAACTGATGCGTCGTAATCATCCTATAACTTTACTAAACATGACTATACAATGTCGGGAAAACGATGATAATTCATTATTGTCCCCATTATCAAAAAACATCAATGGGTTATTTGTGTCAATATTTCGAACAAAAAATCTGAGGATTGAATAACATTTTTTGAAAGATTTATTAGAAGACTTAACATAATTATAAGGAAATGGTTAAAGTTACTTCCAGAATAGCAGGCTCTAACACAATTATGGATTATCATTCCTAATAAGCGTAAGCGTAAAATAATTTACACCACAAATGTAAAATACTCACGATAAGAGTGCGCTTCTATTAAGTAACGAACAGAAAAACGCTGAATGATTAAACCAATTAACAGAACAAAGAATGTCATTTAACCAAGCTGAGGACTCCAAGGCTGCCACTCGCAAAAAAGCTCGGCACTATCCGCTGCCGAGCAGTGGTTACAATTATTCCGTTGATCGGATTAGATTCCTATAAAATGAATAAAAAGTCAATCTTAAGCTACTTTAGCAGGGACACCATTGCAAAAGTCTATTGATTACAACAATAAGTCAATTGGTACAATCCATAGCCAGAACCATTTTTTAAAACATTGTAAATTTAATCGTTATTAAACTTCTTAGGGCGAAGGATTTCGACATCCTCGACATAGGTTATGCCTGAATAGTTTTCGAAGTATTTCCCCGCAACCTGTTCCATGATATTTTTAGCCATGGTTTTGTATTTAACAATGACCTCAATTTTAACATTTGCAAAATCTTCAATCACCAAAGCACGATCTGACGTAGATCGCACATTTCGGCTGCCTTTACCTCCTGCGGCGACTATGGTATAACCAGTCGCGCCGCAAGCCTCAATAATCTCGCAAACGCCTTTTAAAATTAATTTCTCTGTAATGATCACCACTTTTTCTGCCTTATGAAGAGTCATAACTATTATTCTCCTTTCCTATAGATCGAAGACCACTTTTGCCAGCGCAATAAAGAGTGGGATACAAACTGCTATTGCAATGGGTGTTCCCACACTAGTTGAGGAACCAATATAAGCCGATGGATTGGCGGAAGGGATCGCTCCTCTCAATGTTGGAGGGCCAGATATATCAGAGCTTGAAGCCGCCATCACAGATAGCAGAATTACACCTCCGGGGCTAAAATCCACAGTTACATGCGCAATATACCCTATGCCGAAAGCCATTAATCCATGCATAATTGGCGCAATAAAAGCATAGACAGCATACAAATACGCTACTCTTCGTAGCTCATTGAGACGGGCATAAGCTTCCATTCCCATGACAAGCAACAACACGGATAAAAAACCACGGAAGAGCGGCTCATAAAAACTTTCCAGTACACTTTCTGAATTCGTGAGCAAGCCAAGGGACAGACCAAGAATAAGGGCGGATAATGCAGAGCCGCGCAAACTTTCTTTTACAATTCCCCAAACATCGACTTTACTGTCTTTTCCTTCATTTTGTTTTTTGAGATGAATGTTGGCTAGAACAATTGCTAAAATGAGAGCTGGAATGTCCATAAATGGATACAGCGCCGGAACCCAGGCTTCATAAAAAATTGCTTCTTCTTCCAGTAAGACCATAGCCGCCGCCAGTGTCGAAGCGCTAACCGCACCGAATATTCCGGCAGTCGCAATACCGTCTTCTCGTTTAATACCTGGCAAGAGGGAAAAGACAAAACTTCCTATTAGTACAATTGTTATACCAATAATAACAGTTGAAACGGCAGGCAGGAACATGGCGCTCAGATCGGCCCCACGAATTTCGATACCACCCTTGATCCCGATTTTCATCAAGAGCATGAACACAATAAATTGATAAATCGAGTTCGGTATTTTCAGATTGCTGCCAAGGGCTGCAATCACCATGCCACCTATGAGAAACCCAAGAGTCGGGGATTGAAACTGCACGAAAATGCTCGTTAAGAAATCAAATAAAAAATCCATCTGTCAAACTCCTTAATTGTGCTAATTTATATTTGTTAGAGCTAATTACATCTGCCATTGACCAACTGGATAAATCCAAAATCACCGCGAATAAGAATGAAAACGAGCTTAATGTAAATAAACTACCAGAAAACTTGGCAGTTTCACTAGCTACTTTCCATCCACCGTTTAACCTTTAAGTAAGGAAGGGTACTCAGGTGTAAAAGCAATAGTCCACTTAACCCAGAAGCAATGAGCATAATAAAAAGTAATGTTAACATGATGATGACAAATTCAATTATTCTCTTCTCAAAATGATGTTAAAGTATTAATAAAAATTTATTAAAAAGTCATACATTTTTTTGCTCCTTTTTTTTATAAATTTGTATTTGAATCAATTTCATAATTCACTTTTTTAAAAAGCAAACACTCTCAGAATAACAGTTATACCGTTAAAAAATTTGCTCTATTAACTTTGATGTTGATTTTCGCTTCAGGATGCTCGCTTTCCGCGGGCAACGCTTCAGCCTCCTCGTTCCTGCGGGGTCTTCAGCTGAATAGGTTACACTAAGTTGGACAGAATCGTTAAGGTCATATAAACTTGATTCAATACAAAGTCGAAGGAGAATCAATTATGGCCAAAAGGGAAAGAAGATTATATTCAAAAGAGTTTAAAG
>NZ_JAUSUG010000034.1 GCF_030813435.1 Evansella vedderi | reverse complement strand
CACGGTAGTTAAGCTCTCCAGCGCCGATGGTAGTTGGGGGTTTCCCCCTGTGAGAGTAGGACGTTGCTGGGCAGATAAAGACATTCTCAGATGAGGGTGTCTTTTTTTATATACCGAATTGTGTCTGAAATGTGAATACCGCGGGTAAAGTTCTATTTATGGCGGGTAACACCTTCGTATTAGCGGGTAAAAGCCTTCTAACGGCGGGTAAACAATCAAATACAGCGGGTAAATATAAGGGACCTTTAATTAATCGCCCGACTAGGTGATACATACTAAATCAGCAAGCTATTTTTGCGTCTAAAATGTGAACGTGGCAAGTAAGTTGGTCTAAACCGGACAGTAAAACCCGCCTCTAATAGCGGGTAACGCCTCAATTTTGGCATTTAACATAGTGAAAATAAAAAGTCAACGATTTTTAATGGACAATTTCCCTTCGCACACTCAACTACATTAAGTATAATAATATTGAGAGATCAAAATTTCTGGGAGGTTTTCAAATGGGGAAAAAAGATATAGAAACACGATTAATTCATGGATTTTTTGATAGACAACAGCATTTCGGCAGTTTAGCACCACCTCTATATCAAACATCTACGTTTACCTTTGCCAACGCTGAGCAAGGGGAAGCTCGTTTCGCCGGAAATGAAAGCGGTTACATCTATTCCCGCTTAGGAAATCCTACAGTGAATGAATTCGAAAGTAAAATAGCAGATTTAGAGGGGGGAGAAGCAGGACTTGCATTTTCTTCAGGTATGGCTGCCGTATCAGCTATTTTAATAGCACTTGTGAAAACGGGAGATCACATATTAGTATCAGAAGGTGTCTATGGTTGTACATTTGGTTTCTTAAATATTATGAAAGACAAATTTAATGTGGACTATGACCTCATTAATATGGATAATGAAGAACCGATTAAGGGAAAAATCAAAAATAATACAAGTGTTATTTATATTGAAACACCGATTAACCCTACAATGAAATTGGTTGATATTGAGCTAGTATCAAAGATAGCAAAGGAAAGAGATATATTTGTTGTAGTGGATAATACCTTTTGTTCGCCTTATTTACAGCAACCATTAAAGCTGGGGGCAGATATAGTGATTCACAGTGCGACTAAATACATTGGAGGGCACGGGGATGTGATTGCAGGTCTTGCTGTAGGGCCCGATAATTTTATACAAAATGTGAAGATGACTACTCAAAAGGATATTGGTGGAGTACTTTCCCCTTTTGATGCTTGGCTACTTATTAGAGGATTAAAAACCCTCGCTGTACGAATGGATAGACATTGCAGTAATGCCCATTATTTATTTGAAAAATTAAAGTCCCATTCGAAAGTTACAAATATAGTATATCCTGGTGATCCAGAATTCTATAACCATCAATTGGTAAAACGACAGATGAAAAACTTTGGAGGATTAATTAGCTTTGAGGTAAAGGGTGGGAAGCAAGGGGCACAACGATTTATGAATGAGTTACAATTAATTCAAGTTGCTGTTAGTTTAGGGGACGCCGAAACTCTTATTCAGCATCCAGCAACAATGACCCATGCCGTTGTTCCAGAAGAGGAAAGGATAAAAATGGGTATTACTGACTCTCTTTTAAGGTTATCTGTAGGCTTAGAAAGTGAACAAGATATCTGGAATGATATCGAAACAGCGTTAAATAAAATAAATTAAGTTAATAAAGGCGGCTGTAATTTTATTTTATAGACGCCTTTTCTTTTTATGACTACCCTGAAAATATAATCAGGTTGTCATTCGCTACGGTTCGCTCGCTTTCCGTAGGTGACCTGCCAAGCCTCCTCGCGACTTCGTCGCTGTGAGGTCTCGGCTAGGCCATTTTCCCACAGGAACGAGCGTTTACTTCAGAGAGGCATCACACGTGATGCCTCTTGAGTAAGCTACGAGTTGTCTCGACGGATCCGCTACGAAGCATACGCTTGCAGAGGAAGAGACAGTTAACCTCACGGACCTTCGCTCATTCCAATGCAGACTAAAATTTTTCATACTCCATGGTGCAAAATTACTATTGGATGGAGGTCTACCCTAAAAATACAAAATCCATGTTGCCGTTTGCACTCTCGAAGAAGTGGAAGGCGGCGACTCCAGCGGGAAAAGCAAGAGGCCACTGAAAAAGATCGCTTTTTATCTTTTTCAGTGGCCTCGAAAAGCAATAGCTGAAGACCCCACAGGAGCACGCTAGTGCGCCGAGGAGGCTGAAGCATTGCCCGCGGAAAGCGTCCGCCTGAAGCGGATTCGCGAGACAAGATTGATACCCATTTTCATAATCCATGGTGCAAATTGTATTTGTATGGATGTCTACCCTGAAAATATCTAAATTGTGTTCTTCTGCTTCAATCAACATTATCCTTTAACAGAGCCTAGTTTATAAATCCTCATTAATACTTCTTCAGTCATCAAAAAATAATCTTTCCACAAGTAATGGAGTCTTTTCCTGAACACACCACAAGAATGTATCGATAAAGGGGAGGTCATTAGAGGAAAAGGAGTAGAGAACTTCCCCCCACCATTCCGCTTCGTACCGGCAAATCATACTCAAATTATATAAAAGTAAAAAGTGGGAAAGTATTTCAGGTAAATTCCAATAAATCGGTAGTACAGTAGACATGTATAATCGTCCTTCCCTTGAATGGAAAAAAGGTAAGGAGCTTCCTTCTTTTTCAATCTTTATTGAAATTTGATCTCCTTGCTCTAGACAGGTTATAATTGAGCCCGTTTTTTCCTTTACCAGCATTTCCAATCGTTTTGGAGACATGCGAAGCTTCTTTAGTAAATCTAAGGAAACGATATACTCTGGATAATTTTCATTTTTTTTAATTGGTAATAAAGGAGCTTCCTTTTCTAACTTTTCGAAGGTGGAATTCATTTCAGGAATAGACATGAGTAAATGCTTCATCTTATACTTTTCTCCTGTTAATTGCTTAACGGAAAAAAAATGATTGGATAAATAAGGGAAAAATCCATCCTTTTGAACTTTAATTTCATCAGATAAAAAGCGATATCCTTGTTTTTTCCGCTTACGGGCGGAAACTCCATGAGCCAGAACCTGTGTTGTAGCTGGGTATTCTGGGTCCACCGTTAGTAAGGCTCCCTTTAACCAATGGCTTAAACCATAGAAAAACAAAACTGGTTTAATTTCTGTTGGGGCTTCTACCCCTTGTGAAAAATAAGACTCCCCTAGTTTTATATAATAAACAAAAGCATAGCTATTTTGAAAAGCAAGTTCATTCGGTGAACCTATTCCTTTTTCCTCATATTTTTTCTGCAAGAAATGTTTTACATATTCTACTGATTGAAAAAGGATTGTAAATTTGTTTTTCTCATACATACATTTCCACCTCTTCCAGTTAAAAAATGAGAATTATCTTACTATTCGAGAATCGCATTAGGCTTCTTGACAGTAGTGTGTCCACTTGATAAGCTACAAATAATATTTTGCGAAAGATTGAAAGGGGAATTGTCTCATGTGGGAGAACAAATTTGCAAAGGAAGGCTTAACGTTTGATGACGTATTGCTTATTCCTGCCAAATCCGAAGTACTTCCTAGGGATGTTAGTGTGAAGACAAAATTATCGGATACACTTCAACTTAACATACCTATCATTAGTGCAGGAATGGATACAGTAACAGAAGCGAAGATGGCTATTGCTATGGCTCGTGAAGGCGGTTTAGGGATTATTCATAAGAATATGTCCATTGAACAACAAGCAGAGGAAGTAGACAGAGTAAAACGTTCTGAGAGTGGAGTTATAACCAATCCATTTTATCTAACTGCACAGCACCAAGTGTTTGATGCAGAACATTTAATGGGTAAATATCGAATTTCAGGTGTTCCAATTGTTGATGATGATTTAAAATTAGTAGGTATTCTAACCAATCGTGACCTAAGATTTATTGATGATTACTCCATACCAATTAGTGATGTAATGACAAAGGAAAGACTCGTAACAGCCCCTGTAGGAACAACTTTGGAGGAAGCGCAAAAGGTTCTTCAACAGTATAAGATTGAAAAGCTGCCATTAGTAGATAATGACGGAGTTCTTAAAGGACTTATTACTATTAAAGATATTGAAAAAGCTATTGAATTCCCTAATTCAGCAAAAGATTCCCAAGGGAGACTTGTTGTCGGTGCCGCAGTAGGGGTTGGTGGTGACTCTGACTTAAGAACGAAAGCACTAGTGGAAGCCGGAATCGATGTATTAGTTATTGATACAGCACATGGTCATTCAAAAGGAGTCATTGATAAGGTTCGAGAGGTAAGGAGTCAATATCCGAACTTAAATATTATTGCCGGTAATGTAGCAACAGCAGAAGCAACAAGAAACCTTATTGAAGCAGGTGCCAACATTGTAAAGGTTGGTATTGGACCAGGCTCCATTTGTACTACTCGAGTTGTTGCCGGTATTGGAGTTCCACAAATTACTGCTGTTTATGACTGTGCAACAGAAGCAAGGAAACACGGTGTTCCGATTATAGCCGATGGAGGAATTAAGTATTCCGGTGATATCGTGAAAGCATTAGCAGCGGGTGCACATGCGGTTATGTTAGGCAGCCTTCTTGCTGGTGTATCAGAAAGCCCAGGTGAAAGGGAAATCTTCCAAGGAAGACAGTTCAAGGTTTATAGGGGAATGGGTTCACTAGGTGCAATGGAAAAGGGAAGTAAGGATCGTTATTTCCAAGAAGGAAATGAAAAATTAGTGCCAGAGGGAATTGAAGGACGTATTCCGTATAAAGGTCCATTGAAGGATACCATTCATCAGCTTGTCGGAGGAGTCCGAGCTGGAATGGGTTACTGTGGATCTCAGACCATCGATAAATTAAGGGATGAATCTCAATTTATTAAAATTACTGGAGCAGGTTTAGTGGAAAGTCATCCACACGACGTTCAAATTACAAAGGAAGCTCCAAATTATTCTCTATAATGGAAGAAAATAATTATAAAGGAAAACGATAGATAGGGTCTTCCCTATCTATTTTTTTGGCCGTTTATATGATAAAATATCGATTGTTCGAGTTTTTTAGAAAAAAAATAATAGAATGAGTCTGTTCAAAAGGGAAAAACACTCCATTTTGAATAGACTCTGTAAAATATATATTATTTTTTAGAGAAAATGGGAGAGGGTGTGCAAGATGATGAAACGTATAGGTTTATTGAGCCTATTATTCGTTTTTACATTTATGAGTGTATTTACTTTTAATGTTTCAACGACACAGGCTAATTTTGAACCACAGGTTGAAACAGCAATATTAGTAGATGCAGATACAGGAAAGATTTTATTGGAGAAAAATGTAGATCAACCTCTGCCTCCTGCAAGTATGACAAAAATGATGGCGGAGTATTTAATTTTAGAGGCTGTTCATAATGGACAAATTACTTGGGATCAGGCAGTTCCAATTCCTGATTATTTAGCAAGAATGTCTCATAACCAAAGTTTATCTAATGTTATGCTACGAACAGATGAGACGTATACAGTAAAGGAACTATATGAATCTGTAGCCATCTATTCAGCTAATGCTTCCACTATGGCTTTAGCAGAATTAATTGCAGGTTCTTATGGTAACTTTGTTAAAATGATGAATGATAAAGGAAAAGAGTTAGGATTAGGAACCCCACTGCGAGAAGCGGGGGCTCAATATGGTATGGATGATTTAGAAGAAATTGCAGAAGCAGGTTTAGGAGATTTTCAATTTGTTAATTCCACTGGGCTTCCAAATCACCTTTTAGATGGTTATCACGCAGAAGGCACAGGTGCGAATGAGGATAACTATATGTCTGCCCGTGCATCTGCCATTTTAGCTTTTCATTTAATAAATGATTTTCCTGAAGTATTAGATACGGCAAGTATTCCAGAGAAAATATTTAAAGAAGGTACAGAAGATGCTATTACCATGCAAAACTGGAATAAAATGCTTGTTGGTACTACGTACTCTGACTGGGATTACGAACCGATTGATGGTTTAAAAACTGGTTTTACTAGTGCTGCAGGATTCTGTTTTACTGGAACGGCCGAAAGGGATGGCCAACGTTTAATTAGTGTTGTTATGAAAGCAGAATCTGAAGGGCAACGTTTCCAAGAAACGAGACGTTTAATGGAATATGGTTTTAACAATTTTTCTAAACAAGAAATATTTCCAGCGGGTATGGAATTAGAGGGATATGAGACAATTCCTGTTACTAGAGGGAAGGCAGATGAGGTATCTATTTCCACTGCAGAGAGTGTTTCTTCACTTGTCCATTGGGATGATGAAGATGCTTATTCTTATTCCGTTCAATTAGATGAATCTTTATTAGATGAACAAGGGAGACTCATTGCTCCTATTGAAGCAAATCAAGTAATTGGAACAATGACAGTGGAATACATTGGTGCTGGTGAGGAAAACTATATTCAAGGAGATGGTCTCCGTTCTGTAGATATTATTACGAATGAGGCTGTCGAAGAAGCTGGTTGGTTCTCGTTAATGTTCCAAGGTATTGGTGAATTTTTCTCAGGTATTTGGGGAAGTGTTGCTGATGCCGTACGAGGATTATTTAATTAATGCAAGGAAAGTGGAGGGACTTCTCTCCACTTTTTACATAAAAAAATTAGTTTTTACGAAGAAAAAGGTGTATTCCTATTAAAATGTTCTAATTTTTCGTTATAATGGGAAAGGAAACATTGGATATTATCTGAAATGAAAATCCAAAATACAACTAAGTATATTATTTTAGGGGGACGATGTAACATGGAAAGACAAGTAGGTACTGATCGTGTGAAGCGTGGAATGGCTGAAATGCAAAAGGGTGGCGTTATCATGGACGTTGTTAACGCTGAGCAAGCTAAGATTGCAGAGGAAGCGGGAGCTGTAGCTGTTATGGCTCTTGAACGTGTTCCTTCAGATATTCGTGCAGCAGGTGGAGTAGCTCGTATGGCTGACCCAACTATTGTGGAAGAAGTAACAAATGCAGTAACCATTCCGGTAATGGCAAAATGTCGTATTGGACATATTGTAGAAGCACGTGTATTAGAGGCAATGGGTGTGGACTATATTGATGAAAGTGAAGTATTAACTCCTGCTGATGAAGTATATCACCTGTACAAGCGTGATTTCACAGTTCCTTTCGTTTGTGGTGCACGTGATATTGGTGAAGCAACTCGTCGTATTGCAGAAGGTGCTTCCATGATTCGAACAAAAGGTGAACCAGGGACAGGTAATATTGTAGAAGCTGTTCGTCATATGCGAATGATGCAATCGCAAATTAATGAAGTAGTAAATATGTCTGTGGATGAAATAATGACGTATGCAAAGAACACTGGATCACCATTTGAAGTATTATTAAATATTAAGGAAAATGGAAAGTTGCCAGTTGTTAACTTTGCTGCCGGTGGTGTAGCAACACCTGCAGATGCTGCATTGATGATGCAATTAGGTGCTGATGGAGTATTTGTAGGATCCGGTATCTTTAAATCAGATAATCCAGCTAAATTTGCTAGAGCTATCGTAGAAGCTACAACCCACTATCAAGATTACGCTTTAATTGCAGAGTTATCTAAAGACTTAGGTGCTGCAATGAAAGGTATCGAAATCTCAACATTAGAGCAAAAGGATCGCATGCAAGAAAGAGGCTGGTAATAAGAAAAGCGGAACTTCCCTGTACCATCGACGTTCCGGCTCTCTCAGACAGGTGAGGGAAGTTCTTAACGTCGATAGGGCAGTGAAGCTAGACGTCTTTCAAATCTGAAAGATTTTTTATAAACTAACCTTATCCTTATGGAGAGGAGTAATTCAGCATGATTAACATAGGTGTATTAGCGTTGCAAGGAGCAGTTAGGGAGCATGTAAAGGCATTAGAAGCATCTGATGTTAAGGTTATACCTGTTAAACGGGTAGAACAGCTTGAAGAATTAGATGGCCTTGTATTCCCTGGCGGTGAAAGCACAACAATGCGTCGTTTAATTAATAAATATGATTTCTATGAACCGTTAAAGGAGTTCGCAGCAAAAAACAAACCAATTTTTGGCACGTGTGCTGGTGCTATTCTTATGGCAAAAGAGCTTGTAGGGAATGTGGAGCCACATATAGCGGTTATGGACATAAAGGTAGAAAGAAATGCTTTTGGGAGACAGAGAGAAAGCTTTGAAGCTATTTTACCAGTAAAAGGTATTGGTGATGACATTGATGCTGTATTCATACGTGCTCCAATTATTCAAGAGGTTGGTTCTAGGGTAGAAGTATTAGCAGAATTCGATGGTGAAATTGTTGTTGCTAAAGAAGGACCATTTTTGGCTTGCTCCTTCCATCCAGAATTGACAGAAGATAATCGAATGCATCAATATTTTGTGGAAATGGTACGTTCTTGTGTTGTACCAGCTTGATTAAATATTGGTAAATCGGTTAAAATAGGAATAATATAACATTGAAAAAGTGTTGACGGGAAGTAGTAGCTTTAGTTGTACTCTTCAGAGAGCCGATGGCAGCTGTGAATCGGTGAGTCACTTTAGTGAATCCATCCTAGAGCAAATAGTCGAAAATTCAAGTAGGCTATTTCGGTTGATCCTCCGTTAACGGATTCGAGGTGGAAGGGGCATTTAATTTCAGGCCTTTCAACCAGGGTGGTAACGCGGGTTAACTCTCGTCCCTGTTTATATGGGGACGGGAGTTTTTTATTTAATAAAAGGCTCTCATTGTAAAATTAATTCTTTTTTAAAGCTTGGAGAAGCGGAAAGCGTCGACTCCAGCGGGAAAAGCAACATGTCTTTTCATGCGACGAGTAATCGCAGACGCAGGACATGGGCTGCCTTAAGGCGTAATTGCTCCGCCTGTAGCCGATCCAAGCAAAATCATATTACCTTAAAAATACAATTTTTTTTAGAAAAAAAAGCCTACAGAAAAAGTAAATCCAAAAACTACATAATTATTAGGAGGTAAAAAAATGTTAGATGTAAAATTACTAAGAAATAACTTTGCGGAAGTTAAAGAAAAGCTTGCCCATCGAAATGAAGATATTTCAGATTTAGATCGTTTCGAAGAATTGGACCAAAAGAGAAGGGATTTAATTCAAGAAGTAGAGGAATTAAAAAATAGACGAAACACGGTATCTCAAGAAATTTCACAATTAAAAAGAGAAAAGAAGGATGCCGATAGTCTTATCGCAGAAATGAAGGATGTTTCAAATAAAGTAAAGGAGTTAGATGAAGAACTGAGGGAAGTGGATGGAACTTTAAATCAAATTCTTTTATCTATCCCTAATATTCCTCACGAAAGTGCACCTGTAGGGGCTGATGAGGATGAAAATGAAGAAATTAGACGATGGGGAGAAGTCCCAAACTTTGACTTTGAAGAAAAGGCCCATTGGGATATTGCAACTGATTTAGGTATTTTAGACTTTGAAAGGGCATCAAAGGTAACAGGCAGCCGCTTTGTTTTTTATAAAGGATTGGGGGCCCGGTTAGAACGTGCTTTAATTAACTTTATGATGGACCTTCACCAAGACCTGCACGGATATGAAGAGGTTTTACCTCCATATATGGTTAACCGTGACAGCATGACTGGAACCGGTCAGCTGCCGAAATTTGAAGAGGATGCATTTAAGATTAGGGAAGAGGAATACTTTTTAATTCCAACCGCAGAGGTGCCAGTTACAAATTTCCATAGAGATGAAATTATGAAAGGTGACGAACTTCCGAAAGCATATACAGCCTTCAGTGCTTGTTTTCGTTCTGAAGCGGGATCTGCAGGGCGAGACACAAGGGGGTTAATTCGCCAACATCAGTTTAACAAGGTTGAGCTAGTACGCTTTGTTAAACCAGAGGAGTCTTATGAGCAGCTAGAGTTATTGACATCCCATGCAGAGAAGGTACTTCAACTGTTAAAGCTTCCTTATCGAGTTTTAAATATGTGTACAGGGGATTTAGGTTTTACTGCGGCTAAAAAATATGATATAGAGGTTTGGATTCCAAGTAATAATACGTATCGGGAAATTTCTTCTTGTAGTAATTTTGAAGCATTCCAAGCGCGTAGAGCCAATATTCGTTTCAAACGTGATGCAAAAGGAAAAGCTGAGTTTGTTCACACATTAAATGGTTCTGGCTTAGCTATCGGAAGAACTGTTGCAGCTATATTGGAAAATTATCAGCAAGCAGACGGATCTGTTGTAATTCCTGAGGTGTTAAGGCCTTATATGGGAAACAAGGAACAGATTAGAAAAAAATAATATTTAAACAAGTTGCTGGGACAAAAGCGTTTTCTTAGTGAGAAATCCGAACGGAGCATATAAAACGCTTTGGAAATATACTTCCCTTTCCGTGAGCGGACTGGTGAGCCTCCTCGCAAACTACTCGAGGAGGCTACGTATATTCCTACGCTAAGGTATTTACATTGTTCGTATTTTCATTTAAACACTTTAGTTATGTCCTAGCCTCTTTTTACTACGATAGAAAAAGTCATAATTCATATAGCATAAACATTTGTAACAATTTTGTAATATTAGAAATGGAATTGCAATAAATATGAAAAAATAATCCATTAAAAATGTATATTTATTTTTGAAAATAGATATTTTTGCATAAGTGTTTTATCTATTAAATAGTTTTAGAAACTATTATTAGAGTATGTTATTCCTTGTTTTATTTAGTTATACGAAAGGATCTGCTGGGAGAAAAAATGAATAAAAACTTATTTTATCGAAATAATAAAATAATTTCGATTTTCTAATAAAAATGCAATAAAACCAATACTAAAGTTATTAAAAATATGTAAAATCATTTTTGAAAGTTATTTTGTATTTGAATTTTCTCACAGTTTATGGTTATATAGCTATAGAGATATTTTTTCTCAAGAAAAAAGAATAAATAGAATTGTAAGACATTTTTTAATTTTTATATAAAACAATTTTAATTTCATAAAAATATTTTAAAAAATCATTTATCTAAAAATTTCAAAAAATCTATCTAGGAATCTATTATTTCTTGTTTTAAAAGAGTAAGAGAATAGGAAGAAATCCTGTCTCTACCTTTTAAATAAATATAAAAGAATTAAGGGGGAAGGCGTTTTGAAAGCTAAAAAATTATTAGCATTATTAATGATGGTGCTATTGCTTTCGATTTTTGCAGTAGCATGTGGTGGCGGAGAAGAGGATCCAGCAGAACAAGATGATCCAGCTCCAGCTACAGAAGATGAAGATGGTACAGAAGATGAAGGTGACGATACAGCTGCTGGTGAACCACAATACGGTGGAAGTATTGTATTAGGTGGTATGAGTGATCCAGTAATGTTCAACCCTTACTTTTCTCAAGATTCAGCAAGTGCTGATGTGGAAGGGTTACTTTTCGGTGGTTTAATGGCTTCAAATCCGGAGCTTGAAATGGTTCCACATCATGCAAAAGATTACCCAGAGGTTTCTGAGGATGGTTTAGTATGGACATATGAGCTTCACGAAGGAATCCTATTCCATGATGGTGAAGAGCTTACAGCCCATGACGTTGTGTTCTCTTTTAGTATTCCGATTCACGAAGATTATACAGGCCCACGTGCAAGTACGTTCCAATATTTAGAGAGTGTTGAAGCGTTAGATGATTACACTGTTCAATTCACACTTTCTCAACCAGATGCTGCATGGCCTATCACTGCATCTTATGCCATATTACCAGAGCATATTTTAGGTGATGTTCCTGTTGCTGATCTAGAAGATTATAATGAATTTAACCTTGAAAACCCAATTGGTTCAGGTCCGTTTAAATTTGTGGACTGGAACACTGGTACAAGTTTAACTTTAGAAGCACATGAAGATTATTTTGAAGGACGTCCTTACTTAGATCGAGTTACATGGCGCTTTGCTGCGGACCAAAATGCATTAGTATTATTACTTGAAACTGGTGATGTTGACTTTATTACAGTACCAGCTAATGAGCTTGCAACAGTAGAAACATTTGACCATGTTAATATTTCTTCTACTTTAGCTTTAAACTATAGCTACATCGGGTGGAACTTACAAAACCCATTGTTCCAAGATGTAAGAGTACGTCAAGCATTAACACATGCTATTGATCGTCAAGAGATAGTAGAAACAATTTTAGAAGGGGAAGCAGAAGTGGCACATGCGCCAGCATCTCCATTAAGCTGGGCTTACCCACCAGAAGTTCCTGAATTCCATTATGATCCAGACAGAGCTTTAGAATTATTAGCTGAAGCTGGATGGGAGCCAAATGACGACGGAATTCTTGAGAAAGACGGAGAAACATTCTCTTTCACTGTTCTATCTAACGATGGTAACACTACACGTCGAGACATCGGTATCATTATGCAGCAAATGCTTGGTGACATCGGAATTGAAGTTACTCCAGAGCAAATGGAGTGGGGGGCGTTCTTAGACAGAATTAATCCACCAAACTATGATTTTGATGCTATTATTTTAGGTTGGAACCTAGGTCTTGACCCGAACCCAGAAGCTATTTGGGCATCATGGGAAATTGAGCAAGGTTTAAATAACATTAGCTACAGCAATGAGCGTGTTGATGAAATCGCAAGAGAAAACTCTTCTATCGTTGATCAAGATGAGCGTGCTGAACTGCTTCACGAAGCATTCCAAATCATTGCAGAAGAGCAACCATATACTTTCTTGTTCTATCCTAACCAACATTTAGGTATGACTAACACTATCGATGGATTTACTCACCACCCACGTGTAACTTTCTATCGCGTGAACGACTGGTGGATCAACGAGTAATAATATAATATTATCTCCTAGAGGCTGGCTAACAGACAGCCTCTTTTTTCGTATAATTAAATATTTTAGGAAAATGAAAAAATATTTCTTGATAATTTTTATTTAGTAGATTAATATTCAAAGATAAAAAGATAATTTTAAAATTTTCAAAAAAATAACTCTTTACAAAAAGAATTTTGAAAATTAAAATACTATTAAAGATAACAGAATGTAAGGAAGAAACAGTGTATTAATATAATAAAAAATTTATATTTATTAACTCTTAATTATCCTGTATTAGTAATCGTAATAAAATGATAATATCACCCAAAATATTATATTTGAATGAAAAACTATGTAAGATTTTGTCTTATTTCTGTAGATTTTAAATAAAAAGTAAAAGTATCATTAGTAGAGACTTTGTATAAATAAAATAATTAGAAATTTCTAAATAATTTTATTAGAATATTGACTTTTTTCTAAAAATTATATATATTGAAAAAGCTAAATGGAAACTAGTTACTTATGTACTAAAAAATAGGTGGTGAACAACTGCACTATGTCAACATTATTAGAAATAAAAAACTTAAAAACTCATTTCTTTTCTAAAGATAAAGTATTACCAGTGGTTGATGGGGTGGACTTTAAAGTTAAGAAGGGAGAAACATTAGCAATTGTAGGGGAGTCAGGATCAGGTAAAAGTATTACATCATTATCTATCATGGGTCTTGTCCCTAAACCAGGGGGGAAGATCGTTGAAGGTGAAATACTTTTTGATGGAAAAGACTTAGTGCAGCTAAGTGAAAATCAAATGTACAAAGTTCGTGGAAACGATATAGCTATGATTTTCCAAGAACCTATGTCCTCTCTAAACCCAGTTTTAACTATAGGAGAACAAATAACGGAAGTTCTAATCTATCATAAAAAGCTTTCAAAAAAAGAAGCACGGCAAAAGGCGATTGAATTACTAAAAATAGTCGGATTTGCCAGGGCAGAAGGTATTCTAGATGACTATCCTCATCGATTATCTGGGGGAATGCGTCAGCGTGTTATGATTGCCATGGCCATGAGTTGTGATCCAAAGCTATTAATTGCAGATGAACCTACCACCGCGTTGGATGTAACAGTCCAAGCCCAGATACTGGAATTAATGAAAGATTTATCGAAAAAATTCGAATCTTCAATCATTCTTATTACACATGACCTTGGTGTTGTAGCAGAATTAGCTGATAGAGTAATTGTAATGTATGCAGGGCAAGTTGTGGAAGAGTCGCCAGTTGTTAGTCTTTTCGATGAACCACTACATCCATATACTCAAGGTTTATTAAGTTCAATTCCCAAATTAGATGAAGAAAGAAAGCGTTTAACTTCCATTGCAGGAAATGTTCCATCACCTGATTCCTTTCCAAAGGGCTGTCGATTTAACACTCGTTGTCCTCATGTTATGCAAGTTTGCATTGATAAGCAGCCGGACTTGATTGAAGTGAAACCAGGAAGAAAGTCCCGTTGTTTCCTCCATGAGGAAGGAGTAAATAGTAATGGCTAAAACACTAGAGCAAGAAAAGCTAACTGTCAATGAAAATCAATCAGACATACTACTCGAGGTTAATGGGTTAAAAAAGTTCTTCCCTGTAAAGGCTGGTATTTTACAAAGAACAGTAGGCCATGTAAAGGCTGTGGATGATGTAAGCTTCTATGTGAAAAAGGGAGAAACTTTCGGACTCGTTGGTGAATCAGGTTGCGGTAAATCTACTACAGGAAGAACAATTATTAGGTTGTACGAACCAACGGATGGAAAAGTACTTTTTGAAGGTAAGGACATTTCTAATTTAAATGAAAAACAATTAAAACCATATCGAAGAGACATTCAAATGGTTTTCCAAGATCCTTATTCTTCTTTAAATCCTAGGAAGACGGTTGGAACAATTTTAGAAGAGCCATACCGAGTTCATAAATTATATTCTAAAGCTGAACGAAAAGAGCGGGTAGAACACCTTCTAGAAAAGGTAGGTTTAAACCCAGATTTAAGAAATCGTTATCCCCATGAATTCTCCGGTGGTCAACGACAACGCATTGGTATTGCTAGAGCTCTAACACTTAATCCGAAATTAATAATCGGTGATGAACCGGTGTCAGCACTGGATGTTTCCATTCAATCGCAAGTGTTGAATATTATGGATGATTTACAAAAGGATTTTGGCTTAACTTATTTATTCATTGCCCATGATCTTGGGGTAGTTAAACATATCTCGGATAGAATTGGCGTTATGTATTTAGGGAAGATGATGGAGATAGCTCCGAAAAGGAGGCTGTATAGCAATCCGTTTCACCCATATACCCAAGCACTTTTATCCGCTGTTCCAAAATCACATCCAAGTGAAGTGAAGAAGGAACGAATTATTTTGAAAGGGGACGTTCCAAGTCCTTCTAATCCACCAAAGGGCTGTGTATTCCATACACGCTGTCCGAAGGTAATGGATCATTGCAAGCAAGAAATTCCAGCGTTAAAAGAGCTGGAACCAGGTCACTTTGTAGCTTGTCATTTATACGAATAAATCACTTATATGACAACTTTATAAAGTTTCCAAGTTCTGTCTTTTAAATAAATAAATTATTAAGGGGGAAAAAGAAAATGAAAAAATTATTACTTTTAATGGCAATGGTTTTATTCTTGTCAATCTTCGCAGTAGCTTGTGGCGGCGGAGATGATGCTCCTGAAGAACCAGCAGACGAGTCTCCAGGAGAAACAGATGCAACAGAAGAAGACGAAGATGAAGATGAAGAAGAAGCAACAGGTCCTCAATACGGTGGAGAACTTGTACTTGGTAGCATGAGTGATCCAGTAATGTTCAACCCGTATTACTCTGCAGACTCTGCAAGTGCTGATATTGAAGGTCAACTATTCAATGGCTTAATGACTTCCAATACAGAGCTTGAAATGGTTCCAGATTTAGCAGTTGATTATCCAGAAGTTTCTGAAGATGGTCTAGTTTGGACTTATAGAATCCATGAAGGAGTTCTATTTCATGATGGTGTTGAATTAACTGCGGAAGACGTAGTATTCTCATTCAGTATTCCAATTCATGAAGACTATACTGGTCCACGTGCAAGTACATTCCAATATTTAGAGAGTGTAGAAGCATTAGATGACTATACTGTTCAATTTACTCTATCTCAACCAGATGCAGCATGGCCAATTACAGCATCTTACTCTATTTTACCTAAGCATATTTTAGGTGATGTACCTATTGCAGATTTAGAAGATTACAATGAGTTCAACCTTGAAAACCCAATTGGAACTGGTCCATTTAAGTTTGCAGGTTGGGATGCAGGTGTTAGCGTAACTTTAGAAGCACATGAAGACTATTTTGAAGGGCGTCCTTATTTAGATAAAATTACTTGGCGTATTGCTGCTGACCAAAATGCTTTAGTATTATTACTTGAAACTGGTGATGTAGACTTTATTAACGTTCCATCCTCAGAACTTGCAACTGTTGAAACGTTTGATCATGTAAATATATCTTCAACTCTAGCATTGAACTACAGCTTTATCGGTTGGAACCTACAAAATCCATTGTTCCAAGATGTAAGAGTACGTCAAGCATTAACACATGCAATTGATCGACAAGAAATCGTAGAAACAATTTTAGAAGGGGAAGCAGAAGTAGCGCATGCTCCAGCATCTCCGTTGAGCTGGGCTTACCCGGACAGTGTTCCTGAATTCCATTTTGACCCTGATCGTGCAAGGGAATTACTTGCTGAAGCAGGCTGGGAGCCAGGCTCTGATGGAATCTTAGAAAAAGACGGAGAGCGTTTCTCTTTCACAGTCCTTTCTAATGACGGAAATACAACTCGTCGTGACATTGGAATTATCATGCAACAAATGTTAGGTGACGTTGGAATTGAAGTTACTCCAGAGCAAATGGAGTGGGGTGCATTCTTAGACAAGATCAACCCTCCTAACCATGACTTTGATGCTATTATCTTAGGATGGAACCTAGGTCTTGACCCGAACCCAGAAGCTATTTGGGCCACTTGGGAAATTGAGCAAGGCTTAAACTTCATCAGCTATAGCAATGAGCGTGTAGATGAAATTGCAAAAGAAAACTCTTCTATCGTTGATCAAGATGAGCGCGCTGAACTGCTTGCTGAAGCATTCCAGATCATCGCTGAAGAGCAGCCGTATACTTTCTTATTCTATCCTAACCAACACTTAGGAATGGTTAACACTCTTGGTGGATTTGTACATCACCCACGTGTAACATTCTACCGTGTGAACGACTGGTACATTAGCGAATAATATTAGCTTTTAAATTGCAAGGGGAAGGGGGCATTGTCCTTCTTCTTCCTTGCAAATTTAATTTAGGGAGTAAATAATATGACGACATATATTATCCGCCGACTTGTTATGATGGTCCCCATATTAATTGGAATATCAATACTCTCCTTTGGAATTATGTATGCTGCTCCAGGAAAGCCTACAGTTTTAAACCTGGACCCTAGCATATCTGTAGAAGATCGAGAAAGACAGATGGAGAGACTAGGATTGAATGATCCTGTCCATATTCAGTATCTTCGATGGATGGGGAATGTGCTGCAAGGGGATTTAGGTCATTCTTTTACTAGAAAGCAACCTGTTACAAAATTAATCATGGATCGATTACCCAATACCATTGTACTAATGGTAGTTTCAACATTTTTAGCTGTTATTATTGCCATTCCTTTTGGGGTTTTATCAGCCACTAGACAGTACTCAAAGCTTGATTATGGGGTTACATTTACCTCATTTATTGGTTTAGCAACACCTAACTTTTGGCTAGGACTTATGTTAATTATGTTATTCTCTGTGCAATTAGGTTGGACACCAGTGGGTGGAGTTTCCACATTAGGTGCAGATTTTAATTTGTTAGACCGGATTCATCATATTATTTTACCCGCATTTGTATTAGCCACTGCTGATATGGCAGGGTTAACACGCTATACTCGTTCAAGTATGTTAGAAGTAATTAACCAAGATTATATCCGAACTGCGAGAGCAAAGGGATTTCGTGAACGAACTGTCGTATATAAACATGGTTTACGTAATGGACTTATTCCAATTATAACTATTTTTGGATTGATGTTACCTACATTTATTGGCGGTTCTGTAGTCGTTGAGACATTATTCAGCTGGCCAGGAATTGGTAAATTGTTCATTGACGCCACTTTCGAAAGGGACTACCCAGTCATTATGGCGATCACGATGTTTGCCGCTGTTTTGACGGTCCTTGGTAACTTAATAGCAGATATATTATACGCTATTATGGATCCAAGGATAGAGTATTAGGAGGTGCTGTTCAATGGCTAAACCAGAAATTAATCTTCCTAATGATATAAATGCACAAACGTTAGGAAAAAGGCGTTCATTATTATCCATAATTGTTGCGAAATTTTTTCAAAATAAATTAGCTGTAATTGCTTTAGTAGTATTATCAATCATTATTACAAGTGCTATTTTGGCGCCCTTAATTACACCACATGATCCTAATCTACAAAATTTAAGACATCGGCTAGAGCCACCAGGGCCTGAATTTTGGTTAGGGACTGATCATTTAGGAAGGGATTTATTCAGTCGATTATTATATGGTGGAAGAGTATCACTAACTGTAGGATTTGTTGCCATGATTGGTGCAGTTTCTATCGGAACGACAATAGGAGCGATTGCTGGTTTTTTCGGAGGAAAAGTGGATGCATTTTTAATGCGTTTAGTGGATGTAATTATATCTTTTCCGAATATCTTCCTATTAATAACACTAGTAGCTGTTTTAGAGCCGAGCATGGAAATATTAATATTAGTATTTGCTTTACTTAGCTGGACAGGTACTTCCCGTTTAGTACGAGGGGAATTTTTAACTCTTAAGAATCGTGAATTTGTTTTAGCTGCAAGAACGATAGGTATGTCTAATACAAGAATTATTTTTGGTCAGATTCTTCCAAGTGCAATGGGACCAGTAATTGTTGCTGCAACATTAGCGGTAGGTAATTTTATCCTTGCAGAATCAACATTAAGTTTCTTAGGTTTAGGTATCCAACCACCAAGAGCTTCTTGGGGTAATATGCTGACGTATTCTCAAAGTGTTACCATTTTCAGAAATGCAGTGTGGTATCCAACCTTTCCGGGATTAGCAATTTTGATTACCGTATTGTGTTTTAATTTTATTGGAGATGGCTTAAGAGATGCGCTTGATCCAAGAATTGTCGAAAAATGATATTGTATAAATATTAAAATTATTACAAAAACCTACCATTCACTATGGTGGTTTTTTTTATACTTTAAATAATTTATGACTAATTTGTTTAGTAAATAACAAGAGGTGGATTTATTTCCATATTTAATACATTTATTTATGAAACTAATGTTTATAAAATAGTATGTGCCCTTCCATGGCATATATATATATAGGAAGTAATTAATTTTACCGATTTTATCCCTTTAATATCAACAAAACTAAGGGTAACGTGAGAGTTGGAAAAAAGTTACCTATATAAATAGAAGGATTTTGGTGTTATTGTATGTATATTAGAAAAGTAAAAAAATATTTAAAAATATTAAAATCTATTAGAAAATAGGTTAAATACTTTTTTGACATTGATCTGAGATATAGGTCAAAATAATGGTTATCGTTTTTATTATTTTTCTAATTATATTTACCAATTTGGGAATTCTGGTTATTTATACGTTGTATGTTATATTAATTAATTCTTTGTACCTTTACAAAGTTGACATTTTTGTGACATTCGTATAACATAGTTAGCGTGCGAAAAAATATATTATTTCTGTATAACTATAAATTTACTATAGTTAAGGGGGATAATATTTTTTCAGTATAATTTACAGAAAATTATATTTAAGGTTAATAGATATAAGTGTCACGGTTGTGATTTTAAATTTAAATAGGTGGTGAATACTTCAATGTCTACTTTATTAGAAGTAAAAAACTTAAAGACGCATTTCTTTGCTAAAGATAAAGTACTGCCAGTAGTTGATGGAGTTGACTTTAAAGTAAACAAAGGTGAAACTCTGGCAATTGTTGGTGAGTCAGGATCAGGCAAAAGTATTACTTCTTTATCCATTATGGGTCTTGTACCTAAGCCAGGCGGAAAGATCGTAGATGGGGAAATTAACTTTGATGGTAAGGATTTAGTACAGCTTAGTGAAAATCAAATGTATAAAGTACGTGGAAACGAAATTGCAATGATTTTCCAAGAACCAATGTCATCTTTAAACCCAGTTTTAACTATTGGAGAGCAAATTACGGAAGTACTAATCTATCATAAGAAATTATCTTATAAAGAAGCTCGCCAAAAAGCCATTGAATTATTAAAAATAGTAGGGTTTGCGAGAGCAGAAGGTATTTTAGATGATTATCCACACCGATTATCGGGTGGTATGAGACAGCGTGTTATGATTGCAATGGCTATGAGTTGTGATCCGAAGCTACTAATTGCGGACGAGCCTACAACTGCATTGGACGTAACAGTACAAGCACAAATATTAGAGTTAATGAAGGATTTATCTAAGAAGTTCGATTCTTCAATAATTCTAATTACCCATGACCTTGGGGTAGTTGCAGAGCTAGCTGACCGTGTAATTGTAATGTATACGGGACAAGTTGTTGAAGAATCGCCAATCGTAAGTCTGTTTGATGAGCCATTACACCCTTATACACAAGGACTATTAAATTCAATTCCAAAAATTGATGAGGAAGTAGAACGACTATCTTCAATTGGAGGTAACGTCCCTACACCAGATTCATTCCCTAAAGGATGTCGTTTCTCAACACGTTGCCCACATGTAATGCAAAAGTGTATTGACGAACAACCAGAATTAAAAGAAATTAAACCAGGACGCAAGTCTCGTTGTTTCTTGCATGAGGAAGGAGTTGGCAGCTAATGACTGAAACTTTAAAGCAAGAAAAAAATAGCATTACTCAAGATAAATCAGATGTTTTATTAGAAGTTGAAGGTTTAAAAAAATATTTCCCTGTAAAAGCAGGCTTATTACAAAAAACAGTAGGGCATATTAAGGCTGTTGACGATGTAAGTTTTGCCATAAAAAAAGGAGAAACTTTCGGACTTGTTGGTGAATCCGGTTGTGGTAAATCAACTACAGGAAGAACGTTAATTCGTTTGTATGAACCAACTGATGGAAAAATCCTTTTTGAAGGAAAAGACATTTCAGGACTAAATGAAAAGCAATTAAAGCCATATAGAAAAGATATCCAAATGGTTTTCCAAGATCCTTATTCTTCTTTAAACCCTAGAAAGACTGTAGGTACGATTTTAGAAGAGCCTTTTCGAGTTCATAAGTTATACTCTAAAGCTGAACGTAAAGAGCGTGTGGAGCACTTGCTTGAGAAAGTTGGTTTGAATCCAGATTTAAGAAACCGCTATCCTCACGAGTTCTCAGGTGGTCAACGTCAGCGTATCGGTATTGCACGGGCATTAACATTAAATCCAAAATTAATAATTGGTGACGAACCGGTATCAGCACTAGACGTTTCAATTCAGTCACAAGTGTTAAACATTATGGATGATTTACAAAAAGATTTTGGATTAACTTATTTATTTATTGCTCACGACTTAGGTGTAGTAAAACACATCTCGGATAGAATTGGGGTTATGTATTTAGGTAGAATGATGGAGGTTGCTCCAAAAAGAGAACTGTACTCTAATCCATTACATCCATATACACAAGCCCTTTTATCAGCAGTACCAAAATCTCACCCAAGTGAAGTAAAAAAAGAACGAATCATTTTAAAGGGCGATGTACCAAGTCCATCTAACCCTCCGACAGGATGTGTGTTCCATACACGCTGTCCTAAGGCAATGGATCATTGTAAAGTGGAAGTTCCAAAGTTACAAGAATTAGAGCCTGGGCATTTTGTTGCTTGTCACTTATATAATTAATCCTTCTATCAAGTATTTTACAAATCAAATTTAGGTAGGAGGTATATAAGTTGAAAACAAATGTATTAAAATTATGTAGCAGGTTAAAGGTGAAACATCCTTTAACTTGCAAATCTAAAGTAAAGGAGTTAACCACATGACGACATATATTATCCGCCGCTTAATTATGATGATCCCTATATTAATTGGGATATCCATCCTCTCCTTTGCGATTATGTATGCGGCGCCAGGTAAACCTACGGTCTTAAACTTGGATCCTGATATCTCAGTAGAAGACCGAGAACGTCAAATGGAGAGGTTAGGCTTAAATGACCCAGCCCATATTCAATATTTACGATGGATGGGGAATGTATTACAAGGGGATCTAGGTAATTCCTTTACTAGGAAGCAACCGGTTACCCAGTTAATTATGGATCGTTTACCTAATACGATTATATTAATGGTAGTTTCAACATTTTTAGCTGTTATCATAGCCATTCCTTTTGGGGTTTTATCAGCCACCAGGCAGTATTCTAAGCTCGATTATGGGGTCACCTTTACCTCATTTATTGGACTAGCCACCCCTAACTTCTGGTTAGGACTCATGTTAATCATGGTATTCTCAGTTCAGTTAGGATGGACACCAGTTGGTGGTGTATCCACATTAGGTTCGGAGTTCAATTTATTAGATAGAATTCATCATATTATTTTACCTGCATTTGTATTAGCCACTGCTGATATGGCAGGGTTAACACGTTATACTCGTTCAAGTATGTTAGAAGTTATTAACCAAGATTATATCCGAACTGCTAGAGCGAAAGGATTTAGAGAAAGAACAGTTGTTTATAAACATGGGTTACGTAATGGACTAATTCCAATTATTACGATCTTTGGTTTGATGTTACCAACTTTCATCGGGGGATCCGTAGTTGTTGAGACATTATTTAGCTGGCCGGGAATTGGTAAATTGTTCATTGACGCCACTTTCGAAAGGGACTACCCAGTCATTATGGCGATTACTATGTTTGCCGCTGTATTGACGGTCATTGGTAACTTAATAGCAGATATTTTATATGCTATTATGGACCCAAGGATTGAGTACTAGGAGGTGCTGAACAATGGGAAAACCTGAAAATAACGTAATACAGCAACAAAGTGATCAGACATTAGGTAAAAGACGATCTCTATTGTCAATTATTGTTGCTAAGTTTATGCAAAATAAATTAGCAGTATTCGGATTATTTACATTGGCAATTATTATCACAGCGTGTGTTCTAGCACCATGGATTGCACCACACGACCCAAATTTTCAAAATCTAAGAAACAGGTTAGCACCTCCAGGACCTGAATTTTGGTTGGGGACTGACCATTTAGGAAGGGATCTCTTCAGTCGTTTATTACACGGTGGTCAAGTATCCTTAACTGTAGGATTCGTCGCTATGCTTGGGGCAGTTTCCATCGGAACGACAATTGGAGCAATTGCTGGATTTTTTGGAGGAAGAGTAGATGCATTTTTAATGCGATTAGTAGACGTAATTATCTCTTTCCCTAATATCTTCCTATTAATTACATTGGTTGCTGTATTAGAACCAAGTATGGAAATCTTAATTTTAGTATTTGCATTACTAAGTTGGACAGGTACGTCACGTTTAGTTCGTGGAGAATTTTTAACACTTAAGAATCGAGAGTTCGTATTGGCAGCTAGAACAATTGGTATGTCAAATACAAGAATTATCTTTGGACAAATTCTCCCAAGTGCTATGGGACCAGTTATCGTTGCTGCAACACTAGCAGTTGGTGGATTTATCCTTGCAGAATCTACCCTAAGTTTCTTAGGATTAGGTATTCAACCTCCAAGAGCTTCTTGGGGTAATATGCTGACGTATTCTC
Organism: Evansella vedderi; assembly: GCF_030813435.1. Classification (GTDB taxonomy): domain Bacteria; phylum Bacillota; class Bacilli; order Bacillales; family Salisediminibacteriaceae; genus Evansella; species Evansella vedderi. The sequence goes on along the minus strand of NZ_JAUSUG010000034.1, from coordinate 20,519 downwards.
AAAGTGTCACCATATTTAGAACAGCCGTATGGTATCCGACCTTCCCAGGTTTAATGATTTTAATTACAGTACTATGTTTTAACTTCATTGGGGACGGTTTACGAGATGCATTAGATCCGCGAGTTGTTGAGAAATAAAAATAATTTAAGCGAGTGGCAATATGCCACTCGTTTTCTTTTTGACTAATTTAATGGTTGTTTTTGCAAACTCTGTTTCTTTTTTTAGAGCATGGAAAAGCGAAAGGCGGCGATTCCAGCGCAACCAAGCCAACTTTTATTTTTATAAAAATGAAAACCTTTTGGAAAACAGCTAATTTAATATAGAAAATAATAAAAAAGTAATTCTACATTTGCATAATCAGGATATTTAAACCAAAAACTATCATGAAATTAAAATTAACAAAATAAAGGAGGACATTAACTTGAAAGCTACAAAATCAATTTTTATATTAGTAAACCTAATTTTTATGTTATTTATGTTTTTAACTGCTTGTGGTACTACGCCAGAAGACACAGACACAGCAGAAAGGGGGGCGGATGAAGAAGTTGATGAACCTACAGGTGATCCTCAATACGGTGGAACAATAGTATTAGGTACTTCAGGTGAGCCGGTTATTTTCAATGCACTTTATCACCAAGATTCAGCAAGTGCTGATGTAACTGACTTAATATTTGCTGGGTTGACTTACACAGATGAAAGTTTAGAAGTTCAACCACACATCGCTAAAGATAACGCAGAAATTTCCGATGATGGTCTTGAGTGGACGTTTGAGTTACAAGAAGGAGTGTTGTTTCACGATGGAGAAGAGCTAACAGCACACGATGTTGTATTTACATACAACATTTTTTTACATGAAGACTATACTGGTCCACGTGCTGGTAGCTTCACATCACTAGAAAGTGTAGAAGCCGTAGATGATTACACTGTTAAATTTACCTTAAGGGAGCCAGATGCACGTTTTCATACACTAACAGGGTATAGTATCTTACCGGAGCATATTTTAGGGGATGTTCCCATTGGTGATTTAGAAGACTACAATGAATTTAATATTGAAAATCCAATTGGTGCAGGACCGTTTAAATTTGAAAATTGGGATCCTGGTCAAAGTCTTAGTTTAGTAGCGCACGAAGATTATTTTGAAGGACGTCCTTATCTTGATGGAGTAACATTCCGCTTTGCATCCGATTCAAATGCATTAGTTCTTTTATTGGAAACTGGTGACATTGATCATATGATTGCCCCAACAAGTGAACTGGTTGCGATTGAAACATATGAGCACGTAAATCTTTCTTCTACCCTAGCCTTACGTTATGACTATATTGGTTGGAACTTACAGAATCCATTATTTGAAGATGTTAGGGTACGGCAGGCATTAACACACGCAATAGATCGACAAGAAATTACTGAAACGGTTTTAGAAGGTCAAGCAGAGGTAGCACACGCACCAGTATCGCCTTTAAGTTGGGCTTATAATGAAGATGTTGCCCGTTTTGATTATGATCCTGATAGAGCACTTGAGTTGTTATCAGAAGCTGGTTGGGAACCAGGTGAAGATGGGATTCTTGAAAAAGATGGAGAGAAGTTCTCCTTTACCATACTTTCTAATGATGGCAATACTACACGTCGTGATATTGGAATTATAGTTCAACAATATCTCGGACAAATAGGTATTGAAGTAAAACCAGAACAAATGGAATGGGGAGCATTTTTAGATAAAATAAACCCTCCGAATTATGATTTCGATGCCATTGTCTTAGCTTGGGGGCTTGCTTTAGACCCAGATCCATCGGCTATTTGGCACTCTAAAGAAATTGAAAATGGATTAAATAATATTAGCTATCGTAATGACAGAATTGATGAGATTTCCGATATAAATACAACGATTATCGATCAAGATGAACGTGCAGAACTTCTTGGAGAAGCTTGGGCTATATTGGCCGAAGAACAGCCATATACATTTTTGTATTATCCAAATCAATTCGTGGCATTAAACAGAGATGTCCAAGGTTTTACACATCATCCACGAGTGGATATGTACAAGGTTAACGAATGGTGGCTAAATAGATAATAGGTGTAAAGTATATAAAGTGAGCAGCCAGAAATAAGCTGCTCACTTGTTTATTTTAATCTACAAAGGTTTTGTCTTATAACATTTTAAAATAATATGAACATTAACTACTCGATATACTGTAATAATACATATATGTATGAATTTACTGATAAATTCAATTTTTTTGTCTAGTGAGAAGTGTCTGAAGTATATTACAATCTATTAAACTTTGACAATATTGTTACATTAGTATAGTATCTATAGGGAAGTTATATTTAAAATGAGTTTGGATTTAAGTTACATAAGAAAATTTTAAACTCATTCTTTTAATATTAAATGAAGGAGGAAATAAAATTGAAAAATAGCAAATCATTACTTATTCTATTAAGCATGATTTTAACGCTTTCACTTGTATTAGCTGCATGTGGAGGCGGAGAAACTCCTGATGAAACAGGAACAGATACAGATACTGGTACTGAAACAGTTGAGAAAGAAGCAACTGGAGAGCCACGAGAAGGTGGCCGTATTGTATTAGGGACTTCTGGTGAACCGGTAATGTTTAATTCACTTTATCACACAGATACTGCAAGTGGAGATGTGACTGATTTAGTTTTTGCTGGATTAATGTATACAGATGAAAATCTTGAAATGCAGCCACATATCGCAACGGATCATCCTGAAATTTCTGAGGATGGTTTAGAGTGGACATTTACATTACGTGAAGGCGTACTATTCCATGATGGTGAAGAACTGACAGCTGATGACGTAGTATTTACTTTCAGTCAATTTATTCACGAAGATTATACAGGTCCTCGTGCAAGCAGCTTCCAAACGTTAGAGTCAGTTGAAGCTTTAGATGAGTACACTGTTAAATTTACGTTATCAGAGCCTGATGCTCGCTTTATAACAATGACATCTTATGATATCTTACCAGAACATATTTTAGGGGATATCCCAGCTTCTGAGTTAGAAGATTATAATGAGTTCAATATTGAAAACCCAATTGGTGCAGGACCATTTAAATTTGAAGAATGGGTTCCAGGTCAACACTTAACATTATCTGTACATGAAGATTACTTTGAGGGAAGAGCTTATCTTGATGAAGTTGTATTCCGTTTTGCATCGGACTCTAATGCTTTAGTCTTATTGCTAGAGACTGGTGACATTGATCACATGATCGCACCTACAAGTGAGTTAGTTTCCATTGAAATGTATGATCATGTAAATTTATATGAAACACTAGCTTTACGTTATGACTATATTGGTTGGAACTTAGATCGTCCACTATTTGAGGATGTGCGAGTTAGACAAGCATTAACGCATGCTATTGACCGTCAAGAGATTGTAGAAACAATTATGGAAGGTCACGCAGAGGTTGCCAATGCACCTGTATCTCCTTTAAGTTGGGCATATAATGATGATGTACCAGTTTTCGATTATGATCCAGACAGAGCTATTGAGTTACTAAATGAAGTTGGTTGGGAGCATAACGAAGATGGATATTTGGAAAAGGATGGAGAAATTTTTGAATTCACAATCCTTTCCAATGATGGAAATACTACTCGTCGTGACATCGGAATTATTACGCAGCAATATTTAAACCTAATTGGTATCAAAGTACACGCTGAGCAAATGGAGTGGGGAGCATTCTTAGATCAAATCAATCCTCCAAACTTTGATTTTGATGCTGTAGTTATGGCTTGGGGGTTAGCCCTTGATCCAGATCCAACTGCGATTTGGCATTCAAAAGAGATTGAAAACGGTCTTAACAGAAGTGCGTATAGAAACGATCGTGTAGATGAAATTTCTGATATTAACCGTTCTATAATTGACCAAGATGAGCGTGCTGAGCTGTTAGCTGAAGCATTCGCAATTATTGCTGAAGAACAACCTTATACTTTCTTATATTACCCAACGCAATTTGTTGCGTTAAATAAGGATGTAAAAGGATTTACTCACCACCCGCGTGTAGATATGTATAAAGTTAACGAATGGTGGTTAGACAGATAAATAATAAAAGAGAGTAATCAGTTCATACTGGTTGCTCTCTTTTTCATTTATAAACATAAACAGGAATTGTAATAAGAAATATATCGATTGAATTTTAAACAATTAAAGTTTATATAAAACGTTATGCAAAATTTTTAATGCAAAATTTTTAATGCAAAATTTATTTTGAAATAATATAATTTTATATAATTAACAATTTTTAAATAACTTTACATACCCTTGGTATAAAGGGGTAAAACGTGTTTTTTCTTTAGTGTTTCGAAATGATTTAGGATAAATTATTGATTTTTATAGATTTCAGAAAATTTTAACTTGCAAAAATACCATTGACTTTGCTATTAGTCTAATATAACATTTCTATTAGTTGAAAGCTTTCTTATTTTCAAATAATTATATTAGAAAAACAATAGCGTGAATGAAATTATTTGAAAGTAAACACAAATCAAATTGTTATAAGAGCTAGAGTTTTGGATAATAGATTAATTGAATCCAACCTCTACTTTTATATAAAAAGCTTTAAGGGGGAAATACACATGAAAACTACAAAATCATTACTTATGTTAATAAGCATGATTTTAATGTTATCGCTTTTTGTTGTAGCTTGTGGCGGTAACGGTGAAGACGCATCTGTAGATACAGATGATGCTGAGCAAGGTACAGGAGAAAGTGAAGGTACGGAAGATGACGGAGAAGAAGAAACTACTGGAGAACCTAGAGAAGGTGGAAGTATTGTATTAGGAACTTCTGGTGAACCGGTTATTTTTAACTCTCTTTATCACAGTGACTCTGCTAGTGCAGATGTAACGGATTTAGTTTTTGCTGGTTTAACTTACACAAATGAAAACCTAGAAGTTCAACCACTAATTGCAAAATCTGATCCGGAAATCTCTGAAGATGGATTAGAGTGGACTTATGAAATGCATGAAGGTGTTCTTTTCCATGACGGCGAAGAAGTAACAGCTCATGATGTAGTATTTACTTTTGAAATTTTCTTACATGAAGATTACACTGGTCCTCGAGCTAGTAACTTTGAAACACTTGTAAGTGTAGAAGCTATAGATGATTACACAGTTAAGTTTACTTTAAGTGAAGTAGATGCTGCATTCCCTACACGAGTAGGATACGGTATTCTTCCTAAACACTTATTAGAAGATGTTCCAGTTGCTGACTTAGAAGATTATAGAGAATTTAATATTGACCAACCAATTGGTGCTGGTCCATTTAAATTTGTTGAATGGGTACCAGGTCAGAACTTACAGCTAGAAGCTTTCGATGATTATTTTGAAGGTAGACCATACCTTGACAATGTAACATTTCGATTTGCTTCTGACTCAAATGCACTAGTATTATTATTAGAAACTGGTGACATCGATCATATGATTGCACCAACAAGTGAAATTGCAACAATTGAAACGTATGACCATGTAAACCTTTCATCTGTATTAGCTTTACGTTATGACTACATTGGTTGGAACTTAGATCGTCCATTATTCGAAGATGTAAGAGTTCGTCAAGCATTAACACATGCCATTGATCGTCAAGAGATCGTGGAAACAATCATGGAGGGGCAAGCTGAAGTTGCAGATGCACCTGTATCTCCATTAAGCTGGGCATATAATGACGATGTACCAGCATTTGATTATGATCCAGACAGAGCGATTGAATTATTAAATGAAGCTGGTTGGGAACATAATGATGATGGAATTATGGAAAAAGACGGGGAGATCTTCGAGTTTACTATCCTTTCAAATGACGGTAACACTACTCGTCGTGACATTGGAATTATTGTACAGCAATACTTAAACCTAATTGGTATCAAAGTTCATGCTGAGCAAATGGAGTGGGGAGCTTTCTTAGATCAGATCAACCCTCCAAACTTTGATTTTGATGCAATTGTAATGGCTTGGGGTCTTGCCCTTGATCCAGACCCAACTGCAATCTGGCACTCTAAAGAAATCGAAAACGGTCTTAACAGAAGTGCTTATAGAAATGACCTTGTAGATGAATTATCTGACCTAAATACAACTATTCTTGACCAAGATGAGCGTGCAGAAGTATTAGGGCAAATCTATGCACAAATTGCTGAAGATCAACCATATACATTCTTATTCTATCCACAACAATTTGTGGCAATGAATAAAGACATTAAAGGTTTCACTCACCACCCACGTGTAGACATGTATAAAGTTCATGAGTGGTGGCTAGACAACTAATTCTGGTAAAAGTTTTAAAAGAGGCTGGGACACAACTAAAGTGTTTAGATGAAAATACGAACAATGTATTATTGTAGCGGAGGAAATATACGTAGACTCCTGCGGGAGCAAAGGCAAAGGTGAGACCACACGTGCGTAAGCACGAGGGGGCTCACCAGCCGCCCGCGGAAAGCGAAGTATATTTCCGAAGCGATTTATATGCTTCGTTCGGAATTCTCATTGACAAAACGCTTTTGTCCCAGCCTCTTTTATTATTTTAATGTTACTCCAATTTTCCTCTTACACAATATCACTACATTGTTACACACTTTCCCATAACTCCTTCAAAATATATTCACATTTCATCTTTTGGAGAATGAAAATGCTCCTCTTTTCCTTTTTTCGTTCACTAGTTGATTCTGGGTTTACATAATAAATTCTTCATTATTAGTATCCTCTTTTCAACACTGTTAATTTCACTATATTTTTACAATAAAAGTGGGCAAAGGCTAGTTTTTTCTGTTCATTTTATAGACATATGTTAGCACTAACATTCACAAAACCGTCATGGTGTACTGTGATTTACATCACAGTTATTAAACGTATAACGTAATAAAGTCAATATAGAAAAGACAGGTACGAAAGGGAGAAGGGAAATGAGGAAGAGTTTATTTCGATACTTTACTGTTACTTTAGCGGTATTAATTATACTAGCTTTTCAGACTTGGAATGTTGCTGCAAAAACAGATCGAACAGAGGGTGAGTTGCCTTATAGGGAGCTAGTAATTCAGCTCATGCCAGAATATGTAACTCCAAATGGTTGGAAGGGGGAAGTTCCAGTATTATTGTATGGTCAACATGGAATGTTTATCAACGAAAGTGAAGAGGTTTTTGAAGGTAGCTTTACTATTGATGTGCCAGTAAATGATCCCACCTTGTACCTTGCGTTAGTAGGGAAGTTTAATGATCAAGGTCAAGTGGATGACTTAGAATACACTGTTAATGAAGAGGCTGGAACGATAACTTGGACTCCAGCAGGGGGGGTAGCTCCAGGAGAAGAGTATCGTTATGTAGTGGAGTATTATTATTCTCCCTTTGACGGTGATGCAGCTAGGGAATTTTCTTTCCATTTTCAGTTGGATCGAGAAACAGAAAACATGACTGTATTAATATTTGAACCTTTTGGTGCGGAGGATATGAGTCTAAGTGTAGATCCAGACAGAGTTACGGATATGTTTGGAGTTCCCGTTCACGGATATGATTTTGAAGGCTTAACGGCTGGAGAAGAATTTAATTTACAAGTTTCCTACATTAAGGATGATAATATTTCTACTTTAGAGGCGTTAGAGTCTCAACAACCACCCAATGATGATGTTCATGCTGGAATTGGTGGAAACTCAGGATCTGTCACTGGAGGAGACAATTATTTGATTTCTACTGAAAATGCAGTGATGATAAGCATCTCTGTCATTATTGCAGGCTTGCTCGTGTTCTTCGGTTTAAAAAGCTATAAAAGTCCACCTGTTCAGGAAGTGGGGAGGAACAGTCTAAGCCAAAAAGTGGCGAAGGTAGATATTCAAGCAGAGAAAAAGACTTTACGACAACAGTTAATGAATGGAGAAATTGATGAAACTACGTATCGAAATAAAATGAGGAAATTATCTTAAAAAGGGGGGAGGGGAAGTGAAGAAAAATACGAAGGTTTTTCTAGGGAGCAGTGCTTTGCTTTTGAGTATTCTCATTTTACTTATAACAGCAACACCAGCATCAAGTGGATCAGAAATTTCTATTTTAGAAGCAAAAGTAAACGGTGCACAGTATGAGGGTAGATATGTAACTACAGAAGGTTTTTTACAAGCGGGTTCTGTTGATTGGAGAGCCGATGAAATCGAACTTCGCTTTACCATCGAAGATGAAGAAGGTAATACGTTAGATGTTTTTCACCATGGTGTTAGACCAGATAACTTCTCTGATGAAGTTATTGTAATTGTACATGGTTATTTACAAGAAGATGGTGTATTTGAAGCAGAACGTGTTCAAACTCGTTGTCCATCCGTCTATGAGGCTGAAGATCCTGAAAATTACGATGCTGATTTCCATAGGGAATTACTTCGAGAGGGAAATAACGAGGATTAAATTAATCGTTTTTTATTAGGCTGCATTTGCAAACTTTGTTGCTTATAAAAAAGCTTGGAGAAGCAAAAGGTGGCGAATCCAGCGGGAAAAGCAGAGGCCACTGAAAAAGGATGTTTTTCCCTTTTTCAATGGCCTCGAAAAGCAACGGCTGAAGTGTTGCCCGCGGAACCAGGGCGGTGAAATTACGCCGTTGTCCATAGGATGTGGGCTACCTTTAGGCGTAATTGGTCCGCCTGTATCGTATTCAAGCAAAAAATATGCTTTAAAAACAACATGATCTTGTGCGACGAGCAAACGAAGTGGTGCAGAAGCAATCTATTCGAAAAGTGCCTTTTATTATCATCAAAGTGGGTGAGACAACGTGAATATTATAGTAAATCTATCGATTTATCTAGCATTAATATTATCTATTTATGCATTTGTAGCCTTTGTCCTCGGAATCCGAAAACAGGATCAACGTTTGATTGACAGTGCTAGGGGAGCTACACTATCTATCTTTATACTTGCATCTATTTCAACATTACTATTGTTCTATTTACTAGGCACTAGTCAGTTTCAATTTCAGTATGTTTATCAATATACTAGCTCAGACCTTCCACTTCTATATAAACTAGCAGCATTTTGGGCTGGGAATGCTGGATCATTGTTACTTTGGACGTTCTTCTTAACAATGTATGCAGTAATGGTCGCTTACTCACGTAAAATGCGGCGTAATCCAATGACACCTTATATTGTTGCGATAATGACTTTGAACATGATTTTCTTCTATTTAATACTAGCATTTGTAACGAAACCATTTATCCTTCTTGATGGTGTACCGGTGGAAGGTCGCGGTTTGAATCCGATGCTTCAAGATCCGGGTATGATACTTCATCCAGTTACAATCTATTTAGGGTATGTAGGGTTAGCGGTGCCTTTTGCTTTTGCTATTGCTTCCTTAATATTAAAGAGCATGGATTCCTTCTGGGTAAAAATGACGAGAAGGTGGACGATTCTTGCATGGCTTTTCTTAACACTTGGAAATGTTATTGGCGGTTATTGGGCTTATACGGAATTAGGTTGGGGTGGATATTGGGCATGGGATCCTGTAGAAAATGCCTCGTTCATGCCTTGGTTAACCGTAACCGCATATTTACACTCTGTTATGATTCAAGAACGTAAGAACATGTTGAAGGTTTGGAACTTAAGTTTAATTATCTTATCTTATGCCCTTACATTGTTTGGTACCTTCTTAGTACGAAGTGGAGTCCTTACCTCTGTACATGCATTTAGTGAATCGAACTTAGGTGCTTACTTTCTAATTTTTATGGCATTCATGGTTATTTTCTCCATGTACATTTTAATGAGTCGTTACCATTTACTTAAAAAGGACACGGGTCAATTTGAATCGTTTTTATCAAAGGAAAGCTCTTTCTTAATTAACAACCTCATTTTATTAGGTGCAACCTTTGCTGTTTTCTGGGGAACTGTTTTTCCGCTAGTAAGTGAAGCTGTTCGTGGAACGAAGGTTACGGTAGGAATTCCATTTTTTAATACAGTTATGTCACCGATATTGCTAGCTTTATTGTTTCTTATGGCCGTTTGTCCATTAATTGCTTGGCAACGATCAACTGTAAAGAATCTCCGTGATAACTTCCTAATTCCAGCAATTATTAGTTTAGTTGTGGCTGGTTTGTTAGTAGTAATGGGAGTTCAAGGTGCTTACCCAATTATTGGATGGACGATTGTAACATTTATGATTTTAACACATATTGTAGAGTTTGTTCGGGGAACTGCAGCACGTAGAAAGGTTACGAAAGAGTCTGTCCCAGTCGCTTTATATAATTTAATGATTAGAGGAAGAAGGAGATATGGGGGGTATATCGTTCATATAGGAATTGCATTGATGGCTTTTGGAATTATTGGTGCTAACTTTGACGAAGAAAAGCTTTTAACAATGAGAGTTGGTGAATCGATGGAGATAGGTGATTACACCATAACCTATGAAGGATTAGCTCAACGTAGTGAAGGAGTTAATGACATCGTTTTTGCCAATATGAAGATAGAGAAAAATGGAAGAAACCTTGGATATATGCAACCGGAAAGAATGTTCTATCTAAACTGGGAGGAACCGTCGACGAATGTTGCTGTAAGAAGTACGTTAAGTGAAGACCTTTATATTGTTTTGAGTGCGTGGGAGCAGGATCAGCGAGCTACTTTTAAATTTAAAGTTAATCCGCTGGTGAAGTGGATTTGGATTGGTACGTGGGTTGTTACTATTGGAGCTATTTTTGCTATTTGGAACGGTAGGTATGGCAATATTGTACCTCGTTATGCAGGTCCACGAAGGAAGGTGTATTAATAATGATAAAGCGAATCATTGCTCTGTTGATGGTGATGACCTTTGCTGCCTTACCGGTATTTGCAACTGGGACGTACGATTTTAATTCTCCAGAATTCAGGCAAAGTGCTCAGCAATATATGTGCTTATGTGGATGTGGGCAAGACCATTTAGAATGTAATATGGATGGCTGTGGGTTAAATGATTCCTTCAAAACTGAAATTCTAGAAAAATTAAATGATGGCTGGACACAAGACGAGATTAAAGACTTTTATGTTGGAATGTACGGAGAAGTAATTTTAACTGCTCCTGAAAAAAGTGGTTTTAGCTTAACGGCTTGGATTACCCCATTTGCTGTTTTAGGGGTTGCAGGTGTTGGCGTTGTTCTCCTAATTAGAAAGTGGGTAAATAATGCACAGCTCATTTTAGAGGAAGTAACTGTGGATAGTAACGATGATGTAGATGAAACAGAGGATGAAGTTTTAAGATCGATAATCGATAAAGAACGTAAAAAGTATTATTAGGATGTGATGGGCATGGGATACGTAGCAGCTTTACTAATAATAGGATTATGTACATTCTTAGTAGCCCAGCCGTTTTTTTCAAATAAGCGGCATTGGACAACAGATGAGATAAAAGATGATCTTGATGAATACTCAAAAGAAAATATATTTGCAACAATAAATGAACTAGAAATGGAATATAACATGGGTAAACTTCCGAAAGAGGACTTCGAAAAACTAAAAAAGCATTATGAGAACCTTGCGGCCCAGAAGATGAGAGAGGAGTCTATGAGTAATACGGAAATAGTGGAAAAGCAATCGAAGGAAATTTTAAATGAATCCATCGTTATTGATAAGGAATTAGAAGAAGAAATTGAAAGAGAAATAAGGCTGATGAGGCAAAAGAGGAAGGGGAAGTAGGTGATGACTCAATGGATTATATTAGGATCTGTTACTAGGTCGTCTACTTCTTTCCATAATCCAGGTCATATTCGTATTTGGTATGAATCCCCTTTACGAAACTTTGAACCTCATTTAGTAACAGCACTATTATTTTTCATTCTCGTTTTCGGAGTAGGATACTTCATTCATATTAATAGGAAAGAACATTTAAAAGAAGAGGGAGTAATGGAAGATGTGGATGAGAAGAAGTTTCAAGAATTGGCAACAAAGAAAAACATCCTATTAAATAAAATTTTACAGGTGGAAGAAGATTTTTCCGCTGGTGTGATAACGGAGAAAGAAATGGAAGAAAAGGTTGAAGCCTATAAGAAGTACTTGTTTAAGGTGAAAAGTGACTTAAATAAATATATTGAATAGATAGTAGGGAATGCCAATGATCCAGTCGAACAACATTATTAAAACTATCGGAGAAAAAATGATCCTGCGAGGGATGAATTTAGAAATAGCCTCAGGGGAAACGGTAGCTATTATTGGTCCAAATGGTGCGGGAAAAAGCACTTGGTTAAAAATTACTGCTGGACTTCTAAAACCTACAGAGGGAAGTTTGTTGATCGATGAAGAGCCTTTGAAAAAAGATAAGTATGAACTACAGCAAATTATTGGTTATCTTGGTCACCAAAGTTTTCTATATGAGCATTTTTCTCCTGTAGAGAACCTCCGATTTTTTGCAAAGCTGTATCATGTGAAAAAACCGGATAAAAGGATTGATGATTTAATTGAAGAGGTGGGATTAACCTTTTTTAAATATGAACCGGTTAGATCCTTTTCAAGGGGGATGATTCAACGCTTAGCAATTGCTCGAGCTATTCTACATGACCCGAAAATTTTGCTATTAGATGAACCTCATACAGGGCTAGATCAGCAGGCTGTGGATATTTTAAATAAAGTAATCCTTCGTTTAAAGAAAAAGGGTGTTACAGTTGTCCTTGTTACACACGACTTCCCTCAGGTGATCAAAACCTGTGATAGGGTAATTATTTTAAAAAATGGCCGTGTGAAGGACGACATCCCCCTTGAAGGTCAAGATGTCAATTGGCTGTATACACACTACGAAAGGCAGGCGATTCACTCATGAAGAATCTATTATTGCCTGCCCTTGTAATTGCAGGAAAAGATCTATACTCGGAGTGGAAAACGCGGCAGATTGTAACTACCATGCTTATATTCTCAAGTTTAATTATCGTAACATTTAGCTTTGCTTTTGATCCCTCTAATCAATCTGTACGCGTATTAATACCAGGAATGATTTGGATAATAACTATTTTTGCGGCAATTCTTGGTTTAAATCGGTCTTTTACTACTGAACAAAGCAACGACCATATACATGCTTTTGTAGTAGCGCCAATAGACGCCTCCAGCGTATTTTTAGGCAAGTTTATTGCAAATTTTATATTTGTTTTAATTGTACAAATCATTGCTATTCCGTTATTGTTCCTATTATTTGATTTTCGAGTTTTAACTATAGAAAGTATTTTCTATTTAGTTGGTATTATTTTTCTTGGAACTTTTGGATTTGTAAGTGTAGGAACCTTTTTAGCAGCCTTATCTTCTAACTCTAAAAGCAGTGAAATGTTGCTGCCAATTTTACTTTTGCCGTTGGCCACACCAGTTGTAATTGCAGCGGTACAGGCAACTAGAATTGTTTTGATAGATTTAGAAAAACTTAGCAGTGCCATGTCATGGATGCAGTTAATGATTGCATACGATTTAATCTTTTTTGTAGCGGGTCTTTTATTATTTGAATACGTATTGGAGGTGTAATGAAAAATGCAACAGGATAAAGGGTTAACCAATTTACCAGAACCTAGCTTGCTGCATCGAGTTATGGTAATGATTACGATTCCTGCAGTAGTCGTTGCATTATACTTAGTTTTTATTTGGTCGCCAGTAGAAAGACAAATGGGTGTGGTACAGAAGATCTTTTATTTTCATGTGGGATCGGCATGGAACGCTTTTCTGGCATTTGGAGTGGTTGCAGTTTTTAGTATTTTATTTTTAATTACTAGAAAGAGAATTTACGACATGATTGCTGGAGTAAGTGCTGAAATAGGTGTCGTATTCACAGCTATCGTATTAACTACAGGTCCCATTTGGGGGCGTTCTGCCTGGAATGTTTGGTGGAATTGGGAACCACGTTTAACTACAACTGTCATCTTATTCTTTATCTATATAGCCTATATTACCGTTCGAAGCTTAGATATGGAGTGGCAGAAAAAAGGAAGGCTTTCAGCAGTATTAGGGGTTATCGGGGCAATTAATGTACCGATTGTTTACATGTCTGTCCGTTGGTGGGAATCTACCCTTCACCCTGTAGTAATGGGCGAGGGAGTTGAGGAGTCTGGCGGAGGAATGGAACCTTCCATGCTATTCACCTTTATATTCACTGTGTTGACGATGACATTAGTTTATACAGTATTAATGCAAAAAGGAATATATATTGAAAAGCTTCGCATACATGTTGCTAAATTAAAAGCAAAACAGCAAGAAAAAATGATTAGCTAAGGGGGATTTGATATGGGATATTTATTCGCAGCATACACCATCATTTGGTTACTAATTGGTGGATATGTATTGTTTTTGGGAAAAAGACAAAAGGCTGCAATTAAAGAAGTAAGATTTTTGAAGGAACTTATTGAAAAATAAAAAGTCTCCGTCGTTAAATTGAGGGTTGTTAAAGGGAGGGGAGATCTTGAATCAAAGGGTTGCAAAAGTATTAGTCCTTATTTTTGTTATAGGAATGTTAGTCGTATTTGTAATGGGGATACGTGCACAAGGCAATGTTGTTGCAATCGGTGATGAAGCATATCCTTTTGAGTTAGAGAATCTTGAGGGAGATATTTTGCGTTTAGAGGATCATCGTGGCGAAGTTGTTGTTCTTAATTTCTTTGCAACTTGGTGTAGACCCTGTGAAGAGGAAGCTCCAAAGTTTATCGAATTTCACGAGAAATATCAAAATGATATGGTTTTCTACAGTATTGTAAAAGCGGAATCAAAAAATGCTGTGAATCGTTGGATGGAACGAACTGGTTTTGAAAAACCATTCTTATTTGACTTTGACATGAATGTTACGAATCGATTTGGAATTATAGGGCAGCCAGAGACAGTGGTTGTTGATAAGGATGGAATTATAGTAGCCCATTATGTGGGAGCTGTTAGAATGGACGTATTGGGTGATAAGGTAATGGAATTAAATCAATAATAGTACGAGGGTGACTCAAAGGGGTTTATTTATTCGTTTGAGTCATCCCTTTACATTTTATATATTGAATTTAGCAATGGAAATGTGTTTTGAAGGGCAGGGATATTGGGTTAAACTATTAATTGGGTGATGGGTAGATGACTATTAAAACAGAACGGATAAAAGAAGACGAAAAATATATGCAAGAGGCATTATTTGAAGCAGAAAAGGCGGGAATTATAGGTGAAATACCTATAGGTGCTGTTATAGTTAAAGATGGAGAGATTATCGCAAGGGGACATAACTTGAGGGAAAGGGAGCAGCTGTCCACGGCACATGCAGAGCTTTTAGCCATTCAGGATGCTTGTAAAGAAGTGGGTAGTTGGCGTTTAGAGGATTGTACTTTATATGTTACGCTTGAACCATGTCCTATGTGCGCAGGTGCTATTGTACAATCGAGGTTAAAAAGAGTGGTCTATGGAGCGAGAGATCCTAAAGCAGGCTGCAGCGGCACTTTAATGAACTTATTAGATGAGCCGAGATTTAACCACCAAGTTCCTGCAACAAGTGGTATACTGGAAGAGGAAAGTGCTATATTATTAAAGGATTTTTTTAAACAGCTTCGAAAGCGGAAGAAAGAACAAAAGAAATAATAAATGTTACAATTATTATAGAGTGTTAAATCCAAAGGGCTGGAGGATATTATAAAATGAAACCAAACCAAATTTCATTAGAAACAGCACAAATGCTTGCGAAAAAGTTAAAAATGCCTTTGGAGCATGTGATGCACACGCCACCACATATTCTTATGGCAAAGTTAAAACAGTTAGAGGAGAAAGAAGAAGGTACTGGTGAAAAGCAAGAAGATAAGTAGGATAACTGCCTTCTACGGAAAGGTTATCCATTATTACCAATAAACCTTTAGGAGTCAACTATTGCAAAAGAGTTATAAAACCTCTATACTAGTAATTGCGTCACCGAAAAAGACGCCTAACTTTATTATCAACTTTGCCGTGCTAAGCGGGGAGGTAGCGGTGCCCTGTACTCGCAATCCGCTATAGCGAGGCCGAATCCCTTCTCGAGGTTTTAGTATCGTGAGGTCTGACCTAAGTAAGTGGTGTTGACGATTGGGTTCTACGCAACGGAAACCTGTGAACCCTGTCAGGTCCGGAAGGAAGCAGCAGTAAGCAGTCATTTCCGTGTGCCGTAGAGTCGCCTGGTCTGAGCTAACTGCTTAGGTAACGCTTGGGGTACTATTACCGACAGAAGGTGCACGGCATTTAATTTTTAATAAATACAAAAATGAAACTACCTGATCTCAGGTAGTTTTTTTCTTTAGCTGTATTCTAAAAGGATACACCTGGGATTACTCGCCGAACAAAAAATTACGATATTCAAAAATATGAATGAGCGAAGGTCCGTGAGACTCCTGCGGTTCGCCCGTGGAAAGGGAGCGGACCGTAGCGAATGACAACCTGATTTGTATTTTCAGGGAAGACTTATTTTTATAAAATGTTTTGTTAGATCTATCAATGAAATTTCATATATATACATTTTGTAAATATACATATAAATCGGTATAATAGGTATGGAGTCAATTACTTATTTTTTGAAGAAAAGTGGCCTGTTAACAAACTGAATGTGTTTAAAGAAGTATATATAGATTGTTAATGGAGAAGGGGAAGGTGCCAACAATGAGCTACCAAGCACTTTATCGGGTTTGGCGACCAACATGTCTAACAGATGTAGTTGGCCAAGAACACATCACAAAAACATTAAAAAATGCATTGCTGCAGGAAAAACTTTCCCACGCTTATTTGTTTACCGGTCCTAGGGGAACAGGTAAGACAAGTGCAGCTAAAATCATCGCTAAAGCCATAAACTGCGAAAAGGCACCAATAGCAGAACCATGTAACGAGTGCCAGGCCTGCCAAGGAATTCAAGATGGTACCATTGTTGATGTGATGGAAATCGATGCTGCAAGTAATAACGGTGTTGATGAAATAAGGGATATTCGAGATAAAGTCAAATTTGCCCCAAGTGCTGTTCGCTATAAAGTGTACATTATCGATGAAGTTCACATGCTATCTACAGGAGCATTTAATGCCCTCCTCAAAACATTGGAGGAGCCTCCTCGACATGTTATCTTTATATTAGCAACAACAGAACCTCATAAAATTCCATTAACAATTATTTCAAGATGTCAACGATTTGATTTTAAACGGATAAACGCTCAAGCGATGATTGATCGTATGAAAGAAATTATTCAATCCAGTGAAATAGATGTTGGAGAGGACGCACTGGTATTGATCGCAAGAGTGTCTGAAGGGGGAATGCGTGATGCCCTCAGCTTACTAGATCAAGCCATTTCCTATGCAGATGAAGCGGTTACCTTGGAGGATGTACTCTCCATTACAGGGGCCATTTCACAGCAGCTTCTATATGATGTTGCTGTTGCACTGAAGGATGGAGAAGTAGCTAAAGGTCTAAATATAATAGATACAATTGTTAGTGAGGGAAAGGATCCAAATCGTTTTATTGAGGATTTAATTTTCTTCTATCGTGATGTACTAATGGTAAAAGCAGCACCGGAGCTGGAGGAAAGTAAAAATAGGGTTACTGCTGATGATAAATTTCAACAAATAGCAGAGGAATTAGACCAGCAGTGGATATACTCCATCATGGAGCAGTTGAACCATTTTCAACAGGAGATGAAGTGGTCCAATCACCCTCAGGTTTTTCTAGAAATGTTTATTGTTCAAGCGTGTCATATCTCCAAACAAGCTAATGGCACGGCTCCCAATGCTATAGATCAAAGTGAAACAATCCAAACCCTTCTATCAAAAGTTAATGAGTTAGAGGGTACCCTTCGCCGCCTGTCATCTGTACAACCGTCAGGGGGCAATAATAGTGATATACAGCAAGTGGAAGGTCAACGTCCTAAACCTCGGCCAATTCAAGCAAGTGGAAAGAGCCGGGCCCAAATTACAAGGGTTAAGGCTATGCTGCAGCGGGCATCAAAACAATATTTACAGGCTTTACAAAGTAATTGGGGGCAAGTTATGGAGCAAGTGAAGCAGAAAAGTGTTCCAGCCTCAGCCTGGTTAAATGATTGTAAACCTGTCGCTAGTTCTGAAGGGGAGTTTGTGTTAGCATTTAAGAATGAAATGCATAGGGATATGATAGATGATAAATTTCGGGAAGTGGTGGAATCAGCTGTATCCTCATTATTGCAGCGTCCCATGACTTTAATGTCCATATTAGATCCACACTGGGAAGAGACAAAGGAATCCTTTTTGAGGGAGCAAAAAAAGGGATCTGACTCTGAAAGTGATGGTGATACAACGGAAGAAGAGAACCCTCTCGTACAAGAAGCAGTTAAGCTTGTTGGGCGGGATTTAGTTGAAATAAAAGACTAACACATAATATTATCCATGTTGGATGAGAAAGCGAGGAAGAATAATGAAAAATATGGGAAATATGATGAAACAAATGCAAAAAATGCAACGTGAAATGGCAAAAGCACAGGAGCAGCTTAAAGAAGAAACGGTAGAGGCTTCTGCCGGCGGCGGAATGGTAACCGTTGTTGCTAATGGTGAGAAAAAAATCTTGGATATTATTATTAAAGAAGAAGTAGTAGACCCGGACGATGTGGAAATGCTGCAGGACCTTGTACTAGCTGCCACAAATGAAGCATTAGTAAAAGTAGATGAGCTTGTTCAAGAGAAAATGGGCAAGTTCACTAAAGGTATGAATATCCCAGGTTTGTTCTAATAAACAGGAAGATATTTTTCAGATATTTATTTAAAGGAAAGGCTCTGTTGAAGGATAGTGTTGATTTTTAACAGATGGTTGATTTTTGTGGAAGGCGCGAGACTCCTGCGGGAAAGCGAGCGTCCAGGAGCAAAAAGCAACAACAAGTTTAACAGAGCCAAAGGAAAGATGGAAGGGCAACAGAAAATAATAAATGATGTATAAGAAAAGACTTGGTAATATACCAAGTCTTTTCTATGAAGGAACAAAAGATGTATTTTATCATCCAATAAATAAAGAAAAATAGATATATGTAGTTTGTTAAAGGGGGAAACATTGTTGCAATATCCTCAACCTATTTCAAAGTTGATTGAAGGGTTTATGCGTTTACCGGGCATAGGTCCAAAAACTGCAGCAAGACTGGCATTTTATGTGTTAGATATGAAGGAAGATGAAGTATTGGAGTTTGCTAAAGCCTTAGTTAATGCAAAAAGGCAACTGACCTATTGTTCTGTCTGCCATCATATTACTGATTCTGACCCTTGTCGAATTTGTGATGATAAAAGCAGGGATCAGTCTATAATATGCGTAGTGCAAGATGCAAAAGATGTGATAGCGATGGAGAAAATGAGGGAATATACTGGTCTATACCATGTTTTGCATGGAGCCATTTCACCGGTGGATGGAATTGGACCAGAAGATATTTTTATTCCTGATTTACTAAAAAGATTACAGGACGACACTATACAGGAAGTAATTATTGCCACAAACCCTAATATTGAAGGGGAGGCTACAGCCATGTATATTTCTCGATTAATAAAACCAACAGGGTTGAAGGTGACTAGGATCGCCCATGGACTACCTGTTGGGGGGGATTTAGAATATGCAGATGAGGTTACCTTATCAAAGGCAATAGAAGGAAGAAGAGAGATCTAGGGGTGGTCAACATGCTTTTTAGAAAGCGAGGGAAAATCCGTAACGAAGAGGATAAGTCTCTTTTATGGCATTTGGAAAAATTAAAACAAAGGGTAAATCAGAAGGAAGCATTGATTAATAATAGTGTTGATTACCATGGTGAGGTGTTATATAAAGGTAAATTGGAAAAGGCGAAATATTTATTCCTATTAAAAGAAGCTCGAATTAGAAGAACAAGCGTAAAAAAATAAATTAATGTTCTAACTTCCCCCTAAATAACATACATTCATAAAAAAAGCTTGTACAAAATATCTGTACTTAATAATACGGGTATAACCATTCATTGATTATTTCTTATCTGCAAGGAATGGTAAGGGCTGATGTTATTTTATTTGGAGGAGGTCTAGAAGGATGGAACCAGTTGTTGTCTTATCGTTATTAGGAGCTTTGATATTTTTATTATTAATATTAGGGGCTCCTATGAAGCCGTTAAGATGGATGGGACAAGGGGCAATTCGTTTATTGATTGGAGCCTTATTATTATTTTTCCTTAATACATTCGGTGGATTGTTTGACTACAGCTTGCCAATAAATGTTTTTACTGCTGCCATATCAGGTTTCTTAGGGATACCTGGCATTGTAGCATTAATATTTGTTGATATGCTAATTATTCCTTAGTTTTAATAATACTAAGATAGTAGTGTCAACAGTTTTCTACTTTTTTGGGAGAAGCTGTTGACTTTATTTTTTTTACATGATATATTATTTCTTGCCGCTAAAAACGGCGTCACAAAATATTTTAAAAAAGTTATTGACAACTGATTGTTATATTGATATAATATAGAAGTTGTCACTAAAAACAACACACAATTTTGACCTTTGAAAACTAAACAAAAAGCCAAGCGAAGTGGGATATGAACGTCGTATTTATACGACCGATCAAATATCCCGTCAATGAATTTTTAAATTAGCCAGTTTAACTGGTTTTGATGTCAGAACA
>NZ_JAUSUG010000033.1 GCF_030813435.1 Evansella vedderi | reverse complement strand
TTTTCTTTTTTCTACAAGAAAATATTATCGGAATATTCTGTTATATCATATATTTGTTATTGACTTTTTTATTAGACTTTTATGCAACGCTAGTGTGTTATTTTATACGACTAAGTTCTGTTTAAAGTTTCGAATTTAATTAAAGCAAACTCCCCGTTTGTGCATATGATTCCCTCACTGTGAGTGTATAATTATAACTACATATACAGATAACACCAATTTGACTGCCTAAACATCATTAATTAATTTTATAAAAACTGACTATTTTGGATAGAAGGCAAATTGGTAAACAGCTTGTCATTCACTGCATTCTTTGTCATTCAGTGGTAAGTACTATGTCAATGGTGGTACATTGTTTTTGCTGTAATCAGGAAAAAAATTTCTTTTCTCTTTATTTAATTAACAACATACGATCGTAGTAATTATTCAATAATTTGACACCAATTCGAGCGAATTTGATAGGTTAAATTGGAATTATCAAATGGTAAAAGGATGATTCCAATGAGTGTTAAGAGGCTTAGGACAACGGAACGTGCTTATAACCTATATTTATCTCCTCCATTTTTACAATTCTTTCTTGGTATTCTCCAGTAAAACTTTCAATGAAATGACCATAATCAGCCTTTCTCCCAGCACTTCTGTAAAGTTTTTTTACAACATCAATACGTTTTATGGAGCAAAAAAGTTCCCTTCCATGGAAGGAACTTTTTGTTTAAATGCTTTGTACTAAATAAATTCAACGACACCTCTATTAACTCACCATTCCACAAACGATGGGATTCTTCACAAGCCTTTTTTCTTTAAATTCCTACATTTCACTTTTGCACCTTTTTTCATGATTAAAAACGAAATGCTATTGATCCCTGATAGGTGCTGTTGCTTACCAGATCCCAGTTTACAATTTGGTGCTATTGGTAACGTTCCATTCATATTATTCTATTAGTAATAACAAAGGGGGGAGAAATGAATTGAAGAAAGTGAAAGTAGATTTACACCCCATTGTTAGTAATATAAATTTACCCACTGTTTTGAAAACAGCTATACTTCCAGGAGACTCCTTTGAAAGTTTATTTGTCGCAACTCAGGTAGGTGAGGTTTTATCTATTGGAAACGGGATTATAAGGACTTTTTTAGATATTCGTGAGCGAGTGATCAGACTAGGTTCCAATGGTGGATATGATGAACGGGGATTGGTGGGCTTAGCGTTTCATCCTGATTTTTATTGTAACGGTCTGTTTTATCTTCATTATTCCGTAGCTGGTACACAAGGTCCTGGTGCTCTTTCTGAATCCTTTGAGCCTGACCCTTGTGACCCAAAAACCTTAACCCTGAAGTGGAACAATAGGGAAACCCAATTTGACCATATTGATACAGTGGAAGAATGGATGTTGCAGAATGGCCTGCCTCAAAAACGGCGGACATTACTAAACTTGAGAAGACCCTTTTTCAATCATAATGGTGTCAATAGCTTAAACTTTTCACCGGAAACAGGAAAACTAGTTTTAACCACCGGGGATGGTGGATCTGGCTATGATCCATTCCATTTAAGCCAGGATCTCATGGAAATAGCCGGTAAAATCATTGAAATGGATGTAGATGAGGATACATTTATTGAGCATCCACCAACAGTCACACGTTTTGATGAACTTCCCGTGTCTATTCAAGAAACCCTAACGGTCATTGTTAGTGGTGTTCGTAATGCTCCCGGTATTTCCTATCAAAGATATAACAATCAATACATCAAATACGTAGGCAATGTGGGCCAGAAGCTAGTAGAGTCGATCTTTTCTTTTGTAAAATATAAGCCAATACCCGTTACTCAAATTGTGCAAGCCGATTTAAGGAAGGCGGAACCTGAACAAGAAGGATTCATCAACTTAGGTTGGCGAGGCTGGGAAGGGGATTTTCCTTCTCCGATTATAAGGGAGTGCCCTGATAATTCCGAATTGGATGAGCATACAATCGCCTTTTATAATGAGGCAGTGATCACTTCAACAAAACGTATTCGGCCTCTCATAAATTATTTTCATGAAGATCCCCGCCCAGATAAGTTTGCGGGAACGGCACTTACAGGGGTGCAGGTCTATAGGGGGAATAGCATCTCCCATCTAACGGGAAGTATTGTGTTTACTGACTTTGCCCGGAGGGAGGAATCTGATGCGCCAACGAGAGGAGCTCTCGCTTATACCAAGGTAAGGATGGACGGTCGTCCGAATGATTTTCGAGTGATTGACATCGATTATGAATTTGGCTCTGAAGCCGTTTATTATGTTAGTTTGGGGACAGATCTAAATCAAACGAGATTATTTCTGGGGGCCTATGGCTCTCCGAGAGTGACTGATTTTAACAAAGGTACCATATTTGAAATTGTGCCATGATTCCTGACTGAAGAAATTCGAAATGCTATTAGATAGTGGGGATTACTCGAAACTTTGTGTTAGTTTTGTTTCATGCTAATTCTTATATCATGCGGTATTACAAGGAAAGAGGTATTAAATTGAAGAAGATAAATAAAGCCAGGATTGTCAGTGTCGGGAGTATATTAACAGCCATAGCTGTCATATTTCAGTCGGCACCTGTATTTTTACCTGTGATTGGGTTGGCTTTCAGTCCGTTTAGTACATTGCCAATTGCATTGGCTGCTTTTTTGAATAGATCACTTGGAATAAGTGTATATGTAGCCACCGCATTTATACTGACTTTCATTTATATACAAGAGGCAATTATTCTGATTTTTACCACCGGGCTACTTGGGATCACTATTGGAACATTCCTTTACAGGAAAGGATTATTCGTTTCTATATTATTTTCTAGCCTACTATTATCCCTTGGTATGGTCTTTTTAACTTATTTCGTCGGTATTGCAGTGTTCGGAAACTTAACTAGTACGGGACCAATTCCTTTCACTTTTTTCATCTTTTTCTCCTTTTCCCTTATTTATGCGAGCATCTGGAATATATGTCTTAGAAAATTTATTGATTATCTAATGAAAATTAAAGCCTTTGGAAATGCTGTAAGTTTTTAAACAATTTCAAAGGCTTTTTATATAATCTTCCCGACTCTATCCCCACCGTAAATTCATTGATAATGTACAGCATCTCGATTGGACTGGAGCTTCTGCGTAGAGGGTGAAGGTCACTGATGTAGGGGTGTAGGAAGTTTCTACAACCGTTGTTACCCCTGTTTCCTTTATTATTTTATCCACTTCCGCATCATTTCCTGCTTGGGCGTGGTACATAAGACGATACATAAGGTCAGGAGAAGAACGAAGTTGGTGTAGTACGACCTCGCCATCCTTAATTAATTGTTGATATGCTTCTAGAGATTTTTGGAATTGTTCTATATTAACTGGTGGATACGGGTAATCGTTATTTTGGCGATAATACGAATAAGGTTGATAGTAGTTCGGGTAATAATTGGGGTAATAGTGCACATACATCTTCCTTTCACAACGATAATTATTACTACAACCTATGACAATTACCTAAGAGAAGTGCAGGAGAGACAGAGGGACAGGTTTACTGTCCCTGTCACTCACAAATTTTTACTGGCACGCGGTTCCTGTCCCCCTTAAGCTTCCTTTGTTCATGTGGAAATCATATTCTTCCTTTATAATTGAAAAAGGATTTGACCTCTGTACCTGCTTTAGCACCTAAAGATATAGAAGATTAGTTATTATTTTTTTACAAGGCTCTTTTCGCATAGATTGTTGTTTATAAACATTTTTACCGCTTGGATACGCTACAGACGGACGCTTTCCGCGGGCAATGCCTCAGCCTCCTCGGGCCATGTCTCTTCCTCTGCTAGTATCGCTCCGATGCTGCATCCGTCGAGACAACTCGAAGCTTACTCGTGAAGTAACGCTCGTCCCTGCGGGGTCTTCGTCGATTGCTTTTCCCGCTGGAGTCGCCACCTTTCGCTACTCCAAGCTTTTTCATTAAAAAGCAACAAAGTTTACGAAAAGAGCCATTTAGAATGAAGGAAGATGGGATGTATGAGCATGGCTAATAAAGTAGTTGTTATTACCGGAGTAAATAGTGGCTTAGGGCTCGAAACAGCCAAGTCTTTCGTAGAATACTGGAAACGTGGTCATCATGGCCGTGAGAGATGTGACGAAGGGAGAAATGGCGAAACAGGTCGTCACAGGATAAATAGTGAGATACAAACAAGGGGACAGTTCCTCCTGTCCCCTTGACCACCCCTGGTCCAACCATTCCCCTTTTATCACTGTGCATTCTTCATTCTAGTTAGCATTTGATGGACCAATAATAGGATGCATTCTTCCTACCTATAATTTTTTTACCTTCATTTTCAATTTCAATTAATCATATAACTTCATAAATATTGGTGCGACTTTAAAAGGTTGTACATCTATTCTTTGCCACACATTTCCCACAACATATGGTTCAACCTTCAGCCATTCATCAAGTGCTTCTCGTGTAGGATAATCGACTACCATGATGGAACCTATCATTTTTCCATCCTCATCAAGTAGCGCTCCACCGTATAAATGCTCACCTTTTTCGAACCTACTTTCTATTAGTTTTAAATGTTCCTCCCTAAGCCCTAATCTTCGCTCCAATGCTTTTTCATCTGTTCCATCATATGCTGTGATTATGTATTGCATATACATCCTCCTAATCCAGTAATAATAAAAATAAAGGAAATAGATTTACTGTTTCTTAGTACTTATTTAGCAAAATCGTTCTTTGAAAGTAGATAGGTTGAATTTATTCTTACTCGTTTAACTATAAAACTTATCATAGTGATTTTCAATTTACATCACTTCATGAGTACATAGAAAAATGATTTAGCCCCTCATTTAATTATCTTCCCTTTCTCTTGTATCTGGATGTTTTGTTTTTCTTGTTTGTACTTCTGAAGTAATGAAATTAAGTTATCTATTTCATTAGTAGAGAAGTCATTTATTCTGTTCATTTCGGATTTGATGAAGTCAATAGTAGAATCACCACTTGTGTTAGGCTTTTCTTTTATAAAATAAGTAGCGATGGAGCTGGTAACCATTCCGATTAAGCCGATACCTACAACCATCAGGACAACGGCGATCATACGCCCGGCACCAGTCACTGGTGCTATATCTCCATATCCCACAGTAGTCGCTGTTACCATCGACCACCATAATGCATCTTGATAAGTTTCTATAGCAGGTTCTAAGTAGTAAATAGGAATGGCTGTGAAAAGAATTAATGCTGTGGTAAAGCCAATCACCTTGTTTAATCCGTTCGTTTTCAAAATACCCACGATTGGTTTGATAAAATGAACACCTATTAAAAGCATTCTCATAACCCTAATTAAACGAACGATTCTAGCCAAACGAAAAATAGAATCCAATGGAATAACAGCAATAAAGTCAAAAGGGTTTTCCTTAATGAATCGTTTCTTGTCTTTAGATAAGATAAACCTTACGGATACGTCAATCACAAATATGAACCAGACTCCCCAATCTAGCATTAACACTGTCTGATGATTGGACCAGATGAATAAAACCGACATTAATGCTAGTGAAAACATGATAATCTCATATGCAACCACTAGCCTTCTCACTTCGCCCACTCCTTTTTCACAACAAACACCCTACTATTTGCACGGTGTAGATTGTTGTAATTTATCAAAATTTGGAATTCGATGATTGTACTATTCTCCAAAACGTTGGAAAATCCTTCAAATTTAATTTTAAATAATTTTGGATTCTTCCCCAGAAAAATGGGATGTCAGTACTGCCCCTTTTAGTTGATTATATTTTGGTAGACCAAGTTAGGGTTCTTAATACTTCATAACACTTCGTAAAAACAAGAAAAACAAAGAAAATTTTAATAATTAAAATATATTTTGAAAATTTAACTATTTTCCGCCTAATTCTGTCTATTTTCTTGATTATTTCCCCTTGAATTTATAAAAAAAATTTTTTATATTATTATCGAAATTAGCACTCACCAAATAAGAGTGCTAATAAAATATTATACAATTTCATAGGAGGAGTGATTTTCTATGATCAAACCTTTAGGTAATCGTGTTGTCATTGAAGTTCGCAAGCAGGAAGAAATGACAGCCAGCGGAATTGTTCTTCCAGACAAGGCAAAGGAAAAGCCGACGGAAGGAACCGTTGTGGCCGTTGGACAAGGTACCCTTTTGGACAACGGGAAACATATGCCTTTAGAAGTGAAAGAAGGCGATCTCATCCTATTTAACAAGTACGCTGGTACGGAAGTGAAGCTGGATGGAAAAGAATACTTAATCCTAAAGGAAAGCGATATTTTAGCTATTGTAGAAGATCAAAAGGAAGGAAATTCTGCTGAAAAGGAGATGGTCGCAAATGGCTAAAGACATTTTATACAGTGAGGCTTCACGTCGCGCTATGCTTCGCGGAGTGGAAAAGCTGGCTAAAACAGTCAAAGTTACGTTGGGGCCAAAAGGAAGAAACGTTGTACTTGAAAAATCTTTCGGCTCTCCTCTCATTACGAATGATGGAGTAACCATTGCGAAAGAAATAGAATTAGAAGATAGATTTGAAAATATCGGGGCAAAGCTCGTCCAGGAAGTGGCGACGAAAACAAATGATGTAGCTGGGGATGGAACCACAACTGCTACCGTATTAGCGGAAGCGATGATTAAAGAAGGGATTAAAAACATTACATCTGGAGCAAACCCAATGGCCATTCGCAAAGGGATGGAAAAAGCAACCCGCTTGGCTATTGAAGAAATTAAGTCGACGGCTAAACCGATTGAAACAAAGGAATCCATTGCTCAAGTAGCCGCTTTATCTGCAGCCGATGAAAAAATCGGTACATTAATTGCTGATGCCATGGACAAAGTTGGAAAGGATGGTGTCATCACCGTTGAAGAGTCGAAAGGCTTTGAAACAGAGCTGGACGTTGTGGAAGGAATAGAATTCGACCGTGGTTATGTATCCCCATATTTAGTAACGGATAAAGATACAATGACTGCCAATGTAGAGGATCCTTACATTCTATTAACAGATAAAAAGATTACGAATGTACAAGAGATTTTACCACTACTAGAAAAAATCGCAAACAGCGGTAAACCACTTGTCATTATAGCAGAAGACATTGAAGGGGAAGCATTAGCTACCCTAGTGGTGAATAAGCTACGTGGTACCTTCAACTGTGTTGCTGTGAAAGCACCTGGCTTTGGTGACCGCCGCAAAGCAATGCTAGAAGATATGGCTATTTTAACTGGTGGACAAGTTATCTCCGAAGAAGTGGGTCTTGAACTGAAAAACACAGAACTGGAGCACCTCGGAAAAGCAAGACTTGTTAAAGTGACAAAGGATGATACAACGATCGTGGATGGTGCCGGGGACCAAGACGCGATCCAATCTCGAGTAGATCAGCTTAAGGGGCAAATAAACCAAACAACCTCTGACTTCGATAAAGAGAAACTTCAAGAACGATTAGCAAAACTAGCAGGTGGGGTAGCTGTCATTAAAGTTGGGGCTGCCACTGAAACGGAAATGAAAGAGAAAAAGCTTCGCATTGAAGATGCACTCAACTCTACCCGCGCTGCAGTAGAGGAAGGTATCGTCGCCGGCGGTGGAACAGCCCTCGTGAATGCCATAAAGGCTGTGGAAAAACAGCTTCCTGAAAGGGTGAACGATGAAACAACGGGCTTTAAAATTGTTCTTCGTGCTTTAGAAGAACCAATCCGCGCTATCGCTAAAAATGCTGGACTTGAAGGTTCCGTTATCGTTAATCGCCTAAAGTCAGAAACAGACGGTTTCGGCTTTAATGCTGCAACAGGAGAATGGGTTAACCTTATTGAAGCAGGAATCATCGATCCGGTGAAGGTGACTCGAACTGCCTTACAGAATGCTGCCTCCGTTGCAGCCATGTTCTTAACTACGGAAGCCCTAGTTAGTGAAATAAAGGATGAGAAGAAAGAGAACAGCATGGCAGGCATGGATATGTAGTTACATCTTATCCCCCGATCTCGGGGGATTTTTTTTCAAGGGGGGAAGTAGTTTGCGAGAGTACCTCATTTTTTGCCAAGACTGCAACGAATACAGTCTTCTTGGTCAATTCCTTGAAAAAAAAGGAGCTTTTGAAGGGGAATTTTCCTTCTTGCATAATGCTAGAATGGAAACGGATGAACTGTTGTGCCGGTTCTTAATAGAGCACGAAAGGCATTCCCTGCGGTTGATTGGAGACCGTACAGACAACTACCGTGCCATTATTGGAACTGCAACCCGCTATATGGAAAAGGGTATCGACCGTTTTGTAGAACAAGCTCTAGAGCAGAAACAGCTTGGAAATGATAAACTTTCAACGGAACGAGCTTTAGGGCAATTACAGCTTACCATCTTAAAACAGATGTTCGAGGAAGAAGTAAAAGAGGTAGCAGAAACGAAGTCCGTGAATGCGGCGGAGTCACAGTTTTTACTGGGGAAAGAAGCCGCATATAAAAAAGGCTTGGAAATTCTACACGACCTAATTAAAAAAGCAGAAAGCGTAAAGTAAGCACGGGAAAGGGTGGGGACCGTTTTCCCCTTTAATTCTTTTTGTGTGACCAGGGACGGTTCTTGTATAAAGAAACAGTTGAATCGTCCCACTTCTTATTTTTACCATACTTACAACCTAAGATTATATACCATTCATAATCTAAGGGGCTAATCAGTACCATTATCTTATTGACATCTCGTGGAATTAATTCAATTAGTAGTTTTATATTATCTAAGTCATCTCTTTCAAGGAAATCAAAATTCTCTCAAGAAATTAGTTACCTATACCTGTCCACCATCATTTCAAACTCTTTCTTTAACTGCTCCCTTACTTCCTTCGGCTCTAGCACTTCTGCTTCGACACCGAAGGATCGGATCCAGCGGAGGAATTCTTCTTGGCTTTTGACCGTTGTTTCTAATAGCAGGCTTCCGTCTTCTTTTTTTGTGCGGTTCGTTTCCACATGAAAGTCTTCCTCTTGCACATACCTTGCTGCTTCTTTGTTAAAACGGACGACAAAGTGTGTTTCTTTATCCTCGGAAAAGATGGACCATCTTCTTGAAAGGAAATCATCAATATGAAAGGTACGTGGAATTTTAAAGGATTGATCTGTCACTTTTACAGAATGAAAACGGCTGGAACGGAACACCCTTACGTCTTTGCGGGTATGGCAATAAGCGATTACATATAAATGCCCTCCTCTTGGTACGAGATAATAAGGGTCTAACAGACGGCAGGTCTCTTCATCCCGGTGGATGGAATAATAGGTCACTTCGATGGAACGGTTTTCCGAAATGGCCGTTAAAATACCTGGCATCACATTGAATTGTGCCTGTTCCGAAGGACGTGCATGAAGACGAATTCTTTCTCCCAACTCGGATCCAATGAGGGAGGAATCTCCTCCTTTTTGGACGTAGCTCATTATTTTTTCCAAACCGGTTTTATACGCATGGTGAAAAGGGTGGTCTCCGGAAGTAATCCCTTGGGAAATGACAGGATATAACGTTAATGCCATCCACTCGTCTTTTGTCAGTCTCCCTCCGCCACGTACAGCTTGTTCAATAAGTTTATAGCCCTTATTTGGATCTGTTGTTATAAAAAATCCTTGTTCTTCTAAGTTTCTCATGTCCCTATATATACTCCGTTTGGAAGTACCACAGTGATTGGCTAACTCCTGTGCTGTGGCATATTCATGATTGCTAAGGTATTGGAGGATAAAAAATAACCTCTCCACTTTTGCTAATCCTTGTGTTTGTGGCATAACAATCCCCTTTCGTACCATTCTATTCTCTATTTTATATTGTACATGAAATAAGAACACTTCCTTACTTTTTTTCCCACATATGGGCATTATTTTAAAACAAAAGGTCACAGGTGGCCTGTGACCTTTATCTTCCTATTCCCAGTCAGCCCGGTTAATTTTCCAAATCGCTTGACCAGTCATAAACGGATCCTCAAATAGGAACTCGAAATAATCTGCGTCTTCTACATCAAAGGAAATCTCCCCTGCCATCTTTCTTCCTGGTCCAACTTCTCCATCTAAACTTCCCCTCGTATCTGCAAAGAAATCCATGTCCTGGCTATAGCCATCAGGATCCACCAACGTCATTTGCAGCATCGTAGAAACATGTGCTGCTTCATCCGTTGTGTTATCGATCGTCATATCTAAAATGAAGAAAAAGTCACGATCTGGCTCAAAAAATTCTTCCCCTTCCGACGTGCGTACGCCATTTAATGTAATGTGAAGGCCGTTGAAATTAATGGTATCCCCGACACTTAAATCCTCCTCGATAATCTCCTCTGTGGCTTCCTCTTCTTCCGTTGTAGCATCCTCCTCTTCTGTTGTTGCATCCTCCTCTGTTTCTGGAGTTTGGGTTGCCGCCTCCTCACTTTCCTCTGGCTCATTATCTACCGGTTCAATGGTGGACTCCCCACAGGCTGTCACTAAACCAACGAACAATAATAACGTAATTAAACTAAAGAAATACTTTTTCATCGTTATTCCCCTTCCTTTTTCCTAATGTGTAATCACTACACTACTAACTATAACGCCGGCAGTGACAGCAGCTGTCAGCGAACAGGTTTTTGGTGGGGAAATTTTTTCGGGTGCCTATTACCACCTGAATATTCTTGTTTCACAGATTTGTTTCACAGAAGTTTATATTTCTAATGTTTCTTCTCTAGTAACAGCACATAATTCACAACATTGTCACATATCTCCTTCCTTCAACAACCTAAATTGGTTTATTCTGAATTTGACTTTATGAGAAAAATACATCCGCTGACTTCCTATATTAGTTCGTTCCACCATCTAAAAAACTATTTTTCCTAGAGTTGTCCCTAGTTGCAGTTATACAAGAGCTTATTTTGTTTTCTAAGGAGTGGAGGTTATGGAAACAACGGAGAAGCCAACGTTAGTTAGTGATGAGAAACAAACAGTCGTCATCCCATTTGGGTGTACCTATGTCCCGTTAACAAAGCTTGCCCTCATTAATTTCAAGAAAAATGCTGATGACAAGTACATTGGTTTTGAGCCACAGTACTTGGATGACAAGGTGATTGGCCAAGGCTATCGTGTGATTGCTTATCGACACGATGGCTATGTGGATGTTTACGACGATAGGAATTTGAATGACAATAAGGACGATAGCTTTGATGTGACGGGAAAAAGGTTAAATCTATTAGCTCCTATAGGCTCAAGCACGGAAACCCCTTCATATTTACCTTTATTTTTTTTTATAATCAACCTCACAACCTTAGAATCTACTTCAAGATGGGAGCGAATATAAAGCAGGGAGACAGTTTTACGTGCATTCCATAACGGAGGGGACTACAAATGGAAACAAGTAGTAAAAACGTGCGGGATAATTTAAGTATATGGAAGGTATTGCTCCTTATTTTTCTACCAACTTCACTATTAACGCTCACCTATTTATTGGTAGGTTATTTACTAGGAGATACGATTCCAACGATTCTCATCTTTTTTCTATTAGCCATGTTCCTTCTCTTCCCTATCCAGATTTTTGTAGTAATACGGGCCAGTAAGAAAGAATATGGAAGTTATTCATTGAAAAGTGCCTTTTCCAATTACCAAAAATTAAAATGGTGGCAGATTTTCCTATACGCTGCTTTGACTTGGGGTTTTGCTGGATTGATGACCATCACCATTGCCCCCTTAGAAAACATGCTCTTTGCATCCGTTTCTAAGCAATTGTTCGATATGTTACCACCGTATTTTGACTGGAGTAATATAGATTACTTGCTTAACTATTCAACAAACATTCTCCTGTTTACATGTGTTATGTTTGTTATCCTGAATGTTTTTATTGGTCCAATCGTTGAAGAGTTGTTTTTTCGGGGCTATCTTACTGCAAAAATGAGTAGATTCGGGAACTATACGCCATTTATCGTAACCGTATTATTTTCGTTGTACCACTTTTGGCTTCCGTTTAATAACTTGTTTAGAATTATCGCCTTCTTCCCTGCTTTCTATCTTGCTTGGAAAAAGAAAAATATATTTATAGCCATCGGCTTTCACTGTCTATGTAATGCCTTTTCAACTATAACTTTTATTGTTGCCTTATTAGCGATCATGTAAAAACGAACGGTGCCAGGCACCGTTCGTAAGAATTTAGACGTGATTAAAAGTTGATTCCCCAATCCCTTATTATTACTTGGTAGCACTGGTCAGTACAACCCTTCGCTTCCAGCGTTTGGATCCCTTTTCTGTTATAATAAGAATCTTATTTATGAATACTTTTTTACATAATGACTTAGGGTAATAAGTGGCCATATATTGTTGTAGCTGTGATAATAAAAGTAAAAGCTTCCAGGGAGTCCTCCCCCAGTTGGATACGTGTACGTCCAATCAGGATGATTAAGTTTCTCTATTAAGCATTGAATTCCACGATTTATTTCTTCTGTTGGATTTTCAAAAACGGAAATTAACGCATCTAATGCCCATGCCGTTTGCGAAGGTGTACTTGTACGTAACGGTATATACGTTTTTTGTTGATCGCTTTTACAAGATTCTCCCCATCCACCGTCATTATTTTGAATGTGAAGTAACCAGGCAACGCCTTTTTGAATAGAAGCATCATTTTCACTTACTTCTACCGCCCTCATTCCGGTAATGGCTGCCCAAGTTCCATAAATATAACAAATTCCCCAACGGCCATACCATGAACCGTCCCTTTCTTGATTTTGCCCTAACCACTGAACAGCCTCTTTTACTTGATGATGATCGGTCGTTAAACCAATGTCCCTTCCTAAAAACTCTAGGGTTCGACCGGTTAAATCAGCAGAAGAAGGGTCGATACTTACGTCAGGTGCTCCAGTTATTGGTATCCATGTTAAAATTTCTTTATTCGTATTTTTTTCAAAAGCAGGCCAGCCCCCATCGTCATTTTGCATCGACAATACCCAGTTTACCCCTTTATACCATGCGGCTCGATAACGGTGATATTTTACTGCGGACCTACGCAATGCACGCAATGCCGCTGTCGTATCATCCACATCAGGATTGATCGAATTAATATTGGAAAAACCCCAACCCCCTGGAAGGACTTGGGGGTTACGAATAACCCAATCCCCATAACGGTTATGCTGGCGCTCCATTAAATAGTTCAAGGATTTTTGGATGGTTGGTGTATCGATACTTGCTCTTGAATACTGCAAAGCATGTGAAATTAATGCCGTATTCCAGACGGTAGCTGTCGTATGCTGCATATGTAATTCGTTGTCATCTGCTATACATACTAATGTTTTCAACCCTTTGATGGCTTTTTGTATCACAGCATGATCCTTGGAGTATCCGAGAGCAAGTAGGGAAAAAATCATTAAAAAAGTCGTTAAAAAATAACTATACAGCGTTCCGTCCTCTTCTATTCTTTCTAACATAAAACGTTCTGTTCGTTCTAAAGCCATTTGGTGTAAATATTCAGGGAAACCGATTAACTTCTCAATAGCTTCCTTTATATAGCGAATACAAGAATGAAATTCTAGTGATCGACTTTCCCCTAACCAGTCATTATCCAACGATCTGTCCAATAATAAATGGGATAAGTCAGGGGTATTTCTTCTTTTTAAAACAAATTTCTGATCAAAAAGAACAAGCATTGGTGCTATATGAACCCTTGCATATCCAGAGAAATCAAAGAAGTTTATGGGTGCTGTTGAGGGAAGTAAAATCAGTTCAATAGGGGCGCGAAAATAGGTAGGCCATTTCCATTGTCCAGTAACTGCTAAAACGACTTTCGTTAGTAGTTCCCCTTTTTGGAGACCACCTCGAGCGATGATAAATTGTTCTGCCTGTTTCATTTTTGGCTCATTTTTATTTTTCATGCCGGAATACAGAAGTGCATAATAGGCCTCAATCGTTAAAGAAAGATTTCCTCCCTCCTCGTCATGATAAGCTTTCCATGCTCCGTTTACACCTTGTTTCCTCTCGAGTCTACTCACTAAATCTCCGATCATGCTCTCCTCATTCATCCCTAACGACCTTAACAAAATTATCATATAAGCATCTGTCGCAACAGTGGATTCAAAACACATTCTCCACGACCCATCAGGTGATTGCTGTTCTTTTAAACGATTCATGAGACGGTTTATTTCCTCTAGGGCTACTTCCTTCATCATAATCCGCCTTTCTTAACTAATATTGTTTTTTTATCAATCTACTTTATTCGAAAAAACAATAATTATTCATATCACCTCATTGCACCGAATATATTAGCTTGAAACGTTAGAAATCGAGGTGAACAGATGACTTTACGTTTTCATTCTTCCAGACTGTCGCCGCATTTAAAAAAAATTAAAAAACAATTAAAGAAAAAAAGGGTACAAACTATTACGGAAGATTCATTAAAGATAGAAGAACAAAACTTAATCGAAAAAATACGTACGGAAACAATAAAAAGAAATCGGAATAACATCACTCGAACCGAGGCTTACTTCCATTTCTACCAACAATTCCCTGAAATACATTGGGCTTTTTTAGGTCATATGGTTTCACGAAACGGCGGATGGAATATGACCGATTTAAAAGGAGAATTGCTAACGAAATTACTACCAAAGAAGGAAAGGGAAAACTTTTTTAGTTTCTTAGAACGGGGAAACTGGCTGATTTTTCAAGATGTTTATCCGCAGATGTTATTATACAAAGAATCTATTAAAAGACAAATGAACCTATTCTACCTTTTACCCATATTCGGAGTCTCCAAGTTTATGAAGGTCGTATGGGATTATTATATGGAAGAAAAAGAGGATTATCTTTTAGCCTTCGCACTAGTAGTAAACGAGCAAAGTTATTTAGAAAACAGGGTGATTCAAAATAGTTTCTACAAAAAGAATGTATTAGAATCTATTGAATTTAAACTTCAGGAACTCCTAAGTTTAAACCAAATCCTCTTCCCCTATAAAAGTAATCGGAAAACGATGCTTATGGGGCAAACGATAAATCATTTTGCTTCTTTACATGAAAGAATTTTATTGGGAAAAAGACTGTACCATTTACTATTTGACAGTGAGCTCTATCCTGCGTTTTTCAAATGGGCATTGCAACAACCTCACACAGGATCCAGAAAAGATTTCTGGCCGCAGTTATTTAACAATGTAAATGAATCGATACCAGGAAAACTTTATAAGCGACGTATAAAAAATTGCTCTTTAAAATCCGGATCCCATCGCATCTTCAGTCCTCCATTGCAATTCGCTTGGAAGGATGTCCATCATGATCCAGCAGAAAAAGGTGATTGGTATAAAGACTGGAGAGTAGTTCATTATTTAGAAAAATACAACGAAAAAGTGAATGGAGATATTAAAAATGATTACTGTGAGACATTGGAAAAAATCGAGCTTAGCCTTGTGGCAAAAGAAACTTTCTTCTAATAAACGACAAAATGTGAAAGCTTATGTATGTACCATGATAGTTGCCTCCTTCCTTGCTACTTACTTAGACCTTTTGTTTGTAGGAAAAGGGCTTTATGAATTCCCATCACGCCCCTTTCCCAGTATTTTTTCCATCAATATTTTATTTACTTTAGTCATCTTGCCCTTATTTACATTGGTCATCATTTTTATATTCAACCGAATAAGTCGTTTACTAAAGCTTTTAGCAGCCATTATTATCGGTCTATCTGCAGCGATCATGGAACAGATTATGGAAAAACTAGGTATGTTCCAGCCTTCTGTTCATTGGCAACATGAATATTCTTTAGTCGGCTATTTTATTTTTGTTTTACTTATTTGGAAATTTTACCGTTGGTGCCTGTCACCGCTCGAATAATCTTGTTTCACAGATTTGTTTCACGTAAATACTATATGTCTAATGTTTTTTCTCTAGTAACGGCGTACCTATTCAAATTGCCAGCTATGATCAGAAATAAACGAACGGTGCCTTGCACCGTTCGTAAGAATTCATTGGCTGTTACCGATTGAATAATAAGGAACCAATCGCTCTTATTCCAATATCCGCTAGAACACCTTGGCCTGATTTCGTAGGGTGAATATCTTCAGAAATAACATAGGCTTCTTGATTAGTCCCAAAAGCAGCATAGGCATCGACCAGCAGAATATTATTATGGATACTATTAAGTAGTCCCACCGCTTCGCTAAGCTGATGATTTATACCTGGTAATAAATTAGAACCAACTACATGTAATGGGTCATATGTTTGAAAAGGATTATAAATATTGTATATAACAACTGGTGCATCTGTTAGAGAACGGATTTCAGAGATAATTAGTCCTAGATTTCCAAAAATGTTGCTCTTCCCGATTTCTTCCATAAGATACTGTTGGAATAATACTGGATCCCCACCACTTCGAACTTGTGCCGTAGCCAGTGCTTTTAGCAAATCGTTATTTCCAATATTCAACGTAATATAATCCGCATGTCGGACGGCTTGTCGGAATTTTTGATCCGTTTCAAGAGCGGTTAACAAATGTCCCGTTTGCCATCCTGGTCCTGCCAGATTTCGAACCCGCATATCTAACTCCTCCCCTATTAAGTAAGGAAATGCAACTCTAGAAGGGCTCGCGTTATTATTGTTCCCGAGGTTATACCCGTAGGGAATAGAATCCCCCAATGCCACTAATGACTTCGTAGCATTTTCATTTTTCGCAAAGACGTTGGTAGAAGCCAATAACATAAATACTAAAAGGATTACTATAGAACGGTAAATTGTTTTCATCTTCCTCCTCCTTTTATCATATAATCAAGGTAATTATAAGAGGAATTTAGGTAAAAGTATGTCGACTGATAAAAACTATTTTCTCTATTTTTATACTTTTTTGTTAATCAGAAAAAAGCCTTACTACCCTTGAAGTAAGGCTCCTTCTATCTTCCTATTTTCATTTTAAAAAATAAATCTGGTGGTCACACAGGCACCACCCTAATAAGAACGGACGATGGAGATTAATTTACTCTTTTCCATTTTTGGTATGTTTTCTGCAAGTCTTGTCGCAGCAACAGGCAGGATCCAGTCTTTATATGTTTGGGCTTCAACCTTGTGTAACTTCTTATAGAAATATAAATAATAAAAACTTATGAGCCTTCTTAACGTTGTTTTTATATGGAAGTTAGCAGTTGAAATGTTTTCAGGAAAACCGCCATAAGTTAAGATTAATATTGTTCTTGCTAGATCAGCATGTCTGTTGCCTATGGTTGCATCTGACCAATCTATGATGATTGGACCTTTATCTGATAATATTATATTCCTAGGATGAAAGTCGCCATGGCATAAGGTGTCTTCCACAGGTAACTTCAATAAATGATCAATAACTTTTTTTCTCTCATCAACGTATAATTCACTAACCCTTTCTATTTTATTTACCAAGGTTTCCGTCATAGAAGGCAGGTTTAGTCCTCGATAACGGTGTACATCAACGTGTAATTTTGACATCATTTGAATATGTATTAACGCCGTCAAAGGTTTATTTTCTATGACCCAATGTAATGGCAACCCTTCCACCTTTTCAAAAATGATGGCTTGCTTGCCGTTTATAATTTGTTGATGGAATACATTTGGAACATTCAAACCGGCCTCAGCTATTACTTTACTTTTTCTAAATTCTTCGTTTATAGAAAAAACATCTATATTTTCATGGAAAATCTTAGCGACCTTATCCTCATCCAACACGACGACTTCTGCAGTATTACCTTTTCCTACTACTCTTTCCTTTTCCATAAATTTTGCCCCTTTATACGGTTTCCATAGATTGTTGTTTATTGAATATATTTTTTCTTGTATACGCTACAGGCGGATCAATTACGCCTAAGGGCAGCCCACGTCCTGTGGGCAACGGCATAATGTCGCCATCGTGGCTCCCGCGGTCAACGCTTCAGCCTCCTCGCTTCGCACTTGCGCGCTCACTGCGGTGTCTTCTGCTGCTCCTGCGATTACTCGTCGCAATAAAAGAATGTTGCTTTTCCCTCTGGAGTCGCCGCCTTCCGCTTCTCCAAGCTTTTTTAAAAAAGCAACAAAGTTTGCAAAAACAGCCTTTTTCAAAAGCACGGGGGCGGTTCCGGTGTCCCCCCTTTACCCATTACACCAAATCATGAATTATCGTTCCATCCGTTTATGACCACCCATGTATATTCTCATATCAAATAGGAGTTCTATCAAACTCTTATGGTATGGGATGAATATTTCTTGGTCGATCATAGTCAATATTTCTTCCTTTGTCGCCCACTTTACTCGTTGAACTTCCTCTGGTTGTAACGTCAATTCCTTAATATCAAGATCTACATCAACAAGATAATAGTCATCAAATCCCACATCAAAGTTTATTGTTAAGGAAGGTCTTACACCTTGTAAGTCCATTTTATAACCTAATTCCTCCAGTACTTCACGCTCCGCTGCTTGTTGGCTAGTATCCCCTACAACGGCGCTGCCTCCTACAGAGATATCCCACATATTGGCCCATCCACTCTTGAAAGGTTGTCTTTGTTGAATTAACATTTCCTCATTTTTGTTAAACATACATACATGAACGACTAGGTGATACGCATCTTTCTCAAAAGGTTCCCCTCTCCTCATTGTTTTACCTGTTACATTTCTGTCTTTATCATAAATATCCCAAAATTCCAAAGGTATCTTCCTTTCAAATAGATTCAAGTTCTATAATCATCCATTTTAATAATAGCATATCATTCCCATAATTTGTCGTATTTGGAAGAGTCCTTGGGATTTTATGTTAGAATTGATTTAAATGAATAAAGGCTTCGTAATAAGGTAACGAACTTGGGAGGTTTCTAATACATCTAACAAAGGAGCGAGAAAGTCTCTTGAGAAAAATAACTTTATCAAATGGAAAAACAGTAGAAGTAGAGTGTTTAAGTTGTGCACTAACAAGTGGTTTACTTAAGCCAGATGGTGGTGTGGTCTTTGAAACGGAGTATTTTCACGCACATCAAGATGTTGCGTATCCAATAAAGGGTTTAATTATATTAGCTTCTAAACGTCATATCAAGTGTATTGACGAATTAACAAAAGAAGAAAGGATCGATTATATTGAGGTTTTGTCAAAAATAAGAAAGGCTCAAAGAGATGTTTTAGGGATAGAATACGTTTACTATTTTTACAATGAAGATACCACCCATCATTTCCATACTTGGATGGTTCCGAGATATGAATGGATGTATGAATTCGGTCGATCGGTTGAATCTGTTAGACCGGTGCTACTCCTCGCTCGAAACAAAATGAATAGTAAGGAAGATATTCAAAAAGTAATGGATGCCCTTGAATCTTTAAAACTAGAATTAAATAAATAAGTTAGCTATTAAAAGGAGAGGAATCAAGGATGAAAATAAGACTTGCTGAGGAAAAAGACATAGAGCAGTTAATAAGAATGAGATGGGATTTTTCGATTGAACATGATGAAACGGGAAAGGTCCAGTTTACTCCCTACCCTGATTTCGAACAGGGATGCCAAGTTTTTTTAGAGAATGCCTTAAGAGGCGACCAATGGTTTATTTGGGTTGCGGAGGAAGATGGAAAAATTGTCTCCCATATTTACATCGAATTAATTCAGAAAGTACCACGGCCAGGGAGGATCACTCACCCCTTCGCTTATATGACAAACGTCTATACGATAGAAGCGTATAGAAATAAAGGAATTGGAAGTAAGCTGCTCACCACCATCAACCAATGGGCGAAAGAAAAGGCATACGAATTCATCATCGTCTGGCCAAGTGACGACAGCATCAATTATTACAAGAAAAATGGATATAGCCACTCCACAGAGCCAATGGAGTATTTTCCTGAGTGATAGAGTGTATAGATAACGTGGATGGGCATTGGGAATAATCCATTATTGTAATATACATATTTAATCAATTATAGATAAGGGTGTCGCGTTATGAATATCGCGACACCCTTTGATCCTTTATTGAAATCCTTCCTTATGTCAACAAGTTGCACTAGTATCGTAGCCTATTTATTAGTAACCTCATTAACAATAGAAATAACATACGTTAAATCTTGGCGAGTTCTCACATTTATTTCCACGCAAATTTCTTCCAGTGACATCCCCTCTGATAAAAACTCACTTATCTGCTTTTTATCTTCATCGTATGCCCTTTTTATAACTTAACCTGTGCTGCGAAAAGGGTGAAACTATAAAACTATGAATTTAATAATAAATCCATATACGATCGCTAAAAATATGGAAGTTAGGGTCCCTAATAAAAAATACTCTGCCCAGTCACGGTCTTCCAGTTGTTTAAATCTAGTTATAGATTTTGCAGCGATAATAAAGGCGATGGAACTGATGGAATCGTTCATAACAAGGACTATCACAAGGAGCCTTTCTAAATAACCGATGATTTTTCCCCGTGATAAATCCTGATGCTTTAATACCATATACGTATATTCTTCTGCTATATTTGTGTTTTGATGAAAATCTTTGTTACTATACCCTTTACCATTGCGACTGTCTTTGAGGGTATATTTTCCCTCAAAAAGCGCTAAGTAATTGGTAAAGGATCCTAGTAAAATTCGGATAAGATGACCACTTACACTTGTAGCGATAATAAGCATAATGATGACAAACAAGGCTTTTTGTCCTGCAGAAAAACTAGGAGCGATTCCTTCCATTAAACCAACGGATATAAGGAATTGACTACTAAGACCAATAACATCCAAGTTAAAAATAATCACGGAAATTAATACGATGGAGACGAGGTGAAGCACCTGATCAATGACAAACAATGCGCCCTCCCATGAGCTTCCTTCACCAAACTTTTCCTCCAATATTGCTTGTCCTTTGATTTTTCCTAAATCAATAATCCAATGAAAAAAGACGAAAAGGATAGCTGGTATAACAACATAAAACCAAAAATGCCGTTCTCCCGAAATGACAAAGACGATAATAAGGGCAATGAAGCCTATTACAAACTGATGTAATAGGTGAATTTTAAGATACCTTTTCTTGTTTTTGACCATTTTATCCGTTTGTAAGTAAAAATCACCG
This sequence comes from Evansella vedderi, assembly GCF_030813435.1. Classification (GTDB taxonomy): domain Bacteria; phylum Bacillota; class Bacilli; order Bacillales; family Salisediminibacteriaceae; genus Evansella; species Evansella vedderi. The sequence goes on along the minus strand of NZ_JAUSUG010000033.1, from coordinate 27,259 downwards.
ATTAAATGAGCTAAAATTAAACTTAGAAACCCCATCCTACTAAATCCTTTCTCCAATCTTTCTTAAGGTATTATTTTAAATTCAGGTAAACGGTCACTAATTACTGTTTTTATAGATGTTGATAATGTTTCTGTATATTGCTCTAGATAATCTTTACTTGTAACCACTTCAAAGGCATTGATATTCTGCTGTATTTGCTTATGCGCTTTCAAGATTAGCTCTACGTTTCCTTTTTTATAGTGACTGGAAATGGTAGCTGCAGATTTATTCAATAAAGCGGCCACCCGTTTTTGTTGGCCATAAATAAAATAAAGGTCACATATTAATTTTTGCAGTTGCGTTTGATTTTTTACTAAATTATCTTCCATTTCCATCATTAAATTCATTAGATTCTCTGTTTCTACAATACTATGGCTATAAATAGCGTCACTGCTGTTACCCATAAAATTCGTAGCTAAATGAAAAAGTATGGGAGTGCGCTTTTGCGATTGTTTTATCCTTTCATTTGCTTCCCTAGCCTTTTTAATGAGTGGATGATTCCAGGTTTCCACATCGATGGCTTCCATCTCCCTATCCACATTACCAAAGGAAATTCCAAAATATGGCGGATGGTCTGGATACTTCCAGATTTGCTTGACAAAGGTAGCAATCGTAAACGCCGTGACATAATGTTGGGCGATAAATAAGATTTCATCACCCCGTCGGTGCTTCACTATCCCTTTACCTACAGGTGCAACCCAAGCCTTCATCCAATACTCCAACTCATCTAAATAGGTGGAAATGTTATCCCAATTATCATTCAACGTAGAGTTGGATACATCCATAATGAAAATCGAAACAGGATTACGCATTTAATCTGTCTCCCTCAAAAGTATTTGCTATTTTCTTTTCCTATTTTATTTTTATGTTTATTTAGTCTAATTATACTACAGTTAGACTAAATTATCTAATTTTGTTTTGTTTTCACTAAAACATCTAAGTAATTACTTCGCGCTGCTCGCTAGTTCATAAAGCAAACCACGGATCACGGCTCTTGATTCACCGGAGCTGACTTTTGGATCTCCGTTTAACGGGCATCCATATATTCGCATTTCCAATGCGGCAATACTGTCATGACATGTTCAAGGACCCGGTCCCTGAACTTTGGTCCCTGAACTTTTTTTGAACAAAATCGTTTTAAGCAAAATTTGTGGTAAAATAGTAAAAAATGACCCGGTTGGAGGTTTATGAAATGGAGACTATTCTACCTCAGATTCTAGACCAGCTTAAAAGTATGAACAAAAGATTGGATGGTATGGATAAACGCTTCGACGGTATGGTTAACCGCCTGGATGGGATAGATAACCACCTAGACGGTATGGATAACCGCTTGGATGGGATGGACAAGCGCCTGAATGGTATGGATAAACGCTTACTATCCTTAGAAGAAAATATGAATAGTAGGTTCAAGGAGGTGGATGACAGATTTAATACAGTAGATGAAAAATTAGAAAGCATAAACTCAAAACTTGAAGGTATTGGTGGGCAATTTGAACTTCCTGCAAGAAGTAGGTTAGATGACATAGGATTTGTGGAAGAGAAGGTAACTAAAATAGAGAAAGAGATATATCTATTGAAAAACAAACAATAAATCTGAGTAATCTCTAATGGAAACATAGTTAATAAAGGAAGAGTCTAGTAAACCACAATATTTATGAGTATAATGTTGATGAATAAGGAGGTGAGGTAAATGACGGAACAACAAATGGAACGTTTTGAAGGTATGCTAACACAATTAGTTACCATGGTTGGTCATATAAGAGAAGACATGAACAACATAAAAGAAGACATGAGCAATATGAAAGAAGAAATGAACAACCTAAAAGAAGACATGAAGAATATGAAAGAAGAAATAGTTGGTATTAAAATCACTCAAGAGAGGCAGCATCAGGAGGTGCTGGAGAAAATTGACGCCTTAAAGGTCGATCAGGACTTAGCATGGGCAAAAATTGCTCAAAATGAAAGAGACATTATGAGGATCAAACAACGCATTAATTTATAAACTACTACAACCTACTACCTCATGAACTACTTATTATTCCTTCTATCTGTTACGAAACTTCAATGATTTGACAATTAAATACTTAATCAAATAAAACAGTTGAATCATCATTCGGCTGTTTATTTGTTTGAAAAGAGATGCCTGAACCACAACACGGTGAAGTTGCACCGTACCGGGAGTCAGGCACTGAATTCAAGTTATAAATGTTGCTATTTTTTTACACCTAAACTTTCTATAGCCATTTGCTCATATTCTTTTGAACCTGATGCTTCTGCAAACTCAGCTAAATCAATTGCAAAAGTTGCTTGTAGTTCAATAATATGCTCTTTCATAAGTGGCCATGTGACTCCACCCGCTGCTTCATAGGACGCAATAACTTGTTCTAATGCCTGTTCACCAAACATCATGTAAGGGCCGACAAAATCTTTTGAGATATCTGTAACGGCAACTTCCGTCCAATCTATTAGACCAGTTACTTCGGCTCGTTCATTGATCAGTGTATGACCAGCATGAACATCACCATGAATCAGCCTTGTATGCATCGGCCACATTTCGTCGTCGTTAACCCATGCTTGCCACCTCATCCAAAGCTCCTTACCAACACCATACTTTTGTTTTACCTTATTCATACGGTTTTTCATTGCAGCTTTCACCTCACCCGCAGTTTGTACCTTTAATCCAGGTATGTTTAAGGAGTCTTTTGGAGTCTGATGTAGTTCAGCTAACACCTTTCCTATGGAGTTTAGGTAATTTTTTGGAACATTGTTTATATCAATCTCCCAAATGTAGTTTTTAATCACAGGATCAACCGTCCCTGCTGGAATCCCCGATAACTGCTTATAGGCAATCAACTCATTCGTATACACAGACCATACAGGCACTTCAAATGAAACATAACGATCTACAAAATCCAGCACTTTCCTTTCTACAGCCGTTTTGGTCATTGAATCTTCTCTTCTAGGAAACCGAAGGATCCACTGAACACCTTCATGATCAATAGCATGAACAACTTGAAAATCCAAGCCAGACTCATTGATTTTAATAGAATCTTCCTCAATGAAGATTTCGTTTCTCTTAGCAATCTCTTTCATTTTTTTTATTTTTTTATTCATTATTAAAAACCCCTTCTTTTCTTTATTTTAATTGTTGCTCTTCCATACGATAGCGACATACCAATAAACATTCGATCGTTGGAAAGGAAAGCAGGAGAACATTCCTGATGTTCCCTTCGTTGTTTTCCCAAATAAAAAATCACAGGCCACCTGCCTGTGATTCTGAGTAAACGGATAGAAAACATTCCTAATCATCGATCCTAATGAACAATCGCCTGACCAAATAAACCCACTTTTTCTATGAAAGAGGTAGTACAATTGGCCAATAGCCCCATTTATTTTATACTTTTCCATTTAAGAGAGCATAAAAAAGAAAGGCAGAACGATCCGCCTTTCTACATATAGCATATCTCTATGCAAAATGAAGATTATTAAAAAAGGGCAGACTGATCCCATTTACTCTGCATATACAAGCAGAGCCTTTGAAAGTATGAAATTACTTGTTCAAAGTACGGAACCGAATTCTGGATGGTAACATTTTTTAATAATCCTCCTAAAAATCGAAAATTAATTTCTTCTAAAGTCTATCCCTATATTATTATCAAGTCAATAAAAACTTCCTCTTCTAAACCATGGGTCACCACATATGAGCAAAAAAAAGAGCTGCATTTTATCTTCGCAACTCCATACTCCACTATTGCTTTCTGGTTTCTCAATAGGAGATTAGATTTGAATCTTTGAGGGATATCCTCATATCCTATATCTCCTTTGTAATAATAACCTAAATCTTACCAATAAAATTCAGTTTTTCAACATCGATGGAGTCTGTTTCACCCTTGAGGATTTTTCCTATATCCTCAAGCGTATCACGTAGTTGAACATCTTCCCCTTTTTTCCCGGTGAATTCCTCTGCAACATAAAACGGCTGGGTTAAATAGGCTTCTAGCCTTTCACCACGGCGATACGTATCCACCTCTGCAAAAGGCAACCTCTCCATGCCACCGACAGTAACTAACGAACGGAGCTCCCGATACCTTCGTAGTACCTTTCGTGCTCGCTGCTGGACAGCTAAATGGTTTTGCTCTAAATGTCCTCCTTCTAAGATCGATGAGGTAGAATAAATAGGGTTTACTGCGGGATACTTCTGCCTTGCAGCCAAGTCTGCATCAAATTGCCAAAGCGTTTCCAATGGTCCATAAGGCAGATCCTCATCCACTGCTGCCCCCTTTAAGTCAACAAGGAAAGTCGTTAACGTAACACCAACATTATTTAATCGCTCTTGAAGCTGGTGAATATCTCCTGTCAGTACATTAGATCGATCAGCAGCAAAGGCAATTTCCTTGTTTTTTCCTAACACGACCAGTTGTTCATAGGCTTCATCCACCGAATTTACTTGCACGTCCACTTCTTCGAAAACATCCTTTATCTCTGGGTGGTCTCCCGATGGTACAAGCAAGACAGTCGCAAACCCATTCTGCTTTAATCGATGAAACATTTCTGCTAAGACTACCAATTGTCCCATTCCATACCTTGCCACTAATCCGACGGTGCCTCCCTTTGTTAATGGTGCAAAGACATCAAGGGTTTTAATTCCCGTTTCAATCATTTCCATCTTCTCCCCTCTAATGATTAAGTCATCCAGGCTACATTCTGCTAGTGTGGCGAGTGCCACTAATGTTCGGACTTCCGCTCGACCAACTGGGATTTTCCCTGTACACAAATTGGATACAGTAGCGGGACGCAATTCTACGGACCGGGCCGCTACTGTTAAATTTGGAACTTTTCGCCTTAATAAAGGAACATTCAACTGAATATTTTCTAATTTTTTCATTTTTTTCCACCTCCCTTTACTTTATATAATAATTTATATTACGTTTAAAAGCAATAATCAAATTACTCTAAAAAGTAATTTTTTTTACACAATAAGTAATTGACCTTTTCCGAAGGCTCTTCTCGTAAACTTTAAAAAAGCTTGCTTTTTCACAACATAATGCAGAATCTCACTTACACAATTATTGAAAAATGTTGTACTTAAAGTAATAAGAAAACGCTTAGGGATGAAGTTCATACCCAAGCGTTTTTGTTTGTGATTAGCTTGTTTGCACCTGTGAAGTAAACCCATTACTCTACCAGGGAACGTGCCTTCACCTATCCTCCGTTCTAACTTATATCCTCACTATCAATAGAATCAACTATCCAGTTCTCCCCATTATAAGCTAGATTAAAAATGATTTTAATGTGGCCCAGCATATCCGTATCTCGCTCCTGAATCACCCGATATACACTTTCACTAACCTGTTCTACCTCATAAGGTTCATCTTCTTCTAAATAAGTCAATCCATCCTTGGGAATGACATATAACCCGTCTTCCCGTTCCTCAAAATACGTTTCTGCAAACCATCTACCCAGTTCAACAGACATAACGGAGTTTACATATTCCACCATCTCTTGTTTGGAGTCAATATCAGGGATTCGGAGATCGTCCTTTCTCCTTTCGAAAATTGCCTCCGTTGTTTTTCTATACTCGATCAATACATCTTCCTCATTCAGTTCAGGAACAGAATCCCCATTTTCGTTGGACGCATTCTCCTCATTTTCCACGTTTTCTCCAGATGAATCGTTTTGATTGTCTTCTTCTTCCTTTTGATCATCCCCCGTTCTGTCAACATCCTCCTCATCATGCTGCCCTCTATCCTCTTCCATTGGCGGAGTTGTTTGATTCCATTGAAGCTCATTTGGTAAGATCAACACCACTACTAATAATACACCTGCCGTCAAAACCGCTGCTCCAACCTTTTTGAACATGTTTATCCGCTCCTTTCGTTTTGCTAAAAAAGCCGTCTGCTGCTTTTCCTCCCGTAAGGAAGCTTCAATTCGCTGTTTTGTTTCTTCATTCATTTTATTTCTTGGGAATTCACTCAGTCTCCGAAGGAAACGCTCTTCCTTTTTACTCATAAAATTCACTCCCCAGTCTTTTTTCTAAACTTTTCATCGCACGGTGGAAGGTAACGTTCACTTTATTTTCTGACCAATTTAAGATCTCTGCCGTTTCCGCAACAGAACATTCGTGAATTCCCCGCAATAGGATGACGTCCTTATAATTCTTTTTTAATAAGAGAATAGCATCATAGAGTTCCTTGTTTGTTTCCCGTTGTTGGTAAATTTTCTGAGGAGGGGGATAATACTCTTGGTTCGGCTCTAAGAAAAGCTTTGTTTCCTTTTTCCTTTCTCTCTTCCTCTTTCTCGATGCATCAATTGCAACGTTTCTCGCAATACTAAACAACCAGCTTTTAGGAGAGGAATCATATCGAAAGGAATTGCTCTTTCGTATTGCTTTCATAAACACTTCCTGTACAAGGTCCTCTACATCCATTGTCCCGGTGTAGTAGATTAAGAAATTATAAACGTCATCCCCGTACTGCCTGAACCATGCTGTAATTTGTTCCTGATTATTCAAACTCTCTCCCCCTATCCCGTTACTCACTAATACGACGCTGCAAAACAAGTTTAATTACAGTTAATAATAAAAAAATCTCGTCCACTTTAAATAGGACAAGATCACTTATCTAACTATTCCCCGATTGGAGAACAAAGTATCCTTTTTTTGAATAATGAATTTCTTCGTTAATTAAACTGTTAGAATACTAGTCCGTCTTAACCTATTTCAAAAAATACTTCCTGCTGTTTACCCTGTTTCATATGATTTGCTGCTAACTTAAATTTTCCATAATCAATGGTACTTCTGCTAAATCCTCCACAATGTAATCTACCTCTACATTGTTCCATTGAAAATCTTTCTTCCAGATTCACTTCATTCCCACACGTTGGGCTGCTTTTACGTCATTTTTTGGATGGTCCCCCATAAAAATGCATTCATTAGGCAATACATCAGTTAATTCATGGTCCTATGAAAAATTTCATCCCTAGTAAGAGACTTTTACTCTTTAATTTTTTCAACATTGGAGTTAAATTAGCAAAGGGAACACAGCTGTGCTTAACTCGTTGATGTAATCTTGAAGTAACTCTTCACAAGTTAGTCCGTCGATATGAAATTCCGCAACTAGCTGTTGATATACCTTACCTTTCCAGACATAGCCTCGGTTATCCAACTCTATAAACCTTGCCACATACTCCTTTTTAGAGATATGTTCTACCTGTTCCTCTAATCTTTCATATTGTTTATCAATTAGCTCTTTTACATAAATACTTTTCCCCACCCCTTTATTTTAACATGATTTTCCAATTAGTAGAGCACCAAATAATAACGATGTTTTTTGGTATCATAACCACAATATTATCGAAACTTTTAGTACATACTATAAGAAGTTTAGATGTGATGGAAGCCATCATGGATTCTAAGAATCTCGGATGCATAGGGGATTTGACGACGGAGGCTTCCATGCAACAATTAAAGGATGAGCCTGTGTCGTTGAGGGCAGATATGGATATTTTTATAAGGCTCTTTTAGCATAGATTGCTCCTGCTATTACTCGTCGCACGAGATCATGTTTGTTTTTAAAGCATATTTTTTTGCTTGGATACGCTACAGGCGGACCAATTACGCCTAAGAGCAGCCCACGTCCTGCGTCTGCGATTACTCGACGCAAACTACTCAAGGAAGCGTCTCAGGTCCCGCTTGTGGGCAACGGCGTAATGTCACCGTCCAGGTTCCCCGCGGGCAACGCTTCAGCCTCCTCGGCCGTGTCTCTTCCTCTGCGAGTATCGCTCTGGAGCTGCATCCGTCGAGACAACTCGAAGCTTACTCAAGTGGCATCACGCATGATGCCTCTCTGAAGTAACGCTCGTCCCTGCGGTGTCTTCAGCCGTTGCTTTTCCCACTGGAGTCGCCGCCTTTCGCTTCTCCAAGCTTTATAAAAAAAGCAACAAAGTTTGCAAAAATAGCCTTTTATAAAGAGCGTGTAAAACCTATGTGCAAAGGAGAGGGAAAATAATGAAAAAGCCTGCTGACTATGCTGACTTAGGTGAAATAATAGTCGTTTCTAAGCTTTTCCAATTAAATACGTACCAAATGGTAACATTACTAGAAAATGGTGTAATGGAAGTATTCGAAAATAAGGAAGCCTTTTTGAAAAAATACGGGAAGAAGGAAGTATATGACGAATTAGATGATTGGTGTGAGTTAAGTACTGGAAAAGTCTTTACTAAACTAAAATAGGGAAAGGAAAAAAATTGTTTTATTTGACCAATCCATATTATTGTAGCCTGCGACTCTTACAATTTCTCCTTTATAATAAATAACTACATTTAAGCTCCTTACTTTCAGCAAAACCTTTTAAACATATTTGGGTAAATTTTATTGAATCTTCGAGTTTTGTTGTGTTATCTAACCAAGGTAACCATTCTCTAAATAGCCTCTTGAGTTATTTATTCATTCGAATACTCTTTCCCCATCTCTTAATTCTATTAATTTAAATAAGCCATTATTGCTTCTTTCGTATAGCAAAACGAACGAAGAGAAAGATCCGTTTACTCGCTCCCCAATTTTTAATAGAAATAAAAACAAGGAAATATAAATCAAATGGAGAATAATATTTAGATGCAAGTGTTTTCATTATTTTTTTATACAAATGGAGGTTGGAATAAAATGAAACAGACTGTGTATATAACAGGTGCAGACAGAGGATTAGGACTAGCTTTGACAGAGGTTTTTCTAAAGTCGAATTTCAAGGTATTTGCTGGTCGTTATATGAATGATTGGCCAGAGCTTGATGAATTAAAAGAGGAATTTGGTGAGGATTTAGACATTGTTTCATTAGATGTAACCGATCAGAAATCTGTGGATGAGGCTGCTAAATATATTGAAAATAATGCTGGTCAGCTAGATATTCTTATTAATAATGCAGCAGCGTACAAAGACCGTTCCGAAGATATATTTGGGGAGTTTAATTACGAGGATATGATGAAGCTTTTTGATACGAATGTATTCGGGCCGCTTCGTGTCTCCCAATCTGTGGTACCATTATTAATGAAAGGGAATCGTAAAATACTAGCGAATATTTCCTCAGAAGCAGCTAGCTTAACAGATTCTTGGCGAAAAAAAGAATATGGCTATTGTATGTCCAAGTCGGCTTTAAACATGCAATTAACGATATTACAAAATCAATTAAAGGAATTTGGGGTAAAGGTTTTAGCATTCCATCCAGGATATGTAAAAACGTATATATTCGGTGAATTTAATCCAGATGCAACGATCGATGCAATAGAATCGGCAACTGGAATTAAGGAGCAAATATTGAAAAGCCCGGCAATTGAAGAACATATGTACATCGATTATCAAGGGAATAAATTGAACTGGTAAAGGAGTTTTAAAGGATGATAAAAATAGTAGCATTACTAGGAGATTATTGGCATAATGCAGATGATGCAAAAGCTGGTTTAAAAGCAGCAATAGAACGATTAGCAAACAAGAATAAGGTAGATCTTCAATTCATTTCACATGAAGAGGTTTCAAAAGCGCTCGATGAAAAGCCTGACTTATTCATCAATGCAAAAATGGATCAACTAAATCCAACAGATGAACAGGTGATCACATGGCTAACGGATGAATTAGATAAAAAGATTGTCAACTATGTGGAAGATGGGGGAAATATCTTAGTTTGGCATGCTGGTTCAGCAGGATATGAACCCGACAGCCGCTACATTCAGATGCTACGAGGATATTTTGAGTTTCATCCACCAGGACTTCAGGACGTTACCTACATGTTAAAGGAAAATGAAAAAAGTGGAGAGAATACCTTTTCCCTTTCCGATGAGCAGTATTTTGTCCAGTGTGATGTGGCAAATACAGGAGTAGACCTTTGGAGTACAGGTGTAGATGGAGATTCCATCGCAGGCTGGAAGCATTCCTATGGAAAAGGAAAGGTATGCTGCTTTACTCCAGCCCATACGAGAGATGGGATGTTAAATGAAAACGTCTCAAGATTATTAGCAGAAAAAATTAATTGGAGCCTATCTAAATAAATCCTAGAATGGGGGTACATTAAAATGTCCCCCCATCAAATGTGTCATCTCATACTTGGGACAGTGAAGCCATAATAATAATCTAGATTGGTACGAATTAACGATCCTTGCATTGTAATGCAAAATGGACTTCCATAATTTAGAAGTCCATTAAACCGTTTATATATTACACCCCACCATTCTTACTCTAATTACAGATCTACTAAATATAAAGACAAGAGTAATGAGTTTTAATGATTTCATTCCTATATACTTTTTAGATCTTAGAACCAAAATCAGTCCCAGATATTAAATAAGGAATTGTGGATTTTATAAATTCTTCTGGAGGTACCTTCATACCATTTCTTTTCCATTCCACAGAAGCTCCGTAAATGCCCCAGCTTAATATGACAGCAGTAATTTTCAGAGCCTCATCATCTTCCATTTTATTTTGTTTTAGCAACATTTTGTAAAAAATGACTTCGAGCTGTTCCCTAATAATACGGCCAATTGTATCTTCGTATCCTCTATGACAACGATTGGATAATGACTTTTGAAAATTTGTGATAGCTATGAAAATACTAACAAACGCTTCTTCATTTAGATGGTCACACTTGTAGAAATCACAATTTAAATTAACTAACAATACTTCTGATAATACCTTTTCTAATAAGTCATAAATATCTTCAAAATGATAATAAAAGGTCGCACGATTAATCATTGCTTCTGTTGTTATATCTTTGATAGTAATATCTTTGAATTCCTTTTTACTGGATAATTCAATAAAGGAATCCATGATTAATTTACGAGTGCGTAGAATTCGGGGATCCATTTTCGTTTCCGTCATCGTAAAACTCCCTTCTACTTTTTCAACAATTTTTGAAATGTGTTGGATATCCAACACATCCAAGAAAGTATTGGTGTTCTTAGATGTTATTATTCACTAAACTGGCATTATGAAGCAAATATAAAACTTCAGCTTGCACCTAACTTCAATATATTAGGAGGAATGCTAGTATGACAAACAAAAACTTGATTTGCGATTTAGAAACAGGTATATGTGGTGTTACAGGTAACGATGAATTGGAAATAATTGATTGGAACCAACCAAGAAAAAAAATAGATTTATATTATGTAACCGATCCAATCTGCTCACATTGTTGGGCATTGGAACCAACACTTCGTCGTTTTATGAAGCAGTATGGACATTATTTCAACTTCAAAACCGTCATGGGTGGCTTATTAGAAAAATGGCATGGTGGTCCAGTCGATCCTGCTAACGGCATCCACGGACCTGCTGATGTTGCAGGTCACTGGAGAGAAGTAGGCAAACATTATCGCATGCCGATTGATGGTTCATTAATGATTGACAATCCAGTTCAGTCATCTTTTCCACCATCTCGTGTTTATAAAATTATTCAAAAACATCACGGTGAGGAAAAAGCATTTGAATACCTACGTCGTGCTAGAGAGGCTCTGTTTCTTTTCAATAAAAACATTGGTGAGGAATCTGTCCTAGTAGAAATCGTTAATGAAATGGGACTAGAGGGTGAAGTAATTGTAAAAGAAGCTGACGAACAAACTGGTCACGATTTATTAAATGAAGACTTTGTATTAACTAGAAAACTTGGGGCTAGAGGGTTTCCTACTATTATCATGGTTAATGAAGAAAATAAAGGGGTTAAAATCGTTGGCGGTCGCCCAATCGAATATTATGTCGATGGATTAACACAAGTTCTAGGTGAAGACCCTACTCCAAAACAACAACCGGCATTATCAGATTTACTTAAAGAAGAAAAGCTCCTTTTCTCAAAAGAAATTGAAGTAATGTATGATGTTGAAAAATCGGATATAAACAACTTTATTGACAAAGAACTTTCACCTAATAGTTATCAAGTCAAGGAAATTCTTGAAGAATTGTATTTAACAACAACTACAAAATAAGGGAGAATGACAATGGCTTTCGTTTTGCAAGTGGACTTCAAAATGAATGGTCCATTCGGGGATGAAATGGCGGAGGCATTTTCTGATTTAGCGAAAAGTATTAAATTACTGCTTCCGTAAGTGTTTTTCTCAAGGAATAGAATAAGAGTAGCACTGTCGCCACTCTTCTTCTATCTTTTAAAGAGGTACCGAGCCCTAGTGTTAAGGACGCTGTTCCCAAGGTTCTAATTGACCAACTGTTAGTTCCTTCTCTTTCTTTCTAATGGCTTGGATGACTCCATTGGAGATTTCTTCAGTGTAGTTCATCCATTTTTTTGATAAACTTGCCATACTTACTAATTGTCTTTATGTTAGCATAATTCCACCTCGTTTTTATACTTTAAATAAAAAACACCCTCAACGAAGAAGGTGTTTAAACTAAATAGCATAGTAACGGATGCCTTGACATGAACAGTTTTTTAGTTTTAATACTACTTCCAGTAAAAGATCGCTAGCTGAGTTCGATCTCGTAATTCGAGTTTACTTAATATGATTGATAATGTATTTCGAACAGTTCCTTCGCCAATAAAGAGTTTCTCCGCAATTTCTTTATTGGAATACCCCTCCGCCACAAGCTCCATGATATCCTTTTCCCGATTAGTTAACCGGGAAAGCTTTTCTTTATTTTTTTCTTTATCGTTTCCTGTCAATGTTTTTAGCACATTGGCATCTAGAATAGAGGAGCCGGAATCGAGCACTCTAATTTGTTGTGCCATATTTTTAGCAGGGGTTGATTTTAACAAATACCCCTCCGCTCCAGCCCTTTGTGCTAGCCTTATATTTTCTTCGTCTTTAAAGGTAGTCAGCATCATGATTCTTACTTGTGGCCACTGAGACTTTATTTCCCTAACACTTTGAATACCGTCCATGTTTGGCATTTGAATGTCCATTAAGATGACATCTGGGAGTGATTTTCGGCAAGCAACCACTGCTTCTGCCCCATCTCCAGCAGTGGTGGTGATCTCCATACCAATGAGCGAACGAGAAATTCGGTATGCTTCTTCTGCATTTGATTCCGTAATCTCCATTGGATAGTTATGTAGATGCGGGTACTTTTCAAGCACATGCATTAAGAGATAAAGAACTGCTCCGATCATCAGTAGGACCACCATCTCTCATTTGGCCCCATGTCTGGTTACTTCACCAGTGGCACCATAATGGGCAGGAACCTGAGCTGGCAAGTAACTCCACATCACAACAAGAAAAACTACACTCCCCACGAATATTAGGATACTTATTATGGATAGAAATCGTTCAAACATTGATTTCTTCAATTTTTCAAGTGAAATTTTAGGTCGATCTGAATTAAAAATACCCAATTGGAATGCCTCCTTACTCGGCTACCTTAACCTTCCCCGTAGCAACCAGTTGTAGAAAAGACACTGCTCTTTCTTTGCAATCCCTTAACTTTTCTGCAAACATAAACCATTTGATAACTATCTTCTGTTATAGGAGTTTCGTTCCAGTCCTTGTAAACATCGATTATTTCAAAGCCATTGTCAGTTAAAATCCGTTCCATCTCTTTTGGAAATACATAACGTAGGTTAATATTTGTTTTTACTTCATTGACTACTTCTTCATCCGTATTTTTAAATTTTCTTATCGTTGTATGATGCTGTACTTGATTTAAGGAGTCATAGCTACTGACCGTATAAACATCTACTTTATTTTGAGTATCCCTATCAATATAGGTTCTCCAATACTCCTCTTTACTAGGTTGAAACAATTCCTCCGCACTTGGAAATCTAGTTCCGAAAATAAAAACCCCTTTGGTTTCTAAATGCCTGTTCACAGACATTAACAAGCCATCCTGAGCATCGTTTGTAAGGAAATGCTGAAATGAATTCCCTACGGAATATATCAGGTTACTTTTTATTTTCAAATCTAATTTTGAACAATCTTGTTCTACCCAATCTACCTGTATATTTAGGTTAGAGCTTTTATTTTTGGCTTCATTAAGCATACCTTTATGAAGGTCCACACCTATTACTCTATATCCTTTACTTGCTAAAGGTATAGTTGCTCTTCCTGTACCGCAAGCCAAATCAATAATTACTCCTTCTGTTTTCGATGCCCATTTTTCTAAAAAAGTGACATCTTCTGTATATGGATCATTTTCCTTATCATATAAAATAGGGTCATCATATTCTTCAAAATTATCTAATGTTGTTTTTTCAATCATTTAAACTCTCCTTAACTTGTAGAAGTAGAGCTAGTAATAAAAATCTTATTACCAATTTACCCCCAACAGCAAACTTGCAACTTATTATTATCTAAATCATAAAAATCAAAAAATTGTTATCGCCATCATCTTTTATTTCAGTTACTTCTACACCATTCTCTTGTAGCTTTTTATATTAATTCTCTATATCCTTAGTGAGAAAATAGGGTATGCCTGACAAAGGCCCCTACAACTCTAACAACCGCTTTTTTACTATCCTCCCCGAAGAAAATTGAAACTTTATAATTTTCGAAGTGTCACAGTGACATTTCAGACTAAATTTATCTATTTTATTGACTCGAATAAGTGAAAATTCATTCCAAATGGGTCTTCAACCATTACACTTTTTGGAGAATACTCCTTCGTGATTTGACAACCTTTTTCTAATAGCAGATATTTAGTTGTTTCAATATCTTCAACTGCAAATTCAAAATGAACAATTCTTTCACCTGTGCTTTCTATAAAGAAGTTTGTCCCACTGATCGTAAATTTGGTTTCATTTTCAAAGGTTTGTTCGACCTTCATCCCTAGTACTTCTTGATAAAATGCAATGGCATTATCGTAATCCCTCACACCTATCGCAATATTGTTGGTAAGTTGGTATGATGATTGATTGTTAAGCTTCATTTTTGTTTGAACATTTATAGAGCCTGAAGGTAGTAGGTCAAATAAATGCCAAGGGACACAATAATCATCACCTGGTCCGAAGTAAGCTTGAGTGCAAAGGTAAATGTTATTCTGCTCATCTCTTCTGAATGTCGAAACACCAGGGTAATGCTGATTTTCCTTCAAGAAGCCTACTCATCGGTAAACGAACTTCCTTTAACAGAAATCATCGGAAACTGCCACTTTCGTTCCGCTGCAAAATCCTCTTGGACGGAAGGGGTGTCTGGAGAAGCAAGAACAAATCCTGCTTTTGCGGCTAAATGATGATAAACACCATTAAAGCCATCCGCCCACATTGTACAATAAGAGCAGCTTTTCCCCATGTTATGGATAACAAATAGTTCATCTTTATCACCAAACAAATCAAGCAAAGTCGTTTGTTTATTTGTCGAGGTAACAAATTCATAGTTAGGAACTAAGCGTTCACCGACTGACTTTCGTAATTCAACAAGCTGTTTCTTTTTTTCAAAAATTTCTTGTTCTAGTTTTTCTATTTGTGCTTGAATCGTTATCATTTGGTTCCACCCCTTATACGTGAATAGTAAATTAGTTCACCATTGTAGGTCATTCCTCCCCGTTAGAGACATAAGGGCAACGAGAGGTTGATCCACAAAAGCTTATTCGTTTGTTTAATAAGAAAACATTATTTTTTTACAATCGGTATATAAATATCAAAGTGCGGATTATTTGTATCACGATCAACTGGATAATGTTCATGTTTAATCGGCATATAGCGATCATAGTAATCTACACCAGGTTCTCTATATGCTGTATAATCACTATCAAATAACCATTGATGTAAATCCGTATATGTTTTTCGTATATCTTCTCCTTTGTTAAGTGTCGTCTTCACATACGTCCACTTGGGAACCCTTATTTCAATCATTCCAGCAGGTACTTCCTGCTCCTCACTCACTTCATACACCGCGTAATGTACGAATCCATTATCAATTACATGATAAGATAGACCTAATTGAACATTAGGATTCACCTTATTCTCTAACTCATCAGCACGGTCTTCCATTTGTTGAATAACGTTTTTTAAATTCGGTACAATTTCCGAGAATGTTCCCTCCCATTTTAATCCTACTGCTCGATAAGCTGGTAATGTTATAATTTCATAGCTCACTTTATTTCCTCCCTATATCATAAGGTGTTATTAATTCCTTTTAACAGTTTTCTCTATCTAGGGGTGTAACACCTTCTTCTACTAACCCTGCCTCCGATAGAACTACAACAGCAGCCACATTTCTATGAACATTTTGAAAAAGTAATTTAATATCAAAAACGATGCATCACCACATCCTAAATCTAAAATACTTTTTTCTTTAAAATTGCAAACTCCCCTTTAGCTTAACACCATTTTCCAGTTTGTGGGTATAAAAAATGAGCTGCAATTGCAACTCGAAATTTCTCTAACGGTAGCAATAGGTAAGCGTTTGATGTTATCTCCGGCTTTTCCCCTGCCCAGCACTGTACGTGCGACTTTCACCGCATACAGCGCGCCATCTATCTGAATGTTTTAGATTATAAGTTTCATGTTACTCATAGATGTGGAATTACTTTATTAGTTCCAACCAACTATTTATTCGATACTCGTTAATCTTTTTAACTTGTGGATTGGTTAGTTTCATTTTCATGATGAGTGATTCAATCGTTGATGTGTCTTTTAAATTTAACAGGGTGATATAAAAAAACTAGTTTCAAAGCTATTCCTCCCTCATTTTAACAAAATTAATTTACATATTAACATCCCTTTACCATTAGAGGTCATCATTTACTCCTCTTGGCGTTTCATACTGTAAGTCATATCTAAGAATGAGGTCTCTCATGAACAAGGGAATGGTTTACTTAAATGGTTATTTAAAAGGGAACTCCATTGAGTTCCCTAATCTCTTTTAAGTTTGTCCGCGTCGAAAACGGTTTTTTGACCGTATTAAAGATCATTCTCCCTGTTTCCTTTTCTGGGAAAAATTAATAAAGTTTATTTTATTGTCTCGGCACCACTCTACGGCAATGCATTTAAGAGCTTCGTCACGATAGGCATACCATTGATTGTCGAGGCCTAGCTCGTATATTTTATCCTTAAATCTTCTAAAGGCCCCTTTACCCTTGATTGTCTTTAAAAGAATCTCTTGCTCATATGGATTCGTCACAGTGAGGCAAAAGTCTGCCATGATCCCATATTCATTAATTTCATCTTCCGTTGGCAACTCTATGTAATGATCAAAGTTTTCAACCACATCGATGGCAACCAATCTATTTTCCCGCTCCCAATCGGGAAGATCATCCAATGGTTCTTCCTCTTCCGCGGCTCGCAACTCTTCTGATGTAACTACTACGATGTCACCAGTTTGAATATTAAGTAGTGCATGAGACTCTTCAAACTGCAATTCCATTTCTTCGATAATATCTTCTATTTTCACTTGAATACTCACAATTAATCACCTTCCATTTAAATTAAATCTTTCCATGCTTCCTAAAAAGAGAGTCGTTAGGTTAACAACTCTTTACGATTAAACATCGGTCATTTCATTTATCTCCAGATACCCGAGTATTCATACTCGAAAAACTATTAAGGATGTCCCCCAAAGACCGTACTAATTAAATACCCGAGAAACATGAAAAGAAAGAAACTACATGTCATCACAATATTTAATAGGATAGTAAACTTACTTCTACCGTAATATCCAAATAATATTCCCAATGGGTTAACAATAAATGTCAAAAGCCAATAACTATATCCATACCCTAGAATAATGTTAGGAACCCAAACAACACCTCCAATTAAAAAGCATATAACAGATAGGATCTTCCAATGCTGATTCTTATTTTTCGTCACCTTAACCATCCCTTCTATACCTTACCATATTTTTAATTGGGACTTTTTGTAAACATGTTCCTTTCTAAAAGTTTATTTGAAACATTATAATTTAGTTCAAAATAATCTATAATTTAAGTAGAAAGATTGATTTAAAGAATGGAAGAATGAACTTCTATTTATTAATCGCATAAATACTATAAGAAAGGTGTAATAAACCAATGGTATTCCGATCAAAAGTAGATATTTTTTTTATAACCTTTATCTTTTTAATGGTTTTAATAATGGGTGCTATATCCCTATTTCCCCTTCTATTCATTTATGAAAAAGCATCATTATCAATTGTAACGCTGATGTCTGTAATCTTTATTATTTCAGTAGGGTTTATATTGTGGTACGCAATTTCTATTAAGTATGTTTTCTATGAAGATTATCTATTAATTAAAGGTGGACCATTCAAAAGTAAAATTCCGTATGAAGACATCACAAAGGCTGCTCCAACGACAGATAAATCTACTGGTTATCGAATTTCATCGTCTGAGAAAGGTCTTGAATTATTTTACAAATCAGCACCCCATGGAAGTATAAAGATTTTACCAAAAGATAAAAGGCAGTTCATCACCGAATTAAGAAAACACTGTCCTCATGCACAGTTTCATGAATTCGAGTAAAAAAAGGACGGATTCGATACGAACGCTTGATATCGTTTCTCAATAGATGCAAGAACGGGCGTACCGGCAAGACGAACTAGTCCATCAATACGAAGGAATGGACCAAGGGAAGAATTACTGTTTATTTGAATGCAGAAACGGAGGAAGTGGAAAAAGAAATATTAAGCCGAAAATGGTGCCAGAGCTCCAACACGGTGAAGTTGCACCGTACTGGGGCTCTGGCACGTTTGCCAAGGGGGTAGTTGTCTAGAATAATAGAACTTAATCCTTCCAGCCTTTTGGCCGAAATGAACAATTGTATTTTATCCTTAAGTTCTGGATGAACCTCGCCTAACTCAACTATTTGAATATAATACTCTAATAGAACAGTAGAAAATTTATTCTTTGTATTTTCTACTTCAATGTTAGGATATAAATCTATTAAAGCCCACACTAAATCTTCTACTGTGCAGTAAATGACTCTGTTTTTTTCACCTTTCTTATTCAACGTAAGCATCGTTGAATAAGACAATAATATAGCTTTTATAGTAAAATATTACTATTAGCAAATAGGAGGCTCATTCTTATGAATATTTTACTTTTGGGTGCAACTGGACGAGTTGGAAGTCATATAGTTACTTACGCCCTGTACGACAGACATCATGTTACTGTATTAGTTCGTAATCCAGAGAAAATTCAAATAAATAATGAAAATTTAACTATGATCCAAGGGAATGTTTTAAATAAAGATGATATCGTACGTGCAATGCATGGGAGTGATGTGGTTATTAGTGCACTAAATACTGATGGCACAACCACTCTATCAGAAAGTATGTCACTTATTATCGAAGCAATGGAAAATGAGGGTACAAAACGAATAATAACTATAGGAACTGCAGGTATCCTGCAAAGTAGAACCACGCCTAATTCTCTGCGTTATCAATCAAGTGAATCAAAGCGTAAGTCAACCCGTGCAGCGAAAGAACATCATAAAGCTTACGATATGCTCAAACAATCAACCCTCGAATGGACGATTGTCTGTCCTACCTACTTGCCAAATGGAGAAAGGATAGGCAAATATCGTATAGAGCGAAATTTTTTTCCAGAGGATGGAATTGAAATATCCGTACCGGATACAGCAGAATTTACATTTAGACAAATTAAAACAAGCGATTATATAAAATCCCGTGTAGGTATCGCCTACTAATAATACTCTTATATTACTTTTTTATTAGATTAAATCGTTTGTTGAAAAAGGAAATGAGATACGGCAACAATCTCCGCTCTTAAAGGCCTCTAAAAGGGGGCTTGGCCGATGGTATTGCCAGTACGGTTGTACTGCGCAGTAAATGATTTTGTTTTGTTTAATTGTGCTCCTTCGATATAAGTGTACCTTCATTAAAAATAGAATGATGTTCTTAAGGATTATTTCTTTTTTCGAACAGGTACTGAAATCCATATAAGAAAAATGCTTTATAAAAGAAATAGAGGAAGAATTGAAAATGATTTATTCGAACAAGCTGAGCAACTTTTAGCTTATTCATAACCCTTATTAAAATAAAAGCAAAGAAACCGTCTACTACTGCGTTAAGTGATATAAACTTTTTAAAATTTCCATAAGTCCACTTTAGTATCCACATGGAACCTACAAAAAACGGACCAATATTAAAAGGAAACTCCCCTGAAAGGTATGAGTTTGGATTATTATGAAAAACCCACCACTTTTGTTTTTTTCCAATTTGAACATTCCATGCTTCTAACAGACCAACAAGAATCGCGGCTGGAAGAAACCTTTTTATATTTTGCCAACCTAAAATGGGTAAAGATAACCAAGAGATTATTACCATTAAGATATTAATTAACCATTGGTTTTTCATTGGAATTAACCCCTCTTTAATTTCTTTTTAATAGAGCTAAAAAATTATGCATAATTATAGCCGTCTACTCTTTTACTAATAACATTTTTTTTGAAATCTTCTCCCTTATGAACATCTAAAATACTATTACCGTATTCTAAAAATTGTAATATTTCCTTTTCTGATAAATGGTGCATATCTAATGGAAATTTGTCCATATATTTTACTGCATCAAGCAATTGATCAAGTAATGCCTTCCCTTTATTAGTCATGGATACAATTTTAAACCTTGATTGAGTTTTGTTTACTTTTATATCAATTAGCCCACTTTTTTCTAGACGTTTGAGTAATCTGGTAACAGTCGAAGCATGCCAACAACCCAATTCACCAATCTTCTTAGGGGTTAACTTATTATTATTAGTCGAAAGAAGAAATAAAATATGCTGTTGAGCAGGCGAAATATTAAATTGCTTTCCTAACTCAGCCCACTTATTTTCCATACAAAAATACAATGCTCGAACCATTAAAAGCGTTTTTTGTTTAAGTAGTAAATTCAATTTTATCACCCTCACTTGTATTTACAATTGCATGTACAACCTATATTCTCTTCAAAGATTTACTACATATTCAAAAAGGATTTATTTTCTTTGCAGTATTTAGTCAAATAAGAAAAGACGACCACTTAAAAAAGTAATCGTCTCTTATTTGTTTGACTATGTTATTTTCTTTCGTAAATATGAACTTAACATATCAATGACAACGACCATAACTAGAATGATAAAAGTGACAGTCGCTAGCCTTGTATATTCAAAGCTACGCATATATAGCGTAATATAAAATCCAATTCCTCCTGCACCTACCAATCCAAGAATCGTTGCTTCTCTAAAGTTAAGTTCAAATCGGTAAAATGTATAGGCAATAAAGTGCGGTAAAACCTGCGGAATAATCCCGTAGCGAAGGGCCTTTAACTTTGAGGCACCTGTTGATAATATCCCTTCAACTGGTTTTGGATCAATCGCTTCAATTGCTTCAGAATAAAACTTCCCTAGCATACCAACAGAATAAATAACTGTTGCTAAAGTACCTGCCAATGGCCCAAGACCTACAGCAACGACAAAAAAGAGGGCATATAAAATAAGGGGGATACTTCGAATGGTGTTCAATAGCGTACGTACACATACTCTAACCGTAGGATGTACAATATTTGATGCTGCTAAAAAACCAAAAGGAATGGAGAGAATCGCACCTCCGGTGGTCCCAATTATGGCAATCTGAAGGGTTTCAAGAGCAGCCCCCATCACCGTTTGTGTTACTTCCCAATTGGGCGGGAACGTACGACTTAAGAAATCGAGGGTTCGTTCAAAACTGATTCGATCAGGATTGACCTCTATCCCGCGTACTGACCAATAATGAAGCAAAAATACAACTCCAACGATTAATAATAATTTTACATAGTGGCTAAAAGAGCGCTTAGGAGGGATATATATTGTATTTTTATTCGTTTGATTTAGAGGCTTCTCCGTGCTCATACTCATTATAAATCACCTCCAGTAAATCTTCTGTCAGTTTCTCAGGCTCTCCATCGAACACTATACGTCCTCTTTGTAACGCAATAATACGAGTGGCATACATTTTAGCCAATTCAATATCATGTAAATTAACCAAAACGGTTAACCCATTCTGTTTATTTAAATCTTTAAGCGTATTAAGGACAAACTTTGTTAATGATATATCTAAACTTGCTGCAGGTTCATCAGCTAGTACAATTTGAGGTTGTTGAACAAGTGCACGAGCAATAGCAACACGCTGACGTTCTCCTCCAGACAACTGATCAACCCTGTAATGTACCCGATCTTCTAATCCTAAATCCACTAATGTACGGTAAGCAAACTCTTTATCCTTTTTTGGAAAAAGACCGAGTAAACCGCGAATGTTTCCAATGTAGCCCAATCTCCCGCACAACGCGTTGTCAAGAGCAGTCATACGCTCAACGAGATTAAAGCTTTGATAGATAGTTGCCACATTACGCCGTAATTCATAAATCTTTTTTTTACTCGTACGCATCACATCAATGTCATTCACTACCAACTTTCCTGCAGATGGACGAACAAAACCAGTCAAGCTTCTTAAAAAGGTTGTCTTTCCTGCACCACTTTTACCGATTACAGCAATGAACTCTTCCTCTTCTACAGTTAAAGAAATATCCTGAAGGGCCGGAGTAGTTTCCGACCCTTTTCTTTTAGGATAAACAATTTCTAACTGTTCAGCTTTAATCAATTTCTTTTTAGATGTCATCCTATACACCTATTCACCTAAGATGCCTGCGTTTTGTGCTTTATCGATAAGTGGTAGGTATAGTTCGACATCAGCAGGAACAACTTTCGTCCACCCATAGAGTCCTTGAAGAAGCTCATTGTATTCGGCTTCATTTAATTTTAGAAAAGCCTCTGTAATCTTTCCAACTAGTTCATCAGGAAGTTCACCACTAACGGCAATCGCATGTCTTGGCATTGGATCGGATTGAGCAACATAGGTGATTTTTTCACGTTCTTCCTCTGTTAAAAACACTCCTGGGCCGTTTTCAGACACACCTGCTACATCAACCGTTCCTTCAATTAAAGCTCTTAATGAAAGCTCGGTACCCCCTGCAAAATAAACTTGACTAAAGAAATTATGGAGGTCGTCTGCATCCTCAGCTAAACCTTCACTAATCAGCTTTGCCACTGGCATTAAATAACCTGAACCTGATAGTGGATCATTGAAAGCGACCGTTTTTCCTTCAAGGTCTTCTATCGTTTCCATTCCACTATCCTTGAGAACCCAGAATTTAGAATGATAGAAACTTTGACCGTTCCTTTCTTCCTTTAGAACTAAATGAGCATTTGCCATTTTATTCGCAAGAGCTGCTTGTACGGGGGAAAGATTAGTTGCGATATGTGCATGACCAGCACGCATAGCTTCAACAGTTGCCGTATAATCCGCATCGACTTGTGCTTTTACCTTGATACCTAATTCGTCTGCTAAGTATGACGCTAAACCGTCTTTCTCTAATTCTAGGTTTATTGGGTCTGCCTCCGGTGTAAAGCTTATCACTAGCTCGTCAATACCATAATCTACTTTTGTTTCGTTTACATTATCCTGATCATTTGTCTGCTGCTCTTCATTGATTTCATCAACCTCCTCTGACGTTGTGCTACTTCCACAAGCCACTAAAGCCATTAATAATAGAAGAATCAATACTATTAAGAGCCCTTTAACTTTGTCCTTCATAAAAAACATTTTCTCATCTCCTTCTTTTTTTGTTGTTAAGATAAATTGTTTCCTTATTGCAACTTTTATGATACTGTCCAAGATGAAGAGTGTCAACACTTTTATTTAAATATGGAACTTAAGTTAGCAATTTATTAGCGCCAAAAACCTTGTTTTGCACCATATTGTAACCCATCGATTTTATATTAAAGAGATTATTAATTCAGTTAATAAAGATTAGATTAAACTGCAAGTTCTTCTAAGTCTTAAAATTTAAACATCCCTCAATCACAAAAAAGAAGAGTAGTTATCTCATAGTTACTCTTCAGATAAATAGCTTAATATGTAATTAGATCTTATTATTTTTCTTTTGACAAAAAGAAGTTATTTGTTACTCAGTTTTCGTCTACTACGCTATGTTCGTTTGTTTCATTGATGAATATTTATCATATTCCTTACTATCCGTATAATTCTTGAATAACATATAATAGTTTATATGTTAGCTACCTTTTCTATCGCTCAATTTTATACCAATCCAAATCAAGGCACCTATAATTAGTCCATAATTTAATTGCGCAATCGTATCACGACCTGCAACATCACTTAAAGTAAGAGTAGCGATCATATAGATAACAGCAAAAATAATCGTAAATCCAAAAGTATAAAGCATTGTTTAAGTCCCCCTTAATAATTGTTTAACCGTTAGATCACCCTTCCACTTCAACTTCCCATACGAAATATCTACGTGTATATTGCCTGGTAGTTACAACCTTTCTTTCGTCCTTTTTTTCAAAAAAATAGGCATTTCCCATTTGGTCAATAAGTATCCAATCTTTTTCCCCCATTTTACCTTCAATTAATTCTTGTCTATTTCCTTTTGATTTGGAAATGTAAGCCTCTGGCGTCGTCGAATATTGCACAAAATTATCATTTGAAAATTCTAGTTTAACTATTGACGTTAATAGTGGAATGGGATTTCCTTCTTGAAACCAGACCTTCCCATAAAAAGCACCGAGGGTAATACCGATAGCTAAAAATATAATAATAGCTCCTAACAAAATGGTTATTAGTTTTTTTCTTATTTTTTTAATCAACGATTATTCACTCCTTTTGGTAGTTCCACGTCCCGAGCCTCTAGCAAGAAACTTTATCCGTATGGAAAAAATTAGTTCTCCAAGTAATACACATTTTTGTGAACCCATAGCTGGTTCTGGACCTTAAAAAATAGTTTCTCGACACTATAAAGCAAACTTCCAATATTAAAGTAATCTGCTTATTTTTTGTTAAGCGATTTTTCACTAAAACGCCCGTTTGTTGAAAAAGAATCTAAATTAAATTTTGCAATTATTAATAACTTTTCCGTTTGTTCAATATGTAAGCTAAGGTGTTGGCTATAACCGATATACAGAGGGATACCACTATTGAAAAAGCTATTGCAGTAGCTAAGTTTAGAAAACCAAAATAAGAAAATAGCAATAGAAAAATTAGCGGAATACCAAACCACCTTGACTTTACTATTCCTTTCCAACCTATAAATTCAGTGCTTTTCTTTTGTATCTTTGAAAATATAAGAGGAGAAAGAATAATAAATAATAGTACCAAAGAGAAAATTAATTCAAACCAATCAAACAGCTCCATATATTACTCCTTTCAATAAGTCGTATTATACTTATAAAAAAATGACTTTTGCTATTCTGAAGGATCCCCCCCTTTTGTTTAACATCATTTTCAGTAAAAACATACAATAAAAAAGCCGCTTATGCAGCTTCTTGGTTCTTCAACTATTGCTCGTTACTTAAATAACTATTCAGGAGATACAAGTTCTACTTTTATTCTATCTGGGTCTTCAAAATAAACTGCATAATGTTTATCTCCCCCAGCAAAAGGATGTTTTCCTGGATAAAGAATATTTATTCCTTTCTCTTTTAATTTGTTTGTCATTTCATCTACGTGTTGACGTGAACTTGCATGAAAAGCTAGATGATTAAGACCTACTCGGCATCTATGATAAGGAATATCTAAAAACCTGTCCTCTGTTTGTACAAAAACAATGTATGTGTCGCCTATTTTCCAACTTCGTCCACTGCCCCAATCTTGAAATAGAGTGTATCCTAATTCTTCCAGAAACCAACTCCAAAAATCTACTGTCCTATTTATATCTGATACATATATTTCAATATGATGGAGTAACCCTTTTGACATTAAAAACTCCCCTTTTTTCCATTATCCTGCTTGTTACTTCAAAAAGACTGCAACCTTTATTCAGCTATCTTATCCGTTAGTGACACAAGAGTAGTGAAAGACTATACCTTTAGTTATTATGAAGGTCATCCCACATGTATTTACACCCAAGCCCAATAAGTCCGATAGAAATACCTGGTAAAAAACTAAAAAATAATTTCCTTAGAAGGTTATCTTCAAAAGCAAAAATATTACTGTAAACAATTTATAGTATTTTTTCATCGCCGCCTCTTTTCCTTAATTTTATGAGTAAAAATATCTCGACATATAGAACTCGACTCCCCGTTTAGCGAAACAAGAGCAGTGTGCTATCGAACTCATAACAAAAACTTTTAATCATAACCGCCTGAAGGTTCAGGTAAATTATTGTACTCTTCTTTTATCATAATAATTTCATGGTGTACAAACTCTATGAATTCCTTTAATTTCTTATCAGATATACTGTCGCAATAGGATGTAATCCATTCTCGATGATATACTTCACCATCCAATGTTAAATAAAATTTATTCTTTTCATGGGGGGCTACACATTGAACTTTACTCGCATTTTCTGCTGCGTTCAAAATGTTAACCTTTTTCATTTTCTCGTATATCACTTTAATTTCCTCACCAGTTAAAATCATTTCTATCGTTTTATCATCAACCATAACCATATTTTAAAACAAAGTTAAAATCTTCTGGCATTTCTTCAGGCAGATTTCCCTCTTCTTCATTTGAGCTACATGCACCTAACAAAAAGATGAAAGCAACAAGCATTAGTAATGATTTCAATTTCCTCCCCCCCTTTTTAGATAAGACGCTGTTTCCCTGTAAAAAGTTACTTCTACTTGTCCTATTACTAATCCGTTAGTGAATGCGGATAATTCATACAACTTTACCGTTGATGAATATTAACTATTGTTATAAAGTTGCTATACTCTTGCTTTGAAAGTATAAGAAATGGGTCTGACTGAAAATCATTAATTTCTTGGTTTGAAACCTTATTTTTATCGATCTCTGATTCAATAGTTAAACCAATATAATCATCAGAACGACTTAAATCAACTTGTTCATATAACTCTTTACTTGATAATTGGTATATTCGAACATTATCTTCTAGCTTATATTTATCAATATAATGTTCACTATCAAAAGTAAATTCCAAGTAAAATTTATCATCTTCTATAATTTTATCCAGTATTGTTACTTCGGTAAAAGTAGTGATAGCAACAATATGGTTTTTATAATACACTCTTTCTTTAATATACGAATAAGTTGTTGGTAAAATGAATAATGCAAGGAAAACAATTCCTATTAGAATACCTATTCTCTTTTTCAACCCTACATCTCTCCCATCTTAAATATATTTATTAGTAGCCCTCCAAATTTCTTCTTGAAGAAAACCCCGTTTTTGCAACAACAGTAGCGATAGCTTCTTAACTCTCGTTAGCAATAGGTAAGCCTTTGAAGCCATCTCCAGCTTTTCCCCTGCTCCACACCGTACGTGCTAGTTTCCCAGCATACGGCGCTCCATCTACCG
>NZ_JAUSUG010000032.1 GCF_030813435.1 Evansella vedderi | reverse complement strand
TCAAATGATCTGCCCGATTAAAAGTAAAAAGCACTTTTTATCGGGCAGATGCATTTGCTGGTCGCTCGTGGACAAGGCGCTTGCGCTTTTGTTCTTGGCTTCTTTAGCATATATTGTTTTTTTATCTAGAAGGAGAAAGGCGGCGACTCCAGTGTTGCCTGCGGGAGCCAGGATGGTGACATTACGCCGTTGCCCATAGGACGTATGCTGCCTTTAGGCGTAATTGGTCCGCCTGTAATGGAGTCGAATGATAAATTTCCTTATAAAAAAGCAGCAATCATCTAAAAACAGTCTTTTCATTAGTATTTCAATGCATGGAACTGTAGCTCCTTCCTCATACTAAGAGAAATTATAAGTTATAAAAGGAAAGAGGTTTTTCGATGGATAAAAGAATATACTTTCGATTGAAAAGCCGTCATTGGGGGATGCCTAATGAAACCGTATATTTAAAGGATATTGCCCAAATAATTAGTGTGGGAATAGAGGCGGAGAGTGTCAAGAATCTTCCTATTTGTACACTAACAGTGGAAGATAAGATATTAAAGGTTATAGACTCTATGATGGTAGTACGGATCATTCAAGAATATAGCCAAGGGGTTGACATTCAAGTAATTGGTCCAACGCAAACCGTTATTTATTTGGAACAAAAAGTCAAACCATTTAGACCGATATTATTTCTACTTGTTTGGCTCCTATTATTTATTGGTGCTGGACTCGCAATTATGAACTTCCATGAAGATGTAAGTATGCGAGAGGTTCACGTTAAAATTAGTGAGGTTATTACCGGGGCGGAAACAGAGCATCCTTTATGGTTGCAAATTCCTTATTCATTAGGCCTTGGATTAGGTATGGTCCTGTTTTTTAATCATGTTTTTCGTAAACGTATTATGGAGGAACCAAGTCCAATGGAAGTGGAAATGTTTAATTACGAAGAAAATATGGATAGATATGTATCCGTGTACGAAAACGATGCTTGGAAGGATAGAGATGGTTAGTATCTTTCTCCTTATAATAATTGGTTTATCAGGGGGACTTGCTGTTGGGAGTGGATTTGTAGCATTTCTAACTGTATTAGGAATTGTCCCAAGACTAGCTCATTTAACGAAAACAGTAAAATTACTGACTGCATATGAATTTGCAATCGTTTTTGGAGCAATATCAGGAGTATGGTTTAGTTTAGGAGACCCGTCCTTTGGTCTATCAAATGGTGTTCTTATCCTTGTGGGACTTGCCTGCGGTATTTTTATAGGAATGCTTGCTGCAGCTTTAGCTGAAGTGTTGAATGTATTCCCAATTCTAGCGAAGCGAATCGGAATGAAGCAAACCATCCATTGGCTGTTATGGGCTATTGTTCTAGGGAAAACAGTCGGTTCCCTTTACCATTGGATCTTTTTTGTTCCCTAAGTATAAATGCACCAATCTTTGTTTTAAGACTCTTTAAAAATTATAAGGGGCGATTAGTTTACATGAATTCTAAGAAGCGGGTTATATTAATCACTGACGGAGATGAGTCAGCTAAAGGGGCGGTAGAGTTAGCGGCGAAATCATTAGATCTTTATTTTGTAGCAGAATCAGGGGGGAATCCCTCTAAAATCTCCGGTGAGCAATTAGTTAAACTCATCAAAGGTGCAGACAAGGAAATAGTTCTTGTGTTATTTGATGATTGTGGCTATCCCAATAAGGGACCAGGAGAATCTGCTTTAGTCCAAGTCGTGAATTCGCCTGATATTGAAATATTGGGTGCAATTGCTGTGGCGTCAGAATCTTATTCCCGTGAATGGACAAGAGTAAATGTATCTATTGACCGAAATGGGGTCCTTACGGAGTATGGAGTGGATAAAGGTGGAATTATCGACACAGCTGTAGGAAGGATAAGGGGGGATACTGTATCCGTATTGGACGAGCTTCCCATTCCTTTAATCGTAGGTGTCGGTGATCTTGGAAAAATGGGTGGACGTGATTCCATTGAGAAGGGAGCTCCAATAACGAAATTAGCTATAGAATTAATTTTAGAAAGGAGCAGAACAAATGGATCCGGTACATGATAAGATAAACCAACCTATATCTCGGAATGCTAGAGAAAATGAAAAGAACTTCTCGGAGAGAATAGGTATTGGAACAAGCTTTGATGTAGGCATTCGGAAATTATACATATTGGATAGGGAAATCCAATTTTACTTTGTTAATGGTTTGTGTGACATTCAATATACCATTGAATTATTAAAGGAATTAATGTTCTTAGATGCTAATGAACGGAAAAAAAATGACGCAAGGGAACAAATTGAAAATAGACTAACACATGTGCAAGTGGAGCATGTGAAGACAGTAGATGATGCTATTGGTCAATTATTGGCTGGGTTGATCATTGTCTATATTGAAGGGGAATCTGACGCAATCGTTATTGACGTTAGAAGTTACCCTACTAGAGGACCTGAAGAACCGGATACAGAACGAGTTGTTCGAGGCAGTCGTGATGGATATACAGAAAACATTATTATAAATACAGCCCTTACTCGCAGAAGAATTAGAGATGAAAGATTACGAAATGAAATGATGAGGGTTGGGAGAAGGTCAAAAACAGACATTTGTATTACCTATATCGATGGTGTTACAGATCCTAATTTAGTAAAAATAGTAAAAAAAGAATTAGAAGCTATCGATATTGATGGTCTAACTATGTCTGATAAAGTGGTGGAAGAGTATTTAGTGAAACAAGGGAGCAACCCCTTCCCGGTAGTTAGGTACACTGAAAGACCTGATGTAGCAGCCACTCATATTTTAGAAGGACATGTGGTGATATTTGTAGATACTTCACCAAGTGTAATTATTTTACCTACAACGTTTTTTCACCATGTTCAACATGCAGAGGAATTTAGACAAGCCCCATTTGTGGGAACCTTTTTACGATGGGTAAGGTTTTCCGGAATGCTCTTATCCATGTTCATTTTACCTTTATGGTTACTCATGGTCATGCAACCAACTCTATTACCAGAAGGTCTAGAATTTATAGGACCAAATGAAACAACGAATATTCCAATTTTTGCTCAAATATTTTTTGCTGAGTTGGGAATTGAACTGTTGAGAATGGCCGCCATTCATACACCGTCACCACTTGCAACAGCCCTTGGTTTAGTTGCAGCCTTGTTAATTGGTGAAATTGCAATAGAAGTTGGTTTGTTGGTGCCTGAAGTTATTCTTTATGTAGCAGTAGGGGCCATTGGTATGTTTGCTACTCCTAGTTATGAATTGGCATTAGCTTTAAAAATCCTCCGACTAGGTTTACTAGTAGTGGTATTCTTTTTCAAAGCGCCAGGATTTATTATTGGGACGACCCTCATTATCATTATTTTAGCTTCACTTCGTACGTTAAATGTTCCTTACTTATGGCCTTTCTTACCATTTTACCCTATTGCTTGTCTAGATGTTCTCATTAGACAAGGTATTCCACTCAAAAGACGTCGACCAAGTATTGTTAAACCGCAGGATAGTGTTAGACAAGGACCGGCTTAAAACCATTGAAACAATGAGGAAGTTATGTTATTCTATATAGCAAACAAATGTTAAAGAACTATCCGAGGAACAAGGATAACGGATAATCACACCGTTATCCTTTTTTCGATGATAAAAGATATAGTAAAGTTAACTCTACTTGCACAGGTTAGCAAGAAAGCTTATCGAGGAGAGAAGAATAATGGGTTTATATGGTACAAGTAAAATAAATGAACAGGGGCATTTAGAAATCGGCGGAGTGGATACAACAGAGCTTGCTGATAAGTATGGTACACCACTATATATTTATGACGTAGCAGATATTTGCTCACGTGCAAATCAGTTTAAAAAAGCCTTTGAAAAGCACAACATGAACTATCAGGTAGCTTATGCGAGTAAAGCATTTAGCTGCATCGCTATGATTCAGTTAGTAGATGAACTAGGCTTAAGCTTAGATGTAGTTTCTGGTGGAGAGTTATATACTGCATTAACAGCAGGATTCCCAGTGGGAAGAATTCACTTTCACGGTAATAATAAATCCCCTGAAGAATTAGAAATGGCTGTTCGTGAAGAAATTGGATGTATAGTTGTAGATAATTTTACGGAGCTTACTTGGTTAATGGCTATCACCGAATCCCTTGGGAAAAAAATGGATGTTCTTATACGTATTACACCAGGGGTTGAAGCACATACACATGAATATATATCTACCGGACAAGAAGATTCAAAGTTTGGTTTCGATATTCAAAGTGGGCAAGCGGAGCAAGCCATAAAAACAATTCAAGCTCATGAATATGTTGAAATTAAGGGGGTCCATTCACACATTGGTTCCCAAATATTTGAGACAGATGGATTTACCTCTGCCGTTAATGAAATCTACAAATTTTTAATTCAATGGAAAAAGTCATTGAATTTTGAACCAGAGGTGTTGAATTTAGGTGGTGGATTCGGTATTCGATATACAAAAGAAGATCAACCACTTCCATTGGAGAACTATGTAGATGCTATGATTTCTTCCGTGAAGAAACAAGCTGTATCTGCAGAACTAGCTATTCCTGAGATATGGATTGAACCAGGCAGAGCATTAGTTGGGGAAGCAGGGACAACAATCTATTCCATCGGGTCTAGAAAAGATATCCCGGGAGTTCGTTCCTACGTATCAGTGGATGGAGGGATGACAGATAACATTCGCCCTGCATTGTACCAAGCGAAATATGAAGCTGTTGTAGCAAATAAAATGAATGCAACTAATGAAGAAAAGGTGTCTATCGCTGGGAAATGCTGTGAAAGTGGAGATATGCTAATTTGGGATATCGACCTTCCTAAAGTGGAAATCGGTGACCTTCTTGCTGTATCGTCCACCGGTGCTTATGGCTACTCCATGGCAAATAACTATAATCGAATTCTACGTCCACCTGTAATTTTTGTGGAAGATGGAGAAGCGAATTGTGTAATTAAACGAGAATCTTATGAGGATTTAGTGAAAAACGAATTTTCTTATCGTAAAAAAGCAAAGGCAAAAATTTAGTTGAAAGGGAGTGTCAAAGGTTAATAATTTCTTTTGACACTCCTGATGTTTTCTTTATAGTGTCGTTTAATGTACAATAAAGTAGATGTATATCACAATACATAAAATGGGAGGATTTACTTTTATGAAAAAAGGTACAATTGTAATGGAAAACGGAGATAAAATCCAAATTGAGTTTTATCCAAATGAAGCACCAGGAACAGTAGAAAACTTTGAAAACCTTGCAAATGAAGGCTTTTATAATGGATTGACTTTCCATCGTGTAATTCCAGGGTTTGTTGCTCAAGGGGGATGCCCAAGGGGGAATGGTACCGGAGGAAGCGGAAAGACAATTAAATGTGAAACAGAAGGAAATCCACACAAGCATGTGGCAGGTGCATTATCAATGGCCCATGCGGGTAAAGACACAGGAAGCTGCCAATTTTTTATTGTCCATGAACCACAACCACATTTAGACGGTGTTCACACTGTTTTTGGACAAGTTACCGAAGGTATGGATGCCGTATACAACATTAAGCAAGGGGACGTAATGGTAGAAGTGAAGGTTTACGACGAAGAATAATTTTTAAAAGAGGCTGGGACATAACTAAAGTGTTTAGATGAAAATACGAACAATGTATTATCGTAGCGAAGTATATTTCCGAAGCGGGTAGATTACACCTACATCTAGTTTGTTCGGATTTCTTATTCGTAAAAATACTTTAGTCCCAGCCTCTTTTAAATTATCCAGTTTGTCAAAGCTTCGTCACAATTCTAACTCTTGCTTTTTTCTAGAAAATAATGTTACTATCAAATCAATTAGTTTTGTCTAATCATATGTAATTCATTTGTGAGCATTCGAACATAATTATATAAACCGAACCTTCGGGGCAGGGTGAAATTCCCAACCGGCGGTGATGAAGTTATATTTAACTTCTAAGCCCGTGACCCGGCACTCATAGAGTGACGGTGGATCTGGTGTGAAACCAGGGCCGACAGTATAGTCTGGATGGGAGAAGGGGACATCGGTGAAAAAATGAAGTTTTTATTAATGGGATAAGTCTGTCCATTTTTAGTAAATGGAGAATATTTCCGTTAATGAGACAGGTGACTGGTCAAATTATAGGACATGAACCAGTTTATTTAAGTAGGAAAAAAACTTCTTTTCTCTAACCTTATCCCCCTGAAGGCAATGGTTCCCTTCAGGGGTTTTTACGTTTTAAAATAGGTAATAATGAGGTGTCTATTCATGGACAATAAATACATGCAAATGGCAATTGAATTAGCAAAGACTGCTAAAGGTCAAACGACACCTAACCCTTTAGTTGGGGCAGTCATTGTAAAGAACAACCAATTAATAGGGTTTGGTGCACATTTAAAGGCGGGAGAACCTCATGCGGAGCGCCATGCACTAGCTATGGCTGGAAAAAAAGCGGAGGGAGCAACTATGTATGTTACGTTGGAGCCGTGCTCCCATCACGGTAGAACCCCTCCATGTGCAGATGCAGTAATTGAAGCTGGACTAAAAAAAGTATTTGTTGCCACAACCGATCCTAATCCGAAAGTTGCTGGGAAAGGTATAGAAAAACTGAAAATGGCAGGCATTGAAGTTGTTGAAGGTCTAATGAAGGCAGAGGCAGATGACTTAAACAAAGTGTTTTACCACTTTATACAAACAAAGAAGCCCTTTGTAACTCTAAAATCTGCAACTAGTTTAGATGGTAAAATAGCAACGTCAACAGGCGAAAGTCAATGGATTACCAGCGAAGAATCTAGAATGGATGCTCATCGTTTAAGACACGAGCATGATGCTATTCTTGTGGGAGTTAACACTGTCTTGGAGGATGACCCATCATTAACAACAAGAATAGAAGGTGGGGGGAAGCACCCTATAAGGATCATTTTAGATCACCATTTAAAAACTCCTGTTGATGCAAAATTACTTACGGACAACATTGCTCCAACGTGGATTTTTACAACAGTTAAAGCTGACAAACAAAAAGTCGGTCAATTATCATCTTTAGGGGCAAAAATAATTACCATGGAAGAGGAAGAGATTTCTATCCCGTCTGTTCTCTCCTATTTAGGGGAAATGGAAATCAGTTCTCTCCTTGTGGAAGGGGGAGGAAGTATTAATGACTCCTTCCTCCGTTCTGGGGAATTTCAACAGGTAGTAGTTTATTTAGCACCAATGCTGATCGGAGGACGAGATGCCCTCTCATCCTTTTCAGGTATAGGGATCACTAGCTTGCAAGATGCTCCAAAGTTATCTGTCGAAAATATAGAAAGAATTGGTAAAGATATTAAACTTGTTTTATCGAGGGGGGTGAATTAAATGTTCACAGGGATTATTGAAGAAAAGGGGACTATTCAACAAATAAAGCAAACGGGCGATGCCATTGTAATGAAAATAGAAGCATCGGAAATATTATCCGATGTACATTTAGGAGATAGTATCGCTGTTAACGGCGTTTGTTTAACCGTAACATCCTTTGACTCACTGGCGTTTACCGTCGATTTAATGCCAGAAACCGTAAGAAATACTAGCTTGAGGGAATTGTCAATTGGATCTAAGGTGAATCTTGAAAGAGCCATGTCTGCTAATGGGCGATTCGGGGGTCATTTTGTTTCCGGTCACGTAGATGGAATCGGCACAATCAAAGCAAAGCGAAGGGAACATAATGCCGTTTATTATGAAATAGAAGTTTCTTCCAATTTACGTAAATACATGATCCTTAAGGGAAGTGTTTCTGTTGACGGAACAAGCTTAACCATATTTGGGTTGACAGAGGATACCTTTACCATTTCGATCATTCCACACACCATAGAAGAAACGATTATTGGTAGTAAAGGACCTGGTGATATAGTGAATGTGGAATGTGATATGCTCGCAAAATATATAGAAGAGCTTATTGCACGACGGACCATGTCTAATGAATCGAAATCCAATCACATAACGGAAGATTTTCTAAAGGAAAATGGTTTTTAATTGAAAAAAAGGGGAGAAGAACAATGTTTGATCCGATTGAAGAGGCAATATACGAATTAATGCAAGGAAAATGTGTTATCGTTTGTGATGATGAGGATCGGGAGAATGAAGGGGATTTTGTAGCGTTAGCTGAAAAGGCTACTCCAGAGGTTGTTAACTTTATGGTGAAGTTTGGAAGAGGACTAGTATGTGCTCCTATTACAAGAGAAAGGGCAGAGCAATTGGACTTAGTACCTATGGTTGATCATAATACAGATCCTCACGGGACTGCATTTACTGTAAGTATAGACCATAAGTTTTCCACAACTGGTATATCTGCTCCTGAAAGGTCATTAACGATCATGAGCCTTGTGGATGATAAAACGAAAGCTTCCGACTTTAAGAAGCCAGGGCATATTTTTCCGTTAATAGCAAAGGATGGTGGAGTATTACGCCGTGCAGGGCATACGGAGGCGGCTGTGGATCTTGCAAGAATGTGTGGTGCGAAGCCAGCTGGGGTGATTTGTGAAGTAATGAATGAAGATGGAACGATGGCAAGAGTTCCAGAATTAAGGAAAATCGCTGATGAGCATGAGTTGAAAATGGTCACTATTAAAGATCTGATTCAATATCGCAATCGTAAAGATAAGCTTGTTCAAAAGGAAGTGGAAATTGAATTACCGACAGAATTCGGAGATTTCCGGGCCATTGGATATAGCAATATTGTTGACGGCAAGGAGCATGTTGCTTTAGTGAAAGGAGATATCAAAGGAGAAAAGCCGACACTTGTAAGGGTGCATTCGGAGTGTTTAACAGGGGACGTCTTTGGATCTCACCGTTGTGATTGTGGTCCGCAGCTGCACGCTGCCTTAAAGCAAATTGATGTAGCGGGTGAAGGTGTTCTCCTTTATATGAGACAAGAGGGAAGGGGAATAGGCTTATTAAACAAAATGAAAGCCTATAAGCTACAAGAGGAAGGCTATGATACAGTTGAAGCTAATGAAAAGCTAGGGTTTGCTCCTGACCTTAGGGACTATGGTATTGGGGCACAGATTTTAAGGGATATTGGTGTTCGTAAAATGAAGCTGTTAACAAATAACCCTAGAAAAATTACAGGATTAAAAGGATACGACCTTGAAGTGGTAGAACGCGTACCTCTACAACTACCATATTCTAAAGACAATGAACGCTATTTAAAAGCCAAAAAAGAAAAACTAGGACACTTACTACACTTTTAATATAAGATGTTTTGTAAACTTTGTTACTTTGTAGAAAAGCTTGGGAAGTGGAAGGCGGCGACTCCAGCGTTGCCCGCGGAACCAGGACGGTGACATTACGCCGTTTCCCACAAGCGGGACCAGAGACACGCTTCCTCGAGTAGTTTGCGTCGAGTAATCGCAGACGCAGGACGTGGGCGCCTTTAGGCGTAATTGATCCGCCTGTAGAATATCCAAGCTACAGTATATACTCCTAGTAACAAACAATCTTTTAGAAAGCAATTAACTGAGGAGGAAAAGGACATGGGAAAAGTATTTGAAGGTCATTTAATAGGAACAGGATTAAAAGTAGGAATTGTTACAGGAAGGTTTAATGAATTCATTACGAGCAAGCTTCTTGGAGGAGCCCAGGATGCATTAAAACGCCATGGTGTATCTGAGGATGATGTAGATGTGGCATGGGTACCAGGGGCTTACGAAATTCCACTAATAGCAAAAAAAATGGTGGATTCAGGTAATTATGATGCAGTAATTACATTAGGGACTGTAATCCGTGGTTCTACACCACACTTTGATTATGTGTGCAGCGAGGTTTCTAAAGGAGTTGCATCCCTTTCTCTTTCCAGTGGAGTACCAGTAATATTTGGCGTTTTAACCACGGATACGATTGAGCAAGCTGTGGAAAGAGCAGGTACAAAAGCAGGAAATAAAGGATGGGAAGCTGCAACAGCAGCAATTGAAATGGCGAATTTAACGAAGAGTTTTCAATAAATAGGTTGTTTCATAAACTTTGTTGTTATGTGTAATGCTTGGAGAAGTGAAGGTGGGGACCTCGTGTTGCCCGCGAAAAAAGAGAAAGGAGGGATTTTACCCCTTCCTTTCTCTTTTCTTTTCCTGCAAAGAATCCAATCGCTCTTTAATTACGTCACTTCGGTCACGGAGTTTATGGCGAAAAATTAAGGACTCATTATCTATATCTTCTTCAAAGCACCACGTCAAGCCATTTTCTTTACATAATTCCTTGCAACGATCTAATAGTACTTGATCGGTAATTGGAAGATTGAATGGCCTATAGCTAACTCCTTTTTCCATGTTTTCTATTCGTTTGATAACTAATTCCTCAAGTACGTCAGAATCAATACCGAGCTCTAAGAAACTCTTTTTATCATTTTTTAGGAAATTTAAGACCTTTTTATATAAACGTAGACTGCCAGGAAAATTTTTTTGACGTTCATGATAAACAGCAACAGCAAGTTGAATTAAAACTAACCACTGTTTTTCCCCATTTTCTTTCCAATACTCTTCCATAATTTCGTGGCATTCAAATAAGTCCCTAGTTCCATGAAATTCAATTAAATAATCAACATAAGCTTTCGGATACTTTGTCATAGAAGCCTCCAATTAATGATATATCAATACATATTTAGCCTACCATAAATTTATTCAACAGACTTACGTAAAATCCTTTATGAATCTGCCGTAAAAAGTGCTTGTATATGATATAATTTTGTTAGTAAGATAGAAAATGGTGAGACGATGCAGT
This sequence comes from Evansella vedderi, assembly GCF_030813435.1. Lineage (GTDB taxonomy): Bacteria > Bacillota > Bacilli > Bacillales > Salisediminibacteriaceae > Evansella > Evansella vedderi. Next base: position 37,793 of record NZ_JAUSUG010000032.1, on the reverse strand, counting down.
ATAGTGTAAAACTTCAAACATTCGAAGGTCCTTTAGATTTATTATTACACTTAATTCAAAAAAATGATTTAGACTTATATGATATTCCTGTAAAAGAAATTACGGAACAGTATATGGTCTATATTCATACGATGCAATTTCTTCAATTAGACATAGCCAGTGAATACTTAGTTATGGCGGCTACGTTACTACATATGAAGAGTCAGATGCTATTACCTGCTCAGGAAGAAGAACTTGGGGAGGATGAATTTGAATATGATGAAACCGATGATCCAAGAGAAGAGCTTATGTACCGTCTAATAGAGTACAAAAAGTTTAAAGAAGCTGCAGGAGAATTAAAGGAACGGGAAAGGGTAAGGAGTGATTTATTCTCTAAGCCTATGTCAGACTTAACACCGTTTTTAAAGGATTCTACTGATTCAGAAAATGGACCAAATATAAATGTATCTATTTATGATATGCTGCAGGCTTTTCAAAGGATGATGAAGCGGAAAAAGAAAACAGAACCAGTGTATTCAAAAATACAGCGTGAGGAAATCCCTATTGATGAAAAGATGGCTCAAATAATGACAGAGTTAAGCCGTCATCACGGTAAAAGGAGGTTTTCTGAACTTTTTGAAAGGGAAGAAAAGCATCATATTGTTATCGCTTTTTTGGCATTATTAGAACTAATGAAAGCAAACGTAATCGTATGTAATCAAGAAGATAATTTCGATGACATCATGATTTATCAAAAGGGGGAACATACATTTGAAAAGTCATCAGATTAAAGCTGTCATCGAGGGTCTCCTTTTTGTTTCTGGTGAAGAGGGGATCGATGAGAAGCAAATTATGGAAGTACTTCAACTGGACAGAAAGACAGTCAAATTTTATATGGCTGAACTGATGGAAGTCTATTCCTCTGACTCAAGGGGAATTCAAATAGTTGAAATCGCTGGTGGCTACCAGTTTACAACAAAACAAGAGCATGCCCCTTATTTTAAAAGACTAGTTCAATCGCCATCGTCCACTACCCTGTCCCAAGCAGCTCTTGAAACATTAGCTATTATCGCCTATAAACAGCCAATATCCCGTTTAGAAATAGAAGATATTAGAGGGGTTAAATCTGAAAGGCCCATTCGAACCCTTACCGCTAAATCATTGATTAAAGAGGTTGGACGAGTAGATGGTACAGGTCGAGCAATACTATATGGAACAACGAAGGATTTTCTAGAGCAATTTGGATTAAGATCCACAAAAGAATTACCTCCTCTTCCCGACTCAGTACCAAAAGAGGAAGTGGAGGAAGAAGTGGATTTATTTTTCTCTAAATTCCAAGAACAAATAGCTTCATCTATGGAAGAAGCACAGCCTATTGAAATTACAGAAAGGAAGGAATTTAATAATGGGGAATGATTTAGTTCAACAACAATTAGCCTTTACACTGGAGAAATTAGAAAAGGTGTCCGAACAATTAAGGACGTTCTTAAATTCAACAACGTTAGAGTCCTTGAAAAAAGGTGGAGAAGATAATTCTGAAGAGGATTATAGGGACATATTAGATCAATTTCGAAGAATCTTAGTATACTTTGATGAAGGACGAGAATCTGGCTATTTAATTTTACGTAGTGAAACCTTTCGTAAGGGTGCTGCTGAAAAGACTTTATATTGGATATTCCACCAATGTGTAGAAGAATTCTTCCAACCAAGATTAGATGTTTGGTATGAGGATAGCAGGGCAGCTTATACAGGAAAAAATGCGATTCGTTTCCGAGTAACAGTCCCTGAACAGTTAAAGGAATTAGTTAAAGCAATTGAAGGTCCATTACAAGAAGTACGAGAAGAACTGGAATATTACGAAACGGATTACCGAACTAAAATGCGTCAAAAAGGTGAGTAATTTCGTAAAAATTTTAAATTATAATAATGTAATGATATGTAAGGCAGCATCCAAATGAGTAAAAAAGGGTGCTGCCTTTTTTATTGGACATGAACATGCGAATATGCGAATGCACAACCTGATTCGTATTTTCAGATAGACCAATTCAAGAGATTACAATGGAATAGGAACTAAGACATCTTTTTTTATATCTTTTTTATCAATCATTTCTATTCTAGGCATAGGATAGTAAGTGAATGAATAAAAGGGAGGGGAAAGGTTTGTCTTTAGAAAATGAATATTCTAAGGAGTTAATTGTTTGGCTAGAGCGTTTTTCTAGGGAGGTAGGGGGAAATGATGCTCACGAAGAGTTGATCAGTAAAGCAAACACCTTGTTAGACCGATTATATGAACGTGATAAAAAGGATATGACGAAATTAGTTCAGCTCCAAAGGGAAGCAGAAGATTTATATTTAGCTTATGAACATTCAAACCGTACCGAAGAGGAAGTACAAAGAACAAAAAGAATACCTGTTGGAAAACATAAATTGCCGAAACTTCCTTATGAATATCATCAGTTAGAACCTTATATTAACAGGAGGATTATGGAGTTACACCATAAGAAGCACCATCAATCATACGTTGATGGATTGAACAAAGCGGAGAAAAAATTACAGGAGCAGAGAAAAACTAAATTTGAAGAAATAAAGCATTGGCAAAGGGAGCTTGCCTTTAACGGTGCTGGCCATTATTTACATTCATTATTCTGGGAGGTTATGTCTCCAAAAGGCGGCGGCAAACCAAAAGGACAGTTAGCTAAACAAATAGATCAAGATTTTGGCGGATTTCAGTCATTTAAAAACCACTTTACAGAAGCGGCTAAAAATGTAGAAGGAGGGGGCTGGGCTATATTAGTATGGGCACCTCAAGCAGGAAGATTAGAAATATTAACTGCAGAAAAGCATCAAAACTTATCACAGTGGGATGTCATTCCTCTGTTACCACTTGATGTTTGGGAACATGCTTATTATTTACAATATGAAAATGAGCGTGAGAGGTACATCAATAACTGGTGGAATGTAGTTAACTGGTCATTTGTAGAAAAGCGTTTTTTAGAGATAAGTAAAAACAATTGGTTAGTATAAGAATTTTATTAAAGGAGCTTTTCGAATAAATTGTTTGTTATTTTGAAGATCTTGGAGAAAGCCTGAATTAAAAAGCTACGGACATAAGTTCGTAGTTTTTTAATGCATTTATAACTCTATTTTTTTTACAAATGGATGATGATTAATCTGTATGTATAAAGGTTGATTTTCAATCCATTCTCCAAATATAATATGGCTTACATTAAGACCGTGTTTTTGAAGTACCTCAATATAATACTGTTTTGAATACTTTGTTTGCCTTACATTTTCATCGATCCATTCTCCATCACTAATAACAGCTATTGGCAGCGATGTAGAAGGTCCTTTTATTTGAATATCATTTTTTGTTGCTTCCTGATAGGGAAATTTTTTTAAAACATTTACCTTCCCATTTGATTCCAGAATAGCATATTCCACTTCTTGCATGGAAAATACTCCTTTGTCTCTAAGAAGATGTTGAAGTTGATTTAAATCTAAACGGTTTTTCTTTAATTGTTTTCTATCAATTATACCTCTGTGAACTACAATAGAGGGCACACCTTCAATTAGTCCCCTTGTTTTTTTCCATTTTAGTGTTATCCACTCGACTAAATAGGTTAACGAACCCCATAGAAAAATAGCATATAGTACGTAATTAACACCAATTTCGATATTATACATGGCATTCCCCACAAGTTCCCCTATGATTAAAGCAGAAATAAAATCGAATGGGGTTAATTGGGTTATCTGGGTTTTGCCAGTAATTTTTGTAAGTAAAAGCAAGGCAATGAAGCCTACCACAAGTTCAATCGTTAATGCAGTAAAGTTAGTGTTCATTGTCTTTACCTCACCCATTTGTAATATTTTTTGTTCTTAAGAATTTTTTTCTGTTTCGTCCATAATTTTTTCAATCCATTGATTCATTTGATATGTCAATTGCTTGGATGAAGCGACTAATTGGCTGACCTGTTGTTGAGGAAAAGTAGATTTGATATTTTGGGATGAAGTTAACCAATATTTATTTAAGTATTCATTATAGGATTGCCAAAATTCAACAATTATTTCTAATTGTTCAGTTGTATAAATTTCCTCTAATGTTTTATAAGGAATAGATAAGGACCTAGGCGCGATTTGAATTTCTTTCATATGAATATCTACTATCTGTTTTTGAATAGCATTTCGTACCATCATACATTGTAATTCTACTGTACGTCTCACTTCATTTTTCCAATACTGACGATCCAATTTGGAGCTCCGATTATTACTTTTATTATTATGTTTCAATATGTTGTTTCTCACATTTAGGACAAATAAAATTATTATAAATTGGAACAATAATATTACCCCTATACCTCCTAGTATTATAACTTCCAATGTGAATCCTCCTTTCCTGTTTATGATAACAAATATATATTTCAAGTATAATCGTTTTTTTTAAAACTTCCAGTAAAAGGAAGTTGCGCTTTGCTGCATAAGAAAAAATGGGAAAACACATGATAATATCACGATAAATTTTTTATGAAGATTTAATTGTCAAAACTCAACACATTACATATAATTTTGCTTCATCTTAGAAAATTACTCAAGGAAGGGGAAGGGCAAACGTATGAAGAAATGGGGTATTACTTTTTGTATGTTCTTCTTATGTGGATTGCTTTTTATCGGATGTGAAACAGCGGAAGGTGAACAGAGAGCCCTATCCACTACTGAAAAAAAACCAACAGTTTCACAGCAGTTAGCAAATGAAATTAAAACGGAAATATCTAAAATGAAAGAAGTGGATAATGTCCGGGCAATTTCCTTGGACAAGGATGTTTATATAACTTTGACGGTAACGGGTTTTGATCGTCTATTTTTACAGGAAATCCGTCAAAATGCACATAAAAGGGCAAAATCCGTTGAAGAGAAAGGAAACATCCATGTCTCCACTGATAAGAAATTAGATCAAGAAATATCTTCTTTGGAAAAGCAAGTAAAAGAAGGAAAAATAACGAAGGAACAACTGTCAGAGAAGTTAAAGAAAATTGAAAAAGATATGAAGGGTTAAAAATTATTCGTTCATAGCAGGGAGGGGGAACCACATGATTTTTGTCACAGCATTTATTGTTGGAGGTATTATTTGTGTAATTGGTCAAATATTAATGGATGTAATGAAATTAACCCCTGCTCATACAATGAGTACGTTAGTTGTTTCTGGGGCAGTGTTACAAGGCTTTGGTCTTTATGAAAGGCTAGTTGATTTTGCGGGCGCAGGAGCAACTGTTCCTATTACAAGCTTTGGTAACTCTTTAGTACAGGGTGCACTAGCTGAGGCAAATAACTATGGTATTATTGGTATTATTACCGGTATTTTTGAAGTAACAAGTGCTGGTATTTCAGCTGCGATTATATTCAGTTTTATGGCCGCGCTCATCTTTAAACCAAAAGGATGAAATTTAATAAAAGAAGTAAAAAGGGCCCATGGAGAATCGGAAGTCAGATTTTCTTTGGGTCTCTTTGTGTTTTTAAGTCACTCTTCTTCCTTAGGTTGGACATATATTAGTAACCTCTGCATAGACTTGTACAAAAAGAAATTGCGGAGGAAAATTATGAGAAAAAAAGTATTTATTATTTTTGTAACTGTAATCTTTTTTTATTCAAACATAAATATTGGCGATGCCGCTACATATCCAGGGGGGGTTTCTGCACGAGGAGCTATACTAATGGAACAGGAGAGCGGGCGGATTCTTTTTGAAAAAGATGCACACACCCCAATGAGAATTGCAAGTATTACAAAAATAATGACAGCCATATTGGCTATTGAATCAGGAAAAATGGACGAATGGGTTACCATTTCTACAAATGCAGAGGGAACTGAAGGGTCGTCAATATATTTGGTTGGAGGGGAAAAAATTAAACTCCGTGATTTAGTATACGGTTTGATGCTCCGTTCCGGTAATGATGCAGCAGTTGCCATAGCAGAGCATGTTGCAGGGAGCTTAGAAGGATTTGTTTTCATGATGAATGAAAAAAGAAATGAATTAGGTATGAATAATACGGCTTTTGCTAATCCCCACGGATTAGATGATCATGAGGAACATTATTCAACAGCATATGATATGGCATTACTAACAAGGTATGCAATGAAAAATGAGGAATATAGGGAAATTGCAGGTACATCATCCTATCGGTCCATTAATAAAGATGAACACCCACGTGTTTTTAATAATAAAAATCGATTACTTACTCAGCTATATAGTAAATCTACTGGTGGAAAGACAGGCTATACGAAACGTGCGAAAAGAACATTGGTCTCAACAGCAGAGGATAATGGTGTTGATTTGATAGCTGTGACAATAAATGCCCCGAGTGATTGGAATGACCATATGAGTTTATTCGAATGGGGATTCAATACCTTTGAGGTAGTTTCAATCATTGAGAAAGGAAAAGTCAACGGAATACCAGATGAATATTATAAGGGTAAAATTACTGCAGAGTACTCCTTTGAATACCCATTGACAAAAGAGGAGATGGATGCGGTAAAAAGCAGGTTAGTTTTATACCGTCCTCCTGCAGATAATCGGTGGGAAGAGGAAGGTCATCCGTATCCAATTGGTACCATCCAAATTGAGTTAGGGGAAGAGGTTATTGGTACTGTCCCATTGAGGTATATAGAAACAATAGTGGAAAAGAAACCCTTTTGGAAAAAGTGGTTGGAGCAGTTGTTTATGGCTACAGGAGTGAGAACTGGTGGTTAATATTATATGGGTTACCCTATTTGTGATCGGACTGGTTTTTGCTGGTATTAACGGGACAATGGATAAAGTGAATGAAGCCATATTTCAAGGGGCAAAGGAAGCCGTTGCTATATGTATTGGATTAATAAGTGTCCTTACTTTCTGGCTGGGCCTAATGAAGATTGCGGAGAAGGCCGGTCTTTTAAAGGGTTTAAGTAGATTACTACAACCCATAGCTCGAAGACTTTTTCCGGACATTCCAAAGGACCATCCTGCAATGGGCTATATCCTTTCAAATATGAGTGCAAACATGTTTGGGTTAGGAAATGCTGCTACTCCAATGGGCATAAAGGCAATGGAAGAGTTAAAACGATTAAATGGGGGAAAAGACGAAGCAAGCCGTTCCATGATTACATTATTAGCAATTAATACAGCAAGCATTACACTAATACCAACGACAGTCATCTCCATTAGAATTCAATATGGATCCGTGTCTCCCACAGAAATAGTCGGAACAACCATTTTAGCTACCGCCTGTTCTACAATGGGTGCCATATTAGTGGATCGATTTTTCTATTATAGAAGAATGAGAAAAAGGATGTGAAGCACTATGGAGTGGGTAACGACCATTTCTATTTGGATCATCCCTACAATTATCGCATTAGTACTCGTAGCAGGAACGTTAAAAAGAGTACCAACCTATGAAACCTTTGTAGAAGGGGCAAAAGAAGGGGTACAAATGTCCTTTTCAATAATTCCATATTTAGTTGGAATGCTCGTTGCCATTACCGTTTTTAGAGAATCTGGAGCTATGGAATTTTTTATTTCCCTTATGAGACCAATGTTACAGGCAATAGGGATTCCAGCAGACATTGTTCCACTAGCTCTAATTAGACCTCTGTCAGGGACAGGAGCACTAGGAATGACAAGTGACTTGATTGCCACTCATGGCCCCGACTCGTTTATCGGGAGACTAGCCTCAACTATGCAAGGAAGTACTGACACCACCTTTTATGTCCTAACAGTTTATTTCGGGGCAGTTGGGATAAGAAAGATGGGGGATGCCCTAAAAGTAGGATTATTAGCAGATATTATTGGTGTTCTTGCTTCAATAATTATTGTATCATTAATTTTCTTGTAATAATTTAATTTAAGGGTGAGTCTAAAGGTTAAAAATATACCTTTAGACTCACCTTTTTAGTTGTTTTTATTTGTAACGGAATAAAAAAAAAGATAAAATAAACGTTTGAAAAAGTTATTTTTTCGACGAAAATAGTAATTGATATAAAATAATGAGCTCGAGGTGAGGTTCTTGGAACGGTTACAAAAGGTTATTGCACAATCTGGCATTACCTCCCGAAGAAAAGCGGAGCAATTGATTTTAGACGGCAGGGTTTATGTGAATGGGAAACAAATAAAGGAACTAGGAACAAAGGTTGATATGAAACACGACAAAGTAGTGGTTGATGGTGTGCCCCTTGACAAGGAAGAACCAGTGTACTTTTTACTTTATAAGCCGACTGGAGTAATTTCTAGTGTAAGCGACGAACACGGTAGAAAAGTGGTTACAGATTTTATTCCAACGGATAAAAGAATCTTTCCAATTGGAAGATTAGATTCTGATACTTCAGGTCTTATACTATTAACCAATGATGGAGATTTTGCAAATATGCTTATGCACCCGAAGTATAAGGTTTATAAAACTTATATTGCAAAAGTAGAAGGAATACCCTTGAGGGAAACTTTAAAAAAGTTAGAGAAGGGAATACATTTAGAGGATGGGAAAACAGCGCCCGCAAAGGTGAAGGTAACTCGTACGGATAAAAAGAAAAATACATCCATTGTGGAAATCTCCATTCGAGAAGGGAAAAATCGTCAAGTTAGGCGTATGTTTGATGCCATTGGTCATCCTGTAATAAAATTGAAACGAGAGCAATATGGCTTTTTAAACTTGAAGGGATTAAATGCTGGTGAATTTCGGGAGTTAAAACCACATGAGGTAAAGCAATTAAGGGAATTGGCTGTCACATAATGTTCACAATTACCAATGGCCAACACCTATTAACAATGTGGATATAGTGGTAACATAAAATTATCTTTAAAAAGTAAAATGGGGGAGAAGGATGAAACAGAAAAGACTTATTATCCGTTCTGTGATATTAATCGTCATGGTTGCGGCAATTGGATACACCTTTTGGAGCCATTTTTCGACGGAACGGGGATTAGTAGATGAAGGGGACGTTGCCCCAAACTTTGTTTTAAGAGATTTAGAAGATAACCCTATTGAATTAAATGATTTAAAGGGTAAAGGTGTATATATGAATTTTTGGGCTACATATTGTAGTTTCTGTCGACAAAAAATGCAGTATTTACGTGATCATTACGAGGACTATAGAGAAAAAGGTGTAGAAATTGTAGCTGTGAATGTAAATGAGTCTAAAGTTCAAGTAGAAAGACATAAGCAACGATTTGACATTAATTATCGTTTATTTATTGACAGGAATAATCTTGTTACTAATGCTTATGGTGTGGCAACCTTGCCAACAACGTTTTTAATAGATGAAAATGGTATAGTAATGGAACGTCAACTTGGAGCTAAAACAGAGGAGCAAGTATTAGAATCTTTAGATCGCTTAATACCAGGAAGTTAATGGGGGATACAAATGGAAAACGTAAAATGTGAATGTGGCCATGTAAACCCTTTTGGTACTTATTTATGTGAGTCATGTGGAAAACCTTTAATAGAGGACGACGGCCAAGTAGCGGACATGCGTTATGAAGGTGTAGCTAGAAGGTCTCAAACTTATAAAAAATCAATAGTAGATAAAATTTGGAACTTTTTTTCGTCTGTTAAAGTTGGGATTTGGATCATTGTATTATTATTACTCGCATCCTCTTTAGGGACAATTCTCCCTCAAGAAATGTATCTTCCACCGGGAGAAAGGGCAAGTCAATTTTATGAAAATGAATATGGTACCTTTGGGAAGCTTTATTATCAGTTAGGACTTCACGATATGTATACCTCTTGGTGGTATATGGCGTTAATTGCCGCTTTAGGAATTTCACTAGTCATTTGTAGTTTGGACCGTTTTGTTCCACTGTATCGTGCATTAAAAACTCAGCGAATTACAAGACATACCAAATTCCTAGAAAGACAAAAGCTTTTTGCTAAGTCAGGTCAAATAGAGAATATAGAGGAATCTTTCGCTCAAGCGGAAGAAATATTAAAAAAGAAAAAATATAATATACGTAAGGATAATGGAAATATTCTTGCTGAAAAAGGCCGATTCTCTAGGTGGGGCCCATATGTTAACCATATTGGATTAATTATCTTTTTAATTGGATGTATGCTTAGATTTTTCCCGGAAATGTATCTGGACGAGCATATATGGGTTCGTGATGGAGAGGAAGTCGTTATTAAAGGGACAGACGGAGAGTATTTCCTAAGAAATGAAGAATTTAAAGTAGTATTATACGATGAAGATGACGAATTGTATCGTGAATCATTAGAACGGGCAGGCGCACCAGTCGTACAGAAGTTTCAAACCTCAGCAACGTTATTAAGAAGAACGTCAACGAACGCTATTGGATCTGAACCGGAATTAGAAGAAGTGAAGCATCATTACATTCGTGTAAATGACCCACTAACCTTTGGAGAGTTCGCTCTTTACCAAGTGGATTACAAACTCAATGAACTTGCAGAATTTACGTTTACTATAGAAGCCGTAGACGAAGCTAATGAGGAAGATTTATCGGAAATTGAATTTACTGTTAATTTGTATGATCCAGAAATGGTATATGAATTTGAAAATGGATATCGAATAGAGATTATGGAGTATTTCCCTAACTTTGTTATTAATGACAATCGTGAACCTACGACATTAAATCGTATTCCTGATAATCCTCGTATTATATTTGAGGTATTTACACCTGAGATGGACCCTGATGAGGATCAAGGAGAAATTAGCTTAGTAGGTATTCAAATTAATGAAGAGTTAAATGGAGAAAACGATTATCGTATCCGTATGATTGACGTTGAAATGAGAAATGTAACAGCCTTAACCATTCGAAAGGATAGAACAATCCCTATATTATCAATTGGCGGGATAATTTTCATGATCGGTTTAGTACAAGGCTCCTATTGGAATCATCGTAGAATTTGGCTTCAAAACCGAGATGGAGAAATATGGGTAGCAGGACATGCAAATAAAAATTGGCATGCCCTCAAGAATGATTTTCAAGCTATAACCAAGAATACAGCAATCCCAATGCCTATTGACCAAACAGAGGAGAACCTTAACGAACGGTCGAAGGAGATTGAAGGAGTGGAGGATAACAATGGTTCAACTAAGCAGTAATTTTCTGCATGTTTCATTTTTTTTATATTTAGCCGCTACAATTTTATTTTGGGTTTCCATTACAGGAAGGAAGTTTAAAAATAAAGAAGGGATTGAAAAAAATAGGTCTGGACCTATAGGATATATTGTTTCGATCTTAGCGGTAATAACTTCACTAGCTTATTTTGCTATTAGATGGTATGCCATCGGACATGCCCCTGTTAGTAATATGTTTGAGTATACGACATTCCTTGGGATTTGTATGGCATTAGCCTTTGTAATAATCTATCCAATCTATCGGAATAATTACTTAGGACTCTTCACAATGCCAGTAGTGATGTTAATTATTGCTTACGCATCCATGTTTCCAAGGGAGGTACAGCCTTTAATACCTGCCCTTCAGTCAGAATGGCTAACTATTCACGTTATTACAGTGGCAATAGGACAAGGTATTTTGGCAATCGGCTTTGCTGGCGGACTTCTTTATTTAATAAGAGTAATTGATTTTACAAAAGCGTCTAATAAGGTAAAAGGTTTGGAGTTTATCCTATTTACTTTATTAAGTTTTGTGGCGTATATTTTGTTAGTGATTGGCTTTTCCTTTGCTGAATATGAGGCAGTGTTCAATTATGTTGATGAAAGAGGAAATGAAGCTGTCGTGGAATATAATAAGCCGGCACTAATTGGACCAAACGAGGGGCAGCTTATTACTGTAAATCGGTTCGATCCATGGATTTCTGCTCCTGCTATCATCCGTAGTGATGATCTAAATACAGTAATTTGGTCCCTTTTGGGAGGACTACTCCTTTACTTTGTCTTAAGGCTTATTTTTAGAAAACCTATTGGAGGAGCAATCCAACCTTTATTAAAGAACGTAAATCCACAATCTGTCGATGAGCTAAGCTATCGTGCAATCGCTATTGGGTTCCCTATTTTTACTTTAGGGGGATTAATCTTTGCCATGATATGGGCGCAAATTGCCTGGACAAGATTTTGGGGGTGGGATCCTAAAGAAGTCTGGGCATTAATTACCTTCTTATTTTACGCAGCTTATTTACATCTTCGGTTATCGAGGGGATGGCATGGAGAAAAAAGTGCTTGGATGTGTGTAATAGGTTTTGCCCTCATTATGTTTAACTTAATCTTTGTGAATCTTGTCATTGCAGGATTACATTCCTACGCTTTATAAAACAGAGAGTTTTGTCTATATTTAACAAAATTTTTCTAATATGTTTAATTAAACATATTATACATTCTACTATGATGATACAATTAAGGGGTATATCCTAGCCTATTGTATTTAAAATAGTTAATAGGCTATGGTAATGACGAGGGGGAATATTAATGTCACAAGAAGCTAATATTCTTGTAGTTGATGATGAGGAAAGAATTCGCCGTTTATTAAAGATGTATTTAGAACGGGAAGAGTATGCTGTGGATGACGCTGAAAACGGGGAAAAGGCTTTAAAAATGGCATTAGAAGTAGATTATGATTTAATTATTTTAGACCTGATGATGCCTGGTATTGATGGATTAGAAGTATGTGAAGAGATTAGAAAACATAAGGCAACACCGATCATTATGCTTACGGCAAAAGGGGAAGAGGCCAATCGTGTACAAGGCTTCGAGGTTGGTACTGATGATTATATTGTTAAGCCATTTAGTCCTAGAGAGGTAGTTTTACGAGTAAAAGCATTATTACGTCGTTCGTCTTCTACTAAGTTCTTGCAGACAGAAACAACGAGTAAGGATGTATTAGTTTTCCCGCACTTAACAATTGACAACGATGCTCATCGTGTAACAGCTGATGGGAAGCATATAAACCTTACTCCGAAAGAGTATGAGCTATTACTATATTTAGCTCAATCACCTGATAAAGTATTCGCTAGGGAGCAACTCCTTAAGGATGTATGGAACTATGAGTTTTTTGGGGATTTAAGAACAGTTGATACACATATAAAGAGGCTTAGAGAAAAGTTAAATAAGGTGTCTCCTGAAGCTGCTAACATGATTTCAACCGTGTGGGGAGTCGGATATAAATTTGAGGCTGTGAAAGCGTAATGTGGCTTTGGAGAAGTGTTGTTGGTAAGCTTTGGCTTACCATTCTTCTTTTAGTATCTGTTGTATTAATCATATTGACAATTATGCTCTTACAATACTTTGAGCGTTTTCACACGGACCAAGCAGAAAGTCATTTAATGAATCATGCCACATTAATTGCAACGTTGTTGGAGAATGAGGATACTGGAGAGGCAGCCCTGTCTATCAGTCAGACGATCGCTGAGACATATGCAACAAAAGCAGTCATTATTTTAGATGGGGAGCATTATTTATTTGCTCCGGAAGGGGTCGAGGAAAACTTTCCAACTAGTGTATTCTTTGAGGACGAAAGCCTTGCTCAGGTTGTTAATGAGAGGGAAACCATTGTTACACAAGGTGATTTTTCACTTCCATTAGATGATGATGAAACTTCGGGTGCAGTAATGGTAGTTGGAATTCCATTAGATATCTCTGAAAGTGATAATGCTTCCCTATACTTATATCAATCCCTTGAAGTAGTGGAGAGGGCAACAAGTCAAACGAAGAATATTATTTTTCTATCGGCAGGCATAGCTATCGTATTAACCACAATATTTGCTTTCTTCTTAACTACGAGAATCACTTCTCCTTTAAGAAGGATGAGAAGGGCTTCTTTAGAGGTGGCTAAAGGGAATTTTGATATGAAGGTTCCTATTCTAACGAACGATGAAATAGGTTTATTGGCGATTGCCTTTAATAGAATGGCCAGGGCTTTAAATACGAACTTAAATGCCTTGAATCAAGAAAAAGAACAGCTATCAAGGATATTAATATCTATGGCTGATGGTGTAATTACACTAGATCGTGAAGGTTCAGTGATGGTTACGAATCCTCCTGCTAATGAATTTATTGGAGCATGGCTATATGAACAAGGCTATGAGGTGGAAGAATCTGGAGACCTCCCAAAGGAACTGCAAGAGATTTTTAATAAGGTTGTGGAGGAAGAAAAGGAACAAATGGGTGAAGTGGACGTTCAAGGCCGCAGTTGGGTAATATTAATGACGCCTTTATACGACCAACAGTATGTACGAGGTGCCGTTGCAGTACTTCGTGATATGACTGAAGAACGATTACATGATAAGCTTAGAAAGGATTTCATAGCTAATGTTTCTCATGAGCTTCGAACTCCCATTTCCATGCTCCAAGGGTACAGTGAAGCAATTATTGACGGAATAGCTGAAACCGAAGAAGAAAAAACGGAAATGGCTCAAATCATTTATGATGAGTCATTGCGTATGGGAAGACTCGTGAATGAACTATTAGATTTAGCAAGAATGGAAGCAGGACATATTCAATTAGATATTGAGGCCATAAACATATCTGAATTTTGTAAGCGGGTTTTGCGCAAATTCCAAGGTGTAGCTAAAGAACACCGAATTGAGTTAGTAGATGAAATTTATGAGATTGAAAAAACGATTCTTGCAGATGCGGATCGTGTAGAACAAGTATTAACAAATCTCATAGATAATGCTATACGTCACACATCTGAGGATGGAAAAGTCACGTTGCGTGTTGAAAGCTTTCACAACGGTGTGAAAATAGATATTCAAGATACGGGATCTGGAATTCCGGAAGAAGACCTTCCTTTTGTTTTTGAAAGATTTTACAAGGCTGATAAAGCGAGAACTCGTGGTAGATCAGGTACAGGCTTAGGACTTGCAATTGTTAAAAATATTGTAGAAGCCCATAATGGAAAAGTTTCTGCACATAGTAAAATAAATGAAGGTACGACATTTTCCGTCTTTTTACCCTATGACCATGAATGATTTTGACTAAACAAGCAGAAAGATCTTGTTCCACAGGGAACAATAAAGAAAAGGGTATGGGGTTAATCGAAACCATTTCCATATTACTCTAAATAATTGTAAAAAGACAGGCGAACGGTAAAAAAATCGCCTGTTTTTTTATAATGTTACTTATAATCTTTGTAAATTTCTCTCATAAAATGAGTTAGTTCAGGGAGAATTAATTCTCTCATTGCAAGCTTGACAGCACCTGATGATCCGGGAGTAGAAAATACTGCTGTTTTTCCCCGAACACCTGCTGTGGCACGGCTAAGCATAGCTGCAGGTCCTATATCCTTCTCATAGCTCAAATAACGGAACAGTTCGCCAAATCCAGGAAGCTCCTTGTCAAGCATACTGGAAACAGCCTCATATGTTGTATCCCGAAAGGTAATTCCTGTACCACCGTTAATTATTAATGCTTCTATTGTTTGATTGTGATCTGCTTTACGGATTATATTCTGTATTGCGGAGTAATCATCTTTTACAATTTCATGCTCTACTATGGTATGTCCATTTTCCGTAAGCATCTGTTTAATTAATTGACCACTTTTATCCGTTTCCTTTGTTCGTGTATCTGATACTGTTAATATCATACAATTTACAGTTGTAGGTGCTTCTTTTTTATGCTCTTCAATACTCATTCTTCATCTCCCCCTTTTCTTCTCCTATTCTACATTTAAATTTTCTCTTAAACAATATGAGTGTTATGATGGTATCTGCTAGTAAACTTATTAATGTATAATGGAGACAGAGATAGGTCGAATATAGTTAACAAAGGGGGCTTATTATGAAGATTTATACGAGAAATGGTGATAAAGGAGAAACTCAGTTAATTGGGAAAAAAGTTTCAAAAACAGACCTAAGGGTAGAAGCATATGGAACGACAGATGAGTTAAATAGCTTTATAGGATTAGCGGTCGCCAATTTAAACAATTCAATTTATGAGGATTTAAGAAAAGATCTTATGAAGATTCAGCATGAGCTTTTTGACTTGGGGGGAGATCTTGCTAATGTAAAAGAAAAAAAGGAATGGGCAACAAAGGAAGAATATGTAACATACTTAGAGAAGAGAATTGATACATATTGGGAGGAAGCCCCACCCTTGCAATCCTTTATTCTACCAGGAGGTGAGCAAGGAGGTGCTTATTTACATGTTTGTCGTACAATCGCAAGAAGGGCAGAAAGGCAAGTCCTGCACATAAACGATACTAACGAACTGCCACCTTTTGCAATTAAATATTTAAATCGCCTATCTGATTTCTTTTTTGCAGCGGCACGTGCAGTAAATGCTCGGTCAAAGAAAGAAGATGTCCAATATAAGAAGGGATCTAATCACCTTTCGCAAGATAATTAATTAAAAATAAAGTGTGTCGTTTGTCTAAAAGGTAGACTTTCGGCACACTTCTATTTTTTATCGCTGTTTTCTAATAGATTGTTCCGGCGCAGCTTTTGTTTGCTACTGGGATATTATTTGTCGCAGAAAACATGTTGTTTTCAGAAGAATATAGTTAGCTTGGATACACTACAGGCGGATCAATTACGCCTAAAGGCAGCCTACGTCCTGCGTCAGCGATTACTCGACGTTAGAGTCACCGCCTTCCGCTTCTCCAAGCTTCTTAAATACAACAAATTTTGCGATAACAATCTTTTAAATAAATGTTTCTATTTCAGCTCTTGCTTGTAGATCTTCAATATATTTTCCTTGCTTTAAGCTTAGGGCTAGTTCATCTTGGATAACTTCGAATTCTTCTAGCTCGTCCCCGTATTCTACTAACAATTCATCGTAATATTCTCTTGTTTCCTCTTCTGTGACAGCATAGTCAGAGGTGTCAAGATGTTCAAGTCTTAATAAATTTTCCACCATTAACATTTCTTCAATTTCCAAACGTAATTGCTCTTCCGTGTAACCTTGAGCAGCTAAAACATCCTCAAACGTTTCACCTTCAGGTAATTGAGCTTGGGATCGCATCTGCTCAAAATAAATGTCAACCTCTTCTTCCGGTATTTCAATATTTTGAGTGTTTGCTTCCTGCACGAGGATTCTTTCAAGAACTAATTGATCCAAAATCATAGGCTTAAACTGATCAACAATTTCCTGGTTTTCTTCCGCTTCAATATCTATCCCAAACATACCTAATTGCTGTTGAAGCATTAACATAAGGTCACGTTCGTAAACCTCTTCGCCGTTAACAGTGGCAACTACTTCCCCAGGTCCATCAGTTGTATCTGTAGTTCCCTCATCTTGATTGTTTCCACATGCTGCCATTACTAACATCGCTAGAATTGACATTGCAAGCAGAAGATTCCGCTTGATTATAACCATTCATACTTCCACCTTTCATTTTTTGAAGCTCTGTTAAACTTTATGTTGATTTTCGCTTTAGGTACTCCAATAACGCCTAAAGGCAGCCCACGTCCTGCGTCAGCGATTACTTGTCCTAAAAAAACTTGCTAGTACCGCTCGTACCTTCCGCTTCAATCAACATGATCGAAAATCAACACTGCCCATTAACGGAGCTTTTTTGAAGACCATTAATTTTAGTTGGACTAGTTACAACTTTACCATATAAATAAAAAACAATACAATTGTATTTATATAAAGAATGAATATGTACGTACCGGTTTTATGGTAATATATAACGTGTTAAATAAAGAAGTGGAGGAGAGGACATGAGATCGGATTATCACAATCATTTAGAAAAGGGAACATTAACTTTAGATTATTTAGAGAGATTTCTTCATGAGGCAAAGGAAAAGGGGATTGAAGAGTTCGGCATATCAGAGCATGCCTATCATTTCTATCAAACAAAGGATATATTAAGAAATCCATGGGTTGATGAAAGACGGTATTACGATATGAATGACTATGTATCCCTTTTTCATCAGGCATGGGAGAAAGGCTATAATTTAAAAATGTCTATTGAAATGGATTATACCCCAGGCAAGCATAAAGAAATGGAAAAGTTTATACAATCCTATGATTTTGATTATGTTATAGGCAGTGTACACTGGGTAGGAGACTTTGGTATCGATCTTGCAGAGTATAGAAAAGAATGGGAAATAAGGGATGTAAAAGATGTATACGAAAAATATTATGATCAGATTGTTACATTGGCGGAATCCAATCTATTCCATATTGTAGGACATTTAGATTTAGTAAAAATTTTTGGATACATACCAAAAGATAAGGACTTTTTATTGGAACAATATGAAAGGGCCACAGATGCATTAGCTAAATCCAAAACATGTGTCGAAATAAGTACTGCAGGTTTAAGGAAGCCTATTGGAGAAATGTATCCTGACCCTGAACTTCTTCAAATGTGTTTCAATAAAAATATTCCAATAGTATTATCCTCTGATGCTCATGAACCGGAACATGTGGGTTATGAATACGATAGGGCTGTTGATTTTGCTAAAAGTATTGGGTACAGTTCAATAGCTACCTTTAATAAAGGAAAAATGAAAATGCAACCATTGACATGAATGGGCGATTCAAAACAAGGCTGTACCAAAAGGCCACCTTTTGGTACAGCCTTTTTATGATTCATTATTATTTAAATTTCTTCATAGATTTTTAGAGATATGAAGAAAAGGGGTGTGAAATAATGAAACGATATATAGTAAAAGAAGAAGATACATTGCATAAAGTGGCATGGGAGCACAACATATATGTAAAAGACATATTAGATGTAAATCCTCAGATTATGAATGAACAATCTTATATTATCCCGGGGGAAAAGCTTCTTGTACCTGCAAAAAATGTCGGTGAAAAAAGAGAGGAAAGGTTAGGAGAGTGCTTGAAGGAATTTTCACATAAAGATGTGGAAGCCTATATTAAAAAATGGAGTAACAAGAAAAGTAAGCTTCCTTTACAAGTGAGTGTTATAGGTTATAGTGTACTTGAAAAACCTCTTTATCTATTAAAGGTAGGTAGGGGAAATAAAAAGATATTTTATTCAGGGGGATGGCATGCAAATGAATGGATGACAAGCAAATTTTTGTGTGAATGGGTAAATTACCTTCTAGAGGAATCCAATGATCAGAAGAAATTATTTTATGGTGTGGATTTAAGTGAATTATTCGATGATATTACTTTGTATGTAGTTCCAATGGTAAATCCTGATGGGATAACCTTAGTACAACAAGGAAATTATCCAGGTCACCCTTATTATGACTTAATTAATTATACAAATAAAGGGGCAAGTACGTTCGATCATTGGTCGGCAAATGTAAGAGGGGTTGACTTAAACCATCAATGGCCTGCTGGTTGGAAGAAGGAAGCAGATGAAAGCCCCCGTGAACCTTGGCCACGTCACTACAGTGGAACGGCCCCGTTGACGGAACCAGAAGCAAGAGCCGTTTATACGCTGACAAAAGAGACTCATTTTGCTTACGTACTAGCTTTCCATTCTCAAGGACAAATGATTTACTGGGGATATCGTGGAATGGAGCCAAGAATTAGTGAGGAAATGGTAGAACGATTATCACTAAAAAGCTCATATGTTCCAATAAGAACTGCAGATAGTGATGCAGGCTATAAGGATTGGTTTATTCAAGAAACTGGAAGACCTGGATTTACTATAGAAGTAGGAGTAGGAACAAATCCATTACCCTTCCGTGCCTATGGAGAAATATGGTCCAATAATGTACTTCTAGCTTTAGAGGGTCTTAGATTATAATGGAATACGTTAAACGGTCATCTGTTATTGAAAAAACAAGAGTAAAGTGAAATAATATAAAAGAGATCTAATTATGTCGCTTAAGTAGTAAAATTATTTAATGCTAACTATTGTAGTTAGTTTTTGACCTTTTTATCGTTTTGTTTTGGAAGGAAGGGGTTGCCAGGTTGATTAAGCATGTGAAGTCTAAAAAAATATATGAAATCATTGCAGAACAACTTACAGAAATGATCAAAAATGGAGAATATAAACCAGGTGACCGTTTGTCATCCGTTCAGCAGCTAGCGGAGGACTTCAATGTGGGGAGATCTGCAGTTCGTGAAGCACTTAGTGCTTTAAAGGCTATGGGCCTAATTGAAATAAGACAGGGAGAAGGTACTTTTGTTAAAAAAACAGAAATTGATTTAACAAAAACGATGATTCCATTAGTGATGCTCCAAGAGGATCTGCTAGATCTATATGAAGTGAGAAAGCTGAATGAAACGGGGGCTGCCTCCTTAGCAGCTTTAAATAGAACGGAAGAAGACCTTGCTGTAATGGAGGAAATATTAAATGAAATGAAACAGGCTGAAGGTAATGGTGAACTAGGAGAAAAAGCAGACATAGACTTTCATATGGCAGTAGTAAAGGCTACAAAAAACAAAATGCTCTATCGTCTTATGGAAACGATCTCAGAAACAATTAAGGAATCCATGAAAGAAGCTAGGTATTACTTGATATATTCCGATGATAGAAAAATGAACGAATTATACAATGAGCATTTGGAGATCTTTGGGGCAATTAAAAATAAGAATTCAAAGGAAGCTTATAAAAAAATGATGACTCATATAGTTGGTGTCGAACAAAAGTTATTTGATAAATAATAAAAAATAACCAGTCCCAGTTTGGTCCTGGTTATTTTTTGCTAGGGGAGAAAATAATGAAAGCTTGGGGAAAATATTTATTAGAAATACCATTTTTTGAAGGGTTAGACGAAAAGGAATTAAACCCAATACTGCAAATGAGCAGAGTGAAAAATCTAAAGGATAAAGAGATTTTGTTTTGGGAAGGGGACCCTAAAACACATATTTATATCCTTGGAAAAGGGACCATACTCATTAGTAAGCTTACAGAGTCTGGTGAGGAAAGCCTTATCAATGTTTTAGGAGAGGGAGAAATCTTTCCACATACAGGTTTTTTTGATCAATCACCTTATCCTGGTACCGCTAAAGCTAAAAAAGATGTTACTGTAATGACTATTCCTATCGATGGTTTTGAGCGATTAATTAAAAATAATCCAGAGCTAGCTTTTCGAATGATGCAAGTGATGAATAAAAAAATCATTTACCTTCAAAAGAAATTAAACGAGATACTATCTCTTAACGTTGAGTCTAGATTGGCTGGTGCAATGGCTCACTTACAGGAGGCACAAGGAGGAACTGTCCGTTTAACACATCAAGAAATTGGCAATATTATCGGGTCAACAAGGGAAACGGTCAGTAGGCAATTAAAAAAATGGGAAAAAGAAGGTTGGGTTGAAGTTAAAAAGGATCGGATTATTTTAAAAAAAGATTTTAGTAAATGAGAGGGCATCGCGATGAATGTGCCTTTATTTTTTGAAAAAGGAAAAACCACCGAAACTCGGTGGTTATTTAATTAAATTTATTCGAATTTTAAGGCATCGCCATCAAATGGCTCGTCAGCAATCTTAATGGAATCTGTAGGACAGCCGTCTAATGCATCTTCCATATCTTCATAAAGCTCTTCAGGAACCTCTGCTGTACCTTCGTTATCATCAAGGATTACGAACGCGATACCGTCATCATCATAATCATAAATGTCTGGAGCTGCTGCACCACAAGCTCCACATGCAATACAAGTGTCTTTGTCTACGATTGTGTACTTTGCCATAACAAAAAAACCTCCCATTGAAATAATTATAGAATCCCTTTTTCTCTCTTTATTTATTCTTTAAAGGGTATGTGTTAAAGAACGCTCCTTTTGTGAAGAATGTTCTTTCTATTTTATTGTAATTGTTCCCATGTTACATTTCAATAAAAATATTAATGACCGTACCTATAAAAACAGGATTTTAGTAGATGGAAAGGAAACAGTCACTTATAATAAATGTATAGATTTGTCGATAAAAAGGGGTAATTAATATGAATTGTTTCAATTGGCTTATGTTACAGTTAATTAATTACATAAATGAACAAAGAACAATAGGCGGAATATATCATTTATTAAAGGGAAAAAGATCTGCCCAAACGATTCAGGATGCTTACTTGTTTAAATGCTCGGAATATGTAGGGAGTTTAAAAGCTTTAACCAGACAGGATTATACAGAAGGATTAAAAAAGCTTGAAGACATGGGGTGGATTTGTTTTCAAGGCTCTGAAACCATTAAAATTACAGAAAGTGGGGAAAGGAAGCGTCGTGAATTATCTAGACAGTTCCAATTACCTGAAGGTTATGATGGTGCTAAATATGAATGGAATGGCTCTGCAGGCCTTTTATGGGAACGTTTATCCTTAACTGTTCAAAGCCTTTCTTTTCTTAATAGAGGTCAAACGTCCTTTTTGCCAGTAAGCTACCATCAGGAAACACAAATGTGGGTAAAGCAATTGTTTAAGTATCATTCCAATAATTATAGAGTCTTGGCAGAAAGACTGCACTTAGATTTGTACAACTTCCTAACTGATCTACCAGAAAGGGAAGGGAATTTATTTGTAAATCGACTGACGAGCCCTATGAGGACAGGGAAAACATTTAAACAATTATCCGAAGCCTATCAAAATGACCCATTATATGCTCGAATACATTTTCAAGCTATTTTACATCGATGTTTTGTTTCGGTAAAGGGAAATCAAGGAAGTTACCCGATGTTAAGCCAATTCCTATTCGGTATTAATGAACACCAATTTGTAACTAAGTCTGCCAAAGAAACAAGTAGACTGCTTAAGCAAGGACGAACAATAGAAGAAGTAAAAATGCTAAGGGGTTTAAAGCATAGTACAATTGAAGATCATTTAATTGAACTGGCTTTATATGAACCAAATTTTAGTTACAAACCTTATTTAACTTATCAACATATCAAGGACGTACTTTCTGTGGCAAGTAAATTAAAGACAAAAAAATTAAGGCTAATTAAGGAACAATTACCCCAATTAAGTTATTTCCAAATTAGGTTAGCCTTAACGAAGCAAAGGTAGATTTAAATATGATTAATTTAACTGAATTATTGAAAAGTAAGTTTGGTCATGATCAATTCCGTCCGGGCCAGGAGGAAATCATCCAATCAGTTCTTAGTAAAAGGGATGTATTAGCCATTTTACCAACAGGAGCAGGGAAGACCCTTTGCTACCATTTTCCAGCAAAATTAATGGAGGGAATGACTATCGTTGTCTCTCCATTACTATCCTTGATGGAAGATCAAGTTCATCAGCTTCGTGCTGCTGGTGATAAAAACGTAGTTCAGCTTAATGGGTTACTTACATTTGAAGAAAAGAAACGAATCTTAAGGTCTTTAAATAAGAACTCTATTTTATTTATTTCCCCTGAGATGTTAACAAATGATTTGGTAATACGGAGAGTATCGGGAATTCAGATTGGTCTTTTTGTTGTTGATGAAGCCCATTGTATTTCACAATGGGGCCATGAATTCCGCACAGATTATTTACGACTCCATGAGGTGAAGGAACGAATTGGTAATCCACCCTGTCTTGCACTAACAGCTACAGCCACTTCCCAGGTGGAAGAAGATATTATTAAGAAATTGGCTATGGAGCAACCAGTTATTCATCGCTTTTCAGTTAACCGAAAACAGATTAAACTTATTACAGTTGAAGCATTTGATAAAACAGAAAAACTGGACCTGTTTTTTGAACACCTGAAGAGATTAGTAAAGCCGGCAATTATTTATACTTCTACTCGAAAAGAAGCAGTTGCTATGGCCGAAACTATGAAAGAAAAGGGTTATGTTGATGTAGCCTTTTATCACGGGGGAATGACGAAAGAGGACCGACTGTTAATACAACACCAGTTCTTGAATAATGAAATAAATTATATATGCTCTACAAATGCATTTGGAATGGGGATTAATAAACCAAATGTTCGAAGCGTTATTCATTTACATATTCCCCCGTCCATTGAGCAATATGTCCAAGAGATCGGCCGTGCTGGCAGAGACGGACAAGAATCAACAGCTTTATTACTTTATACAAAGGAAGATAGAGCTGTACCAATGGCATTTATCGACCAAGAGTTTCCTACAGAAAGAGAGTTAAAGACTTGGTTTAGTGTACTCAAAGGGTGGAATCCAACCACTCCTCTTGTAGATAGTTCAGTTATGGAAGAATTACAACGGGTTCTTTTTATTGATGAGACTCGTTGGAAAATGCTTTTATATTATTTCAGGAAATTTGGTGCTTTAGATGATAAACATATTCATATGGAAAGAGTAAATGACCAATTATTCAAGAAACTGTATCAACATTTTCTTTCTAGAAGAAAACATAAAGAGAATAATTTTTACCAGATTGAATCATTATTAAATGGGAAGGAATGCATAAGAAAAGGGGTTCTCCAATACTTTGGTGAAGAGATGACCGGAACATTAAAGAAGTGCTGCTCTAACTGTGGTTTAACTATTGAAAATTATCCTTTGAATGACTATTCACAGGATGAGAATACATTTGCATCTTGGCAGGAAGAACTGGAGAATATATTAGTGCCCTATAACCGGAGGGGGTTACTAAATGAAACAAGCAGACATAATTAAAAATTTGACAGATAAAGAGTTGTTATTAAATTTATATTTTACTCAATTTCTTATGCTAGGACTCGCCCTTATTGGAAGTAGAATTCTAACAGGTAATTGGTTATACCCTTTTACATTTATTCAATGGAATGTGAATCATATAATTATTGGAATAACTGCAGCGGTATTTGTAGTAGTGGTTGAATTAATTCTAGCTAAATTTTTACCAAGGAAATGGTTTGATGACGGAGGTATTAATGAGCGAATATTTAAGGGAAGACATCCACTACACATTGGATTTATTTCCCTAATTGTTGGAATATCAGAAGAAGTCATGTTTCGGGGATTATTACAAACCACTTTTGGAATAATACCTGCTTCACTTATTTTCGCGTTAATTCACATTCGATATCTACACAATTACTTTTTATTTAGCTTTACAATTCTTTTAAGCTTCTTTTTAGGGTTTCTATTTTATTTAACTGAAAATTTATTAACAGTTATCATTTGTCATATGCTAATAGATATGCTTCTAGGTTTATGTATTAAATATCGATTATTTCTTTACAATGGTCAGAAATAGGAAGTTAAAAGAAGGAGGGGATGGACAATTGGCAAATTATCCTCCACGTAGTGAAGTAAGACTTAGAAAAAAACAATTAGCTAGTAAAAAGCAGGAAGAAACTGAATTTGAAACGTTAGATGTTGATTATCAGGATGTTTTAAACCTGCCTTCGAGAAAGGAAGTTCATCAATCAAAAGGTGAATTTAGTGGGAAAACAAGAAAAGAAAATAAAAATGATAAAAAGAAAAAACAAGTTCAATTTCCCCTTGTACGAATATTATTGATATTATTTCTTTTACTCGTAGCTGCTGTTGTCACATATCCAATTTGGGTAGAAAAACTCATAGGATAAAGGATGTATAACTTGTCTAACTTGCATATAATGTAGTATCTAAATGCAAGGGGGATTTACTATATGGCAAGTATAGAAAGGGATTCTAACGGAATAAAAGAATATCATGAAGTCATTATTGAAGCCTTAATTGAGGCAAAGCAAAAGGAAGAGAAAGCAGAAAAAACGATGATGAAATGGGGCCTGTTGTTTTTAGGCATTTTAGCAGCTGGGATAATTTATATTGTTTTAAAATTGATGTCAGGTGAGAGTGTTAGCTCTTACCTATCGTTATTACTTTCAGATATTATTATTGTGGTTTGGTTAGCAGTTTTATTCTTTTGTTTTTACTACTTTGATGTTAAGTCAAAAAAGTATGAGAAAGCTGAAAAGGATTTTGAGGAGTTAAAAGAGGATGTTATTGATCGTGCTTCAGATATATGGAACTCTAACCAACTAGAAGTTAAAAGAATCTCACAGTACCACGAGTTAAAAAATAAATACGATATTAATTTATATCATAAATAACAACAGAGCCCACAAAAAAAGGCTCTTTTTTTATTTAGTTCAAAAAGGCGCACTTCCTTTTTGAACTAAATAAATACGATAAGCTAAGCCGTCGCATGTTTTAAAAGTCAGTTATGAGTGCTCTTCTCATAACTGACGAGCGACGAGCATGCTTATCGTAAAAAGGCGCACTTCCTTTTTGAACTAAATAAATTTAACATTTTTATGACTATATTTATTATAGGTTGAAAGCGTTTTCATTATTGGCTTATAATAAAGTTTGGGATAGGGAGGGGAGCGACTATTAAAAAAACTAATAATGATTACCGGACATTTTGGAAGTGGTTTAACAGAAAAGCTAGGTAATAATCAAGTAGCGGAATGATTTTATTAGGGGCTATCTTAAAAAAAACTGGTATACTAACAAAGGAAAGTCTAATTCAAGAGTTAGATAAAGAACTAATTTAGCAAAGTGAACAGTTAAAAGGAGTGGAAACATGAGTCAACAAGTAAAATCAGATATTGAAATAGCACAAGCTGCTGAAATGATGCCCATAAAGGAATTAACAAAGAGACTTCAGCTTTCGGAAGATGAATGGGAGCCATATGGACACTATAAAGCAAAACTTTCTTTATCCATTATGGACCGCCTTCAAGATAAACCTAATGGGAAAGTTATTTTAGTTACTGCCATTAATCCAACACCCGCAGGGGAAGGGAAATCCACTGTCACAGTTGGTTTAGGTCAGGCGTTAAATAAGATTGGAAAAAATACGATTATTGCCCTTAGAGAACCATCTTTAGGACCGACGATGGGTATAAAAGGTGGAGCCGCCGGTGGAGGTTATTCACAAGTTGTACCAATGGAAGATATAAACCTCCATTTTACTGGAGATATTCATGCGATTACAACTGCACATAATGCATTAGCAGCTATGCTAGACAATCACATTCATCGTGGTAATGAATTAAATATCGATGTAAGAAGAGTGGTCTGGAAACGGGTTCTTGACATGAACGATAGGGCATTAAGAAATGTGATTATTGGATTGGGGGGGCCTCTTCAAGGAGTTCCGCGAGAAGATGGCTTTGATATTACTGTAGCATCGGAAATAATGGCAATTCTTTGCCTATCTAAAGACTTAGAGGATTTAAAGAAGAGGCTTGCTAAAATTGTTGTGGCGTATACACCAGAAGAGAAGCCAGTTACCGTAAGCGATTTAAAGGCAGAAGGTGCTTTAACATTATTATTAAAAGATGCTATTAAGCCTAATCTCGTGCAAACATTAGAAAACACTCCTGCTCTAATACATGGCGGACCTTTTGCCAATATTGCACATGGGTGTAACAGTGTTATTGCAACAAAATTAGCATCGAAGCTCGGGGACTATGTAGTAACAGAAGCTGGTTTTGGCGCGGACTTAGGGGCTGAGAAATTCCTTGATATTAAAACTAGGGCTGGAGAAATTGATCCGGACGTAGTGGTGATTGTGGCTACTATTCGTGCTTTGAAAATGCATGGGGGTATTCCGAAGGATAATTTAAAAGAAGAAAATGTAGAAGCCCTTAAAGCTGGTCTTTCAAACTTAGAGAAACACGTAGAAACGATTCGTCAATTTGGCTTACCCCATGTAGTTGCCATCAATCGTTTCATCCATGATACGGAAGCAGAAATAGAAACATTACGAGTTTGGTGTGAAGAACAGGGAATCAATGTGGAGCTAGCGGATGTCTGGGCAAATGGTGGTAACGGCGGTAAACAATTAGCATCAAGAGTAGTGCAGGAGATTGAAAAAGGGGATAAGAACTTTTCCCATATGTATGACGTTAATGCATCTATTCGAGAAAAAATTGAAGCTGTTGCACAGAAGGTCTATGGAGCAAAAGGTGTAGAGTTTTCTCCACAGGCCTTAAAACAGATCGAGAGCTTTGAGAAAAATGGATGGGGTAATCTGCCTATTTGTATAGCAAAAACACAGTACTCCTTATCTGATGACCCTAAAAAATTAGGTCGTCCTACAGACTTTACAATTACTGTCCGTGAGTTAAAGCCATCCATTGGTGCTGGGTTTATCGTTGCTTTGACTGGTAATGTCATGACAATGCCTGGTCTTCCAAAGGAGCCTGCAGCTTTAAAGATGGATGTTGATAATAAAGGACGTGCAATAGGACTGTTTTAATTACTCAGAGAATGTGACAGGAAATATTTCTTTGTCACATTCTTTTTTTGAGCAATTTTTCTATTTTCTCTCATATATCATATAGTAACTTTCCTATAGGAAGAGGGTAATATAGTGGGTAAAAAGCTACTTTACTATTGCTGTGGGTGGATTAGTGTTTTAGTATTCTCTAATCAATTTTACTTCTTATTAAGTTCCTCCTCTCCTGAAATTATGGAATCCCTCGTTTTTGAACCATTTTCTTGGTTCGTCGCTGTCTTATTTTTTGTCATTGGAGTTCTTTCCATTTCAAGATTGATTTTTTATACCTTCTTTCCAAACTCAAAACGAGTTGAAAAACTAATATATGGGTTTACCTTCCTAGTGATGATTATCCTTTACCGAGTTGCAGCATTAGCGATTGTTGGTGTGGCTGTTATCTATGCTATAATGGAGGGCATTGATTATTCAAAACGAATACAGCGTTATAAGAGGAGAGAATATTAAATGAAAATTATTTTATGGGCATTTAAGACAAATTGATAGGGATTACGGAATAGAAAAGGTGAAATAGAAGATGACCTTTGTAGGAAAATATAATATAAAGGCAGTAACAAAGATACTGGGTATACAGCCAGGAACTTTACGTGCTTGGGAAAGACGTTACAAAATTATAAATCCAACTCGTAACCAAGCAGGTCATCGATTGTATACAGAAAATCAACTGTCCATTTTAAAGTGGTTACAAGATAAGATAAATCAAGGTTTTACAATCGGTCAAGCCGTTGAATTATTAGAAAAGGAAGATATGGAAAAACTTTTACACCCTGATAAAACAACGGAAAGTACGATTATCCAACTTAGGAAGGATCTACTTCAAGCATTATTAAACTTCGAAGAAAATCGAAGTAATCAATTAATAGACCAAGCATTTGCTATGTTTTCAATGGAAAAGGTTGTTATACAAATATTAGGTGAATTATTAAAGGATGTAGGAGAAAAATGGGTGAAAAATGAAATCACCATTGCACACGAACATTTCATTTCAGCTTTCCTCAGGACAAAAATAGGTATGGTTTTTCACCATATGCCTGCTGGAAGAATGAGAATAAAGGTTGTTACTGTATGTGCTCCTGGAGAGTCTCATGAATTAGGTTTATTAATATTTTCCCTGTTTTTAAAAAAAATTGGCTTTGATACCATTTATTTAGGACAAGGACTGCCAGAACAGGACATTTTAAAAGTCGTTGAAGAGGTACAACCAACTGTTATTTTCATTTCTTGTACAATGGAAGACAATTTATCAGAGGTAATTAAAATAATATCTCAGTTAAAGGGGAGGTTTAGTGATCTCGAAATAGGTATAGGTGGACAAGCATTCGATCAATTGTCTGAGTCTAGTTATGAGGTATTTGAGGATTTTGTCATTGGAAATAAGCAAGAAGAATGGGCTAATTGGTTACAAATATTTATGAAAAATCAACGATTGTAGGCATTCGGTTGAACCAAAAACATGCTCTATACATAGTTTATGAGTAAAGAGCATTCCGTTTTGGGGATAAATAATAATATTCCCTGTCAAACACGGATTGAGGAGGGCCGACCATGCGCCTGGAGCGGTTAGCATCAGATAAAATTAAAATATTCCTAAGTTTTGATGATCTCCGTGAACGTGGGATCTCAAAAGATGAAATATGGATGGATATTCCAAAAATACACGATCTATTTCGAGATATGATATCCGAAGCAAGCGTAGAGTTAGGATTTGATGCAGAGGGGCCTGTTATCGTGGAAGTATTTGCATTACCATCTCAAGGCATGGTTGTTATTGTTACTATAACGGATGAAATAGAAGATTCCTTTGATGACTCTTTTATTGAATTGCAAATTACTTTAGATGTTAATGACCATCTCCTTTTTAAATTTGATAACATTGAAGATGTGATTCAGCTAGCATTTGAATTCACTAGAATTGGAATAACCGCTGGGAAATTATATCATTTTAATGATGAGTACATCTTAGCATTCCACGAAATGGATGCCTCACCTCTTGATGTGGACACTTTTATTTCAAAAATTGTTGAATATGGGGAAACAGCAACAGTGTCTGCATACCGATTAGAGGAATATGGAAAAGTTATCATCGAAAACAATGCAATGAAACAATTAAAGAATTATTTTTCATAAAAGCTCCCTAAAGACTAGGGAGTTTTTTTTGTTAAAATTGTATAAAGTTCTTTGATTATCATAACGTAACTTATAATGAAACATAATCAGTACAATAAAGTCAGATTGCAAAAAAAAAATTTTTGTAAAAAAATAAAACAACAGTGGAAAATTACGTCTACTTTCTTTATAGTAATAATTGTAACGATAAGATACATTACGTTGAGGTGAAAGTAATGAAAGGGAACGAGAAATTGGAGAATGAAACGTCCGAAGATATACCGCTAGAAAAGCAGGATGTTCTAACCTCTACTAGAACAGTAATTAAGAGAGCGTTGGATCGTCTAGGTTATCCCCAAGAGGTTTATGAATTAATGAAAGAACCATTAAGGATGATGACTGTTCGGATTCCTGTTCGAATGGATGATGGATCTATTAAAATATTTACTGGTTATCGTGCCCAGCACAATGATGCAGTCGGTCCAACAAAAGGGGGCGTACGCTTTCACCCTGATGTTACTGAGACAGAAGTGAAAGCGCTGTCAATTTGGATGAGTCTAAAGGCTGGTATTGTAGACTTGCCGTACGGCGGGGGAAAAGGTGGAATTGTTTGTGATCCCAGGGAAATGTCTTTTCCAGAGTTAGAAAGGTTAAGTCGAGGATACGTTCGAGCAATTAGCCAAATAGTTGGCCCTACAAAGGATATTCCTGCACCAGATGTTTTTACTAATTCACAAATTATGGCGTGGATGATGGATGAGTATAGTCGGATGAAGGAATTTGATTCTCCTGGATTCATTACAGGGAAACCAATTGTTCTCGGAGGTTCCCATGGAAGAGAATCAGCAACAGCTAAAGGTGTTACTATCTGTATTCGTGAGGCTGCAAAGAAAAAGGGGATAAATTTAGAAGGGGCTCGAATTGTTATTCAAGGATTTGGAAATGCAGGGAGTTTCTTAGCTAAATTTATGCATGATGCTGGTGCAAAGGTTGTTGGAATATCAGATGTATATGGTGGACTTCATGATCCCGACGGTTTAGATATTGATTATTTATTAGATAGAAGAGATAGTTTTGGTACCGTTACGAAGCTGTTTAAAAATACAATTTCAAACGATGAGCTTTTAGAATTAGATTGTGACATATTAGTTCCTGCAGCTATTGAAAACCAAATTACTGTTAACAATGCCGATAAAATTAAAGCGGAGATTATTGTTGAAGCAGCAAATGGACCAACAACTATTGAAGCAACAGAAATATTAAGTAACCGAGGTGTTCTTCTTGTTCCAGATGTTCTGGCAAGTGCTGGAGGTGTGACAGTTTCATACTTCGAGTGGGTACAAAACAATCAAGGTTTTTACTGGACTGAAGAAGAGGTGGAAGAACGCTTGGAAAAAGTAATGGTCACTTCTTTCGAAAATGTTTATCGGGTATCTTCCTCAAGGGGAGTAGATATGCGTTTAGCGGCTTACATGGTCGGTGTAAGGAAAATGGCAGAAGCCAGCAGATTCCGTGGCTGGATTTAACAAAAACAAAAAAATACAATATAATAGCTAATAGTGACATTTTTACAATCCCTTTCTGAGAATTGAGAGGGATTTTTAGCTTTTAAAAGGCTAAAGTAAGAGAGAGGTGTAGGTATGAAAGAGGAAGATGTTATAGTCGTAGGGGCGGGACCTTGTGGTCTTTCCGCAGCCATAGCTTTAAAAAATAAAGGATATAATCCATTAGTTATTGAGAAAGGGAATATTGTTAATGCCCTTTATCATTACCCAACGCATCAACAGTTTTTTAGTACTAGTGAAAAATTAGCAATAGGAAATATTCCATTTTATAGTACAGAGAGAAAACCGAAAAGAAATGAGGCACTTGTTTATTATCGAGAAGTGGTAAAGGAAAAAAAATTAAGAATTAATGCATATGAGAAAGTCAATCAAGTAATAAAATCCTCTCAAAAGGGGTTTATTGTTACTTCCAAAACTAAATCAGGTGTAGAAAAGGTATTTAATGCAAAATATATTGTTATAGCAACTGGATATTATGATTCCCCCAACTATCTAGGAATTAAAGGGGAAGACCAAAACCATGTTTTTCATTATTTTAAAGAAGCCCATCCGTTTTTTGACCAAGAGGTAGCAGTTATTGGTGGTAAAAATTCTGCAGTTGACGCCGCATTAGAATTAGAAAAAGCAGGGGCTCGTGTTACTGTTTTTTATCGTGGCTCTGAATACTCATCAAGTGTAAAACCATGGATATTACCGGAGTTTGATTCGCTTATTAGACATGGGAAAATAAAAATGTATTTTAAAACCAATGTAAAAGAAATTAAAAGGGATTCACTCCTAATAGAAAAAGATGGGTTAACATTCGAAGCAAAGGCTGATTTTGTTTTTGCTATGACTGGTTATCATCCAGACCACTCTTTCCTTAGAAAGATGGGAGTAAAGGTAGATAAAGAAACAGGGAGACCTTTGTTCTCTAAAGATACGATGGAAACGAACGTCCCAGGTATTTATATAGCAGGAGTAATAGCTGCTGGGAATAATGCGAATGAAATTTTTATTGAAAACGGCCGATTACATGGAGAGTCAATTGCCAATAGTGTTTTAAGCAAGGAGAGTGAATTATGAAAAGAGTGTCTGTTATTACAACAGGTGGGACGATTGCCAGTAAGCATAATGAGGAAGGGCGACTAAATTCTGGTGTTATGAGTGGTGAGGAGTTAAACGGTATTCTGGATCTACCTGAAGATATTGACATAAATATTATTTCTTTGATCCAAAAGCCAAGTATGCATATTACCTTCCAAGACCTAGATATAATCAGGATAAAAATACAGGAATTATTTGATAATGATTTGACTGACGGAGTTGTGGTTACACATGGGACAGACACTTTAGAGGAATCTGCCTATTTCTTCGATTTAACAATAGACGACCCAAGACCTATTGTAGTGACCGGTTCCCAACGTTCACCAGAACAACTAGGGAGTGATGCTTTTATAAACTTACGCCATGCCATTTATTCTGCATGTGATGATCAACTAAAGAATATTGGAACAGTAGTAGTTTTTAATGAACGGGTATTCGCAGCTCAATATGTCAAAAAAGAACATGCTTCCAACATTCAAGGATTTAATGTGTTTGGGTTTGGTTATCTAGGCATTATTGATAATGATAAACTTCACTTATATCAGCGGCCAATACGAAAGGTGAAGCATGTTCCTAAACTGGAATTTATCCCAAACATTGATATTGTGAAATGCTACCTAAATTCCGATGATAAGATGATTAAGGCCTGTATCGATTCAGGGGTTGACGGTATAGTTATTGAAGGTGTTGGTAGAGGACAGGTTTCTCCCCTAATGATGCCGGCTATAAATCGAGCCATAAAAGAGGGGATTTATATTGTTATTACTACTGCTTCAGAAGAAGGAGAAGTATATACAACCTATGATTATTTAGGTAGTGCATACGATCTATCGCAAACTGGTGTAATTCTGGGAAAAGATTTCGATAGTAAAAAAGCAAGAATTAAACTTCTTGCCTTAATTAGAGCCCAAGAGGATGTAAAAAAAGGCTTTAATCATTAATTTCCAATTTTAGTATTACAGTTGCCAAATAACTGGGGATTTCCTATTATTAAAGTATCACTCATATTGAATGGAAAGGCGATGAGCCTTATGATATCTTTGTTAACGGCGGCTGTTGCACCAGCTATTGCGCTATTATGTTTTTTTTACTTAAAAGATGATTTTGAGCAAGAGCCGATACACATGGTTATTAGGTGCTATTTGTTTGGGGCTATTCTAGTATTTCCAATTCTTTTTATACAATTTGCATTAAATGAGGAAGGGTTAGTTAATACCTTGTTTATGGAAGCACTAATACAGTCAGCCATGATCGAAGAATTTTTAAAGTGGTTTATTGTAGTGGTGGCAGTTTATCATCATGTACATTTTAACCAACGTTATGATGGTATTGTTTATGCATCAGCAGTAGCGTTAGGGTTTGCTTCTGCTGAGAATGTTTTATATTTATTAGCTAACGGTGTTGAAACAGCCTTTTTTCGTGCTATATTTCCTGTAAGTAGTCATGCCATTTTTGGTGTCGTAATGGGATACTATTTAGGAAAAGCAAAGTTTTATCCCCATAGAAAAGTTCGGTATTTATTATATTCTTTTCTATATCCATTTTTGCTTCATAGTTTGTATAATTTAATTTTATTAACACAAAATCATTGGTTATATTTCTTAATTCCTTTTATGATTTGTCTTTGGATAGTAGGTTTAAGAAAAGTAAAGAAGGCTAATGAAACGCAAGCAGCAGTTTATTATGATGCCGCAAGCTGAAGTTGTTGCTTTTCTTGATTCCCAATATAGTTCATTGTATATTTAAAAACAAGAAACTTTTAAAATTACATTCATTTACTTTTATATGGGAAAAGGAGTGATCTTGTTGCCTGATACTAAGCCACGTTATAAAGTAACTATTCGTTGTACTGAATGTGGTGAGAAATATATTCTTCGTGGCACTCCAAACAGTAATGGCGGTTTTGATACAGGGTTTAAACGCTGTGTTTGTGGAAATGAAAAAAAATTGGACGTGGATGTTTCCTTGGAATAAAGAGGGTATCTCAATGCCTAAAAGGCACTTGAGGTACCTTTTTTTATACTCAAAGTAGTAGCGGTGACTCTAGCGGGAAAAGTAATGGCTGAAGATACCGCAGGGACGAGCATTACTTCAGAGAGGCATCACGCTCACTTGAGTTACTTCCCGTTGGTCCTCAGTGTAAATCGAGGTGCTTTTCTTACAAATCTGCATAAAATGGTTTCATTTGATAAAACTATCCATATTGAATATTGAAGTGTGAATGAATGTCAGAGCAACTAATGAGGAGGATGTCACATGAGAAACAGCACGAAAGCAGCAAATAAGCGATTGTGCATCATAATCTCGATGTTTATTTATGTCACGCTTTTGCTAATGCCACAACCTGCGGGAGCATTTTCTGACCAAATTATTCAGAAAGGTGCCACCGGAGATGATGTAGTTGAGCTTCAAGCTCGTTTACAATGGATTGGATTCTATGATGGCAATATTGATGGGGTATTCGGATGGGGCACTTATTGGGCTGTTCGAAACTATCAGCAAGAATTCGGTATGGAAGTTACAGGTCTTGTTGGTGAGAATACGAAAGCTATGTTAGAGCGTTCAACAGAGTTTGATAAAGAATGGGTACATCAAATGATCCGAGAAGGAAGAAAATTTACCTATTATGGTGGAACACCACTGGATATTCAAAAGGGTCCAAAAGGTAGCCGAGATAAGAAAGGTGATTTGGGGGCTCAACAAGGTGGAACAGTTGAAAAGGCACCAGTTGAAGATCAACCTGATCAAGATACCGGTCAAGCACCTCAGGAAGGTACACCACAAGGTACGCCAGATCAAGTAGAACAGGAACAACCGGAACCTCAACAGCCAGCAGAGGAACAACCAGCACCTGAGCAAGCACCGCAACAACCTGAGGAGGCACCACAGGAAGACCCTCCTGCAGAGCAAGCTCCACAAGAAACACCGGAAGTTCCAGTTCCAGAAGAGGAAGAGGTTGTTGAGCAAGACGACGATATAGATGTACAAAGTGCAATCAATGTACCAAATGGCTTTTCAGATAATGATATAAGAATAATGGCACAGGCAGTCAATGGTGAGGCAAGAGGGGAACCGTTTGTCGGACAGGTTGCAGTAGCAGCAGTCATTTTGAACAGAGTAAACAGTCCTCTTTTCCCTAACACTGTAACTGGCGTTATATTCGAACCAGGTGCATTCTGTGCTGTTGCCGATGGACAAATTTGGTTGGAACCAAATGAAACTTCAAGAAAGGCTGTATTGGACGCAATAAATGGACAAGACCCAACTGGAAATGCTTTATACTTTTTTAATCCAGCGACGGCAACTTCGTCATGGATTTGGTCTAGGCCTCAAACGAAGCAAATTGGAAAACACATTTTTGCAAAATAAACGTGGGAGGTGTTAAAAATGGTCAGAAATATCATTATAGCTCTTTTAGTAGTAGGGATAATAGGAACGGGGTATTGGGGGTATATTGAGCATCAAGAAAAAAATGCTATCCTTATAAAAGCGGAAGGTAATTATCAAAGGGCATTTCATGAATTAACCTACAATTTAGATTTGTTACATGATGAGTTAGGGTCTACATTAGCAATGAATTCTAGGGAAAGGCTATCTCCGTCATTAGCTGAGGTATGGAGGATTACTTCAGAAGCACAGAATGAACTAGGTCAATTACCATTAGCCTTAATGCCCTTTAGTAAAACGGAAGAATATTTATATAAAATCGGAAACTTCTCTTATAAAAATGCCATAAGGGATTTAGATAATGAGCCATTAACTGATGAAGAATATGAAACATTGGAACAACTGTACGAGCAAGCTGGTGAAATTCAAAGTGAGATGAGAAAGGTCCAATCCATGGTACTAAGGGATCAATTAAGATGGATGGATGTGGAAATGCATTTAGCATGGGAAGAAGAACCATTAGATAATGCCATTGTAAATGGATTCCATATTATCGATGAAAAGGTGGAAGGTTTCCAAGAGGTTGATTTTGGGGCAGGGTCGTCTGAGCTTTCAACAAGTTCGGAAGCGATAGCTAAAAACCTTACTGGCGATCCGATCGACGAACATGAAGCATTAAATGTAGCACAAGATTTCTTACAACTTGATGGTGTAACCGATGCGGAAGTTACAGAGGCTGGAGAAGGTTTAGACTATGAAGCATACAGCATTACTATTCCTGATGGAAGTCACGGAACTAACATCACAATGGACATCACAAAAATCGGTGGTCACCCCGTATGGATGTTAAATGAAAGGGATGTGGATAAGCAAAATATAAGCCTTTACGATGCATCTGAAAATGCAAAAGATTTTATTGAACGAAATGGTTTTGATAATATGCAATTGGTAGACAGCAGACAGTACGATAATATTGGAGTCTTTAATTTTGCAGGGGTGATGGACAATATTCGAATTTATTCCGATTCTATTGTTGTTGAAGTGGCATTAGATGAAGGGGATGTTATTGGATTCGAATCCTTCGCTTATTTAGAAAATCACAATGATAGAGAAGAGTTTACACAAGAACTTTCTGTTGATGAAGCTAAAGAGTTCTTAAACCCTAATCTTGAGGTAATGGAGCATCATCTAGCAGTAATTAAGAACCAATTAGAGGAAGAGGTGCTTTGCCATGAATTTTATGGAGTTATTAAAAACGATACGTACAGAATCTTTATTAATGCAGAAAATGGCAAAGAAGAGCAAGTAGAAAAAATGGACAATCCTGAACCAATATTCCGTAACAACTAAATAGGGAAAATAATTGCGTGGGGGTGTTTCAAAAGGTAGGTAATCTACTTTTTGGAATACCTCTTTTATATTAGGCATTTTTCGTAAACTTTGTTGCTTTTTAATGGAAGCTTGGAGTAGCGAAAGGCGGCGACTCCAGCGACGAGTAATCGCAGGAGCAATCTATGTGAAAAGAGCCAAAATCAAAAATACCTTAATGGGAAAACAATGATATAATTTACATCACTAGCATTGCATAAATATAGTCTAAAAATTCAGTAAATGTTTTTTCTTTAATTTGAGCCAAAAAGACAAAGCCTAAAGAAAAAGGTGATTCTGTCCATTTGGGAAAATTATACATTTAGAAACAAGGACGACAA
>NZ_JAUSUG010000031.1 GCF_030813435.1 Evansella vedderi | reverse complement strand
AAGTGTTGAGCTTGATGTTCTGACATCAAAACCAGTTAAACTGGCTAATTTAAAAATTCATTGACGGGATATTTGATCGGTCGTATAAATACGACGTTCATATCCCACTTTGCTTGGCTTTTTGTTTAGTTTTCAAAGGTCAATAGGTTTCGTTGCTTTTCAACAGCGACATTTATTAATATATCACAATAACAAATCGAACGCAACACTTTTTTTAAAAAGTTTAATTTGTTATCTAAAAGCTCATCCGTTTTTTGTCGGACTCGATCTATTATAGGGAATTTTTATTAGTATGTCAATCCTATTTTATTATTTTTTTATATCTTACCTAACGTAACTTTTAACAATAATTATTAGTCAGGACTAAAAGATTGTAAACCATCTATATATAACCGTTGACAACTATATTTAGTCTACTCTATCCTATTGTTAACAACCATAATTAATGAGTTAACAATGAGGAGGTTAATTTATGACTAGACTAAAAACAAACCGTTCTAAATTTAAAGTTATTGAATTAACAAAGGCAGCAATGTTTATCGCACTTATGGCAATTGCCGCAAATTTAACAGCAATGATCACCATTGGAGGTGTACCATTAACATTCCAAACAGTAGTAGCAATATTAGCCGGAGTATTATTAGGGAAAAAAGTAGGAACGCTCTCCATGTTGGGGTATGCATTAATCGGCCTTCTAGGGGCTCCGGTATTTGCTCAATTTAAAGGTGGATTACAGGTAATAACTTCTCCAACCTTCGGATTTATCCTATCCTTTATTGTTTTAGCTTTTGTTGTTGGTTTAATAGTGGAAAAATCCAAAAAAACAACTCTTTTTACGTATTTCATTGCATGTTTAGTAGGCCTTGCTTTAAATTATGGTATCGGTGTACCTTATTTATATTTCTATACAATTACAGTTACTGGTGCATCCGATGTTTCTTTTATACTCATCACATTATCTATGACACCTTTTTTTATTAAGGATATAATTTTAGTCATATTTACAGCGATGATCTGCCCTAGAGTTGCGAAGGCACTAGCATTGTCCACTAGTCACCAAAATAACAGTATATCAGCATAAATAAAGGCTCTTTTCGTAAATTTTGTTCCTTTTGCCCGAGGAGGCTGAAGCCTTACCCGCGGAACCAGGGCGCTGACATTACGCCGTTGCCCACAAGCGGGACCTGAGGCGCTTCCTCGAGTAGTTTGCGTCGAGTAATCGCAGAGCAGGACGTGGGGTGCCTTTAGGCGTAATTGGTCCGCCTGTAGCGTATCCAAGTGGAAAATATGTTTATGAACAACAATCTAATCTATGCGAAAAGGGCCTAAATAAAAAAGAAGCTGTTAGCACTTTATAACAGCTTCTTTTTTTTATGTCTGATTTAACTCTTCTTCACTAAAGGTTTTCACATAATAATCAGAGAGCAGTATAGCCCCATCAACCTCAACAAACTCAAAATTTACTGTAATAATATCTTCTGGAGGATAACCCAACCTTTTATAATGAAAATGTTCTATGTTTTCATCATAAAAATAAACACTCTCTTCCATAACTTGAGCAGTGATTACATCATTTTCTTTCGTTATGTAAATCTGCTCCGCTGTCACCAACTTTAAACCTGGATTTAAGATAGAGTTTTTTACTACTTCATAGTAATTATAATCAGAATCCGTTTCTCTCATCTGAAGTAAATATTCTTGAAATTCACTTGCATAGACAAGCCGTTTTTCTGTTTCGTGAAAAAAATCATTAATTACCTTATCAACAGTCACTTCCGTCATATAAGGTTCTAGATAATTCCTGACATCCTCAATTTGCGAAAGGTCTCCATTAGAATACATACCATTAACTAATTCATGATTTTCATATAATTTTTCAACGACGGAAATTATCTCGTAATATTTTGCCTTCACTTCATTTTCATTGAAGTTATCTGTTTGTAAATAAACAATAATAGTTAATAAAATAAGAATCCCTGCAAAAAATAATCGATTTCTTGTCTCTTTCTTCTTAAAAATAATCCCCATTTCCCCCCTAAAAAATTTGTCATAATATAAGACGTAATGAGGTTGGAAAAAGTTTCATATTTTTTGAGAAATATTTTCCAAGAGACAAGAATGATTTAAATTCATAAAGAGTCTGTTCAAAACTCCAATGTCTTAATAAACACTACGATAAACGAAAACTATTTTTGGCTGTGCTAAATTTGAAGTTGATTTACACTTCAGCCACTCGCTTCAATCAACCTTCGTTTGAAAATAAACAATTTATTAAATCATAGCTTTCGTAAAAAACTAAAGTAGTATCGCAGCTACCCAGCCGAAAATTAATAAAGGAATATTTAAATGAATAAAAGTCGGAACACAT
Source organism: Evansella vedderi (assembly GCF_030813435.1). Lineage (GTDB taxonomy): Bacteria > Bacillota > Bacilli > Bacillales > Salisediminibacteriaceae > Evansella > Evansella vedderi. Next base: position 51,724 of record NZ_JAUSUG010000031.1, on the reverse strand, counting down.
GTATCCCAAATATGATGGTGCTGACCATCTACATTTAAACCGGCTGTTGGACCTAAAGTACTATCTGATGCAGGGGAACCTGCATCTCCAAGGGCACCTGCTGTCCCAATTAAGGCAATCGTTGCCATAGTACTAAATCCTATAGCTTCTGCCAACGGTACAAAAATCACTGCTATAATCGGAATGGTAGAAAATGAAGATCCTATTCCCATTGTAATGAGAAGCCCCACAAGAAGCATTAAAATAGCAGCTAAAGCCTTATTGTCACCTATAATATTAGCAGATGCCTCAACAAGGAAATCAATATGACCCGTTTCTCTAATGACTTCCGCAAACCCACCTGCAGCAATCATGACAAACCCAATAAACGCCATCATTTTCATTCCATTTGTCATGAGAGTTTCCGTTTCTGAGAGTTGGAAATTCCCTTTGTAATGCATATAAGCAAAGTATAAGTACAAGATAACTAGTCCAATAAAAGCACTAAAAATCATTGATTTTGTTAAATACTGCAGAATAAGAACAATTACAACAGAAGATAAACCAAGGACAACAGATGGTATGGAATAAGTAAAATTATCTTTTTCTTGATTTTCTTCTCCCAAAGGCTTGTTGATATATTCTCTTTCTTTACCATAACTAAAGAAAATTGCAATTACTAAACCTATCACCATTCCTAAGACAGGTAAGGCTAAGGCTTTAGGAATCATGGCTAATTCGATAGTCATTCCACTTTCATTCATATTCCTTTCGATAATTTCATGGAACATAAGTCCAAATCCAAACGGAAGAAGGATATAGGGTGCTTTCAATCCAAAAGTCATAATAACCGCTAAAATACGACGATCGATAAAAAGGGCATTAAACACTTTAATTAACGGTGGTATTAAAATAGGAATAAAAGCAATGTGGATAGGGATGACATTTTGCGATGATATAGATACTAATAAGATAACGAGCAACAAAAAAGCCTTTGATAATTTTCTCTTTTGAGAGTCCCCTTCTCTTCCAACCAAGGAAACGACTTTACTTACAATTAGGTTTGGAAGGCCTGTAAAACTAATGGCGACTGCAAAAGCCCCTAACATTGCATAACTTAATGCAACACTAGCATTTGATCCAAGGCCGGCACCAAAGAAACTTAATGTCTCATCTACGGTAAAACCTGCTATCAAGCCTCCAACTATCGCTCCGCTAACTAGAGCAATAACTACGTGAATCCTTAGTAAACTTAGTATCAACATGATTAATACAGCAATAAGCACTGCATTCATTTTATTCTCCCCCTAATCTTTCGAAACTTTACTTTACCTCAGTAAACTACTAAAGTATTAAAATACTAAAATAATATATCATTGGTTATTTAGTCTGTCAATAAAAGACACAAAAAGTTCAGGGACCAAAAAGTTCAGGGACCGGGTCCCTGAACTTTAAAATCCCGAGGATAGGGACTCCTCGGGATTAGGTCTGGTATTTAATTACGTGCTGCTTCGATTTCCTCTTCTAGTAAATCTAGAATTCTAGCAGCATCCTCTCCGTTATTTTCACGGTAGAAGTCTCGTACTGGCATGGCTAAATCACGGAATGCTTGACGTTGTTCTTCAGAAAGTGTTAGTACTTCTGTATTACTTTCAATTTCAGATAATGCAGCTTCATTTAATTCCTCTTGTAAATCAAATCCTACTTGTCGCATTTCTTCTACAGTTTCGTCGAGCATCGCTTGGATATCAGAGGGTAACTCATTATAAAATTCAGTGTTCACAACCATCATAGCTACATAGTTATTATGATTAGAAATTGTCATATAATCTTGTACTTCATGGAATCCAGCTGATTCAATAAAGAAAATCGGATTCTCTTGTCCTTCTACTACCCCTTGGTCTAAACCAGAGTATAACTCACCCCAGTCCATTGCTGTTGGGTCTGCACCATATTGCTGATATGATGTGTTAATTAATGGTGAGTTTTGTACACGGATTTGGAACCCTTCAAAATCCTCAGGCGCTTGAAGTGGGCTATTACTAGTCCATTGCATTGCACCTTCAGTGAAGTAAGCTAACGGGGACATTCCGTGCTCCTCATACTTTTCTCTTAAATATACATTTAACGCTTCACTTGTGTTCAAGATCTCTTGTGTTAAAGCAATATCATCTGGAAAGAGGAAATGTAGAGCAAAAAGCTCTGCTTCCGGCACCATTGTTCCTGTAAAACCAGGAGAAACGATACCTAATTGAGTTGAACCTCTCATTAACTGCTCTGCTTGGTCAACACCATCTCCAAGACCACCATATTCAAAGACAGTGATATCAATTCTTCCTTCAGACTTTTCTTCCAGACGCTCTGCAAATTCTACTGCATACTCATACTGCACATCCCCCGGTGCTTCTTCCGTAACGAAATCCCATTGGAATTCAGCACCACTATCGTCGCCACAAGCTGACAATACTAAACCTAAGCCTAGTGCAGCACTTGCTAATAAACCTTTTTTCATAAACATGTTTACAATTACCCCCATAAAAGAATTTTTATTTTAAAGAATAATTTCATTCTCCTATTGCATCCACCTTAGTAGGAAAAGTGAAATATCCTCAAATAGAATAACTAATATCCCCACAATCACTAACATAACAATGTAAGGGGGTGTCCCCCTAATAACATCCAAATACGACTTATTAAACACCGCACTGGCAGTAAATATATCCACTCCAAATGGAGGAGTCGCAGACCCTAAAGCGGCCTGGAATACAATTACAACCCCTAAATGAACAGGGTCTACTCCAGCATCAATAGCCACCGGAGCAAAAATCGGGGTTAGGATCATAATTACCACAATTGGATCCACAAACATACAGCCAACAAAGAAAAACAATGCAACAATAAACAATACAGTTAAAGCTGATGGATCTGGCCCTAAGACAGCATCGGTCAATGTATGTGGAATTCTTGCACGGTTTATCGCCACCGAGAACGCTTGACCTGCAGCCACCAATATAAATACTGCTGAGGTTACAAGACCACTCGACATGGCAACTTTAGGAAGATTCGTTAATTTGACTGTTCTAAAAATAAAAACCTCTAAAATAATGGCATATAATACTGAAATACCTGCTGCTTCCGTCGGAGTGAATATACCCCCATAAATCCCTCCTACAATAATAAATGGGAACCCTAAAGGTAATAACGCCTTCCTAGTTAATACAAAACGTTCTCTCCAAGAAGCTTTTTCCACTTTAGGTATGTTATAAATTTTTGCATGGATAACTGCATAAGTTGCGAAGAAAAAGAATATAAGCAATCCTGGACCTATTCCAGCAATAAATAACTGCCCAACATTTGCTCCATCTGCTACTAATGCATAAATAATCATCCCTATACTTGGGGGAATTAAAAATGCAATATCACTGGAATTAATAATCAGTGCTATAGCGCTGGAGTCTTTATAACCCATTTTCAAAAGTCTTTGCCGCATTGGTGTACCAACGGCAACTACTGTTGCTTGAGTGGACCCGGAAATGGATCCAAACAATGTACAAGCTGCAGCAGTTGTGATGGCATAACCACCTCTTAAATGTCCAACAAAGGAGCCAACAAAATCTACCAATCTTTTTGAAGTTTTTCCAGTTGACATTATATCTGCAGCAAATATAAATAAAGGTACTGCTAATAAAGAATAAGGAACTATTCCTGTTCTCATTTGTTGAATGAGAATATATGGATCTAGATTAGGAAGAAAGAAAAACACTAGAACCATGGCTCCGGCTATTAAGGGAATCATCATTGGGAATCCCATAATTAGCAAAAGCGCCATTACTACTACGAATATCCATTCCATAGTTTAATCCTTTCATTTCTTATTTTTTATTGCTCATCATAATCTTTTTTCTCTTGCGCCAAATAAACTTCTTCATTAACAATGTTCACCCACATATTTCTTAAAAACTGCACACCGCCTAAAAATAACCCAATCGGCATAAACATAACCATTACCCAATATGGTAACTGCATGGCTGACGTCACCCTCGTTTGACTTAAAGTATAGTCAATTGCGTAATAACACAATATAAAAAGTAGAATTGCTGTTACTAAAGGGTTAAAGATGGCAAGAAATTTCTTCACTCTCTTTGGAGCCATATCAAAAAATGCGGACATACTGATGTGTCTGCCTTTTCTTGCAGCATAGCTGATCCCCATAAACGTTGCCATAATAATGGCAATTTCACTCACTTCCGCTGCGAAGAGCCAGCTGCGCCCCGTTGTTGAACGATAAACAACATTTCCGAAGGTCATTACAGAAATAATGATGATTGACCAGCTAAGAATAATTTTTTCAAAATGAATTAATAAGCTGTCGAGGCCTTTTAAAGCACGAATTAAAATATTATTCTTTTTAATTTCACTCAAGGCTCGTACCCCACCCCTCAGTTTAAAGATAATATCCTAGTTTTCCGCCTGATATACTAGGATTTAATTTTGCTTTTATTTTATTGAAACTAACCCTCTTTCCATATGTAGATCCGGTTATTTTCAGGACAAACAAAATTTTCAAATACATCGGCTATTAAATATCATATATCAATAGGAAAATTCATTCAAAAGGGATAGCTGGACATTTTGAGGGATTATTTACAATATAGCAGTCTGAAAGGAAAATAGTCTTGAACCATGGAAAAATCCTACCATCAACTCCCTATACATCCCGAATGCTAACTGTTCATCAAATAATTCCAACAATTTTTTGTGTTTAGTATAGTATTGCTTGGATACTCTACAGACACTTTCCGCTCCTCCAAGCTTTTAAAAAGCCAATATTGATTGAAAACAGCCTAAAAATACAGTCTGAACGCAATAATATTACAAAAAAAAGCCTTATTTATGATATAATCAACCTTGCTAAAACTAGAAAAAACTCTGATTAATAAAACTGGTCATTCGGGTAAATGTATAGTTATAGGACAGTTAGCTAGAAAGGATAATCGTAAATGGAACTCTTTACAAACTTCCCCTTATGGGCAGCGTTATTTGCAATTGGATTTGCACAATTTATTAAAGTTCCCCTTCAATATTTTGCTACAAAAAGGTTTGATTGGAGTCTTGTTACAAGTACTGGAGGGATGCCAAGCTCCCACTCTGGGGCAGTAACAGCCTTGTCTACTGCCATTGCAATAGAAGAAGGACTTGGCTCCCCGTTTTTTGCCATTTCCGCCATCTTTGGAATTATCGTTATGTTTGATGCAACCGGGATCCGTCGACATGCTGGTGAGCAAGCAACGGTGTTAAACCGACTTGTCCTCGATTTTAATAAATTAGTGGAGGAAATGAAGTCTTGGCCAAAAAAAGAAGAGCAGGAGAAAATGAAGGAATTGAAGGAACTTTTGGGTCATCAACCAATAGAAGTTTTTTTTGGAGGGTTGCTAGGAATTATTCTTACATTAATCCTTCATGCAGTAATACATTAATATATCAAAAAATAAGGGTGTGTTAAAAGCTAATTTTCAAAGCTTTTAACACACCCTTAATAGTTAAGTTAAACTCTTTTCTAAGAATGGAAATTTGCTTGGATACGCTACAGGCGGGCGCCTTCCGCTTCTCCAAGGTTAGTATAAAAGCAACAAAGTTTATGAATACATCTTATGTTATGATGCATCTACAAAGGATAATTGTCTTCTGAATGCTTGTACTGCTTCATCTTCATTTAAATTTAGTAAATCTTCGTCTGTCAAATTCCCATTGCCTTCTTCTATTATATAAACTTCTACTGATTTTTTACCCCACTGCTCATATACATCATCAACTGTTTCATAGTACAAATCAATTTTATTCCCTTTAATTGCTGATCCTGTGTCTGCCACTACTCCAAATCCATATCCAGGAATAAACAAAATAGTCCCGATAGGAAATACATCTGGATCTGCAGCTACCGTAGAATATAGGTCACGTTTTACCTTAACACCTGAATAAGTTATCCCGTATTGAGGATGTCCCTCTGTTTTACCAGTAGATTCAATACCTGCTGTATAACCTGTTGCAACCACTTCTACAGAAGGGTACTTAGTCCAATCACGGGATTCCTCTAAAGTAACAGGTTCATCTTCGAATATTTCATAAGACATTACTTCCTGATTTTCCTTCAAAACAGAAGGTAAGCTTCTTTCTTGAATAAAAGTTTGACGTAAAGAAAGATCTCGTCCATACAAGGTTTCAGTCTGATTATCTGAAAATGAATCTTGATTATTAAACCATTCCTTCATCTGCACCGTATCCACATTTGTAATACCTGTGAAGGTAGTAAAAATTGCACCAAGAAGCATAACTACAAAAATTGTTTGCTTCAATGGTTTTCTTAACCGATACATTTTCATTATCCACTCCTCTCATCTTGACATCTTTTCCAAGAGAGAGAGAAATTATGCAAAATAATTAAAAAGAGGGAAACTCAAAAGGTGTTTTTTTAACCTTTTGAGTTTCCCTCTAATTTAAAACATTTGATATCCACGATTTCTTAGCATGCGAATGGCTATACCTGATAACATAGCTCCAACCATTCCAGCAATTAAAATAACTACATCTGCAGTTTTTAGTGAGACAAAGTTATTCCATAAAGCAGGAAATGCTTCCCCAGGTCTAGTAAAATAAGCAAACAACCCTGATTTATCTACAATAAAAAAGATTACAATTGGATATATTATTGCCATAGTCCATGTAGACCTTAGTAACATGTTAAGTATAAACCCGATACCAAAGAAAAGGACGAAGTACAAAACAATTGCAATTATAAACTGTGGTAAATTTAACATCGATGTCGTTCACCCCCATAAGGTCATGATAAGTGTACTTAATTCTTTAAAAAAGGTCAACGATCAATACGTATTTATGTAGTGAAAACATAAAAATATGTCAAAATTCTAGATACCACTAAAACAAAAATCTCCCGAAATGGTTACAATCCATTTCGGGAGGACTAATTTATTTGTTCATTTTTATGTGTTTGTTGTTTTTCTCCCTGAACCATTACAACTGTTGCAAGTTTCAGATCCGCCCAATAATAATTGAAAATAGCCTTTCCCTATACAATATGGGCAATCTCCTGATTTTAATTTCTGTTTACGTAGAGCCATCAAGGACTCCTCCTTTTTTGTCAGTTCATTATTCTGAAGTTTCTGATAATATATCAATTATTTCTAAAGTTGAAAAGCTTTAAATTTCGTCCTTTTAGTTCATGTAAGCGCGATCAAATAAGTTTTCCTTTAATTTTCTTTATGTAAAAAAAACTTACACGTTTTTTCACTTTATCCTGTTGAATTATTAAAGTATACTGCATATAAAAAAGACCTAGCCCCCGAGAGACTAAGCCTAATTCAAATCATTTTAAAAAATATTAAATTTACCTTTTTTCAATACTAGTGGCATTCCGCCTAATTGGTACAAGTATTTATTATCAATAACCTTTTTCATTGCTGATGCAGAAGCTCCAAATAATTTTTTATCCCCAACTAAACCAATTGCTTCTTTTCCACCTAGTGAGGCAACAGTACCTTTAATTGCTGGTTTAAATTCTTCTAGCTTTTCTTTTCCGGCAAGAAGTGCCTTTAAGTTATTAGCACAAGTATATGCTTGTTGAATAGCAATCTGTGCCGTCGGTGGGTAAGGACGGTTGATCTCTTCATTAATAATTAATGCACAATCACCTATAACAAAAATGTCATCGTGGCCTGGCGCACGGAGATCTTTTTCTACCTTAATACGGCCGCGCATCGTTTCAAACCCAGACTTATCAAGAATGGAGTTTCCTCGAACTCCTGTAGTCCATACGATTGTACGTGATTTGATCTCTGAGCCGTCATTTAGAATAACACCGTCTGCTTTTACTTCTTGAATTGGTGTGCTAATTAGAAACTCTACACCACGGCTTTCCAGTAAATTCATGGCATACGTAACAAGCTCTTCATCAAAACCAGGTAACGCCGTCGGTGCTGCTTCTACAGAATAAATCTTTACTTTCTCACGTGGAATATCATATTCTTCACAAAGCTCTGGTACACGCTCAGATAGCTCCCCAACAAATTCAATTCCTGTGAAACCTGCACCAGCTACAATAAATGTTAGTGCATCATCGTGTTTCTCTTCTGAGTTATTGTAGCTTGCAAACATATATTCAATATGCTCACGAATAAGTCTTACTGAGTTTACGCTTCGAATGGAAAAAGCATGCTCTTCTACACCAGGAATTCCAAAAGTCTCTGGCTCTGAACCAAGTCCCACAACTAAATAATCATACTCTAATTCACCATTAGAAAGAATAACCTTTTTTTCATCTTTTTTAATTTCCACTACGGATTCTTTCACAAAGTGGATTTTATTTGTATCGATAACGCTATCAATTCGCATTCTTGTTCGGTCATGGTGTAATGTACCAGCTGCTGGTTCATGTAGCCATGTTGTTTGATAGTGGTAATTGTGTTTATTCACTAACGTAATTTCTGCATCCTGATAGGCACCTGATTTTTGTAATCGAGACGCTGTCATAATTCCCCCATAGCCTGCGCCTAAAATGACTATTTTTGGCTTTCTATTCATGTTTCTCACTCCAATTTTTTATTTCTTATTCTCATTTTCCCCGGTTCAACAATTTATCAAGCATGTGTTTTTTTCCATGTACAAATAAAAAGTTTGTGATATAATTCACGTACAGGTCCGTACAGGTCCACAAAAATTGTTTAAATTTAGTTATCCTGAAAGATAATATGGGTTTTTAATATAAACACAGAGAATATAATTTTTTATCTCTATTTATCATATGGTTAGCAATAAGTTTTTTCAACTACTTTTTGACGATTTTCTGACTTTTTCTTAAAATAATTTTATTTATGGGGATTTAATGAATATAAACAGTTTTATTAACGTAAATACCTTATATAACTTTAAATATTAAGAATTTTCCGATTTGCGTGAGAAAATCGATAAGTACCCTTTCCTTCAAATCATTTTACATTTATAATAAATTATGGTGGTACATTGTCAAAAACATTGTGGAGGTGTAAGGTTTGTCTACAGAAAAAAAAGTGTATGATGTAACAATTATTGGGGGAGGACCTGCAGGAATTTTCACTGCTTTTTATGGTGGAATGCGGCAAATGAGTGTGAAAATTATTGAAGCAATGCCTCAATTAGGAGGACAATTATCGGCATTATATCCTGAAAAATATATCTATGACGTGGCAGGCTTTCCAAAGGTAAGGGCTCAAGAACTTGTTGATGCTTTAGTTGAGCAGGCAAGTCAATTTGATCCTACTATCGTCTTAGAGCAGTCTGTAGAGAAAGTAGAAAAAAATGAAGATAATATCTTTACACTTACTACAAATAAGGAAAAGCATTATTCAAAAACAGTAATTATTACTGCAGGAGTCGGGGCATTCCAACCTCGTCGTTTAGAAGTAGAGGATGCCGAGAAATACGAAGGGAAAAACCTACATTACTTTGTAAGTGATCTTAATAAATTTGCTGGTAACCGCGTTCTTCTTTCCGGTGGTGGTGACTCTGCAGTTGACTGGACACTAATGCTCGAAGATATTGCTGAAGAGATTACAATTATTCACCGTCGTAATAAATTCCGCGCCCACGAGCATAGTGTAGAACAATTAATGAACTCAGATAAGATTAATGTTAAAACGCCATATGTTATTACAAAGCTTCACGGTAATGGTGACAAAATTACATCCGTAGAAATTAAAGAAAAAGATGGAGATAAGACAGAAACTTTAGATATCGATACTTTAATTGTTAATTTTGGTTTTATATCTAACTTAGGACCAATAAAAAAATGGGGACTAGAAATCGAGAAAAACTCTATTATCGTTAACTCCAAAATGGAGACGAACGTTAAGGGAATTTATGCAGCTGGTGACATAGCTACTTATGAAGGAAAAGTTAAACTAATTGCATGTGGATTTGGTGAAGCCCCCATTGCCATAAACAATGCGAAAAACTATATTGACCCCACTGCATCATTACACCCAGGCCACAGCTCCAGTATGTTTTAAAGGACTTTTTGGATATATTGTTTTTATTTTAATAATATGAAGAAGTGGAAAACGACCTCCTTAAAAGGAAGGTCGTTTTTGTTTCGCCATTATTTCCAATCAGCCGTTCTTAACAATCTTCAGGGGTTCCAGCATTTGTAGCTGTACGGAACGATGATCCACAACCACAAGATGCAATGGCATTTGGATTATCGATGGTAAAGCCTCCACCCATCATGTTTTGTTTATAATCAATTACTACCCCTTTTAGAAGCGGTGCGCTTTCAGGATCAACAACTACGTTAACACCATGCTGCTCAAAAGAAACATCCTTGTCTGTTGGCTCTGTTTCAAAACCCATCCCATAGGAAAGGCCACTACACCCTCCACCCTTTACACCTACACGGAGAAAGACTGAACCCTCTTGCTCTTCCATCATCGTCTTAATTTGCGATGCTGCAGCTTCACTGATTTTTAACATTTTATCACCCCTTTTAAACCATTCGGATGTACTCTCAGTATATCGTTTTAAGATATTACCTTCAAGTGAAGGCTACCCATTGTTACTTAATTTATCCCTTCCCTCTATTAATCTATCATATTGCTAAGAAGAACCATTTGTCACAATTGTAAAAATGGTGGTAATATAGAGTAAGAGTTTCGACATCGAAAAAGAACCATTTGTCGTATAAAGATAATCTTAAATAAAGAAGTACTATAGTAAATATCCCGAAAGCTTTTTTAATATGGAGATATTCGTTAGTCATACTATTATGGAGGGTGAAGAATGGATACAATTCTATTAGACCAAAGTCTTCAAGACATAAAAGACAAGGTCATTAATGGGGAACGGTTAACAATTGAAGATGGACTTAAACTTTACGATACTCCAGATTTATTAGCCGTAGCACAATTAGCAAATCAAATAAATGATAAGAAAAATGGCAACAACGTTTACTTTATCCAAAACATGTACATTAATCCAACTAACGTTTGTGAAGCATCTTGTGCTTTCTGCGGATTTAAGCGTAAGCCTGGTGAAGAAGGGGCTTATACAATGAACGAAGAAGATCTTCTTAAATATGTAGAAGAACGTTGGAATGACAACATCCGCGAGTTTCACATTGTAGGTGGACACAACCACGAAGTGCCATTTGATTACTATTTAGATACGATTCGTACATTGAAGAAGCACTATCCTCAATGTACAGTTAAAGCCTATACAGGTGCAGAAATTGAGTTTTTCTCCCGTATATCTGGACTTTCCATGAAAGAAGTATTGGAAGAGTTAATAAAAGCAGGACTTGATACAATTCCAGGTGGTGGAGCGGAAATTCTCACGGAAAGATATCGAGCAAAAATGAGCCCCGAAAAAGCATCAACAGATCAATGGTTAGAAGCACATGAAATCGCCCATGGTCTTGGCTTAAAGACACACGCAACCATGCTATATGGTTCTATTGAGACAAAAGAGGAACGTTTAATTCATATGGATCGTTTACGTCAGCTTCAAGATAGAACGAACGGCTATATGGTTTTTATCCCATTAGCAATGCAGCCGAAAAGTATCAATGCTGGATTAAAACGCCGCACTTCTGCCTATGATGATTTAAGAACAATTGCCATTAGCCGGTTAATGTTAGATAACTTTGATCACATCAAAGCCTATTGGATTAATATTGGACCTCAGCTAACTCAAATGGCATTAACGTTTGGAAGCTCTGACATTCATGGTACATTAATCGAAGAACGCATCTCACATGCTGCGGGAGCATTAACTTCCCAAGGCTTAACTAGAGAGGAATTAATTCACCTCATTAAAGGGGCTAATAAAATCCCAGTAGAAAGAGATACATTTTATAATGTAGTGAAGCAATATTAAAGGAAATAACAAAAGACAAGCTCTATGGCTTGTCTTTTGTTATTTCCTTTCAGATTTTTTATAATACACGCCTTCACAAATAGTTTCACATGGCCCCTTCATCCAAACACGATCATCCTTATCCCATGTGATGTACAAGTCACCACCTGCTAAATGTACAAGGACCTCTTCCCCTTTTTCTGAGAATCCATTTAGCACGGATGAGACAACTGCAGCACAAGCCCCCGTTCCACAAGCTTGAGTTACACCGGATCCCCTTTCCCAAACACGGAAATGCATCTCTGTCTTGGAAATTTGCTCAACGAACTCTACGTTTACTCCTTCTGGAAAACGAGCATGCTTCTCTATTACAGGTCCAACAGTGGTTAACGGGGCTTCATTTATATCATCTACATAAATTACAGCATGGGGGTTTCCCATCGATACGGCAGTCATAGACCATTCTCCTTCATCAACCTGTATCTTCTCTTGAATAGCTGGAGATTTTGAAGAATTTAGCAATGGAATTTCTTCCGCTTTTAAACGGGGAACCCCCATATCCACCGTAACTAACTCCACCGTATTGGTTGTATCATTAACCGTCACTGTTGCCTGTACAATTCCCCCTAATGTTTCAATGGTCATTTCCTTTGAAGAAACAAGGGCATTATCGTAGGCATACTTAGCTACACAGCGTAACCCATTTCCACAATTTTTGGCCTCTGACCCATCTTTGTTAAACACTCTCATTTGCAGATCTGCAGTTTCCGATGGTCCAATAAGTATCAACCCATCGGAGCCGATCCCTGTAAAAATATCAGATACCTCTATTGCCAGTTCCCTTAATTCTTCCTCTAGTAACTTTTCTTCAAATTGATTGACAAAAATATATTGATTTCCAAGTCCATGCATTTTTGTAAATTTCATCGTATTACAAGCTCCATTCCCTTTTATTTATTAACGTAGCTTTTCATTCGTCCAAAAATAATCTTCATCTGCCTCTAAAATGGTCATTGTTCGCAGACAGCAAGGCATATTTAACCGCTGCTTCACCTTGTCCTTTGCCTTTTCTAATAATTCTTCCTTCATATGTGTTAATACATTCCTTGATTTGCAATATGGGCATTCCGCAATATAAATTTCACCCATTTGTTTTTCATATGGCCACGTATGATCAAAGGGTATTGGTTTCACACCTAATCATCCTTTACTTGTATTTTACTTTTTTAAAAGCTTGGAGAAGAGGAAGGCGGCGACTCCAGCGTAAGTTAAAAGCGATAATGTCTCTCCCTCGTCCTTTTAAAAAATATTGTAACATAAGGGGAATGTGATTTGACAAAATTAGAAAAAGGCCAACAAAAAACTATCGGCAGTTTTTACCGATAGTATTAAAACATTGGGTTCTCTTCCAAATATTGATATATATTGGTTAGCAATTCATCGTTTGTATCTCCTGTGACAATATCTCCATTTACTAATGCAAATCTCTTTCTAGCACACTGACCACAGAAGCTTAAACAGCCATATTCTATTACATCCAAGTTCGGATCTTGTTCTAATTTTTCCTTAACGGCTTGGGTTCCGCTGGCTAAATTGCTAACACAAAACTCAATGATTGGTTTCATTTGATATCACCTCTGTGTTAGTCAACGTACATAGCATTCATCCTACATGATCGAGATTTATTTTGTCAACATAATTACACTATAAACATACTGTTATTTCAAGAAAGTTATTGTTATTTCGACAGAAACCTGATACTATTTAAAATGGTTGTAGACGTTTTTAATATTACTACTTTGGATATAGAATATAATAATCTTTTTCCATTGATTAATTGATAATTCGCACCATGAAAAAGAGGAGGCTGATCATGTGCGGAACTTAATTATACTAGGCGGCGGATATGGCGGACTTAGGGTGATTCAAAAGCTTTTAGCAACAAACAATTTAAAGGATGTAAATATAACGTTAATTGAGAAAGAACCATACCACAGTTTAAAAACAGAATTTTATGCACTAGCAGCAGGTACTGTAGCAGATAAACATTTACGAATTTCCTTTCCAAATGATGTTCGACTTGAACTTAAATTTGAAACCGTTACCGAAGTTATTCTAGAAAAGCAAAAAGTTGTCTTAGGTACCGGAGAAAACCTTAATTATGATGAATTAGTAATTGGATTAGGGTGTGAAGATCGTTACCATGGTGTACCAGGTGCACCTGAGAATACATTGAGTATTCAAAGTATGCGAAGATCACGTAAAACTTACCAAGTTCTTCAAGGTGTTAAGCCACATGGTACAGTTGCCATTGTCGGTGGCGGCCTTAGCGGTGTTGAGTTGGCAAGCGAACTAAAGGAAAGCAGACCAGATTTAAATGTAATGTTATTTGATCGCGGAAAAAACATTCTCTCTATGTTTCCTCCAAAGCTATATAATTATGTAACTGATTGGCTTATCGAACATGATGTGAAAATTATCAATGAAGCAAATATCACAAAGGTAGAACGGGATGTTCTTTATAATCACGGTAAACCAATACCAGCCGATGCGATAATCTGGACCGCCGGAATTCAAGCAAATAAAATTGTTCGTCAGTTAGATGTGGAAAAAGATAGTATTGGCCGGGTTCAGGTTACTAAACATCATCAAATACCAGGTTACGAGGAAGTCTTTGTTGTGGGAGACTGTGCAGCATTAAATCACGCACCAAGTGCACAGCTTGCGGAATCTCAAGCAGAGCAAATTGCCATGCTTTTAACAAAAAAATGGCATGGTGAACCCTTCCCAAATGAAATGCCTAAAATTAAACTTAAAGGTGTTCTAGGATCCTTAGGGAAAAAACACGGATTTGGATTAATGGGAGAAAAAGCTCTAACTGGCCGTGTACCACGAGTATTAAAATCAGGTGTTTTATGGATGTATAAGCATCATTCTGGATATTAATTGATACGTAATCATAGGAAAAACTACGGATTTTTGTCCGTAGTTTTATTTTTTTTGGATGAATTGTTCCCCAATTCAACCGCTTCAGCCGTTTTCGGTAAGTTAGTCGAGTTTTTTGTTACCCAAACTAACCCCCTCAGCCAATTTCGGTAAGTTACTCCATCCAACTCAAGCATCTTCTTCCTCAATAGCTTGATAAATAGTTGTCAGTTTTGGATTACCTTCTCCTACAACCTTTCCATTTAACACAACTAAAGGGTAAAAGTACTCATCCTCCAATATTTTTTCTGAGAACATCTTTTCCTCTTCTGAATTCGGTTGTTCAATGTCACAGTAAACAAATTCTATGGAACGATCAGGAAACTTTCGGCTAATGGCCGCTTCTAACCATTCTTTTGTTTCAATGGCAGTTGGTAAATGTATACAGCTTGCACACTTTTCTTCTGCCCCATATACGGTAATTTTAATTGACATCTTTTATTCTCTCCCTTACATTGCAAAGCCTTATTTTTATATTACCACAGTTCTAAAAACATACTAAAGTTAATGGTATTGCATATTTGACATAATAAAGATGTAAAATTCAAGTTCAGTTCATGGATTTTTTCGTAAATGGATATTATAATGAAGGTAAAGAAAGGAGTGTTACAAATGGCAGAAGCAACTATGGAAGAACAAGTACAAGAAGTACTAGATAAATTACGTCCTTTCCTTCTTCGTGATGGAGGAGATGTTGAATTAGTGGGTATTGACGAAGGCGTAGTTAAAGTTCGTCTAATGGGAGCTTGTGGATCTTGCCCAAGTTCTACAATCACATTAAAAGCAGGTATCGAACGCGCACTTCTTGAAGAAGTACCAGGTGTAACAGAATTAGAGCAAGTATTCTAATTAAGGATTCAAAGCCAAGCAAATAGCTTGGCTTTTTTTCTGGCTTAACAAAAAATAAAGTACAGCCATCTCTTAAAAGGAAGCTGTACTCGCTACTTTATTTCTTTTTCCCGATAACCATTCGGGTACAACAAGGTATTGATTTCTACTGCGGAAACGTTCTGCCACAAATAAAATTAATTCTTCATACTTCTCCGTTTGCTTGAAATAGGCTAAACATTGCTCTTTATCTTTATTATCATACGTTTGATAATATTTTTCCACAGAATCGAAGTAATGACTTGGAAACATCAACCTAGCCATTAGTTGGATTTGTTCCGCTGTGGATAATTTATACATGGATTCATAATCATTTAAAAAGGTTGTAATTTCTTTTTTACATTCCTCCGTCCAACCATAGTTCACCCATAAATGACGGACATACTCTCCTAAATCCCTTGTAAAGTGATCATATATAAAGTCTGTCGGGACTTTTATTCTAGATGGTGCACCCTCTTCCACCGTCAACCAACTGCTTTCCTGAAACCTCAAATGGCAAATCGTATGATATGGATTAATAGAAGCTTGGGGAACATCAAAATACACATCCGTCATTAATTGAATAGCATTTTCCGTTAATCCCATAAAGTAAGGATACGTAATACAAAACTCTTCATCAAATTTATTTTTCTTTTTCTCCCTCACGATATGAATATACCAATTTTCTAATTGATCCAGTCTTCTCTCCCATCTTTCTTTCCAAGGAACAAATTCCTTCCGCTCCTTCTTTTGATTAGAGTAGGAGACACCTTTTTGGTGAAATTGTGCCAGTCGTCTGCCAATAGAACCTTTATAGGATGGAAACTCTCTATAACTTAATTTCGGTATTTGCATAACAACTGTCTCTTTCCCGTCCACTGGCAATAGCTGCCGCTTCCCCTCTTTATTTTTTATAAAAGTACAAACGTCTTTCTCGCCATAATATTGAAGCCATTCGGCCATAGCGACTTTCTCCTGTAATCGCCCCCGGATTCCTTGATCTATTGGCCTTATTAAATAAACCTCACCCTCAGAAAAAATAAGGTAATCATCTCCAATATTTGTTATTTCATCAGGATAAATTCGGTAGCGGTCATAGATATCACGTTCTAACACATTTATCCGCCTCCTCATACACATATCATCATATGTAGTCTATGACCCAACTGCACTTTCTGTTCTTATTGTGGAAAATACACTGAAAAAAGAATAGAAATACAATTTTTCACGAAAAATAGACGAATAACATATACTTTTTCAAAGACAACATTTAGGGTGATGAAAGTTGAAGCATAATAAAGAATTTATCACAAAAACAGCTTATGATTGGTTAATTCAACGAGGAGTAACCGTTGAGGAAATTGCGGAATTAGTTTTTTACCTCCAGGAAAAATATGTACCAAACTTAACCATGGAACTATGTATAGAAAATGTAGAAAAGGTTTTACAAAAACGAGAAATACAAAATGCCATCATGACTGGAATTCAATTGGACCGTCTTGCAGAAAAGAAACTGTTAGATGAGCCATTACAAGGAATCATCGACCGTGATGAAGGTCTGTATGGTGTGGATGAGGTTATCGCTTTATCCATTGTAAATGTATATGGGTCCATTGGTTTTACTAATTATGGCTATATCGACAAACAAAAGCCTGGTGTTTTGCAGAGATTAAATGACAAAAGTCAAGGCTGCCATACCTTCTTAGATGATATCGTAGGGGCCATAGCAGCTGCAGCCTCCAGTAGATTAGCCCATGGTGAAGAGGATTAGTTCTTAACTAAAACTCCATGACCTCTGAACTTCTACTAGGCATTGAAGTAAAAAACAACGAAAGTCGCGGAACGCTGAATAATTCCGTTCTGCGACTTTTTTATTGTTAAAATTTCCAATCATCTAAAGAATCAATAGACCAGGTAGGTTGAACTTTTTCTTTTACTAAATGCTCCTTTAAAGTTACTCCCGTATGGACTATAATTGTATCCATTTTAGCACGAATTCCAGCTAAAATATCTGTTTGGTAATTATCTCCTACCATTACCGTTTCCTCAAGGGAAGTCCCGATTACCTCAAGGGCCTGATTCACTATAATTGCTTCAGGTTTTCCAATGTATGTAGCTTTTACACCAGTAGAAACCTCCACAACAGATGTCAAAGAGCCATTACCGGGCATTAGACCCCTTTCCGTTGGTAAAGCAACGTCTCCATTAGTGGAAATAAACGTTGCTCCCCCTCGAACAGAGAGGCATGCCTTAGCAAGCTTTTCATAGGTAATATTTCGATCAATCCCCATTACTACCACATCAGCATCTTCATCAACAAAGGTAAATTCTTTTGATTGCAGTGCTTCTTCTAAGCCTTCCTCACCAATCATAAACACTTTTACATCTGCACCTAGTTTTTCCTCAATATAATTGGCCGTTGCCATGCTAGTTGTAAATACATGCTCTGGTTTAGCTGGTATATCCATCTGATTTAACTTTTCAGCAACCTGTTTTGGTGTTCTAGAAGAATTATTCGTCACAAATAAATAATGTAAGTTATTGTTCACTAACGAATGAACAAATCTGGATGCTGCATCAATTTTTTCTTCTCCTTTGTACATCGTTCCATCTAAGTCAATTAAGTATCCTTTATATGTATGCAATTCGAATTCCCCCTTATGAATCTCTTATAAAAAGAGGCTGGGACAAAAGTATTTTTACTAATAAGAAATCCGAACAAACTAGATGTAGGTGCAATCTACCCGCTTCGGAAATATACTTCCCTAAGGTAGTGCATTGTTCGTATTTCCGATTAAACACTTTAGTTATGTCCCAGCCTCTGACTGATCAGTTTTATAAATTTTATAACTACAATGGGACTCCTGTCCAGATGCCATACACATTTGACATTCAATGTTCTCTGTTTGTAATACTTCTTTAAAAAGCTGTAATTCCGATTCACAAATAAATGGGAATTGTCTAGCAACTTCAGCGATAGGGCAATTGTATTCTTTAAATGTAAAACTGCCATCCTCTTCTTCCGTTACTTCTGCCATATATCCTTCCTCACTCTGAAGCCTTGCTAATTCGTAAACCTTATCGTCAAATTGCTGGATGACCATTTTTTTTTCATATCTCTCTTTTTGTCTTTCCATTCGTTTTTGGAACAACTTTTGGACCTTCTCTACTCCATCCATTTCCACTAAATCCTTTAGAAGTTCCACTGTTAACATGCCATAGTTCCTTGGAAACATCTCTTGTCCTTCATTAGACAACTGATACACATTCGTTGGTCGTCCCATTGCTTGTCTTAATAAAGTTGTTTCAATAATGCCGTCCCTCTCTAAGGTGTTCAAGTGTCTTCTAACGGCCATTTCCGTAATATCCAATACAACAGCAATTGCAGAAACTGTTAATTGATTTCTTTTCTTCAGTAAGCTAAGAATCAGATCTCTTGTTGAGGTGGTTTTCGTCGCCATACTTCCTCACCTTCCTTCTCCCCTTTATTTTATCTAATGGGAGAAGAGTCGTAAATTTTATTAATAAAATGTTTAAAAATTGTACTAATTTTTTTCAACGAATATTCATTGTGTGACTTTGTCTACTAAAAAAGCACACTTATGTGCCTTTTTCAAAAGTTACTTATCCCTATCCGGAAGAAAAGCAGATACTGGACCTAATTCATTTTCGATGTATGTTCTAACTTTTCCAGGGAAGCTTTCAATTGTCTCTATTTCTTTGTGAAAATTTTTGTAAATTTCATCATAATTTAAATCTGTATAGTTTTGAAGTAAACTCTTTCTCAAAGCAATGATATCCTTAAATGAGGCTTCATCACTCTTTGGAATAACCCTTTCGTCCACAAGAATATCAATAACATCATCATAGCTACCTGGGTCACGCATGATAAAACCATCAATAAGCTGGTTCCCTACATCGATGATAGCTTCAATAGTCATGTGGGTAATTCGTTCTAAAGCTAATTTATCTATTGTTGTTTTCCAATGTTCCTGTTGAGAAAAAGCTCTTGAAAGTCCTTCTAAGTATTGCAATCTTTTTTCAAGTAATTTTCTATCTACAAAATACATTTTTATCACCTTTTTCTACTTTGTCCTTCAATAGTATATCATAATGGCTATAAATTCCTTACATCATTCCAGCAATTTGTACAAAACCAATTTATTAAATCACTAATTTTTGTTATCATGATGAAGAACTACTAATTCCAAGCTTTACTAAATCTATAATAGAAATTCAAGTATACTTACGGATCTTGAAATTACCTAAAGTGTAAGCAAAGGAGAGATTTAAATGACGGAAAGGTTTTTCTTATACGATGAAGTGGAAGAAACGAAGACACGTTATGTTAGCTTTATGGGGGAAAATCAACGCTTTGATTTAATGATAATGACAACTACACGATATTACGGAAAAAAAATAGTGTTGGATATTCAATCTAACCGTTTTGCAATTATTGGCCAAGATGACTTAGATGAGCCAGGCTATTTAGAAGAAGCATATAATTTAAATGATGAAGATGGACAGGAGCTTAGAGAATTTTTAAATGAAGTAATATAGTAGTTATAGGATAAAATTCCCAACAATGAACACTCCCTCCTTTTAACATACTATGTAACAAGGAGGTGTTTTATTTGAAGTCAAAAGATGAGAGAAGAGACGAACATCTCTATTCTGACTTTATTGCCGTGGAGAAAAACAGAAAAGAAATTATTCCTGAGGTAACTCCAGATGGTCCTTATGGATCACCTATTGAACCTCCGTTAGGGAAGAGTACACCATGGACAGAGGGACAGCAGGCTATTAGCGCCTTCGCATATGAGAACAAAAATCTTCACCAAAACTTAGAACGGAAAGACCCTGGGCACCATCCAACGCACGATGATAAGCGTTTAGATAAAGGGAAACCTTTCTAGCCAAGCAATAGACAAGCCAATTAGTTTCGTTTGGCTTGTCTTTTTCCCCTTGAATTATCAGGAAGATTTCTTTTGGTTTTTCACCTTTTTAACAACAAAATAAGCACATCCAAAATTACAATATTCGTATAGATATTCTGGCAAAGAGCTAATTTTTGCATCGAATGTGGATTTACGATGCTCGTCCTCAAAAAAACCCTTCAACCTTAACTGTTCATAGCCCCAATCACCAACAATATAATCATATTTATTTAATACATCGCTAAAGCGATTTTTAAATTCCTCTTCGTTCCATCCATCACGTACATTTTCCAATAGTTCATATGTGTTCCCTTGTACTTGTATCATTTTACGGCACCTCACTTTTCTATATCTATCTTGCAATACTTTTTGGAAAAATTCAATATCATTTAATTTATCAAACCATAAATTACCACCTTAAACCGTTTCTCCAACGGTCATCCTATACTTAGGAGGTGTACAATTATGAAGCTGCGAAATATGTTTTTTATCATGAGCAGTTGTATGATTTTCATGGTAACGGGATGTGGCGATAATCTAAATGCCAATGGGCCAGAAGGACAACGATTCGATCTAATGGAAGGATACCAGCAACCTGAGAGACATTTTGTGATAAATCGTGAAGCTAATGGTCATTCTGAACAGTATAACCGTTTCGGTTTTAGCCAAGAGACAAAGGAAACAGCTTATGCAGGTCAATCAACTCCTGATATTGCCATCTTTGACAGGTCTCTAATGGCAGATACAATAAGTAAGCTCGTAGTAACCCTTCGAGATATAAATGAAGCAGCTGCCCTAGTAACGGATCAACATGTCTTGATTGTTTATGATGCCGATAGTGACGATGAAACTTTAACTGCTACACAAGTTAAAAAGACAGCTTACTCTGTTGTACCTGGATCTTACGATGTTTATGTCTCTAATAACACAACCCTTATCCAAGACATACAGCGATTTCAAGGTCTTTCATCAAGGGATCCTCAATATATGAAGACACTAGAAGCAACGATTGAAGACTTTAAAAAGTCACCACAAGGTGTTGGCATTGATCTTAATGATCACATGGATAATGACTTCGGGGAACAGGGGCAAGATGACGTTGATCAGATCAATAGAGGTTCAAATAACCGTAACAATGAACGTCAACGGGGTTTGGAAACGGATAATGGAAATAACCCCCGCCGTAGTAACACTGGTAATCGTACTAATTGGCCAAGGGATTAACTGAATAGCCTTAATACGATAAAAAACCTTCTTCAAGGAATTGAAGAAGGTTTTAAACATATTCAAGCGTGGTCAAACGGGAACTCCCCTTTTTTGAACAGACTCTTATATTATTTTGCTGCGTCTACTTGCTCATCTGCATGATAGGAAGAACGAACGAGTGGACCCGATTCACAATGTTTAAATCCTTTGCTTAGGGCAATGTCTCTAAACTCACGGAATTCTTCAGGTCGCCAATATTTCTTTATAGGCAAATGACTTTTTGTAGGCTGGAGATATTGGCCGATTGTCATGATATCTACATCCACTGCACGTAAGTCATCCATTACCTCTAAGATTTCTTCCTTCGTCTCTCCTAATCCTATCATTAAACTGGATTTAGTAGGGATTTTCGGCTGCATTTCCTTTGCCCTGCGTAAAAACTCTAAGGATCTTTCATAGGTTGCACGAGCACGAACTCTTGGTGTTAACCGTCTTACTGTTTCAATATTATGGTTTAAAATATCAGGCTTTGCATCCATTAAAGTTCTTAGATTTTCTTCCTTTCCACCCATATCCGAAGGAAGTACTTCTACGGTTGTAAAAGGATTGCTTCGGCGAATAGCTCGGACTGTTTCTGCAAAGATTTCTGCACCGCCATCCTTTAAATCATCTCGTGCTACCGCCGTAATTACTGTATGCTTAAGACCCATCAATTTGACGGATTCTGCTACTCTTTCCGGTTCTTGACGATCTAATTCATTTGGTAAGCCCGTATTTACTGCACAGAAACGACATGCACGTGTACACACATCTCCAAGGATCATAAAGGTTGCAGTTTTTCTTTCTGCCCAACACTCATGTATATTAGGACAACGTGCTTCCTCACATACCGTATGTAAATTTTTTTCTCGCATCATTTTCTTTAAGCCTGTGTAAGAGTCATTCGTATTCAACTTTATTTTTAACCAATCAGGTTTACGAATATATTCTTCTTGTTTCGCCATGTTATAGTCACGCTCCCGTTTATTACTTGGCAGCTTTAAAAATGTCATTTTTTAACTCGCCAAATATATCTTACTACAAGTATGCCAACATTGTTGATAATCATTAGTTACTTTACCATGAAAATGAAGAAATCTCAAAGGTTCTAACCTAGAAACATAAGGTAACATCACTATTACCAAAATTTGTCGGAATGGATTACAGGGGATTTACCGTACACTAAGGCATGGATGAAGTATGAAAGGAGAAGTCATTCCAATGAGAAATTACACGAAGATATTCCTTTTACTAATTCCTCTTCTGTTCATCCTTCCCATCTATTTTTCTGCTGCTGATAAAAAAGCAGATTTGTCATCGGAAGATATTTATAAGGAACGGATGGCCTTGTATTTAAAGGCAGAGGCAACATCACAAATCCCTTGGTACTACTTTGCCGCAGTGGACAGCTATGAAAGGGGTCTAAGGCGAGCACGAAATGATTTACCGGAGGAAGAGGGATTTATCGCCATCCATTATACAAATGAAGAATGGGCTGGGGAGCTAAACCCGAATAAGGATGACAATAATGCAGTATCCATCTCCCTTTTTGGAGGAGTTGGTCTCGATGGTAATGGGGATGGGAAAGCAGATATAAATGATGATGAGGATGTTTTGTATACCTTCGCACAGCACCTAGCTGGCTTTGGACGAAACGAGGAAGACATTCGAATTGGTCTTTGGGATTATTACCAAAGGGACAAGGCAGTAGAATTAATTACTGGACACGCAAAGGTATATAAAAAATTTCAGACATTAAATCTACGTGAAAACTCATTTGCAGTTCCCTTACATTATAATTACAGTTACCGCAGTACATGGGGGGATGGTCGAGGTTGGGGAGGCCGAAGAATTCATGAAGGAACGGACATTTTTGCTGACTACGGTACTCCTGTCAAATCCACCAGCTACGGTATCGTTGAGTTAAAAGGTTGGAATAAATATGGGGGATGGCGTGTAGGAATTCGTGATATTCACAATGTGTACCATTACTATGCCCACTTAAGTCGTTTTGAGGACGGTATTGAAAGGGGAACGATTGTAGAACCAGGTCAAGTTATTGGCTACGTAGGAAGTTCAGGTTACGGAAAACCTGGTACTCAAGGGAAATTCCCGCCACATTTACATTATGGTATGTACAGAGATAATGGCTTCATTGAATGGTCCTTTGATCCTTACCCAAGTTTAAGAAGATGGGAGCAATTGGACAGACAAAAGAAAAATAATTAACTTTACTTAAATAAAAGAAGAGGCTGGGACAAAAGTATTTTTACTAATAAGAAATCCGAACAAACTAGATGTAGGTGCAATCTACCCGCTTCGGAAATATACTTCGCTAAGGCATTGCATTGTTCGTATTTTCATTTAAACACTTTTTATGTCCCGGCCTCTTCTTTCTTTATAGCTTTTTTCACATAGATTGCTCCTGCGATTACTCGTCGCACAAGATCATGTTGTTTTAAGCAATATTTTTTACTTGGATACGCTACAGGCATAATGTCGCCATCCTGGCTCCCGCGGGCAATACCTCAGCCGTTAATCCTGTCTCTTCCTCTACAAGCATGGCTTCGTAGCGCATGCGTCGAGACAACTCGGAGCTATTTCATGAAGCCACGCTCGTCGCTGGAGTCGCCGCCTTTCGCTACTCCAAGCTCATCTCAAATAGCAACAAATTTTACGAAAAAGAGCCTTCTTTATTAATTAGCTAAAAAATATATCAATAATATTTAGCACGAGGATCCAAAGTATTCCTAATGGAGCTACTATACGAATAAACCATAGCCATAATGTCCCAATTGGAGAGTCAGTAAGTCCTGTCTCATTTAGAGCATCAATTTTCTTCCATCCCCAACCTACAAACAATGCAACAATCATACCAGCTAAAGGTAGAGTAAATTTGTCTGTAATGGTATCTACTAAATCAAGGAATGGCAAACCAAAGATCTGGAACTCATACAAAGGACCATATTGGCTCAATGCAGAAGGAATTCCAAATAATGTAACTAATACACCTGCTACTAAAGTAGCTTTTCTACGACTCCAAGTAAATTGGCGCATTACGTAGGATACACTTACTTCGAGTAATGAAATAGCAGATGACAGAGCCGCAATAGATATTAGGAAAAAGAATAATATGGCAAAGAAAGTTCCTGCTCCACCCATATCATTAAAGACCTCTGGAAGTGTAATAAATATTAATCCTGGACCGGCATCTGGTGCTAAACCAAAAGTAAATACTACAGGGAAAATCATAATTCCTGCTACAATTGCAAAAAGTGTGTCTAAAGTAACTACTGTTCCCGCTGCGCTAGGCAGATGTGTTTCTTTAGGAAGGTAACTACTATAAGCAATCATAGCACCCATTCCTAATGACAATGTGAAAAATGCTTGCCCTACTGCTGCAGCATATACAGTCGGGTTAGTGAATGCACTCCAGTCAGGACTGAATAAGAATGCCAACCCTTCTCCTGCACCGTCTAAAGTTAACGCGTATCCTGCCAATACAAGAATAATCAGGGCTAATAAAGGCATGAATATTTTGTTAGACAATTCAATTCCTTTTTTAATTCCAAAGAAAACGATGGCAATAACAAAGGCCATGAAAATAATTTGCCATACTACTGGACCGACGGATCCACCAATAAAACCGATGAAATAATCAGCATATTCTCCGCCAGCTACTGCCTGTGCTGATCCAGTTAAATAACTAAAGAAATAAAATAATACCCATCCTGCAATTACCCCATAAAAGGATAGAATTAAGAACGATGTTAATACCCCTAAAATACCACCAATTACCCAAGGCTTTCCTGGTGCAACCTTACTATAGGAACCAATAACATCGGACTGTCCTCTTCTACCAACGGAGAATTCAGCTAATAGCACTGGCAAACCAACAAGAAAAATACACAGTACATAAATAATTAAAAATGCTGCCCCTCCACTTTCTCCAGTAACATAGGAAAAACGCCAAATGTTACCTAAACCTACAGCCGAACCAACTGCGGCCAATATAAAACCCATTTTCGATGCCCATTGTTCGCGCCCCATAAAACTACTCCTTTCTTACTTCCTTAATCAGCTAGAAATTTTATTATTTTCAGACTTTTAATATTGTAAAAAACTTTTTCTATTAACCACCTTTCTTCCTATAGCCATCTATTTCTAGTAAATTTTGGCTGCATTTTTTTATATTATAAGTTTCCTATTAACTCTTTGTCAAAGTATTTTCTAAATATTCTATACAAATTGAATATATTTTACAATTTAAGAAATAAGCAATGCTTATTCACAGTCTTCACGGAGAGATTATCTACCGTGAAAACTGTGAATAAATGTTAAATATACACTAGTCAAAACTTTTTTTGTAAAACTTTAAGATTATCACAATGTAATGTTTTTACCCTTTGAAACGTTAAAACAAAATAGTTATTCCCTATGATTCAGTCTAATTATTTGAAGAACTCTCTATTTCAAGTTCAGCTGTTTCCGTAGTACCAGTTTCCTGCGAACCTTCTTCTGGTGTTTGAATGATTGCAGCAGACATTCCGTCTCCACCAGCACTATAGAATTCCGGTACTTCCCCAGGTACAAACACCTGACCTACAGGGATAGATGTTTTAATAACTGCATCATCCGTGGCAAATGGAATAACTACCCTAACATCTACTTCAATATCAATGGTCAAGCTAATTACGGTATTATTAATTCCAGTGCTAATTACATCCTGTCCGAAATTTGCCTTTACATCACCGATTGCCGATAACCTTACAGGCACTCTCGGTCCTAAATGGGCTAATAAGGCATTGTTAGTTGCTTGCCCCAATGGAATCATATGAATGATGCCGTCCTCTGAGAATGCCGCTCCCTCCATATCCACATCTACTTCAGAAGGGAGGTGTATATCCCTTACTTTACCATGTTCTATATCGTTTAAGTAATTTTGTACCCTTTTGACCGTCTCTACCATTACCCGGTTATAGGTAACATGATTGAACTGTACGATAGATACATTACCATTGTTGTCTCTTTCAATTTGAACTAAATCTTCTAATCCTAAATCTTCAAGAATTCTTTTGGAAATGGCATCATTAATGGCTAGCGTACCAATACGCTGTGTTTCTGTTTGTGCTATAGTCATTAGTGCCGGCCTAATCCCCTTCTCTACTAGTATAAGTCCTTGTACGGTTAAAAAAGTAAAAATGAGTAGCGAAATTAAGAATACGTAACGAAAGGGCAACGGACCCTTTCTTTTACGGGGACGTATGGTTCGGAATGTTTTCATATAACTGTACTACCCCCTTTCTGCTAATACATATGCAAAAAGGGACAGCTTATTTCATGAAGGAATAAAAAATTTCAAACCTATGCTTGTAATTTTTTGTTTTTATTTTCTTTCATATACTACAAAGGTATGGGCATAAATATTTTTCTCATCAACTTGCCCATCCTCCGATGATATTACCTTCCACTCACTTTGTTCTATTTCTGGAAAAAAAGTATCCCCGGTAAAATCTTCTTTAATATGTGTAATATAGAGACGATCTGCTAACGGAAGAAGGTCGTTATATAGATGGGCGCCTCCAATAACAAAAAACTCCTCCTCTGAATCCAACAAAGGTCTTACTTCACCGATAGAATGTAGTACTTCTACCCCTTCAGGAGCAAAAGCTTTATTTCTCGTTAGAACATAATTTTTTCTATTAGGTAGCGGTTTTCCAATAGACTCAAAGGTTTTTCTTCCCATTAAAACTGGATGTCCTGTTGTTACCTTTTTAAAATACTTAAGATCATTAGGAAGATGCCAAGGCATATCTCCATCTTTACCAATAACATTATTATTCCCCATAGCTGCAATCATAGAAATCATACAGAAACTTCCCCTTTAATCGGAGGATGTGGATCATAGCCTACTAGCTCGAAATCATCTATGGTGAAGTCTTCTACCTTCTTTATACTAGGATTTAACTTCATGGTTGGTAGAGGACGAGGGTCTCTTGTTAATTGCAGGCGAACCTGTTCTATGTGATTTTTATAAATATGTACATCCCCAAAGGTATGAACAAAGTCACCGTATTCTAGCTCACACTCTTGTGCAATCATCATCGTTAAAAGTGCATAGGAGGCGATATTAAACGGTACTCCAAGGAATACGTCTGCACTCCTCTGATACAGTTGGCAGGATAACTTCCCATTGGCTACGTAAAATTGAAATAAACAATGGCAAGGTGCTAAAGCCATTTTTTCCAAGTCCGCTACATTCCACGCACTTACAACAAGCCTTCTTGAATCGGGGTTTGTCTTTATTTGCTCGATTACCTCCCTTAGCTGATCAATAGATTCTCCATTAGGTTTAGGCCAAGACCTCCACTGTTTTCCATACACAGGCCCCAAGTCACCGTTCTCATCTGCCCATTCATTCCAAATTCTTACGTTATTTTCTTGTAAATAACGAATATTTGTATCACCTTTAATAAACCACAACAACTCGTGGATAATTGCCCTTAGTGCTAATTTTTTGGTGGTGACAACAGGGAATCCTTCATTTAAGTTAAAGCGCATTTGATAACCGAAAGTACTGATTGTCCCTGTACCTGTTCTGTCTTCTTTTTCTGTTCCATTGTCTAAAATATGCTGACATAAATCTAAATATTGCTGCATAATCACCTTTCCCCCTTCATGATTTAGATCTTAAACGTAAATTGTTTTTGTTCATCACTCGAATCCGTTACAGTCGGACCAATCACGCCTAAAGGCAGACCACGTCCTATGGGCAACGGCGTAATGTCACCGTCCTGAAAAAAATATTGTATACGAAATGCCCTTTAACTAAGATACTTGTGCTTCTTGTGATAGTGCTGTTTCGCAGGATGTAATGGTTACATCTAGTTGTTTCATTAAGTCCACTTCATAGGCTTCAACTGGATGTTTATTCTCTTTAAGTATACGAATAACGGGTCTTGATGTTAGTACTCCATTTTGCCTTGAGACAATCCCCATTCTACCATCACTTAATTTAACCTCTAAGCCTACAGGATAAATCGCCACAGTCTTTGCAAACATTTCCACCATGTCCTTATCAAACAGCGTGTTTGCCCCAGCAAATAAGATTTCTAAGGCTTCATGTGGCAATCTTGCTTTTCGATAAACTCGGTTTGCCGTTACTGCATCAAACACATCGGCTATTCCGATTAACTTTCCATATAAATGAATATCTTTCCCCATTAATCCCCTTGGATACCCTGATCCATCTAACCTTTCGTGGTGTTGATAGGCACAATGGGCGGTTAATAAGGAAATGGTATGCGATTTTCTTAATATATCAAAGCCGATTGTTGAATGTTCTTTAATTAACTGAAATTCTTCATCGGTCAAGGCTTCCTGTTTGTTCAGAATTTCTATAGGAACAGCAATTTTCCCAATATCATGGAGAATTGCTCCTAGACCTAGTTCTTCTAACTGGCGATTAGTAAGGCCCATTTTCTTTCCAAGGGCTAAGGAATAGACAGTAACATTTAACGAATGATGGAAAATATAGGAATCATAGCAATAAACATCAGAAAGCATGGAAACTGCCTCTTTATGACTGCTAATATCTGAAAGAATACTTTTTACGATGGATGAAAAGGATGGGCTGAGCTTGTCCATATCAATGGACTTTCCTAATTCCATTTGCTTAGAAATCGTTTGAAAATTCTCTTTGATCATCTGCAAGGACTTCCGACGAGTGGAGTCTTTTATGACATCATCAACAAAAATATCATTTGTCTGGTCATCTTCAACATATACGAAAGAAACACCTTTTTCTTTAAGTCGGGATATCATATTAGTAGTTAAATACACACCATGATTTAAAAGAGGTTGTCCATTCTCGTTGTAAATAGCCTTTGCCAATTGATCTTGCTCTTGCAATGAGTATATCGATTTTATCCTCATCCTATTATCCCATCCTTTTAATGACTTCCAGTGATTTCTCTGGCTTGCCCATTAGTCCATTTAATAAATAAGAACTTACAGTTAAAAGATGGCGATGGCTTGTTCGTCGCATGCCTTTTATGGAAAAAAACATAAAAGGCTTTTAAGGGGTTGCAACGACTTTACCATCGCTTTCAGTTAAATCAGAAAGTATAGCTACCCTTTATATCTAATTCGACATTTTTAACAATGCTTCTTTTCCTGTCATTCCTTTGTATATTCCTAAATTCTCCGCTTCTAAGGTGACAGACTCTAATGGTGCATCTATTAATTCTTGTATTGTTTTTACTCCTACTGCGCGGCCTGCAATTATTTTTCGATCCTTAAGCTTAGCGTTTAATAAGCCAACATCTAGAGCACCGCACATAATATAACCTCGGTCATTTGTAACAACTAATAAATATGTTTTAGGAAGTACCACTGATACTGCTGTAAATGGTTTCCCTTCAATATACATAGGCGTAACTTCTACCATTTGCTCCACCTCATTTCAAGATTATAGAAGTTTGTTACTTCCATAGCCTATGAAGGAAATGGCAGATGTGTGAGTGTCCTACTTCCTGTAGGTTATAACACCTCAAACCACTTAAGTCACTAGGTTTCGGAGTTTCCAAGCTAATATGTCCCTTAGCATTTCAGGCATAAAATATGTTTTTTCCTTTATACTACTGATGGCTGGATAGATTTTTCCTAAGGTAAACATATCTACAGTTGCAAGCTTATAAGAACGATTTTTATCTAACGATTCTCCGTGAATAAAAACATCCTTGTCCTGTATGTAAGAGGCATTATTCGATATATCTAGACCACTAAATATCATTTCTCCAAGGATTTTACCTCTAAATCCAAACCCCTTTAATGGGAATTCCACCATTTCTTTTTTCTGTGCCTGCCTAATAATTTCTAAAAGACCTTCTCCTGAAATCATTACGGCTGCTGGATTAATAGGGTGGGGGCAAATACGGTGGACATCCTTAAATGTCACCTTTCCCGTGGGTAAGTTATCAAGAAGTACCCCAGCATTCACCATACCAATGTCTGCTTCACACCATTCCCTTAACCCTTGAGCTAGAAGCTCAATTAATGGCGTGCTATTGTACCAGCTTACTTCCATTGGATCATTTAAATATACAACTTCTGAGCTGGAAAGCTCCCTTTCCCCTTTTTGAGTTAATTTCTTTATCGTATCTTCTGTTTCCTTATCCTTTTCTAATAAGTCTAAGAGAACAGATTCAACGTATTCTGTATTTAAGCTTAATTTACCATTCGTCTCCGTTAGTGTAAGAGCAATTTCACCAGCGTATTTCCCTGATCTGCCTGCTTGATTAATCCAAGTATTATTTATTTTTTTCCCTTCGTGTAACACATGGTGTGTATGGGCACCCAATATGTAGTCGAAACATGGTATCTCTTCCGCAAGGCGTTCATCCTCAAATAACCCAAGATGAGAAAGACAAATTAAAATATCTACTTCTGGTTTAAGCTTATCTACTACTTCTTTTAGTAAGTCAAAAGGGTCCTTTATATCCCACCCTAATGTTTTATAAAACATTTTAAACGGAACAGTGGCACCCGTTATCCCAACACGAATACCATTGTCTGTCGTAAGAATTTCATAAGGAACAGCCCATGGAGGAATACTGCCAGACTCATCAAAAAGATTGCAAACTACTACAGGAAAATTTTTATTTTCATACATACTATTTAAGTCATCCCTTGAAAATGTAATGCCTTCATTATTTCCAATAGTAATTGCATCGTATTTCATTTCATTCAATAAAATAACATTCCCTTTACCCATTAACCCCTCCGTCATAGGATGTACCCTGTCTGCATGGTCACCTATGTCAAAGAGGAGGACACTTTCACCATTCGCAATAGCTTCTGATCTCCGTCTTTTTAACCAAGCAGTAACGGAAGGCCAATTCTCTAATTGACTATGCAAGTCATTTGTATGTAATATCCGGAGTCTCTTTTTTGACAATCGCCCCACCACCAATCTAATTTAGGCTGTTTTCGTAAACATTGTTACTTTTTTTTTGAATAGCTTGAAGAAGCGGAAGGCGTCGACTCCAGCGGGAAAAGCAACGGCTGAAGACCCCACAGGGTGATTTTCCCGAGGAGGCTGAAGCGTTGCCCGCGGAAAGCATACGCCTGGAGCGCATCCAAGCCATATTATATTCGACTTTAAAAAAATCTTTTTGAAAACAACCCTAATTTAAAATAATCCTGTATACCCTTGATAAATAAGTCGTATACCGATGATTATTAAAAAAAAACGTAATAAATTTACAATAGAATCACTTGTCATACGCCGATTAATGGCTGCTCCCATTTGGCCACCAACCCAGGCACCTGGTAATAATGCTAAAGCATATAACCAATCAACATTTCCTAAAGATATATGAGAAATGGAGCTGACGATAGATGATAGAAAGATCATTAGCATGGAGGTTGCCACCGCTATATGCGCGGGAAACCCAAACAGAATAATCATTGCTGGAACCATGAGGGAGCCTCCACCAATTCCAAATAATCCGGAACATATTCCAACTATAAAAGCGATGGGGATGGCAATAATAGGCTCATACCCATAATGGATTGATTTTCCCGATGGATTAATATATTCACGTTTAATTCCAGAAGGATGACGACTCAATGGTTTAATATGTTTTCTTACCATTAATATGAAAGAAACGAGAATGATAAATAGTCCAAACAAAATAAGAAAAGCATCCACCTGTATACCTTTATTCATCCATACTCCAAACAAAGCACCTGGACCACTACCAATGAAAAATATAAATGCACTTTTATAATCCACTGTTTTCTGTTTTAAATAGGCTAATGTAGACGATAATGCTGTAAAAATCATCACCATCAAAGACGTCCCCACAGCTATTTGCGGAGTAATCCCATTAAGAATAGCAGAATAATTACTTAAAATCATAAGGGTAGGAACAATGATGATCCCCCCGCCTAATCCCAATATACTGCCGAAAATTGCGGCAATTAAACCTAGAATGCCAAGTATAAACCATTCCATATTTTCACCCTATTGTTTCGAGGTTCGAGGGAAACAGAGAAAGATTTCCGTATGAATTCTCTTATAATTTAACATAATACGACAAAAAATTTAATTCTGCTACCATTTTCAATCAAATAGGCCCAGTTGTCTAGGTGCTAGTCCACGATACTTTATACCTAAAATTTCGACGAATCGTTTTCCATTCGCTGCAGCATGTCCCCCTGAATTATTATTAAAGAGAACAAAGCTTTCTTTAGTTTGTCCCGAAAGTTTCGTTACTTCTCTCCCTAACTCCTCCAGTTCCCCATCACTATAGTCGTATAAGTACCGAACATCACGCCATTCTTCACCATTAGCTGGTTTATTCCAACCATAAACGTTACGTCCATGCATACGATACAATGTTTTTTCTGGATGGGTTACAACAGGTACAAAAGGGATCGACCTTTCTCCTGCTTGCGGTTCATCACAAATACTATGAATCCATTGATCTTGTTTCATGTATGTAAGGGTGTTGTCGTAATAATCCTCTGAAAACCAGGAGCGGTTTCTAAATTCTAATGCCACGTCCATATCCTGAAACTGTTCTCTGCATAACCTAACATATTCTACATGCTTTTTTTGGCAATCAAACCAAGGGGGAAACTGACATAATACCATCGCAAGCTTATTTGCCTGCACCATTGGCCCGAGGAATTCTTTGAAGGCCTCAAACATCTCTTTCCTTGAAGTAAATGGAATCCCCCCTCGTTGATGTCCAGTAATACCTTGATAAGCCTTGACGATGAACTGAAAGGTCTCTGGTGTCTCGGCTACCCATTTCTCAATATTACGACGTGGTGGAATAGCGTAGAATGATGAGTCTACCTCTACAACCGGAAAGTAGGAAGCATATGTAGATAATTTATTAGAAGTGGACCTTGATCCTTCATACAACGAATCGTGATCCCCCCAACCTGTCAACCCTACCCAAATCATAAAAGACCCCCCTCCAAAATAAAAGCACTACCACAAAATTGTCACACACCCGGTCCCCAACAACTTTGTGAATTAAAAAAATGCGAACCCGCGCGATTGCGGATTCGCTGTATTGATAGTATTATCCGATGGAACCTTCCATCTCAAATTTAATGAGACGGTTCATTTCAACGGCATATTCCATTGGAAGTTCCTTCGTAAATGGCTCAATGAATCCCATAACAATCATTTCTGTAGCTTCTTGCTCAGAAATACCACGGCTCATGAGATAGAACAACTGCTCTTCAGATACTTTAGATACAGTAGCCTCATGCTCAAGAGTAATGTTGTTATTTAAGATCTCATTATATGGGATAGTATCAGAAGTGGACTGATTATCCATAATGAGCGTATCACACTCAATATTTGCTTTGGACCCTTCAGAACGGCGGCCAAAGTGGCAAATACCACGATAAGTTACCTTACCACCGTGCTTAGAGATTGACTTAGAAACGATTGTTGAAGAACAATCTGGTGCTAAGTGAGTCATTTTTGCTCCAGCATCCTGGTGCTGCCCTTTACCAGCAATAGCAATAGAAAGTACATTACCGCGTGCTCCGCGACCTTTCATAACAACGGCTGGATACTTCATTGTTAACTTAGAACCGATGTTTCCGTCAACCCATTCCATTGTTGCGTTTTCTTCAGCAACGGCACGCTTTGTAACAAGGTTAAATACGTTAGGTGCCCAGTTTTGGATAGTCGTATAACGGCAGTAAGCATTCTTTTTAACAATGATTTCTACAACGGCACTGTGAAGAGAGTTCGTTGTATAAACAGGTGCAGTACAGCCTTCAACGTAGTGTACAGAGCTATCTTCATCCGCGATGATTAGTGTACGCTCGAATTGTCCCATGTTTTCAGAGTTAATTCGGAAGTATGCTTGTAATGGTTGCTCTGCTTTTACTCCCTTAGGAACATAGATGAACGATCCACCTGACCATACCGCTGAGTTTAATGCAGCAAATTTATTATCCGTTGGTGGGATTACTTTTCCGAAGTGCTCTCTAAAAATATCTTCATTTTCTTTAAGAGCAGTATCTGTGTCTTTGAAGACGATCCCAAGCTCTTCTAGATCTTCCTTCATGTTGTGATAAACAACCTCGGATTCGTATTGAGCAGAAACACCTGCTAAATACTTTTGCTCCGCTTCTGGAATTCCTAGCTTATCAAACGTATTTTTAATTTCCTCTGGAACCTCATCCCATGAACGCTCTGATTTCTCAGATGGCTTTACGTAATACGTAATATCATCGAAATTTAGTTCTGAGAGGTCGCCGCCCCATTGAGGCATAGGCATTTTATAAAATTGTTCTAATGATTTCAAACGGAAATCTAACATCCATTGTGGCTCATTTTTCATACGGGAAATTTCCTCAACGATCTCCTTCGTTAACCCCTTTTTGGAACGGAAGATGGAGACATCTTTATCGGAAAAACCGTATTGATATTCGCCGATCTCAGGCATTTTTTTTGCCATAGTTAAACCCTCCCTTATTTATATCCACGTGACTTAGCTTTCAACAACCATTATCCTTCAGCCAAAACCTATAAAGGGAAGTTAAAATGACTAAAGATTCTATATGTTCATTTTACAACACATACATAGTGAAAACCAAGTTAAACTGCTTTTTAAATAATAATTATTCTTCTTCTTGTTCGTTTAAGCCCTTCTCCATTGCTTTCCAAGCTAATGTTGCACATTTGATTCGAGCTGGGAACTTAGCAACTCCTTGAAGTGCTTCAATATCCCCTAAATCAAATTTATCTTCATCGTAATCTTTCCCTAACATAATCGCGGAAAATATTTCAGAAAGCTTCAATGCATCATCAACAGTCAAACCTTTTATAGCCTGTGTCATCATGGAAGCAGACGACAAGCTAATGGAACAGCCTTCTCCTACAAACTTAGCGTCAGCAATTTTCCCATCTTCCACTTTCATTTGTAGTTGGATTCGGTCTCCACAGGTAGGGTTATTCATATTGATATTTAATGAATCGCCTTCTAATTCTCCACGATTTCGAGGATTCTTATAATGATCCATAATGACTTGACGATACAATGTGTCTAGTTGATTACCCAAAGACATTTCCGAAATACTCCTTTGTTTTTATTAATGCTTTTACGAAAGCATCCACGTCTTCCTCTGTATTATAAAGGTAGAAGCTCGCCCTAGCTGTTGCAGATACATCCAACCATTTCATTAATGGCTGTGCACAATGGTGACCAGCTCGAACGGCGATCCCTTCTGCATCTAAAACAGTGGCAACATCATGGGGATGAACATCATCACAGTTGAAGGTGACAAGTCCCGCACGATCCTTTGGTCCATAAATTTCTATACCATCAACTTCAGATAAGCGCTCCATGGCATACTGTACTATTTTATGCTCATGGGCTTCAATGTTTTCTAAGCCAATATCATTTAAGAAGTCAATAGCAGCGCCTAAACCGATGGCACCAGCAATAATTGGAGTACCCCCTTCGAATTTCCAAGGCAGCTCTTTCCAGGTGGATTCCTGTAATCCAACAAAGTCAATCATTTCTCCACCAAATTCAATGGGTTCCATGTTTTCTAAAAGCTTCTTCTTACCATAGAGTGCCCCAATTCCTGTAGGACCACACATTTTATGACCAGAGAAAGCAAAGAAATCACAGTCTAATTCTTGGACATCCACTTTCATATGGGGAGTACTTTGTGCTCCATCCACTACCATAATAGCACCATTCTTATGGGCAATTGCTGCTATTTCCTTAATAGGGTTGATCGTACCAAGGGCGTTTGAAACTTGCATTACAGAAACAATTTTTGTTTTATCTGTAATGGTTTCCTCCACATCCGGAAGGCTTATTGTGCCGTCCTGTTGTAAAGGAAGATACTTCAATGTAGCTCCTGTCACTTTTGCCACCTGTTGCCAAGGAATAATATTGCTGTGATGTTCCATTGGTGTTATGACAATCTCATCCCCAGGACCTACATTTTCCCGTCCGTAGCTTGTTGCAACTAAATTAATTGCAGTTGTCGTTCCACGAGTAAATACAATTTCCTCTGTGCTCCTTGCGTTGATAAAAGAGCGAACCTTCTCACGTGCGCCTTCGTATCCATCCGTCGCTAACGTACCGAGAGTATGAACACCTCGGTGAACGTTAGAGTTATATCGACGATAATAATCATCCAGTGCTTTAATAACAGGAGTAGGCTTTTGAGAAGTTGCCGCACTATCTAAGTACACAAGAGGATGACCATTTACTTCTTGGTTAAGAATCGGGAACATTTCACGGACTTCTTTAGCGTTCATTAGTCTACTTTCCTTTCTATAACCTCTATCAGTTGCTCTTTCACGGACTCTATAGGCAATTCATTAACGACAGGTGCTAAGAATCCATGGATGATGAGACGCTCTGCTTCGTGACGGGAGATTCCACGGCTCATAAGATAGAACATTTGAAGAGGATCTATTTTACCAACGGATGCAGCGTGACCTGCTGTTACATCATCTTCATCGATTAATAAAATAGGGTTAGCATCCCCACGTGCTTTTTCACTTAACATAAGAACACGTTCTGTTTGTTCTCCATTTGATTTCGTAGCCCCATGCTCAATTTTAGTCACACCGTTAAAGATAGAAGTAGCTTCATCTCTCATAACACCGTGCTTTAATATTTGACCATCGGAATTCTTTCCAAAATGGATTATATTTGTTGTAAAGTTTTGAACTTGCTTTCCACGACCAATGGCAACAGTTTTCGTATCACCATAAGATCCTTCTCCAACTAGATACGTAGTATTTTCTGATACGGTATTTCCATCATTCATTTGTCCTAATGCCCAGTAAACTTTCGCATCTCTTCCTGGCACATGGGCACGACGGTTTACATAGGTCGTTACCTCAGTAGATAGATTATCTACTGCCCCGAAATTTACAGTAGCACCATCTGCAACATAAACTTCTGCAATAATGTTAGCAACCGCTTCTACAGGAGTACCTTCTGTAACATAGTTTTCAATATAAGTTACTGAACTATTGGCTTCCGCCACGATAAGAACATGATTAAATAAACCGAAGTTCCCTTCCTGTGTATAAACAGCTTGTAAAGGAACATCTACTTCCACATTTTTAGGAACATAGATAAACGTACCGCCATTCATTAAAGCTGCATGAAGGGCTGTTAATTTATGTTCATTTGCAGAAACAGCATCTTGCATAAAATACTTTTGTACAAGGTCACTATGCTCTTTTACTGCTGTTTGAATATCTGTGAAAATTACCCCTTTTTCTGTTAAAGAAGCATCTACCTTTTGGAAAGTGGTAACACCATTATTTTGTGCCAATAATGTTTGTACATTTTCTCCAATAAGGCCCTTGACTGTGTCAGATAAACCTTCAATATTACCTGCTGCTTCTACCTTCGCTTCCAGTTGGTGAGGTGTGAAGTTCCACTTCGCAATATTGGTTTTATCAGGTTTCGGTAATTCTAATGATTCCACCTTCTCTAAAGACGAAACACGTAAGTCTGTCAGCCACTGAGGTTCTTGGCGATCTTTAGAGAAGCTTGCTACGTCATTCTGAGTCACTGGAAATTTCGTTTCCGCTGTCATCTTCATTCCTCCTCTTAAAAACCGCTACTATTCTTGACCTACAGTTTCGTCTTCAATTCCTAGCTCTTCTTTAATCCAGTCATACCCTTCAGCCTCTAATCGCTCAGCTAATTCAGGTCCACCAGATTTAACAATACGTCCTTGCATCATTACATGAACGAAGTCAGGCGTTATATAATTTAAGAGACGTTGATAGTGAGTGATGATTAAGCATCCGAAATCGTCACCTTTTAAAGAGTTAATTCCCTTTGCAACTACTTTCAGTGCATCGATGTCCAAACCAGAGTCAATCTCATCAAGGATAGCAATTTTAGGCTCTAGCATTAATAATTGAAGAATCTCATTACGCTTCTTTTCTCCACCAGAAAATCCTTCGTTTAAATAACGATGCTGGAAAGACTCATCCATTTCTAATGTTTTCATTTTTTCATCCATTCTACGAATAAACTTCATTAAAGAAATCTCGTCCCCTTCATCACGGTTAGCGTTGATTGCGGAACGAACGAAGTCTGCATTTGTAACACCGCTCACTTCACTTGGATACTGCATTGCAAGGAATAGCCCTGCGCGAGCTCGCTCATCTACTTCCATTTCAAATAAGTCTTCCCCATTAAGAGATGCTTTCCCTGAAGTAACCTCATATTTAGGGTGACCCATAAGTGCAGAAGCAAGTGTTGACTTACCAGTACCGTTTGGCCCCATAATAGCGTGGATCTCCCCACCCTTTACTTCTATTCCAAATCCTTTCAAAATTTCCTTCTCTTCAATAGAAACATGAAGATCTTCAACCTTCAAACTAGGTTTAGTCATAGCCAATACCTCCATTATTTTGCATCATATAATATAATCGTGCTAAGATTGAATTTGGTGATCATCAAGGAAGTCCATTCTCAATCTATTCTCATTCTAATCTTATACTAAATGAAAAATGAGTTCAAGGGAAAGCATTCATTTCTTTCTTCCTCTCTAAATTCCCCAAATTCTTTAAAACAACTCATAAATTATGTATTATTTTATTTTATTCCTTTTTTTATTCACACACCTTTCACATTTAATTTGAAATAAGTATTGACTCTCCCCATTTTTCAACAATATTCTCTGTTAATGGTTCCAATTTATACTAATGTCTATTCTCAATACGCTTCCTTTTCCTTAATCTAATTGAGAATCAATATCGTTTAGCATCTTTATTATTATCTAAAAAAGCCAAAAGGCCAGTATGAATGTATCATACCAGCCAATTTCATTCTTTTGATTCTAAGGGTGAACTAAACGATTGTGTTGTGCAACTATGTTGATAGAACGCTTATGGTCCTTTTCTCTTTTCTGTTCCACTTCCATACGGTTTTCTAACTTTCGGTTATATTCCTCATAACCTATACCGTGAGATTGAAACATTGCCTTTTCCATCTCAGTCGTATAATTCTGTTGCTGACTGATAATAAATCACTTTCCTTTCAAATGTCTTTTGACCAACTCGAGTTAGATTCACTAACAAATTTTATTGTTGGCCTTCATTTGTATCACATGTTTTATCATAACATCTGTCATTAAGGTAACCAACATGTGTATGATGTTATATTTTTTAACATACAATGATTGCACACTCTTACGAGAATTGAATTCGACTATCTATACAATATCCCTCAATTCCTGTGAGATGCTCCACTTTTGAAAGGATTGACTTTTATAGAAGCCACTGAAAAAGATCGCTTTTTATCTTTTTCAGTGGGCTTGAAGCAATGAGCGGAGCCGTTGCAATGTTTCGAAGCCTGATATGATTGGGTTTCTCATATCAGGCGCGCAACGCGCGGAGCCATTGCCACTGTTTATATTGACTTTTTCAGTGGCCTCCTTTTATCTAGTGGGTCTTTCCGTTAAATTCCTGGAAGCATTCTTCCACAAGGGTAACGCCTTGGCTCATTGCGGCCCCGCCTCCAAATGCTCCTGTCACGCCAACAGCTTCTAATATTTCTTCCTTCGTACATCCGTGATCCATGCAGCCCTTCATATGATAAATAATGCAATATTCATCCTGTGCGTACAAACTAATCCCTAACGCAATCAACTGCTTTTCCTTTTGTGTCAATTTACCTTCTGCAAAGCAAGCACCAGTAAATTCATTGTACTTACTGGCAATATCAGGCATTTGCTGTGTAAAACGACCTAAACCTAACTTATAATCATGAAGTGCTTCACTAATCATTGATCCGTGGTTTTCCATATTTTCCATGTCAACTCTCCTTCAAATTAAAACTTGAACACTGATAGTATGACTTCCCACGATAAAAAAATATTCAGGAAAAAAAATAAAGAGGGCGTTTAATCTGATCATTTACTGACCATCATAAACACCCTTTTATAATGAGGTTTTGGTTGATCCTTTGCTTAGGTATAATATGGACTCTAGTAATAATAGATCCTTTAAGTTCCCGCTTATGCCCAATTCTCCTCTTTTTTTCATAGACAATAAAAAGTCATCCCCGTTGAGTAAAAGACGAAATGCTTCTAAACTTCCTTCAATGACCACATCTCCTACGGAATCTAACTTAGATTCAATATGAACATTTCGTCCCTGAAAATGTACAAGCCATTGCTCCTCCTCACAGATAAAGCATACCTTTAAATCAGCTTTATCTAATAGTTCATGCATGTGAGAAGCTTTGCGTATTTTTTCGATAGTGGAAGATAGGAGTTGATGCATTTTAAACACCGCCTTTGATTGCTTACATTACCTATTCCACTTCAAGTAGGGGGAATCCTTCTTTTTATAGAGTCTGTTCAAAAAGTTCGGTTTTTGAACAAACTCTTATACCGCGGTTTCTTGTCTATTACTTTCATTTATTTTTGGAATCCTATTTTTAAAGACAACATACAAGTAGATGGTTCCTAGGAGATATAGAACAGCAGTGATAGAGAAAACAATCACATACCCTGTGTATGAACCATAAACCATTACAATTGTTGTTGAGACTGGTCCCATCACGGCCCACCCGAGCATAAAGACGGCCTGCCCTACGGAATTGGCAAAACCTTTTATGGAATCATCTACCATTCGCATCATTAACGACATCTGAATAGGGTTACCTGCATTCATTAATGCTTGTCGGAACAAGAAGCCAAATACTGCCCAATAGAGGTTTTGCGTATAAGCAGTAAGTAATAAAAAAGGAATCGAAGCTAATTGGAGAAAAACAACAGCTCGAATTTCTCCCACTTTATTTACAACAGCAGGTCCAATGAGCAAGGCTACTGCTGTCATTGCCTGGCCTGCAGAAAGGATAAGACCTACTAAAGAGTGTGAAATATCAAAACGATCCACAAAATAAAGATTCAAATATGGAATGACTAATCCCGAACCAAACCCAATAAGAATTTGGGCACCAGCAAACAGAAATATAATCTTAAAGCCATTTCTATGAGTTTTGAAAAGTGCTTTAAAGGATTTATCCTGAACCTTTTTATTTGATAGCTTGCGGTCCTCCCGAATTTTAATAATTGGTATCAGTGCAAGGAAGAAGAACACCGCCCCAACTAGCAACG
Organism: Evansella vedderi; assembly: GCF_030813435.1. Lineage (GTDB taxonomy): Bacteria > Bacillota > Bacilli > Bacillales > Salisediminibacteriaceae > Evansella > Evansella vedderi. The sequence goes on along the minus strand of NZ_JAUSUG010000031.1, from coordinate 9,650 downwards.
TTATTCTTACACTCCATAACGCACTCATTCCAATGATGTATTGGAAGAAGTCACTTAACGTTCCCCCAAGAATATTACCAATGACATTAGCTACCATAATGATGGCAAAATTAAAGCTAAATAAATGAACTCGTTGCTTCTCTGTAGAATTTTCCGCAAGGAGCGGGATAGAAGAAACTTGAATAAAGGCCATAAACATACCAGTCATAAACGCTGTCCCAAGGAGTAGTATATCCAACGATAATACTGCCCTTAGGAACAAACTGGTGGCCGCAAAGATGGCCCCAAAGAGAATTAACTTTTTACGGCCAATACGATCGCTTAAAATACCTGCAGGTAATAATAAAAGTGCCGTTGCAATAGATTGCATGGCAATAACAGAACCGTTCATTTGGTCGTCAAAGCCTAACTCCCTAATGTAATAATTATAAATAATCATAAATATACCCATTCCCACGTGGGCGAACGTTGAGCCCACTAGGAACAGGCGAACATTTTTATTGTAACCTTTAAATTGGTTCGTCCACTCACCAACAAACTTACTCATTTATTTGGTTCCTACCTTCCTTAACAAAAAACAAAGTGTATTACATGAAATTGTTACTTTATTTAAAAATTAATGCAATTTAGATATTTCGAGTGTCTAAATACCATATTAATCATAGACCAAATAAAGGATTTTGAAAAGGAAAATTTGTTGGAGATTTTAGGGATTTTTTGGTTGGTTGGTTAATTGGTATTAAGTTGAAGGGCTACTTCCCCCGTAGTCATCTTTCCCTACTGCAGTTACTACCAACACCTACATCAAAAAAGCTACATGCCTCCTTTGGAGCATGCAGCTTTCCCCTATACCTTAAATTAGCACCATCCCATATCGCAGCCTTCTACATATGATTTGGGCTGCTGTTTATTGGTTTGAGGTTGTTTTTTATATATTTTTTCGTTATCAAGCTCAAACCCTTCAGCCATTTCATAAATATGCTGCTGACCTTGGCTTTTAAGCTTACCGATTTTTTTCTTATCTAAATAAAGTCCAGTTTCCCCATTTTCCTCTTGTCTATGGTCAACTTGCTCTGTGATTTCAATTCTTGCTTTAGGTTGGTGGTTTGCTGCATCATTGACTAAGCTCTGATCCACAGTAGGATGGTCCACATCATCACCCATGTTATCATAGAAATCTTGATCTTTCGCCATATCTTCTCCACCCCTTTCTTTTATGCTTAGCTTTATCCTTTTTCACTCTAAGTATGATCAAATGGACAGGGGTAACTTTGACCAAATAAGCTAAAAATTGTGCGGGACCGGGTCCCGTACAATTTTGTGAACAATAAAAAATACCAAAGGCTGTTTTAGATAGCCTTTGGCATTTTTAATCAAATAATTAGTCTTCTTTAATCATTGCTTCGTATTCTTCTGGCGACATTAACTTATCAACTTCAGAAACATCGGAAGGTTCAACTACAATCATCCATGCTTTTTCGTATGGAGACTCGTTAACAAATTCAGGAGAATCTTCTAGGTCTTCATTTATTTCTACTACTTTACCACTAATTGGTGCATATAGTTCGGAAACGGTTTTTACAGATTCTACACTTCCAAACGGCTCGTCCGCTTCAATTTCATCTCCAACCTCAGGCAGTTCAACAAATACAATGTCTCCAAGCTCTGATTGAGCAAAATCCGTAATACCAATACGAACCTTGTCTCCTTCCACCTTTACCCACTCATGTTCTTCAGAATACTTTAAATCCTTAGGTAAATTCATTAATGATTCCCTCCATCTTTATCTTCTTAAAAATAATACGAACTGATGTCACGTTAGCACATTAATCCATTATGTATAAATCAGTTCGTCTTCATACTCCCAATTAAACTATAGTACAAATTGGCAAGGCATGGCAACTATCTAAATGAATTAATATTACTTCCAAACCTCGTTAAACGTCTCCTCTTTAAAGCCAACGGTTACCTTTTTCCCATCAGTAACTATGGGACGTTTAATTAACATACCATCAGATGCTAATAAATCCAACAATTCATCGTCAGAGGCTGTTTTAATCTTGTCCTTTACTCCTAGCTCACGATACTTCTTTCCACTAGTATTAAAAAACTTTTTTAACTCTAACCCACTTTTTTCATATAACTCTCTAAGCTTTTCCTTAGATGGGGGATCATTAACGATATGGATCTCTTCATAATCAATCCCTTGTTCATCAAGCCACTTTTTAGCATTACGGCATGTCCCACAGGCAGGATATTGATAAAAGGTTAAACTCATTTTTCTTCAAACCCTCCTTCATTCGTTCATAAATTAATGGCAATCATTTTTGATTGCCACAATTACGATAATATTATAATTGGTCTTTAATTTCACATTTTCTGCTTATTCCTCTTCATTCTTGTCTTCTGTATCTTTAGGAGATAAGATTTCATATGTTTCTCGTAACGGATCCATAACCCCTAAAGAAATTTCCCTTGAAAATTCCTCAACAGCATCAAACTTTTGGCCCTTAATAAACTCATTGTTAGGCTTTTTCATAAGAAAGTCACTCCTAAAGTATTATTAATGGCTTAGTTTGAACCATGCCTTTATATAAATACCAAGAAAATAATGTCAAAGGATGTTTACCAATAATTAATAGGGCTTGGATGAAACAGACGACGTTCCCAAGCTTACAAAATTCTAAAAGCCGCCAAAAGGAAAGAGTCCCAATAATAATTGGAACTCTTTCCCTTCTAACAGAGAGGAGAATGCCCTTTCTTCTAGAAAGGAGATTATTATTGTATTGGGGCAGGGGAGTGCCCCAATTTGGATAACAAATGACAATTAAGCATAATTTTCGGTTTATACAACGTACTTTTCTGCTTCGATAATTCTTGCTGCAATTTCTCGTTTCTTTGCCACCACATTAACAGGAGTATGGCGAGTAAGCTTCTTGAGAATAGAAAGCATGGTGAGTAAGGAATCGCCCTCTTCCAATGCTACAAGTGATTCTTTTGCAATGGCTTCAATACGATTAATTGCCTCTTGTGTGAAAACTTGTGTCATTAACAACTTTTGATTGGCCTTTTCTAAGCCATCCTTAGCAATGGCTTTTTCAGTACGGAGTACACAGGATTCGATGCTGAAAATATCGGATACGATGTCAGCGATGTTTGCCAATAATTCCTGTTCCTTTTGAAGTTTCTCTCCGTGTGTTTGAACAGCAGTACCTGCAACAAACATAAAGATCTTCTTCGCATTTTCAAGTAAATATTTTTCTTGCTCTAATGGTTCATCTCCAACAAGCTGTGGCATCATCATCATCAGCTCTTCTTGCAGCGATCCTGCCTGTTCAAGGAGTGGGAGGTCTCCTTTCATTGCTTTGCGCATGATCGTCGCTGGCACGAGCATACGGTTAATTTCGTTTGTCCCTTCAAAAATACGGTTAATACGAGAGTTACGATACATCGTTTCCACTTCGTACTCTGCCATAAATCCATAACCACCATGAATTTGAACTGCTTCGTCAGCAACAAAGTCTAAAACTTCGGAACCAAATACTTTATTTAATGAGCACTCAATGGCATATTCACTAATGGCTTTCCCTACCACTGCACCATCCCTTTGCTCTTCGGTTGATAAAGCTTCAAATGCTGTATCAATAAGTCCGCCAGTGCGGTAAATCGTACTTTCCGCTGCATAGGTTTTTGCAGCCATTTCTGCTAACTTCTTTTGAATTAGTGTAAATTTAGAAATAGGAAGCTTAAATTGCTTTCGTTCATTAGCATATTTTGCAGCTAGCTCAATACCATATTTCGCCCCCCCAACACAGCCTACCCCCAACTTCCAACGGCCAATGTTCAAAATGTTAAAGGCAATAACATGCCCTTTCCCGATTTCTCCAAGGACATTTTCCTTTGGAACGAGGGCATCCTCTAGAATTAATGTACGAGTGGAGGACCCTTTAATACCCATTTTCTTTTCCTCTGGACCAGTGGAAACTCCTTCATACTCCCTTTCTACGATAAAAGCAGTAAATTTCTCTCCGTCTACCTTAGCGTAAACGACGAAAACATCGGCGAAGCCAGCGTTTGTAATCCACTGTTTTTCTCCATTTAAAATATAGTGAGTACCAGCATCATTTAGCTTTGCTGTTGTTTTGGCACTTAAGGCATCGGAGCCTGAGCTAGGTTCCGTTAGGGCATAGGCTGCAATCAACTCACCAGATGCTAAACCAGGTAGGTACTTTTTCTTTTGCTCCTCATTACCAAAATAAACAATCGGTAAAGTACCAATCCCCACATGGGCACCATGAGATAAGGAAAAAGATCCTGCCAGGGCAAATTTCTCTGTTATCAGGGAAGAACTTATTTTATCTAATCCTATTCCACCATACTCCTCAGGAACATCTGCCCCTAATAATCCAAGTTCTCCTGCTTCCTTTAATAAGCGAACGGAAATATCAAACTGGTGCTCCTCAATTTTTTCAATTTCGGGAACCACCTGCTCCACAACGAAGTCCTCCGTTGTTTTGGCAATCATCTTGTGTTCATCCGTTAAATCCTCCGGAGTAAATACTTTATCTGCCGAAACTTCCTCCAATAGAAAGCCGCCACCCTTTAGGGTTTTATCCTGAGTCGCCATCGTTATAATCCCCCTTTAAATAATTTTTTTCAAAGCTTACTAGACTAACTCAAATACACCTGCTGCCCCCATTCCTCCACCGATACACATGGTGACAACACCAAATTGTTCTCCACGACGCTTCATTTCATGGATCAAGCTCAGCGTTAGCTTTGTTCCGGTGCATCCTAACGGGTGACCTAATGCGATAGCCCCGCCGTTAACATTTACTCGATCATGGTCTAGCCCTAAATGACGAATCACTTGCAACGATTGGGAAGCAAAAGCTTCATTTAATTCAAATAATCCAATATGTGATATTTCTAATCCCGCTAGCTTCACTGCCTTTGGAATAGCTTCCACAGGTCCGATACCCATAACTTCTGGTGCAACCCCTGCTACGGTAAAGGACCTGAACTTCACTAAAGGCGTGAGACCGTCTGCTTCCGCTTCTTCACGATCCATTACCAGTACAGTTGCAGCACCATCGCTCATTTGCGAGGCGTTACCTGCTGTAACCGTTCCTTTTACATGGAAGGCAGGGCGTAGTTTTGCCAAGGCCTCTACCGTTGTATCAGGACGAACCCCTTCGTCCGTATCAAAAACAATGTTCTTTTCCACCAATTTATTTTTTTCATCAAAGGACCGTAACGTAACGGGAACAGGTACGACCTCATCCTTAAATTTTCCTTCCGCAATAGCTTTCGCTGCCCGTTTATGACTTTCCACTGCAAAGGCATCTTGATCCGTACGGGACACCTCAAAGCGTTTTGCTACCTCTTCCGCCGTATGGCCCATACTCATGTAATATTCCGGTGCATTTTCAACTAAGGTTGGGTTGGGTGCTATAACATGACCACCCATTGGAATCATGGTCATGGACTCGGCACCACCGGCTAAAATGGCCTTTGAGTGTCCAAGCATAATACGCTCGGCTGCATAAGCAATACTTTGTAAACCGGAAGAGCAATAACGATTGATGGTGATGGCCGGAACCGATTCGGGAAGCCCAGCTAAGGCAGAAATATTTCTTGCCATGTTCATCCCTTGCTCTGCTTCTGGCATGGCACAGCCGATAATCACATCCTCGATTCTGCTTGCATCAAAATTGTTTGCCCGTTTCAACGTTTCTTTTATGGTAATAGCCCCTAAGTCATCCGGCCTTACTGTGGCTAATGTTCCTTTCTTCGCTTTTCCTACAGGTGTACGAGCACCTGCTACGATGACCGCTTCTCTCAAGAAATTCCCCTCCTTTAGTTACGTAATGGCTTTCCTTTGATGAGCATGTGCTGCATTCTTTGCTGAGATTTCGGTTCCCCTACTAAGCTTAAGAATGCCTCCCGCTCTATATCTAACAGATACTGTTCATCTACCTTAGTCCCTTTTGCTACCCTACCACCTGCAATAACAAAGGCTAACTTTTCGGCGATTTTCATATCATGCTCCGATGCGTAGCCGCTCAAGAACATTTGTTTTGCACCTAAGAGCATCGTGGCATATCCCGTTTCTCCCACAACAGGGATCTTTTCCCGCTTCGGTGGGGTATAGCCTTGATTTGAAAGATGAAGCACCTTTTGTTTCGCATCGTGGAGTAAGTGATCCCCATTGATACTGATACCATCCACTGGCCGTATGAATCCCAGTTGTTCCGCCTCCTGTGCACTTGTGGATACCTTAGCCGTTGCGATTGTTTCAAAAACTTGGTTGGCAATGGCTTGCAGATTGATTTGTGCTCCTTCAGGTAAACGTTGAATTTGACGTAAATAAAGCTCTTTATTTCCTCCCCCACCAGGAATAAGGCCGACGCCAACTTCCACTAATCCCATATACGTTTCAAGGGACGCCTGAATGCTAGCAGAAGGTAAGCAAATTTCTGTTCCACCACCTAAGGTCATGGCAAAGGGGGCAGAGACAACTGGTTTAGAAGCATACCGAATTTTTGCCATGGATTTTTGAAATTGCCGGACCACAAGATCAATCTCCGGGAAATTCATATCTTGTGCTTCCATAAGGATCATCATTAAGTTAGCACCAACACAGAAATTTTTCCCTTGGTTATTAATAACGAGACCTCGATAGTTCTTTTCAACCTCATCAATGGATTTATTGATCATTTGCATAACGTCAAGGCCAATGGAGTTATTCGGTGATGTGAATTCAAGACAAGCAACATCATCACCAATATCAATAAGGGATGCCCCCGCATTTTTCATAATCACACCGTTATCCGTTTTTTTAACTGCCTTTAAATAAATGACTTTCGGGTTGATCTCTCCTTTTACGTACTTACCAGATTCATAGTATTCGTCAAATGACTGATAAAAACTAGTAAACCCGTTATCTAGCATTTCCTTTACCCAAGCTGGTACCGTCTCCCCTTCATCCTCCATCCGTTTAACGGACTTTTTTACACCGATGGCATCCCATGTTTCAAATGGACCTAACTCCCAGCCAAAACCCCACTTCATGGCTAAGTCCACGGACCGGATAGAGTCCGCTACTTCTGCATATTTTTCTGCGGTATATAGGAGAACCGGTTTTAAGATGTTCCAAACTAATTCCCCGGCACGGTCATCAGCATATACAAGCGCTTTCATTTTATCGGATCTTGATTTTGCCTGCTTACTACGTTGAACGGATGGAGCCTTTAATTTCCTTCTTTCCACGTACTCCATCGTTTCAAAGTCAAGCTCTAAAATCTCACTGCCTTTTTCCGTTTTCTTCTTATAATAAAATCCCTGCCCTGATTTACTACCAAGCCACCCTTTTTCCGCCATTTGCTTCATGAATGCCGGTGGGTCAAAAACTCCCTTTTCTTCCCCTTCCACTTGGTCGTAAACATTTTTAGCTACATGTAAAAATGTATCTAGCCCTACCACGTCAAGGGTGCGGAAAGTAGCACTTTTCGGTCTCCCTAGCGCTGGTCCTGTAACAGAATCAACCTCACCTACAGAGTAGCCCCGTTTTAACATTTCCCTTACCGTAATTAGGAGGCCATATGTTCCAATTCGGTTAGCAATAAAGTTAGGAGTGTCCTTCGCTTCAACAACACCTTTTCCTAAAACATCTTCTCCGAATGTTCTCATAAAGTTGAACACTTCATCCGATGTATCTTTCGTACGAATTACCTCTAATAGCTTTAAGTATCTAGGTGGATTAAAAAAATGAGTCCCTAAAAAATGCTTTCGGAAATCTTCCGAACGTCCTTCCGCCATTGCTTCTATGGATATACCAGAGGTGTTGGAGCTGACGATGGTCCCTTCTTTTCGGTATTTATCTACTTGTTCATATACTTTCTTTTTGATTTCAAGGTTTTCTACAACCACTTCGATGACCCAGTCGACTTCAAAAAGGCGTTTCATGTCATCTTCCATGTTCCCTACCTCAATGAGGTCCACATTTTCTTTTTTTGCTAAGGGAGCAGGTTTTTGTTTCTTCAGTTTTTGGATGGCCTCTACAGCTAGTTGGTTTCTTACAGCAGGGTTGTCTAGCGTTAACCCCTTATTTTTTTCCGAGTCCGTTAGTTCTGGGACGATGTCCAATAACAGCGTAGGAATTCCCACATTTGCTAAATGTGCAGCGATACCAGAGCCCATAACTCCTGATCCCAATACAGCAACTTTTCTGATTCTCCTCGCCATGATAAACCTCCTTCTTCATTTGAATGAATACTCATTCATTTTTAGGGTAAAAAAATTTTGCACCACATGCGAAATTATTATGTCACGAAATGTTTACATCTTTTACTATATATAATTTTATTCGATGTTGCAACAGTATTAACTGAAAATTTATTTTTTTATGAATGGAACGGGAATTCTGTCAGTAGTGTTTTCAATCTGTTTACTAACAAATACTTTGTCACAAGATGTTCAAAAATTGCTTCCTTCCCTACAAAGCTAGGTTTCTAACAGAAAGTACTCGTTTTTTCATAATGGATCTTTGTATACTCCCCATTACAAAGAGAACACTAAAAAGGATCCAAATGATTTCAAGCTTATGTATAAAGGAGGAATACCAAATGCAACAACAACAAAGTGCAGGGCAGCAAGGTCAGCAGCAACAGAATATTATGCAGCAACCCCCTAATGTAGTCACAACAAAGGATCATTTGTATATTAATGATATGCTATCTTGGAATTTACTTGCCATGAAAAAAGCACATTTCTTTGCGCAACAATGCACGGACCAACAAATTGCCCAAGCATTAGAGCAAGCTGGAAAAATGCATTATGCCCATTACCAAACAATACTTAATCACTTAAATCAGCAAAACCAAGTTCAGCAATTGCCGACGCAATAGGAAAGGAGGAACAAACATGAATAATAATCAAATGCAAAACCAAGGACAACAGCAGCAATCTCAAAAAATTAAAAACCCAAAGACTCAAGTACCTCAAACTCCACAAATGACAGATCGTGATTATATTAATGATATGCTTACAACTGAAAAGCACATGACTGGTTCTTATTCAGTGGCATTGAATGAGGCAAGCCACCAAGCACTTTATTCTGACTTACAACAAATTTTCACTGAAACACAACAGTGCCAAAGAGACCTATTTAATTTAATGTTTGAAAAGGGCTGGTATAGCTTTGATGCTGAACAACAACAATCGCTAAATCAATCGTATCAACAATATTCAGGGTATCAAAGCCAAATGCCTTATTCACAAGGTAATGGCGGACAAATGTCACAATAAACTTTTTTCTGGGAAGACCTCCATGCCAATATTAATTCGCACCATGGAGAATTAAAATTTAAGTCAGCAGCATAGGAATGAGCGAAGGTCCGTGAGACTCCTGTGGGAGAATGGCGAGGAGGCTTGGCAGGTCACCCACGGAAAGCGAGCGGACCGTAGCGAATGAAAACCTGATTTGTATTTTCAGGAGAGACAGAATTCTAATCTGTCTCTTTTTCGATTCCTTATTAAGTGAATGAATTTCATAATTCACTTTTTAAAAAAGCAAACACTCTCAGAATAATAGTTATACCGTTAAAAAATTTGATTTATTAACTTTGATGTTGATTTTCGCTACAGGA
>NZ_JAUSUG010000030.1 GCF_030813435.1 Evansella vedderi | reverse complement strand
TACTCTATGCCAGATTGTATCAATGCAGACCAAGAAGCGAGTGTTTACCCATTTCTGAATCAAGAAAATGGTGCCTATTTATAAATAACTTGGTTAATTGCTACTTGTAAAAAAAGGAAATTAAAGTAGGTGTGTTTGAGTTACTCTAAATCTTGAAAAAAGTATTTGACATTGTACGCTAAACAATAAAAAAGAGGTTGTCTCAAGGTTAAAAGCTATGAGACAACTCCTTTAAAGGCCTAAAGTGCTTCCACTACCATCATAAATATTAATAATATCGACTGCACATAACGGAACTACATCTAGATCTAGATGATTAAACGCATTAATATTAAGATTGTACGGATCTGATGTAACTACATATAGCCGTTTTTCACCAGTCATCTTGTTTAATTCCTCTTTTAAGTCATTGAAATCGGTAACTAGGATTTGATGATAAATGGCAAGAACTCTTTCGTCTGTCTTTAATATGATATAACTTTCTGTTTCCTTATATAAATCAAATACATTTTCTTTTAGTGATAATAAACCTAAGCAATTTTTTGCTAGTTCCTTTTTTAATTGCTTTTTAATGAAATCAACCTTAAAATAACGTAAATTTGCATAATAACCTTCAAAATTACTTGATTTTTTTCTAATCCCGAATAATTTAAGCTCTTGGTTCTCAAACTCAAGCTTTACATCATCGTATAAGCCCGAATCCACTAATTCTTTCTGTTTTTCCTCCAGTTCATCCATTATTTCTGAGGCTTTTTTTATATTTCTCTTTGTTAATTTTACTTTTTCAACGATAAATTCTTCTTTTCTTCTTACTGTGTAGCCTTTAATGATATTCTTCATTCTTGGAAATGTCACTTCATCCATTACTTTGATTTTATCTTCTTCATTTTTTTGGCATAGTATTGCTTGTCTATTGCCACTATGAATTTCATTAAAGGCCATTAATGCGTGTGCTGTGGAACCAGACCCACCAAAAAAATCCAGAACTACAGCATTTTTCTTTTCAATTAATTTCCCTAGTTCAAAAATTTTCATGAGGAAATTAATTGGTTTTTTTCCATTTTTAAATTCCACGCCGCCCTCATACCCTACGTTATTAAAGTCTTTTTCGAAATCGAGATAATTCGGATGGGGAATTTCCCTATGGATACTCCTTTTTAAAGGAATCCCTTGAAAATAGTCTCCATTAACTCTACCTTCAGGTGGGGAAAGAAAATATCTATAACCTAGACCGTCCGCTCCCATATTTTCTACTTTGAAGAGATAACCAGGCGAATCTTTATATTTAGGTTCAATATGTTTCACATAAAAGCGACCACTAGTATTACTTTTTCTTAATGCTCCTCGAATATTATATCTCTTTAGCAAACTGCTGGAAGGGGTTGATTTGTTTATTTTATATTGGTCATTTGTAAATATTTTTACTTCTTTCCCATCCCATTCCACTATTTCACTTGGAGTGTCATCTAAAATTTCAATATCATAAATATACTCGTCAAGGGAGGTATTATCTTTTTTAATTTTTACAGGCTTAAATCGATCCGTCTTTCTATACATGAGGAGATATTCCACTACCTCCTGAAAATCCTTATCTCCGGTAAGAATCCTCTCCTCATGACGAACCTTTATTGTAAACATAGTCAAATAGTTCTTTTGTCCAAAAATAGAATCACATAATAGTTTTAACTGTGATGCCTCTTCCTCATTTATTGAAATGAAAATACAACCATCGTCCTTCAATAATCTCCTTGCTAGCTTTAATCTTTTTTCCATAAAAGAAAGCCACTTACTATGCCTATAGGTGTCCGTTTTATCTACATAATCATCTTTATAGACAAAATATTTATTTCCAATGTTGTAAGGAGGATCTATGTATATTAAATCTACTGCATTTTCGTGGGTAATATTCAAGCAAGTTAATGCGTGGTAATTATCCCCTTCGATAAGAATATGATTCGGTGCATCTACTTCTTTTATAATATTTCTTTCTGTAAAACATTTTAGAAAAGGATAATAGTCCGCATATTTTTCAATTGAGTCCTCTGGCTTCATTTCCTGTTCCCAAACGATTCCATAGCCTCTTTGCTTCTCTAATTTTTCTATTATATTAACTAGGGCTTTCTTGTCTAAACGTTTATATTTATTATCTTTCATTAGTAGTACCACCTCTACTTGAATTCTTGTACTACATTCAGTTCCATTTTTTAAGAAAAAATACACGTATAATTATTACTAAACAACATACTTAATAAGGTAAACGGCAAGATATTTCCTTCAATAAATATAACATATGAGCAATATAATAGGCTGTTTGTAGTTTCTAAATAAATTATTTTACGAGTTCGGCATTATTTTTATTTTTCCTATTGCTATTTTTATGATATGTGTTAATCTAAAGGAGCGTTAATTGGAAAGTTAATATTCATTACAATACATCAGGTCTTTCCAAGCAGATAATTTTGACCACTTCCTTAAAGAAGTTAAGGCCATACGGACAGCCGGGTCAAATGCCGACTGGCAACTTAGTTGCCTTATTGATTGAGTTAAAAGCTCAAATTTTATAAGTTGGTTACTTTATAACCAGTGCATTCGCACATCAACTTGTGAAACGGTCAATAAGAGTACTTAGTAATTATTTGCTATATAGACTCTGATCCCATTATGATATTTATTGAATATTAAAGAGCTTCCTATCATAATTAAATAGTCACTATTATGATAGACGCATACTCATGACTTTGTCATGGTTATACTATGCTTTTTATATATGACGATGATATCTAAACAAGTGTTGTGCGCAAGGATGCGTTTTACACTTGTTTTTTTGTTGTTTTAAAGGGGTACAGCAATAATATCCTAAGTAGTAATACACACCGCTAGTTAGGCTGTTAAGTTCTACCTCTTAGAATTTACAAAATCTATTTTAGTAAGGAGAGATTAGAATGGGAAAAGCGCTTATTATCGGTTGTGGTGGAGTGGCATCTGTAGCCATCCACAAATGTGTACAAAATAGTGAGGTCTTCGAAGAGATTTGTATCGCAAGTCGTACAAAATCAAAATGTGATGACCTTAAAGCAAAATTAGACGGTAGTAAAACGAAAATTACAACTGCACAAGTTGATGCGAATAATGTTGATGAATTAATCGCTTTAATTGAAGAAGTTAAACCGGATATCGTCATGAACTTAGCTCTACCTTATCAAGATTTAACAATAATGGATGCTTGTCTTGCAACAAAGACACACTATATGGATACTGCTAACTATGAGCCAGAGGATACTGCGAAGTTTGAATACAAATGGCAGTGGGATTACCGGGAGCGCTTTGAAAAAGCTGGAATTACAGCCCTATTAGGAAGCGGTTTTGACCCAGGTGTTACAGGCGTATTCTCCGCTTATGCCCTTAAGCATCATTTCGATGAAATTGAGTACATCGATATTCTTGACTGCAACGGTGGAGATCACGGCTATCCATTTGCTACAAACTTCAACCCTGAAATCAATATCCGTGAGGTGTCTGCTAACGGACGTTATTGGGAAAACGGTGAGTGGATTGAGACAGAGCCAATGGAAATTAAGCGAGTATACAACTTCCCAGAAGTAGGGGAGAAGGATATGTACTTATTATACCATGAAGAATTGGAATCTCTTGCTGTGAACATTCCAGGAATCAAACGTATCCGCTTCTTTATGACATTCGGCCAAAGCTACCTTACTCACTTAAAGTGTCTAGAGAATGTAGGTATGACTTCTATTGAGCCAATTGAATTCGAAGGGAAACAAATCATTCCCCTTCAATTCTTGAAAGCTGTATTACCAGATCCGGCTTCCCTTGGACCACGTACGGTTGGAAAAACGAATATTGGTTGTATTTTCAAAGGGAAAAAGGACGGAAAAGAGAAAACGTATTATGTATACAATGTGTGTGACCACCAAGAGTGCTACGAAGAAGTAGGTTCACAGGCAATATCCTATACTACAGGCGTTCCTGCAATGATCGGTGCGATGATGATCATGACTGGTAAGTGGAATAAAGCTGGCGTGTATAATATCGAAGAGTTTGATCCTGATCCATTTATGGAAGAATTAAACAAGTGGGGTCTACCATGGCAAGAAGACTTCAACCCTACACTTGTGGATGCTGAGCCGATTAAAGAGAAAGAGACAGGTTACGTTCGATAAAATGAGATTTGAAGAACTGCCAACACCGTGCTACGTAGTAGACGAAGCGCTTGTGGAAAAAAATCTAAAAATCCTGAACGGGGTCATGGAACGGACAGGATGTAAGATTGTTCTGGCTCAAAAGGCATTTTCCATGTCGAGCCTATATCCCCTTATTGGAGAATATTTAAGTGGAACGACAGCGAGTGGTTTGTTTGAAGCTCGCCTAGGTTACGAAGAAATGGGCAAAGAAAATCACGTCTTTGCCCCTGCCTACCGGGATGACGAGATCGATGAGATTATATCCATCTGTGATCATATTATCTTTAATTCCTTTTCCCAGCTAGAAAAGTTTAAGGATAAAGCCCTTACAGCTGGAAAAAAAGTAGGCTTACGTATTAACCCAGAATGTTCCACTCAGGTTGGGCATGAAATTTATGATCCTTGTTCACCTGGTTCCCGATTCGGTGTAACGAAGGAGCATTTCCGTGGAGATTTGCTTGACGGTGTATCGGGACTACACTTCCATACCCTTTGCCAGCAAAACTCGGATGATTTGGAAACTACTTTAAATGCAGTGGAAGAAAAATTTGGTGAATGGCTGCCACAGATGGAATGGATTAATTTCGGTGGAGGTCATCATATTACAAGGACAGATTACGATATACCTTTATTAGAGGCTTGTATTAAAAGAATGCAAGAGAAATATGGATTAGAAGTATATCTTGAGCCCGGAGAAGCTGTTGCCCTTAATGCAGGATATTTAATCACCACTGTCCTTGATACATTGCAGAACAGTATGGATATTGCCATCCTTGATACTTCTGCATCCTGTCATATGCCAGACGTGTTGGAAATGCCATATCGTCCTCCTCTCTTTGGTTCAGGTGAATCGGGAGAAAAGCCCTTTACGTACCGACTTGGTGGGCAAACTTGTCTTGCAGGGGATGTCATTGGAGATTACTCCTTTGATGAGCCTCTAAAAAGTGGAGACCGGCTTGTATTTGGTGATATGGCCATCTACTCTATGGTGAAGAATACTACCTTTAATGGCATGGCACTACCAGCCATTGCGGTTAAAGACAAAGACGGGGATTGCCGTGTCGTTCAGAAATTTGGTTATGAGGACTTTAAAATAAGGTTAGCTTAATAAAAAAAGGTATCAAAAGGAGGAAAACTTTTTGATACCTTTTTTGTTTTGATTATCTAATTAGTCTCGTAACTCTCCCATACAGTGTTCCTTCGTTAACATACTTGCTGAATCAGGTTTTAAATTCAAATATGTAGCAATAACGGGTATTGACCCATATTATAAAAATCAAGTAGTCAGAGTTGAGCTTTTATTTCGAATTTGATTTTTCAATGAGGTGGCTTATTATGTTTATAAGAAAAGCAACTAAGGAAGAGACAGATACTATTTTAGATTTGTCACAAAAATTTGTGGGAGAAAGTTCAATGGGGTATGTAAAACCTAGTCTTCGAAATATTTCAAAAGAGATGTTTGGACCTCACCTTGAAAGCGGGGCGGCTTATTATCTGTTAGCCGAGAAAAAAAATACATTATTAGGATGGATCTTAGTGGGGGTTAATATCGATCCTTATTCACATGAAGAAGTTGGATGTTTACTTGATATCTATGTTTTTCCTGAATACAGGAAGTCCGGAGTAGCAAAAAAACTTATGCATGAAGCTCTAGATCGATTGAAACAAGCTCATTACAAAAAAGTTAAATGTAGTATTTTTTCTGGAAATCACTCAAAAGCCCTTTGCGACCAATTTGGTTTTAAAGAAGTACTGACTGTTTTCGAAAGACCTCTCTAGTTCTTATAATTCCAATAAGCTAGGTGAAAAGAGGCTGGGACATAACTAAAGTTTTTAAATAAAATTACGAACAATTCATTACCAAAGCGGAGGAAATATATGTAGACTCCTGCGGAAATTAAAGTATATTTCCGAATCAATTTATATGCTCCAATTATGATTGTTTCTATTTCGTTCGCATTTCTCATTGATAAAACACTTTTGTCCCAGCCTCTTGTATATTAAGAATAACTATAGAAACCTTGTTTATTTGTGGTAAGGTTCATTTCTGTTTATCCTGAATGCCCTGTATATCTGCTCCACTAATATTAGCCGAATTAACTGATGTGGGAAGGTCATATCGGAAAAGGATAGGTGTTCGTCTGCCCGCTGTAATACAGCATCACTTAGTCCTACTGATCCACCAATGACGAATGCAATTTTACTTTTTCCGTAAGTTGCTAAGTTATCTAATTCTTTTGCTAACCGCTCGGAGCTCCACTTTTTTCCCTTGATGGCCAAGGCAATCACATATGTATCTGTGGATAACTTACTTAAAATACGTTCCCCTTCCTTTTCCTTCACTTGCAGCATTTCCAATTCACTCATGTTTTCTGGTGCTTTTTCATCTGCAACCTCGATAATTTGTATGTTTGCGTAAGCGTTCAACCGCTTTGTATACTCTTCGATCCCTTGCTTTAAATACTTTTCTTTTAATTTACCAACATTTATTAACGTTATATTCACTTCATCTAACCCTTTCCTCACACATTATCCACAGAAGTTATCCACATATCCACAAAGCACCTGTTGATTATCCACTGATTTTGTATTTTGCCTGCTCATTACAGAAGGAACAGGTTGTGGATGACTTCAATTTTTCATCAATAAAGGTTAATTCAGGAGGCATTCCAGACTCATCAATAACCTCTTCCATAGCAACCTCTATATGCTCAATACAGCTATAATACATGGTCTTCACGTCTCCTATAATCAAGATATCCTTTGGTATTATATCATACCCAAATCTTTAAAGTTATCCACATGCTGTATACGAAAAAAGTACACTTCAAATTATTTATTCAAAGTGTACTTTCTTCTACATTCTTCTTCTTAATTAGTAAAAATAGAGATAAGGTACAAAACAAGAGCACAAATAGTTGCTTGCCCAAGAAATATAACCATCATAATGGACGACTTTTCTGTAAGCATTTAAACCACTCCCTTTTTTATATGACCCTACTATCCCCCTTTTTAAGTACGACAATATTTGGTCCAGTAATATTTTACCACTTCATCTACCCTCTTATGCACTGCCACTGTACCCTAGTTCTTATCATTATTTTTACATATTTTAATTATTTCCTTAAAGGTTGTTGGTGAAGGTTTTGTGAGCTAATCAGGGCAATTTTATGTTGCAACGAATAATCCCAGGAGCAATCTATGCGAAAAGAGCCAAATTAAAAGAGAGCCACAACCACTTGTAGCTCTCTTACCATTTATCTTTTAAAATAATCCTCGATCCAGTGTTAATTCTACTTCCTGCTGTTCTCCATTTCGGTAGAACGTAACTTTCATAGAGTCACCAATTCTTTTTTCCGTATAGAGGAATCTTCTCAGATCATGAGTATCTTTAATTTCCTGATCATCTAGTTTGATGATGACATCCCCTTCTTCTAATCCTGCTCTTTCTGCAGGGGAATTAGGTGTAACGTCATGAACATAAACGCCACCTTTTACATCCTCTGGAAGACCAAGGGCACCTTGCCAGTATACACTTGGAATTTCTTGCAGAGAGTGTATGACAACACCCATTTGAGGTCTTTGCACTTCACCATATCGCTCTAAGTCTTCAATGACAGGTATGGCAATTGCTGTTGGAATTGCAAAGCCGATACCCTCTACTGCTGACTGTGCTATTTTCATGGAATTGATTCCGATAACTTCACCTTTAATGTTTAGGAGTGCTCCACCACTGTTTCCTGGGTTAATGGCAGCATCCGTCTGAATTACTTCTGCATTCCAATCTATTTGCCCATCTCCAAATACATCTACAGGGATACTTCTTTCCACAGCACTGATAATCCCTAATGTCACTGATCCCTCAAAGGATAATGGATTTCCAATCGCTATAGCCGGTTCCCCTGCCCGTAAAAGATCGGAGTTACCAAATTCCGCTACCGTGTCCACCTCATCAGCATCAATGGTAAGCACGGCAAGATCCGTAATACGGTCTTCTCCAACTAACTCAGCCGGGACTCTGGCACCATTACTTAAGGTTACATCTATTTCATTGGCACGCTCAATTACATGCTGATTAGTGACGATATAAGCTTTGTCCCCTTCTATTTTATAAACAACTCCAGACCCTGTTCCTTCTCTGTTCGTTGGACCGAAGAATCCTTGCGAAACTCTATTATTGATAACACCAACTACAGCATCAGAAACTCGCTCCACAGCATCGATTACTTCAGAAGTCATGGATATGTTCACCATTTCTGTAGGGATTTCTCCGAGGACCTCTTCCGCTTCCGGCTCATTAACTGCAACAGACCCCTTTGGAGCCACATCGTATGGTAATAAACCATTATTAGCTAATATAGGGAAGGAAAACACCACTAGGAGACCTCCTATTACAGCACTAAGAAAGGAATATAATATTGGTCGTTTAGAGTCCTTCTTGTCTGATCTTCTTGATTGATAATGTCCGTCATAATAGCCCATTTAAAACCCTCCTCTAAATTTATTTATATTTTTGAGAAAAGTCCCAGTAAAATTTGTTCATTTACTGTATTTATTTTATAAAACTATTAATTCATCGTCTATTATTATGGTCCGTTTTCGTTAATTTTTCACACAACTTTAATATTTCCCGAAGAGCGTAACATTAAACCGAACTTTTGTGGATTTTTTCTCCATTAAACGACAGCCAATGCTGTTGGGGTTGCTGGGTCCGTATCGAATAATTTAACTTGCTTTCCAACCTCATAGCCCTTCTCTTCTAATGTCTGGTGTACAGTCATTCGAGCTAGCTCTTTCATATTATTATCTAAGCTTAAATGGGCTAAATATATATTGGCAGGCTTGTCAGTTAAAATATCAGCTAATGCCAACCCAGCATCCACATTGGAAACATGTCCTTCGTCTCCTAATATGCGTCGTTTAATATTCCATGGATATTTCCCCATGCGGAGCATATCCATATCATGATTTGATTCAAAGACAAAGGTATTGGCTTCCTTTGTGATTCCCTTCATTCGCTCACTAACATAGCCAGTGTCTGTCATAACTGCCAGCTTTCGTCCCCCGTGCTGGAAGGTAAAAAACATTGGTTCAGCGGCATCGTGTGAAACACCAAATGACTCTACATCTAAATCACCAAAGGTCTTCGTTTCTCCTACTTCAAAATGGAAGCGCTGCTCTACAGGGATTTCACCAATTAGGTGCTCCATAGCATTCCATGTTTTCGCATTTGCATAGATTGGTAGATTATATCTGCGGGCTAAGATACCCACACCTTTTATATGGTCACTATGCTCATGGGTGACTAGTATCCCATTTAATTCCCTTGGAGAGATATAAATATGTTGGAAGCACTGTTCTATTTTTTTTCCACTAAGCCCCGCATCTATTAGCAATTTCTGCCCGTTTGTTTCTACATATATAGCATTCCCTGTGCTTCCGCTGGCAAGGACGCTGAATCGTAAACTCATACTAATTATTCACTCCATTAATTAATCGTTTGAATTTGACCGTTAATTGCATCCACGTAGTGATAGTAACCATTTATGGTTATTTTCCACATAGGAGCAAAAACTTGATATTCTCCACTTGCAGGAAGCAGACTATAATAACCTAACTCTGCATGTTCAACAACGGAATCGGCAGGAATCCGTTGATTATTGTACAAATTCTCAATAGCTTTTAGAGGAGATAGGAGCTCCTGCTCTCGATTCTCCTGATTATCTTCGTTAAATTGAATGTAATACTGATGGTATGCTTCAATTTCTAGGTTTTCATTTAAATGTAGGACGAGATAGAATCGATCATCCTCATAGTTTTCAATTGGCATCCCATCAAAGGTTTGTACTAAGCCAATTGTATCCTCGTTAAAACTGGAAAAACGATAATGCTCCCCGAGGAAAACATGTTCTTCCAAAAATGCCTCCACTCCCGCTTCCAAACTGTTTTCCGAAAGTTTATAGGGAGTAATCAACTCGGAGTAAATCATTACGTCATTAAATATCCTAATGACCTGACTTTCCATTTGCTCTGCTAACATCTCATCTGTAAACCTCATCATGGAACCAATAATGGGGGAACCAGTATAGATTTCTTCTGCATTTGTAATGGCAATTTCCACATTTGCCTCTATATAATCCTGTAAGGTTGATTGAGTCATTATGTTGATATTTCCTTCTGTTCTTTTCTCCATCAGCTGGTAACCCAAGAAAATATTCAAACAGAGGAAAGTCACAATAAATATTGTCTTCGTATTACCCCAATCCATAATTACTCAGTCCCTCCACCTAAGGATCCTTGCAGTAGGTCATCCCGAATGTCTACTCTTCTCCAAATACCTCTTTCTTGTATAAACCATGCAGGTTCAAAAATAATTAAAGAAGTTTGCTTCCTCATATAATAGCCAACTGCCACGTCTTCAATTAACTCCTTTTCAATAGCCTCATTTTCATCAATTACATTTAAAACAACTTGGAAACTTGGCAAAGAAGTCCGTTCCAGTCCGTGCAGCTCCTCCTCTAAATGAAAAATGGGTCTAATGTATTCTGAAATTCGACTTCCTTGTCTAGCTAATTCCATCGTATAAAATTCCGTTCGATTTACATTCGTTCCCATAATCGGTAATCCATCCACATGCATTCGGAAGGTTGCTCGATCATTAAATGTCGTTTCCGACCAACTAGCAAGCTTATATTGATCGGTCCAGCCAGCATGTCCATTTATAAAGTCAATACTTGCTTCTACAATAGACCTTTCACTTCTTTCCGATTGTGTTAACGAAGTCGAATGTACATATTGTAAAACATTACCGTTTTCAACCACATTCATCATTCGGTTTCCATCGGTATAAACCTCTTGATTCCCTTGGAAATAATTCCTTACTAATTCTGGGTCATTAAATAACGCTTGCAAGAAAGCTTCTTGGGCATCCTCTACAGAATTAATTAAAAAGGTATACCTTTTTAAATCCATCGTCTCTATTGGAACATAATTTCTTTTAGAAAATATATTACGTGTATTTGTCTGTAGAGGATAAACATTTACTTCCGTTCTATTATCTACATATTCGTTATAAAAGGCTTTAAATTGATTTACGGAAAGACCTGTATTGGCTTGATAAAATTCATTGTTATGACTGGATACAAATCTAACGGAAACCTCTGTTTGACTAGACTGGTTATTCATAAACAAAAGTATTCTGTCAACGGATTCCATAGGAAGAACTTGTTCACTATCCTCCATATCAAATAACATATAAATCCAATCCCGTTGAAGCTGATCCGGAAAAATTATCTCTAATCCTTGTATACCGCTCATAGAGGAGCCATAGACATCTGATCCTGAGTAAAAGTAATCCAGCCGAATTCTCCTTAGCTGATTTAAAATATTCTCATAAGCTCCCTCAAATGGGTGGAGCCAAAAGCTTTGGTCATCCTCATGAATAATTACCTTCTCGGGATGTATGACATCCAATAGAGATCTTTCTTCTCCGATAATTTCCCTTTCAATATAATCGGATTCCCCTAAAATACGATATTCGGGCTGGTAGGTCCAAATCATCCAAGTTAGTATAATACTTGTACATATTAAAAGCCATAAGGTGGCTGTCTTTATATGCTCTATCATAACTGTTCAGCCTCCTCATCTAAAGGAAGTGCGAATGAAATAGTCGTTCCTTTCCCCCAGTCACTGCTGACCCATATAGAGCCTCCGTGAGCTGTTACAATTTCCTTGGCAATGGCAAGACCTAGACCTGTTCCACCCAAGTTTCTAGTCCGTGCTTTATCTACGCGGTAAAAGCGATCAAATACAAAAGGAATGTTCTCCTTTGGTATTCCTACACCTTCATCCTTTATACTTACAAGAACACGATCCTTCTCGGCTTTTAAAGCACAAGTAATCGTTCCTCCTTCAGGGGAGTATTTAACTGCATTGGACAAAATATTATCCATTAACTGTGTTAGTTTATCCCTGTCCCCGTAAACAAACATATCTCTATCTGGTATTTTATGCTTAAAAGTAATGGATTCGTTTTTCGTTGACATTTCAAATCGTTCCATGATTTGATCCACAAACTGCGGTAGATTAATGGAAGCAAAATTCATGTGATAATCCTTACTGTCCATTTTAGATAACTGCAGTAAATCGTTCACAAGTCGAATCATTCTTTCCGTTTCCGTTTGTGTAACATGAATAAATCTAGGGGCAACTTCGGGATCTTCAATCGCTCCATCTGCAAGGGCCTCTAAATAACTTTTCATAGACGTCAATGGGGTACGGAGCTCATGGGATACGTTAGCCACAAATTCTCTACGTTCCTCTTCAATTTTCTCCTGCTCCGTAACATCGTGTAAAACAGCAATTAATCCGTTTTGTTCACCGTTTTCTTTCTCAATAACAGAAAAGTGAGCTTCCAAAATAATTTCTTCATCATCATTATCAAAGTCAAGTAAGATAGGGTCTGTAAATTTAAATAGATCCTCTAACTTCATGAACTTATCTAAATTTAATACCTTCGTTATCTCCGTATCTAACACATCTTCTTGCTTTTTATCGAGCATATGCTCTGCCCGTTTATTCATTAAAATGATTTTTCCAGACTTATCTGTTGCAATTACCCCATCGGTCATATGGGTTAAGACAGAAGAGAGCTTTCTTTTCTCCCCTTCCGTTGTGGCACGTGCATCTTGCAATCGGTTAGTGAGCTCATTAAAGGCAGAGGCAAGTTGACCAATTTCATCATTTCCGTAGACCTTTACACTTCTTGAAAAGTCACCCCGTCCTAAGACAACAGCTTGTCTTTTCATATCTATGATCGGCCTGGTGATTGTTCTCGCCAACAAAACCCCGAGGATAGCGGTTATGGCTAAAGCAATAATCGTACCGGACATTAATATTTGATTAATGTCCCGCATCTGATCATAGATTTCTTCAATGGAGGCTTCAATATAGATAGCTCCAATAATTTCTTCCTCTGAATAAACAGATATTGCTAACACACGTGTTCGATGATTGTTTGCTTCATTAAGGAGTGGAACATCATCTTCCACACCAAGGAGGGCACGTTTTACACGGACATTAGTTGTTTTCTGGCCAATGTTAGCACGTTGACTAGGATTAGAAACACTGATTACGGTACTGTTTTTGTCCACAACCTGTACATCAGTGTTATCAATATTAAACAATTCTAAGAGGATTTCATTTATTCTACTAGTGAGACTTCGCTCTTCATCCTCTTCATTCCGTTTCATTTCCTGTTCAACGTTATATCTTAATAAATTTACCCTTTCATCCAGAGTTGCATTGAAATTGGCAACTAGTTGATCCTCCAATTGACGGGTAAAGTAAACACCTATCACTTGCATTGCTATCAATATTAGTAAAACGTAAATGATTACTATTTTTACATGAATTGATTTGTGAAAACGTATTTTCTTCATGCTAGATCTCCTGGTCTACATTCCTCAAATAATACCCTACTCCTCTACGAGTAATAATCCAGGTTGGGTGGCTTGGATTGTCCTCTACTTTTTCCCGAAGACGACGAACCGTAACGTCAACCGTACGTACATCACCAAAGTAATCATATCCCCAAACAGCTTGAAGTAAATGCTCTCTTGTCATAACCTGTCCAATATGTCTAGCTAAATAATATATCAGTTCAAATTCTCTATGGGTTAGTTCAATCGGTTCACCGCGCTTGGAAACTAGGTATGCATCAGGTTGAATAAGAAGTCCTCCAACCTCAATGTTTTTCTTTTCCTGTTCCGGCTCCTTTGTTTTTTGATTTCGGCGAAGGTTAGCCTTTACTCGAGCCACTAGCTCTCTTGTACTAAAAGGCTTCGTAACATAATCATCTGCCCCTAACTCTAGACCGAGTACTTTATCTATCTCTGAATCCTTTGCCGTCAACATGATTATGGGCATGTCATGGGTTTTTCTAACTTCACGGCAAACTTCCATTCCATCTTTATAAGGTAGCATAATATCTAACAAAATAAGATCTGGTTCATGTTTTGTTGCCATTTCAATCGCAGCATTACCGTCATAGGCACAAATAACATCAAAACCTTCCTTTTCTAGTCCAAACTTTAAAATATCCGCAATCGGTTGCTCATCATCCACTACAAGAATTTTTTGTTTTTCCATCGTTTCACCAGCTCCTGTCATTTAACACGACTAATGTTTCCTAGTCTTATTTTATCACACATGAAAATAACCTCTCTATAGAATGATTAGGAAATTTCTTGAAATAAAAAAGGGTCCCCCTTAACTTGTACAGTTAAGGGGGAATTGGTATTTTTTATCTTCTTAAATAATTCATCGGGTTTCTTACTTGTCCGTTTTCGTGAACTTCAAAATGAAGGTGGACACCAGTTGAGTTACCAGTGGAACCCATTCGGCCGATTGTTTGCCCTTTCGCTACGGTTTGTCCAGCGCTCACATCGATGCTTGCTAAGTGGGCATAGAGCGTTTCTATTCCATTGTTATGGTTAATTCGTATTGTATTACCATAACCATTTTCCCAACCGGCAGAACTAATTGTTCCATTGTCTGCTGCTAAAATATTATAGTTGGAAGGGCGCGCAATATCAATTCCGTTATGCTGACGTCCCCACCTCATGCCAAATTGACTTGAAATATGTCCACCTACAGCTGGCCATGCTAACTGCCCTGACCCTCTAGATGGGGAAGTTTTTGTTCCCCTTAATACAATTTTATTTGTCGCTTCTCGGGTAATTTCCTCGTTAATTACTTCAGTACTAATTGGTCTCCCATTTTCATAGGTAACCGCATATTCTACTACTTTTTTCCCGTCTATACCTTCTTGAGAAACTCTTGTTTCCCCGCGCCACATATCACTGTCATCTTTTGTTTCCGTTTCGTATGAGATGGTTTCTTCCCTTTTGGATACTTTTTCGACTCTAAGGGATACCATCGGTTTTAATACAGTCACATTTAGTTCATCGCCAATTTGAAGGAGTGAGTCTTCTGTAATCCCCGGATTAATATCCTTAATCTCGCTTAAAGTAAGACCATGGGAATTGGCAATAGTTCCTAATACATCTCCTGCATCAACCGTATACACTTCCTGCTCCAGAGTCCCTTGATGCATTATTTTCAGTATATCACTAACGGATAAGACTTCATCAGCATCAGCAGAAGATTGCACCCACTCAATTTCCTCAGATAATTCTATATTTGTAATGATAGAATCTCCAATATCAAGCTTTGAAAGCTCCTCTTCCATTGGTATGCCTTCTTCAAAAGCCTCTAACTCGCTTTCGCTAACATATTCGAGTACAAATGCCTTTACAAACTCGTCGTAATCTTCATCTCTACTTACATGACCAATTTCTTGATCATCAATTAATACTTTATATGTACTTGCAAGAACATCTACTTTCTCACCTAAAAGGCTCAAGGTAGAGTCATTATTTACTCTTGTATTAAAAACTATTTCTGGAATAACAGTAATACTTTTACTTAATTTAAAATCAAGGTCATCGTATTTTTCCGAAAGCTCTTTTATTAATTTTGTTTCATAGTCTTTTACTAAATCTTTATCATCCACTACTCCAAGTCTATCACTGCCATAGTAAACATGATACACGGTACTAATGGAAATCCTGTAGTCTCCCTCTTCCTCATCGCTGTTGGCTAGAGCACTGTTCGTTGAAAAGATAATAGCGGCAATTAATAATAGAGCAACAATTAAATATAGATTCCTTCTTGCGAGTTTTTCATCACCACTCCTATGAAAGAGTATAGTAGATTTAAATAAACTCATGGGTTTCCTCCTAAAAAACGTCAATAATTTATCCTATTTAATTAATAGATTACAATATAGCATAGTTATTTTATCATATATTGATAGAAATAGGCGTTTTGAACTAAAACGTAAATAAATTGTATTATTTGTGTTACATTACAACAAAAACCTGCTTATTTCCGACAAAGGTTTTAATATTATTTTATGGATAATGGAAGATTTAGAGTTGTTTAAAAACCTTTTATAATGGGGTTTACAGGGGGAATCTTAAAGATTTACTGTGACATTCTACCTAAAAAAGCCAGCTTGTAGTTTATTAAGTATAATAATTATATTTTGTAACACTTTGTAATAATAGTAGAATATTTTGGGATGATATGGTGGTAAATGTAAAATTGGAAATGAAACAACCACCGAAGGGCCGAGCGTAATTGGTTGGCCTGTAACAGATCAAAGCCATATTTATTTCCTTAAAGCAAAAAACTATCCTTTGTAAGGATAGTTAATTTTTTATGTATGGTGCTGGCCAGAGGACTTGAACCCCCAACCTACTGATTACAAGTCAGTTGCTCTACCAATTGAGCTAGGCCAGCAAACTATTTGAAAATGGTGGCTCGGGACGGAATCGAACCGCCGACACATGGATTTTCAGTCCATTGCTCTACCGACTGAGCTACCGAGCCTTATTAAACAAAAAAAAATGGCGGTCCCGACGGGAATCGAACCCGCGATCTCCTGCGTGACAGGCAGGCATGTTAACCGCTACACCACGGGACCTTGTCCATATTTTAAAGATTTTATTTATTTCTTTCTCTACTAGCTTTGATTTGCTCCTGCGCCACTTCGTTTGCTAGTCGCAAAAAACTACAATAAAGTTACTTCGAGGATGTTTACGTTTTTTGGTTGCGGGGGGCGGATTTGAACCACCGACCTTCGGGTTATGAGCCCGACGAGCTACCAGACTGCTCCACCCCGCGACGATATAAAAGTTTAGTTTTTGGATTACCTTATTATTATATGGTGCCACAAGAGATATTATACCATTAATATATTTAAAAGTAAATAGTGGTGACCCGTACGGGATTCGAACCCGTGTTACCGCCGTGAAAGGGCGGTGTCTTAACCACTTGACCAACGGGCCAAACTGTTTTGCTTTAATAACAGCGACAAGAACTATCTTACCATCTGATAAATAATATTGCAATAGTAAAAAATAAAGTAAATAAATTCTGATAATTATTCGCATTTACTGATTAACAACCTACATTTTTACATATAAAGGACATGACTATTGGAAAATTTATATTCTTGTCCTCATGAACACTTACTGAGGAGGACATATCAAGTAGCTTTCACTTTTCCCCCAAACGGTTCATCTTTGTTAATTTCAATAAGCAAGACATCCTCTTTAGAACCAATTTTCATTTACCTGCGCCGTCTACACAAAAAAACAAACACTGTTCACTCCTACCCGATCCCCCTTCAAAAAAAATGGCTACATGGGATATTTCACCCTTGTAGCCATCAAATAAACTTACTTTATCCAAATACGCCTCTTACAAGGTTTGTTTGGTTACGGTCTGGTCCTACAGAGAATATTGTTAAAGGAATACCTGTAAGTTGAGAAATTCTCTCCACATAATACAATGCATTCTTCGGTAAGTCGTGTAAGGAGCGTACACCAGTAATATCCTCATCCCAACCTGGAAGCTCTTCATAAACCGGTTCACATTCAGCAAGAACCTTTAAGCTTGCTGGGAACTCCTCAATAATTTCCCCACGATACTTATACGCAACACAGATCTTTAACGTCTTAATACCAGTAAGAACATCAATGGAGTTTAAAGATAAATCAGTAATTCCGCTTACCCGACGAGCGTGACGAACAACGACACTGTCAAACCATCCTACTCGGCGCGGACGCCCTGTAGTAGTACCGTACTCATTACCAACTTCACGAATTTGGTCACCAATTTCATTCATAAGTTCGGTTGGGAATGGGCCATCCCCTACACGAGTTGTGTATGCTTTAGAAACTCCAACAACATGATTAATTTTAGATGGACCAACACCTGATCCGATTGTTACTCCCCCTGCAATTGGGTTAGAAGAAGTTACAAATGGATACGTCCCTTGGTCAATGTCCAACATAACCCCTTGGGCACCTTCAAATAGAACACGTTTACCCGCATCTAAAGCGTCATTTAAAACAACAGATGTATCAATAACATATTTGGCAAATTGTTGCCCATACTCGTAATACTCATCTAAAATTTCTTCTTTAGTAAACCCTTCTACTTCGTAGAACTTTTCAAACATACGGTTCTTCTCTCTTAAATTGAATTCAAGCTTCTCTTCAAATGTTTCTTTATCTAGAAGATCTGCAATTCGAATTCCTACACGGGCCGCCTTGTCCATGTACGCAGGGCCAATTCCTTTTCTTGTAGTACCAATTTTATTAGCACCTTTGCTCTCCTCTTCCACTGCATCCTGCTTCAAGTGGTAAGGTAAAATGACGTGTGCTCGATTACTAATGCGAAGGTTACTTGTGTCTATTCCATGATCGTGTAAGTATTGCAGCTCTGTAACTAATGCCTTTGGGTCTATAACCATTCCGTTACCGATGACGCAAATTTTGTTTTCATTAAAAATTCCCGATGGAATTAAATGCAACTTGTATTTTTTACCATTAAAAACAATCGTATGTCCAGCATTATTTCCACCTTGATACCTTGCTACTAACTCTGCTTGCTCAGATAAATAATCTGTAATTTTCCCTTTTCCTTCGTCTCCCCACTGTGTTCCAACTACTACTACTGATGGCATGTGTGAGCACCTCCAAATAATATATGTAATTAAATGATTACTTTTTTCACGTAAACAATTCTATTCCTATTTATTGTAACCATCTTCCTAATAAACATTAAAACCACCGTTAGTTTATCAAGAATAGAAGAACTAGTCAATAAAATTCCGAACATTCCACACAAAATTTAATTATATGTTCGTTTTTATGTCAATTTTTTGCCACTTTTTCTATTCCTAATTAGGGATGTTTTATTTTCTAATAAACCAGTGTTCCATAAATTCAATAATGGAAGTTGTACCACTCTCCGTATCCCCACAAACAATTAAAGGGTGCCTCAAAGGTTAAAATTCCTTTTGAGGCACCCTCTACTCTATTATGATGGAATACTTTGTTCATCATAGCGTCGTTCTAAGTTAACGAACTTATTATATTCTTTCACGAAGGCTAATTCAACGGTACCTACTGGGCCGTTACGTTGTTTAGCAATAATAATTTCGATAATATCCTTATTCTCTGTCTCTTTATCATAATAATCGTCACGGTACAGGAAGGCTACAATATCGGCATCCTGCTCAATACTTCCCGATTCACGAATATCAGACATCATTGGTCGTTTATCCTGTCTTGATTCTACACCACGGGATAACTGGGACAGGGCGATAACTGGGACTTCCAGTTCACGGGCAAGACCTTTTAAGGATCGGGAAATTTCGGATACCTCTTGCTGCCTTCCCTCCCCGCTTCTCGCATCTCCTTGAATCAACTGTAGATAATCGATTAGAATCATTCCAAGACCCCGTTCTTGTTTCAAACGCCTACACTTAGCGCGAATTTCATTAACCTTAATACCAGGTGTATCATCTATATAAATACCAGCCTTCGATAGACTTCCCATTGCCATCGTTAGCTTTTGCCAATCTTCTTCTTCTAGCTTACCAGTACGAAGCCTTTGTGCATCAATGTTTCCTTCCGCACAAATCATACGCATAACCAGCTGATCGGCACCCATCTCCAAACTAAAGATTGCTACGTTCTCATCTGTTTTCGTAGCAACACTTTGGGCAATATTAAGGGAGAAGGCTGTTTTACCTACTGATGGACGGGCAGCAACAATAATTAAGTCATTTCGTTGGAAACCTGCTGTCATACGATCTAATTCATGGAAACCTGTAGGGATACCTGTTACTTCACCAGCTGTGTGCTGAAGCATTTCGATTTTATCAAATGCCTCTACTAATACATCCTTAATGGATATAAAGGCTTTAGAGCTTTTCTTTTGGGAAACTTCTAAAATAGATTTTTCCGCTTCGTTTAAGATAGCATCTATATCTTCATCCGCTGCTAAGCCTTCGGAAGCGATATTAGTAGCAACTCGAATGAGTCTGCGGAGAAGAGATTTTTCTTCAACGATTTGACTATAGTAATCCACATTGGCAGCTGTCGGTACAGCATTAGCCAAATCACTTAAATAGGATACTCCCCCAATTTCTTCGAGCCAATTCTGCGTGTTTAGTTCTTCTGTTACAGTAATTAAATCAACCGGCTCCCCTTTTTGGGCAAGAATAAGCATAACATTATAAATCCGTTGGTGGGCTGCTCGGTAAAAGTCTTCAGGAACTAAACGCTCAGAAGCGGTGACGAGAGCTTGATCATCAATAAAAATAGCCCCCAACACCGCTTGCTCTGCTTCAATACTTTGGGGTGGTGTGCGATCAGCAAATAAATCACTCATTACCCACTTCCCTCATTTCCTCTACAAATTATTCTTCTGTAACATGGACCCTTAATGTCCCTGTTACCTTAGGATGCAGCTTTACATTTACATTCGTATAGCCTAATGAACGAATTGGTTCATCCATTTCAATTTTACGCTTATCAATCTTAATTTTCATTTTCTTTAACTGTTCGGCAATTTGCTTATTGGTTACAGCCCCGAAGAGTCTACCATTTTCACCAGCTTTGGCCTTTAGCTCAATTGTAGTTTTTTCTAAATTTTCCTTTAACTGCTCTGCACGCTCTTTCTCTTCGTCGGCTTTCTTTTGTTCACTTTCCTGCTTTTTCTCAAGAGATTTCATGTTACCTGTGTTTGCTTCAATTGCTAGATTGTTCTTTAGCAAATAGTTACGAGCATAGCCTTCCGCCACATTCTTTACTTCACCTTTTTTACCTTTTCCTTTTACATCTTGCAAAAAGATGACTTTCATGACGAGTTTCCCCCTTTGAAATATTCATCTATCTTTTCTTTCAAAAATTCCTCAGCATCGTCAAGCTCTATGTCTTCTAATTGTGTAGCTGCATTGGTTAAATGGCCTCCGCCACCTAATTTTTCCATAATTACTTGTACGTTGACTTCCCCTAACGACCTAGCACTTATACTAATTCGCCCGTCTTCTAGCATGGAAATAACGAAGGAAGCAACTACACCGTTCATATTTAAAAGAGTATCTGCTGCTTGGGCAATAAGTATCTGCCCGTATGTTTCATTAGATCCACCGTTAGCTATAGCAATGCCCCCATCGTAAATATAGGCACTTTCCACTAGCTTAGCCCTTTTTATATATTGATTAAGGTCTTCTTTCAAAAACTGTTGCACGAGAATCGTATCTGCACCTTTACTTTTTAAGTAAGAAGCAGCATCAAACGTACGTGAACCTGTTCGAAGAGCAAAGCTTTTCGTATCCACTATAATACCAGATAATAGCGCCGTTGACTCTAAAACATTTAATTTGGGATGATTTGGCTGGTATTCCAATAGTTCTGTAACCAGCTCCGCTGTAGAGGATGCATACGGTTCCATATATACAAGCACTGCTTCCTGTATGAACTCTTCTCCCCGACGATGATGATCAATCACAATGATTCTTTCTACCTTATTTAATAATTTAGGTTCTACAACAAGGGATGGTTTATGGGTATCCACTACCACTAGAAGTGTATCATCTGTTGATTCCTCCAGAGCTTCTTCCGGCGTAATAAAATTTGCCCACAATTGATCATTATTTTGTATTTCCTCTACTAGTTTAGTCACACTGGAGTTCATATCCGTAGGGTCTAAAACGATAAAACCGGTTTTTCCATTAGCTTCTGCTATTTTGAGCATTCCAATGGATGCTCCTATGGAGTCCATATCAGGGTTCTTATGCCCCATAATGAGGACTTTATCACTTTCAAAGATAAAATCCCTTATTGCGTGGGAAATGACTCTTGCGCGGACCCTTGTCCGTTTTTCAACTGCATTAGATTTCCCCCCATAAAAGCGGACCTTGCCATTTTTTTGCTTAATAGCGACTTGATCTCCCCCACGTCCTAATGCTAAATCTAGGCTGGATTGTGCGAGGCCTCCTAATTCTCTTAAGGATGATTCACCACTGCCAATACCAAAGCTTATTGTAAGAGCAACCTTTTCCTTTGCCGTAGCCTCTCTTACTTCATCAAGAATGGTAAAACGATTTTCTTCTAGTGCTTCTAGTGCCTCTTCATTAAAAATGGCGATAAATCTGTCAGAAGCCGTCCTTCTTAATAAAATATCATAGTTTTGCGACCAGCGGTTTAAAGCTTCTGTCACACGTGTCAATAACTTACTTCGAAGCTGATCCTCCATGCCTTGGGTTACTTCATCGTAATTATCGAGAAATATAAATCCTATTACAGTTTTATCCCGTTCAAAAAGCTCTTTTATTTCTTGTTCCTCTGTTACGTTAAAAAAGTACAGAAGCCTTTCGTTTGGTTCATGGAGTATACGATAATTTTTTTCAGCAAGGGTTATTAAAAATTCCTTTTCTTCCTCACTAGCTTGTTTGGCCAATGTTGCATTGAGTACTTCCAGTGGTTTACCAATATACTCCTCATCTAATAGGTCGTTTATATAAGGGTTAACCCATTGGATGGTGCCATTTTCATTATACAACACTATACCAATAGGTAGATTTGTGACTGCTTCTTCCCCTGCCTTATTTATACGATAGGACAAGGTAGAAATATAATCCACTAATTCCTCTTCAAATTTCCCTTTAGCCATAAACATTAAAATTAAGACAAAAGCTAAGGCTGCAAATCCAAAGAGACCTATTTTCCAGTTATAAATGGAGAGAATCCCCATGAAAATTAAGGCAATTACCAGCAGTGCAACAACGTGATAGCCATGCCATCGTCTTAACAGGTATTTAGGCATTATTCACAGCTCCTACTTCTCTGAGTTCGATTTCAACCGCTTTCTTAACTCAAAACCTAAATCAATTATACCTAAGATACGGATAAGATGAAGCATAAATGGAAAAAGAAAGCTTATTATTGTAATCACTATAGGGATTACCTTTGATCTTTTCTTCAAATGGAAAAAGAAAAAGATAAAGGCTAAACCTTGAATCACCATGACAACTTCTAATATCGGAGTAAGATTAGATACTACAATAAATAATGCTGTCCCTTCTTCTACCCCAATGATCAAAATAATATAGGTAATCAAATAATACCATATAAAAGCTCTGGGAAATGACCATTCTCTAAATGGAGGGAATCGGTTTATATTATACTTTAACTTCCTCATAATGAATGATGCTAGCAATTGAATAATAAAAGCATAGCCTATCCCTAAAATAATAAAAATGGACGGGGCCGTATAAACCAATTGATCTATAAATGTACTAGCAACCTCTAGGGTTTGTTGGTCCTGTTGACCAATTGTCCCTAGCATTTGTTCAGAAAGCTCTAATGACTCCCTAAACAGGTCTTGTATGACCTCTATAGGATTTGTATTTAAAAGAACAATCGTACCAATATAATTTAGAATTAGGGCAGCAATAAAGGCTAAGGAGCCTCCTAACAGGACACCAAAAGCATTTTTATTCCTTCTATATAGTTCTCCCATTACAATTCCACCAGCTGCAAAGCTCACCGTTATAGGTAATGATAATGGTGTGATAATAAAGATAAGGAAAAAAGAGATGAGCCCTAATAATATTCCTGGCTTTAATCCATGCTTGTATGTAAATACAATAAAAGGTATTGGCAATAAAAATATCGTGAATAAACTAACTAAAGGTACAAAAAGAGTCAAAAATACTAACAATAAATAAACAGCTAAAAACTTCGATCCCTCTTTTATTAAATCGGAGCGTTCCATACCTCTCCCTCGTTTCTTTTGTAAAATCAAGTGTCGAACATTATTGTAGCATGAGTCCCTTGTAAAGGACAAAAGGTACCATAATAAGACTTAAGAAAGGATGACTCGTAAGTTTATGCAACCTGAGTCATCCCTTATTCATCTTAGATTTCCCAAGATTTTTTAAAGCTTTTTGGAAGCATAAATTTTTATGGAGTATATGTTTCATTGTTTCCTCCATAATCGTTTTGTAAAACAGATTTACTTATAAATGTACCATTTAACGATACAGGGAATAAGAAAAAACCACAGCAGTCACTA
This sequence comes from Evansella vedderi, assembly GCF_030813435.1. Lineage (GTDB taxonomy): Bacteria > Bacillota > Bacilli > Bacillales > Salisediminibacteriaceae > Evansella > Evansella vedderi. Next base: position 34,324 of record NZ_JAUSUG010000030.1, on the reverse strand, counting down.
CTGTGGTTTTTCTCTTAACTTTATTACTCACTTACATATGGAAGCAATGCCATTGTACGTGAACGCTTAATTGCGCGAGTTAGTTGACGCTGATACTTAGCGGAAGTACCAGTTACACGGCGAGGAAGAATTTTTCCACGCTCAGAAATAAACTTCTTCAATAAGTCAGTGTCCTTATAGTCAATTTTTTCGATCTTGTTTACTGTAAAGTAACATACTTTACGGCGTTTTGGACGACCACGACGTGCCATGAGAACCCCTCCTTCTTTTTAAATTTTTTATAATAATCACCGTTAAATTTCAATACTAGAATGGCAAGTCATCATCATTAATGTCGATCGGCTTACCATCATTGGCAAATGGATCGTCATTCTGAGGTCTACTCTGGTTTTGGTTGCCTTGACCTTGTCCTTGTCCAAAACCACCTTGCCCATATCCCTGGTTTGGAGGATTTTGATAACCACTGTTGCCTTGACCTTGACCCATACCTTGGCCTTGGTTATAGCCGCCGCCAAATTGCTCGCGGTTTCCACCACCAGATGCACCACGAGGTTCCAAGAATTGAACACTTTCAGCAAGCACTTCTGTTACAAAGACTCGACGCCCTTCATTATTATCATAGTTACGTGTTTGGATTCTACCGTCTACACCTGCAAGACTACCCTTTTTCAAATAGTTTGCTACGTTTTCAGCTTGTTTTCTCCATATAACACAGTTAATGAAGTCCGCTTCACGTTCTCCTTGCTGATTGGAAAAAGGTCTGTTAACTGCTAGTGTAAATGTTGCTACTGCAATCCCATTAGCTGTATAACGTAATTCTGGATCTTTGGTTAAACGACCGACTAAAACAACTCGGTTAAGCATCCGAACTCCTCCCCGGAATTTAAACTAATACTCACTACTTCTATCTATGTTAATTTCTATTCTTCGTCTTTTACAACTAGAGTACGTAAAACGTTCTCGTTGATCTTGATCAAACGATTGAATTCATCAATTGCTGCAGATGGAGCATTTACGTTTAAAAGAACGTAGTAGCCTTCTCTGAAGTCATTGATTTCGTAAGCTAAACGACGCTTACCTTTTTCCTCAACGTTTTCTACCTCTGCGCCATTATCCGTTAATACTTTGTTGAAACGTTCTACAACTTCCTTTGTAGCTGTTTCTTCAAGATTCGGACGTACAATGTACATGATTTCGTATTTGCGCATGATTCGTCACCTCCTTTTGGACTAAGGCTCCCCTCGGTAGGAGGAGCAAGGAGCAAAAATAGATCTGTTATTGCTCGCAATTGAAAATTATAGCAGAACCTGCCGAGATATACAAGGTTTAATCAAATTTATATTATTTCCAGTTTATATATAATTAAAAATACAGCCTGAATAATTTTTCAAGCTGTATTTCCTTGGTTTCATTTTTATATTTCATTAACATGGAGGGTCTACCCTGAAAATACAAATCAGGTTGTCATTCACTACGGTCCACTCCCTTTCCGCGGACGACCTGTCAAGCCCCCACGAGCTTTGCCCTGTGTGGTCTTGGCTTGCTCGTTCTTCCGCAGGAGTGTTATGAACCTTCGCTCATTCTAAACAGACTAAATTTTTCATTCTTCCATAAAAATTCCTTTGTCAACAGGTAAAGTCTAAGTTAAACATTAAATCGGAAATGGATAATATCTCCGTCTTGTACGATATATTCTTTTCCTTCGAGGCGAACCTTTCCGTTGTCTTTCGCTGCGCTCATGGAACCTGCAGCAATTAGATCATCGTATGCTACAACCTCTGCTCTAATAAAGCCCCTTTCAAAGTCCGTATGGATGACTCCTGCAGCTTGTGGCGCCTTCGTCCCGCTGTGAATAGTCCAAGCTCTTACCTCTTGTTTTCCAGCAGTGAAGTATGTTTCTAAACCTAACAGCTTGTAAGCTGCTTTGATGAGCTGATCAAGACCAGATTCTTCAATCCCTAGTTCATTTAAGAACTCTTCCCTTTCTTCCCCATCTAATTCAGCAATTTCCGATTCAATTTTTGCACAAACGACAATTACTTCAGAACCTTCTCCAGCAGCAAACTCTCTTACCTTTTGAACATATTCGTTACCACTTACATCTAGTAATTCGTCTTCACTTACGTTTGCAACATAAAGAACTGGCTTCATTGTTAATAAATGAAGACCTTTGGCAATTTTCATTTGTTCCTTTGTTAATTCTACACTACGTGCAGGCATCTCTTCCTCAAAGGCGGTGCGAAGCTTGTCCAATACTTCAAATTCGGCCATTGCTTCTTTATCCTTTTGTCTTGCCATTTTCTCTACTCTGCCTATTCGTTTTTCTACGGTTTCAAGGTCAGCAAGAATTAATTCAAGATTGATTACTTGAATATCCCTAATAGGGTCAACGCTTCCGGATACATGGGTAATATTATCATCTTGGAAACAACGAACAACGTGGGAGATAGCATCTACTTGACGGATATGGGATAAAAATTTATTACCTAACCCTTCCCCTTTACTCGCCCCTTCCACAATACCAGCAATATCTGTAAATTCAAATGCAGTTGGCACTGTTTTATGCGGTTCCACCATCTCTGTTAATTTATCAAGACGATGGTCCGGCACTTCAACAATTCCAACATTTGGATCAATCGTACAAAATGGATAGTTAGCCGATTCCGCACCAGCTTGTGTAATTGCATTAAATAATGTTGATTTACCTACGTTAGGAAGACCAACAATTCCAGTGGTTAAAGCCATGTTAAATTACTCCTTTATAATTAAACTATAATCATTTCAATTTCGTTCAATATCTTTTCATCCTTAACAATTATAGTTATTGTATGGGAAAAGCGCAAGGAGCCATTCACCACTTAACACTATTTATGCATGCAAGTTTTCTTATCCAAGGGCTGTTTTCTAAAAAGATTGCGTGGATCTGCTACAGGTGTACGCCTTCCGCTTCTCTATGCTTTTTAAAAAGGTAACAGAGTTTGCAAAACAGTTTATTCTAAGTAAGGAAAGGGTGTCTCAAAATTTAGTTTTTATCTTTCGAGACACCCTTCTATTCGGATTACGTATTAAATTTTTTCTATCGTAACTAAACAATCGTAAAGGATACTTCCCTTACCCATATCCGACTCCCCAGAAGGGGTTAATATATTGACGCTGCCACCAAATCTATTCCATCTTCCTTCATCTATATTAATTGTGTCCTTTTGTAGTCCTTGTTCTATACGGACAACTGCCTTTATCTGGCCCCGATCATTTTTCACAACTACATAGTCACCATCATCTAAGTTAAGGTCACTCGCAATTTCCTCGGAAACATCAACTACATTTGTGTCGCCTGCTGCTACAATGGGATAATGCTGAGAATGGTTTGATCTTAGCGGGTGAAGGGACAAAAGTCTATATGGAAATTTCCCTTTAATTCCTGGGGTTCTTTCTTCCCCTTCCAATGGAGGAATAAGTTGAATTTGAGGGACATCTCCTTCCCCTTTTGCTTTCAGAGAATAGAACTCATACTTCCCTGATGGTGTTTGAAATTGATAATTGTTCCAAGGAATATCCTCTATTGGAAGCTTTAAATATCCTTTCCTTTTACACTCTTCCAAAGACCAACCTTTTTCTCGTAAAGATTTTGTACCCATTTCCAACCACTCATCAATGGTGTAATCGAAGTACCTACCAAAGTCTAATTGTTTTGCTAATTCTGTCCAGATCCAAAGATCTGACTTCGCTTCGCCAGGAGGGTTAACAAGCTTTGGACCATAATTAACGTAGCTATGATACATAGAGGCATAGTATATATCCTCTTCCTCAAAGACTGTTGTGGATGGAAGTACATAATCTGCGAGTTCAGCCGTATCTGTAAAATATTGATCTATTACCACTACTGTTTCAGCCTTATTAAAGGCTTTTATTGTAAGATTTGAATTTGGCAGCTGAGTAACTGGATTTCCTCTACTTACAAAAATAAATTTTATTGGAGGATCTGCTACCTCTAAGGTCTTTTCAGCTTGATTCATTCTAGTAAATGTACGAATATCCGCTTCTTTTTCCCTTAATGCAAGGACATCTACATCAAAAGACTGACCTACTGGAAGATGCCCATAATTTACCCCTCCTCCAGCCTTCCCAATGTTTCCAGACACAGCACCAAGTGCATCAATAATCCGAATGGTATTCCCACCGTTTTGATAACGTTGCATACCTAATCCTAAAAATGTGGAGGTGGGTCCATTTGAATATTGTTCAGCTAACAACTCTAACGTCTTGTGAGTTACACCAGTCTTCAAAACTACTTCTTCAAGTGAAATAGAGTCTAATGTCTTTTTCAATGTTTCAAAGCCATATGTGTGGTTGTCAAGAAAATAAGAATCTTCCCAGTGGTTTGCAAGGATTACTTTTATTACCCCCGCTGCTAATAGTCCGTCCGATCCCGGTTGAATAGATATATAATTATCTGCTAGTTTTGCAGTCTGATTTTTCATAGGGTCAATTACTGTTATTGAAATACCCTTCTTTCTCGCTTCTTTTAAATAACGAAACAAATGCATATTTGTTCGGGAGACATTTCTCCCCCAAATAACAACATGGCGGCTGGATAGTACATCCTCTGGAGCATGAGCCGCACTATTACCAAAATCCCTTATTTGCGCTTCAATTCCAGCACCCCAACAGAGACTACCCTCTACCTTTGTCCAACCACCGAAGGCACGAAAAAAGCGTTCGTCTACAGACTTTAACAAGCCATTACTTGAGTAGTCATGACTATGCAATACAGAAGTGGGTCCGTACTCTCTTTTTACTTCCCTTAACTTCGTTGAAATCTCCATAAGAGCTTTATCCCAACTTATCGATTCCCATTTTCCTTTTGTTGTTTTTTTCATTGGTCTTGTTATACGATTCGGATCAGCTGTCTTTTCAGCGAGCATTCTCCCTCTTCCACAAATTTTCCCATCTGTAACGGGATGCTCTTTATTACCTTCAACCTTTATTATCTTCCCGTTTGTTACAGTAACATGAAAACTGCATGCATCCCAGCAATTTAATGGACATGCAGATACATTCTTCTGAACGATGTTTCTATTCATGACTCACAATAACCTTTTTTATTTTCTTAGTGAATTCCTTTCGAGGGAGCATAACACTATGGTTACAGCCGCAGCACTTAATACGAATATCCATACCCATACGAATAATTTCCCAGCGATTTTCACCACAAGGATGAGCCTTTTTCATTTCTACAATATCATGTAATTGAAAAACTTGTTCTCCCATAAAAGTCACTCCTAACCTACCTAACATATAAATGAAATTATACTACATTTTGTTCGTTTTATGCTACGTTTAAACTACTTAGGTAGTGATTGTCCATCAAATCGGTGCGCAATTGGATAGAGAAGGATAGATGCCAGTATATATAAATTCAAAACACCGTACAAAGGATACAAAATAGATATTAACTTAGAGAAACCTATCGTTGTTAAGGGAATCATCAATAGTAGCAAGCACATTGCTAATAACCAGAATGGAAGTTTTATATATTGATAAACTCTTGTACATAATCCCAGAATGCCGGAGGCAGCTGTTGTATAAATGGCAGCCCAAAGCAATCCGGACATGACTAGTACCATGAAATACGGATAGTTTTTTAAAATGGCAAACAAAGGTATTTCATACAGCATGACATCATGGGCTACCTTTAACAATGACTCATTATAAAGTAAAGAAATAAACCCTAATATTATAGCACTTCCTAAACTGGCTATAAACATTTCACCTTTATGTTGAATTTTATTACCGATAGCCGATAATACAGCTACTAAAGGTAATATATTTAAAGCGGTAAATGTGAAAGCGGAAGGCCAATTATGCTGCTTTCCAAAATCCAATTGAATGGAGAAACCACTTGTCCATTGAAAAACAAATAATGTCCCTACTAGGAAAGTGATGAGTACAGGAATAATCATGGCATTCATGGAAGTCATCCCATTAATTCCCCAGACAAACAATAGAACGAGCAAGCTGCTAATAATAATGACTCCGTACCAATAAGGAATATGTACGGCTTGTAAGGTTGCCCCTCCCCCAGCAATCATAATCACTGTCGTGGAAAATAAATATAAGATAATCATTCCATCGTATAACTTGGTAAGTCTATTCCCCATTAATTCCCTTAATACAGGAATATAGCTTTCTGATTTTTTTTCATAACTTATTTTCATAATCACATAGGTACAAATGAAAAATAAGATTGCAAAAAGGAAGATAGCAAATGTACTTTCATTCCCGAAAAATTCCCATAACTCCCTTCCTGAAGCATACCCTGCACCAATCATTGTCCCTATAATTAAAAACATCCACTTCAACCCTGATAGCCACATATTTTTCCCCTCTTTTTTTCCGTATTTGATGTATAGATTCTTTAAAGTATCCGTATACTGTTACTATTATTTTAGAAATGAGGTTTGTATGATGGATTCTGGACAACTTTTTCCACAAAAGAAAAATAACTCATTTCGTGTTCATATGAAACACCCCATTGTGATCAGCGATATGGCAAAACAAATATATTCTCTATTACCTAATAACAGGGAGCAACCTATTGTCATTGTTTGTATTGGAACGGATAGATCAACAGGAGATAGTTTAGGTCCACTGGTAGGTTCAAAGTTGTTAGAACGTGGATTTAACCAATTTTCTGTTTTTGGAACCCTTCACGAGCCTGTACATGCAAAAAATTTAGAGGAAACAATAGCTATGATTCAATCAAACTATGATAATCCCTTCATTATTGGAATAGATGCTTGTTTAGGTAGAGCATCAAGTGTTGGGTATATGACCGTTGCCGAAGGTCCTGTACGTCCTGGTACAGCTGTTAAAAAGCAACTTCCATCTGTAGGAAATATACATATTACAGGAATCGTAAATGTAAATGGTTTTATGGAAATGATGGTTTTGCAAAATACCCGCTTATCTATCGTCATGGAAATGGCAGACATTATATCCAGAGCGATTTCCCGTTCTGCACGGTGGTATGAAACCAATCCAGGATGGTTAAGGTCTGCTTTAAACAAAGAATCTTTGCTAGATTAACATTCAGTTTGGTTAATGTTTTAACAGAACAAAGGTATAAAACAAAAAGCTGTTTTTGTAAACTTTGTTGCTTTTTTTAAAAGCTTGGAGAAACGGAGTGGCGCATGAGTATTACTTATAGGTTAAATACGAGTTGTCTCGACGGATGTAGATCCAAAGTGAAGCTAGTAGAGAAAGAGACAGAGTTTTTCCCGAGGAGTCTGAAGCGTTGGCCGCGGAACTAGGACGGTGACATTACGCCATTGCCCACAAGCGGTGCCTGAAATGCTTCATCGAATAGTTTGCGACGAGTATTCGCAGGAACAATTTATGTGAAAAGAGACAAATAAAAAAAGGTAAAGTCCTTGGTATTCTACTACCTTTTGACTTTACCTTTTTATATTTAATAGATTTCCTCTATTATTTTTTAAAGTGGTAGATCATGAATAATTATTACGAGTATGCAGCAAATGATAATAGCAGGTAATAGATTAGCTATCCTTACTCTTGGAACACCTAATAGATTTAAACCAATTCCAATAATCATCACTCCACCAACTGCTGTAATTTCGTTAATAAAGGAATCTAAATATTGTTGAGGTACAAAATTGACTATAAATGTCGCTCCTATTGCTAGAGCCCCTTGATACAGGACAACCGGAATAGCGGAAAACATTACCCCAACCCCCATTGTAGCAGCAAATACAATTGCTGAAAATCCATCTAGAACAGATTTTGTATATAATACGGAATGATCAAGTCGGAGACCACTGTCTAATGCCCCGATAATTGCCATTGCTCCTACAACATACAAAAGAGTAGCTGCAACAAATCCTTCCGCTATTTTACCTTCTGTCCTTTGTTTCATCCTTCTTTCTATCCATTTTCCTAATTCATTTAATTTTCCTTCTATATTCCATCGTTCCCCTAAAACACCACCTATTGCTAAGCTAAAGATGACAATTAATATATTCTCTCCCTTGAGTGCCATGGAAAAACCCAATACAAGTACAGCTAAACCTATTGCCTTCATAACCGTCTCTTTCATGTCATCTGGGAAACGTTTCAAACTCATTCCTAGCCAAGCACCAATAATTATTGCTAGGCCATTTACTATCGTACCTAGTAAAACCATACTGCTTTCTCTCCTAACTAAGTAAACCTTCTCTTATCTCTTTTACTGCCGTGATAAAATGATCTACATCATCTAAGGTATTATAAATTCCAAAACTAGCTCTAATTAATCCTGTGTCGATTGTATTTAAATATTGATGCATAAGGGGGGCGCAATGTAAACCAGCGCGAACGGCAATATCATAATGCTCATCTAATATTGCCGCCATTTCATGTACGTCAATCCCAATGATTCGAAAGGAGATTACTCCTAATCTTTTCTCTCCTAATTTTGGTGCAAACCATTCTAGCCCATTAATGGAACTAAACTCTTCTATACACCTTTCGACTAATTTCCTTTCATGATCATAGATTTCGCCTAAATCCATACGCTTAATTTCGCGTATCCCTTCTAATAGACCAGAAATTCCAGGAGTATTTAAAGTGCCACTTTCCAAATAAAACGGCCAGTCTAATGGTTGTTCTGGGCTTTCAGAATGGAACCCAGTCCCTCCAACTGTCAGAGGTGTTAATTGAACATTAGTTGACGCTATCAAAACTCCTACACCTTGCGGACCTAATAACCCTTTGTGTCCGGGAAACGCCAGCAAATCTATATTAAAATCCTTCATACTAATAGGAATGGAACCGGCAGTTTGAGAGGCATCTACTAAAAATTTTGCATGATGAGTAGATAAAACTTCCCCCCATTCCTTTATGGGGAGTAGTTCTCCAGTTACGTTGGATCCATGAGTTACTGCCACTAATTTCGTTTGATCCTTCAACACTCCCTGAAGTTGATCAATCGTAATTTCACCGTCTTTATTAGGAGATAGATAAGTAAGGGAAATCCCCTTTTCTTTCACTAACCTTTCTAACGGCCGACGAATCGAGTTGTGCTCTAATGTAGTAGTTATAGCATGATCCCCTTTCCTTAAACCTAAACCATTAATACCCTGATTAATTGCAGTAGTTGCATTTTGGGTAAAAATAACTCTGTTATGATTTTCAGCTTGGAATAAATCAGCAAGCTCCACCCTAGTTTCTTCTATTGCTAATGCTGCACGTCTCGCTAGCTTGTGGCCACTTCGACCTGGGTTAGCTCCAAATTCCCGAACAGCCTTAACCAAACTATCCATCACTAATGTAGGCTTTGGAAAACTAGAAGCGGCTTGATCTAAATAAATCATTACACTCCCCCCATTGTTAAAGGTTTATTCACACTTTCATCTTTAGATAAAGCTGTTTTCGTAAACTTGTTGTTTTTTTAAAATTTGGAGAAGCGAAAGGCGGCGCCCCTAGCGACGAACATACGAAGTAGTATATCCAAGCCAACTTATATCATCATAAAAACAACAAATGCTCTTCTTACGATGAGTCATCGCAAGAGCAAACTTTTAGGAAATAGTCTCAGATAAAAAAGTGACCACTTATAAAAGTGGCCTTAACTACTCCTCTTCCTCATTGATTAAGTGAAGGATCCTATTTAAATCATCATCAGAAAAGAATTCTATTTCTATTTTCCCTTTTTTCTTCCCTTTCTTAATGTGAACATTTGTGCCGAAGTATTCTTTTAGGAGAGATTCTTTTTCTCTAATAAAAGGAGATTGTGGTTTTTTTGAAATTGTTTCACGTGAAACATTTTTATTTAAATTTTGAATTAGCTCTTCTAGTTGACGGACACTGAGTTTTTCGTTCATTACTTTTTGAATAACTGCTGTTAATTTTTCTTTCCTTTTTAATCCTAACAAAGCTCGTCCATGTCCCATAGATAGCTTTCCTTCAGAAATAAATTCCTGAGCCAATTGCGGAAGTTGTAATAGCCTTACATGATTAGCGATGTGAGGTCTGCTTTTCCCTAATTTTTTAGAGAGCTCTTCTTGCGTTACTTGGAGGTGCTCCATTAATTTTTGGTAAGCTTTTGCCTCTTCTAATGGATTTAAATCTTCCCTTTGAAGATTCTCAATGAGGGCGATTTCCATCATTTGATCTTCTGTTAAATCTCTAACCACCGCTGGTATAGATTTTAACCCAGCTTCTTTAGCTGCACGAAATCGTCTTTCCCCCACAACGATTTCATAGCCTTTAATACTTTTTCTCACGATAATTGGCTGAAGGATACCATGCTGTTCAATGGATGTCTTTAATTCCTCAATTGCTTCAGGTTCAAAAACCTTTCTCGGTTGATAAGGGTTAGGTCTTAGTTCTGAAGTGGATATTTCTTCAACCTTTTCTTTCTTTTCATCTACGGCATCTGGAAAAAAAGCATTAATACCTTTCCCTAATCCTCTAGCCATGAGTCATCACTTCCTTCGCTAAATCAATGTACACTTCTGCCCCTCGTGATTTCGGGTCGTATGTAATGATAGGCTCACCGTGACTAGGCGCTTCACCAAGGCGTACATTCCTAGGAATAATCGTTTGAAATACTTTTTCCCTGAAATATTTTTTCACTTCTTCTATTACTTGAATACCTAAATTTGTTCTTGCATCTAACATAGTCAGGAGTACACCCTCAATTTCTAAATCGTGATTGAGGTGTTTTTGCACTAGTCTAACTGTATTAAGTAATTGACTGAGACCCTCTAATGCGTAATATTCACACTGCACTGGTATCAGCACAGAATCAGAAGCGGTTAAGGAGTTAATTGTCAGCAGTCCCAATGATGGAGGACAATCAATTATAATGAAATCATACTCTTCCTTTATTTGTTCAATAGCACGTTTTAAACGGACTTCTCGAGATATAGTCGGTACTAGTTCTATTTCAGCCCCTGCCAATTGAATGGTAGATGGAAGAATATCTAAATTCTCCACTCCTGTTGGAATAATAACATCCTTCGCTTTTTTATCTTCTACAAGAACGGTATATATACATTGATCTACATCTCCTTTATCAATACCAACACCACTGGTGGTATTTCCTTGGGGATCTATATCAATTAACAATGTTTTTTGCCCGATATAAGCAAGGCACGCACTTAAATTAACGGCAGTTGTCGTCTTCCCAACACCACCCTTCTGATTTGCAATGGCTATAACTTTTCCCATCTTGTCACCTACCTGACTCTACTAAATTATTTACTGTATCACTAAAATAAATCCTATTAAGATTCTATTTGAATAACTGACTGTTTTTTATTTTATCATGAAATGGTAATTTTGAATTGAATTGAAACATAAAAAATAAAAAATAATAATTTTTTTCGTCAAAAATCCTAAATTTTCTACACCCTGAAAAAAACACCCCATTCCGACTGATGAGAATGTGGTGTTATGAGATATATTTATTTTTTATTTAGGTATCTTGATAGTAAACTGATAATAATCCTCATGTTCTTCCTCAGAAGTATCTACATTCAAGCCTGTTTGCACTACCATATCAACAGATTTTCTAATTGTATTCATTGCAAGGCGCATATCCCTTGAAACTCCCTTACGAATTGGTTTTCTTTTCTTTTGAGGAGTTCCTTCTTTTAACCTTTTCACAATTTCTTCCGTTTGTTTTACATTAAGGTCATCATTCAAAATACGTTCAAGTACCTTTTCTTGTTGTTCTACTTCTTTTAAACCTATTAAAGCCCGTGCATGTCGTTCTGAAATTTGGCGGTTTAGCAAAGCTTCTTGAACAGAATCAGGTAAATGAAGTAAACGTAGTTTATTAGCTATAGTAGACTGACCTTTACCTAACCTTTGCGCTAAACTTTCTTGAGTTAAATTATGGATTTCTAATAGCTTAGCATAGGCTACTGCCTCTTCAATGGCAGTAAGTCCTTCTCTTTGAAGGTTTTCAATAAGGGCAACAGATGCTGTTTGAGAATCATTAAATTCCTTGATAACAGCAGGGATTGTTTCCCATCCAAGCTTTTTCACGGCACGCCAACGTCGTTCCCCAGCTATAATTTCAAACTGATCATCCCTAACTCTTACAACAATAGGTTGAATGATACCGTGGGTTTTGATCGTTTGTGCCAGTTCATCAATTCGCTCATCTTGAAAAACCGTTCTTGGTTGATAACGGTTAGGTTTTATATCATCTACAGGTATTTGATGAACCTTTTCATCTCCACTAATTATTTCATTTTCTTCATTTTCTTGATTCTTTTCATTTAATCCAAAAAATCTAGTAAATGATTGCTTCATGGCGACACCACCTTCAGAAAACTACCTCTTAAATAATATTCGATAGAGGTCAAATAAATCCTTCATGAAATATAAATATGTACCATTCTATTATATAACCTTTCTACAAAAAATAGAAACAGTTTATATTTTTCAACTCTATTATACATAATCTTAACAGCTTCATATAAGATATTTTTACAGAAAAAATAGAATGAAAGACCAAGTATAATTTTAGCATGGATAAAGCATGATGAACACAAAAACAAAAGAAATGTTTCACGTGAAACATTTCTTCCTAACTTCCTTATTGATTATAATGGTTGCTTATTTGGAGTGCCTGGTTTTCTAGGGAATTTCTTCGGTGTTGCCTTTATTTTTTTTATCTCAACAATCCATCTTTCACTTTCCTCGGCAGGTAGACGGAAAGTATTTTGTGAGCCTACTTCTCCACCTAATAAAGTTATTGCGTTTTTGGAATCCTTTAGCTCATCATTAGCACCTGATCCTTTCATTGCAATAAAGGCGCCATCTATTTTAACCATCGGTAAACATAATTCAGATAAAACAGGTAGCCTTGCTACTGCACGTGCTAAAACAAGGTCATAGCTCTCACGATGCTCACTTTTCCTTCCAAACTCCTCAGCTCTCGCATGAAAAAAGGAAACACCATACAACTTTAATCTCTCTGCTAAAGCATTTAAAAAGGTAATACGCTTATTTAATGAATCTACAATCGTAACGTTTATATGAGGAAAACAAATTTTCAAAGGAATACTTGGAAACCCTGCCCCCGCTCCAACATCTAACACTGTCATTGGCTCGGAAAAGTCATGGTAGAATGCTGCTGAAATAGAATCATAAAAGTGTTTAAGATATACCTCTTCCTTATCTGTTATAGCGGTAAGATTCATTCTTTCATTCCAGTCCACCAATAAAGAAAAATAATCCTGAAATTGCTTCATTTGATCCTCTGATAATTCTATCCCTTTTTCTAAAAGGGCTTCTTTAAATTGTTCTTCATTCATACTTTTTGTCCCCACCTTTATGACGAGCTTACAGCTTATTCATTAGTGGAAGCTACTCTTTTTAACTTCCCTTGCTCTAAATATACAAGGAGAATAGAAATATCAGAAGGATTCACACCTGAAACACGGGAAGCTTGTGCCATAGAAAGGGGTCTTACTTGAGAAAGCTTCTGCCTTGCTTCTGTAGCTAACCCGTTTATTGCATTATAATCAATATCTTCGGGAATTTTCTTATTCTCCATCTTCTTTAATTTTTCTACCTGATCCATTTGTTTTGAAATATATCCTTCATACTTAACCTGAATTTCCACTTGCTCTGCAACATCACTATCTAAAGTATCATCAGGTGGTGCTAACTGAGCGATGATATCATAGGTTATTTCTGGTCTCTTTAATAATCCTATAGCGTAAATCGCTTCTTTCAAAGGGGTTGAACCAACTGACTTTAATAATTGATTCCCTTCCTTTGTAACCTTTATCATTGCATTTTTTAAACGTTCTATTTCCTCGTGAATTTGCTCTTTTTTCTCTAAATATTTGTTATATCGATCTTCCTTAATTAATCCGATATTATGACCGATTTCCGTTAATCTTAGATCGGCATTATCATGGCGAAGAAGCAATCGATACTCAGCCCTTGAAGTTAATAAACGATAAGGTTCATTAGTACCTTTTGTTACTAGATCATCAATTAATACACCAATATAAGCTTGTGAGCGGTTTAAAATTAGGGGATCCTTCTCTTGAATTTTCAAGGCAGCATTAATTCCCGCCATTAAACCTTGACCAGCTGCTTCTTCATACCCACTTGTACCATTTATTTGTCCTGCAGTAAATAGTCCTTTAATTTTTTTGGTTTCTAAAGATGGCCAAAGCTGTGTTGGAACTATAGCATCATATTCAATGGCATAACCAGGACGCATCATTCTTACATTTTCTAAACCAGGAACGGTTTCTAAAATACTCCGTTGAACATCTTCTGGAAGGCTTGTAGATAATCCTTGAACATAAACTTCCTGCGTATTTCTTCCTTCTGGTTCTAAAAATATTTGATGTCTTGGTTTATCACTAAAACGAACAATTTTATCTTCAATAGATGGGCAATACCGTGGTCCAGTTCCCTCAATAACTCCGGAATACATTGGAGATCGATGTAAATTATTATTAATAATTTCATGTGTTTTTTCTCCAGTGTATGTTAACCAGCATGGAAGCTGATCCGTAATATACTTTGTCGTTTCGTACGAAAAAGCGCGTGGTACATTATCCCCCGGTTGAATTTCCGTTTTAGAATAGTCAATAGATTGACTATTTACCCTTGGAGGTGTTCCTGTTTTGAATCGAACCATTTCAAAACCTAATTCCTGCAAATGATACGAAAGATTAATGGAAGGCTGTTGATTGTTTGGTCCGCTTTCATAGGCTAAATCTCCAATAATGACCTTTCCACGTAAATATGTTCCTGTGGTAACAACCACTGCCTTCGCTCTGTATTCAGCTCCTGTTTGGGTAATTACCCCTTTTACTTCATCCTCTTCAATAATTAATTTCTCTACCATTCCTTGACGAAGTAATAAATTGCCCGTTTCTTCTATTGTCTTTTTCATTTCATGCTGATACAGATACTTATCCGCCTGTGCTCGCAATGCTCTTACGGCCGGTCCTTTACCAGTATTAAGCATTCTCATTTGGATATGTGTTTTATCTATATTTTTTGCCATTTCACCACCAAGGGCGTCAATTTCTCGTACAACAATTCCTTTTGCAGGACCCCCTACAGATGGGTTACAAGGCATATAAGCAACTGCATCTAAATTTAACGTTAACATTAATGTATTAGCGCCCATTCTAGCAGAAGCCAGACCTGCTTCTACTCCTGCATGTCCAGCACCAATAACAATGACATCAAAATCTCCACCATAGTAACTCATACAAAGACCTCCTTTTTAGAAAAGGATGCTTGTTCAATAATCAAGTAGTAACTATCTTACTTATTGAGCAATTCCTTCCAACGATTATTTTCCTAAGCAAAATTGGGAAAATAACTGATCAATTAAACTTTCATGGACACTGTCCCCAATAACTTCACCTAGGATCTCCCAGGTTTTTGTAATATCAATTTGAACCATGTCTACAGGCATACCTGCTTCAATTGCTTGTAATGCATCTGAAACGGAATCATAAGCTTGGTTTAATAAAGCAATATGCCTCGAATTAGATACGTAGGTTAAATCACTTGCTTCCAATTCCCCTTCAAAAAACAATGTTTTAATTGCTTCTTCTAATTCATTTACCCCTTCATCTAGCAATAGAGAAGTTGTTACTATTGGATCCTCCCCTGCCAGATACTTTACCTTTACCATATCAATATTTTCAGGTAAATCCGTTTTATTTATTATAACAATACGGTCTCTTCCTTCGCTAATTTTAAACAATTCTTCATCAGCATTCGAAAGCTCCTCATTATAATTCAATACAAGGAGAACTAATTCTGCTTCCTCTACTACCTTCCTTGATCGTTCTACCCCTATTTTTTCCACGATATCTTCCGTTTCTCTTATCCCCGCAGTATCTAAAAGACGTAAAGGGACTCCCCTTACATTCACATATTCTTCTATAACATCTCTCGTAGTTCCAGGAATATCCGTAACGATTGCTTTATTATCATGAACTAAATTATTAAGTAAAGAAGATTTCCCTACGTTTGGCCGTCCAATAATAACTGTAGATAAACCATCACGTAATATTTTCCCTTGCTGCGCCGTTTGTAAAAGCTTTTTAATATCATTTTTTACAAAGGTAGCTTTTTCCTTTAATATTCCTAAGGTCATTTCTTCTGCATCATATTCAGGATAATCAATATTTACTTCCACATGGGCCACCGTCTCTAAAAGAGCCTGACGGAGTCTCTGAATACGTTTCGACAGCTTTCCCTCCACTTGAGACATGGCTATATTCATTGCCCGATCTGTTTTAGCTTTAATTAAATCCATTACTGCCTCAGCCTGTGACAAGTCAATTCGTCCGTTCAAAAAAGCCCGTTTTGTAAATTCACCAGGTTCTGCTAAACGTGCCCCTTGTTTTAATATTAATTGAAGAATTCGATTTACAGAAACGATCCCCCCATGGCAATTTACTTCTACCATATTTTCTCTAGTAAACGTTCTAGGGGCTAATAAAACAGAAACCATTACTTCTTCAATCTTTTTTTCCGTCTCTGGATCGAAAATATATCCATAATTAATGGTATGGCTTTCAACCTCTTTTAATGGTTTCTTACCCTTATATATTCTATCAGCTATCGTAATAGCTTCGTCTCCACTTATACGAACAATCGCTATTGCTCCTTCACCCATTGGTGTTGAAATGGCGGTAATTGTATCCAGTTCCATCTCCTTCACCTCCTGTTTTTTGAAATTTATATTTCCACAAAGATATTGGTTAATTTAAACACCTTCCCAAAATATTAGAATACCACATTAATTTTACGGAAAAAAGATATCCACATCTATTATTCATCATCTTAGTCAAAAAATTTTACTTTCATCCACAGTTTGATTTCTTCCTATCCCCTCAACTATTTTATCCACATGTGGATAGTAACATATTAAAAAACTAATAATTTTTTATTTTATTCTCTCCAATCCCTTGTGGATAATTTTTATTTTTGCTGACCTGAAAATAAAAAAAGCGGCTGGGACAAAAGTGTTTTTATCAATAAGAAATCCGAACGAAATAGCGATTATAGTTGTTTGTCATATAAAAATCGCTTCGGAAATACACTTCGCTAAGTACATTGTTCGTATTTCCAAATTAAACACTTTAGTTATGTCCAGCCTCTTTTTATTTCAAGGCTCTGTTAAAGGAAATTGTTAATATTTAAACAAAGTTGATTGAAGCAGAAGATGCGAGACTACTGTGGGAAAAGCAACGGCTGAAGAAATAGGAGTGGCTGTCTCTTTCTCTGCTCCTGCGATTACTCGTCGCAAAAACATTTGCTAGCTTAGCTTCGTAGCGTATCCAAGAGTCATCGTAAACGATGACGCTCCGAGACAAATCGTAGTATATTCGACGAAGCATCGCTCTTTGAAGAATTGTCCGCGGAGCCAGGATGGCAACATTACGCCGTTGCCCACAAGCGGGAACTCACAGACGCTTCCTGGAGTAGTTTCTTCGAATAATCGCAGACGTAGGACGTGAGCTGCTCTTAGGTGTAATTGAAGTATTTGAAGCGAAAATCAACATCAAAGTTTAACAGAGCTAATTTCAAAAAAAAACTGCCCCTATAAATAGGGACAGTTCTAGGAGTTTTATTTGGGTGCTACTACTATTCGGCGGTTTGGTTCTTCACCGTCGGAATAGGTTGTTATTCCTTTAACATTTTGAAGTGCAGTATGAATGATCTTTCGCTCATGTGCATTCATTGGTTCTAATCTAACTTCCCTTTTTGTTCGTATTGCTTTATTACTTAAACGAGCAGCTAACGTTTCCAGTGCTTCCTTACGTCGTTCACGATAACCTTCCGCATCTAAATAAATACGTAAGTAATTATCCGATTGGCGATTCGCAACTAGATTTACTAAATATTGTAAAGAGTCTAACGTTTGACCCCTTTTACCAATTAAAACACCGATGTCTACACCAGTTATATTTAGGTAAATACCTTCTTGTCTTTCTTCCTTTTCTACGCTTGCTGAGATACCCATTTTATCAATAGTATCCCGTAAAAATACAATTGCTTCTTTTATTGGATCCGGCTTAAGGAGCATTTCTACAACAGCTGGCTTTCCTCCTAAAATCCCGAATAACCCTTTTTGAGGTTCCTCTAAAACCTTAATCTCTACTTTCTCTCTAGTTGTATCAAGCTTGGTTAAACCTTGTTCAATGGCTTCATCAACAGTTTTCCCTGATACAGTTACTTTTCTCACTAGTTTTTCGCTCCCTTAGGCTCATTTTTATTACCTACATTAGGTCCAGTAATAAAATACGTTTGAACAATCATAAATAAGTTACCGATTACCCAGTATAGAGCAAGTGCTGCTGGGAAGAATGCTGCAAATGCCATAATCATAATAGGCATGAGGTACAGCAGCATTTTCATTTGTGGATTGTCCGTTACCATCATCATTTTTTGTTGAATATACGTTGTTGCCCCAGCAACTAACGGCAAAATGAAGTACGGATCTGCAGCTCCTAATTCAAACCATAAAAACATTTGTGGTTCATAGTGACCGTATTGTACAGGGTCAATATCTGGATTTATTTGCGGTGTACGGATAATTGCATGGTAGAAACCTATCAAAATAGGCATTTGTACAAAAATCGGTAAACAGCCTGCTAATGGATTGACATTATGTTTCTGGAATAATGCCATTGTTTCCTGCTGCAGCTTCTGTTGAGTCTGTTGATCTTTCGCACTGTATTTTTCTCTTAATGCTTGCATTTCCGGTTGTATCGCTTGCATTGCCTTCGTACTCTTTGTTTGTTTAATCATTAATGGAAGAATTAAAATACGAAGTAAGATAGTTACGATAATGATCGCTAAACCATAACTATTATTTAGAGCTTCTGCAATGGTTGTCATTAACCAGGATAATGGATACACGAAATAAGGATCCCAAATCCCATCACTTCCCTCTGTGATCGGTTCGTTTATGTTAAAACAACCAGTCAAAAATAACATCAAACCTACTAATAATAATACTAAACCTAATTTTCTTGCCACCTGATGTCCTCCTAACCTTCCTACACTTAATATATAAAAACGTCATTCTATGAATGACCAAAAAAACAAATCATTAAAAACGTATTGCATTCTATTTTTCTGCATCTGTTACATCCTTTTTGACCGCTTCAGGTACAGGATCAAATCCGCCACGATGAAATGGCTGGCATTTTAATATTCTTTTAATGGTTAACCAAAGTCCCCTAAATACGCCAAATCTCTCAAAAGCCTCCACACTATATTGAGAGCAAGTAGGATAAAATCGGCAAGTTGGAGGGGTATAACGTGAAATAAATCGTTGATAAAAGCGAATACAACCTATAAAAAACCTTTTCACTTATTTTTCACCCCATGTCGAAATGGCCGATTATTAAAAATACCAGCTTTATTTATGACATGATTTAGAGAGGATTTTATTTGAGTTAAATCCATTTCTATAACCGGTTTACGGGCAATAATAACGATATCTTGATTTCCCTTTAGTTTTGGTAAAAATTCTCTTATTGCTTCCCGCATCAAACGCTTTATCTTATTTCTAGTAACCGCATTTCCTAACTTCTTACTAACTGATAAGCCAATACGAGTATGCTCTTGATCTTCCTTCTTTAAATGGTAAACAACAAATTGACGGTTCGCCACAGAGCTCCCCCGATGAAAAACTACTTGGAACTCCTCATTTTTTTTCAGGCGGTTTTCTTTCCTCACCAATTACACCTCATTAACTTGTCCTTATGAAGCTCAAATTACATTATAAAGAAAAACCTGGCTTAAAGCCAACCCTTTCTTATAAACTTCCAATAAAAAACAATATGATTTAAAATTCTTTATAACCTCATTTATGTATTTATTTTTCTTAACTTATACATTATTAAAACTAAACTTTTAGGAGGCTATGTTTAAATAGGAAATCCAGTTAAAAAAAGACCACTGATCATATCAGTGGCCTTTAATTATGCAGATAGTACTTTTCTTCCTTTACGGCGACGGTTTGCTAATACTTTACGTCCGTTTTTAGTACTCATTCTAGCACGAAAACCGTGTACTTTTTTACGTTTACGGTTATTTGGATTAAATGTTGGTTTACCCATTTATAACACCTCCTGCGGTTAAATATACAAAGCGGAAGCACCCTTAGGCGCAAGCTACATTATTCATTGTTGAAAATAATTGGGACTTTCTTATCCATATGATAAAGAGAGTCTTATAAATTATAAGAGACACATATTTCATTGTCAAGTTTTTCACTTATTACTTTTCTCCCTCTCCAGAGATCAACCAGGTTCAAAAAGATTACTAAAGTTAAATTATCCCCTCTCCTCCTAATAAAGAAGATTGTTTTCTAAAAAAGTGCTCCTGCGCCATTTCATTTGCTCGTCGCAGGAAAAAAGTGCTCCTGCGCCACTTCATTTGCTCGTCGCTAAAGTTGCCACCTTTACTTCACCATGCATTTTAAAAAACATATACAAAATTTTCATTATTTTTTTCCACTTCATTTGTGGACAACTTTTTACAAATTTTTCGATTTTCCCACAGACGTTTCGACACGATTTACACAGGATCTTGTGTTGTGGATACTTTTTAAACACAACCTGTTGAATTATGTGGATAACTCAATCAACCCTTTGCTAATTATGAGATAATTTGATAATATATTCTTGTTTTTTCTCGTGGAAAAGTTGTGGTAAAATAATAACTATCCACAACTGTTAACAACTATGTGGATAGTTATAAAGGGGTTCTGTATAAGTTTGTCCACAATTATGTGCATAATGTGTAATAACGTTTTTCTTCTTTATTATATATTTTTCCACATTTTTTGCTATTAATTTTTATACACGTTTATACAAATAGCTTATACATTTGTTGTACAAAACGGATTCTGTGAATAGAATGCGTCTATCTGTTATGGAACAGATCTTGTGTAAGGGAGGGAAAAAAGCTTGGAAAATTTAAACGACCTTTGGGATCAAGCATTAAAGAAAATTGAAGAAAAGGTGAGTAAACCGAGTTTTGATACATGGTTTAAATTCACTAAAGCTGATTCTATCGATCAAAGTACGAATACCATTACTGTAATTGCACCTAATGAATTTGCAAGGGATTGGTTAGAAAACCGCTATTTTGGAATTATTACCGAAACCTTACAAGAGTTAACTGGAGCTGAACTAGAAGCTCGTTTTATACTCCCAAAAGAAGAAAAAAAGGATGATTTTGAACTTTTAGAAAAGGTAAAACCTCAAGTTAAAGCTGAAGTTGCTTCACAGGAAGATACTCCTAAACATATGCTTAACCCTAAATACACATTTGATACCTTTGTTATAGGTAGCGGAAACCGTTTTGCCCATGCTGCTTCATTAGCTGTTGCCGAAGCTCCTGCAAAAGCATATAACCCATTATTTATTTATGGGGGCGTTGGTTTAGGAAAAACCCATTTAATGCATGCCATCGGTCATTATGTAATTGATCATAATCCAGGAGCCAAGGTAGTTTATCTATCTTCTGAAAAATTCACAAATGAATTTATTAATTCTATACGTGATAATAAAGCAGTCAATTTTAGAAATAAATATCGGAACGTGGATGTCCTGCTAATTGATGATATTCAATTTTTGGCTGGAAAAGAACAAACGCAAGAAGAATTTTTCCATACATTCAATGCATTGCATGAAGAGAGAAAACAAATCGTCATATCAAGTGACCGTCCTCCGAAGGAAATTCCTACGCTAGAGGACCGACTTAGATCCCGTTTTGAATGGGGCTTAATTACAGACATTACCCCACCTGATTTAGAAACAAGAATTGCCATCCTACGAAAAAAGGCAAAGGCAGAGAACTTAGATATTCCTAATGAGGTAATGCTTTATATTGCTAACCAAATCGATACGAATATACGAGAACTGGAAGGTGCTCTTATTCGAGTAGTTGCCTATTCTTCCTTAATTAATCAGGATATGAATGCGGATTTAGCAGCCGTTGCACTTAAGGATATTATTCCTAATTCCAAACCAAAAACAATTACGATTCAGGATGTGCAAAAAAAGGTTGCGGAGGCTTTTAATATAAGGGTTGAAGAATTAAAGGCTAAAAAGCGGACAAAAAACGTAGCCTACCCGCGGCAAATTGCTATGTATTTATCAAGGGAGCTCACAGATAACTCTCTTCCTAAAATCGGTAGTGAATTTGGCGGGAGAGACCACACCACAGTTATTCACGCTCACGAAAAAATCTCTAAGTTGTTTACAACGGATACTGATTTACAGCGGCAAATCCAAGAGATTAAAGAACAGTTAAAAATATAAGACTGTGTAAACTGTTAATAACTGTTACAGACTTATCCACACACTATCCACATGTGGAAAACCTTGTCCTATTTGAGTTTATTAACACTTATCCACATACTAACAAGCCTTATTACTATTACTACGAAATTTTTATAAAAAAATAACTATAATATGACAAATTTTCTTGGAAGAAAAGTTTGTTACAATTAACGGAAGAAGAAATGAAAGTGGGGACGGAGAAAATGAAGTTTACTATTCATCGTGATCAATTTGTACAAAGTGTTCAGCATGTTTCCAAAGCAATTTCACCCAGAACAACTATTCCAGTTTTAACAGGGATCAAAATTGAAGCGTCCTTTGATGGGGTTACCTTAACCGGAAGTGACTCCGATATTTCTATCGAATCTTTTATTCCAAAGGAAGACGAAGAATTGCAATTAGTAGATATTGAGGTTCCGGGTAGTATTGTTCTACCAGCTAGGGTTTTTGCGGAAATTGTAAAAAAGCTTCCTGAATCCACAATTGAAGTAATTGTTTCTGATCAAATGACCACTACTTTAAAATCAGGATCATCGGTTTTTAATTTAAATGGACTAGATCCAGAAGAATATCCTCGATTACCTGAAATAGAAGAAGAAAATGTATTTAAATTACCAACGGACTTATTAAAAAATATTATTCGTCAAACTGTATTTGCAGTATCCACTGTGGAGACAAGGCCAATTTTAACTGGTGTTAATTGGTCCATTGAAGATGGACGTCTAACTTGCACAGCAACTGACAGTCATAGACTCGCAATGCGTTATGCAAAGGTGGAAACAAATACTGCTGGTCTGTCTTTTTCTAATGTTGTAATTCCAGGGAAGAGTTTAAACGAATTGAATAAAATACTGGATGATCAAGATGAATGGATTGATATCATCGTTACGGATAACCAAATATTATTTAAAGCAAAGAACTTATTGTTTTTCTCACGCTTATTGGATGGAAACTATCCAGCTACAAAAAACATGATTCCTACTCAATCAAAAACTGGAGTGACATTGGATACGAAAAAGTTTCTACAGGCCATTGAACGTGCCCTACTCCTATCAAGGGATGGAAAGAACAATGTAGTGAACTTAAAAACAATGGAAAATGGAAATTTAGAAATAACATCTGTAACACCAGAAGTAGGTAAGGTAACAGAAGATGTTACTTGTCTTGAATTTACAGGGGAAGAGCTAAGAATTTCCTTTAATGGAAAAAATATTATAGACGCTTTACGAGTAATTGATTCAACAGAAGTAAAAATTGATTTTACAGGTGCCATGAGTCCCTTTGTATTAAAGCCACAAGAACACGATTATATGTTACATTTATTCTCACCAGTAAGAACGTATTAAAGACAACTTGAAACGGTAACTTAGCTGCCGAATTTAGGAAAGAATTTATTCCTTCGGTAGCTTTCTTTTTTCGCGATTGGCGTAATTGTAAATATTTTAGTACAATATAGGTTGAGGTATTTTCGTGATATATTTTTTGATGTTATTAAAAGGCTCTTTTCGTATAGATTGTGTTGTTTTTCGAAACTTATCTTAAGCAAAAGCAATAATCTTTTAGAAAAAAGCTTATCAAAATAGAAAGTGAGTGTGACCCCTTTGGAGCAAAAGGTTAAGATTCAAGAAGATTACATTACATTAGGCCAGATATTAAAAGAGGTCGGTGTGATTAGTACAGGTGGAGCAGCGAAGTGGTTTTTGCAAGAAAATCAGGTTTTCTTAAATGGTGAAGAAGAAAACCGTCGAGGAAAAAAACTGTATCCTGGTGATGTTCTAGTTATTGAAAACTTTGGTACAGTACTAATAGAAAAGGAACAATAGCATTGAGGGAAACTATTGTTTATTAAACAAATAACCCTTCGTGATTACCGAAACTATGATCATCTCGCCTTAAACTTTGAAAACAAAGTAAATGTAATCATTGGAGAAAATGCTCAAGGGAAAACCAATCTGATGGAAGCCATTTATGTACTTGCAATGGCTAAGTCACACCGAACCCCAAAAGATAAAGAATTAATTCGCTGGGATCAGTCCTTTGCTAAAGTGAAAGGACATCTTGAAAATAGAAACGGGCCACTGGATATGGAAGTGGTATTTTCACATAAAGGAAAAAAGGTTAAGCTAAATAAGCTTGAAAAGAAACGATTAAGTGAATATATCGGAACGTGTAATATGGTTATGTTTGCCCCTGAGGATTTGAATCTCGTTAAAGGAAGTCCTCAATTGCGAAGACGTTTCTTAGATATGGAAATGGGACAAATAAACTCTGTTTACTTATACCATTTATCCCAATATCACAGAGTTTTAAAACAACGGAACCAATGGTTAAAGGATGTTTTGCAAAAAAAGCAAAAACAAGACAATACGATGCTGGATGTCATTACAGACCAGTTAATTCAATCTGCCTGCCAAGTCCTTCAAAAGCGATTTGCTTTTGTAAAAAAGCTTGAAACTTGGGCAAAGCCGATTCATAAGGAAATCAGCAGGGGCAAAGAATCTTTAGAAGTGAAGTATATCCCCTCTATTCACGTATCAGATGACATGGATTTGTCGACAATGAGAATAGTAGTGGAAGAAGAGTTTCAACGATTGAGAGACAGAGAGTTAAAACGGGGAACTACTCTTGCAGGTCCCCATCGAGATGATCTTCAATTTGTCGTTAACAACAAAGATATTCAAGTATTCGGATCTCAGGGACAACAAAGAACAACAGCTTTGTCCATTAAATTAGCGGAAATAGAATTGATATACGAAAAGATGGGGGAATACCCTATATTATTATTAGATGATGTTTTATCTGAACTAGACGATTACCGTCAATCCCATTTGCTTAATACCATCCAAGGTAAGGTACAAACGTTTGTAACAACAACTAGTGTCAATGGAATTCACCATCAAACACTGAAAGAAGCTCAGATGTATGAAGTTCATGATGGAAAAATAGAAGTAAAGTGAGGTGGCGGAAATGTTTATTCATTTAGGTGGAGACATGGTTATTCGCTCCCATAAAGTTGTTGCCATTCTTGATTATCAAAGTAAAGGACTGTCAGAGGATAACGAACAATTCCTTCAAGTTAGTCTGGAGAACAAAAGAATTGTGCATATATCTGACGACAAACCTAAATCCATTATTATTACAGAAACAGAAGTCTTTTTGTCTCCTATTTCTTCCCATACTTTAAAAAGAAGAGCAGAAACTATTTCTGTTCTTGAAGAGGAAGAATTTATTTAGTAATTATCCTATCATTTTTTTTATAATTATAACCTTAAACTTTATATAAGGGAGAAATGTTCATTCATTTTTCCCATATTTATGATGGGCTTACAAATAAAAATTGGTAGCCCCAGGAAAATGTTAGTCTGTTTGGAATAAACGGAGTTCCATGGACGAGCAAACGAAGTGGCGCAGGAGCAGTTCGCAGCGAATGATAACCAGATTCGTATTTTCAAGGTAGACCTCCATGCAAGTGAAATTTTCACCATGGAGAATGAAAATGTTTATAGGCATTGGAATGAGCGAAGGTCCGCGAGACTCCTGTGGGAGAATGGCCTAGCCGAGACCCCACAGCGACGAAGTCGCGAGGAGGCTTGGCAGGTCACCCACGGAAAGGGAGCGGACTGTAGCGAATGAACAACAAGATTTGTATTTTCAGGGTAGACAATTTAATTTCGAAGAAGGATGTTCTTCTTTTCTGTTGATATATATAATTGTTGCAGTTCTGCTGCAAAGAAAAGCGTAGGTGAAGAAAGTGACGATCGAACAACAATCCTATGATGAAAGTCAAATTCAAGTATTAGAAGGCTTAGAAGCGGTTCGTAAACGACCTGGTATGTATATTGGTTCAACCAGTGTTCGTGGACTGCATCATTTAGTTTGGGAAATAGTTGATAATAGTATTGACGAAGCAATGGGCGGTTATTGTGATACCATTCGCGTTACTATCGAAGAAGATAATAGCATAACTGTAGAGGATAATGGACGTGGTATACCAGTTGGTATTCATGAAAAAATGGGCCGTCCCGCTGTAGAGGTTATTATGACAGTGCTCCATGCAGGTGGTAAATTTGGCGGCGGCGGATACAAAGTTTCTGGTGGTTTGCATGGTGTAGGTGCTTCTGTTGTTAACGCCCTTTCCGATTTTTTAGAGGTAAACGTACATTTAGATGGAAAAATTCATTATCAGAAATTCGAACGAGGTGTCCCAGCAGCTGATTTAGCAGTTGTTGGTGAGACTGACAAAACAGGAACCATCATTCATTTTAAGCCAGATGCTGAAATTTTTACTGAAACGACTGAGTATGATTATGATACTTTAGCTAATCGATTAAGGGAATTAGCTTTCTTAAACCGTGGGTTACGCATTTTTATAACTGATAAGCGTGGAGAAGGAAAGTCGGCAGAATATCATTATGAAGGTGGCATCTCTTCCTTCGTGGAGCATTTGAACCGTACAAAAGAACCAATCCATGAGCCGCCTGTCTTTATTGAAAGTGAAAAAGATGGACTTTCCGTTGAAATTGCTATGCAATACAACGATGGGTTTGCCAGTAATATTTATTCCTTTGCAAATAACATTAATACCCACGAGGGTGGTACCCATGAATCCGGGTTTAAGACAGCCTTAACACGGGTTATTAATGACTATGCTCGAAAAAATAATTTATTTAAAGAAACAGATCCTAACTTAATTGGAGATGACGTAAGAGAAGGCTTAACAGCAATTATTTCCGTTAAAATTCCAGACCCTCAGTTTGAAGGACAAACAAAAACAAAGCTAGGGAATAGTGAAGCACGTACCATTACAGACTCGTTATTTTCAGAACACATGGCCAAATATATGGCTGAAAATCCAAATGTAGCCCGAAAAATTGTGGAAAAGGGTATAATGGCCTCACGAGCAAGGGATGCAGCTAAAAAGGCACGGGAATTAACCCGCCGTAAATCTGCATTAGAGGTAAGTTCATTACCTGGTAAATTAGCTGATTGTTCTTCGAAAGATGCATCCATTAGCGAGCTTTATATCGTAGAGGGTGACTCTGCTGGTGGATCTGCGAAGCAGGGGCGTGACCGTCATTTCCAAGCAATTTTACCTTTACGTGGAAAAATTATTAACGTAGAGAAATCCCGTTTAGATAAAATTTTAGGTAACAATGAGGTACGAGCTATTATAACTGCATTAGGTACTGGAATCGGTGGAGACTTTGATATTACTAAAGCGAGATATCATAAAATTATTATCATGACCGATGCCGATGTAGATGGTGCCCATATCCGAACATTGTTATTAACGTTTTTCTACCGTTATATGCGTCCATTAATTGAAGAGGGCTATGTTTATATTGCACAACCACCTTTATACAAGATCCAGCAAGGGAAGCAAATTCACTACGCTTATAACGATAAAGAAATGGATCGTATTATGAGTGAACTCCCAGCTAATCCAAAACCGGGAATCCAGCGATATAAAGGTCTCGGAGAGATGAATCCAACCCAGCTATGGGAGACAACCATGGATCCAGCAACAAGAACTACTTTGCAAGTAGCTCTTGCAGATGCAATGGTAGCAGATGAAATCTTTGAAACATTAATGGGTGATAAAGTAGAACCACGCCGAGATTTCATTCAGGCCAATGCCCAATACGTAAAGAACTTAGATATATAGAAAAACGGAACTGCAATTAAATAACATCTACTTCATGATTGTACACAGGACCATGCAGCATAGGGCTGCATGGTTATGTACGTTAAAATATATAATAATGCTTATCATTCTATAAACATTGAAAAGTATTCATTTGTTGTTTTGAATAGTTTTTTGCTTTTTATATCTCGAAGGAGTGAAAGGCGGAGACTCCAGCGATGAGCGTTTACTTTACGAGTAAGCTACGAAGCGATGCTTGGAGAGGTAGAGACGGGACTAAAGGCTGAAGAGTTGCCCGCGGAACCAGGATGGTGACATTACGTCTGTAACGAATTCGAATGATTTTTATCTTTTCCAGTTCCAAAAAAAAAGTATGTTTTTTAGCAGAAAGTAATCTGTTTGAATTAGGTGAACGGAGGTACAAGGAATGTCTGAACAAGACCAATCAAGAGTGAAAGAAATAAATATTAGTCAGGAAATGAAATCATCCTTTATGGATTACGCTATGAGTGTTATCGTAAGTCGTGCCCTTCCTGATGTGAGAGATGGTTTAAAGCCTGTTCACCGCCGTATTTTATATGCGATGAATGAATTAGGAATGACTTCTGATAAGGCGTATAAAAAGTCTGCCCGTATCGTTGGGGAAGTTATCGGTAAGTATCATCCTCATGGTGACTCGGCTGTATATGAAACAATGGTTCGTATGGCACAAGATTTCAGTTATCGTTATATGCTCGTTGACGGTCATGGTAACTTTGGTTCTATCGATGGTGATGCAGCTGCAGCAATGCGATATACAGAAGCTAGAATGTCAAAAATATCGATGGAGCTTGTCCGTGATATTAATAAAGATACGATCGATTATCAGGAAAACTATGATGGTTCAGAATCAGAACCTATTGTCCTTCCAGCACGTTTTCCTAATTTACTAGTGAATGGTACTTCTGGTATTGCTGTTGGTATGGCTACCAACATACCTCCACATCAATTAGGTGAAGTTATTGATGGGGTACTAGCACTCAGTGAGAATCCTAATATAACAAGTTCAGAATTGATGGAATATATTCCCGGACCTGACTTCCCTACCGGTGCTGAAATTGTAGGTATCTCAGGTATTCGACGTGCATACGAAACTGGGAAAGGCTCCATTACAATCCGTGCAAAAGCTGAAATTGAAGATAATAACGGCAAACCGCGCATTATTGTTAATGAAATTCCATACCAAGTAAATAAGGCACGATTAATCGAGAAAATTGCGGAGCTAGTAAGGGAAAAGAAGCTAGATGGAATTACAGATCTTCGCGATGAATCAGATAGAAACGGTATGCGAATCGTTATTGAATTAAGACGGGATGTTAATGCCAATGTCTTATTAAACAACTTATATAAACAAACGGCACTACAAACGAGCTTTGGTATTAATATGCTGGCCCTTGTGGGTGGACAGCCTAAAATACTTTCACTTAAGGAAGTACTCTATCATTACCTAGAGCATCAACGTGTGGTTATACGTCGTAGAACTGCTTTCGAATTGAAAAAAGCAGAAGCTCGCGCTCATATATTAGAAGGTCTGCGTATTGCTTTAGACCACATTGATGAAATTATTGCCTTGATCCGGGGCTCTGAAACAACAGATATCGCAAGACAAGGGTTAATGGAGCAATTTAACCTAAGTCACGATCAAGCACAAGCTATTTTAGATATGCGTCTCCAACGCTTAACAGGCTTGGAGCGGGACAAAATCGAATCGGAATATCAAGAGCTTGTTGAGAAAATCAAAGAGTTGAAAGCTATCTTGGCAGACGATGAGAAGGTTCTTGAAATCATTCGTGAAGAATTAATAGAAATTAAAGAACGCTTTAACGATGAAAGAAGAACAACGATTACCCTTGGAGAAGATAGTTTAGAGGATGAA
The DNA here is from genome assembly GCF_030813435.1 of Evansella vedderi. Taxonomy (GTDB): domain Bacteria; phylum Bacillota; class Bacilli; order Bacillales; family Salisediminibacteriaceae; genus Evansella; species Evansella vedderi. The sequence continues at coordinate 4,389 of NZ_JAUSUG010000030.1, read as the reverse complement.
GATCTCATTCCACGTCAAAACGTTGTTATTACCCTATCCCATAATGGCTACATTAAGCGAATTCCACTTTCAACGTACCGTAGTCAAAAACGTGGTGGCCGTGGAGTTCAAGGAATGGGTACCCATGATGATGATTTTGTTCAACATCTATTTATTACCAACTCACATGATCATCTCTTATTCTTCTCTAACAAAGGAAAGGTATATCGCCTAAAGGGATATGAAATTCCTTCCTTTAGCAGAACGGCAAAGGGAATCCCAATCATTAACCTGTTGCAAATTGATAAGGATGAGTACATTAGTACCGTAATCCCAATTCAAGAATTTGATGAGGATCGCTATCTCTTCTTTATGACGAAGGATGGTGTAGCGAAACGTACTCAGTTAGTGGCATTCTCTAATATTCGTAAGGGTGGACTATTTGCTATTAATCTTCGTGAGGGAGATGAGCTTCATGGTGTCCGTTTAACAGATGGATCTAAAGAGATCATTGCTGGTACGCGAAAAGGTATGTCCATTCGTTTCCATGAAACGGATGTCCGCTTAATGGGACGTACAGCAACAGGTGTTAAGGGTGTAACGTTACAAGAGGATGACCAGGTTGTTGGGATGGATATAATTGAGGAAAATCAACAAGTGCTGATCGTTACGGAAAAAGGCTTTGGTAAGCGTACGCCAGTGGAGGATTATCGAATTCAAACACGTGGTGGTAAAGGGATAAAAACATGTAATATTACCGATAAAAATGGGGATTTAGTGTCCCTTAAGGTGGTCTCTGATGATCATGATTTAATGATAATTACTAACTCGGGTGTTATCATTCGAATGCATGTTAATGAGATCTCCGTAACGGGCCGTAATACGCAAGGTGTTCGTCTTATCCGTGTAGCTGAGGAAGAAAAGGTCTCTACGGTTGCCCGGGTAAATATTGACGAGGACGATGAAGTAATGGATGATATGGAAAACACTGAGGAAGAATCTTCAGAAGAAGCAGTTGACAATGAAGAAACGAATAATGTTGAAGAAGTAGAGGGAGAAGAGGAATAGTCCCCTAACTATTTATGCTGTCTAGGTAAAATACTTAGGCAGCTTTTTTTTGAATAAGGGAAGTCCAATAAACGGAGGAGATAGGGCAACCCGCTGAACCTAAAATAAAATTCATATTATTACTCAACTTTCGCAGACTGAAATAGGCAGGTATGCCTTGATATAATTAGGTAAGCCTGCGATCCATTGTTGTAATTGACTTTTGATTAACTTTTGTATTTTTTTATTAGTCGCTTTTAGGGTATCTTCAAGAAGCTCGATTAATTGCTGTAATGCAATAGCCCAATCGAGCTCACTGATTTCATCACAAAGCTCATAAAGCATGCCACCTAATGTTCTTTGGTCCGTACTGCAGCGGTTTTGCCAAGATAGCACAATGTATCGTGCGAAGACAATGGTTGTATGACTAATTAAGGAGTCGTATGAACGACTTTGAAACTCCTTCTGGAGTTTTAATAAGGACTTAGTGGTTTTAAAGAAAACCTCAATGTCCCAACGCATTCCGTATATACGGATGATGTCTTGATCACTCAATGTGCAATCTGTACTTAAAATGGCTAACCACTCGCTTTTTTTATTGCGATTACGAACAAAGATAACTTTGACAGGAACATCATTAGCTTGAGTAGTATGAATGGAACGAAGTAATCCCTTCTTCCCTTCGACAGGTGTAGCTAGACAATAGAGTTCTTTCAGACTCACTCGTTTGCCATTTACAAGGTAGCGTTGTTTTAGATTCTTCACCATACCAATGACATCAAGACCTTGTTCTTTTATGTCTTTAATTAATGGTTGGTAGGTAAACCATGTATCCATTAATACGTAGGAGGCATCTATTCCAGCATTCATAGCGCGTTGGATCATATCAGGTATTTGCTCAGGTGCAGTTTGTAGAGCTTCAATTCGTCGTTTGTAGCCGCAACTACGCTTATCAACTTTCGTTGATATTCCGTTAATTCGACTTTTCGTAGAACTTAATAACGAAAAATCAACTGGAATAAAGGTTGCACCATCTGTCCATCCAAGAGTAAGCATACGAAAACCTTTATAAAAGCAGATTTTTTGAGAAGCATGATCAAAACAACGTGCTAGTAATTCTACTGACTTACTACGATTTCGGTTATAGGAAGAATCGTCTAAAACCAATACTTTAGGGCGATTGTGATCCGTAAGTTTTGTAACTTTTCCAATCGTGTGAGCACTAAGGAACGTTAAGAAACGTCTCCACGAAAAAGTAGATTGATTCAAGAAACGATAAACGGTATCTTTTGCTGGTAAATCGGTAGATTTGATACTTTCTAAAGTTCGAAACCAGTTCTTGTTTTCAAAGATTAAACAAAAAATTAATTGAAATAGGTAAGAACAAGAAAAGCCAAAGGACTTTGTAATGCCAGCTTTTCGAAGGTGTTTTAATACATGTAATTCTTTAAAGGTCGATTTAAGTTCATTTGGTAGTTGCTTATTTTGGTCATTATTCGCTATCATATAGGAGACACCTCTTCTGTATGGTATGTGTGATTCTAGTCAAATCAACTATACCAAACGATGGGGTGTTTTTTCATGCATAATTTTCCTGTCAATGACCATACTTGAACGACTTCTAGCTTTAGAGCCAATTAATACTATCAACTTTTTCTATGTGCGAAAGTTGAGTTATTATTAAAGACCTGCCAATTTAAATCGGCAGGTCTTTAATTAAGGGGTATTACAATATTTTTCAAAATAAATTTTATATTAATGACAAAAATAAATAATTTTAGTTTAAAATCTAATTATAAATTAATCAAGATAGGCTCCCTATTAAATGGGCTGTGATAAAAGGAGGGGTCAAAATGAAAGTGAAAACTGAGTATTTAGTTCCAGGAGTTATTTTATCTGATGATGTCTATATTCGTACAACTTCACCTATTATAAAAAAGAAAACAGTATTAAGCGATGAACATATAAATATCTTAAAGAAGTTTCTTGTTTCTGATGTTCTAGTAGAATTAAAGCTTGTTGATGGAACAGCATATAAGCCACAGGATACTTTGAAAGAGGAGAATCTAGATAAGATAGATAAGAAAAATAATTTCATAGATCAATTCCTTTTTGCTGTACAGCAATATAAGAAGCTATTTACCCATTGGCAAGGTGGTGCCAAAGTTGATGCCTATACCGTAAGAAAAATCTTTTTACCACTTTATGAGACAAATCCTAGTAAAGAAGATTTATTACAATTACATCACTATGGCACAAAAAATGACTACATTTACTTTCATTCTTTAGCAGTTAGCATATTGAGCTCATCCTTAGGCAAGAAAATAGGGCTTTCCAATGGAGAGATAATTCAACTAGGTTTATCGGGGCTTTTGGCCGATTGTGGTATGGCTAAATTAGCCTTTAATGTTTTTGAAAAAAAAGCTCCATTATCTATTGATGAATATGAAGAGGTGAAAAATCATCCACTATTAAGTTACAAAATGTTAGAGGATGTTCCTGGATTTTCTAAGGGTGCTTTATTAGGAGTTATTCAACACCATGAGAGGGAAAATGGAAGCGGGTATCCTATGAAGATAAAAGGGAAGAAGATGCACCTATTTGCAAAAATAATTATAATATGCGATATCTACCATGCTATGACCTCCGAAAGACACTATAGAGCAAAGCAGTCACCGTATAAGGTAATCGAATCTTTAAAGAAAGATCAGTTTGGAAAAATTGATCATATTGTATTAAGTTCCTTTATCAATATGATGCTAAACTTAACGATTGGGAAAAAAGTACGTTTAAATAATGGCTTAGTAGGGGAAGTAATTTTTATAAATGAAAATGAGCCAACAAGACCAATGATAAATGTTGAAAACGACAAAATGTTTAATTTAACGAGTCATCCAGAGGTATTTATTGAAGAAGTGTTTTAGGATAGGGAAAGTTAAGAAAATGAAAGAATGGAATTTCAAATTTTTAACAGTAGAAAAGAATTAGTTTCAATGATATAGTATTAATTCGACCCCATCAACAGATCAAAATCAATTATTATTTTTTTAAAAAATAATGTTGACTGAATTGATCTTAGGTGGTAAGATAACACTTGTCGCTAAAAAAAACGACAAAACAACTCAAGAAAGTTAAAAAAGTTATTGACAAACAATCGTTAAACTTGATATAATATAAGAGTTGTCGCAAAAAAGAAGTTTGACCTTTGAAAACTAAACAAAAAGCCAAGCGAAGTGGGATATAAAAGTCGTATTTATACGACCGATCAAATATCCCGTCAATGAATTTTTAAATTAGCCAGTTTAACTGGTTTTGATGTCAGAACATCAAGCTCAACACTTTATTGGAGAGTTTGATCCTGGC
>NZ_JAUSUG010000029.1 GCF_030813435.1 Evansella vedderi | reverse complement strand
CCAATCCTCCGTTGTAAAGTTGAAGTTTTGTCTTAAACTTCCTGCTTTTCACGCTGAATGCGCTTATAGCAGCACTTGTCGCGCGCTTCCGTTAGTAGAAGAAGGAAACATTTTTAATCTGCTTCATATTCCCCACCCCATGGAGTGAAATCGTATCCTAGAACCTTTTTATTATAGGAAACAGAAACCCAAGCTAGTGATGGAAGCTTTATTTCGTCCGAATTACTTGCTTCTGGATAACCAATATAAACAGCCCATTTATTCTTTTTATCTATCCTATCGCTTTGAATAAACCATAATTCGTCTGATGGTATGTTTAAATTGTTCTCTTGTGCATTTGTTTTTGCAAATTCAAGTGCAATAGTAATTGCTTCATCTTCTGATAGATTATTTATAGAACAACCTACAATAAATAATAAACATATAGCAATAATTGATGAGAACAATTTAAATGATTTCATTCCTCTTTCTCCTCCTCTAAAAAAACTTATTTCACTAATAAACCTCTCTTCAGTTTAACATTGTTTCCAATTTGCAGGGAATAAAAAACGAGCTGCATTATTACAGCCCACAATTTCACTAACGCACTCCCGATAGCTTAACATCTTTAAAATATAAACAGCTAATTTCATTTCTTGTATCAAACCATGTTATAATTGTTATAACGATTATAATGGAGGTGTAATAAATTGGACCAATTCGAAAGAAAAGTAACTAAGATTGGAAATAGCTTCGGAATAACTCTTCCTGCTGAACTACTGAGAGAAGTTGGATTATCTCAAGGGGATGACGTACAAGTTGAAGTTAAAGATGGGAAAATCGTTTTACGGAAAAAGGAACAGATAAACCTTCCTGAAGGTGTTGATGCCGAATTCATGGATATCCTTAATGATGTCATTAAAGAACATGATAAAGCTTTTAAAGGGTTAGTGAACAGATAATGGACGAAATCATTTATTTAACAACAAATCAGGTGATCGCAATCAATACGATTCAAATCCGCTTGTATTCGCCAAATGAACCTTTAGGTGTGAAAGATCCAGGTCTCTTAGATTCAGCCATTAATCGACCTAAACAATCTGTATTTGGAAGAGATGCATACCCTTCTGTCTATGAAAAAGCAGCTGCACTTTTTGAATCATTGGCGAAGAATCGTGCCTTTCATAATGCAAATAAACGTACAGCACTTGCTTCTTTAATTGTTTTCTTGAAAATTAACCATTATAGGTGGACAATGGGAATTGAAGAAGAACAAGACTTTACAGTTGATGTGGTAAATCATAAATACACATTTGAACAAATTGTTTCAACAATAGAAATTCATACGGAAAGACTGTAAATCCATTCTCATTTTTTATTTGAGAATGGATTTTTACTGTTAAAGAAAATCTACCCAATAGTTTAAGTACCTTTTTTCACAAAGTCTGTATATTCCTTTCTTATATTTTAACATAAATATCCAACAAACCTTGAATATCGTTAATAATGTAGAAGTTTATTAGATTTTAACTCAATAAATAACAACATATTAACAACTGTTTTAACACGCGCTTTGCGAGTAGTACAAAAATGATTGTATGCCTGTGATTTTTTATGCCAAAAGAGTTTCTAAAGTAGATATTAAAATAGCAACTTTTGCTTACAAAAGCTGATAAAACAACGAAAAAAGAGGTGCGAATTAGTATGATAATTACACCCCTAAAAGCTAAGTTATTTCGTGTTTTCTCCCTATCAATCGAACCCGTTAGTTGTCCCAGCCTGTTTTTTAATTAGACGTTTCCTTTAGTTTCTCCATTTCGTTTTTTCCATCTTCGCTTCTAAAGTAAGAGATTCGGTAAAGGATAGATCCTCCTAGTCCTACTGCTGCTAGGCCGGCCATCACTACATACAAGGTGCGCAGATCAAAGGCACTCATGATCTGTCCACCTATAATGGACCCAATTACCCCTGATATTCCGAAAAACACAGATATATATAATAAATGTCCCGTCGACTCTAACTCATCAGGTACTAGTCTTGTAACAAACTGAAAGGCCGTTAAGTAAAGTATTGCAAAGCATATTCCATGTAAAACTTGAATATACAAGACAAATGTTGGATCAGGAACAAAGGACATCAATACCCACCTTATGAAATAAAGAAACGCAGCAATATTAATAAGGGTCAATGGATGGAAACTCCTTAACCAATAAAAACTGAGGGCAAATACGACAGCTTCTGTAACTACACCAATAAACCACGACATACCAATATACGACTCGTTACCACCTAGCTCAACGATATACAAGCCTAAAAAAGAATCGTTCATTCGATGAGTTAATCCGATTGCCATAACCATTAGTAAAAAGGTCATTAATTTCGGAGATTTTAATAACTTTAATGCATTCGTTAATTGTACTGGTTTCTTAGCCGGCTCTCCATCAGGGGCTAACAAACAAAAAATCAATGCCATAGATAAAAAGAAGGCAAACAAATAATAAATATTCGTAATTCCAATATGAGATAATATAAAGCCTCCAGCTAAAGATGCCAAAGCAAATCCTAATGACCCCCACAACCGAATACTTCCGAAGGAAACACCATACTTAACAGATACCTTTTGAGAAAGACTATCACCCAGTCCCCCTGCTGGTGCTGCAAAGGAAAATAATAAATACATCATTGGAATTAATAGGAGGTACTCTGTTAATTGGAACAAGATAAAACCTAAGGCCAAAGTGCCGGAGATACAGATGATCAATACCCTTTTTACTGTTTTCCATTTATCACTCATGAACCCCCAAAAGGGCTGGGCAATAATCGCCGCTGCAGGCCCAACTGCCAATAGGACTCCAATCTGAGAGCCAGTTAACCCCATCACCTGTAAATAAACAGGCAAATAACTCACAATAATCGTCATGGAAGAATGGAAGAAAAACAACATGCCTTTTAATTTCCATATTGAATTCATTTAAAACCTCACGCTTTCCAAGAGTTCCCTGCAAAGTGAGAAAACGAGAAAAGACCCTGAAAGGTCTTATTAATATTAGGTACAATTATGTATATTAGATTCATAAAAATAACTCGTTTTTTCATTTCACATGAACTTTTTATATTTTTGGCTTTGTTAAACTTTGATGTTTATTTTTGCTTCAGATACTCCAATTACGCCTAAAGGCAGCCCACGTCCTGCGTCTGCGATTACTCGACGCAAACTATTCGAGGAAGCGTCTCAGGTCCCGCTTGTGGGCAACGGCGTAATGTCGCCATCCTGGCTCCGCGCGGGCAACGCTTCAGCCTCCTCGTCCCTGCGGGGTCTTCAGCTGCTCCTGCGATTACTCGTCGCAAGAAAAGAATTGTTGCTTTTCCCGCAGGAGTCTCGTATCTTCCGCTCAAATCAACAGTGTTATAAAATCAACTTTAACCTTTAACAGAGCTATATTTTTAACAATCTAGATTCCGATAGGTAGCTACAAACAATAGAGGTATTATATCATGAATTGGTATCCATAAGTTAAAAGAATGACCTAATGAGATGCAATTTCATTAGGTCATTTCATGGCAATTTCTCGCAATCAAGGAAGGAATAAAACACCAGTTAGGTTACATGAAGCCACTGAAAAAGGGTGTTTTTTCCTTTTTCAGTGGCCAAGGTTATATTTAGTTGTTTTTCAACTTGTCAATTAGGGTATCTTTTAAACTATCTAGCTTTTCCTCATTAAAGGTAATGGTCAAGATATTATGAATGAGCTGCTCCAATTCATGGACGCGGTTTAAATGCTTCGTTCCTGTTTTCATGACAGCCTTATATTCTTGGTCTATCTTATTTAACACTTCCATGTTATCCTCTTCGACCCTTTCGTCGATACAACGTTCGAACATATCTACCACTGTATCACTGTCACGGTCAGGATCGATAACGTGAGGGGCTGTTCCATCAATGATGGCAAAGGATAGGGCTGGAATAACGACCATGTCTAAACTATCAGGGTCTAAGGCACAGGAAAAGTAATCTACCGAAAGTTGATGCTTTTCCGCCTCTGCCACAATTTTACGCATCAGTGTTGATTTCCCACTACCGGATCGGCCCTTTATAATAATCCGTTTTGATAATCCTTCTGTAATGTCATTGATATAATTAATCGGTCCAAAGGCAGACGCTGCGCCAAAAAACAGTTCCCTTGTTTGTGGGTTAGCATCCTTTGACTCTAAGGAAGAGAATAAATGGGAGATGATCTCTTCTGCTGCTTTATCTGCCTCGTTAAAATCCATTCCCGATAAATAAATTTCTTCCTTTTTCTCATGAATGGACTTCCCCTTGGCAAAGCACTGATAGGCCAACCGTTGTTGAACATTTACTTCGTCAATTAAATGTCTAATTTGCGGTACCTCTTCAACATGATAAGAATCCTTTAAACAGTCGTTTAAATCAAAAACATTCGATACAAGTCCTCGATATCTGCTTAATGGGAGTAACGGATCATTATCAGATAATAAAAGTATATTTTTTCCTTTTAATAATATACCGTCAATCGTTTTTCCATCATTGGGATGAACAAAGATATCTATATCTTCTACTTCTATTAATGTATCAGCAGCAGCAGATAATACCTCTCCTCTGTTGTACATACTGCCCCCTGTAACAACCCACAAGTCATAATCATTCCAAAATTGGTTGGCTAAATGATAAAAGCCTTTACTTGTATGTCCATTAATAAAATACGTTTGCACGTTATTATCCCTCCTTTTAACTTCACTTTATGGTATTCCGAAACGCCCAAATTTGTGAAAGCAGGGCAAATGTACAAACAAAAAAACTTCTTAGAACCTAACAATCTAAGAAGTTTTTAATTTTTATGTAAGGCTATTTTGTTATAGATTATTACTATTTGATAAACAACTCGAAGCTTATTCGAGAAGTAAACGCTCGTCGCTGGAGTCGCCGCCTTTCACTCCTCCGAGCTATCTAAAAATACAAAACTATATCAAAAAGAGCTTTTTTTAAATTTTATTTACCGCATGAAGTAATTTTTCCGCATGTTCGAAGGGGAGTGTGGTTGTTCCGATCGATTCCCCTGTTCTCCCGAAGGATTCGTGATGGAAGTCAGACCCCCCCGTTAGATAAACTTGACGTCCCCTTTCCCTTTCGGCCTTTTTTGCAATGGTTAAAAAGCGTTCCACAGCTTCAACATCATGATCACGGTGATACACTTCCACACCATCGAGATCCTCTTCCAATAACCATTGATAAATGTCATCGTCTAAAGTATACAAGATAGGATGGGCAACAATGGCAATACCTCCTGCTTGGTGGATTAACTGTATAGCTTCCTGGGGAGTCATTTCCTTTTCCTTCTCCACATAGCATGGCTGGCCTTCTTTAAAATAAAGGTCAAAGGCTTCCTTTACATTGGAAACGTACCCACGATTAACCAATGCTTGAGCAATATGTGGTCTTGAAAGAGTATCCCCCTTTGCTAGTACCTTTACTTCTTGAAAATCTATTTGTAATCCCAGTTCATGGCACTTTTCAATCATTTTTTCCATTCGTTTCACCCTCATATGCTGGTGAAAGGAAATGGTGTCTTGGAGAATAGAATTAGAAGGTTCAATGCCGTATCCTAATATATCCACATGGGTATTTTTGAATCTTGTAGAAAGTTCGATTCCAGTGATAAATTGCATTCCATTTGCCTCAGCTACTTCTTTAGCAGACTTTACTCCCATTGTGGTGTCATGATCTGTTAGGGAAACTATCTCAAGACCTGCTTGAACACATTTTTTCATTAAATCCTCAGGGGAGTATCCTCCATCAGATGCAGTGGAATGCATATGTAAATCCGCTAACCTCCCGTTAGGTTTAAATTGCATCCTCAACGCCACCACCGATCGTATAATGTTACTGGTAACTGCCGCTTATGCTCAGTTTTGAGGTAATGCCCTTCAATTGTCTTTCTAGCTGAATCCTCCATTTCCTTACCTTCTAAATAGTCGTCAATTTGCTCATAAGTTACCCCTAATGCAACCTCATCAGGAAGGCCTGGCCGGTTATCCTCTAAATCAGCTGTTGGTACTTTTTCATAAATACCTTCCTCTGCCCCAAGTTCCTTTAGTAGTGCTTTCCCTTGACGTTTATTTAAACCAAATAATGGCGTAATGTCGCATGCCCCATCACCAAATTTGGTAAAAAAACCGGTTACAGCTTCCGCAGCATGATCTGTTCCAACTACTAAACAACCGTAATGGGCACCAACATCATATTGCGCCTTCATTCGTTCACGGGCTTTCGTGTTTCCTTTTACAAAATCAGATAATTCCTCCCCAATTGATTTCTGGAACTGGTTAAAGGAAGCATCTACTGCATTTTTTATATTATATGTAATACGGTGGTATGGTTGAATAAAGTCTAATGCCTTTTGGGCATCCTCTTCATCCCCTTGAACTCCATATGGTAGGCGCATGGCATAAAAGGTATATTTGTCTGTACCTTCCTCCTTATTTAATTCTTCCATAGCTAATTGAATAAGTCTGCCAGCCAAAGAGGAGTCTTGTCCCCCAGATATTCCTAAAACATATCCATTTAACCCAGACTTTTTTAAGTAATCCTTTAGGAGTTGTATTCTTGAACGAATTTCTTCCTTTGGATCAATGGACGGTTTAACACGTAATGCTTTAATAATTTCCTGTTGTAATTCACTCATTGACCTTCATCCCTTTCCTGCGATTTTCTAATTTTTCTAACTGATCATACAGGCCTTCTTCCATCAATATTTCCCTTTGTCTGTCCCCGAGAAGATCAAAATGTGGGAAGTCCTCTCGATCATGGATCCATTCTCCTTTTAAGCCATATTGTTTCCCCCACTGGACTAATTTCTCCCTATTAGAACAGGCTGCCTTTGTTACGGTATGGTATTGAGGAAATCTATCATCCAACCAAAAATGAGTGAGGAAAGCTACCTCACCTTCCCTTGCTTTTTTCTTCCATTGTAATAATTCACTTCTCTTTACTCCAAAAGCCATACATGGTCCCCTTCCCCTTCTATTATAACAACGAACAGCAACAAAAGTTCAACTGTTAACAATCCAATTGTCAGATTATGTAACAAGGTTTTTATATAAACCAATCTCTACTAAATAATAGGCTTTTTTCACAACAATTACTTTTTAATAACTCGAAGGAGTGAAGGCGGCGACTCCAGCGACGAGCGTTTACTTCTCGAATAAACTTCGAGTTGTCTCGACGTATACTTCTACAGCGCGATGCTAGAAGAGGAAGAGACAGGAACCCGAGGAGGCTGAGGCGTTGCCCGCGGGAGCCAGGATGGCGACATTACGCCGTTGCCCACAAGCGGAGCCTGAGACGCTTCCTCGAGTAGTTTGCGACGAGCATACGAAGTAGCGCAGGAGCAGGACGTGGGCTGCTCTTAGGCGTAATTGGTCCGCCTGTAACGAATTCGAGCAATATTATCTTATTTGATCCCAATAACAACTACCTTTTAATAACAGACTAATAAAAACAAGAGCCCATTTGTATGAAAATGCGCTCTTGTAGATTGAACAAAGATCGGTTAATTAAATTCTACCATTTTCTCGATCTGATTTCTCATCAGCAATCTCCGCTTTAAAGCTTTCAATACTTTCGTGACGGCGTTGATTTTTTTCTTGAATGGCTTGTTTCTCTGCAGCTGAAAGGTCCTCTTTGTGCATCGTTTCTTCTGCTGCTTCGATATTTTCCTTTGTGTTCTCTACCATCTTTTGTAGTCTTTCCACATTATTTTTACGGTTATCTGGCTTTGCCATTGTTTATCCCCCCCCTTAAATACAATTTTCACAAAAATAGTTTGTACGAGTTGGGGTTATATATACCTATTATTCCACCGGTTGATGGCTGTCTTTTTTATTTTTTTCATATGCATCATGTACATCTGGAAATTGCTTTTTAAGTGAAACAGGGCGGAAGGAATCCTTTTTCACACAAACGTGCTCACTTGTCCCTGTTAAACATTGCTTTCCATCTTCATTGATTATTTCATAGCCATAAGTGATCCGAAGTCCGTTATATTCTTCAATCCAGGACCTTACGGTCACTGTATCTCCATATTTTGCAGGATAGTGATAATTCATATTCACATTTGTTACTGGAACGAGGATCCCCATTTTTTCTAAGGAGGCATACTGGTATCCTAAATCCTCAAAAAGTTTCGTTCTGCCAATTTCACACCATACTAAATAGTTAGAATGGTAGACAACCCCCATTTGATCTGTTTCTGCATAGCGTACGGCAATTTTCTCTGTAGAGATAAGCATTAATTTCTCTCCCCTTCTATCAATATAGAAAAGTCTTCCCTCACTAATTTCGTTAAGTCCGAGACATTTCCCTGTTTTTCTGAAACAATGCGATAAGCTTGCTGCTGAATGGCTTCTTCTACCATGTCCCTCATGGCTCTTCCGTTACCAGAAGGTGGCGACGCTTTTAATGTTTCATATAGTTCCTTTTTTATAGCTCCATCCAAAGAATAACCAAGTTTTTTTACATAAAAAACAAGAATTTCGATGAGCTCCTCTGCAGTGTAATCTTGGAAGGCTATTGTTTTCTTAAATCGACTGGATAGGCCTGGGTTACTCTCCATTAACAACTCCATGGGTTGGGAATAGCCCGCTAAAATAACAACAAGATTCTCATTATGCTTTGTCATTTCCTCCACAAGGGTGTCAATAGCCTCTTTCCCAAAGTCCTGTTCCCCCTTGGCAAGGAGAGAATAGGCCTCATCAATGAACAACACACCCCCTAGGGCTTCTTTAATTTTCTTTTTCGTTTTCATTGCCGTTTGGCCTACATAGCCGGCAACGAGGTCGCTCCTTCCAGAAATAACCATATGTCCCCGCTTTAATAATCCAAGCTCACACAAAATATCTCCATATATCTTCGCAACCGTTGTTTTTCCAGTACCAGGAGGACCTGAAAAAATAGCATGGAGTTGAATGGGAACGACGGGTAAGCCACTATCTTTTCGCATTTGCTGCACCTTCACAAAAGAGGTTAGCTTCCTCACCTGATCCTTCACTTCTGTCAATCCAATTAATTCGTTTAATTGTTCATCCCCTGATTTATCATTTTTCTTTCGGTCCCTCGGCTCAAAAGCTTCTTCATCTAATAGGATAAAGTTTTCTTTCCTGTAATCCTTTGTCTTCGCTACCTCGGAACCCTTTTTAAAAATGGCTTCCTGGATAATGTTTTTTACTGCCCTGGCATTTCCAAAGCTATCATCCACCTTTTCTTGCTCCAGTCTGTATCTCAAGGCGGTTAGAGCAGACTCTGTTAATGAAAAATCATTTTCAAGGGCAGTCTGTTCCCCAATTTCCACTAGCTCATCTAAGGAATAGTCCGGAAGATGGATGTGATTGTGTTCTGGGAAGCGGCTTCGAAGGCCTGGATTACTCCATAAGAAAGTTCGCATTTCTTCTGGATATCCAGCAAGTATGACAGCAAACTTCCCTGCATACTCCTCGTTGGTCATGGCCGCAACTAATGTGTCGATGGCAGCTTGTCCATAATCATTGCCTGTTGTATCTGCTCGCTTTAAGCTGTAGGCCTCATCAATAAATAGGACACCTCCAACAGCTTCTTTTATCACATTCATTGTTTTTTCTTCCGTTTGGCCCACATAAGCACCCACAAGTTGAGATCGATCTACTTCCAATACTTTTTCCTTTGGTAAAACACCTAATTCATGATAGATTCTTGCAAGCTGTCTAGCAAGCTCCGTTTTTCCCGTACCAGGATTCCCAGTTAAAATCATATTTAATGATGGATCACTTTGTAATTGGTAGCCCTTCTTACGACGTTCCTCTTGATAGCGTAAATAATGATAGTATTGTTCAATTTTATTTTTTACTTCCGTCAAACCTACCATGGACTGAAGTTTCTTTAATGCGCTTACTTCTTCCTCTTGACCGAAGACCTCTAACCAGTTGGCCCACTGGGAGGAGAGGTGATTTAATTCCCTTAAAGATTCCTGGTAGGACTCTAGTTTTTCACGGGAAGAGTAGATACCGGAAATCGTTGCTTCATATTGCTCCGCTAGTACAAGGGTTTTCTTTAGCTGCTCGTATGAGTTTTGTAATATTTCTTTCCCTTGATCAGCCTGGTCTAGTTTAGATCGCTCATCTACTATATGAGCTGCATGTTCATATTCCTTTAATTGTTTTAAAAGGGTTTCCGTACGTTGGAGAGCATCAGTAATTATTCCTTTAATTCGTTGAATTGTTTTCTTTTTTCCTTGGGAATGGTCCGTCTCCCTTATCTTCGGAATATCCTCTATAAGGAATCTCTGATTCAATAAGGTTGAATGGATATGAATAACCACTTTAGATACATAACGGTCATCCGGAGATAGTTCTAGTGCCTCCCCCAACCTTTCTTCTATTTTCCCATCCAATTCACCAATTCGATGGAACCGTGCCACCGCGGCCATGGCCAATAAGCGTGCACGATTTATATGGTATTCAGTCAATGTTTTTGATGACGCTTCTTCTAGTTGGGTTAACAAGCGAACGACTACTGCTTCATTTATTTTATGAAAAGCCATGTTTTGTTGCTTATCTATTTGCTGTTGAAGAGATTCTGCCTTTTTCTTTTCCTGCTCCATAAGCTTCCCTCACTTCCTTCTGCTATTGTATCAAAGGAAAGGGAGAAATGAGAAATAAGAAAGGCCAACGAGTTCTGCGTTTCCCCCCGTTGGCTATAATCTCAATGTCTTAATATAATAATTAATTTCCTCAAGATACTGGTTTTTATTCTTTACTTGCAAGTCACTTTTCTTTTCTAATGCATCATAAATCATCTGTAATTCTTCTTTTAGACCATCCACTCGAAACCCCTGTTCAATATAGTTTTTCACACGCTTATAATACGCCTCTAACTCTTTGTCAGAGAGTTTCTCATAGTTTTGTGATAGCATGAATACCTCGCCCCCTACACTTATGGAAATGCTTTGTTGTAGTGTATTCGCACAGGTTGTCTCCTGTGTCTTCATGACCGAGAATGAGAAAAATTATTTTTCAACTGCTAAGACAGGGGCCTTCTTCCTAAGCCTTGCCCCCGTTCCTATAGTAACACCAGTAAGTACTAAGACAGCACCTACAATATGAACCGGCAATATAGGTTCTCCTAACAATAAAACAGCTAGAATAACTGCAGATAAAGGCATTAAATTTATAAAAATAGATGCTTTCGCGGCACCAATGGTACGAATACCTTGATAGTACATGATAAAACTTACAACGGAAACGATCACACTCATATGTAGGATAGACATCCATGTTAAAGGAGTTGCTTCCACATACTGACTCCAGCTGCCTTCAGCTACAGCAAAGGGAAACAGCATGATTGTTCCGAATACAACTGCATAGGTAGTACTAACTAAAGGACTAAATCGTTGTAATGCAACCTTTCCTAAAACGCTGTACAGTGCCCAGCATATTACAGCGATTAGTAAAACAAGGTCAATGGGTGATAACCCTGCTAGGATAACGGCCATAAAGTTTCCTTCGGTGATAATAACAGTAGCCCCCGTTAACGCCAAAATTAACCCGATAATATTTCTTGATGTGATTTTTTCCTTAAGGAAAAGGGCTGATAATAAAATAATGAGTACAGGATTAGAGGCAATAAATAAGGAACTCTTTACAATGGGTGCTTCTTTTGTTGCAATAAAAAAGCAAATATTGTATAAGGCAATTCCAGTTAACCCCAAGGATGCGAGAAGAAGCCACTCTTTTCCTTTCGGCTTCACTCGGTTAGGTTCCAGCCACCACATAAGAGGCAGGAGAATAATTGCCGCAAATAGGAAACGTAAAAAAGCAACAGTGATAGGGTCAAAATCTCTAGTAGCAAAGTTTCCGGCAATAAATGCACTTCCCCAGCTGCTAGTTGCTAATGCTAAAATAACATAAACGAACCATGGTCTGTTTTTCATAAGTGATTCCACCTTAGTGTACGAAAAAAATTTGAAATGTTTAGATATACGAAATATTACTAGAAAATTGGTGATTTCGCTAGTGTTATATTTCGTATTTGTAATCTTTCTCGAAATAACTAATGTGTGAAATAGATTTCGTGAACTCCTCAACGTTTTTAGTGCACCAACTCCCCCTTGCTGCTCCAGTTTCGGGCACTAAAAAACAGCACCCTCCATGGGTGCTGCCACCTAACTAAAACTTTTTAATATCAAATTGATCGGCAAGCAATGTCCAGTTTTGGGAGAATGGTAATCCAAGCTTCCAATAACTGATACCCCTTAAACCTAATTCTTTGATCAAATCAAACTTTGCTTGAATACTCCGCGCATCTTCAAACCATACAACATGCTCCGCCCCCTCGTCGTCTACATACTCAAAAAATGGTGCCTGTGCTTCCGTATCGTATTGAATAGGAACATCTTGCTGATAGGCTAATTGAACAGCTCTATTTGGACTTAATGCAGCAGCAAATTCCCCACCAGGAACATACGGCAATGTCCAATCATACCCATAGAGGTTTTGCCCCATCATAATTTTGTCCGCTGGCATCTCTGTGAGAGCATACTCAATAACTTCCCTTACAGGGCCGATTGGTGAAACGGCCATTGGAGGTCCACCACTATACCCCCATTCGTAAGTCATCAGCACCACGAAGTCCACAATCTCCCCATGGGCCCGATAGTCATGTGCCTCGTACCACTGACCTGGTTGATCTGCACGGGTCTTTGGCGCAAGGGCCGTTGATACAAGTAACCCTTCCGGCCTTAAACGGTTAACCGCTTTCCTTAGGAATTGATTATACCGCTCTCGGTCCTCTACTCGTAAGTATTCAAAATCAAAATGGACGTCCTGATATCCTACTCTTCTTACTTCTTCAATGATGTTATTTAGTAAGGTGTCCTGTGCCGTTTCGTTTGTCAAAACTGCAGCACCAACTTCTGCACTAAATGCACCCTCTTCTAAATTGGTAATAACCATCATTAATCCAGCGTTGTTTGCCTGTGCGATGGATGGAAAATCATTTAAAGGTGGGGCTGATAATGTTCCATCCCTATTTAACTCGTAACTAAATGGGGCTAAGTATGTTAAATAAGGCGCTCTGGAACGTGCCGATTCAATTAAATTTTCAGATACCGTGCCCCCTAATGGTTCAATATAAGCATTTACTTCGATTTCTGTTTTTGGCCGAGGTGGTATATAAAGTCTTAAACCTACATTTAGAGGCGTCTCTAATGGAATTTGATTTACTTCAGCAAGCCTTTGTGCAGGTATTCCGAACCGTTGACCAATACTATAAAGACTATCCCCAGGTTGAACCCAATAAAATGAACCTACAATAGGAATCACAAGACTCTGACCAATCACCAAATTATTAGGATCTACAATTTCATTGGCATCAATAATATCCTCCATTGAAACAGAGTACGCTTGAGAAATCCCATACAAACTTTGTCCCTCTTGTACAACATGGATTTGCATACGGTACACTCCCTTTTTAACACGTTCATCATTGTAGTCTACGTGCTAGATGAATGTCCCGTGAACAGTTTCCAAAAATTAATAGTATTTCCCTTTTAGAACAAACATTGGCTGTTTAGCAAAAGCTTGGAGAAGCGCAAGGCGGCGGGCGACTCCAGTGTTACCCGGGGGAACCACAGGACGGTGACATTACGCCGTTGCCCACAAGGTCGACCTGAGACGCTTCCTCGAGTAGTTTGCGTCGAGTAATCCCAGACGCAGGACGAGGGATAGGATTACCTGTTACCTTAATGTCACTTTTTGTTGTATAATCGTATGGAGCAGATAACTATATTAAAGGAGAAAATTATGTCCCGTAAATTATCCGTTTTTTTTCTTGGAGTTGTCATCGTAACTTTTCTATTCTTTTACCATGAACCGCTGCTTCATTGGATACAAAATGCGGACCGGAGCTTTGTTTGGGTTACAGCCATTATTGCTACATTGATGTCCTTATTTCCTGTTATTCCTTACCCGATAGTAGGAAGTGTCATTGGTGCTGCATATGGACCAGCCCTCGGATCATTAGTCATTTGGATTGGGTCTACTTTGGCTTCGATCATCTTCTTTGCCATGATTCGGTATGGTGGCTTTCATGAATGGGGAACGAAAATCTTATTAAAATACACTGTCACAAAAAAAGTAACACTGTTATTTGAACGCAATGCCTTTATGAGCATTACTGTATTACGGATGATTCCAGTCATTCCATCCATTTTAATCAATGCCTATGCTGCATTAAGCAGAGTCTCATTCGTATCCTATTCTATCGCTTCTGGATTAGGAAAAATCCCTGCCATGACACTATTCGCCTTGATTGGACATACGATTGTTACCAATCCAATAGAGCTCATTTATATGGGGATTATATACGGTATTTTTATTTCTATTGTTTATGTAGGATACCGAATTTGGACAAAGCGGATGTACAGTGAGCTGGCTTCTGCTTCCACAACGAAAAAAGAGGGTGTGTCATAAAGTCTAAATGACTTTAGCCACACCCTTTATTTTTTCTTAAACCTTTCACTCCATCGCATTAGGCGATAGGCAATTACCCCGATTAATGCCCCAGTTGTATTAAGTATAACATCATCAATGTTCGCTACCCTATAAGTAAAGACAAATTGATTAATTTCAATTGCAATGGATAGACACATGGCTGCAACCACAACGGGAAACATTCTAACAGGCTTATCATTTGTCTTCCAACGCTCCACAAAAAGAGGTAATAGAAATCCAAAAGGAATAAATAATAGCACATTTCCAACTAAAATCCGAAAAGGGTCTACCCAGCTTGGGCTATAAACTGCAATTCGATAAATACTAAAAAAAGGATCCAAATTATAATTTCTTCCTCCAGGTCCCACTGGGCCTAAGGAAGCTCCATAATTCCATGCAAACAGTGTTATGTAAAAAAGAACAATTAAATAAATGAATAACAGCCAAGAAGCAAAAGGGTATAAAGACCTACTTTTCTTTTTTTCCCCGATATTTGTTTTGGTCAAAATCACGACACCTCAAATCACCTTTTGTCCAATAAGTATTATTATCTTATGCATACACTCATTTGACAAGTCCTACGATTGTCTTAAAATTTTGTTCAAAAAAAAAGAAGGTGAGGTATAAGGTTACATTCATCCTTTCCTCACCTTCTTATTATTTGTCACTTATTTTCCGTCTCCATGGGGAGGTATATAATTCGGGTTATCGTCACCTTTAGAATTCATTTTCTTCCCTTTGTTGGAGTCGCTCTTTCTTGGTTGTGTTCCTAATTTATTCGGTCGGAACTGTTGGAATTTTGTATAATCAGAAGCCATGCTCCACCCTCCTTCCATATGATTAATATGGCCGGAAGTAAATAATAGAATTCACTTTTTTAGGAGGGTAATCGATCCATATGACGCTTGTCTAAACGACGTTCAATCTTTTCTAACTCCTTTGGATCCTTTAATAATTCTCTTTTATTTTCTTGAATGAGCTCTTCAAAACGCATTTTCTTTTTCATCATAAGTATTCACCTCTACGTTAATTATTTCCATTATTAACAAGAGGTAAACGTTTCTAACATAAAATGGGATAATCGGTCTAGTTTGCCTTTCTATCCTTTCCGCTAATATATACTTTCCCAGCTCCATCCAAGGTCATTAAAAATATTTCTGATGCTCGATGGTATCCATGTTGTTTTATCGTATTTTTGAGCCATACCTCATCAGCAAATTTATCAAGATTTGCTTTAATGATATGCCCATCTTGAATAATAACACTAGGATATCCTTTCGATTGTGGAGATTGCCCCATATCAGAAGGGGTAAGGGAATCGAATTTAGATTTTTTGATGACACTTATTTGTCCATTTGACTCCAGTATGGCATAATCCACTTCCGTTAAATCAATAGCACTTTTAAAGCGCAAATCCATTAATAAGGATTCTACCGTCATCTTTGCTTTTTTCAGCTCATTGTGAAGAATTCTCCCCTTTTCAATCAGGATAATGGGTTCATCCTCAATAACCCTTCTAAAACGAGGCATCTTAAGAGCAATATAAGATAAAAATAAATGTATTGCCCCAATAAATCCTGCAGCAGCAAAAGGGCCGGCTAGCGGTACTTCCCCATCAGCTAACGGTTCCCCCACAACATCCCCAATAATCACTCCGAACAGAAAATCAATAGGATTAATCGTTGTCATGGACCTCTGGCCTAAAATTTTTATTAGTACAAATACGTAGACATAAACGATTGCAGCTCTTAAAACAAAGCCGTAAATCGGAAGATCTTGAGCACCATGCCAAAAATCAAGCATTCCTTCCGTCTCCTTCACGATGAACTAATCATTCTTCATTTTTTTCACTTCATAATCAGCAAATGTTTCAAGCTCCGAAGCATGATTCTTCTTCCCTTGTGCTTTCTTATTATTGTTCCTTTGGGCATTTGCGTTACCCTTCTTTTGTCTTCCCATTTTTTATACAGCCCCTTTCTGAAAAAAAATTGGATACACTAGCGTTAGTATGTGTTCTCTTCCATCAACTATGTAAAGAAGAGGTATATATTTATTTTGGAAAAACTTCTCCTAAATGCGGAAGCATTTTGTTTCATTTTTTTAAATCCTTTACATACACTAACGTAAAAAGTAAAGGACGGTGAACACCCTATGGGCGAGTTTTTAGATCAACTTAAAAATTTTTCTAAACATCTTGGACAAGGAGTTTCTGAACTGTTCAAGCGGGAGTCTAAACGTCCCATCAGAATTCGCGACCTTGCTAACTTGATTATTACTCACCAAGAAAGTAGAAAACAGTCAAAAACATTGCTAGGTCTTGAATTTAACTTTTACCAATTAAAAATGGGTCCTATTACCTTAAAGTTAGAAACAAAAGGAAAAGATGATGATTATATTTTAGAGGTTACTGCCTTGGAAAATGGGGAAGAGTTATTTTCCTATAAAGCCTATGAGGAGGATCAATCATTAAAGGACAAGCATTTATTACCGGAATATGTACACGTTCATTTAGCGGAACAGTAATAATGCTCCTTTCACCACTCAAGAAGTAATACATTGTTCATTTAAACATATCCTCTTTGACATAGCATGGTGAATAAGGGTCTAGCCTGAAAATTCGAATCTAGTTGTCATTCGCTACGGTCCACTCCCTTTCCGCGGACGACCTGTCAAGCCCCCACGGGCTTTGCCCAGTGTGGTCTTGGCTTGCTCGTTCTTCCGCAGGAGTGTCGTGGGTGACCTGCCAAGCCTCCTCGCGACTTCGTCGCTGTGGGGTCTCGGCTATGAATGAATAAAAGGGTACTCCTGAGGAGCACCCTTTATTTTATGCTTATATTACTTCGCTTCGTTTAATGCGTTACGAAGTACCATTTGTAGGATTCCGCCGTGACGGTAGTAATCGATTTCTACTTCGCTATCGAAACGCGCTAGAACTTCGAATGTTGTTTCTTTTCCTGACTCATCCTTCGCTACTACTGTTACATAGTCACGAGGCTTGATGTCATTTGTTACTTTAACTTCAAATGTTTCCTTACCTGTTAATCCAAGTGAATCTGCGCTTTCTCCCTCTTTAAATTGAAGTGGAAGTACACCCATTAACACTAGGTTACTACGGTGGATTCTTTCGAAGCTTTCTGCAATAACTGTTTTAATACCAAGAAGATTTGTACCTTTTGCTGCCCAGTCACGGGAGCTTCCCATACCGTAGTCCTTACCAGCAAGAACTACTAGGCCAGTACCATCTTCTTTGTATTTCATACAAGCATCGTAAATCGCCATAACTTCACCAGTTGGCCAGTAAGTTGTGTAACCGCCCTCTGTTCCTGGAGCCAATTGGTTTTTAATACGGATATTGGCGAAAGTACCGCGCATCATTACCTCATGGTTACCACGACGGGATCCATAAGAGTTGAAGTCAACAGGCTTTAGGCCTTTTTCGATTAAATATTTTCCTGCAGGGCTGTCTTTTGCAATAGAGCCTGCTGGAGAAATGTGGTCCGTAGTTACGGAGTCACCAAACTTACCAACGGCACGTAATCCTGTAAGTTCTTTAACATCTTCCGGATCCGGAGATAAGTTTTCAAAGAACGGAGGATTTTGAATGTAAGTGGATTCTGGGTCAAAGCTGTATAGATCACCCTCTGGGCTTTCTAACTTGTTCCACTCTTCATTATCGTCAAACACGCGCTCATATTGCTTCTTGAATAGTTCTGGAGCAACAGCCTTTTCCATTGCCTCTTGAATTTCAGCGTGACTTGGCCAAATATCACTAAAGAATACATCATTACCATCTTTATCTTGACCAATGACATCATTGTATAAATCAATATCTACCGTTCCAGCTAGTGCATAAGCAACTACTAATGGTGGTGAAGCTAAGTAGTTAGCTTTCACTAATGGGTGGATACGTCCCTCAAAGTTACGGTTACCACTTAATACGGAGGCAACTGTTAAGTCGCTGTCTGCAATTCCTTCTTCGATTTCAGTAGGAAGTGGACCGGAGTTACCGATACATGTTGTACAGCCGTAACCTACTAGGTTAAATCCTAGTTTATCTAAGTAAGGCATTAGCCCAGCATCTTCTAGGTAGCCAGTTACTACTTTTGAACCTGGTGCCAAGCTTGTTTTTACATAAGCAGGCACTTCTAAACCTTTTTCTACAGCTTTTTTCGCTACTAAACCAGAGCCGATCATAACGTATGGGTTAGAAGTGTTCGTACAGCTAGTGATCGCTGCGATAACAACGGAACCTGTTTTTAACGTAGACTCTTGGCCGTTAGGATGCTTAACCGTAGTTTCCTTTTCCACTTCTTCTGGTGCTAGACCGAAGCCTTGGTTTCCTACAGGTGCAGTAAGTGCTTTTCTCCACTCTTGTTTCATATCTGCTAGTGGAATTAAGTCCTGTGGACGCTTAGGACCAGAAAGGTTTGGTTGGATAGTACTTAGATCTACTTCCACTACGTCAGTGAAGATTGGATCTTCTTGGCCTGGAGTATAGAACATTCCGTTAGCTTTGCTGTATTCTTCAACAAGGTTAACTAGCTCTTCGCTACGTCCAGTGAAACGTAAATAGTTTAATGTTTCTTCATCAACTGGGAAGAAACCACAAGTTGCACCATATTCAGGAGCCATATTAGAAATAGTCGCACGGTCAGCGAGGGTCATATCTGTAAGCCCAGGACCGAAGTATTCAACGAATTTACCTACAACTTTTTTCTCACGAAGAATTTGAGTCACTTTAAGTGCTAAGTCAGTTGCAGTAGCTCCTTCTGGTAAAGTTCCAACAAGCTTCACACCGATAACCTCTGGTACTGGGAAGTAAGATGGTTGCTTAAGCATTCCTGCTTCCGCTTCAATACCACCAACACCCCAACCAAGAACTCCAAGACCGTTGATCATCGTCGTGTGGGAGTCGGTACCAACTAGAGAATCTGGGAAAGCAACTGTCTCGCCATCCTTCTCTTCATGCTGGACAACGTTCGCTAAGTACTCTAAGTTAACTTGGTGAACGATCCCTGTTGCAGGAGGAACTGCACGGTAATTGTTAAAGGATTTTTGTGCCCAGTTTAAGAACTTATAACGCTCTTCGTTACGTTGGAATTCTAATTCCATATTACGGAATAAAGAGTTTTCCTTACCGTAGTCATCAACCTGTACAGAGTGATCAATAACAAGGTCCACTGGAATAGCAGGGTTAATTTCGTTAGGGTCCCCCCCCATATCCGCCATTGCTTTTCTTAAGGATGCAAGGTCTACCACCGCTGGTACCCCTGTAAAGTCTTGTAGAATGACACGTGCTGGCTTAAATGGAACATCGATGTTTTTCACTTCATCTGTTCCCCATTTTGCAAGATTTTCCACATGCTCTTCTTTAATTACTTTACCGTCATATTGACGTAATACGGACTCTAAAAGTACTTTAATGGAGTATGGCAGTCTGGATACGTTTCCAACTCCCGCTTCTTCAATTGCTTTTAAATCATAGTAGTTGTACGTCTTACCATTTGCTTCAAACGTACGTTTCGAATTATACAAATTTTCATTCGACATATGTATTCCCTCCTATTCATGTACTATCATATAATACCTATTCAAAATTGTCTAAACACTTCATCTGAAGATTAGCCCTTTTCATTTTACTACAATAACACCAAAACTGTCATAAAATGTTCAAATAAATAATATACACTTTTCTTATACTTTTAGTTTCATTTTCCTTATTGCCATATTTTATGAAAAACTATCTTTGTAAATTAATTTATTCATCTCTGAACAAACTAAAGGTCGGAGGTGTTGAAAAATGTCACATAGAAAAATCACAAACACGCGTCCTGGAATGAATGACGCCAAAACACAAGGGGAAGGTTTTTACGAAAAGGGTCACGTAAACGATCCACTTCCAGAAGAGCAGCGCCAATTTAATAAGAAGACGAAAAAACGTCAATAAAAAACGGGAGACTGATTAGGTCAAAATTACCTTTTCAGTCTCCCACTATTTTTGAAATTTATTAGTGAATTTCTACTTTTTACTCCATTAAATCATGCTTGTACTTCTCAATATCCTTTGAATACATGTCTAATTGCTTTCGCTGGTGCTCAGAAGCAGTTACATGTGCCTTTTGTATAATCTGGACTGCTTCATTTAATTCTTGTTCTGCAATTTTGTGTTGATGCCCATATTCAGCATCTTCCGGATGTAAATTCTCCATAGCCTCTTGTAATTGAACATAGGCTTGCTGTGCCGCTTCAAAGGCTTGACGCTTATTCTTATGATATGGCATGGCCCTTCCCCCTTAGCTTTGTAAAAAATATAATCACTGTTATTGTTTATATTTAGGTATTGTTTATACATTCCATTGTCTGTGAATGAAACGAAGGAGAAACGCGAAAATTAAAAGTGCGTCCCTAATTATTGTTATAAAACGGACGCTTGAAATTATAGGAGGAGGATTTAATAGATGACGGAGAAGAATACGTACAAAGACCAGCGAAGGAATGCATCAAAGAATAAACCAAGTGGACAGCCAGAACCATTATCAGGGTCCCATAAAGTCAAGAAACGAAATCATGTACCTCAAACGGATGGAGAAGGTTAAGTCATTTTGGGTAAATAAATGGAGGTGTCTAGTGCTGGGTCATGAGACACCTCTATTTCTATTTGAATCATGTAAGTGCTTGATGAAAAACAAACCAAGTTATTTCCCTATATTGGCCAAGCTCTCCACTATTAATGGTACTTCTTCTATTGCTATTGTTCGAAAATCAATGAAAACTTGATCATCTTTAATCCGAGTGATGATTGGAACTGGGCCTTCCCTCAAACTTCTCTCTAGTTGTGTAGTGGAAAGTTGAGAGTGAATAACCTTGACCCCCACCGTAGGCCGTTCTACTGTTGGCATCGTTCCCCCACCAACTTGAGATGCATCCGTTGCAACTACTAATTCCAAATTACGCGGCATTCCATTTGTTTTGAGTTCATTAAGAAAGTAATTTACCTTTTCTTCTATTTGTTCCTCTGTCTGCAATATATCCCGGATGGTTGGAATTTTCTCTATTTCTGCTTCTTCATATACATATTGGTACAATGTAGCTTCTAAAGCTGCCAGTGTCATTTTATCCACTCGTAAAACCCGTGCTAAAGGGTGCTTTTTTAATTGCTGTATTAATTCCTTTTTTCCAGCAATAATCCCAGCTTGTGGGCCGCCTAGCAGTTTATCTCCACTAAAGGAAACGATATCAGCACCTTGTGTGAGTGCTTCTTTTACCACTGGTTCCTCTCCAATTCCGTCATGCTTAAATGGAAATAAAGATCCGCTTCCCAAATCTTCATATACAATTAAAAAATCATCTTCCGGTCTTTCGTGTGACTTGGCAATTTCCTTTAATTCCTTAGTAGTAACTTCCTTTGTAAAGCCAACGGTTTTAAAATTGCTCGTATGTACTTTCATTAACATTTTTGTTTGTTCATTAATGGCATTTTCATAATCATATGGGTGAGTTTTATTGGTGGTTCCCACTTCCACGAGGGTGGCGTCACTCTCCTCCATAATGGTGGATACTCGGAAGGATCCACCGATTTCCACTAACTCTCCTCGGGAAACAATAACTTCTCTCCCCTTCCCTAACGCCCTTAAAATCAAATAAACAGCTGCTGCATTGTTATTTACAACCATAGCCGCTTCACTATTCGTTGCTTTTGCTAACAAATCTTGAATGATGTCATGGCGGGAACCTCTCTTCCCAGCAGCAACATCATATTCAAGGGAGCTGTAGTTTTTGGATGTTTCCACTACTCGCTCAATGGCGGCATCACTTAACCTCGCCCGGCCAAGGTTAGTATGGAGCACGGTGCCTGTCCCATTGATTAACCGTTGCAACCGGTAAGGAACATAGTTCCTGTGCTTTTGAGCTAATCCATTTAGAACTTCATTTAAAAGTTCCTCTCTTGAAACATCGTTATATTGTTTTTCATTATGTAAAATACTTTCCCGTAATCGACTAATTTCCTCCTGAACCCACTCCTTTAAGAGAAGTTTAGGAAGGCTTTGGACTAACTCTCTATACATATCCGATTGCTGCACCTCATGTACCGCAGGGAGCATCCTTATTACTTGTGTCATCATTAATCTCTCCATATTGAATATTTTTCCACTTATTTTTTTATTTAAAATGGTTCATCATAATAACTGAAGAGGGAGTTAATAAACTCTTTCTTCTTATAGAGAAGATACAGCAAGGGATTCGACGTAAGAAACCTTGAGGGGTGGTTCGCTTGTACAAGTAACAGGCAACAGACATTCAAGGAAAGAATACGATCGAAAATGAGGTGTTTCCAAAAGACAAACATCGCTTTTACCCCATAGGACGCAGTATCGACTCTTAGGAAAGGTGGTCTTTACGGCCACCTTTCTTTTTTTATATAGCTTTTTTTAAAAATAAGTTTTGCTTGGTTACGCTACAGGCGGACGCTTTTCGCTTCTCCAAGCTTTTTAAAAATGGCAACAAAGTTGACGTAAAATTCCTGTGACAACTACTTCCTCTTACTTTTTAATTCTGTACGTTCTATATCATTTATAAACAGAACATCCTAAAGTCTACTTTATATTTTTTCTATATAAAAATTAATTCTCCTCCATTTGATTATACTAAAGTCTGTATTGTGAAAAAAATATAAAAACCCTGACTCGATTGGTCAGGGTGATCATCTTTTGAAACTACAGTTGTTCCATTTTTGAAATAATTTCCTGTGGTTCAGGAAATTGTCCAGTTTCCAGCTTGGAGTAAATTTTTTCACCATTTACGGTTACTTCAAAAGCTCCACCGGAACTTGTAACTAGGTTTAGGTTCTCAATTTTTGAACGGAAATGATTGTAAAGTTCTTCTGCGAGACTCGCAGCTTTTGGTGCAAAGTTTCACTGTTGGCAGAATTCTACTTGAATTTTGTATTCGTGTTCCATGTTTTAATGTCCCCTTTATGTGAATATTTTGTGAACGATTCAGTATCATTCTATAATAGGATGAGTTATAAATTCAAAAAACATGCTCATACTTCGTCAAAAATCATTACTAGAGCTGGAAAATGTATTACTTTAGACAAATGTAAAATGTTATTGTATGTTACCAATGGAGGTGTTTTTTGTGGAAAATCAAAATCAAGAAATAAGATTAACAGCACTATCTACAAAAGCTGGTTGAGGATGTAAAATTGGTCCAAGCGACCTGGCGCAAGTTTTGCGTCATTTACCAAAATCAACGAAAGACGAAAAACTTCTTGTTGGACATGAAACTTCTGATGATGCTGGGGTTTATCAGTTAACAGAGGATATTGCCTTAATTCAAACGGTGGATTATTTTACACCAATCGTGGACGACCCATATATGTTTGGACAAATTGCTGCAGCCAATGCCCTAAGTGATGTATACGCCATGGGCGGTGTGCCGAAAACGGTTTTAAATATCGTCGGCTTCCCAATTAAGAAGCTGCCCCATGAAGTTTTGGCTCAAATACTTAAGGGGGCTTCTGATAAGGTGGACGAGTCTGGCGCGGTTATTGCTGGAGGACATTCCATCGATGATCAAGAGCCTAAATTTGGTCTAAGTGTAACAGGTGTAGTACACCCTAGCCGTATTTTTAAAAATGTCGGTGCCCAAGTGGGAGACAAGCTCGTCTTAACGAAGCCAATCGGGGTTGGTATATTAACTACTGGTATTAAACGGGATAAAACAACGCCGGAGCAGGAAGAAGTCGTTACCCATACAATGGCCGAATTAAACAAAGTAGCCGGGGAATCATTAGACTCTTTCCACCCACATGCTGTAACAGATATTACTGGCTTCGGATTGTTGGGACATTCCTTTGAAATGGCCAATGGCAGTGATGTGAGCTTTGAGATCAATTATGAAGACGTGCCAATGCTTGACGGAACTCGTGAACTTGCGGAACAAGGTGTTGTTCCTGGAGGAAGTAAAGCAAACCACCAATGGCTGGCGGAGTGTGTAGACTATGGGGATTCGTTAGAAGAAGTGGATCAATTCACCTTATGCGACGCCATTACCTCAGGAGGATTATTAGTGAGTCTCCCAGCAGATGAAGCGGAAGCGTATGTAACGGAATTGAACAGTAAAGGCGTTTCTAAAGCTGCCATTATCGGTACTGTCGTTGAAAAGGGAGAAAAATCTATTTACGTGAAATAAGATAGGGGAGCTATTATTGGTGAACTATGGATGGCAATTATTCTAATATGGTAGCTTCTTTTGTGAAGTTCGGTAACATTCTAAGGTCGAATGTTACCGAATTTTATTTTGGTTTTAAATTTGGGTAACGATTTCCTGTTAAAAGTTACCCAAAACTATATTTGTTCTTCATTTCGGTAACTTTCTGCCCGACTCTCATTTTACTCACTCGTTTTTATTGGCTTTAGAACTAATCAAATGCACGGCATTGAATAAATGGGATAAAGCGATAATACCCAATACTATGGGAAAGGCAATGTGTAATGCTGAGTGGTAAAATTGAAAGGCGAGAATAACGGAAAATACCGCTAATAATACACTAAACCCTAAATCCACCCATTTGTTTAATTTTTTATACACATCTAATAGGGTATGAATTTGCGTTAAAATTAACAGCAATACGATTAGATGAACCATGTTCGCTGTTACGACTCCGGCAATGGTAAAGTTGTTGGTCGCAAGTCCCGTTAGGATGTAAACAAAATAAGCAATGACAATGGTGATGAGAAGTATAATTTGATAAGTGCGGTATCCTTTTGTATATTTCCTGTCTTTTTTCATGACTATCCCTCTAACTCTTTATTTTTCAATAAAAAATACATGATAAAGCAGCATAACAGCTGTACTACTAAAAATACAATATATGGCAGCCTTAAGGCCATTTCCCTAGCAACTACAAATTCTCCTAGTGTGACAATTAAGCCTCCAAGCATCATCCCGATGGGGCTCATCCCCCAGGAGACGAAGCGAAAAACACTTAGCACTCTTCCTAATAATTCCTCTGGGACGATCCGCTGCAGTAATGATAGGCGGAAAACATTCCAAATGACAACGGCAAAGTTTCCGATTATGAAAAGAACGGCAACGATAACCCAATTATTTAAAAATCCAACAGAACCTAAGGCAACTCCAGTAATAAGTACCGACAAAAGCATCCCTTGCTTCGTTCCTAATTTATTTTTTAAAAAGCCAGCAAGCTGTCCGCCAATGATAGCTCCCACGGCAGCAATTACCATTAACATGCCAAAGCCCGCAGGACCGAGACCAAGGTTTTCCTGAATGAAGAGAACTTGAATAGCAATGATAGAAGCAAAAGAAGTGGTCAATCCGATATTCAACAGGGCTAACCCCCGCAACAGAGGATGATTCCAAACCCACTTCACCCCTTCGAGGAGCTCGTCTTTGACTCTTTTTTTCCCTTTCTTTTCTGATGGCGCCGTACTCCGCTTCTGATACGCACCACGGATGGATAATAAGATAGGGATGGTTAACAAAGCCGTTGCCGCATCCAGCATTAGTGGTACGAAAAGTCCTAAAGAAAGGAGGAGTCCGCCTATCCCCTTACCAATGATGTCATCCATGGTGGTAATGGAAGTTACCATATAGCCATTCGCCCGTTCCAGCTGATCACGGCCCACCACCGTTGGGATCGTCGTTTGTGCCGTACTGTCAAAAATAACTTTGGCAACTCCAATGAAGAATGTGGCCAATATGAGGATCGGAATATTCACCCAGTTTTGAAAAACGATAAACGCAAGGAAACTTAAGACAATTCCCCGAAAAGCACTAGTCATAACCATTAAAGTCTGATGGGATACCCTGTCAATGAGTAATCCTACTGGTATGCTAAATAGTAGCCATGGTAAAACCATTGCTGCAGAAACCAATGCTATGTAAAAGGCATTATCTGTTAACGTGGTAGCAATCCAGGGAATTGCCAACAATGTTAGTCCATCCCCTAGCATTGTCAAAGAAACTCCACTTAGGAGCTTATTAAAATTGCTTCCAAGTGGTTTCTTTTTTGGAGATTCCTCTTTAACCATTGATTGTGGCAACCTCTTCCCCCCTTACAAAAACATATTAGTGTGTGCCCATGATTCATTTAGCGTAATGGAACACATAGAAAAAACAGGGGTTACGTTTCCCTCTGCTTTCATTTAATATCAACTAATTCCTTGTAACGAACTCTTTCATCGTCCTCATAAATTTTATCCCAATAAAGTAGACCAATATTTGAAGCAATATAAAAATATTCTGTTCCTACATAATCTCTAGAAGAAATGGTTTTTTTAATTTGAACTACTTCCTCGATTGTTCCAAAAGAAAATCCATAATCTTCTATAATATCTACAATTTCATACTTTTCTGTACTAGATGAATGGGTTCCAGGATCTAAAACATTCGATTCCCATCTATCACCAACTTCTAGTGGTTTAGATAAAATAAGGGGTGATGTATTAGATGTTACAAATGTTATTTCTGTTGTGTTCTTGGATTCAGTTAAATGAATTTCAGTTTCCCAACCATCTTCAAAAGTAACAGTACCTAAGAGATTCTTCTTTTGCGTTAAATCATCACTTGGAATAGAAGTGTAATGAATACTGATGAATAAGTCTGTAATCGGATACTTATAAGTATAAACCTTCCCTTCCTCAGGAAGATAACTTAAAGCATGATTAGAACTATATAATTGAAAAAGATAAAAGCCAGATAGTAAAAAAATAATAATCAAACTTAAAAACCTCAAGGACATGAGTCAATCCTCCAAAACATAAAAGATGCCCCCACTAGGATGGAAGATGTTAAAGGGGGCGTCAATCTATCACCTAATGGGTAATATTTGTCAGTTGACAGGCCCCCTCTCTTTAACCATCGCGAAGTATGTAATCTAACGGTAATTAATAAATTGAACATCAATTGGCAGGTCGGCTTCTCGGATGGCCGCAATTACCTTCTGCAGGTCGTCGCGACTCTTCCCTGTTACGCGAATTTGGTCGTCCTGTACCTGGCTTTTTACTTTAAGTCCACTGTTTTTAATAAGGGTATTGATCTTCTTCGCTTGCTCTTTGTCGATTCCTTGGATCAACTTTGCCCGTTGGCGCACAGTACCGCCAGAAGCCCCTTCCAATTTTCCATAATCCAAATTTTTAATGGAAACGCCACGCTTTATTAGCTTGCTAATTAAAACATCCTTTAGTTGCTCTAGCTTGTACTCATCATCAGAAACCAAAACAAGCTCTTCGTTTTCAAGGGTGATACTGCTCTTACTCCCTTTAAAATCGTAACGTGTGGAAATCTCTTTCGTAGCCATTGTTACAGCGTTAGTAACCTCCGAAAAATCTACTTGTGAAACAATATCAAATGAGCTATCTTTTGCCATGATTTACCTCCAACATGTTATTTCCTTCATTATAGTTGATAATTCCCTTCGTATTCAACTAAAATGAAGGGGTTATGTGATAATACCCCTTTCCTTTCCATACATGATAAGCCCTTCATACGGGTCACCTTCCAAACCTAGCACCTTGCAAAATGCAGGTTCCGTTTTATAACCTTGTTTCTTTAGAGCGATAATTTCTTCCCTAATAGGGGGATTTTTCCTCAACAAAGTGTTTTCTATGATCATATGCAAATACGCATATTGTTCAGTGACCAAAACGTCTTGACCGAATAATTCAAATTCGAACCCACCGTAAAGGAAATTCGCCTTCATTACGGGATTCCCCCTGATATGTGTCTTTTTTATCCTGAACCCCTCGTGGCAACCATACAATGCTACTATTGATTTCTCGAAAGCATCGAAATTCTTCACTTCCATAATAATGTCTAAGTCTGAATTATCTATGTCGATATTAATAGGCAAAGTACCACAAAGAACAGGCGTATATTCCTCTAAATCTATTAGTAACCCAAGGGCATGCATAGCTTTGTAAGCTAATTGCTGCCTTGGATTACCTTCTTTCAAATAATCAATCGATAGAAACATATAAGCCCCCTTAACGCAAAAAAGTGTTAAACCTTATGATAAAAGTTTAACACTATTGAACTTAAATTTGTTCATGTAACCACTTAGAAAGGATATTTGTTAGTTCTGTTGGAAGTGGCTTTGTAAATCCTTTGACGTACGTTTTCTTTAATTTTTGAAAATCAATCGGTTCCTCTTGAATTTTTAAAATATGGTTCATATCTTTTATGATATGTGTTTCAATAGGGGCACCTACGTCCGATGTTAGTCTTTCTAATGCCCTATAGTCAGCTTGTGCGTCCTTCGTTCCTGTAATGGCCAAAACGGGACAAGGAATTTTTCTAAAGCTAGTTTCTTGATCATATTCCGCATGCTCCCTAAACCATTTTGCATTCATTTTAATAAACTGATAACGAATGGTGTCCTTATCTGTGTGAAGCATTTTATCAAATAGCTTTTTTGCTTTTTTTCGGTCCTTTTCAATAACATTTAATTTTCGAATGAGAAATCCTTTAAAGCCTGTCAACTCCTTAATTTGTGAATAGGCGATTTCCCTTTGATAGTCCGTCGCTTCCATTAACGATTGACCAGCACCAGCTAACATGACTAACCCTCTAATAGGAACTTTGCTTGCTATCATATTTCCTTGGAGGCACCCTTCACTATGACCCACAACAAATACTTTCGTTTCATCTACTTCTGCCTGCTTTTTTAAAAAGTTTAAGGCCGCAATATTATCCTCAACAAGATCCCACATCCCCGCAGTAATAAATTTTCCTTCGCTTTTCCCCGTGCCTCGCTTATCAAAGCGAAGGGTAATAAAACCTAATGATACAAAAAATTCCGAAAGCTGCTTATACATATTGGCTTGAAACTTTTTCATATTACCATCACGATCTGTCGGTCCGCTCCCAGCTATAATTAAAATGGCAGGTGCCTTATCCTGAACATTTTCAGGAATACTTAGCGTTCCTGCTAACTGAACATCTGAAGAAAATGTAACTTCCCTATTCACTTTTTCTATCCCCATTTCTTTCTGGTATAAATGCAGTGGCCATCGTTCGTTTTTTTCTATCCCCCCTCGGTTCGAACTGATATTTTGTGATTAACGCTTTATAATCTTGAAGAAATCTAACCCCTTCTTCTTCATTAAGATTTAGTTCTAATTGATGAAACCCAAATCCATCCTTTTCCAAATTCACTTCATCCTCGAAGTATTCTTCCATTAGCCGAAGGAGATTTCCATAAAACATCATAAAATAACGAAGATAGTCTTCCTTCGATATTTGTTTCGCTTCTTCTCCAGAAATAAAACTATTACGGACGTCCAATGTATAGGTTTTTTCTATGACTCCCCGCTTTTTTTGCTCATCCTGAACGAGAACGATTTGATGCTTCTTTAGCATGTTAAGGTGACGGTACATGGTAGCTTGAGGTATATCAGGTATTTTATCCATTAAATCTTGCACAGTTAGTGATCGTCCTGCCAAAGCTTGAATGATCTTCATACGAACTGGATGTAAAATAACATCCCCTTTCGATTGACCCATAGCCAATCACCACTTTCATAAGTTAGTTAGGATTTTATTGTTTTTATTGTTATCAAAAATGATAATGGTTAGTCTAACTTTATTTTAAATAGAGTATATTGAAAGGTCAAGGATTATTATCAAAAATGATAATAATAACTCAAATTAGTTCTAAGCTTCGTTTTCGGGCTCATAAACTGGTTATGGCGACCTTTCCCCCTGCTTCCAAACTAGAAAGGGATCCATGAATGCTTTATGATGACCTTTTTGCACTCCCGCCTTTAAGTAAGTTACCCAAGTGTCAAGATTTCTTCAGATTTGGAAACGAGATTCCCTTTCTTGTTACCCAAATACGAATGGAAGCCTTATTTGGAGAACAATATTAGCTTCCTCGTTACCCAATTGCAAAGGCTCCTCTAAGTTGGAGAAAAACAGCTTTTCCACCTGAGTTCAAGATATAAAAAAGGCACCTCCCACTAAAATAGGAAATGCCCTAACTTCATTTTATTCCGGTTTTTTCACCCATATTCGTTCATTGCCTTCTCGTTTTGTATAGCCCATAGAATCTAAACGCTCCATGAATGGAACTAAATATTTTCTGGTCAGATTCAATACTGCTTTGGCATCCTGCAATGCAAAGCGGTCTTCTGTTTTTTCATAAACAGCAATCGCCGCTTTCTGAAAAGCTTCTGTAGAAACAATATGCTTGTCATCTAGCTCTATGGCAAATCCTGTTCGCAAATAGAAATGACGCAATTCATCATGCAAATGAGAAGGTAAACCTGCTCTCTCAACGATATATTCATAGAGCTCTACTTCAAATCCTTGCTTTACAATGGTATCTTCCACCTGCTGCATTCGCTTTGCCCATTGGGCTGGGTAGCTAGGCTGGAAGTCTGCAGAAGAGATGAATTGACCGTTTTTCCTAAAGAGGCCCTCTTTCACACCTGATTCGATAACGGACTCAGCTAAGTCAGAACCGTAAAAAAGAAGGTCATTTTTCAATTCCGCTTTATTTTTCCCTTCTCTCATAGGGTTTTCTTTATGGTAGGCTAAAAGCTCTTCTTTCACTAACTCAAGCATTTCCTCATACACAGATTGGAGAACGAGCTTATTCCCAAAAGAAACCACCGTTCCATTATCTAAAAGCTCCTTTAAAAGATCTTCTAGTTCGCCAACCCCTAATGAAAATTCCTTTTCTATTTCCGATTTTGTCATACCCTTTCTTTTTTTCAACAGATCTACTAGTTGTTCTTCTGGAGTGCCTTCTTTTTTCCGAGAGAGCATGTCAATGGTTGCCTCTCCGAACTTATACTTTTCCCCATTAGGATCAATAACGACTCCTCCACCGATCGTTTCCACTGGGCTTGGGCGCCGCAAGATAAATCGATCGCCCCGTTTTGTTACGATAGGCTCGTCAAGGCGAAGCTGACAAAGAACATTTTTGTCTTCCGTTAATTCATTACGGTCAAAAAACACGATTTTTCCGTAAACTTCTGCGGTCCCAAGGTGAAGCTTAATATACCCCCGTTGTTTTAACGGGTATTCTAAAGAGTCGACCGTATCCAAAGCGATATCTACTGTAGTCGTCGTAGTATAAAATTGGGTAGAAACTAATACATCGCCACGCTTTACTTCATGCTTCGATATTCCCCCTAAATTGATAGCTACCCGTTGACCTGCACGACCGGATTTTTGCGGTTGATGGTGAACTTGGAGTTGCCTTGCCCTCACCTTTTTTCCAGAGGGTAAAAGTTCAAGAGTATCTCCCTCTTCAACGGCTCCCTCATAGACGGTTCCCCGAACTACAGTACCTTGTCCATGTACCGTAAACACCTGGTCGATTGGTAAACGGAAGGCACCAGCTGCGTCACGCATGGGAAGGTCCTTTAAGTATTCCTTTATTTTCTCTAAGAGCTCAGGAATACCCTTTTTCGAAAGACTGTCTACAAAAATCAGTTCCGATCCTTCAAAGAAGGTTCCTTGGACTTGATCCGAAATATCTGCTTCTATTAATTCGATCATATCTTCTTCCACTTGGTCCATTTTTGTTACTACAATTAAACCTTTATGTATTCCTAAAAGACGAAGAATATCTAAGTGCTCCACCGTCTGTGGCATGAAGCCTTCGTCAGCAGCAACCACGAGTAGCACGAGGTCAATGCCTGCAACTCCGGCTATCATTTGTCTAATAAATTTCTCATGACCTGGTACGTCTATGATAGAAACTTGTGACTCATCATCTAAATGTAATGGGGCATAACCAAGCTCAATGGAAATGGACCGTTCCTTTTCCTCTTTTAATCGGTCTGTATCTACATTGGTTAACGCCTTCGTTAATGTTGTTTTTCCGTGGTCAATATGACCTGCCATTCCTATGGTATAAAAACGCTTTGACATAAATGTTCCCCCTCTTCAATAACGGAAACCAAATTTTACTATGATCCTCTATCTTATCATAGTAGTGTGGGCTTCACTCGTCAATGAATGAGGGGGAATCGTAATGATATGTTCATTTTTTATTTAAGCCTTTCTTCAATTTGGTCATGGATAAAATCCATTCTGGAAGGAAGGATGTACAAATACTCAATGAGATTATTTAATAAATCCACGATTAAGCCCGCCATATCTTCATCCAGATCCCGTTCTAGCTCTAACATTTGCTGAAAATGACTGTCAGGATGGATGAGGCTTCTTAAGGATGAGATGGGCCGTGTAAAATCAACATACTCCGGCAGCATTTCCAATTGTTCTGATAAAGGTTTACCTTCTAGCTTATTTTCCGCAAGAAAACTATTGATCATGCTTTGAAGTACCCTTTTCGACATGACTGCTGTTGCAGAAGTATCTTTCGATTGATGGACATTAATAGCTGAGCGGTATGCTCTTACAAGATCATCGGGAATATTTCTGTACTGCTTCATTTGATGCAGTGGGTGTCTTTGGTCGTAAATGTACACTTCCGCTACTTCCCCTGTTTTCTCTAGACCATTTCCAATCATGATCACAAAGGAAGAGGTGTTTTTACATTTGGAACAATCCCCCTGTGAAAAAAGGCCAACTCTATTTGACTGATAGTTCACCTTCAAGGTAAATTCAGCATTTATTCCACACTGAGGACACTCACTTTTCACACATTTAGGTATTTTTAAATGCCCATATTGACTATAAGATGAAATAGAGCTTGGCATTATCCTTCTCATTCCTTAACCTCCTAAAGCGATTCCGTCACAGTTTTTAAAGAATAGGTAGTTACATTCTTTCCCTCTCTATCTTAATAATTCCCAAAAGGCCTAAATATTTTCCACACCAAAAATTGTTAAGTGGGATGTGAAAATTCTAACTTTAGTAAAAGAGGCTGGGACAAAAGTGTTTTTATCAATAAGAAACCCGAACGAAATAGTTGGTGCATATAAAAATCGCTTCGGAAATACACTTCGCTTTCCGCGGGCGTCTGGTGAGTCTCCTCGCCAATTACACCTAAGGAAAGTCCACGTCCTGCGTCTGCGATTACTCGACGCAAACTACTCGAGGAAGCGTCTCAGGTCCCGCTTGTGGGCAACGGCGTAATGTCGCCATCCTGGCTCCCACTGCGGGGTTTCACCTTTGCCCTTGGCCCACTGAAAAAGATCGCTTTTCGAGGCCACTGAAAAAGGACGTTTTTTCCCTTTTTCAGTGGTCTCGAAGCAATCAGCGAAGCCGTTGCAAGTTTTTAAAGCCTGCTATGAGTGGTTTTTTCATAGCAGGCGCGCAACGCGCGGAGCGATTGCTATTTTCTCAGCGAAAAATATATGACTTTTTCAGTGGCCTCCGCTTTTTATCTTTTTCAGTGGGCTTGAAGCAATGAGCGGAGCCGTTTCAATGTTTTCGAAGCCTGATATGAGTGGGTTTCTCATATCAGACTCGCAACGCGCGAAGCCATTGCCACTGTTTTCAGTGGCCTCGCCTTTGCTCCCGCAGGACACTGATTACACATCCTTGAGATTGCCCACGCACGAAGAAAATGTGCTAACATTTTCGAGGAGTCTACGTATATTTCCTCCGCTAAGGTAGTACATTGTTCGTATTTCCAGTTAAACACTTTAGTTATGTCCCAGCCTCTTTCACTGTTTATTAGTCAATTACTTGGTTTTATCCATTAATTTTTTTACTCTCTCCGACGGTTTCCAGCAGTTAAACTTATATGTTGGTTTTGTGTCATAGCCAAGCCGGGAACAATAGTGCCTGATACCAGTCTTCGTTTTTTCTATCTTAAAATCCCGGCAGGATGCACAACAATGAAAATCTCGCATTCCCTCTCCTCCCCAAAAGTAAATATTGGACAATCCCTATATTATTCCGTATAATAATTTCTTGTCATGGTAATAATAAGTATTTGTGAAATGTAACAATTTCGTGAACAGATTGATTATTACCTATTATAATACTATAATATAGTTTATTGATTGTAATATTTCTTATTTCGTGGGGTCGGCTAAGGTACTGGTGTCCTTCGAGGTCTTCAAAACCTTTTGGGAGGCGCGTGACGTCTCCGCTGGGTTCGATTCCCAGACGGTCCCGCCAAACTATGATACATAAGGCTTTGAGAGGTTATGTAGATGAGGCACCTCGATAAGTTCATTGGCATTTTTCATTACTTTTGTCCATAGAGTGCCGAAAGAGTGCCATTTGAGGGTGCCATTTAATTTTTTTTAGTTATTTATCATCAAATGCCAAATCAAACATATCTGCAGCTTCATCTTGAAGCGAAGGAATTACATGTGAGTAAAGATCAAGTGTAATTCCAATTTTAGAATGCCCAAGTCGTTCTGAAACAATTTTTGGATGGACATTAGCTTGTAGCAAAATAGTTGCGTGTGTGTGACGCAGATCATGGAAGCGACTAACTGGTAATTCTGCTTGTGCGACTGCTTTTTTATAAGCTAATCGTAATTCAGACGGATGAACATCGTTTCCAACCGAATTACAGAAAACTAAGTTATTTGGATTAAAAGATTTTCCTATTACCTTTTTAGTATCATCACTTTTTCGTTTATGATCTTTAAGAAAATTTATTAGCTTTTTCCCCATAACGATATGACGCTCTCCATGTTTGGTAGTGTATTTGATTTTTACTCCTCTTCTTCGAACGTCATAAGCCGTTTTATTAATAAACATCTTCTTATTTTTAAAGTCCACATCTTCCCATGTAAGTGCCCTTAATTCACCAAGTCTTGCTCCTGTATAGGCACCTGAATAAATAATGGGACCATAAACTTCATTTGCTATAGCATTGTTTAGAAGTAATTCTAACTCAATAGAAGTATAAGTTATCGTCTTGATTTTCTGAACTTTAGGTGGCTTTACCTTTTTGACTACATTCTTCTCAATAAATTCCAGATCCACAGCATCTGAAAGTGCTTTTGACAGTACACGGTGGTGATGTTTTACCGATTGCGCAGATAAACGACTATCATCTTCATTGCCATCCAACGTGTTATCCGTTCTCACTTTCCGTGTATAATAATCTTGGATATCTCTAGGCTTCAGTTTACTTAATAAAATATTGCCTAATTCTGGTTTTATATGGACTCGAATCATTCGCTCATATCCAAGAAAAGTATTATACGCAGTACTGGTCTCAACGTAAGTCAATAACCAATAATCCAAGTACTCACCTAAAGTTAATCCTTCACACTTGTCCGATTCAGTTGCTTGAACAGTTTCATTTACATTATTAAATTCCTTTGTATCCATAGACGTAGGCTCATTTTGATAAAAATCAGCGATCGCAATTGCCATCGCTTTCCGTGCCTCGGTTTTATTTTTAAAACCTCGCTTTACTTTCCGCTTCCTTTTACCATTTTCGTCAAAACCTAATTCAATCGTATAAAGCCATTTGTTTGTTTTTTTATCTTCTCTTATATTGCCAGTCAATGTTTTGTTCCTCCTCAAAAAATATTTGACTGGGCATCTACTACTTGGCACTAACTTTATCTTATAACAAAAAATCATTTAAGGAAATGGTTCAGCAGTGCGCCCAAGTCATTCTAAGAAAATATTATTTATATTCATTATTTTACTGAGTTGCCTTCGAACCAACTCTCAAACGATTGCTTTGAAATTAAAATTCTAGTTCCGACTCTTACTATGCGAAACTTCTGAGAATGCACAAGTTGATATGCCTGCACTTGTCCTATTCCCAAAAATCGCTTAACATCTTTAACAGTTAAAACATCAGGAAAGTCTTTTAAACTCTGCATTCAGCCCCACCTCCTTGGAAAAAATTAACTCACGGAGTGTTCAACCTTCTATCGTGAGTATTTGTGATCTAAATAGCCGGAGAAAAAGTAATATTCTCTTTCTCATAATTCCCTTATCGACTATAAGGGGCAAAATTCGAAGGTTTAAAAAAGTATAAATTTATAGCAGATATGTACTTTTTTGGTAACTACGAATATGTAACCAAAACAATGGGGTAACTAGAACTCGGTACAATCAGATCATTTTATTTAAACAAAAAAAGACGCTCTCCAATGCGAAGGAAAGCGTTGATATAAAATGTAATTTATTTTAAAAATTATACAGGTGGTCGGAGGCGAGATAGGTTAATAGTTATTTAGTTTATAAGATTTTGCTGAGGGGGTGTGTAAAATTTGTGTAAACAAATTATATGGTTTAAACTTTTGAAAAATTGTCTCCTTTTAAAACAGTTAGCATGCAGTGCGTTTCATAGTTTATTTCCTATTCTTCAAATAACCGAGTAAATACTATGTACTTACCAGAGTGTAGATAGGCATACCTCAAATTGTATTCTAGTAGGGAAGCTTTTCCGTTCACTTACTTTTCTAGTCCACAACATAAATGTCATAAACTAGCCTATATTGTTATCACAGTAAAGATACTTGACAATATAGAGCCTGCCTCAAACCTTCACGAAAGACAGGAATACTAATTTAAACTTTGTATTGTAAAAGAAAAGGGTTATTGTACAACTTCAATATCGGTTATTTGTTTACCATAATCAGGACAACCTTTATTGTCACACATATAATAACCTTCGCCAGTTTTCTTATCAGTAAAACCTTCTAATGTTTGTCTCTTACAAGTAGGACATTGATACATAGTTAAAACCTCCTAAAATTTAGTATAATAATATTCTATTACTATGAGACTTCTAATGCAATTACATATCGGTCAAAAAACTGAGTATAAGAAAATAGATATAACGAAAAACATAAAAAAACTACAAAGAATTATTTATAGAATAAATCCACCCAAATAATATTTGAGTGGATATTCCTTTTTTTGTCTTATTTATAAGGATTAAGTTGTCTAATCAGCAAAACCAAGAATTATCTTCAGTTACTTTGTTCCTTAAATCTCTACGTCTTAATTTATTTGCTATTATCTTTAGTTGAGTTTTTAAAATTTCAGGGTCATCTAAATGGCTTGTAGCTATCGAAATTACGTTTATATCTTCGGCTTCTAATTGCTGGCGAATTGTATTATCAATTTGCTCTCTTTCACTGTTACCATGTATCCCTTTTGACAATCCATCTAAGTAAATCGCTACGTAAATTTCCTCATTTTCATCCCCGTAATACAAATCAGGTGTTGTTTTATGGAATGGTGGCCCTATGTTCAATTCATTTTGGTGTTCGAATTTAGGAAAGCCAGCGCGTTCAAGAATTTTTTCTAATCTATATTCTCCACTATTTGTAGGATTGCCTTGGTTACTATTTTCTGAAAAATCAACAGCAACTATTGGGTCGATTTCTTTATCAAATTCAGGCTTATTGTCAAACCTTTGCAAAATAACTGAAGCTAAATTTCGATCAAGTAAAGAGTGAAAAAACACATTTCTATAACTACGCATACAATAGTAACAACTTGCTTCACATTGAGAAATACATCCTGTCAGATGCTCTACTGCAGAACTGATTAAGTTAGACCATTTATTAAGCATTTGCTGTAATAATCCAGATCCTCCCGGCATTGGATCATATAAGAATAAAGTGTATGAATCGTCTTGTTCAGGAATAATTAAAAATTGAAGGTCATCCCTTTCCATCTCTAATATTATACCTGCCCCAATTCTTAAAGCCTCACCTAAATTTACTGCTTCTGGTTTATTTTTTAAACCTGTAATCATTAATCCATCAACATTTGCATCAGCAGTAAAAGCTACCTTGTTTGGTTTTTTTCCACAAATTTTATTATGGTGCTCTTCAAAATCATTTATTTCCCTATTAGAAGCATATGGTGATCTTGCTCCCCCACATACTGAACAAACAGGAAACCCAAGCTCCCCCTGTTTTACCAAATCAGCTGGACCTACATTTATTAACCTTACATGTTGTCCAAATCGATGTTGAACACTTTCAAATCCCACATCGTAGTGTTTTACCCCCCTATGGATTTCTTTTAAGAAACCCATTACACTAACTGGGAGCTGAAAGCGGTTATCCTCTTCGTCAGAAATTCTTGATAAATAAGCTAAGTCAACATCAGAAATAGGAATGCCTGATAATAAAAAATTCTCTTGATTTCCATAACTACCATCTTGTTCATCTACTCGTTTTGCTTCAATTACCCTTTCTCTCTCAATATCTACAATGTAACGATCCGGTTCGAGTTGTTGTTGTCCAACAGGCAAATGGTAAAATCTTGTTTTAAACCTACCATTATTAGCATATATCATATTTCCTGGTACAAATTCCCTGATAGCTATTGTAGAAGCTCGAGGTAATTCAAAGTCCGGTCTACTTGTTCTATTGAAAGGAGATCTATTTGCAAATGCCTTTAAACTCCCTTCGTAAGTTCCGTACCCAGGTAGAAAACCTTCAGTAGCTAATACAGATAAAGTGTATGTCCCCATCTCACTTTTACTAAGCTTTTTCAAGTAATTTGAACATCTAGTTTTTAGACGTTCTTCAGAAGGATCTAATAACCGATTTGTTTCTTCACTAATTAGAGTATCAAGTTTGTTTTTTGCCCACATCATGCGTTTATGAAGTCGGTTAACTACTTCTTGAAGAAGAACTGGCATTTCATTAATGAATTGAACTAGCATTTCATTATTTACAGTAGAACGATCTTCCTCAGGCCAGTAAGAAGTAAATACATCATTTCCTGCTTTAATAAATAAATCATTATATTTTTCAATAACTACTGATAAATTATTAACATCATAGGGAGTATTACGGTAATTATTTTCATCAACAAATAAGTAATCCTTAATATAATTCGGGAAAATAGACTTTCTTATATCTTCCAACATTTCTTTCTCTATTTGTGAGATATTATTACT
Organism: Evansella vedderi; assembly: GCF_030813435.1. GTDB lineage: Bacteria > Bacillota > Bacilli > Bacillales > Salisediminibacteriaceae > Evansella > Evansella vedderi. The sequence goes on along the minus strand of NZ_JAUSUG010000029.1, from coordinate 22,783 downwards.
TGTTGATCTAGAAAGTCGAATAATTTCAGATATTATTGTGGCATGAATATGTTTTCTAATCATTACTTCATTCCGAAGATTAAATCTTGGAGTATCAATATGTCCGCTTAGCATTTTCACAGGATCATAATAGAAATATCTGTCATGTTCACTACGTCTACAATAAGTATAAATTACAGCCATTCGATGTCTTCTTCCTGCTCGTCCAGCTCTTTGCCAATAATTAGCTGATTTCGGTGGAACATTTCTCATTAGGACCATATCAAGTGCTCCTATATCAACACCCATTTCTAGGGTTGGAGTAGCAACTAGGCAATTTACTTTTCCTAACTCTTTTTTAAATTCTTCTTCAACATATTCTCTATTTTTAGCCGGAACTTGTGCTGAATGCTCTTCTGCCATTAACATATTAAATTTCTTCTCTAATAAATTAATATTGTAGTCATCTTTTGGTAATGATTCCTCTTTTAATATGCCTTTGCATTGCCATCCTGAGCATGCACCATTCGGTGCATTGCGTGTATGGATCTGTTGGCAAGTATCACATCGATATCTAAAATTTTGAGGGACTATCCCTAGTTGGTCACTATTTATTTGGAATACTCCATTTGTTCCTCTAATTTGTCTTCCTTTTGCTGATTTTAAAGAAACAGGCGTAAGTATCTTTGTTGTGTCTGTTAAAAAGAACCATAGTTCCTCTAAAAATTCTTTTACTTTGTCCCTTGGAATCCCCCATTTTGTAACAAATTCCATACTTTTAGTTTGAGCTTTTTCTGTAACAAAATATTTAATATTACCGCTTGAATCATTCTCTTCTTTAAACCTTTTAAGTCCCACTGGCGGAAAATCCATCATTGGTATAAAACCCTGTTGTACTTCATCACTACTCTCGTGCCAGTAATGACTATATATATCTTCTTTCTGATCCCATAAAATACGTGTTCTTCTGTATGAGTCTAATAATGAACTTATGCCTTCAACTAGCATTGAATTAGATATATTTAATTTGGTTGACCATTCATGTACCCATGGCTGCTCTTCATTAATACCAGCATAAACTACTCTGGTTTTTCCCCATGTTTCTAAGCTATCTTTTTGTTTAAAAGAAGTTGTAAACTCTCTTAACAATGTTATTCTCAGAAATTTTGTTAATAAATTTTCTAAACCTCTACCAAATGCCTCAGATCTCCTTGCAGTATAAACTTCTGGTGCCAAAGTTTGGCCTAATGCTTTATCTTCTTTAAAGATTTCCATTAGGTATAGTTCTATATCACCTATAGAAGTCGGCTCTATTTTATCGCGAAGATAATCGTAAATAATATGACGAAAATGGTAGCGTCGTGCCCTATCTTTCATCCATCCAGATTGAAATGCTGCATCTTGTCTATTGTCAGAAAAAACGATAAGTTTTTGTTCTTTACCTTCGTTTTCGGAATTCATCATATTTTGTGCCAAAATATGAACATCTGCAGCTGTTGTCGCTTTAAACTCTCGAATTGGTTCTATGAGCCTTTCACCAATCTTTCTTCCCCTTTGCCCACAACTCAAACATGAGGATAGTCCCTCTTCTGAATGTATAACCCAAATAGGTACTAATTTACCGTTTACTTTACATTTATTATTTAGACATTCCCCTTGATTACGGTGTATTGTTCCACAACAGCGACAAATATAATGTACACTACGCTTTTTGCTAGCTTTTTTCTTCCCTTTACTCTCTATGATTAGCTCATCATCAGAATCAGAGATAAGATTTGTAGTAAAGAGAAGCCTTTTACCTCCCTCTGCCTCATCAGTCGGAATCCATATGACGTTATCTTCCTCTGCATCCCCACCGACCATTAATCCGCTCTGGAATGATATATTAGGATAATACCCTTCAAGATAATGCTGACCACAGTGTTTACAAACTAATACTGGAAAGCATGCAGTTCGCTCCACGTTATCCTTCTCTAGAGCTTCATCAACACTCAAACTAAGGTTACTGCGAATATTACCTTTATAATCTTCATTAAAAGTAATAACTGCACCTTCTAAGCCTTTTACAAAGTAATGAATTTTGGGTCTTAGTAAAGGATTTTCATTTTTTTCAACTGCTGCTCCAAGCGCAAGATAACATAATAATTCTTCTTTCATCCATTCTTCAATATTATCGTAAGGTCGTTCTAAATATTTGTTAATCATTTTAACAGCATCAGTGATATGATAAGGTTGATTTAAACCTTGAAGTAATGCATAAATATACTCATTCTTCTTAAAGTCTTCAAAAAGTGTTTGCTTCCATGTACTTTTTTCCAACTCAATTTCGACTCCAGTCAATTCCTTGTAAACAATTTGTAAATCATGAATATTATCATTTTCTAAAGTAAGAAGAACTTTTTCTAATAATCCTGTTATTTGATCCTTACTATAATTAGGTAAGTATCGACTATCAGGAAATTGTTCTTTTTGATACTCTTCTTTTACTAAAGTTACTCTATGAGGATCAACACCAAAAAATCTTTGTGCAAATTGTGCAACATTTTCTCCTGTGTCAGTTGGATCAGTTACAGTTGCAGATGTTCCTATACAAACTATTTCATCCGCAGTCTTACCACAAAAAGTCCGTAAACGCCGAATTAAACAGGAAACTTCAGCCCCAACAGCACCACTATATGTATGTGCCTCGTCAAAAACTAAGTATTTTAGAGGTGCATTTAAAAACATTCCTAAATCTTTCCCTCTAGTTAATAACAGTTCTAATTGATTAACATTCGTTAGTAGTAAACGGGGAGGACGGTCTCTCATTTCCTTTTCAGTTATTCTTTCTTCAGGTGGGGAAATTACAATATTTTTATGTTGACTGTATTGATTTGTGTAGTTAACAAGCTCTTCTCTACCTTCGCCCTCTCTCATTTTAATCACATTTTCTAGTTCAGATTCATCAGAAGGCGTACTACCAACATACATACCAAAAGAAACACCAGATCCAACCAGCATTTTTCGTAATCTATCTAATTGATCAGTTGCTAACGCATTCATAGGATAAACTAAAATCGCTACTACGCCATCAGGAGTACCCTGATCACGCAAACGAAGGCAATGATCTAATATAGGATATAAAAAGGACTCTGTCTTCCCTGAGCCAGTTCCTGTTGCTATTAGACAGTGACTATCAGCTTTTATATATTCTAAAGCTTTATCTTGATGGGCAAATAAAGTGGGGAACTCTGTTAAGCCTGGTAGAGCAGGATGGACCTCACCAGTTCTGGCAAGGTCAAATAAATTCCTTCCTACTCTAAAAAATTTACTTAAACTTACATAAGGTCCTTTTATTAGTGGAGAATGTCCTAAACTGCCTTTAATTAAAGTTCGTGCTTGCGATGCTAAATCTGAATCAGTTAAAGGAAATGCAGTCAATTGATAATTCAAAAACTGCTCATTTACTTGATTAGCAAATTTGATAGGATTAATCAATTTATTTACCATGGGCACCTCCAAGATTAGAAATCGAATTTAATTTGGTAACTTTCTTTTTTATCTGCTACTAATGATTCTTTTTCATTAAACTGGACCATTTCGTTCATTTTGTTCTCTTCTTGAATATTAATTGCATGTTTTTCGCATTCTTCCCAAGACTCTTCGATGGATAATTTAAGTTGAGAAGGCAAAAACCTTTTGCCCAACTCTTGAGCAACATATGAAGGTAATTGCCAATCTTCTTTACAGAAAGCCTCTAACCCTACATTTTTTACTCTCTTAAATGCTTCTAATGTTAACGTAGTTTGGCGAAACTCTTGAGGTTTGTCTTTATCAACACGCCAAAAACCTTTTGGATCTGATAGGTCATTACGTAAAATCCATGCAAAATCTTGGTAGGTCAAACCGTACAATTCAGCAATAATTGCATCAATTACACAACGTAATCTGGTACGTTCATGACTTGTAAGTGCCCAATGTTGTTTCCATGGTTTACTCGATAGACCAGAAATATTTTTCTTTAAGCCTAACCAGTAAGGTGCAAATAAATTATGTGCCATATTTAATGAAGCAACACTAGAACATATCTTGTGGATAATTTGTTCACTTATATTTTCGAATTTCAATAAAGGAGATTCACTTATTACAAAATAGTTTAAATGAGTTCCCCCACACCTGTGTCTTATAACAAAGTCATAACAAAAACTATTTAAATTTGCTGCTAAAAATAAATACTTAAAAATATTATTACCCTCTAACCTAAGAACTGGTACCGGGTTTCCACAAGGGAAGTCACCAATAATACTAGCAATCATAGTACGTGTATCAGTATTTCTTGCAATATCCCTAAAACAAACCTTTATACCACCAGTTTCTTCTATTTCTTCAAGATAATTATCTTCTTTAATTAAAAATTGGGGCTTAATTCTCTTTTGCTCCCAACTATTTTCCTCCCATACTGCATTTAAACCTGTTCCAGATAGCCATTCTTTTGTACTAAAATCGAACTGATTTATCATCACACCTTGATATAACGGTAACATAATTGATGATTCGTTATTATTTATCCATCTTCCATAAATATCATTTTCATAGCCATGGTTTTCCACATATTTCAAATTAAAAAACAAATTTGATTTACTAGTCATATGAAACTCACTTTGATATTTTATTTTCCAATGTTCTCCACCATCACTTAACAGTACAGAGTTTGAATATATTTTTTCTGCTATGTCAAGGTCTTTATTATTTCGAAACTCTAATAAAGCTAAACTATTGGGGCTAAATCTTTGCAATTGATTACGGCTGTAAGGCATTGTATCATTTATATGCTTTTCCAGATCGGATAAATCATGATTCATAAAAGAAGTTTTAATTTCTCCCGTCTTTCCATATTTATTTATAATTAATATACAAAATTTATAGGATGAATGGATTTTGAAGATCTTATTTTTATTTTCAAAACTAAATATTAATTCCCAATTACTATTATCAAGGAATAGCTTCCTAAGATCGCTTGACCCCTTATCTGTATAAATACTTGAAGGAACAATCATTCCTAATCTTCCCTTTTCGTTTAGGAGGGAATGAGATGCTTCAACGAATAATTTATATTTATTTAGATCAGCAGATCCTTGATATCTAAAAGGGTGTCTAGAATCCACAAACCCTAGCCTATTTTCTCTAAATAAGGACCAGGCTTTATGTAACGAATCGCTTTTTCTCCATTGCCCTCCTTTTTGCATTAAGTTTAATTTCTGTGAACCAGGGAATTGGCCATCCCCGTAAGGAAAAGCAACATTAGTGATCCAATTGCTCATGGCTTTAAATTCTGCCTGATACAATAACCAATCCCGTTCAATATTTTTATCATTTTTAAAATAATCCTTTTGTTTTCTAATAGCTTCCTGCTTACCATATGTCCGATATAAAGGGTCAAAATTAGAGAAAAACTCCTTCGAATTCGGCTTACTTACATCCCAAGGAGGGTTTCCAATTATAGAATTAAACCCTGAATTTTGCGAGGTAAATACATCTGGAAACTCTAATTCCCAATGAAAAAATTTATATTTATTGGCTAGTTTCTTAACTATATTTACAGTTTTTTCAGCTGGGTCAAGGAAACTCGATGGGGTAGGTGCATCGTCAAGTTGATCGGCAGGCCAAAACCATAGCGAACACCAAGTGTCAAAAGCATTCTTTAAAGTTTGAAATGTACTATTATGTACGATTTTTTCTTTATATAACTTTTCCCTTTGACGTATTCCTTCAGCAGATAGAGCTGTATCATGAATCTCATTAAACACTGTCAAAATATGAGCAAGGATATCTTTTCCGGAGTCTTCAGCTGTTTCAAATAATTTAGATTGTCCATTTAACGATTCAATATAATCAACTATCTCTGGTTTTATTTTTTCTTGTAATGCTTTTTTTATATTTTTAGACCATTCTTCTTTTTTATAGTTAATACCATTTGTATGAGAACTATCTCCACCATCCCGACTCCAAGCAAGAATTGGATAATCCATAAAATTGTTAAACCAACAACCGACAAGAGCATTTCCAACTTTTATTTTATGGTCTAAAAAAGTAAAAGGAAGTTCCCTGTCCATAGTCTCTATCCATAGACTTAATTTTGCTAATTCAACTGCCATAGGGTTAATATCAACACCGAAAATACACCGTTCAACTACATATCTTTTTAGCTGACTTTTAACTACTTCTTCAAATCTTTCATCTTCCGGTGTAACTTTTACTATATCTTCTTGTAGGTGGCCTTTTACTTTAGTTCCAAATGGTAACAATATTGTATTTTTACTACCTTTTTTCTTATAGCGACTAAAATACATCATAGATCGAAATAATGCTTCAGTGGTATAATTCAAAGCAGCTACTAAAAAAGATGCTGAACCACAAGAAGGATCACAAACTTTTACTGATAATATTTCCTCAGGTAAACGAGGTATTAAATTTCCTGCTTTGTCATTCTCATATAATAATGGTTGTAAAGTTTTATTAACAGTAGGAATTGACAACCCTGGTTTAGTATAAAAAGTACCTGAACCTTTTCTGTTCCCCCCCCAACGAATTAAATAAAATTCATCATCTGTTAGGACCTGTTTAACAATGTTACTTGCTATTTTCTCGAGTTTCTGTTCGTAAATATACCGCTCAGTATTTTTCTTTGTTTTTTTTATCATTCCACTTATTTCGACAGCCTTTTTTGCCCATATAAGTGCTCGTTCCTGCAATAAAGACTCTTCATCTCGTGTAAAATGTACTTCCTCTTGCTCTTCCATATCAAATACTTCTTCTTTATCTACACTAAACGGACTATTTTGATGATCTACTTCCATATCATCCGAATCACTATTATTATCACTACTTTCGGATTTCACTTTTTCAAATAAATTTTTTATATCGGTATTCGACATACTCTCTAGTGTATTTAAGGGTAGGGCTGGTTCATTTCCTAAATTTAAAAATACAATTGGCTCAGTTGCAGACTTTAATTGATAATCTAAAAGCCCTTCATACATCATACCAATATACTCCGTTCGTAATTCTGAAAAGTCCACAGGTCCCTTTACCCAAGCTGTAGATCTTCCTCTTTTAACTTTTAATTTACCTATTTTTAATTTTTCCAGTATTTGGTATACAGTAAAATCACTTATCTCAAAATATTCACTTTCTATTAGATGGATAATATTTAACACTAAGTCTTCTTGATTTAGTTCACCTTCTTTAAAAAGTAAACCACCATAAGCCCTAATTGGTAAATTTGGATGAAATGATCCTTTTGATATTACACGAAACAATGAGATTATTCTCAACCAAGAATTACCTCTTTGTGTTAAAGTATAAGCCCCTTCATAAATTAGTGCATTTTTAAGCTTTTCATAAACTCCTTCAAGACTATAACTTTCATTATAAGTAGAAATGTCCCTAGGAAGTAGGCCTCTAGCTTCAGCAAATAAGACGACAACTAGTCTCATGATTATTCGTGATGACGCCTGATAGATAGCATTTAGAGAGTCTGAATTTAAAGTTTCCGATGAAGAGGTAACTAAGTTTAGTTTAGTAGCTAAATCAGGATTCTTTTTTAAGGAAATATAAGTTTGATTAAGTACTAGCTCAATCGCCTCTCGAACTTGTTCGCCCAACACTGAAGATAGTTCGCTTTGTCTTGTTCTCGACTCCTCCACTGCTTTTAGTAAAGGGTATTTAAAATTTTCCCGTGGCTTCATGCCCATTGAGCCTAATAACGTCAATAATCCATTTAATTGGTAACGCAATTCCCCTTCTTCAAACCAAGTTGTTGCATCCCATTCTACCCAGGATTCATGATCTACCCCTGCATAGCACAAACGAAATTGAATCCCATTTGTTATTAATCCCATTTTCACACCAGATACCCTTAACAATTCTAGCAATTTACTATAGTTATGCTTTCCTTTACCTAACCCAATTCGTTTACTCTTATCTATGTAAACAAATAGTTGTGGGTCTTTTTGTTCTTTATCAGTAAAAAGAATTCTGTGAGGTCGAATTTTTTCTTTTAAAGGAGTCTCTACAGTATACTTATCATCTATATTTGTTCCTTTTAACCACAACTGCTCATTGTGCCCTAATAATTTTTCTAATACTACATCTAACCAGCGATGTATACGATAAGTCTCCCCCTTTGCTAAATCTTGCGTTTGTTCAAACCAGGATAAAAAAGTAGTATAATTATCCCTTAAAACTCGATACGTAGAGGGTGTAATATTAGATTCGTTTGGAAAATATTCCTCCAGCACTGGAGGAGAAATGAGCATTCCTCCGTGTTTTAATTCGCTCCACCATTTAAATGGATCTGTGGAAGCAATTACTGCCATAATTTTAAAACCTCCTTACATTGTGTTTACAATGTATTGTAATGCCAAGGGTTGAATATCTATATGAGCTAAATTAAATCGTTTAGGAAAAACATGTTCAATTACTCTTTTCTTTTCTCTTTCTAAAACCGTTCTCATATACTCATAATTTTGAACAATTAGTTCAAGTTGTAATTCTAATTCACGCAGTTTTTGTTTTTCTTCAATATCAAACTCCACAAATAGTGAACCTTGCTCTAGAACTCCTCTTTGTTGCTCAATTTCCTTAAGTAACTTTTTTTGAGCATTTGATTGACTGCTTTTTCGTAGCTCTTTAATCCTTCTATCATAACGATCTGATTCATTTTTTATTACTTTTCGGGACATTTCTTTTAGATGCGTATTAATATTGACCTCTGCCTCAAGCTTTCTTTCTTTTAGATATTGACGTAATTGGGGCTCAAAATCCATCCATTGATCTGATAATTGATGTCTCCACTTTTTTAGTTCCTCAATATTTAAAGGATTTCTTGGTACGTTCTTAATTTGATTCCAAAACTCTTTTTCTAATGGTATTAATATTTCACCACTTACTTGAAATGGTACCGAAATAAACTCCTGATGAAAATTTTCTCTTAAATTATTATTTGCTTCTAGGATATAGTGAATAACCAAAATTTGGTTAAAGCCATTTGGAAGTTTCGTCTTTTCAATTGTCCAACGTCCAAGTCCATTTTGATCCCATAATGCCTTTTTCATTGTAGATAGTGCCTTTTGCATTATAGGATGTCCTAATCTTAATAATACTGTGTCGGATTTACTTTTAAAGACTTTACGATTATTAACAAGTTCTTCAAAGTAACTTGGATCAAAAACAATTTTGGGTAAAGCTCCCTGGGCTACTCCACCTGAAATCTCAAGGTTTTCCGTTATCATCTTTTTCCAAGAGGGAGGAATTTGAGTTATTCTATAAACCCCAGGTTCTACTTCTTTCAACTCACCATTTTCCATAATCATGGCACTTGTCAAAACATTTGCTAATCTATGTTCTTCTAGTCCTAACTCCATCTCTGTTAACCTCAAACGTTGTAAAGATTGACTATATAATTTCTGATTTCCCTTGTCTGATTCAGAAAGGTCTTGTTTTTCGTAAATGTTACTTCTTGTCAATTCTACCCAAGAGTCCATTTTATCTTCATCAATATTTTTATCATTAAAATAGTTAATAATAGCCTGGTCAAAAACTTGCCCCACTGTACCAAGATCTTCCCGTACTCTATCGACTTTACTTACAATTCTTGACATAAACCTCATATCCTCTTCATCAGCACTATTGAAATGATGAATAATAACGTCTCTAAATTGTCCATGCCTGTCAACACGTCCATTCCTTTGTTCCAACCGCATAGGATTCCAAGGAATGTCTAGGTGAATAATAAACCTACAATTGGTTTGTAAGTTTATACCTTCCGCAGCTGCATCTGTAGCAAGAAGGATTCTGACGGAACTTAACGGGTCATTAAACATTTTCTTAATTTCTTGTCTTCTTTCAGATGTCATGCCTCCATAGAGGCATTGTAATACTGGCTCCTCTACTCCAATACTACGAAAGCGTTCAACAAAGTAATCCATAGTTTGTTTATATTCTGTAAAAATGATTACACGTTCCTCTTGCAAATATTTACCTTTATCTGTTAAATTCGAACAAATCCATTCCTTTAAACAATCCCATTTAGCATCAGGTGGAAACACTGTAAATTGATTCGTTGAAATTTGAAAAAGATCTTTTCCTAACCCCATCTCTCTAAGAATAGATGAGACGTTTTCCATCTCAGATTTTAAATCGTCTGAAAATCGGTGAAGCCACGCTCCCCCCTTACGAAGCATATCGTCTTCTCGATCATTCTTTTCCGTATCATCATTTATTGGAGCTTCTACCCTGTTTATCGAATAGTTTAATTCATCTACAGCAGGCATATCCCTATCTAACCCTGCAACATGTTGCCACCATGTAGAAGCAAATGAATAACTGTTTGATAATAATCTTTTTGTTAATAAATTAAATAAGAAATCCCCTATATATTTTTCTTTTTTGCCTAGTGTTTTTAATAATTTAGATCCTTTGTTTCTATACCACCGTAAGGCGATAAACAAGTCTTTTTCTAACCCTCTAATCGAAATATCTAGGGATTTGACAAACCTGTTAGCAAATCGATTACCACCACTTATTTTGTTTAAATCTGATTTTAGTCTCCTTACCATAGTTAAATTAATCTGGCTTAGGTCTTCAGAGTCCATACTTGTTTTTTGAGTAAAACGAACCGGATCAAGCAATTCTAATAAACCCGTAAAAGAGTGAGTATAGCCATTATGCGGGGTTGCTGTTAAAAATAATCTATGTTCAAATTGCAAACTAAATTGTCGAAGCATCTTATATCTTTCGCTACTTTTACCCAAGGTTGCTGGAGCAAAGTTATGGGCTTCATCAACAATTAACAATTGCCATGGTAATAAGGACTCATTGTTTCCACATATTTGTTCATTAGCGCTTCTAAAAGACTCCTGGATATCTTTTTGTCTTAAATAGTCCATAGAAGTAATAATTCTCGGAAACGTGGCCCATGGATTGGAATCAATACCAAATTCTTTCTGGAGTCTAAATGTTCGATCTCTATCTACAATTTCAAAGTCTAGATAAAATTTTTCTTTCAACTCCTCTTTCCATTGGTTTTGTAATGCCGCTGGACAGACTATCAAAATCCTTTTAACCTTATTTCTTGCAAACAATTCTGAAATAATTAAACCAGCTTCAATAGTTTTTCCCAAACCAACATCATCAGCTAGAAGTAATGATACCCTAGGCATTGAAAGAGCTTTTAATACAGGATATAGCTGATAATCTTCAATTTGTATGGCACTTTGCCAAGGTCCTATTAACTTAATATCATTAACTTCATTTTCATCCAAACGGTTTATAGAGGACCATTTGTATGAGTCTAAAAATGCTTGAAGATTCTCAGGTCTATCCGGCGCAATTGAGTGGTTATCTATTTTCGGTAACATATTCCCTTTGATAATCCTAGCTCCAACTTCATTTTCCCAAATAATAAAGTCACTATTTGGGTAATTCCAACCGTCAGTATAGGCAATTTCGACACCATAAGAAAAATGATTGTCCATTGTTCTATATTCCTGAACTCCTCTTACAATTGCTGGTCTACCTCTAACAACAACAAGTTGACCGCTCTTTGGAATATCCTTATTTATTTGATGCAATTATCTCACCCCATTATTAACCATTCACAAACATTATTTAATAATTTCTAACAACTACTTATAATATTTTACGCATAGAAGTTTCCATACTGTAATGTCATTGAAACTTCTAACTTTTATAATTTAATGCTTTAGAGAATCAAGATATATAATCTTTATTTAATTTTAATCCTAATAATTTTTTTCTTAAATCAGTATATCCCAATATAAATCTCTACCTATGGAATAATCATTCTAAACATTCTAAGCCTTAAATCAACAAAAACCATGACCAGTAAGTTCGACATATAGAAATATTTGTTAGCTAGCACTGTTCCGAATAAATTCCTTTGTTCAAACAGCCTATTGAAGATATTTCCATGATATTTCCAGAACACCAATCACTATTCCATATTTTACTATATTTTTATTTTATCTTATTTTAGGTAATTTTTACTACCTTAATATTTATTATCACCATATTAAATTAAACACCTTCATTTTCTAATTAAATCAATAGCTACAGATTCATTTGAAAATGAACATGTAATTTATAAATATGGAGAGATAATCATTGATGTATAAAAGTAGTAAACGACTTAACCTGACTTAGGAGAAAGTATCACCAAAAAATTAGATAAGCTAAACTATTTTGGTTTAACGGGCAATAATACCTTTAGTAGTTACTGGTTTAAATCCAAACAATTTTCGATTAGTTTTATAAATATTAAACTGTCTAGTTAAAGAGGACTACAGTATGTACAAGTAGAATAGCTGTAAAGAAATTCTACAGCTTGAATTGTACTCCTGATTGAGCCACCACATAAACATATGATTCCTCTAATTAAATCACCTACTTATTTAAGGACTCAAATCAATTATTTCAATATTAATTTGCTTCTTTTCCTTTTCATTATATCGTTAAGCAAGATATTGGACGAGATCATCTTGGCGTGGTTGTCGAAAACTATTCTATAGATGGCTAATGAAGTACGTAATGCCTGAAGATTTTTAAATCCTTACTAAGCTCGTGTGTAAATAAATGTTGTTTTATAAAGTATCTGTTAAGAAGTAGATATATCCATTAAGGAATAAGATCCATTTTACCTGGGTTACGGTCTGCTTAAGCCTTCACAGTAAGTTAATTACGAACCTAAGGGTATTGGGGTTGTATTACGTTAAGTCTTATACATGAATAAAGCTCACCTATTTATTTAATAAGATTAAGTCCTTATAATAAAAATTAGACTAATATTAAATACCATTTCAGGTAGCTCCATCCATTTCGATTATAAAAATGATTAGAGGTGTTTAAATGAAAACCGTTAATCCAACTACTAGTTCTTTTACCTGGACTGCTTTTTACATGGAATTTGCTGACAAACTGCTACAGTACAAAAATAAAAGGCCGGAACTTTTGAATATGCTTGAAGAAGTCTATGGTGATTTAGGGATACGGTACCCTTTTATTGAAAATGACCAACCCATTGACGACATTTGTCCATTCACTGTTCTTGGGAGTTTTAACAAAGGAATAACCAATGAAAATCGTATTGTGATCGCTAAAGAAATTAGTAATAGGATTGGAGTTGATGCTTCTGTTCCAACTGATTTTGATGGTATCCCTGTATTAAACAATATGAGAGCATGGTTTTTTGCATCTAAAGATCGTAGAAAGGCAGATGATATTCCAAATCTTTGGAACGTTTTTGAAACAGGAATACAATACGCAGATCATCCATCCGAAGATACAAAGAAAAAGTTTACCGATATTTATGAAAAAGTAAGAAAACAGCGAGGTGTTAAATGGAATTTAACAATGGGCCTCTATTGGATTCGCCCATTTTTTTATTTAAACCTTGATGAAAGAAATAGAACCTACTTATTACAGAAAAATAGTCCCTATTCAAATGATATAACAGAAATATCAAAACTGAAGGACTTACCTAATACCAATGATTACTTAAAACTAATTAATTACTTTAAAGACAAATTTCAAATAGAAGAATTCCCACACCAAAGTTTTCCAGAGCTATCATTTGCAGCATGGAAATCACCATCACCAAAAGAAGTAGACGACAAGAAATCGAATGCTAGCTTTCTTAAGTGGTTTGTCCCACTTATAAATGCTTTAAAAGCACTTGGAGGCTCTGGTACACCAGCAGAAGTACGTCAACAAATAGCATCGGACTTAAATCTCACAGGTGAATTTTTAGGTGAAACTCGTGGAAAAAGTGGCGTTAAAAAGTTTGATAATGAAGTTGCTTTCGCAAGAAATTATTTGGTTTATGAGGGTTACATAGATAATTCTATTCGAGGAACATGGTCACTAACTGAAATAGGACGAACCGCCGATATGAATGATGATATAGCTAGTGACATATTCCTCAAATGGACAGATAAAATGAAGCTGCAACGAGATGAAGATTCCTCTTCCCCTTCAGATGTTGTAAACGAAAAGGAAAAAAGATACTGGATTTATTCGCCTGGCCAAAATGCTTCCCAATGGGAGAAATTTTACTCTCAAGGTGTTATGGGAATTGGTTGGGATGAGCTGGGGGATTTAAGTCAGTTCTCTTCTAAACAAAAAATGAAAGTCAAAATGAAAGAATTATATGGACAAGAATATACTTATATGAATGCTGCACATGCAACTTGGCAATTCGCTAACGAAATATTACCAGGAGATACGGTTTATGTAAAAAAAGGAACTTCAACAGTAATAGGAAAGGGAATTGTTGAATCAGAATATATGTATGATCCAACTAGAGATGAATATAAACATATTCATAAAGTTAATTGGGTAGAAAATGGAGAATGGGATCATCCAGGTAAAGCTGTCAATAAGACACTTACCGATATTACCCCCTATACGGATTATGTACGGAAACTGGAAAATCTGTTTATTGATGAAGACGATGAGGATATAGAAGAAATAGAAGTTGATTATGATCCTTATACTAAAGAAGATTTTCTTAATGAAGTCTTTATACCTGAAAATCGTTACCATAAAATAGTAAATCTCCTAAAAAAGAAGAAAAACGTCATATTACAAGGACCACCTGGCGTAGGAAAAACATTTGCTGCTAAAAGAATTGCTTATTCTATTATGGGGGAGAAAGATGTGGATCGTGTGATGATGGTGCAGTTCCATCAAAGCTATAGTTATGAAGATTTTATTATGGGATATCGTCCAACAAATAATGGGTTTGAACTTTCAGAAGGACCATTTTATGAGTTTTGTAAAAAAGCAGAAAAAGATAACGATCGCGATTATTTCTTTATTATTGATGAGATTAACCGCGGAAATTTAAGTAAAATATTCGGAGAACTTCTGATGCTCATTGAAAATGACAAGCGTGGGCAAAAACTTCGTCTTCTTTATGCAAATGAATTATTTTCTGTTCCAAAAAATGTATATATTCTTGGAATGATGAATACGGCAGACCGAAGTCTAGCCATGATTGATTATGCCCTTAGAAGAAGATTTGCTTTCTATAAGCTAGAGGCTGCATTTGATTCTGATGGCTTCCTGGAAATAATGAACCAGGAAAATAACTCAAAATTCACTGCACTTGTTGAGCAAATTAAAGCTTTAAACAACTACATAAGTGAAGACGAATCTTTGGGTAGTGGATTTCAGATAGGACACAGTTTTTTATGTTCTGATGAAGAAGTAACAGATGAATGGATGTCATCGGTTATAGAATATGAATTAATCCCTTTGTTAGATGAATATTGGTTTGATGAACCATCTAAAGTGGAATTATGGACAAATCGACTTCGTGGTGTTCTAAATGATTAGAATTAAAAATATTTACCATATGCTAGCTTATGCCTTTCAGGTTTTGAATAAGGTAAACTATGCAAAATTAGAAACTGAAGAATTTGAGTATACAGCTGATTTATTTGCCGCAATACTAGCAAAGGGCATCGGCAATCAAATAAAACGGGGGCTAGGCAGGGACTATGTTGATAAAACGGAGTCCCTTAGGTCTCCAAGAGGGAAGATCAATGTATCTCTTTCTGTAAAGCAACAAACCATGCTCAACAAGCAGTTAGTCTGTAATTTTGATGAATATACGGAAAACTCCTATATGAATCAAATATTAAAAACTACTGCCCTGTTATTAATAAAGACTCCGGAAGTTTCAGGGGAGAATAAAAGGGACTTAAAGAAAATACTGCTCTATTTTTCGAACGTCGAAGAGGTAGACTATCGCAGAATACAATGGTCGGGCATAAAGTACCATCGAAACAATGCAACCTATAAGATGCTGATCAACGTATGTTACTTAGTTATCAAGGGATTGCTACTTACCGAACAAGAGGGAAATCGTAAACTAGCAAGATTTATGGATAATCAACATATGCATCGGCTTTTTGAGAAGTTTGTACTGGAGTATTACCGAAAACATTTTCCGCAATTTAAAGCTTCCTCTTCTCATATTAATTGGGATGTAGATGATGGTATTGTTGAATTTCTGCCTATCATGAAAACAGATATTACTCTCCAATATGAAGGGAAAACGTTAATTATCGATACTAAATACTATGAAAAAACAATGCAAAGAAACAGCTATTTTGATAGCAGAAGTTTTCACTCTCACAATATGTATCAGATTTTTACATATGTAAAAAACAAGGATTATACAAATTCCGGAAACGTGAGTGGGGTTTTACTTTATGCAAAGACAGACGAAGATACTGTACCAGATAATGATTTTTTAATAAGTGGAAATCGAATAGCAGTTAAGACATTGGATATGGATACGGATTTCACCAATATCAAAAAACAATTGGATCAGTTGGCTGAAATGTTGATAAAAAAATAAAATTATTGATAACAACTATTGTTAAATGTATAGCACTGTCCTATTATTCATTAACACCTCCAACTTTAGATCTTTGAATTGAACCCCCATTTGTTAGACACACTCTAAAAAATGGGGGTTCAGTTCAATCGGATTGGACGAATTTGAAAATTCTAATCTAAAACTGAACTACTTCCTGCCTTCTTAGGTCTCTTTTCTTTAATGTAATGATTAGTTAAATTTTTTACTTACTGCATTATAATAATACAATTTCATATTACGATTACTTTTTTCTTGCTCTTTCCATTCATTGATTCCATCAATTGTAGCTAACCCAACCGGTATAGCATTTAAGTAAAGTAAGTTCGTTAATTCAGTTAATGAGACAACTCCCAAACCTAGACCGCTCCATCTAACCGCATTATCTCTAACTACTCTATTTATTACTTTCATAAGCATCTTATTCTCTTTACAAGCTTCATCTACTTTATTAACAGCTGGAACAACTTTCATCAGATATAACTTTTGGGCTTCATAATCAAACTCCTCTTCCCAAGGTACACTATTGATTTCTTGAGAATACTCCAGCATCACTGACCTAAAATTATCCAAAGGCTTTTTTAATTCCTTTCTAATGTCCATAATTTCATCAAAGCTAGCTTTCTCAAATGATGGTAATCTCTGATATACGTCTGATACAAACCCGGCGTGAGATGCACGTTCTGATATATGTTTTTTCGTAACATTTTGAAGGCCTAAAGATTGGACAACCTTCTGTGCTTGCCCTACTAATGAGCTAATAGTCTTATCGAAGAGTGGATATGTATTTGGGTTTAAAAGAGTTCTGTCTATCTTCTCAAACCAATCTTCCATTAAACTGTCCATGCTATTATCTTTGGGCGTTAAGTTTTGAAGTTCTAGTATATCGTCTTCCACAAAACGAATTAAATCCTCCATTCCAGTTCTTACAACTAAATTTTCAATAACTTCTCTAAATGGCAACCATTGTTGATTTAGTCCCTTTTGCAATTGGAGCTTCTCTTGCTTTTCGATTGGCTTTAATTTTCTTTTAGTCATTAACTGTATAAGATATTCCAATCGAACTTGCTTTACATATAACTCTTCTTCATCTTTTTCTAATATAGCCAAATTTTCTTTCATAAATTGAAGTTTTTCAAGGGTTGTAAAAGAATACATTCTTGCAAAATCAATCATTAATGCAGAACTAAAACTTGAAAGCATTACTTTATCAGCATAGAGAAGCCCTACTTTTAAAAGTGGACTTTCATTAGCCATAAGCCCAGCAATGTTTGAATTTGGTGTAGCAGAAATAGTCATATGTAATTCTTTCATTGCCAACCTCCTAAATTTTTTCTTATATCTAGTTTAGCACATAATAAGTTTAACTAATTCAAGCCAGTCCAGCTTCACTTTTATAGTTTTTCTCTGTTCAACAAGAGATAGAAAACAGAAAAAATTAACGTTTGGTTTATTATGATTCTTATTCCCCTTCACCTACCCCCTACTCAGTTTGGCTAATTTCTTTTCGTCTATTAATCTTAATTTATACAGGTTGAATTACTTTATTGGCCAATAAGTATTCCCTTTTGCATTACTCCCGCCTGTAATGAACATAAATGTGAATTCACTATTTTCCAGAGGAGTAAAGATTAATAGAGAAAAGAGGAAATAGCAATGCCATTAACAAAAGAGCAGCTAGAGGAAATTAGAGCAAAATCGTTTTTAAACCATGTCGATAAGTGTTGGATCAAAGATAACTACAATGTTTCGGTTAGAACTGCCGATAGAATTATAAAAAGCCTTGGATTAACACATGCGCGAGAAAGGACCATTAATGTGCTCAAAGACTATCTTGCAGGTGAGAAAACAAGTAAATTGGCTCAGAAGTACAAAATGAGTGCACAGAATGTTAGGCAGCATTTGAGGGTCCGTGGTATCGAGCGAGGAATTATGGGGAATATGTACCGAGCGAATTTTAACTACTTTACTGATATTGATACAGAAGAAAAGGCATACCTCCTTGGGTTTATTTATGCCGACTGTTGCCTCACTAAAAAGGGAACGTTAACAATTACCCTTGCCAGAAAAGACAAAGATATTATCATTAAATTTAAGGAAGCGATGGAGGCGGAGCATCCAATACGAGAACATACAGCTAAAACTAGAGTAGGAGATTTCGAAGTTGTGTCACTTGATATTACCTCTCCTTTGTTATCCCAAGATCTAATGAAATTTGGCGTTGTTCCTAATAAAACTCATAAAATTAAATTCCCAGAAAATCTAGATAGAATGCTTTATAAGGCCTTTATCCGTGGGTATATCGACGGAGACGGGACCTTCTGCCTTGCAAGGAATAATCAGTATGCAATAGATATTGAGGGGACACAAGACTTTTTGGAATCCATTCGTAAAATAATACAAGTCGAACTAGCCGTACCTGCTCGTGCTAAACTTTTTGCGGCAAATCCAAGCAATAACATTAGAAGACTCCAATTACGAGGAAAAGACCAAGTGATGACTGTTTTAAAGTGGCTATATGAGGACTCTAAGATCCATTCTGACAGAAAGTATAACAAGTTTCTTGATATATGTAACAGGAGCAAGAAAAACGTGTAATAGAGTATTGTACGGAAGCTAATTCCTTAATAAGTAATAAGACCAGTAACTAATCATATTAAGCTAGTTACTGGTCCACCAAAATAAGCCTTATTACTTTATTGCTAAAATAGGTTTTTCAATACTATACTCACACCACTAAAACAATTCCGAATATTCAATAGTCAAATTAAGAATCCCCCAATTTTATAGGATCAGGGTATAAATTAGTCCTGGTTATTTTCCACTTTTTTTACCATACCAAAAATTCAGTAATGGCGCGGTTCTGACGTGTATTTTGATAACAAAATGCCCGTCAGTGGCTCCGTCAGTCGCTGACGGTGTCGCTGACGGCCATTTTGAACATTTCCCATTTACTATTTACTTCTTTTACTCGATCAGCAACAACAATTCTTAATTTTCAGAACTTCAATAATGTGATTTGAGAGCTCCTTATACTTGATGCTTTTATCGCAGTTTCCGGATGGTCATCTCCAACAACAGCAACATTCTATTGGAGATAAGCTATATATTAACATACTTGCTTTGTACCTGACCACTTCACGGAAGAAAAGACGGTGTATTTGTTTATAAGTCGTATATACTTTGATAGCCATTTCTATATACTTCGGTAACCATTTATATATAGTTTGATGGCCCTTTGTATATAGGTTGTATATACTTTCAGTAGATGTGGCCAATATTGTAGCTAACATATGGCTATAATTACACAATTACAGCCTTCTATTCACATATTCTTCCATATTATCGATAACATGGTTCTTAACAAATTTCTCTTTTCGGATAGCTTCATTCTTCTTGAAAATATTAAACCAGTAAAACTTTGTGTTATGCAGTTTCTCCCATTTATCTAGTGCCTCAAGTTCAAGAACAAGTTCAATGATCCGTAGATCTGTAAGTTTCTCTATCAGGAATTCTGTATTATCACCACTATCTATATCTGTGGATTGAGATAAACGATCAAGGCCATTTAATATATCCCTGATTCCTTCTTGACACGTTTCAATTTCTTCCACTACATTTTCAATGAGGATCGATTCAAAGGAGTGTAAATTAATGCTGCTGTTATCACCGTTGTTAGCTACTACATCGTGATCTTCAACACTATGAAACCTTACACTGACGTTTTTCTGAAGATTTTCTACTATTTCCTCAAGCAGAATCCCTTCATCTCTTAAGCCTTTAATGTAGAGGGCAACATTATAATCCTTTTCATCATAGGTTTTTGTCTTTTTTTTGCCGACAGTCTTTACATTTACCAGATGTATTTTTTTAGCATCTAGTAAACTAAACCAATTATTTACGGTGTTTGTATGAAGTTCAAGCTTTTCAGCAAGTTGACTAATTGACATAGGTTCCATTTATATCACCTCCTATATGCACCTAACACCTTGAAGTTATAGATGCCAATACTACTGAAGGTCAGAGTATACCTTTTTTTTAATAGCTAAGAGTTAGTAACTAGATGGACTAGTTACTAACTTAAATACCACTCTACTTCCTCATATTTACTCTATTATTAATTCTTTGAAAAAGATCCTCCATAGTCATCATCTTTTTACTTTTATTTGTTTCTTCATCTGTTTCATTTATTTCTAATGTGTAGTATGGGTTATTAATAATCATTACTTTCTCTTGAGATGCAAATTCTTTTATATACACCTTTAATTCTGTGCTACTTATGAACCCACTCATCTCGAATTTAACTATTATATTCTTTTCCTCATTAACTACTAATTTCTTTTTTATTGTTTTTGTAGAGTTATTTTTAACTATTGTTTTTTTCCCTTCTTGCGTATATAAACTGTCTTCAACACTAAACGAGAAAGAAACGAATTTCCTACTACACTTATAGTCAGACAACGTATTAACCATTCCTCTGAACTGCTGTTTACAACTAGCACACATACCTGTAAAACTCACTAATATCACCTCCTCATTTAATGATTAAATCAAATAGCATTCTCTGCTATACAAATAACCTTATCGGCAGCATGTACTAAAACTTGAACCCCAATCTGGTTTCCAATTTAAGGAACATTGGTGATATATCTACCCTAAAGCTTTTGAAAAAGAAAAAAGAAGACGTAGGAAATTTGATAGTCCCCGTCTTCTAAGGAAGTAACTCCATTGACTTTTATTAAACTTGCTAACACTCCATACCAATCACTCTTCATCTAAGAATTGACGCATTTCTTCATTGGTTAAATCTGTAGGTAAAACACCTTTTTGTTTGCAGTATTCCCCCAATGCTTTAATCTTTACCTTTGGTTCGGACGGACTAGGAGGAAAAGCAAAAACACCATCCTCGAAAGCATCATCAAATTCCTCAATTTGTTTCCTTTTCATTACGATCACGGCCTTTTTTTATTTTTTGGTAACTCACGGTAATAATAATTCGTTGATAATCACTATCCGAAAAAACAACAAGCAATTTACTGTTCGGCACCGGCCACTCTCTCTTCCTATTTGTTTCTGTGTCAAATGGAATTGAAAGGAGGTGCCGACATAACTGAGATCGATCAATATTACGCTGTATACACCGTTTTTTAGCATGAGTAGTAAACGCAAATGTATATCGAATCATTGCTATCACCCCATATTATATCCCTTAATTGTTAGGAACGTACGTTCTTAATAACATTTTAATCGACCTTTCGATCCCATTCAAGATGTATTTGGTTTCGCTAACTGTTGTGCCATTAATTTAAGGAGAACCTATCCCCTTCATTTCAAATACTCCCCAACGTATTCTGGGAAATGTTTCTTGCCCTTTAACGAAGTATAATTCAAGATTTATTGAAATCCTCACAATAAAGCTTATCTATTGAAACGAAATTGTTTTTTTGGTTGTATTGTTGTTATGATGATAAAAAAGGAGGTGGCGTAGTGGAACCGAATAGTTCTGAAGGCAAGCAGCAAATTATCCGCGAATTGGTAACTCAGATCCAAGATGATGGTTCGTTCAATTATGTAACAAAATTCACTCTTACGACTTATGCCACCCAGTTGAAATTCAATAATTTCGTGGTAGGAATTTCTCCAAGTGATGACACAGTGATATCCAAAAATATTGACGCCGTAAAGGCACAATACCTATTATCAAACCTCATTGACTGTCTCGTTAACAATTCATTGACGGTACAGAGCTTTGCAGTAACTAAGTATTATTTGGACTCGCTGTACTTGCTTATCTTCGAAAACGGGAGACTACATTTTACATACCAACCACCCTATCTAATTCGGAGCAGTGAATTATGTGAGCAGCTTGGAGTTTCCCAAGCAACAATTATGCAGATGGTTAGTAATGGCATGGAGACCGTTGCAAACGTTGGGGATTTTTGCTATCCAATACATAACGCTTTTTACTGGAAGGATGGCCTATGGGCTTCACGAATACAAAGCTTGCACCAACAACTGAAGTTGAGGAACCAAACGAAAGAAGATCTGATTAAAGAAATTGAAAAGGAAATTAATCATTTTACTACTCGTTATAATGGGGATTTTTACACTGTATTTGCTGATGTATTAAGTGGACAGAAGGCCAAATATGACCTAGAAGAACCAGATGATTTCAATGATTGGAAAAGTTTATTGGATGACTTAGCAGAATTAGAGGGGAATGGTTAACTTTTTTGAAGGGAACCACATATTTTTTTATATAATTTATCACTAGCATTGCATTAATATAGTCTAAAAATTCAGTAAATATTTTTTCTTTAATTTGAGCCAAAAAGACAAAGCCTAAAGAAAAAGGTGATT
>NZ_JAUSUG010000028.1 GCF_030813435.1 Evansella vedderi | reverse complement strand
TCCATTGTAAAGGATTTTTTTGTTGTATAACCATTAAAAAATCGAAGATTTTAAGTATTATGAATCATCTGATTTAATTAATGCAATGCTAGTGAATTTACATATCAATTTCAATGTATTAAGAAGGAATCTGTTGATAATTATCGAATTATAAAATATCAAGATTAATATGTAGAAAGAAGGTTAATTTAATTTGATAAAGGCAGGTAGTACAGTATTCTTAGAATTAAAAAATGGTGCTGAGGAGAAAAAACATTTTAGGACAAAGGTTGTAGACTTAGAAGCAAATCAACTGCTTATTCATTTCCCAGTGGATGAAAAATCGAAGAAACCCCATTATTTTTTGGAAGGGACGGAGTTTCGAGCCTGGTTTCTAGGTAAAGACCAAGCAATATATTTATTTGACACAGAAGTCCTCGGAAAGATAGACCGTAAATTCCCTTCGCTCATTTTAAGAAACCCAGGATTTGATCAATTTATTCGTATACAAAGAAGACAATATGTACGAATAGATACTTCCATAGATGTGGCAGTCCATTCAATCCACGGAGAATTTCAACCGTTTACAACGATTACTCTTGATGTTAGTGGCGGAGGCATGGCTCTTCTCCTATCAACTAACCATCCCCTAAAAGAAAAGAGTGTAGTAGATATATGGCTTTCTCTACATTTTCAATCGGGTGAAATTCTTTATATAACATCAAGAGCAAAGGTAGTTCGTATCATCCAAGAGGAAGATAAAGTGAAAGGGTCCCTTCAATTTACTGAAATCAAAGAAGGAGATCGCCAAAAAATTATTCGATATTGTTTTGAAAAACAATTAGTAATCCGTAAGCGTGAAAAAGAGCTTACTAAAAGTAATTGAGATAGTTAATTATCTGAATAAATAGACCATCTTATTAATAATATGTTAAGATAAATGAAGATTCTAAGGAATTGTGAATACGAAGTTAAAGGAGTTCGCAACATGAGAAAACAGATGAACATTGCCATAGATGGACCAGCCGGAGCTGGTAAAAGTACAGTAGCCAAAATGGTTGCAGAGAAGCTTTCTTTTATATACATTGATACTGGTGCCATGTACCGAGCACTTACATATGAAGTACTAAATAGAAAAATGGATGTTAATAATGAAGCGGAAGTAATGGGTGTATTAAATAATACAAAAATACAGTTACTTATTAATAAAGGGAGTCAAAGCATTCTTCTGAATGGTGAGGATGTAAGCGAAGAGATTCGTTCAACACTCGTTACTAATAATGTTTCCTATGTGGCAAAGCATTTAGAAGTTCGTAAGGAAATGGTTAAACGTCAACAACAACTTGCGGATGAAGGTGGAACAGTAATGGATGGGCGTGACATCGGTACGATGGTACTTCCTAATGCAGAACTGAAAATCTTTTTAACTGCTTCTGTTGATGAGCGTGCCCGGAGAAGGCATGAGGAATATTTATCTAAGGGACAACCATCAGATTTGGAAAAACTGAAAACAGAAATTAGCCGAAGGGATAAAATTGATTCGGAAAGGGAGATTGCACCACTTCGAAAAGCCGAAGATGCGATTGAGATTAATTCTACTTCTATGACAATTGAAGATGTGGTTCAAATAATACTCTCGTTAGTTGAGGAAAGAAGGGAAACAGTCAAGTGAGCATTCGGTTATTTAGAATAGGACAGTTTTTATGTCGTACTTTTTTTCGACTATTCTTCAGAGTAAAAGTAATTGGAACAGAAAAAATACCAGATAATATAGGTGTGCTGCTATGCAGTAACCATATACATGCTCTAGATCCCCCTTTAGTAGGAGCCTTTATTAAACGACCGACTCGTTATATGGCAAAGGCAGAATTGTTTGAGGCACCAATTCTAAAAGGGCTGATACCGAAGCTTGGGGCTTTTCCTATAAAGCGTGGGATGAGTGACAGACAAGCTTTAAGAACTGGACTGAAGTTATTGAGTGAAGGGGAAATGGTTGGCGTATTTCCAGAAGGAACGAGAAGTAAGAATAGGAAGTTACAAAAAGGACTGACTGGCGTAGGGTTCTTTGCGCTTCGCTCCAATGCAGCAATCGTCCCTTGTGCTATTATTGGAAATTATAAATTATTTTCAAAGTTAACTATTGTATATGGTGCTCCTATTTCTATGGAAAAGCTAAGGGAAGAAAAAGCATCGGCAGAGGAAGCTACAGAAAAGATAATGGAAGGGATTCAAACTCTCCTTGACGAATATAATTAAGTAATAACGTTTAAAAATAAGATGTTTATTTCCCCTCAGGCGTAATCATGGGGGTTATCATAAATGAATTAATAGTTGCCGATTATTGTTTGGTTAATTAGGGAGGTATTGTCAATGGTAGAAGAAATGAATAGTGAGATGGCTGAGGTAAAATCATTCTCAGTGGGTGAAATTGTAACTGGTACTGTTACGAAGGTAGAGGAAAAACAAGCGTTTGTAAACGTGGGATATAAATTGGATGGCATCATTCCTATTAGTGAGTTATCCAGTTTGCACGTTGAAAAAGTAAGCGATGTTATCCAAGAAGGGGATGAAGTGGAACTGAAGGTAATTAAGTCCACTGATGAAGAATTAGTATTGTCCAAAAAAGCTGTTGCAGCAGAGCGTGCTTGGGAAGACATGGTTGGAAAGCTGGCATCAGGAGAAACTTTCGAAGCGGTTGTTGCAGACGTAGTAAAAGGCGGACTGGTTGTTGATGTAGGAGTAAGAGGGTTTATTCCAGCATCCCTTGTTGAACGTCACTTTGTGGAGGATTTCTCCGATTATAAAGGGAGAACTCTACAATTAAAAGTGGTGGAAATGGATAAAGAAAAAAATAAATTAATACTTTCACAACGGGCAGTATTAGATGAGGAAGCAACTGCAAGAAAACGTCAAACATTAGCTAATATTCGCCCTGGAGAAATACTGGAAGGAACAGTACAACGATTAACTGACTTTGGTGCTTTTGTCGATATCGGTGGTGTAGATGGACTTGTTCACATTTCTCAAATGGCGCATCACCATGTAGAATCCCCATCGGAAGTCATTAACGAAGGAGATACTGTGAAGGTAAAAGTACTAGGGGTAGATCCTGATAATGAACGTATTTCCCTTTCAATTAAAGAAACATTACCTGGCCCTTGGGAGACGATTGAAGGAAAGGTAAAACAGGGGGATGTAGTGGAAGGTGTTGTAAAAAGGTTAGTATCATTTGGAGCTTTCATTGAAATAGTCCCAGGTGTAGAAGGTCTTGTCCATATTTCCCAAATTGCAAATAAACATATCGGGACGCCAGCTGAGGTACTTAAGGAAGGTCAAACAGTTACTGCAAAGGTGTTAGATTTAAATTTAACTGATAAGAGAATTTCGTTAAGCATTCGTGCCCTCGAGGAAGAAAAACAAGCGAAATTGGAGAATGAAGTGAAGAAGGAATACCAAAAGGAAGACGAAAGTTCAGGGTTTTCATTAGGTGATGTTATCGGAGATCAACTAAAAAAATATAAAAATTAAGTAAAGTAGATTGCAAATTTATAATATAATTTTTTTAAGTGTGGCGGTGATGTTGGTGAGTCGATCAAAAAGGAAACTAGAGCATATTGATCATGCAATGGAAACAGGGCAAATAGACAGCTCTGGGTTAGAGGATATTCGCTTTATACACCAAAGCCTGCCGGATATAAATCTGAAGGATGTTTCAATAGCATCATCCATTGGCGAACTGCAGCTCAGTTCGCCAATTTTTATCAATGCCATGACTGGCGGAGGTGGAAAAGCTACTGAAAATATAAATGCTCAACTTGCGGAAATTGCAAATACACTTTCAATGCCGATGGCTGTTGGATCCCAAATGGCAGCTATCAAAGATACAAATGAAAGAAGATCCTATCAAATTGTCCGGGAAAAGCACCCTAAAGGAGTCATCTTTGCTAATCTGGGCAGTGAAGCAACTGTAGAACAAGCCAAAACTAGCATTGAGATGATTGAAGCAGACGCCATACAAATTCATTTGAATGTTATACAGGAGCTAGTCATGCCAGAGGGGGACCGTGATTTTACTGGGGCTCTACAAAGAATTGAGAAAATCTGTGAGGCTGTTCCAGTTCCGGTCATTGTTAAAGAAGTAGGCTTTGGAATGAGTAAAGAAACAGTAAGGAAGCTATATGAAGCAGGAGTTAAAATAGTGGATATTGGTGGGTTCGGAGGTACTAACTTTTCAAAAATAGAGAATAACCGACGACTAGAGACGTATCAATTTTTTAATGATTGGGGTATTCCTACGGCCGTTTCCATTATTGAAGCTAAATATACCGAACCAGATATCCAGGTTATAGCAACTGGAGGAATAAAAAATGCATTACATATAGCAAAAGCCATATCCCTAGGGGCAAATGCTGTAGGTATGGCTGGGAAAATTTTAAAGTGGCTCCATGAGATTGGAGCAGATGGCACAACAAAGAATTTACAGGGTATATTCAACGAGTTGAGAGTAATTATGACAGCCGTTGGAGCACGCAATATTAATGATTTACAAAGGACACCTGTTTTAATTCAAGGTACAACTAATAATTGGCTTAAAGAACGTCAAATCTCAACTGAATATTATGCAAATCGTACAAAAGAATAAAAAGTTATACAAAAAAGAGGCTGGGACAAAAGTGTTTTTACTAATAAGAAATCCGAACAAACTAGATGTAGGTGCAATCTACCCGCTTCGGAAATATACTTCCCTTTCCGCGGTCGGCTGGTGAGCCTCCTCGTGCTAACGCACTGTGGGGTCTCACCTCTGCCCCCCCGCAGGAGTTTACGTATATTTCCTCCGCTAAGGTAGTGTATTGTTCGTATTTCGGATTAAACACTTTAGTTATGTCCCAGCCTCTTTTAGAATTTTACGTTAACAGTTAAATTAACGCTGTCTTTTTCTAGCTTGGTCGGCACTTTCTAATTTCGTGCTTCCTCCGTATTCCAAACTTTGGTCTCGGTCACTTTCCACTTTTCCTTCCTTACGGAGCTTCTTTTCTTGTCTATCTTTACCCACATTAAATCCTCCTTTTTTAAAAGGCTGTTTTCTAATAGATTGTTTTTTTTAGAATATGTTGGCTTGGATACGCTGCAGGCGGACCAATTACGCCTAAAAGCAACCCACGTCCACGTCTGCGATTACTCGACGCAAGAAAGACTTGTTGCTTTTCCCGCTGGAGTCACCGCGCCTTCCGCTACGCCAAGCTTTTTAAACAAAGCAACAAACTGTTGTGAAAACAGCCTTTTCAAACAATTAAGTATATTTTACCCATTATTTTGACGATTATGTTATAAGAGATTTTTTTTTGAGAGGAGGTTTAATAATGGAGGGTTTTTGGTTCTTTTGGGTAATGTGGCTTATTATTATTGGTTTTTTCTTTTTTGACAATAATAAGAAACGAAGTGAAAAGTGGGTATTCCTATGTCTATTACTAATCATTTGTTCAACTATAGTTATTCCCGTTTGGAACATTACTTTGCGATTGTCTTTTATTATTTTGGGATGTTTGTGTTTTTATCATATTGGAAAACTTAAATGGAGTGATAAAATTTATTGTTATGTAGTCCTCACTTTTATATCAGGGATGTATTTATTAGTACAATATTTCATCTATTTTGAACCTGTATGGTTGTATGTTTCTCCCCGTACAATGACGTGCTTTATTGCACTTATCACAACCATTATTTTTATTAAAAACCATATAAAACGAATTACAATTATGATTGCAGGACTTTTTCAAGGAGAATTATTGTTCTCTTTAATGTTGTGGGAACGTTCCCATATATACTTTTATTCCGTTATTCTCGGTGATTATCTCTTTATGGATATTTTTTCCATATCTCTTTTGGGTATAATCAGCTGGAATGGTCTTGAGTTGGCAGTGAATTTGTTCCGCAATAGAATAACCTATCAACCAGCTCCAACGAGTCACAAAAAACTAAATGCATAGATTAAAAAAAATTTGTGGAACGGTATTTCATTTTGATATAATGTTGTAGCCATGTTTTTCCTTTCCTAAACCAATGATTTAGGAAGGGTATTCTTTGTGGAAAAAATCAGTTTTAATAAAAACAGCATAAAAATGTTATAAAAGTGTTTTGCCAGAAATTTATTGGCACAAACTAATCTATACCAAAAGTAACTTAGGAAGCGAGGAATGGAAGTGCCTAAACCAGTATTAGCAATTGTAGGAAGACCTAATGTGGGTAAATCAACAATATTTAATCGTTTAGTTGGTGAACGTATTGCCATTGTAGAAGATAAACCAGGAGTAACTCGAGATAGAATTTATAGCTCTTCTGAATGGTTAAATCGAGAGTTTCATGTGATTGATACAGGTGGTATTGAAATTAATGATGAACCCCTAATGGTTCAAATGCGATACCAAGCAGAACTTGCAATAGAAGAAGCGGATGTTATTTGCTTTGTTGTTAATGGAAGAGAAGGAGTAACTGGCGCAGATGAGGAAGTAGCACAACTTTTATTCCGTTCTAAAAAACCAATAGTTCTTGGGGTGAATAAAATGGACGACCCCTCCTTGCATGATCGTTTATATGAATTTTATAGCTTAGGAATAGGTGATCCCATACCAATCTCAGGTTCTCATGGAATTGGTTTAGGTGATTTATTAGATAAGGTTGTGGAACATTTCCCTGTCGATGAAGGGGAGGAGTATGACGATGATACGATCCGAATAAGCTTAATCGGTAGACCAAATGTGGGAAAATCTTCACTGGTTAATGCTATTTTAGGAGAAGAACGAGTAATTGTCAGTGATATACCAGGTACTACACGTGACGCTATAGACACCCCCTTTACTAGGGATGGACAGGACTATGTGGTTATCGATACTGCAGGGATGAGGAAAAAAGGAAAAGTATATGAAACTACAGAAAAATACTCAGTATTAAGAGCGTTAAAGGCAATAGAACGGTCTGATGTAGTACTAATGGTTATTAACGGTGAAGAAGGATTGATTGAGCAAGACAAAAAAATTGCAGGCTACGCTCATGAAGCTGGACGGGCTGTTATTTTAGTCGTTAATAAATGGGATGTTGTTGAAAAAGACGATAAAACTATGCAAAAATATGAGGAAAAGCTCCGGGAAGAACTGTTATACTTAACTTATGCACCTATTCTGTTCCTTTCTGCCAAAACAAAGAGGAGATTACATCACCTCCTTCCATTAGTACAAGAGGTAAGTGAAAATCATAATTTACGTGTACCAACGCATGTATTAAATGATGTAATAGTGGATGCAGTTACGATGACACCGACACCAACGGATCATGGAGGAAAAAGACTTAGAATTAACTACGCAACACAAGTCTCTGTTGCACCGCCTACCTTTGTGTTATTTGTTAACGATCCAGAATTGCTACATTTCTCGTATCGAAGATATTTAGAGAATAACATTAGAAAAACATTTAATTTCAAGGGTACACCAATTAGAATACTCGCAAGAAAGAAAAATGAATAATCTGGAGGCAAGCCATGGCAGGGTTAATATGTATTGTAATTTCTTATTTAATCGGTTCCATTAGTTTTAGCTATTTAATAGCTAAGAAGATTAAAAAAGTGGACATACGTCAACATGGAAGCGGAAATGCAGGGGCTACCAATACTTTACGTGTTTTAGGGGTAGGTCCTGCCATAGCTGTTCTGTTATTAGATTGTGCAAAGGGAATTGCTGCAGTATTATTAGGGATTGTCTTAACTAGCGACCCTTTGATAGCAGCAGCAAGCGGATTGGCTTCCATTGTAGGTCATAATTGGCCAGTATTTTTTGGATTTCGTGGTGGAAAGGGTGTTGCTACAACTGTAGGGGTTTTAGCTACACTTGTTTTTACTGCTGCACTTATTTCAGGAATTATTGCAATTATTACAATTGTTATAACTCGATTCGTTTCATTAGGTTCCTTAATTTTTATTGTTGGAACCTCTATAATATCAGTAGTATTTAGTCCCCAGTTGGCTTATCCAAGCTATTATCTATATTTTCTAGTAGCGATAAGTCTTTTATCGATTTGGAGACACCGAACGAACATAGAGAGGTTACTTAAAGGGGAAGAAAGTAGAATTGGGCAAAAAGCAACCTCAAAATAAGGAGGGTTTTTATGGCTAAGGTAGCAGTTTTAGGTTCAGGCAGCTGGGGAACAGCACTATCCATTGTTTTGGCGGACAATGATCATAAGGTGTACTTGTGGGGGCGTTCGGAAGAACAAATAAAGGATATTAATGAAAATCATGAAAATAAGCGCTATTTGCCTAACGTAAATATACCAGAATCAATTGTTGGAAGTACGAGCCTTAAGGAGTCACTAGTAGATGCTGATGCCATATTATTAGTCGTTCCCACAAAAGCCATGCGTAGTGTATTGAAAGATATCATAGGAAATATTTCAAGTCCAACCATTTTTATTCATGCAAGTAAGGGGATTGAACCGGAAACACACTATCGGGTATCGGAAATTATTGAAGAAGAAGTCCCCCATAATCTAAGGGCTGCAGTTGTAGCCCTATCAGGGCCTAGTCATGCAGAAGAGGTAAGTATGCGACAGCCTACCACTGTAACTAGCTCCTCATTAAATACAGAAGCTGCTACATATGTGCAAGACTTATTTATGAACCAACACTTTAGGGTTTACACAAATCCAGATTTAATTGGAGTGGAAATAGGAGGATCCTTAAAGAATATCATCGCTATTGGGGCTGGCATGACTAATGGTTTAGGATTTGGAGACAATGCGAAGGCTGCCCTTATGACAAGGGGGCTGGCAGAGATTGCAAGACTTGGGGTAAAGCTAGGGGCGAATCCATTAACATTTGCGGGTCTGTCAGGACTTGGAGATCTAATTGTTACTTGTACAAGCGTCCATAGTCGTAATTGGCGAGCAGGGAACATGTTAGGAAAAGGAAAAGCTCTAGAGGAAGTCTTAGAAGAAATGGGAATGGTTGTAGAAGGAATCAGGACAACGAAGGCAGCTTATCAACTGGCTAAGCAAATGGGAGTGGATATGCCCATTACAAAAGTTCTGTATGATGTTTTATTTCATAATAAGACACCAGAAGATGCTGTCTCGGAGTTAATGGGTAGAGTAAAGAAACATGAGGTAGAATATTTAAAAATAGACAAATTGGACACATAGTTTATTAAACTTATGTATAAAATCACACTCTCTTCACCAGTGCATATGATATCTTGACATCTTGCATGAGGAGGGCTCCACTTTGGACGAGAAAAAAAATCCTTTATTTGATCAGTTGGAAAAAAAGACAAACGTGAAGCAACAAGACTTATTTAACTTAGCTAACTCCGTTAGCAACGCCGACTTACAAAAAGAAGAAAATGTTCGTCAGCTTATTCACCAGGTTGCCCAACTGGCCAACGTCCCGGTTTCTAAGGAGAAGGAAGATGAACTTGTAAAGGCAATTACCACTAAAAATGTGCCAACAGACTTTGTTAGCTTGGCAAAAATGTTTCAACAGAAGAAGTAATTTTTAGGCATCTGTTCCATCGAACCCCTTTTCTCAAGCATATACTAAAACGGAAAACCATAAAAAGGGCTGATATTCCATGAGTTAGTATTTAGTCTGTAAGGTTGAAGAAAATTTGCCCCTTTTTTCAACCTTTATTATTTTTATAGAGTTCAAAGACGGTCTAAGAAAATAAACAAAAGCTAGACTTTATACAAAGAGGGAGTCTCCTAAGGTATGACTTTAACCTTAGGAGACTCCCTCTTAAGTTACCACTATTTCAACGGTATTTAGTTATAAAACTGTGCATCTCTTTTGTATTTATGATATAATAATCCGGTGAATTTACTATAGAAATATAGGTGACTAATGGGGTGAAAGCGTGACAAATGATCCAATGTTAAACATGTGGATTTCTTTTATTGGTATGGGGTTAATGTTCGTTTCCGTTGTGGTAACCATTTTTGCCAAGGAGAAATTACATGGTTTTTTAAGATACTTTTTATTAACAATTAGTTTTATATGTTTAGTTGTTGCAGGTATCATCGTATTTTTAACTGTTTTTGCCGGACCTACCCCGGAATAATACTTAAATTCAGTTTATAAGGGGATATTTTTTATGAGTTTTATTCGTACAAGTCTACTATTTTTCTTAGCTATCCTTTTATTGACAGGGTGTATGTATCCAGATGAACGTCGTGTTGAGAACAGGGTTCCTTATCCTGATCAAATTCAATCTGTTCAGTCAGCAGTGATTCAATATCGTCAGGGCAACGGTGTCCTCCCTGTTAGTGATAGGGGTGAAGAAACTTCTATATTTCAAAGGTATCCAGTTAACTTTTCACAGCTTATTCCTAATTACTTACAATCTCCCCCTGGTAACTCCTTTGAAAGTGGTGGTGTTTTTCAATATGTTCTACTTTATCCGGATGAAATACCAGAGGTTAAGGTAATAGATTTAACCATGAGTAGAACAATTCAAGAATTTTCAAGAAGAGTTCAATTGTACCGAAGGGAGCATAGTTTTGCCCCTGTAGCTGAATTTGCCGGTGATGAATTATTAAGATTGGATTTTGAAGCACTAAATTATGATGAGGAACCAACGGTGGATAGTCCTTACCATCCAAATCACCGATTACCACTTCTCATGCAGACTAATGGAGAGATTGTAGTAGATTATACATTAGATATTAAATATTTCATCGAAGAGTACGGTCTAGGTGAGTATTCCTATGGAGATGATCTCCGTTGGTTATTGGTTGAACACTCTCCTTTTATACCGGTTAACTCTCGTCCACAGACAATTAATGAAGACGGTACTGCGGAATTTTTAAAGATAAACAATTAAATATTTTTTTATAAATAGGATTTTCCTATGTTCTAAACTGCCTCCCTTCTCAATATACATACAAGAGAAAGGGAGGCTTTTTTCTTGACATTAGTAAAATCCCCCTTTTCTCCAAGGCTCGCAGTGCGAATTCTCAGGGGATGTGGTAATGATACTAATACTTTATCCAGTATATAAATGAATAGTTTAGGTTATGAAATGGGACAAATTACATGAATTTAGCATCGATTGAATAATACCTTGTCATAATTGTTGGACAACATCATAAATATATACTGTCTTTCTATCGTAAGGGATGCTAAAGGAGAATTTAATTTTTGAATATGAT
The DNA here is from genome assembly GCF_030813435.1 of Evansella vedderi. Taxonomy (GTDB): domain Bacteria; phylum Bacillota; class Bacilli; order Bacillales; family Salisediminibacteriaceae; genus Evansella; species Evansella vedderi. The sequence continues at coordinate 51,671 of NZ_JAUSUG010000028.1, read as the reverse complement.
CGGGAGGGGATTTTGTGGAGAAAATTGATATTTTCAAAGATATTGCGGAACGAACTGGTGGTGATATTTATTTAGGAGTAGTAGGGTCAGTTAGAACTGGTAAATCAACTTTTATTAAAAAATTTATGGAGCTGGCTGTTATCCCTAATATTGAAAATGAAGCCGATCGAGCTAGAGCACAGGATGAACTTCCACAAAGTGCAGCAGGAAAGCAAATAATGACAACAGAGCCAAAGTTTGTACCAAACCAAGCGGTTTCCATTCAGGTAGATGAGGGCTTAGAAGTAAATGTCCGTGTAGTTGACAGTGTTGGCTATGCTGTCCCTGGTGCCAGAGGATATGAGGATGAAAATGGGCCAAGAATGATTAACACTCCTTGGTATGAAGACCCTATCCCGTTCCATGAGGCGGCAGAAATTGGTACTAGAAAAGTTATTCAAGAGCATTCTACATTAGGGGTTGTCATTACTACTGATGGGTCCATTGGTGAAATTCCACGTCATGACTACGTAGAATCTGAAGAACGTGTTATTGAGGAACTAAAAGAGGTTGGAAAACCATTCATTGTGATCGTGAATAGTGTTCATCCTCAAAATCCAGACACAGAGGCACTGCGAGCTGATTTGCAAGAAAGACATGACGTTCCTGTATTGGCTATGAACATTGAGGGGATGGGCGAGCATGAAATCAATACTGTCCTGAAAGAAGTATTATTTGAGTTCCCTGTACACGAGGTTAATGTTAACCTGCCAAGCTGGGTCATGGTCCTTAAGGAAGACCACTGGTTACGTGATAATTATGAGCTTGCTGTAAGAGATACAGTAAAAGATATTAAGCGTTTAAGGGACGTTGACAGGGTTGTAGGTCATTTCTATGAGTATGAGTTTATTGCTGAAGCAAGACTCGCAGGCATTGAAATGGGTCAAGGTGTAGCGGAAATCGACCTCTATGCGCCAGATGATCTTTATGATCAAATCCTTAAGGAAGTTGTTGGCGTTGAAATAAGAGGGAAGGATCATTTGCTAGAGTTAATGCAAGATTTTGCCCATGCTAAGGCTGAATATGATCAAGTATCAGAAGCTTTAACAATGGTAAAACAAACTGGTTACGGTATTGCAGCCCCATCTATTACGGATATGAGTTTAGATGAGCCTGAAATTATCCGGCAAGGATCTCGATTTGGAGTTCGTTTAAAGGCTGTTGCACCATCTATCCATATGATTAAGGTTGATGTAGAATCTGAATTTGCCCCGATTATTGGTACAGAAAAGCAAAGTGAAGAGTTAGTGCGATATTTAATGCAAGACTTTGAGGAAAATCCATTATCCATTTGGAATTCAGATATCTTTGGACGTTCCCTTAATTCCATTGTAAGAGAAGGAATTTCCGCTAAGCTTTCATTGATGCCAGAAAATGCACGTTACAAACTAAAAGAGACACTTGAAAGAATTATTAACGAAGGATCTGGCGGACTGATTGCTATTATACTTTAAACTCTCCTAACGGGGAGTTTTTTGTTTTTTTTAATTTGCTCTTTTCGTATAAATTACTCCTGCGATTACTCGTCGCACAAAGCCATGTTATTTTTAAGAATATATTTTTACTTGGATATGCTACAAGCGTAAAATTCGACAATGTTGTCCACAGTTAAAATTCCCCAATTACTCAATTTGTTTTTTTAAATTATTCAAACATTTAACCAAAATTTTCTATTTTTTTGAGCAAACCCCTTTTAAATTAAATGAAATCGTGGTACGCTCCATAATAAGATGGACATGTTTTCCTATTATTTTGTTTGAAAATCAATTGGTAATATGTATACATATTTTAGGGGGATATGGTTATCAAAAACGAATTTCTTGGCAAAAAAGGTAAAAAAGTCTTAAAAATGCAAGGAATTCCTCAAAAATTGTTGAATTATTCTTCAGTATCGTATAAGATAAGCCTTGTTATCCTATGAAATAAGGGAAAACAAGTATAAAAAGCTTATGATTGTGCAAGAAAGAGAATAACACTATTTTGATTTTATGGGAGGAGGTGAATGGTATGAATAAGACAGAACTTATCAATGCAGTTGCTGAGCAAACAGATCTTTCTAAGAAAGATGCAACTAGCGCTGTTGATGCAGTCTTTGACGTCATCACTGGTTCTCTTCAAAAAGGAGAAAAAGTACAATTGATTGGTTTCGGTAACTTTGAAGTTCGTGAGCGTGCTGCTCGTAAAGGTCGTAACCCACAAACAGGTGAAGAAATCGAAATTCCTGCAAGTAATGTACCAGCTTTCAAACCTGGTAAAGCCCTTAAAGATGCTGTTAAATAATGTACATATAGGGCAGCTTTAAATAAAAAGAAGAACCACAATTGTGGTTCTTCTTTTTCTCAATTAGGGGAGTTCATTCTTATATTTTTTAACTCGAAAAGCGACGTCACTTGTATTGTCACTCCCCTATATGCTAGAATTTTAACGAATTGTTGGCATCTATGAGGGAGGTAATGAGTGTGAGTAACTTTGATCATAAAAAAATTGAACAAGCTGTAATTATGATATTAGAGGCAATAGGTGAGAACCCTGACCGTGAAGGGCTTCTTGATACACCGAAACGAGTTGCCAGAATGTATGAAGAAGTTTTTCAAGGTCTAAATCAAGATCCAAAAGAGCACTTTGCAACAATATTTGGTGAAGAACATGAAGAGTTGGTATTAGTTAAGGATATTCCGTTTTACTCTATGTGTGAACATCATTTAGTTCCTTTCTACGGTTCTGCTCACGTTGGATATATCCCTAGAGGTGGAAAAGTTACGGGATTAAGTAAACTTGCAAGGGCAGTGGAAGCTGTGGCACGTAGACCCCAATTACAAGAAAGAATTACATCCACAATAGCCGATTCTATCTTAGAAACATTAGATCCGCTTGGAGTTATTGTAGTCGTAGAGGCAGAGCATATGTGTATGACAATGCGCGGGGTGAAGAAGCCTGGTTCTCGTACTGTAACTTCTGCTGTTCGTGGAGCTTTTGAAAAAAATGCTGCTGCCCGTTCCGAAGTATTGTCTTTAATTAAAGGCTAACGCTTTAAAAGTAAATATTTCTAGTTTGAATCTTTCGATGGGAATTCAAAATAAGGGGAGAAAACCATGGGACAAACAAATGACTTTGTTATTATTAAAGCAAAGGAAAATGGTGTAAATGTAATTGGTTTAACTAGAGGTTCAGATACAAGATTTCATCATTCAGAAAAATTAGATAAAAATGAAATTATGATTGCGCAATTTACAGAGCATACTTCTGCCATTAAAATAAGGGGCAAGGCTAAAATTTTATCTGCTTATGGTGAAATGGATAGCGACGAATAAAAGCGGGAATTTTCCGCTTTTTCTTTATGTAAATAGCAATGAAAAAGTATTCACAGAATGCTCTATAATCGAAACTTATCCCAATGTTGCAATTGTGGTATAATATAAATGTGCATAATTTATCTGACTGTGGCATAAAATTATGATTTCAGCTCTGGGGGACCTTCGAATGACATCTTCTTACTTTCACAATGAAGAATTAAAAGAAATTATAGAAAGTTTTTATACATATGTGAAGCATCCTTATTTGCAAAAGTACTTGGAGGATCCTCCTGTTGATCACGACCAAGCGACTTTTCTTTATCTTATGTTAAAGGATAAAGAGTTAGACATCACTTACATTCGGCAATGTATAATCACAACTATTCTCGTACAGGCTGCCCTCGATACACATGAAAGTGTAAGTATTAAGAATCTAGTTAATGATTCATTGAAAAAGAAAAGACAACTTACTGTTTTGGCCGGGGATTATTATAGCAGCCTGTATTATTATGTTTTATCAAAGGTAAATGATATAGCTTTAATCAGGGTTTTGGCTCAATCCATTAAAGATATTAATGAATCAAAGATGAATGTTTACCAAAATAACCATAAACATTTTCATGGCAGTTTTCAGGATTTGAAAGTCATCGACTCATCACTTTTACAAAACATTGCAACGATGCTTCACTTACCTAATTGGAGACAAATGGTTGATGAATTTTTCTTTTTTAAGCGTCTATTAAGGGAAAGGTTGCAGTATATGGAAACAGGGTTTAAAGGAAGAGTAGCTGAAATGCTTTTACGTGAAAAGGGGTATAGTGGCCAAGGGCAGAGTGAAGCAGATTTGCTTATGGACTTTGATCTTCAAATTGAGGCGTCAAAGGACAAATTAATAAATTTTTCCCGTGATTGGACATCAATACAAACTTTTTTTCATTCAAGAATGGAAGATTTATTAAGGGAGAATCAATACAACGAACAATGTGTGATGGAGGAAGGTTAAAAAATGTCTCAATCTAAAGAAGAACGTGTACATCAAGTTTTTGAGTCAATTTATAGTAATTATGATAAAATGAACTCGATTATCAGTTTCCAAAGGCATATAGCTTGGCGTAAGGATACAATGAAAAAAATGGATGTTCAAGCAGGCGCTTCAGCGTTAGATGTTTGCTGTGGAACAGCTGACTGGACCATTGCATTAGGTAAAGCCACAGGGGAAAAGGGAGAGGTTTACGGCTTAGATTTCAGTAAAAATATGCTCTCCGTTGGTGAAAAGAAAGTAAAGGAGCTAGGACTAAACAATATTAAATTAGTTCACGGAAATGCGATGGAGCTTCCATTTAAGGACAACTCCTTTGATTTTGTGACTATTGGTTTTGGGTTGAGGAATGTCCCGGATTACGTAGGTGTTTTAAATGAAATGAGAAGGGTGGTAAAGCCCGGTGGGCTGGTTGTATGCTTAGAAACATCTCAACCAACCATGTTTGGCTTTAAACAAGTTTATTGGCTTTATTTTAAATATATTATGCCTTTATTTGGTAAAGTGTTTGCGAAAAGCTACGAGGAGTATTCTTGGTTACAAGAATCAACACAAACTTTTCCTAATAAAAAGGAATTGAATAAATTGTTTCACGAAGCAGGATTTCATACTGTAAGTTATAAATCATATTCTGGCGGGGTAGCAGCAGCACATTTTGCCCGAAAAAAATAATCATAATAAAGATTTATCATCGTTAGTGGGGAAAATCATGAGAAAACTAAAAATAATACTAGAAATGATAAAGTTTGAACACACAATCTTTGCATTACCTTTTGCCTTTTTAGGAGCGGTATTAGGAAGTATACTTATTAATGGCACTTGGCCATCAATAAGTGACTGGGTCTGGATTACCCTTGCTATGGTAGGTGCCCGAAGCGCAGCCATGACCCTAAATCGAGTTATCGATGCGAAAATAGACTCAAAGAATCCAAGGACTGAAAATAGGGCTATCCCAGCAGGATTGTTATCTAAATTTGAAACAACAGCATTTATCATTCTATCATTTGCATTATTATTCTTTTCTGCTTTTCAGTTAAATATGTTAGCGGTCTATTTATTACCTATAGCCGTGTTTTTCTTAGTTTTTTACTCCTATACAAAGAGGTTTACTTGGGCTTGTCATTTGTTTTTAGGAATAACAATTGGAATTGCTCCTTTAGGTGGTTGGGTTGGAGCTACAGGGACGTTAACGTTGGATGCCTTCTTCCTTTTCTTGGCTGTTGCTTTTTGGACAGCTGGGTTTGATGTTATTTATGCAACTCAGGATGCTGATTATGATCGAGATGTAAAGCTTTATTCTATTCCGAGCTATTTTGGAATTCCAAAGGCCTTGTTTTTTGCAAAGGTATTTCATATTGTAAGCTTTATAGCTATGATTACATTATTTTTCATAACTCCTCTTGGATGGGTTTTCCTAATTGGAGTATTTATCGCTGGAGCGATAATGGTTTATGAACATTCCTTGGTTTCACCAAATGATCTTTCTAAGGTAAATGTTGCCTTTTTTACTATGAATGGAATAATAAGTATAGTCATGTTGGTATTTACGATTGGAGATTTACTTCTATGAATTCAAGTAAAAAAATTTTTGCAGTAGGAATTACAGGTGCAAGTGGAGCAATTTATGGGGTTCGTTTTGTTCAGTCATTACTAAAAGCGGGTCATCAAGTACATTTGTTGATGACAGAGGCTGCTTGGCAAGTATTCCATTATGAATTACACGTGAATACAGAGGATCGGCATCAATGCTTAGTGGACGTATTTGGTGAAGTGGATAACTTATTTTATCATACACAACAAGACTTTTCTGCTCCAATTGCGAGTGGCTCTGCTAAAAATGAAGGAATGATTATCATCCCTTGTTCTATGGGAACGTTAGCTAAAATATCACAAGGAATTTCAGGAAATTTATTAGAGCGGACTGCTGATGTTATGTTAAAGGAACGGAGAAGGTTGATCATTGTTCCGAGAGAGACTCCTTTACATTCTATTCATTTAGAAAACATGAAACGATTAAGTGATCTTGGGGGGCAAATTGTTCCTGCTATGCCTGGGTTTTATCATGACCCAAACTCCATGGATGATCTTATTAATTTTGTAGTGGGAAAAGTTTTAGATCAAGTTGGAGTTGACCATGACCTGTTCACAAGATGGGGGGAGACATCATGAGTTTAGTAATTGGGGAAATTTCTTATACGAATATACTGCCTGTCTTTTATTATCTAAATCGAAACAAATTGATATCAAAAGGCTGTGAATTTGTTCCTAGGGTTCCTGCTAAATTAAATGAAGGAATGGCAGATGGTACGGTACATGTTGGTGGGATATCGTCCTTTTCTTATGGAGAACATGTAAACGAGTATGTTATATTTCCTGACTTATCCGTCTCTGCTTATAAAGAGGTAGGCTCCATATTTTTGTTTTCTAAAGTTCCTATCACTCAACTTGATGGGAAGTCTATAGCTTTAACCTCTAGCTCAGCATCATCTGTAAATTTGTTGAAGATAATCTTAAAAAGGTATTATGAGTTAGAGGTTAATTATGAAACAATGGAACCAAACTTTCAAACAATGTTGCAAAAACATGATGCCTGTTTGTTAATTGGTGATGATGCAATAATGACATCGTGGAATAAAAAACATGAGATTCATCAGTATGATTTGGGAGCTCTTTGGGAGTACTTTACTGGATATCCAATGACCTATGCAGTATTTGCTGTGAGAAAGGATGCTTGTGCTAAGCACCCTGATTTATTGGAAGAGCTATATAATCAATTTAGTTATAGTAAACAAAAATCAATTAATAATCAATTTCATGAAATGATCAGAACGATTCAGCTTCAGCTTGGAGGTTCTAGGTCGTTTTGGGAACAATATTTTAGTGGACTTAACTATGATTTAACGGAAAGACATGTAGAGGGGTTATATCATTATTTTTCCCTTGCACATGAATTAAACTTACTGACTAAAAAGGTTCAAAGGATTTCCCTATGGCACCCCACTAAACATTGTCATTCTGTATAACAAGGTGGACAAACATGAAACTCACTGATATTTACTGGCATTTAAAATCAGATATAGGAAAAATAGAAAAAGATATAGAGAAAAATATTGATACAAATAATCCGATTTTACAGGAAGCTTCCACCCACTTATTGAGAGCTGGCGGGAAAAGAATTAGACCTGTTTTTGTATTATTATCTGCACAATTCGGCAATTATGATATTAATGAAATCAAAAAAATAGCTGTTCCTTTAGAAATGATTCATATGGGTTCCCTGGTTCATGATGATGTAATTGATAACGCGGATCTTCGTAGAGGAAGGAAAACAATAAAGTCTCAATGGGATAATCGAGTAGCCATGTACACAGGGGATTATATTTTTGCAAGAGCTATCGAGATAGCTACTCATTGCAAGGCCCAAGGGGTAAATAGTGTTTTAGCTGATGCCATGGTAGAAATGTGTCTAGGTGAAGTGGAGCAAATTAGGGATCAATACAATTGGAATCAAAACTTAAGGATGTATTTCAGACGGATAAAACGGAAAACGGCCCTTTTAATAGCTGTAAGCTGTCAGTTAGGTGCACTAGCTGCTGATGCACCGCGAAAATATCAAAGGGCATTAGCAAGATATGGCTATTACGTAGGTATGGCTTTTCAAATAACAGATGATATTCTTGATTTTGTTGGGACGGAAAAAGAGTTAGGGAAGCCCGCTGGTGGCGATCTTATTCAAGGAAATGTTACATTGCCTACCCTATATGCTATGTATCATAATTCGTCACTTAAGGGAATGATCACTCGCCATTTAGATCAAAAAAACATGGATAAACAAGAATTGGATGAAATTATTTCACTTATTAAGGAATCAGGAGCTATTGAATACTCCAAAGGGATTACTGATCGCTATTTGGAGAAATCCAGGAAAGCGTTAGAAGGACTTCCTAACATTCAAGCAAAAAAAGCACTCATACAAATAGCCGATTATATTGGGGATAGAAAATTTTAAAATACGGGGACTCTACAGTGCATATTTAATGGGGTCCCTTTAGTATCTATTATTCAATTAATATCCTCCCCTCACTATCATTGTGATTACACTGATAATTTGATATAATCAAAAAGGTTTCTTTGTTTTTATAATACATAGGGGGTTTTTTATGATGGAACGTACTTTTTTAATGGTTAAACCAGATGGAGTTCAACGAAATCTAATTGGTGAGGTAGTTTCTCGTTTTGAAAGGAAAGGGTTTACGTTAGTAGGTTCGAAAATGTTAGCGGTTTCAAAGGGGTTAGCTGAAACTCATTATGGGGAACATAAAGAAAAACCATTTTTTGGTGAGTTGGTTTCTTTTATTACTTCAGGCCCTGTTTTCGCAATGGTATGGGAAGGGGAAAATGTGATTGCAGAAGCTAGAAAGATGATGGGTAAAACGAACCCCCAAGAAGCGGCCCCTGGAACAATTAGAGGTGACTTTGGTGTCCAAATGTCCATGAATGTAATTCATGGTTCTGATTCACCTGACAGTGCTAAACGTGAAATTGAATTATTTTTTAATGAATCAGAATTAGTTTCTTACGAAAAAACTATCTCAACGTGGGTGTAAGAAGAAACCAAAACATCTGAATTACAAATTTCATAATTTCTTAATGTAAAGCTGTCGCTCATACGACAGCTTTTTCTAGTATAATAATACATAGAATTTGGGATAGAAAGTTGCTTTTTTTATAAAGCTTGGAGAAGCGGAAAGCGTCCGCCTGTAGCGTATCCAAGTAAAAAATATGCTTAAACAACAAGATTTGCAAAAACAGTCATTAAAAAACATTGGTTTGAGAGGGAATAGAGATGTCAGATTATTGGGGTTTTGTTGAGAGTATTAAAAGGAAAACAGGAATTGATCTATCGTTATATAAAGAAGCACAGATGAAAAGAAGGCTTACGTCACTTAGAGATAAAAGGGGGTTTCACTCCTTTGAACATTACTTCAAAGCCCTAATGGGGGATAAACGACTCCTGGATGAGTTTTTAGATAGAATGACAATAAACGTTTCTGAATTTTTCCGTAACCCAGGGCGGTGGGAGGTATTAGACAAAAAGATTCTTCCGAAGCTAATGGAGAACAATAAAAAGTTAAAGATCTGGAGTGCTGCTTGTTCGACAGGAGAAGAACCATATACTTTGGCTATGCTATTAAAGAAAAAGCAACAAGCCGCGGATATTTTAGCAACAGATTTAGACGAAATGATTTTAAAGCGTGCTAAACATGGTTATTACAGCGAGCGTTCATTGAAGGGGGTCCCAAAGGAGATATTGCAAGTAAATTTCACTAAGGATGAGTTAGGCTTCCAAATCAAAGCTGAGCTGAAAAAAGACATAAGGTTTATAAAACATAATCTTTTATCTGAGTCGTTTGAAAAGGGGTTTGACTTAATTGTTTGTAGAAATGTGATGATCTATTTTACAGAGGAGGCGAAGGAGGTAATTTACAGAAAATTTAGTGCCTCACTAAAAACTAATGGAATTTTATTTGTAGGGAGCACAGAACAAATTTTTAATCCAAAAAAATATAAATTAGTAACCGAGGATACATTTTTTTATCGAAAAATGGGGACATAATTAAGGTTTTTTTAAAGATGGGAAGGGGCATCTTAAAGGAAAAAGATCCACCTTTTTTATTTTTTTATTTTTTTTTCATGGAAAACCCTTGAAAAAGACAGTAAAATAATCGACAATGATACATAACAAAATAATTTAATGCGTAAAAGCGGTAAAGAAAAGAAAGCTGAGGTTGATATAATGAGATTTTTAACAGCAGGAGAATCACATGGACCCGAGCTTACAGCAATAATCGAAGGGGTTCCTAGTCAATTACCATTAACAGAAGAGCAAATAAATGAACACCTGCAGCGGAGACAAAAGGGGTATGGCCGCGGAAGAAGAATGCAAATTGAAAAAGATAGAGTTCGAATTACTAGTGGTGTAAGGCATGGTAAAACAACAGGTGCTCCAATTACGTTAATTGTGGAAAATAAAGATTGGAAGCATTGGGAAAAAATTATGGGTGCAGCACCGATTACAGAGGAAGAAGAGCAGGACGTAAAACGAAAAATAACAAGGCCACGACCTGGACATGCCGATTTAAATGGGGCAATAAAATACCGTCATCGAGATATGAGAAATGTTTTAGAAAGGTCATCTGCAAGGGAAACAACAGTACGTGTTGCAGTTGGTGCTGTGGCGCAAGTATTACTAAAATCTCTCGATGTTGAAATTTGCGGACATGTACTAGAAATTGGAAACATTCGAAGTGAAGCGTCAGCCTTTGAATCCATAAAGGAACTAAAAGAAAAGACAGAAGCATCAGAAGTAAGATGCTTAGATCTAGAAGCAAGTGAAAAGATGAAAAAAGCCATTGATGAGGCAAAGGAAAATGGTGACTCCATAGGTGGGGTTGTGGAAGTAGTTGCTGTGAACCTCCCAATCGGCTTGGGAAGTCATGTTCAATATGATCGTAAGCTCGACGGTAAGATTGCCCAAGGAGTTATGAGTATAAACGCCTTTAAGGGTGTGGAGATTGGTATTGGGTTTGAAGCAGCAAGATTATTAGGAAGTAAGGTTCATGATGAAATTCTTCATAGTGAGGAGAGAGGATTTTATCGAAGAACAAATCGCCTCGGTGGTTTTGAAGGTGGTATGACCAATGGTATGCCTGTAGTGGTTCGAGGTGCTATGAAGCCTATTCCGACCTTATATAAACCATTACAAAGTGTAGATATTGAAACGAAAGAAGTTTTCTCTGCTAGTATCGAAAGATCCGATAGCTGTGCCGTACCAGCTGCAGCGGTTGTTTGTGAAGCTGCAGTTGCGTGGGAGCTGGCAAATGCCATGCTAGAAAAGTTCGGTTCAGATACACTAGAGGATATTTTGGAAAGTCTTGAGAATTACAGAGAAAAAGCGAGGAATTTTTAATGAACTTACAGGTTAATTCCTCCGTTCATCCTTATTCCATTATTATTGAGCCTGGAAGCAGAAAGCAACTCTATGAATATATCATAGAGCAAACAAAGAAGCATCCCACTTCGTTTTTGGTAATAACAGATGATTGCGTAGCAGATCTGTACTTAGAGGAGGTCCTGAACTCCTTTCCAAATCATATTCGAGTAGAGACGTCAATTGTACCTCATGGAGAAAAGGCAAAGTCATTTCAACAGTACGAGAACCTACTAACCGCGGCCTTGCAATTTAAACTTGATAGGGGGGCAATGATAATTGCCCTCGGTGGGGGAGTAGTGGGAGATTTGGCTGGATTTGTTGCAGCCACCTATATGAGGGGAATACCCTTTGTACAAGTACCCACTACCCTCTTAGCACATGACAGCAGTGTTGGTGGTAAAGTAGGTATTAATCATCAGTTGGGAAAAAATATGGTGGGGGCTTTTCACCAACCATCCCTTGTATTATATGACCCTGAGTTGTTAATGACCTTACCTGAGCATGAATGGCGCTCTGGATTTGCCGAAGTGATTAAACATGGTTTTATAGCGGATAAGGAATTTCTTGAATGGCTAAGACGAAACGTAACGTCTTTTCAACATTGGGATATGAATATATTATCAGAAATGATATATCGATCTATTGCAGTGAAGGCAAAAATAGTGGAAGAAGATGAAAAAGAAGCTGGAAATCGGGCCTTTTTAAACTTTGGTCATACGTTAGGCCATGCTATTGAAGCTGAGCTTGGGTATGGAGAAATTACACATGGGGAAGCAGTGGCTATAGGGATGAAATTCGCTTTAGCAGTCAGTGAAAAAGTGTTTCATGTAAATTTAAATTATGAAACCTATTTAAAAATGTTAGAAAGTTTAGGCTATGATCTAACGATTCCAGATGTGAATATTCACAAATTGCTCGATCGAATGAAGGTGGATAAGAAATCTTATAATCAATCCATTCGCTTTGTGTTATTAAAGGAGTTTGGGAATCCGGAACTTATAGAAATAACAGAGGAGATTTTATTGGAAGAACTCTCAATGAAGAAAGGTGGTTGAACCGTGGTAAGGGGAATTAGGGGAGCTATCACAGTGGAAAATAATAATAGTGATGAAATTATAGCTGCTGCCGCTAGATTAGTAAAGGAAATGCAAGATGCTAATCAATATCATCCAGACGACATTTCGCATATGTTAATTACTGTAACCCATGATTTAAATGCTGCATTTCCAGCAGCAGGTTTAAGGCAGTTGGATGGATATGACTTAGTGCCAGTTATGTGTGCACAAGAGATTCCAGTGCCGAATAGTTTAGAAAAGTGTATAAGAATTATGGCAACGGTAAATACATCGAAACGTCCTGATGAAGTTCAGCATATTTACTTAGAAAGGGCAGTTAAATTAAGGCCTGATTTGGCCTTGACAAATAAATGTGATTCACGATAGGATGTATTACAAGATAAGTTAAGAATAGTTAGTTTATTTAGTGAGAAGAGAGTAAGTTTAGCAGAGTATGAGTTGAGGAGAGCAGAGTAGAGTTTACATGGGCGATAATAGCGTCTACCTCTACGGTAGACGTTTTCATTATCTTTTTGTTTTATTAATTTAAAGTGCTGAAGTGATGTGATATGCCATCTATTAAGGCACTTCCCTATACCCCAACTAAATGCCTCCTCGAATCAATCACTCTAATTATAATGAAGAGGTGAAGAAAGTGATTGAAACGAGTCTACAAACATTTCAAGAATATGCTGCAACTTATAATACAATCCCAATGTCTACGACTATCGTTGCAGATACAAAAACTCCTATTCAATTATTTCAATTATTTGATGATCAGGCCGCATTTATTTTAGAAAGTAAAGACCCAATATCCAGTTGGTCAAATTACTCTTTTATTGGCCTTTCGCCAAGTTATTTTCTCTTTGAACGTGAAGGTTTATTTCAGTTAGAGAATACAAAAGGAGATATTCTATTAAAGGGGGACTCTTTTAACGATATTTGGAAAAGTAGTGTCGAATTTTTCAGTGTAGCCCCTATATGGCCGGATTTCCCATTTCCTGGTGGGGCTGTTGGTTATTTTAGCTTTGAATCATTCTCACTCTATGAAAAGAAGATTCAAACAAAAGCTGCAAAGGAAACGGACGTCCACCTCGTTTTCTGCGATACTATTTTGGCGTATAATCACCAAAAGGAAGAATTAACCATCTTTCATCTTCAAAAGGTTAATCACCGTAATGTAGTTGGTAGTTACGAAAATGGGAAAGGGATTATTCAACAAATTTTAACAGTTATTCAAAAGGGACTAAATACTGAACCTACTACCGTTTTATCATCTAAGCTGCCCATGGCAGAGGAAGCCTTTGATGGGGTAGTTTCCAATTATGATAAGGAATCCTTTATGAAAGCTATAGAAAAACTGAAGCAATATATTGAAGCCGGTGATATATTTCAAGGAGTCTTGTCACAACGGTTCGACTATCCAGTAAAATCCTCTGGTTTAGATTTATATCGAGTGTTGAGAAAGGTTAATCCTTCTCCTTATTTATATTATTTACGTCTAGGGGACCAAGAAATAATTGGAAGCTCACCAGAGAGACTTGTAAAGGTAGATCAATCGGGGGAATTGGAGATTCACCCGATTGCTGGTACAAGACCAAGGGGGAAAACAAAGGAAGAAGACCTAAAGTTAGCGGAAGAATTAAAAGGGGATGAAAAGGAACAGGCTGAGCATCTAATGCTTGTGGACCTAGCACGGAATGATTTAGGGAGAGTTAGTGATTTTGGCACCGTTAAGGTGGAGGATATGATGACAGTGTCCTACTTTTCCCATGTTATGCACCTAATAACAAAGGTAAAGGGACGACTAAGAAGTGAACTAGATCCATTTGAAGCGTTATTTTCAGCTCACCCTGCAGGAACCGTTTCTGGTGCACCTAAAGTAAGGGCAGTGGAGATCATTCAAGAGTTAGAAAAAGATCGACGAGGTGTTTATGCCGGGGCAATAGCGTACTGTGGCTGGAATGGAGCGGTGGATTCCTGTATAGCTATACGAACAATTATTTTAAAAAATGGCATAGCTTCTGTTCAAGCGGGGGCTGGTATTGTTTATGATTCTAAGCCGGAAGCGGAATGGGAAGAAACGAGAAATAAAGCTCGAGCGCTACTTTATGCTATAAAAATTGCGGAGCAACGGTATGAAATGGAGGAGGTATTCCAATGAGGACCTATATCGAAAACCTATTAAAAAAACATACGATGACAGAAGTGGAAGCAAAGGAATTAATCGTTCAAATGTTAAACGGCTCTGTTTGTAATGAGCAAATAGCATCCATCTTATCAATCCTCCGTTATCGTGGTGAGACAGTGGAAGAAATCGTAGGTTTCGCAAAGGGAATGAAAGAATCTAGTATTCAAGTTTATCCTCCCTTTCCAGTTCTAGATACTTGCGGTACAGGTGGAGATGGGGTAGGAACCTTTAATATTTCTACTGCAGTGGCTATCTTAGTGAGCTCTTTAAATATACCGGTGGCGAAACATGGGAATCGGAGTGTTTCGTCTAAAACAGGGAGTGCGGATGTATTAGAATGTTTAGGCATTCCCATTCAAACCAATAAGGTGGAGGCACTGGATTTCTTAATTGAAAATAATCTCTGTTTTCTTTTTGCTCCAATCTATCACTCAACCATGAAGCATGTGGCAAAGGCTAGAAAAGAATTAGGAGTAAAAACTATATTTAATATACTAGGCCCTTTAACAAACCCAGCAGGTGCTTCTAGAAGATTAATTGGTGTCTACGATCATCATCAAGCAAAGAAAATGGCTGAAGCATCAATCCAATTGGGAATAGATCGTGCCATGTTTGTTACTGGGGAGGATGGTTTAGATGAATTTACTATCACAGGGGCAACAAATGTGGTTGAATTGAATAATGGAAAGATAACAGAGTACTCCATTACCCCGGAAGAGGTTGGATTAACAAGGGGGAACATCGAGTCTATTTTAGTCCATTCTCCTGAAGAAAGTGCGGAAATGATAAAATCTATTTTTAGGAAGAAGGGGCCAAAAGAGGGAGAGAATATTTTACTCTTAAACGCCGGTGCTGCTTTATATATATATGGATCAGCTCCAACTATAGCCTCAGGAGTTCTAAAGGCCAAAGAGGCTTTAGGAGAACGGGTACAAAAGCAGCTTCAGAAGCTTGCAGCAGGAAATAGGGAGGTAATGTCTCAATGAGTGCAAACATTCTTGATCAGATCGTGGAACAAAAAAAACAGGAAGTTACCCAATTGGGCGAAATAAATGTTGAGGGAGTAACTGTAGAAGGTCGTTCCTTTTATGAGGCATTACTTAACCCAAACCATGAATTAGGGGTAATTGCTGAGGTAAAGAAAGCTAGTCCATCAAAAGGAGTTTTAGTAGAGAATTTTGAACCTGTTCAAATTGCAAAAGAATATGAAAAAAGTGGAGCAGATGCCATATCTGTGTTGACGGACGAACGTTATTTTAAAGGTCATCGTTCCTATTTAACTCAAGTAAAAAAGCACACAGCTCTGCCAGTATTACGGAAGGATTTCATCATTGATGAAATACAAATCTATGAATCAAAAAGTATGGGTGCAGATGCCATTTTACTTATTGCAGCTATACTAAGTAAAACTCAGATTAAAGAATATATGTCTTTAGCAGAAGAATTAAGCTTGGATGTTTTAATGGAGGTTCATGATGAAGAGGAATTGGATAAAGTTATGTCCACAGTCCACCCAAAAATCCTTGGTGTAAATAATAGGAATTTAAAAACCTTTGAAACAACTTTGGAAACATCTAATCGGTTATCCAAACTTATTCCAAAGGATGTATTGTTTATTAGTGAAAGTGGAATTCGTTCGAAAGAGGATATTAATTTTTTGAAGGAAATAAATGCCAATGGAATACTTGTTGGAGAAACCTTAATGGTGGAAAAAAATAAAACAAAGGTTTTCAACCAATGGTTTGGGGAGGCATCGCTCAATGGAGCCACTTCTTAAATTTTGTGGAATGAGATCCTTAACGGATTACGAAAAGGCAGTGAATTGTGGAGTTGACTATATTGGTTTTGTATTTGCCCCTAGTAAAAGGCAAGTTACCTTTAAAGAAGTCCAACGTTGGACAGAGGAAATACCACCTAAGTCCCATCAAAAAATTGTAGGGGTTTTTGTAAATGAAAAAAAGGAAAATATAGCAGAAGCTTCTAGGAAATGCAAACTACATGTAGTTCAATGTCATGGAAATGAATCACCAGCATTTATAAAAGAACTCAAAGAAGAAATACCCTGCTCCATTTATAAAACCATTCACCATGGACCAGAAAGTCTTAATAAGATGAAAGCCTATGACGGAATTGTAGACGGCTATGTAGTGGATACAAAAACAGAGTATGAATGGGGAGGAACTGGGATTTCCTTTGATTGGGAGCAAATTCCCTCCTATACAAAAGAGGCAAGGAAACAACAGGTCCCCTGTCTAATTGCAGGTGGTGTTAAACCAGAGAATATAAAGAAGTTATTCAACTTTAGACCACTAGGGATTGATGTATCATCTGGGATAGAAACAAATAGTGAAAAAAATGAGGGGAAGATGAGAGATATGGTTGATGCAGTGAAGAGTCAATATCAAGCACCAGACTCACTTGGAAGATTCGGTGTATTCGGGGGCCGTTATGTACCTGAAACATTAATGTATGCCTTAGAAGAATTAGAGCATGCATTTGAAACGATAAAAAATGATGAAAGCTTTTATAAGGAATTACACAGGGAATGGGAGCGTTATTCTGGCCGTCCAACACCATTAACGAAGGCGGATCGATTGACCGACTTTATTGGAGGGGCCTCCATCTATTTAAAAAGGGAAGATTTAAATCATACTGGTGCCCATAAAATTAATAATGCGATAGCACAGGCCCTTCTTGCGAAAAGGATGGGTAAGAAAAACATCATAGCAGAAACGGGGGCAGGTCAACACGGTGTAGCAGCAGCTACTGTAGCTGCAAGGTATGGGTTAAGCTGCAAAGTATTCATGGGCGAAGAAGATATGAAACGTCAGGAACTAAACGTTTTTAGAATGCGTTTATTGGGTGCTGAAGTCATCCAAGTCACTAGTGGGGGGAAAACCTTAAAGGATGCAACGAACGAAGCCATTCGCCATTGGGTAACCCATGTAAATGATACCTTTTACTTAATTGGTTCTGCAGTAGGACCTCACCCATACCCGAAGATGGTTCGTGAATTTCAATCCGTTATTGGCAGGGAAAGTAAAGAGCAATTCTTAAATGAAACAGGGAAATTACCGGATGAGATTATTGCCTGTGTAGGCGGAGGAAGTAATGCCATTGGAATGTTTTATCCTTTTATTGAGGAGAATGTTCGCCTAACTGGAATAGAAGCAGCGGGAAAGGGAACAGAAACGAACGAGCATGCAGCTACACTCACAAAAGGAGTGAAGGGAGTTCTTCATGGATCTTTATCTTATTTATTACAAGATGAAGCGGGGAATATTGTAGAACCGTATTCTATTTCTGCTGGATTAGATTATCCTGGTATTGGACCAGAACACGCTTATTTAAGGGATCTTGGAAGAGTAAGCTATGAGGCTATAACCGATGACGAAGCGTTAGCAGCTCTACAAACCTTATGCGAGCTAGAAGGTATTCTCCCAGCAATAGAATCGGCTCATGCCCTTGCCTATGCTTTAAAACGGGCAAAGGAAATGGATACCTCTGAAAGTATTTTAGTTTGCCTGTCTGGAAGAGGAGATAAGGATGTTCATACGATCCAACAAGTGTTAGGAGGGAACGAAGAATGAATCGCCTAAAGAACCCTAGCTTTCAATCAAAAGAAAATCTATTTGTACCTTATATAATGGCAGGGGATCCCTCCATTGAAGCATCCATAGATATTGCCTTAACATTACAGGAGGCAGGAGTAGATGCATTGGAATGGGGCGTACCCTTTAGTGATCCACTTGCAGATGGTCCCATTATTCAAGAAGCAGGAGAGCGTTCTAGAAAAAGGGGAATGACCCTAACGAAAGCTATTGAAGGCGTTAAAATAGCTAGAAAAAAAGGACTTACAATTCCTATTGTTTTATTCACTTATATAAATCCTGTTTTAGCTGTTGGGGAAGAAAAGGTTATCACTCTCATGAAAGAAGCGGAAATTGACGGTCTTTTAATCCCGGACCTTCCGGTGGAGGAAAGTGATACAATAAGAGCCCTTTGTCATGAAGTCGACATTTCCTTAATTTCCTTAGTTACCCTCAGCTCCCAGACACGAATGGAAAAAATTTGCCGGCATGGAGATGGGTTTCTGTACTTTGTATCTTCACTAGGTGTAACAGGTACTAGGGATACCTTTTCAGAGGATTTAGGACAATCTATAAATGCAGTAAAAAACTTAACATCTGTTCCGGTTTTAGTAGGGTTTGGTATTTCGAAGCGGGAGCATGTTCAGTATTTCAATGGAATCTCAGATGGGGTTATAGTAGGAAGTGCTTTAGTAAAACTGATTGCAGAAAAAAACAAAGCCCTTTCGGACGAACATTTAAAAGAAGTTGCACTAAAAGAAATTAAAGAATTTGTCGTACAAATGATTTCATAATACGATATACTAGTAGAAAATATTATTAATAGCACACAGAACGGGGGAATTAAATTGAAAGTAAAGCAGTCAATGGTTGGGCTTGTTCCCTATCAACCAGGAAAACCAATAGAAGAGGTAAAAAGGGAGCTTGGTTTAGAGGAAGTGGTTAAGCTAGCTTCTAATGAAAACCCCTATGGCTATTCTCCGAAGGTAAGACAAGTAATTCAAGAATCCCTTGAGGACTTGGCCATTTATCCAGATGGATATGCAAGGGAATTAAGGGAAAAGGTATCAAGGAAGCTCGGAGTAAAGGAGACGGAACTTCTTTTTGGAAACGGGTCAGATGAAGTAATTTTAATTCTTTGCCGTTCTATTCTATCTAAAGGGGATAATATTGTTACAGCCACCCCTACTTTTCCTCAATACAGACATAATGCAGTGATAGAAGGAGCATTGGTGAAAGAAGTACCTTTAGTAAATGGGGTACATGATTTGGATAGGATGCTAGAAGCGATAGATGAAAATACGAAGATTGTTTTCGTTTGTAACCCAAATAATCCTACTGGTACTTATGTGAGTGAAAAAGAATTTCTAGATTTTTTAAAGCAGGTACCTGAACATTTACTAGTAGTTAGCGATGAAGCTTATTATGAATATGTGTCGACAGATGATTATCCAGAAACCATCCCCTTATTAAAGGATTACCCTAATCTAATGATTTTAAGGACATTCTCAAAGGCTTATGGATTAGCGGCGCTGCGTGTAGGCTACGGTGTTGCAAATGAGGAGTTAATTAAAGCGATTGATCCGGGAAGAGAACCATTTAATACGAATACCCTCGCCCAGAGAGCAGCTGTTGAAGCTTTAGCTGATCAGGAGTTTGTTCAAACATGCTTTGAGAAAAATCGTACTGAAATGGCACGCTTTGAGAAATTCTGTGAAGAGTTTGGTTATGACTACTATCCTTCTCAGGCTAATTTTATTTTAATGGACTTAAAGAAGCCAGGTGGTGAAGTGTTTCAAAAACTTTTAGCAAAAGGGTTTATTACTAGAAACGGGGAAGCACTTGGTTTCCCATCTTCTGTAAGGATCACACTTGGTACAGAGGAGCAAAACCAACGTATTATAAACGTATTATCTAAATTGGAGTAGCAGGAGGTCACTAGTGAGGAAGCAGGTTTTATTAATTGGATTAGGGTTAATCGGAGGCTCATTAGCCTTAACCATAAAGAAAGAACATCCAGACTGTGAAATAGTGGGCTATGATGTGGAGATGGAAGCTGGAAAGCTTGCCCTCTCCCTTCAAGTAGTGGACCGTATTACTGATAATTATTTACAAGAAGCAGGCACAAGTGACTTAATAATCTTAGCTACACCAGTACAAAGTGCTATTGCAATTATTGAAGAATTATCATCCATAGCCTTAAAAGAAAATTGTCTTATTACTGACGTTGGAAGTACAAAAGCGACTATCGTCCAAAAGGGGGAGAAACTTACCCAAAAAGGTGTCTACTTTATTGGCGGACACCCAATGGCCGGTTCACACAAATCAGGAGTAACAGCTTCTAATGAAAGGCTCTTTGAGAATGCTTTTTACATAATAACGCCAACAAAAAATACACCAACCTCGAAGGTAATTCAATTGCAAAACTGGTTAAGGGGAACAAAAGCTCGGTTTATGGAGTTAGACCCGAAAGATCATGATAAATTCACAGGAATGATCAGTCATTTACCCCATGTTATTGCATCAGCCCTCGTCCAGCAAACAGGTGAAATGGGCAAGGAACACCCTGTAGTTTCCCAGTTAGCTGCAGGAGGGTTTCGGGATATTACCCGGATCGCTTCAGCTTCACCTTCCATGTGGAGAGATATTCTTCTACAAAATAAACAAATACTGTTGGACTTATTAAAGGATTGGGAAGAAGGTATGAAGGGCATTCGCCAAATCATTGAGAAAGAGGATGGTGAGGCAATTTATGCTTTTTTTGAGAACGCCAAAAAATTACGTGATGAACTTCCAGTAGGGGAAAAGGGCGCCCTTATGCCCTTTAATGATTTATATGTGGATGTACCGGACCATCCAGGTGTAATTTCCGATGTAACGGGTATCTTAGCGGAGGAGAAAATTAGTATAACGAACATTCGAATAATAGAAGCGAGGGAAGATATAATGGGTGTTCTCCGCTTAAGTTTTCGCTCAAAAGAAGATTTGCTAAAAGCAAAGGAAGCATTAGAAAATCATATGTACGAAACATACGACACACCCTAGGAGATGAGATAATGGAACAACAATTAGTAAAAGTAGTTTCTAAAGGATTAAATGGCTGCTTATCTGTACCGGGGGACAAATCTATCTCCCATCGAGCGGTCATGTTCGGCTCCATCGCGAAAGGACGAACGGAGGTTACAGGATTTTTAACGGGAGAGGATTGTTTAAGTACTATTAAGTGTATGGAGAAGCTCGGGGTCACTATAGAACAGGACGGAGATAAAGTGTCCATCGAAGGAGCAGGATTTGACGGGTTGAAGGAACCGACTGGTGTTTTAGATGTTGGGAATTCAGGAACAACTATACGATTAATTTCTGGTATTCTCTCATCTCTCCCTTTTTCATCTGTACTAGTTGGAGACGATTCCATTGCCAAGCGTCCAATGGCACGGGTGACTGGCCCTTTGAAAATGATGAATGCAACTATTGATGGGAGAGAACATGGACAGTATACTCCCTTGTTTATTCGTGGAGGGCATTTAAATGGGGTTAACTTTGTTTCCCCAATTGCAAGTGCACAGGTGAAGTCGTCTATCCTATTGGCTGGATTAAGGGCAAAGGGAAAAACCACAGTTACAGAGCCTCATCGATCTCGAGATCACACAGAGCGGATGCTTAAGGCATTTGGGGTAGATGTTGAAGTAAACGGTCTTTCCGTTTCTATTCAAGGAGGACAGGAGTTAGAGGGAGCAAATATTCCGATTCCAGGAGATATTTCTTCAGCAGCCTTTATGCTTGTGGCAGGGGCTATGGTACCAAATAGTGAAATTACATTAACGAATGTAGGTGTTAATCCAACGAGAACAGGCATTTTAGATGTGCTAATAGAAATGGGTGCAGATTTAGTTGTGGCCGATGAGAAACTGTTTGGTCAGGAACCAGTGGCAACCTTAACCATTAAAACTAGTCAATTAAAAGGGATAACAATCGGCGGAGAGATTATTCCACGATTAATTGATGAAATTCCGGCCATTGCCGTTTTAGCAACTCAAGCGGAAGGGACAACCATTATTAAGGACGCAGAAGAGTTGAAGGTAAAAGAAACCAATAGAATTGATACAATGGTTAATCAACTAAAACAGCTAGGGGCAAATATTGAAGCAACGGAAGATGGTATGAAAATTACAGGTCCAACGCCCCTTAAGGGAGGTACAATGCAGAGCTATGGTGATCATAGAATTGGTATGGCCATGGCTTTATGTGGATTAATTTCTAAAGAAAAGGTTTATGTAAAGGATACAGAGGCTATAGCCGTGTCCTATCCAAGCTTTTTTAAAGACCTAGAAAAATTAATGGAATAAATAATTAGACTGTTTTCGTAAACTTTGTTTTTTTAGCTTGGAGAAGCAAAAGGCGGTGACTCCAGCGTTACCCGCGGAACCAGGACGGTGACATTACGCCGTTGCCCACAAGCGGGACCTGAGACGCTTCCTCGAGTAGTTTGCGTAGAGTAATCGCAGACGCAGGACGTGGTCTGCTTTTAGGCGTAATTGGTCCGCCTGTAGCGTATCCAAGCAAAAAATATGCTTTAAAACAACATCTATGCGAAAAGAGCCAAATAATTAACATATTTCTCCTCCCTCTATCATAGCTTGACGATAGAGGGGAGGGGAGTTTATTGAAATATGAAATGGATGTTTTAGATGTTGAAACAAACAAGAAAAGAAGATTATGGATTGAAAATGGTAAAGTAAGGTATTCGGAAATAAATTCTGAACATTCTGGAATGTACTTGCTTAATACAGATCAATTTGAAATTGTTCCTGGTAAAGTAACATTAGACCATAATATTTCGCAAGCTTATTTAGATGGAACGGGAACTTCCTATGTCAAACGTCTTCTTTTATTTGGTTTTACCTCCTTTGTAAATGTCATTGAAATCGATCATGAACGATCCTTCACAGATGCATTAATGAAGAGTAGAAATTCTTTATTAACTTGCCCTCTTGATTATGTCCATGCTATTCGTTTACCGCTCTCTAGATTGACAGATTCTTGGATGAGAAAAATTAAATTAGAATCCATACCGATTATTTTTTTTTCGACGGATTCTCTTAATCAACTGGAAGGAATGCCTTGGAAAAGATTATTGGAAGGGATGTTTCCAAAAAGGATTCTTTTAGTATGTGAAGCCTCACCGACTGTTAAAGGACAATCAGAAAGACAGGAAATACATCAGGCGTGGAAACAAATAGTTCAAGAGAATAGAATGAATTCCTTTTTTCATTTTCCTCCTTCTGGGCAAGCTATTTCTCCATTACTGGCAAAACGGATTGGATTGTTTCCAAAAAAAGGTGTTCTAGTAATGGGGAGTGATGCAGATTATACAATGTATGAAAGGTACCCTTGGGAGGAACAGCCCATAAAGCTACCAGATGTTATTGCTCTTAAAGGACATATTGTGAAGGCTGGGAAGCAGTGGAATTTAGATCAAATAGAGGGAGAAGAATTAACTAGTATTGTTCCTGAACAGTTTTTACCAATTCAAGATGTTTACAGATATGAAGATTAACTAACAATAGGAAGAGGAGTCATTAGTTGACTCCTCTTTTCCATGGGTTAAAATGTAATATACATAGAAGTATGAGGGAGAGTTGACCATTGAATCATCAATTACAAGAAGCTATTCAATTAATTGAACAAGGTTATCATGAAAAGGGTCTAATGAAAATAGAAAAGTTACGTAATATTGCAGATGACGAAGGAAAACGTTCCATCGCTGAATTATATTATGAGCTAGGTTTAGTAGATCGATCATTAGAATTAATAGAAGAGTTAATGTTTCAATATCCAGATCACGGAGAACTGTTTGCTTTTGCAGCAGAGTGCTATAGTGAGCTTGGTAAAGAAGACGATGCCATTGATATGTTAATGGAAATAAAAAAAGGAGATTCGGCTTACGTTCAAGCACAGCTCCTTTTAGCAGATATTTATCAAAATCAGGGGCTTGAAGAGGTGGCTGAGCAGAAGCTGTTGGAAGCGGAGAAGTCTTCTCCTGATGAACCAATCCTATTATATGGATTAGGTGAATTCTATTTAAGTAGAGGGGATTATCAACAATCTATTCCTTACTTTAAAAGGGTAATCTACCAGGACGACCTTAAAAATATAGAGGAATTGAATCCTTACTTACGAATAGCAGAGGCCTATAGTGCCACTGGTCAGTTTGAGGATGCTTTGACGAACTATGAGAAGGGGATAGAAACAAATGAGGATATTAATGGTTTATTTGGTTACGGCTATACAGCACTCCAAATAGAAGATTATGAAACAGCTATAAAGCAGTTTTCTCGTTTAAAAGAACTGGATCCTGATTTTACTACATTATATCCTTTCTTAGCAAAGGCATTAAGGAATAAAAATCGCATGAAGGAAGCTTTAGAAGTTTTGCAAGAAGGAATTTATAAGGATGAATATAATGAAGAGCTTTATTTAGAAATGGCGAAAACCCAATTCGCTACAGGAAATTCAGAAGAAGGGAAGAGCTTTTTAGAAAAAGTTATTGCTATTAACCCTTCCAACGTAACAGCCGTCAAGGAGCTGTTAATGTTTTTTATGGAAATGGAAGATTTCGGAGGCGTAATAGAGCTCCTTTCCTTCCTAGAGGACTATGGTGAGTATGATCCTTTATTTGAACGATATAAAGCGAAAGCTCTTTATGAAGAAGATGATTTAAAAAATGCACTAAAAGCCTATGAAGCAGCTTTAGATGCATTTGGAGATGATATAGAGGTATTAGAAGAGGCAGCTTATGCTTATTTAGAGGCAGGGGAGAAAGAGAACGGTATCCGACTCCTTGAAAAACTTTTTACCCTGTCTCCGGACAGAACAGATGTGGAAGAAAGATTAAGGGATCTAACAGAAGGGGCTAATTAAGAAAAAGTTGAGCAAAAGGTTGATTACACACCTTTTGACTCAACTTTTTTATAAAATTATGATAGTTTAGAAATAACTTCACATACTAAGGGTAACTAAGGAATGAGAGGAGTTTTAGCTATGAAACTTATGCAAGTTCTCTTATCTCAGCCGCAAAAGGAATTAGTGAAGAGGATAAAAAATATTGGCATTACATGCAACCTCCATTCAAAACAACAAGTTACAGAAGAATTAACGAATTTTTTATTGGATAGTGAGAGGGTAGAAGAAAATTGGGGGGCGTTAGGGGAAATAGAGAGGGACTTGCTTCTCCACATGTGCTACAGTCCATCCATTATGGCCGTTTCACCATATGAACTTCATACCTACTTGAAACGTGAAGATAGGGACAGTTTTCAAATTGTTCTAGAGTCTTTAATGGATAAAGGATGGATTTATCAGGATGACGCCAACTCCTTAATCTTGCCTCAGGAGTTAAGGGAATATATTCATCAAATATATATAAATGGTTGGATAGAACATAGTATATATATTCCCTTAAAGGATGAATTATCATATGATATTATACAAGATCTTTTTGAGATGATGGATTTTATTGATTCCAAAAAGATTCCATTGACGAAGAATCAAACAATATATAAAAAGGATTTAACAAATATTCTTCAGCTTTTATCTAAAAAAGAAGAACTTCCTACAGAACAATGGAGATTTGGCTATGGCAGACATTATAATGTCTATCCAGATTACTTTTCCCTATTGTATGATTTTTCCTATGATCAAGGTTGGTTAGAAGAAGGGGAAAGTTTATTAACAACTAAAAATTGGGAAACAGGCCAGGAATTACACATGAATGAGTTATTAGATCGATTATTGCGTTTTTATATTCGTTTATATAGAAGGCCCATTCCACAATTGCCCTTTATTATTGAATTATTCAAACGGATTCTTAGCAGGGGAGATGCCATTGAAAAATGTCAACTAATAGAAAGAATAAAAGACTTTGTAGATCCATATTATTATGATAAACCACCTGTCATTGTGGAAAAACGAATCATAAATATGTTATGCTATATACACTTTCTTTCTTCAACAGAAATAGATGGATGCGAATATATATTCCTACATCCACGATATCAATAGTTAAAAAAGAATTTTCAAAAAACTCAAAGGAGATTTGGTTTTTTAAAGGATTTTTTATTAACTATGTAGAATATATAAGAGAAATAGAAATCATGAAAGTGTCAAAATGAATTCCGTCGTCACTTCAACGTAGACTGTCATCCTCGAGTTGACCTTAAGATTATGGGGGAGGGGAAAAGGATGAATAATGCTGTTCCTGTGATGGAGAAACGTGACTTTTTAAAGTGGTTTTTAGATCAATATCAACTCAAACGAAGAGAATGTGCATGGTTGTTGAATTTTCTAATGAGTGATGATATTTTAATGGAGCGTGTTCATTTTGTGGAACAAGCTGAGTATTGTCCGAAGGCACTGATGATCTCGGCCAATGATGTGGATAGTGTTCCCTTTGCTTTTCACAAAAATCAGCATGTGACGATGGATGCCGAGAAATCCTTTCATGACATTCGGCTAAACCGTAATGAGGACATTTTCGTACAGCTTAATTTCAAAAATAAGCAGTCCATTCCTCAATATATGGCAGTGTTAGAGGAAAATCCGTATCTTCCTATCAATAAGGAAGAAGCAAATGTAAATAGCCTATTAGCAGAAATGATTTTAGATCAATCCATTCGTTCGCATCGTCTTACCATGTTAGAAGAGGAGATTGATCAGGCGTTGATTAAGGGAGACGAAAAGACCTTTCATGAATTAGTGAAACAGTATAAAGCTTTAAAAGCCCTCTAGTTCAAGGGCTTTTCTTTTGGAATGAATGTTTTCAATATTGGCTTTTGCTTCCTTGAATTTGATTTTTATGGTATAACAACGAAGAAAATGTACATAAGTAAAGGAGAGGAATTTTTTGAAGTGGACAACCAGTCAAATGGATATGTACTTAAATTCAAAGGAGTATGTGGATACTGCTATCATCCCCCTGATCCCTCTAGATTGGAAGGAAGACCCTAAAGGTAAAGTCTCCATGGGTGAATTTTCTTCAATCTTAGTAGAAGAGGTGGAGAGACAGTTTAAAGGACGTGTGTTCCAATTGGCACCGTTCACCTATTTGAGCACGGAGGAGGAAAATTCAAGACTTGAACGATTGGTTAGCTGGGATAAGCATTTCTATGATAATGGGTTTACTCATATAGTTTATATTACTTCTGATGGAGTGTGGAAAAGGGTAGAAAAGGATTTGCCTGACATGCTGATTTGGATTCCATCCTTATCCTTAGAATCAATGGATGATACATATGCAAAGGAAATTATTTCACAGCAAATGAAGCAAATATTACCTCTAATTACTGCTAAATGGCAAGAGGAACCGAAAGAAAGACAGTAAATAAAAAGGCTTATAATTTGTTAGTTAACTATCGTAGAAGAGTGTATTTCTAATGAAAAAGGTAAAAACAACTCATAGAATTTGTTGACATGCGTAGAAAAATTGGGCTATCATGAGTATGTCTTAGTATCTTTTTTTGTGATGTTAATAGAACATGGATGTGAGGAGGGAAATTCGTGAGCGAGAAGGAACATAAAGTATCAAGACGACAATTCTTAACTTATACATTAATGGGTGTAGGCGGTTTTATGGTTGCAGGTGCAATCAGTCCAATGGTTCGATTTGCCTTAGATCCAGCTTTACAAGCTGGTGGGGAAACGGAATTTGTTTCTGTTGCAACGGTAGATGACTTAACAGACGAACCGCAGCGCTTTGATTTCCAGCTTGAGATTGAAGATGCATGGTACACTTCTGAGCAATCTAGAACTGCTTGGATTTACAAAGATGGTAACGACATTGTCGCACTTTCACCAGTATGTACACATTTAGGCTGTACAGTTAACTGGGAAGGTAGTGAAGATCATCCGAACCAATTCTATTGCCCATGTCACTTTGGACGATTTGAGAAGTCTGGACAAAATGTGGCACAAACACCGCCAACAAGACCGTTGGATTTGTATGAAATAGAAGTTCGTGATGGGGTAGTTTATTTAGGAAGTATTATACAACGTAGATCCGTTTAAGTTACGTAGAAGGGAGGCGCAACTATGTTACAGAAAATATATGATTGGGTAGATGAACGTCTAGATATTACTCCCATGTGGCGTGATATTGCTGACCATGAGGTTCCAGAACACGTAAACCCTGCCCATCATTTCTCAGCATTTGTCTATTGCTTTGGAGGATTAACATTCTTCGTTACTGTTATTCAAATATTATCTGGTATGTTCCTTACAATGTATTACGTGCCAGACATTATTCATGCATATGAATCTGTATATTTCTTACAAAATGAAGTAACACACGGAGTAATTGTTCGTGGGATGCACCACTGGGGAGCGAGTCTTGTTATTGTAATGATGTTCTTACACACTCTTCGTGTATTCTTTACAGGTTCATATAAAAAACCAAGGGAGCTTAACTGGGTAGTAGGTGTACTAATTTTCTTCGTTATGTTGGGGTTAGGATTCACTGGATACTTATTACCATGGGATATGAAAGCTTACTTTGCAACAGTTGTAGGTCTTGAAATTGCGGAAGCGGCACCAGTTGTTGGTGGCTTTGCAAGGGTCCTATTAGCTGGTGGGGAAATTATTGGGGCTCAAACATTAACTCGTTTCTTTGCAATTCATGTATTCTTTTTACCAG
This sequence comes from Evansella vedderi, assembly GCF_030813435.1. Taxonomy (GTDB): domain Bacteria; phylum Bacillota; class Bacilli; order Bacillales; family Salisediminibacteriaceae; genus Evansella; species Evansella vedderi. Next base: position 22,783 of record NZ_JAUSUG010000028.1, on the reverse strand, counting down.
GTGCACTTTTAGGTCTTCTTGGTGCCCATTTCTATATGATTCGTAAGCAAGGAATTTCTGGACCATTGTAAAATGGACTGGATTTGAAAAGGAGGGAAAGCTATGCATCGCGGGAAAGGTATGAAATTTGTCGGAGATTCTCGTATTCCGGCAAAGGAACATCGTATGAAAAACATACCAAAAGATTATTCTGAGTATCCTGGAAAGACAGAGGCATTCTGGCCGAACTTTTTATTACGTGAATGGATGGTAGGGGCTGTCTTTTTAATAGGGTATTTGTGTTTAACAGTAGCGCACCCAGCGCCGTTAGAGCGTGTTGCTGATCCAACGGACTCTGGTTACATACCATTGCCTGACTGGTATTTCTTATTTTTGTATCAACTCTTGAAATATGAGTTTGCTGCTGGACAATACACAGTAATTGGGGCTGTTGTTATGCCAGGGATAGCATTTGGAGCATTATTGCTTGCTCCATGGCTTGATAATGGACCAGAACGTCGGCCAATTAAACGTCCTATAGCGAGTAGTATTATGCTTTTAGCTGTAATATCTATTATCTTCTTAACTTGGGAGTCAGTTGCAGAGCATGATTGGGAAGCAGCAGCTCAACAAGGGGCAATAGTAGAGGACATCGAGGTGGATGAAACGTCGGAAGCCTTTGAAATTTGGTCAATGCAGCAATCCTGTATTAACTGTCACGGTGGTGACATGTTAGGTGGGGCGGCAGGGCCAAGTGTATTCCAAAGTGATTACACAAAAGAACAAGTTATTGCTATCATCAAGGAAGGTGCACCAGGAATGCCTCCGGACCAATTTGAAGGTACAGAAGAGGAATTGGAAACATTAGCAGCCTTTATTGCTAATGATGGGCAAGTACCGGATGAGGATGAGGAATAAAATAATTTATAAGGAAGCTGACTGAAGAAAGATTCAGTCAGCTTTTTCTACAAATGATGGCGTAAAAAGGTTCGTCTTAGGGGAATCCTCTACAAATTCAAAAAAGGACGATTATCATGATTATGGAAAATTTAATGCAACTATTAAAAAATAGACTTTTTTTAATGTTGCTGTTACTTATTAATATTGGTGGTACAATATACGGATACATATGGTATAAGTCACAATTAGCAATAACACCACCTATTTTTTTAATTTTTGTACCAGATAGCCCAACGGCGAGTTTATTTTTTTGTTTTGTCTTGGCAGCGTTTTTATTCAGAAAGAATATACCATTAGTAGAAGCATTAGCGGCAGTTACGCTTTTAAAATACGGTGTATGGGCAGTGGTAATGATTGTTGCAGCCTGGGCAGCCGGAGATACGTTAACCTGGCAACAATATATGCTAATCGGGTCCCATTTAGGGATGGCAGTACAGGGTCTGCTATATGCACCTTACTATCGAATAAAAGCTTGGCATTTAGGTGTCGTAGCAGTATGGACGCTACATAATGATGTAATTGATTACATTTACGGTATGCATCCTTGGGTGAGCAGTTCCATTACTATCTACATACAGGAGATCGCCTATTTTACATTCTGGTTGAGTATTTTTTCCTTATTAACAGTTTATGTACTTAATAAAAGTATAAGAAAACGGGAGATTTAATACTCGTTCCTTGAGGTGACCTTAAATTTTGGACAAACTCTTTAATCTTTCAGGTCTACTCTTGTCCAACTCTTCATACGATAGAGTATGAACTAGAGGAGGGACAGGCATGGCTGAAAGATTAATTAAAATAATTGTTGTTCTATCAATCCTAATCGTTTGGCCGTTTCAAATAGGATACGCGGAAGAAGTGCAGCGGAATGATAATATTTGGCGGGAATTAAATCAAACGAGTGATACGATCTTACGGTATGTGAGGGAAGGTCACTATGAAGAGGCGAAGAAATTATTAAATTATTTTTCTGAACAATTTTTAACGATTCGAGCGTCTGAACACCATTTATCCATGAGGGAATTACAGGTAATTACCTCAGTCTACGATGAAGTAACCAAAGCAGTTACTAGTGTAAGTCTATCCCACGAAGACCGTGTTCAGAAGGCATCAAAGCTGAGACTATTAGTAGATGTTTATGATGACAATCATAAGGATCTTTGGTTAAACACAAGAAACACATTAATAAATCCAATTAAAAATATGAGGAAAGCTGCAGAAGAAGGGAACTCTCAAAGATTTCAAGATGAAATATTTACTTTTGTGAAAAACTATGAGATGGTTCGACCGGCTTGGGCGGTACGGTTGCCAGTGGAAACCTATCAAAAGGTTGATTCACAAGTACAGTATTTACAGCAATTGAGGGGGAAACCTTTGAATGATCCAGCCATCTCAGAGCATCTAAACTTGTTGGAAACACAATTGAACTTTATTTATGACGGCAAGGAAGAGGAGTCCTCAGATCCTTCTTTAATATGGGTAATGTTAACAATTGGAGGGGCAATTGTTTTAGCATTAACCTATGCAGGTTGGAAAAAATACTGGGGGGAAAAGGAAAAGGAAAGGGAGTTAAGGCGGAAAAAAAGGCGTGCCCCATAAGGATGTTTCGTATGCACTTTTATTGACACCTTTCAAATCTTTGAATAAAATTGATTATAGAATACAACTAAAGAGAAATGCAGAGTGAATAGGAGGTATTTAAAGATGTTTGAGACATTTGGAGGATTTTTAATATATATTGCCATTTTGATGTTGATTCCATTGTGGGCTCAATCAAAAGTGAAAAGTGCATACAAAAAATACTCTCAAGTAGCTTCGTCTTCAGGGATGACAGGTGCACAAGTGGCAAGGAAAATTTTAAATGATAATGGGTTATATGATGTTACTGTAGAACCAGTTAAAGGTCAGCTAACTGACCACTATGATCCACGTGCAAAGGCTGTACGATTATCTGAACAGAACTATTACGGAAACTCCATAGCAGGAGCAGCAGTTGCTGCCCACGAGGTAGGACACGCGTTACAGGATGAAGAAGGATACGCATTTTTACGTTTCCGCCACGCATTAGTTCCAGTAGCTAATTTTGGTTCGAACTTTTCATTTATTTTAATCCTTGCTGGTATCTTAATGAGTGCCTCAGGGATGTTATTAGCAGGTATTGTATTAATGTCAGCCGCCGTACTTTTCCAACTAGTTACATTGCCAGTGGAGTTTAACGCGAGCAATAGAGCTATGGAACAAATTGTTTCAGCGGGAGTTATTAGAAACGATGAAGAACGCGAGACAAAGAAAGTTCTAAACGCTGCAGCATTAACTTATGTTGCTGCCGCATTAGTTGCAGTAATGGAACTTGTCCGCTTTATCTTAATGTATGTAGCAATGAATCGAGATTAATTAGTAAAAACATCAAGCCTAGGCTTGATGTTTTTTTAGTAAAAATATAATTTGTAGCAGCTAATGTCCTATAGGCCGTTTATTCTCGTCTAAAGTAAAACCTTCCCCCATCACATCCTGAACATCCCCTAAAGTAACAAACGCATGGGGATCAATCCGGCCAATTAAATTTTTTAAGCGGACTACTTCATTTCTACCCACAACACAGTATAATACTTCCCTGTCAGCTCCTGTAAAACTTCCTTTCCCTTTCAAAATAGTAGCACCACGGTCCATTTCTTTTAAAATAGAAGCGGCAATGTCAGGAGTACGGTCGGAAACAATCATAGCCGCTTTTCCTGAGTAAGCCCCCTGCTGCATAAAATCGATAACCTTAGCTGCAATAAATACAGCAACCAATGTGTACATTGCTTCCCGATAATTTAAATAGACAAGTGAAGTGGTAATGACAGCAGCATCGAAGATAAACATTGTTTTTCCCATACTCCATCCGTAATATTTAAACCCTAAGCGAGCTATTATATCTACTCCTCCAGTGGTACCACCAAATCGAAAGACGATTCCTAGACCAACACCTATGAATACTCCTGCAAATAATGCCGCAAGTGTTAAGTCGTCATATAGTGGTAAGGATATAATTGGAAAACGCTGAAATAACCAAAGAAACACAGAGACAGAGATGGTTCCAATAATCGTATAAATAAAAGCATTTCGTCCTAGCACCTTCCAACCGATAATGAATAAAGGTATATTTAATACGAGATTAGAGTAGGCAGGATCAATATTAAAAATAAAGTAAAGGATGAGGGTAATTCCAGTAAAACCTCCATCGGCAAGATTATTTTCCATATTAAAGTAGACTAGCCCAAAGGACATAATTGCCGTACCAATGATAATAAAGAATGTATTTTTTAAATTAATGGATCCCAACATTTTAACACCTCCCCTGATTGCTATTACCGGGTTTATTATAAAGGAATAACACCCCCCATTCAAACCTAACCGTTTTTAATATTTGTCAAATGACGTTGTTTTCGCTAACATGAACATGTACATATTCTTTTTTTCTGAAAGCGAGGGTAAGGGAAGGTGGACAACAAAACAATTCAAGATGCACAGAAAGAAGTGGATCTATACATAAGTCAATTTAAAGAGGGGTATTTCAGTCCATTGGCCATGATGGCACGGCTCACGGAGGAAATGGGTGAGTTAGCAAGAGAAATAAACCACTTTTATGGAGAGAAGCCCAAAAAAGAAACAGAAGGGGAAAAAACAATAGATCAAGAAATTGGAGATTTATTTTTTGTTCTTATTTGTTTAGCAAATTCATTAGATGTTGATATGGACAAAGCCTTTGATTTAGTTATGGAAAAATTCAGAACTCGGGATAAAGATCGCTGGACAAAAATAGATACAAAAGGAGAAGAGTAAAATGATTAAGATTGTTATTGCAGGGCCAAGAGGGAATATGGGGAAGGAAGCAGTCAAAATGGCTACAGGGGAAGAGAGCTTTGAGCTGGTGGCTGTTGTCGATCACAGATATAATGGTGTTAAAATGAATGAAATACCAACAATGGAGCAATTAGATATCCCTGTGTATGATAATATGACACAGTGCTTTGAAAATCATCCTTGTGATGTACTCATTGATTTAACAACTCCAGAGGTTGGGAAAAAACATATGCTGACTGCGTTTGAATATGGTGTTCGACCAGTGGTTGGTACAACAGGATTTACGGATGAAGATGTGGAAGAATTATCACAAATTGCTCAAGAGAAGCAGTTAGGGGCTATTATTGCACCGAATTTTGCCATTGGGGCTATTTTAATGATGAAGTTTTCCCAAATGGCAGCAAGGTACATGCCTAATGTGGAAATAATCGAACAGCATCATGATAGAAAACTAGACGCTCCTTCAGGAACTGCTGTTAAAACGGCAAAAATGATATCAGAAGTACGGGAGGAGATGAAGCAGGGACACCCTAATGAAACAGAGCAAATGGCTGGTGCAAGGGGAGCAGATCACGAAGGACTTCGAATACATAGTATCCGACTCCCGGGTCTTGTAGCCCATCAGGAGGTTATTTTCGGAGGAGAAGGCCAAACGTTAAAAATCCGTCATGACTCTTTAAATCGAGCTTCCTTTATGCCAGGAGTCAAACTAGCCTGTGAAACAGTTATGAAACTAGATATACTTGTTTATGGCTTAGAACACATCATAGAATAAATTCAGTTTTAAGGAAAATGTATTGTGCTTGGATAATTTCCCGCCATGGAGAATGAAAATTGTACATTGTCTCTCGAATCCGTTACACGCGGACGACAACACGGATTTCATATTTTCAGGGTAGACTTCCCAAAAATTATATTTAGCCAGAGGGCGCTAGGAGGAGTTAGATTTGAATATTGCATTCATTGCACACGATAAGAAGAAAGACGATATGGTACAATTTGTAACAGCTTATGAAAAAGTATTACAAGAGCACACCCTTTTTACTACAGGGACAACGGGACAGCGTATAATGGATGCTACTTCATTAAAGGTACACCGATTTCAATCAGGTCCATTAGGCGGAGATCAGCAAATAGGTGCTAAGATTGCTGAAAACAATATGGATTGTGTCATCTTTTTTAAAGACCCACTGACGGCTCAGCCTCATGAACCGGATATTTCAGCGTTAATTCGTTTATGTGATGTTTATAGTATTCCATTAGCTACTAACATGGCAACAGCGGAAATACTTTTAAAAGGACTCCAACGTGGTGACTTTCAATGGAGAGAAATTGTGAAGGGTAAGGAAGCAGAAGGGAAGAGTCGTTCATGACAGACGGAAGGTTAGATATCCTTGCTATAGGAGCTCATCCTGATGATGTTGAAATAGGGATGGGTGGGACTCTGGCTAAATATGGTGATGCAGGATATCAAACAGGGATCATTAATCTAACAAAGGCTGAGCTCTCTTCAAATGGTACGGTTGAAGAGAGACAACTGGAGGCAGAGAAGGCAGCTAAAATCTTGAAAGTTGCCAAAAGGATTCAATGGTCCTATCCGGACCGCCAACTTCTTTCTTACAAAGACAAATGTATAGAATCGTTAGTTAGGGCTATTCGACAAATTCGCCCGAAGCTTGTTTTTGCTCCATATTATAAAGATCGACATCCAGACCATGGACATTGTCATGAAATAGTGAAGGAAGCGGTCTTTTCAGCTGGCATTAAACGATTTTTACCAGAAGCAGTGGGGGAGGCTTACAGACCAGAAGCCCTCTATTACTATCAAATAAATGGGATGATAGATCCCCATTTTGTAGTTGATATTTCAAAGTATATGGATAGAAAGCTAGAAGCTTTAGCTTGTTTCAAAAGCCAATTTAATCTTAAAAAAGGGGGAGTAAACACCCCCCTAAATAACGGTTATCTTCAGAGACTGGAAGGCCGTGAGAGTATTCTGGGAAATGAAGTAGGTGTTACCTTTGGTGAAGGGTTCCGCTCAGATAAACCATTAATAATCTCATTATTAGGAGAAACAGAATGACATATAAAATAGGAATTACCTGCTACCCTACTGTTGGGGGGTCTGGTGTAGTAGCAACTGAATTAGGAAAGGCATTGGCTGAAAAGGGGCACCAAGTACATTTTATTACATCAAGTGTTCCTTTCCGTTTAGATGGTTGTAAAGCAAATATTTATTATCATGAAGTGGAGGTAAACCAATATTCTGTATTTCGGTACCCCCCTTATGATATTGCACTAGCTAGTAAAATGGCAGAAATTGCAAAGAGAGAATCCCTTGATATTTTACATGTCCACTATGCGATTCCACACGCGATCAGTGCTTTTTTAGCTAAAGAGATGGTGGGGGATCATTTAAAGGTAGTTACTACTTTGCATGGGACAGATATAACTGTATTGGGTTATGATCCATCCTTGTCAGATATGATTCGTTTTGGAATTGAGCGTTCCGATGTAGTTACGGCAGTTTCTAATGATTTAGTGAGGCAAACTGGTGAGCTTCTTCACACACAGAAACAAATTGAAACCATTTATAACTTTGTGGATCATCGTACATATTTTCCGAGAAATACAGTGGCGCTAAAAGAGGACTACGGCATAAACAAAGAACAAAAGGTACTTGTACATGTTTCTAACTTTCGAAAGGTAAAGCGAGTTCCTGATGTAGTACAAGCTTTTCATCTCATTCAACAACAAGTGGACTCCGTTCTCCTCTTAATAGGTGAAGGGCCTGAACTCCCTGTAGTAACTCAATTAGTGAGGCGCTTAGGGTTAGAGGACAAAGTTAGATTTTTAGGAAATCAGAAACGGGTAGCAGAGCTTCTCTCCATGAGTGACCTAAAGCTTCTCCTTTCTGAAAAAGAGAGCTTTGGTCTTGTCATATTAGAAGCAATGGCATGCGGAGTCCCTGCAATAGGTACTAATATAGGTGGGATACCTGAAGTAATAGATGATGGGAAAAATGGTTTTATATGTCCCCTTGGGGATATAGAGAAAATTGCAGCAGCAGCAATTGAAATATTAACGAAAGATGAACTTCAAAGGGAATTTGGGGAAAATGCTGTCAAAAAAGTCAACTATGAATTTCACCGTGATAGAGTAGTGGGTCAATATGAAGAGGTATATGAAAAAGCTATAAACAAAATTGGTGAAACACAATGCTAACCTGGGAAGAATCAGCCAAAACTGTTCTTCGTAAACTGCAGGATAATCAATATGAGGCCTATATTGTAGGTGGGGCTGTCCGTGATAAGTTAATGAAACGTTCAATAAGAGACGTGGATATTTGTACAAATGCTTCCGTAGAAGACCTTCAAAGGATTTTTCCTAGAACAGTGGATGTTGGTGTGCAACATGGTACAATCATCATACCAATTGAGGGGAAATCTATAGAGGTTACTCAGTATAGAAATAGGGATAGAAGCAAACTGCCTACCTTGCATAGTGATTTAGCCATGCGAGATTTTACCTGCAATGCAATGGCGATGAATATAAATGGGGATCTTATTGACCCCTTCCATGGCCAAGAAGCGATTAAGAATAGACAGCTTCAAGTAGTTACAAACAGTCCAGCCCCCTTTAAGGAAGACCCCCTTCGTTTGTTGAGGGGGGTACGTTTTTCACTGCAGCTAAGTTTTTCCCTAGAAAAGTCCACAAAAGAGTGGATGAAAGAATATGCCCCTCTAATTTGCCAACCGGCAGTGGAGCGTATTGCGAATGAACTGGAAAAAATAGCTAATGTGATTTTAAGAAAGAGGGATATTCAATTTTTATTAGATTGTAAAGTAATAAGAGAATTACCTTATATATTCCCAAATAGAGACTTATTTCAAAATAAGCTAAAGGCTATGGAAGACACTTTTTCTATTAGTGGAATAATGGAACTGTGGAGTATGCTTTCATTCTCTCAATTTCCTGAGGAGTCACAGAGAGCAGTGAATCACTATAAACTTCCTAGACAATTAAAAAAAGATATTCTTACAATTATTTACTTTGTTCATCTTAGTCTGAGAAAGGAATGGACGAACTTCGCTTTATATCAATTAGGGAAAGTACGTATTACATCTGCTGAAAAACTGTTGGCCCTCCTTCAAGGTAGAAAACTAAAAGTGGAGGAAATGATCAGCCAATTTGATAGTCTACCAATTAAATCCAAAAAAGAAATGGCTGTGTCTGGGAAGGATATCATGGAGTGGTACCCGAACAAACAAGGGGAATGGGTTGGTAACTCCTTAGCCCTGGTCGAAAAGGCAATTGTCTTAAATCATCTTCCAAATCAAAAACAAGAAATATATCATTGGTTAACGAAGGAGCATAAGGAATGAAGGGGAAAGTATTGCAATTATTAAGGGATCATAGGGATGACTTTCTATCTGGGGAAAGGATCAGTGAAGAATTATCTTGTAGTCGTACAATGGTCTGGAAATATATTGATTCCCTTCGGAAAGAAGGTTATGAGATTTTAGCTGTTTCCAATAAAGGCTATCAGTTAAAAGGGGAGTCAGATGTCGTTAGCGTCCATGCCATTGAATCCCGCTTAATTAGGGACTCCATGTTCCAACATATTAATTACGAGGAATCGGCTGTATCTACCCAAATTTCAGCTCATAAATTGGACGCTGAAGGTGCACTAGCTGGGACAGTTGTCGTTGCCAATGAACAAACGGGGGGACGAGGAAGGTTAGGTAGATCATGGTACTCTCCTCCTGACACGGGAATATGGATGAGCATGATTTTACGGCCAGAAGTAGAGCTTAGGGAAGCACCGCAGATTACCTTAGTAACTGCCATTGCAGTGGTACGGGGAATTGAAAAGGCAACGGATATAGAGGTGGACATTAAGTGGCCTAATGATTTACTTCTATGTGGGAAGAAGATAGCCGGAATCTTAACAGAAATGCAAGCCGATCCCGATCGAGTAAATTCAGTTATCGTTGGGATTGGCATAAATGTTAATCAAACCTCTTTTCCAGAAGACGTTAAGGGAGTTGCCACATCTCTTTCCGCTATGACAGGAAAGATTTATCATAGGGCAGCTATCATTGCTGAGATTTTAAATGAGTTCCAATGGTTGTATGATACCTATTTAACGAAAGGCTTTTCATTTCTTAAACCCTTATGGGAAGCAAGGGCAGTTACGATTGGTAAAAAAATAATTGCCCGTACACCAAAGGAATCCATTGAAGGAATAGCTGAAGGTATCGATGAAGAAGGCGTCTTACTATTAAGGGATAATAACAATAAACTCCATCGTATTTATTCAGCAGATATCGATCTTTCAAAAAATTGACACATTACGTATATAATCTGTTATACTTTTGTTGGGCAGTATCTCAAGAAGAACTGTACCATTAGTTAAAGATTTATATAGCCAATTGAAAAATATTTAGCTCTTTTCGTATAGATTATTGACTCTATAAATAACTCGAAGGAGTGTAAGGTGGCGACTCCAGCGTTGCCCGTGGGATCAAGACGGTGACATTACGCCTGAAACGAATTCGAGCGATTTACTTATCTTTGTAAAAACAATAATCTTTTAGAAAATAGCTAGATAATTCTGCCTTGATCCGAAGGGCTCGGACTGGGACAGAGGGTGTGACATCAGATAAAGGGATAAATATGCCCTTTTCTTAGGAGCGAACACAAACCTTCTTCCAGTTGGAAGAAGGTTTTTTTGATACAACTACAGTTTTACTTTAATCCGTCAGAGTTATCGTTCCTCCAATTGTTGCCCTTTTTCTCAGTAAATACGAAAGGGGAGAAAATGGTGAAAACAACGTCTGATTTTCGGAAGATGAAACAAAACGGAGAAAGAATTTCAATGTTAACGGCCTATGATGCACCTAGTGCTAAACTAGCTGAGGATGCAGGTATTGACACAATTTTAGTTGGAGATTCATTAGGTATGGTTGTTTTAGGATACGATTCTACTGTTCCTGTAACACTAGAGGATATGATTCATCACACCAAAGCGGTAAGAAGAGGAGCAAAGGATACCTTTGTTATTGCAGATATGCCGTTCCTAACTTATCATTCCTCCTTAACAGAAACCTTTCATCATGCAAAACGCTTGATACAAGAGGGCGGCGCACATGCAGTCAAAATGGAAGGGGGAGGGGAAGTTTTAGAGTCAGCCAAAAAGCTAATTGATGCAGGTGTTCCAGTAGTGGCTCACTTAGGTTTAACCCCTCAATCTGTTGGTGTTCTTGGAGGATACGGGGTACAAGGGAAAGATGAGCAAAGTGCCTCTTTACTAATTGCGGAAGCAAAAAAAGCAGAGGAAATTGGAGTTAGTATGCTTGTAATTGAATGCGTACCAGAAATACTCGGGGAGGAAATTTCGAATACGATTTCCACACCTGTTATTGGTATTGGTGCTGGTAGATATACAGATGGTCAAGTTCTGGTATTCCACGATTTAATAGGCTTTACACAAGGTCACGTTCCAAAGTTTGTAAAACGTTATAGTGACGTATCTACAACGATTAAAGAAGCAATTCAAAGTTTTCAAATAGAGGTGAAGGAAAATAGATTTCCAGAAGAAAAGCACGTTTTCCAAGCTAAGCAGGAAGGAAAACAAAAGCTGTACGGAGGAAAATAACCAAGATGAAGAAATTTACGGAAATTAAAGAACTAAAAGAATGGATTAGAGAACTGAAACTAACAGGTATGTCCATAGGGTTTGTTCCAACGATGGGATACCTTCATGAAGGTCATCTCTCCTTGGTGGAGCAAGCAAAAAATGAAAATGACCTAGTTATTTTAAGTATTTTTGTAAATCCACTTCAGTTTGGTGAAGGGGAAGATTTTGATCGATATCCCAAGGATAAAGAGAGAGATTTGAGTTTAGCCAGTAAAGTCGGGGTAGATGCCGTTTTTATGCCAACAGTAAAAGAGATGTATCCAAAAAAAATGAGTGCTACCTTGGTAGTTCATGAAGGTACAGATGTATTATGTGGTGCAAAACGACCTGGACATTTTGACGGTGTCGCTACTGTCGTAATGAAGTTATTTGGAATTGTTGCTCCAGACCGAGCTTACTTTGGCCTTAAGGATGCTCAGCAGGTCGCAGTAATTGAACGATTAGTAAATGATTATCATTTAGATATTGAAATAGTCCGGGGAGCAACCGTTAGGGAAGCAGATGGATTAGCCAAAAGCTCTAGAAATGTTAACCTAACTTCCAAAGAACGGGTGGAGGCACCTATTATATTTCGATCATTATTAAAAATAAAAGACCGAATCTTAAACGGAACGTATAAGAAGGTAAGCGATGTAGAAGAGGGCCTTAAAGAAGAGCTCTCTCAGCATATCACTGGTTATATTGATTACGCTGAAGTTAGAAGTTTTCCTTCCCTCAAGGAACTAAATTTCCTGCAGGGGGAACTTATCATAGCTGTAGCCGTTAAATATTCAAAAGTAAGACTCATAGATAACCTTATTGTGAATGTATAAGGCTGTTTTCGTAATTATTGTTGCTTTTTTTAAAAAGCTTGGAGAAGCGAAAGGCGGCGACTCCAGCGGAGCCAAGCAAACAGTCATGTATAAACAACAGGAGAGGAGATGTATCATGTATAGGGAAATGATGAGTGGCAAGCTTCACCGCGCCACTGTTACAGAAGCAAACTTAAATTATGTAGGAAGTATAACAATAGATGAAGATTTAATGGATAGTGTAGGTATTTTGGAAAATGAAAAAGTCCAAGTGGTGAATAATAACAATGGTGCCCGACTAGAGACCTATGTTATTAAAGGAACACGTGGTTCCAAAACAGTTTGTTTAAATGGAGCGGCCGCAAGACTTGTACAACCGGGAGACAAAGTCATTATTATCTCTTATAAATGGGTGAGTGAACAAGATAGTTACAATCATCAACCAAAGGTAGCCATATTAAATGATCAAAATGAGATCATTGAAATGATGAACACAGAACCCGCCTCAACGATAAGATAAAATTCGATCTTTTACCTCGTATAGCAATCCCTCTTTCATTGGAACACTGTATATAGGTGTCGATGTAAAGGAGGGTTTTCTTTTGTTGTCTTTACAAAAATGGAAGTCCATATCTAAATGGCTATTAGAAAACAAAGAAGAGCTAACAGAGGAAGAAAAACAATACTGGATTGAACAATTATCTTATCAGAATCAAAAAATGCTTGAAACTTGGAGTGAGCAGTTAGAACTTTTGGATGAAGTAAAGGAAAAGCTCGTAGATTCTGCCCCATTATCTTTTAAAAAGAAAGGAGAAAGTTTACAGGGAGTTAGCTATTTTCATTTAGGTCTTTATGATAGGGCAGTTGATGCGTTAAAGTACGAATTGGATTTTAGTGAACAGCCTTCAAGGGTTTACTTATATTTAGGTTATGCTTATTTATACTTGGATGAGGATCATTTTGCAAAGGAGCATTTGTTAAATGTTATTCATCGAACTGACGATACATTAGAAAAGCACTTTGCCCTTTTAGCTTTAGGGATGCAAGCGGCACGCGATGATGATATTGAACAGGCAATATCCTATTTTGAAAATGCAGAGAAACTCCTATTTAATGCTGATGTAGTGTATAATTTAGGCATCTGCTATCTTTTGCTTAAAATGCCTAAGGAAGCACGTCCCTATTTTGAAAAGGTCATCGAATCAGGAGAGGGAGATGGTGAGGCATTTTATTGGTTAGGAAAATGCTATATGGATTCGGGGAATAAAACCATGGCAATGGAAACCTGGTATAAAGCAGTACATGAATTTGATTCAGAGGACTTGCTTTTGTCTTTAGCAGTAGAATTTGAGGAAAGAGGTTTATTTTCCTGTTCTTTATTTTGCTATGAGAGACTACGTGACCTGGGCTGCAGGGAGGACATAGTATTACACGGGCTTTCTTGGAATTACGGGTTAATGGACGATCAAACGAAAGCTCAGGAAGGATTCAAAAAACTTTTAACAAAATACCCCGAGAATACAAATGGTTGGATTTCCTATTTATGGCTCCTTACTAAATGGGGAAAACAAGATGAAATACACAATGTGAAGAAACAAATCCAATCCCATGGGATTGACCACCCCCTTATAGAAAAGATGACAGACTAAAAAGACAAGGACTATGTTTTGACAAAGGGAATGAATTGGGAGAAGGTTTATGGAGGAATCTAAGAATGGAACGGTTTGTGGTTATTGATGTGGAAACAACAGGTGTTTCTTTTGAAAAAGGGGATAGAATAATACAGGTAGCCTACGTAGTTATTCAAGATAATACCATTGTGGAGCGGTACTCCAGCTACGTTAATCCAAAGAGAAGTATTCCTCTTTTTATACAGTCATTAACAAATATTGATAATACTTTTGTAAAAGAAGCTCCTGTATTTGAAGAAATAGCTCCAAAGCTTCTGGAAGCACTTAATGGTGCTTTTTTTGTGGCTCATAATGTAGATTTTGATCTTAACTTTTTAAATAAAGAACTTTCAGCTGCTGGTTATAATCCATTTGACGGTCTTGTTATTGATACGGTGGAATTAGCTAAAATAGCTTTTCCTACAGCAGATGGTTTTCGACTATCACAGCTATCAAAAAACTTTCATATGGATCACGATCAACCCCATCGTGCAGATAGTGATGCGGAGGCTACTGGACAGCTTTTCATTGAAATACTGGAACGTTTATCAAGATTACCGATAGAAACATTGTCAAAATTAAATCAATTAGCACCTCGATTAAAAAGTAATATGAAAATACTTCTTCATCGCTGGATGTTACAAAATGATCGTTCATTACAGAAAGATGATTTTGATTACGATTACTCATATGGTTTAGCCCTTCGTAAAGTATCGGAAGATGAAATAATGGAAACACACAATGGAGAAATAGATTTTAATCACTTTTTTAACACCTTCCTAAAAAACGAGAAGTGGTGTAAGGAGCGAATGGAAGGCTTTGAATTAAGGCCGGGACAGCTAGAGATGCTATCCTTTATTCATGAAACAATGAAGGAGGGGAACCATGGGCTAATAGAAGCTGGAACCGGTACAGGGAAAACATTAGCGTATTTAATTTCTGCTGCTTTTTTAGCAAAAGAAAAAAACAAAAGGGTGATCATTAGTACACAGACAATTCAGCTTCAAGAGCAGCTCCTTCAAAAGGAATTGCCAAATGCTATGAAATTTTTGCCATTTCCTATACGAATAGCTCTGTTAAAGGGGAGGAGTCACTATCTTTGCTTGCAAAAGTTTAAGAACCTTCTAAAGAATGATATTAACGATACATATGATCGAGCTGTTTCCAAAGCACAAATCTTAGTATGGTTAACAGAAACGGAAACGGGGGACGTAGAAGAGCTTAGTCTTGCTACCCAAAATAAACGATTTTGGTATGAAGTAAGCAGTGATTCCTATTCATGTGTAACCCATAGCTGTTTTTATCAAAGGGCTAGGAAGAGAGCACAGATGGCAGACATTGTTGTAACTAATCATTCCCTCGTACTATCGGATATCCGAGCAGGTCATCAACTTCTTCCAGCTTATGAATATATAATCTTAGATGAAGGTCATCACTTTGAAGAAACAGCAACAGAGCAATTAGGATTTCAACTAGATTATTTGATAGTAACACAATTGTTAAATGAAAGTGGGGCTATCGATGGGGACGGATTCCTCCATGTAATTTCCAAAACATTACTGTTAGATAAGGAAATTGGGAATACTATTTTTAATTTGGATGAGGGAGGAAAGGTTTTAAAACAAGAATGGTACGAGTTATTTTTATTACTTTATGATTATATATGTAAGAAACAAGGACAATTTAATGAACGTGGCCGAATGACTGTGAAAATGGATGTTTATGATGAGGAATGGTTTCCTGTTCAAGAGTCGGTGGATCGCTTTTCTGCCCTTTTGGACGAGTGGATCAAAGATTTATTGAAGTTAAGTAAACACTTGGAACAACATTTTGTAAATGAGTTGGATATAAAGCAGACATTACAGGCTTATATTGAACGTGTAAAAAAAATTCAAGATACATATAATAACCTTTTTATAAACCAACAACCAGAAATGATCCATTGGTTAGAAGCGGAGACAAAAGGACCAAAAACATCTATATTTATCAAAGGGAGACCTGTACAAGTAGCCGAATATTTAGGGGATGATTTCTTTTCAACTAAAGAAAGTGTTATTCTAACATCCGCTACATTAACTGTTAGTAACAAATTTAAATATATGATCCAAAGGCTAGGGCTTGAATCTTTCCCTGTAAAAACAAAAAGAGTAGTCTCCCCATTTCACTGGGATAAACAAGTTCAATTGGTTGTACCAACAGACATGCCATTAATTCAGGAGTCAGGTGAGGACGCTTATATTGATGCAGTTGTAATGCAAATTTACAGATTAGCACAAGTAACAAAGGGAAAGATGTTAGTTTTATTTACCTCATATGATATGTTGAAAAAGAGCTATCTATTATTGAAGGAAATGCTAGAGGATGAATATGTATTAATTGCACAAGGAGTACAAACAGGAAGCAGAAATAAACTCACAAGAAATTTCCAACAGTTTGAGCAGGCTATTTTATTAGGGTCGAGCAGCTTTTGGGAAGGGGTAGATATTCCTGGTCGTAATTTAAGTGTCATTGTTATCGTTCGACTTCCCTTTACGCCACCTGACGATCCTGTGTTCCAGGCTAAGTCAGCATTGTTAAAGGAAGCAGGAGAGAATCCCTTTATGAAATTAGCATTGCCGCAAGCTGTCATTCGTTTTAAGCAAGGATTTGGCAGACTTATTCGCCGGTCCTCAGATAGAGGGATCGTAGTTGTATTAGACCGTAGAATAATTTCTACACGTTATGGAAAATCGTTTATAAAATCACTGCCAAATATTCCGTTAATGGAAAAACCAATGGATGAATTAGAAAATGACATTTTAAAATGGTTATGATTTAAGTCATTAAAAAATATAGGAAATAGTTAGGAAAGGATGTCCTAGATGAGGAAGCTGTTACTACTATTTTTGAGTACAATTTATCTACTATCTGTTGTGCCGTCTTTTGCTTTAGCGGATAAGGTGGAGTTGAATTTAACTAGAAATGAAGTGGCTTATACTTTCTTTGATTTAACCCATGGGGAGGCAACACTAATTCAAGGTATAAATGACCAATCCGTTCTTATAAATACCGGGCACAGTGACAGTGAAGATGAGTTAAAGGAACGTTTAGACATGTATAATGTTTCGTCCATTGATACTCTTGTACTTACAAGTAAACAAATTGAATATATCGGGAACCTTCCTTGGCTGCTCACAAACTATTCAGTAGATACAATTTTTATCCCAAAATCTTTGGAATCTAATTTTGCGTCTATTTTATCTAATTTTGACATAGAAATTTCACTTTTTGAAAAAGGAGATAAATATTCCCTATTGAATGGTTTAAATATAGAAGTTCTTTATGTTGAAGAGAGAAAAGGGACCGATGAAGGTGGCTGTGCCTTTTTTATTCAACATCATGATCAAAAGCTTTTATACATGACCATTGCAAATCCATATGTGGAAGAAGAGTTAGTGAAAGAGTACGATTTAAAATCCACTATGTTTAAAGTACCTGATTTCGGAAGTGATCGTGGTACGTCTGATTCTTTATTGGAAGAAGTTGACCCACAAATTGCGGTTATTTTTAGAAATGGTGAAGATCAACCAAGTAGCTTTGTGTTAGAAAGGTTGCAGGAAACTTGGATTGATATTTATCAAACAAGCAGGATTGGGACGGTCACTATTAAATGTAATGACGAGGATTACGAGGTTATCACTGTTAGGCCGTCAAAAGAAAATATTCTTCCTAACAGTTGGTTAACTCGAAATAAAAGAACGTAGAAGGTGGTAAGGTGAATAAACTTATACATTCCGTAACAGTTGTTACGATGGATAATAAAAATTCGGTATTCGATGGCTTTGTTATTGTGAAGGATGATAAATTTCATGAAGTTAAACAAGGAACTCCTTCTGAGTATGATAAGAATCAAGCAGATGAGATAATAAATGGGAGCGGGAAGTGGTTATTGCCAGGTCTAATTAATTCCCATGGTCATTTAGGAAGTGCTTTTTTAAGAGGAGCTGGGGATGACATTCCTTTAATGACTTGGTTAAAAACGGTTATGTGGCCTAACGAACAAAAATTTACGGAAGAAATAGTAAAGAATGCAGCATCTTTAGCAATGGTTGAAATGGTGAAATCTGGTACTACGACCTTTTTGGATATGTATCATTTATACATGGACAAAATGGCGGAACTGGCTATTTCTAGCGAAATGAGAACAGTTCTTTGCAGGGGGATGATTGGATTATGTCCTGATAGAGAACAAGATGAAAAAATTGCCGAGTCTATACAATTATTTCATGATTATAATGGTGTAAATAAGGGTAAAGTTACAGTGGCATTATCCCCACATGCTCCCTACACATGTCCTCCTTCTTTTATGATAAAAGTAGTGGATGCAGCAAAGAAAAACGGAATGTGGATCCATACTCATTTAGCGGAAACGAAAGGGGAAGTAGACCGACACATTGCCGAACATGGAGTTAGTCCTGTTAAACATATGGACGACCTTGGTTTATTTGATGTGCCAAGTCTTATTGCCCATGGGGTTCACTTGACTGTGGAAGACCTACATATTCTTTGTGAAAAAAATGTCTCTGTAGCTCACAATCCAATGAGTAATTTAAAACTGGGATCAGGTATTGCCCCTATCCCTGATATGATCAATAAAGGTATCACTATTTCTTTAGGAACAGATTCAACAGCAAGTAATAACAACTTAGACCTATTTGAAGAAATGCGTTTTGCAGCCCTTATACATAAAGGTACTCACGAAGACCCTACAGTAACGACAAGTGAGATGATTTTACGTATGGCGACTAACTGGGGGGCAAAGGCATTGCAATTGGAGAAACTAGGAAAAATCAAAGCTGGTTATCAAGCAGATTTTATTTTAGTAAATCCAAACAGTGCCCACTTGTTACCTTCGGATAAAAAAAGGGTGTTGTCACATCTCGTTTATTCAGCAAAAGGATCAGATGTTACAGACAGCTTTGTTGGTGGAGTGCATATTATGAAAGACAAAGAACTCTTATCATTAGACGAAGAGAAAATTATATTCGAAGCCAAAGCCTTTCAAATATAACAGCAACATTTGCCCACAGAAAGTAGCCGCCTGTAACGAATTCGAATAATAGCAATCCTTTTAGAAAACAGCTTAAAAAAAGAGCACCATCTTGGGTGCTCAGTGGTGTAAGTGTAGGTTAGGTTTTAGTTTGGATCACATTGTTCAGGAAATTTTGTTTGCCTAAAAGCAATGTCAATTGTGTTAAAATGATGGGGACGGTGAGGTGACCTTAACGAAATGACATGCTTTTCACGTTGGTACCAATCAGCAGTGGTCACTGCTGCTGAGTTGTATCTTTTTTCATTGTCATTCACGCTCATCATCCTTTTCTATTTGGAGCGGTAATAATAGTATCGCCTAATGAAAATGGACTATGTTAACAATATTTATCCTTACAAGGAAGACAATTTAATGCATATTCTCAGGGGCAAAACCATTAGGATTTAGATTTTAATGAAGCATAAGTAGGTGTTTGTTAATGAAGGCATGGATCTTATCAATAATTACAATAATTATTGTATCAGTAGCAGGTTTTGCTGCTTATATGTATATGGCAATTTCAGACCCATTAGTACAGCGCCAGCAGGCTGCTTCGAGTATTCTTGAAGGTTATGAGGCTGTAGCAGAAATTCAACATATATCTTATTACCATGGGCGTCGATCCTTTCAGGTTATTGAAGGAAAAAATAGTGATGGTGACGAAGTATATGTATGGGTGGAGGAATTAACAGAAGAACAAAAAGAAAATGAAGAGGAACCACAGATAATTTCCCGTTTGAAATCTGAGGGGCTGTCCAAACAAGAAATAAGGGATCTCGCCCACTCTAGATTAGATATTAAACAAATAAAAAGCATTAATTTGGGTATTATTGGGAGTACTCCTGTTTATGAAGTTATTTATGAAGATCAACTAAACAGGCATTCATTCTATTATGTTAAATTTGAAGATGGTACATACATTCGTCACTACCAATTTCAGAAAAATTAAATGAAGGGAAAGGTGTCACACATGAATTTTTCATCTCGCGTTTCATCTATTACGCCATCAACAACGTTGGCAATTACAGCAAAGGCAAAGGAATTAAAAGCACAAGGACATGATGTTATTGGTTTAGGAGCTGGTGAACCAGATTTTAATACGCCAGAGTATATTATAGAAGCCAGTTACCAATCGATGCTTGCGGGCCATACGAAGTATACCCCTGCCGGAGGACTTGCAGAACTAAAAAAAGTAATAGGGAAGAAATTTAAGGAAGATCAAGGGTTGGATTATACACCTGAAGAAATTATTGTAACAAATGGAGCAAAGCACGCCCTCGCTCTTTTATTCCAAACTATATTGGAAGAAGGGGAAGAGGTTATTATCCCTACTCCTTATTGGGTTAGTTATCCGGAACAAGTAAAAATTTCTGGAGGAGTTCCAGTTTATGTAGAAGGTAAGGAAGAAAATGAATTTAAAGTAACTGTCCAACAATTGGAAAATGTAATAACAGATAAGACGAAGGCGTTTATTTTAAATTCTCCAAGTAATCCAACAGGAGTTATGTATACAGAAGAAGAGTTACGTAAAATAGGGGAAGTTTGTGTAAAGCATAACATCCTGATTGTTTCAGATGAAATATACGAAAAGTTAATTTATGGAGAGGAAAAACATATTTCCATTGCTCAATTGTCACCTGAATTAAAGGAACAGACGTTAATTGTGAATGGTGTATCTAAATCACATTCCATGACAGGTTGGAGAATTGGTTATACTGCCGGAAGAAAGGATATTATTAAAATGATGTCTAACTTGGCTAGTCATACCACATCAAATCCTGCAGTTATGGCTCAATATGGTACGATCGCCGCTTATGAACAAGAGGATGGCTCTGTTGAAAAAATGCGTCAAGCCTTTGAAGAACGTTTAAATACTGTATTTGATAAAGTACTTTCTATTCCAGGATTTTCATGTGTGAAACCACAAGGTGCATTTTATTTATTTCCTAATGTAAAGAAAGCTGTAGTAAGCGGTGGATTTTCTTCCACGGATGAATGGGTAGAAGCACTATTAGAGGAAGCCAAGGTAGCCGTAGTCCCGGGTAGTGGTTTTGGGGCTGATGATAATATCCGTTTATCCTATGCAACAAGCCTAGAGCAATTTGAAGAAGCGTTAGATCGTATCCACAAGTTTGTAGAAAGCCGTCAAAAGGCTTAAAAAGACCCAAAGGAAAATGTCGGTATGTTGTTTCATTGTTTGCTAAAGCATACCGACATTGACTTCTTTTTTTCGACAGATGTATAATTATATAGGTGGTTTTTTCATAAAATTGGATGAAAAGTAGTGGATTTTTGGAGGGAAGACAGTGAAAACAACGATTGCAGAAGTGGGTAAGCATGTTGGACAAACAGTAACCATCGGTGCTTGGCTTGCTAATAAACGTTCAAGCGGTAAAATTGCCTTTTTACAATTACGAGATGGAACAGGATTTATCCAAGGAGTTGTGGTAAAAGCAGAGGTTGAGGAAGAGGTTTTTAAATTAGCTAAAGAACTGACACAAGAGAGTTCCTTATTCGTTACTGGTACCGTACGTGAGGATGATCGAGCACCATCAGGATATGAGTTGACTGTTCAATCACTTGAACTTATTCATGAAGCAAAGGATTATCCTATTACACCAAAGGAACATGGTACCGAGTTTTTAATGGATCACCGTCATTTATGGCTCCGTTCTAAGCGACAACATGCAATAATGAAGGTTAGAAACGAGATTATTCGTGCTACATATGAGTTTTTTAACGAAAATGGGTTTACTAAAGTGGATCCTCCAATTTTAACTGGGAGCTCCGCTGAAGGGACAACTAATTTATTCCATACGAAATATTTTGATGAAGATGCTTACTTGTCACAAAGTGGACAATTGTACATGGAAGCAGCGGCAATGGCTTTAGGAAAAGTATTTTCCTTTGGACCAACCTTCCGAGCCGAAAAGTCCAAAACACGCCGTCACTTAATTGAGTTTTGGATGATCGAACCTGAGATGGCCTTTATGGATCATGAAGATAACTTAAAGGTTCAAGAAGACTACGTATCCCATGTAGTACAATCTGTTTTGAAAAATTGTAAACAGGAACTTATTGCATTAGAAAGGGATGTAGCTAAGCTAGAGAATGTTGTAGCTCCATTCCCTAGAATTACTTATGATGAAGCAATTGAAATGCTGCAGAAGGAAGGACATGAAATTAAGTGGGGGGAAGACTTCGGTGCTCCACACGAAACGGCTATTGCTGAGAAATTTGATAAGCCAGTTTTCATTACTCACTATCCTGCAGAAATTAAGGCTTTTTATATGAAGCCAGATCCTAATCGTGAAGAGGTAGTACTGTGTGCTGATCTCATTGCTCCAGAAGGTTATGGAGAAATTATTGGAGGATCTCAGCGCATTGATGACGAAGAGTTGCTAAATCAACGATACGAGGAGCATAATCTATCTCAAGAGGCATATCAATGGTATATGGATTTGCGTAAATATGGATCTGTGCCCCATTCTGGCTTTGGACTTGGTTTAGAAAGAACAGTAGCCTGGATCAGCGGTACAGAACACGTTCGTGAAACCATTCCATTCCCAAGGCTGTTGAATAGACTATACCCTTAATAAAGGCCAAATTATTTTTAAACAATGCGCATGTATTTTCTAAGTAGTCAAGAAAATACATGCTTTTTTTGGTTGTTTAGCGTACAATGTCAAATACTTTTTTCAAGATTTAGAGTAACTCAAACACACCTACTTTAATTTCCTTTTTTTACAAGTAGCAATCAACC
>NZ_JAUSUG010000027.1 GCF_030813435.1 Evansella vedderi | reverse complement strand
CAGAATCACCTTTTTCTTTAGGCTTTGTCTTTTTGGCTCAAATTAAAGAAAAAATATTTACTGAATTTTTAGACTATATTAATGCAATGCTAGTGATATTGAACAAGTTTCCAACATAAAAAAGGAAGAATTGGAAAAGCAGCTTCGTAAATTATACGTATTGATGTCAGAAAATACAATTAATTTAGGGGATGCACAAGAGGCACAACGATGGTTTGAGAAAAGCCGTTCCTTAGAGTTTGGAGAAGGGCAAGAGGACTTAGAAGCAAGACTTTTGCTGCGAACTGGAAGATTAGGAGAAATGACCCGTAGATTAGAAAGACGTCGCCGGGGAAGCAGGAAGGAGAACCGGCCCCCAAAATCTCACCGAGAGACTGATCTTCTACTGTCCTATGTTTACGCTTTGCTTGGTCGTGGAAAGGAAGCTAAGTCGCATGCCTCAGAAGGAATTATGCAAGGGGTACGTTTCCAAGCTCCCTTTGTAGAGGCATGTGGGTGGATGCGATTAGGGCATGCTGTCCAAATTCAAGATAAATACGATCAGCGTTTAGCCTCCACCTGTTATCAGACAGCCCTTGAGATGATGGAGGAAATGAACATTTCTAGGGGGAAGGCGGAGCCCTACATGGGCCTTAGTCTCTTATATGGGAAGAAGAGGGCATTGGAACCAGCCATCAAATATGCAAAATTGGGACTGAAAGAAACGGAAAAGGTAGATGATCTTTGGCTTTCTACCTGGATTCACATTTGTAAAGCCATTGCCTATATTTATGCAAATAAAGAGGTAGAAGCATTTCAGGTTTTAGATAAATGTAATGGACAATTTCAGCTTTGTGGCGACAGTTATGGGCTCACTGTCACCACCCTTTGGCAAGCTTTTGTATCCTATCGCCTACAGGATGAAACACGATTTTACCCGTATGTCCATCATTTTTTACAGCTAGTGGAAAAGGAGGGCTATGACGAGCTGTTACAGGCCTCTACCTTATTTGGTCCCGTGGATGTCCAGCAACTTTCACCAATGCTGTTAGACGCCTATCACCAACGGAAGCAAGACCAGCCTTTTTTACATCACCTTATGCTGCAGTTAGGGGTGGACGAGGGAAGAACGACTCATCCAGGATTTACATTAAGAATTCAGACTTTTAAAGAGTTTAAAGTATTTCGCGGAGAAGAGGAAATCTTAGAAAAGGACTGGAAACGAGGGAAGGCAAAGGAGCTCCTGCAGCTATTTGTAACGAAGCGAAAGCACCTGTTACAGAGAGAAGAGATTTATGATTTGCTTTGGGAAAACCAATTGGAGGAAGTTGCTACAAGGGACTTTAAAGTGGCTTTAAATACGTTAAATAAAGTACTGGAGCCTGATCGGGTGGCGAGGTCCACACCATTTTTTATCCAAAGGCATGAAAGGGCTTACGGATTGAACCTTGCAGCCCCATTCCAATTAGACGCAGCGGAGTTTGAACGAGGAGTTGGTAAGGGAATAGAAACGAAAAATCCCCAAGAGGCTATTAAACTGTTAACAATGGCACTAGAGTTATATGAAGGAGATTATTTACCGGAAAGAATGCATGAGGACTGGTGCATTGAGGAACGAGAACGGTTACAAGTCCTTTATTTACGAGGGGCAGAAAAGCTTGCCCACTTGTATTTAAAGGAGGAAGAGTATGATCTATGTATAGAAGCTGCAGAGCGTATTTTAGAAAAAGACCGTTGTTGGGAAGAGGCATACCGGCTGTTGATGGAAGCCTATCACCGAAAGCAAAACCGTGCGATGGTGATTTATTATTTTGATAAATGTAAAAGTGTTTTGGAGGAAGAGCTTGGAGTACTACCAATGGAAAATACGAAGCAATTGTTGGAAGCGGTTTTAAGCAAGGGGCGTTCATTGCCCGAATAAAAGGGGGAGATGTAGTTGATTGGAGTGGAGATGAAAAAGGTACAGTTAGGGAATGGGGAAACGATTGCTTATCGAGAACGGACAGGAAAAACAGATCCTGTATTACTCATTCATGGCAATATGACTTCCTCAAAGCATTGGGACCTAGTTTTAGAGGAAATGGATCCGAAATATCATTTATTAGCAGTGGACTTAAGGGGATTCGGTGAATCTTCTTATCATGTTCCTTTTGATTCCTTAGATGAATTGGCCGAGGATATAAAGGAAACGTTAGATATTATCGGTGTACCATCGGTCCACGTAGTCGGTTGGTCCACAGGCGGTGGAGTAGCCATGAAGCTGGCGGCCCTCTACCCAGAAACGGTAAGATCTATGACGCTGTTATGCTCCTTATCCACGAGGGGTTATCCTCATGTATTATTGAACGAAGATTGGAAGCCAATTAAACGCTCAGCCACCAAGGAGGATGTGGAGCAGGATATATGGCGAACGCTCCCCATTACCAAGGCCTATCGAGAGAAGGATGGGGAGTTCTTAAAGGGTATTTGGAACCAACTAATTTATACGGTAAACAGACCGGATGCCGTTAGATATGAAGAGTATGTGGAAGATATGTGCACGCAGCGAAATCTAGTGGATATATATCATGCCAATAACCATTTTAACATTTCAGAGGAGGGTACCGGAGAGATAAGAAAGATTAAGGCTCCCATTTTAATTCTTCAAGGGGAGCGAGACATGGTTGTCTCCAATGACATGATTCAGGAAATTAGAGAGGACTTTGGGGACCAAGCCTCTTATCATTTGCTGAAGGGCTGCGGGCACTCACCACTCATTGACGACCTCCCACAGCTATTGGATGTAATGGGCCGTTTTATTGACCAGCACCGGAAAAAATAGGGTATGAGTTTAGTAGTTGGAGGCTCGTGAATCGTCCGCAGAAAGGGAGTGGACCGTAGCGAATGACAACCAGATTCGTAATTTCAAGGTAGACCTCCATGCAAGTAAATATTTGCACCATGGAGTATGAAAATGGTATTAATCATGTCTCTCGAATCCGTACAGGCGGACCAATTACGCCTAAGGGCAGCCCACGTCCTGTGGGCAACGGCGTAATGTCGCCTTCCACACCTTCGAGAGTAGCAAACGTCAAACAGGATTTCGTATTTTTAGGGTAGAAGGGATGAAAGATAGATGGAGAATCGTGTCGTTTTAATAACAGGTGGAGCAGGGGGAATTGGGGCAGCAGCAGCCCACCTATTTGCAGAAAAGGGAGCCTCCGTTGTTGTGGCAGATTATGTGGAGGAAGCTGGAAAAACAGCAGTGGAAACCCTTCCCGAGGTTGCTGACGGCCATCTTTTCGTTCAAGTAGATGTCTCCGATTCCAGTAGTGTAAAGGCAATGGTGGAAAAAGTGGTAGAACACTTTGGTAAGATTGATGTTTTAATTAACAATGCAGGAATCACAAGGGATGCCATGCTTCGTAAAATGACGGAAGAAGATTGGCATCGGGTCATTAACGTTAATTTGAATGGAGTCTATTACTGCACTAGGGAAGTAGCCCCATTAATGATAGAAGAGGGTTCAGGGGTGATCATCAATACGTCCTCCGTCGTTGGAGTTCACGGTAATATTGGCCAAACAAACTATGCAGCTACGAAGTCTGCCGTCATTGGAATGACAAAAACATGGGCGAAGGAGCTAGGTCCTAAGGGAATCCGTGTCAATGCTGTGGCACCAGGGTTTATTAATACAAATATGGTAGCCACTGTACCCGAAAAGGTGATTGGTCAGTTAGTAGAGAAGGTACCACTTCGCCGCTTAGGTAAGGCTGAGGATGTAGGAAAAGCTTACGTATACTTAGCCTCCGACGACGCCTCCTATATAAATGGAACTGTATTAGAAGTCACCGGTGGGTTGACTTTATAACCAGGTAGTATAAATAAAGAAAAGGTTAGTTACTTGAGAAGGGTCCCCGGACCCTTCTTTTTAAGTTTAGTAGTACAATTTAAGTTTAGAGTTTTAGTCAATTTAGTTTATTTAGTATATTATGGTAATGAAAGTAAATGTAACCCCAAACTATGCCGGTAATCCCCCATCCCAGTGCTGAAACCCCTAACACCCTCAACAATCCCCCAACCTCAGTTCAAAAAGGTACATGCCTATCAACATCCATTTTTTATCTCTTCAAAATATAGACGCTTGTTCGGGTCCAACCCTCCCTACACAGCATATTTATATTCAATGAAATCCTCTAAAGTAGGGAGGAGTGGAAATGGATGGTAATTACAGCATCGAAGAGAAGCTAAAAAGCTATCAACTTAACAAAATTTATGAGCTAAAGGCTGCACAGCACCCTGATGGAACGTGGCGGTTTCCATGTGAGAATGGTCCGATGACAGATGCTTATATGATTATCATATTAAGAACGTTAAATATAACGAAAGAGGAGACCTTCATTAAAAAGCTTACAAACCGTTTGCTAGCTACACAATCTACGAACGGTTCCTGGAAATTATATAAAGATGAAAAAGAGGGTAATTTATCGGCCACAGTGGAAGCTTACACAGCCCTTTTATTTTCTGGTTACGCACATAAAGACGATGAGAATATAAAACGTGCGGAAACATTTATCCTACGAAAGGGAGGGCTTAAAAAGTCCCATGTTTTTACTAAATTTATGCTAGCTTTAAATGGCTTGTACCCATGGCCAACTATTTTTCCTATCCCCCTTTCTTTGTTGTGGTTGCCCCGTTTCTCACCGGTAAATTTTTATGATTTAACAAGCTACGTGAAAACACATTTTGCAGCAGTGCTCATTGCGGCACACCATCGGTTTTCCATTCGTTGCAGGAATACGCCTAACCTTATGCATTTAATCAAAGAAAACAAAGTGAAAAAAAGGCTTCAACGTCAGCAAAAAGCGACTAATTCAAAAGGGAATCCACTAAATTTTTTCCTAAAAAGAATGAAACAAAAGGGAATTCGAAGAGCGGAGAAATATTTGATTGATCGGGTGGAGGCGGATGGGACGTTAGGGAGTTATGCCAGCGCTACCTTTCTTATGATCTACAGCTTGTTAGCCATTGGCTATTCTCCAGAATCCCAAATGGTTCAACGTGCTATTGAAGGAACGAAACGTTTAGCTGCGGAGGTAAATAGCTTAATTCACATTCAAAATGCGGCATCCACCTTATGGGATACTTCTTTGATTGCTTATGCACTAGATCGGACAGGTGAGGCTGCCAGTAGGTTATCAGTGAAGAAGGGGGCGAGCTATTTAGTAGAACGCCAGCAGTTATTTCAAAGGGGGAGTATGTTGTTCGGTACTTGGGGATTTTCGGAAAACAACTCCTTTCATCCTGACGTGGATGACACGCAGGCAGCTCTCCGTGTTATGGCTCCATTTATTTTTTTCCGTAAAAAATATAAACGGGCGTGGAAAATGGGGGTAGATTGGCTATTGGCCATGCAAAAGAGAAACGGTGGCTGGGGCTCCTTTGAGCAGAAGGAGCCAAGGAGATGGATCACAATGCTCCCGATAGAAAATATTAAGGACACGGCTATTGATCCAGCTACAGCTGATTTAACAGGGAGAACGTTAGAATTCCTAGGGACTTATGTAAAAATGAACAAAGGGAATAAAAAAATTGATGCCGCTATAAACTGGCTTCTGAAAAATCAAGAGAAGAATGGCTCTTGGTACGGAAGATGGGGTGTTTGCTATATTTACGGTACGTGGGCAGCTGTGACAGGACTGAGGGCTGTAGGCGTTCCAGCGGATCATCCCGCAGTAGTTAGGGCAAAAAATTGGTTGTTATCTATTCAAAACAATGATGGAAGCTGGGGAGAGTCATGCAGCAGTGATATTAAAAAAACATTTATCCCTCTCGGCGAAGGTACCCCAACGCATACTGCGTGGGCACTGGATGCGTTAATTAGTATAGAGGCGGAACCTACTCCTGAAATTCAGAAGGGAATGGAGTTTTTGTTAGAGGAAAGGGGAGACAGGAATTATCCAACAGGTGGAGGATTACCAGGAAATTTCTATATAAACTATCACAGCTACAAAGTTATCTGGCCCTTACTAACACTGTCAAACTACGCTAATAAGTATTTGAAGAAATAATTACTGGACCGGGTCCCGTACAATTTTGTGAACGGGCAAGACCCTCTCATAATAATGCTAGGCCAAAATAGTGATAGTAGACTACTGGCAGAATGCCGTTCCTTCATGGAAACAAGCTCATACAATGCTTATAAGGAGGTGAAGAAATGGGACATCGTATTGATCCATATTTAATGCATCAATTTCGATGCAAGATCGCCAATCCTGTCATTGCTTGCAGAGTCTATAAGGTGCTTCGTTCTTGTACATTCCATGAATTGAGATCGCCAGCAGGTGCCTATGGACTTGTGGATAGATTGGCCCATTGCTGCGAAGTTAGAATTTCAAAGGAAACGAGAGATTACGCTGCCCGTTGGTTAATGAACTGTGGTGTGGATCCAGCCAATCCTCACCACCGAAGAGCAATGTGGGAATTAGTTTATGGATAATAAAAACAGGCGCTCCGGAAAGCGCCTGTTTTATTAAAATATCATATGTGCAACTAATGCAATAATTGGTAATGTGATCAGTGTACGTAATAGGAATATAAATACTAGGTCTCTGAATTTGATTGGAATCTTCGAACCTAATAACACTCCCCCTACTTCAGACAAGTAAATAAGCTGAGTTACGGACACACAGGCAATGATAAAGCGTGTCATTTCACTTTCAATGCCACTAGCGAAGATTGCAGGTAATAGCATATCAGCAAAACCAACCACTAATGTTTCCGCAGCAGCAGCAGCTTCAGGAACTTGCAGAAGTTGAAGTATCGGTACAAATGGTGTTCCTAACCAAGTGAATACTGGAGTAAATTCAGCAATAATTACCCCGATGGTTCCGATGGCCATAACGACAGGAACAACGCCCATCCACATATCTAACACATTCTTAAAACCTGATTGGAAAAATCCAACGACGTTAGAGTTCTTCTCCGCTCGGACTTTCGCCATTTTAAGTCCCCAGCTAACAGGGGTGTGACCAGCTGGAATGGATTCATCTAACTGACCTTCTTGATCGTTGGCATACGTATTTGACTTTCTTGATAATGGCGGAATTCTAGGCATAATGATTGCTGCAACAAGACCAGCTAAAAATACTGTTCCATAAAACTGTAAAAACATATGATCTAACTCAACATATTCAAGTACTACAAGGGAGAACGTAATGGATACAATAGAGAATGTTGTACCGATTACAGCAGCTTCACGCTTTGAGTAGAAGCCCTCTTCGTATTGCTTATTAGTTAAAACTACCCCTAATGTTCCATCACCTAACCAAGAAGTTAAGGCGTCAACAGAAGATCGACCAGGAAGTTTAAATAGTGGTCGCATTACCTTTGTTAAAAGGGAACCAATAAACTCTAATAAACCGAAATTTAATAATAATGGTAAAAATAATCCTGCAAATAAAAAGATAGTAAAGAGAATTGGTAATAGATCGTAAAGCAAAAGTCCTCCAGTATAATCATCATGAACCCACTCCGGACCAACCTTGAAGAAAGTCATGAAAACAAGGACTAAAGCGATAATACGGATAGTAAACCAAAATGGATTAATATCAAACAAATTTACAAAGAAAGGATTGTTAACCAACGCTTTTGGTTTAGCCCATTTCTGTATAATTACTCCTAAAACACTTAAAAAGATAATTAACATCATAATGGCAGGGAGAGCAGCTTCCAATAATCCCCCTAACCAATCTGCCAATACAGAAACGGTAATTTTATAGCTTCCATCTCCAGCAGGGAAAGGAATCATAAATAATCCTATACCTAATAATGAAGGTAGGAGAAACTTCCATATAGCTGATTGTGACGTTTGGTCACTATTATTTGAATTCAAAATAACCACCTCGAAAGTTAATAAAAATTCACTAGCGTTAATTTTAATGTAATTAATAGAATTCCACAAGTGTTATTTTAATACTTATACTAAAAAAACTATTATTTATGTTTACAGACAGTCTAATACTCTATCCATAAATAAATTAATTATAAAGGTATACTTTATTCATATTTTAATAGGATTTATGCATAATTTGTTATCCTGAACAAAGCCCGTTGGGGAAACAACGGGCTTTAGCTATTAAGTTAACAGAGTTTAATTTTATTTATTCACTGACTGTGGTGGATCTACATCTTTTCCTTCCTTTTCTGCTTTAGCGACCTTCAAGAAACGGTTTGTTTCAGCAACTACTACACCAGAAAGTGCAAGTAGGCCAATTAAGTTCGGTATTGCCATCATGGCGTTCATAGCGTCTGCCATTCCCCATACGATGTCAAGAGATGCAATAGCCCCAATGAATATGGCAAGTACGAAGGCAATTCGATAGTATTTTACGTTCTCTTCTTTGAAGAGGTAACCGAAACACTTCTCTCCATAGTAGGACCAACCTAAGATGGTTGAGAAGGCGAAGAAAGTAAGACCAATTGTTACAACTGCAGCGCCGGCCCCGCCTAAGAAGAATTCAAAGGAAGCAGACGTTAAGGCTGCACCGTTCATTCCATCGAAATACTGGTTCGCCATAACGATGGAAATACCAGTAATGGAACACACGATAATGGTGTCAATAAATACTTGTGTCATAGAAACAAGGGCTTGGCGTCCAGGATAGTCTGTTTTTGCAGCTGCTGCAGCAATCGGCGCAGACCCGAGACCTGCCTCGTTGGAGAATACCCCACGGGCAACCCCGTAACGGATAGCCGCACCAATTCCACCCCCAATGACAGCAGCAGGTGAGAAGGCTTCCGTAAATATAGTACTAACTGCACTACCTACAAGATCTAAGTTTGTAACAATGATGATTAGACCTGCAATAACATAGAATAGTGCCATAAACGGAACGATATAAGATGTTACCTTACCGATACTCTTAATTCCACCAAGAATAACAAGGCCAGCTAAAACAGTTAAAACGATACCAGTTATAAATGTAGGTATATTGTAGTTAACATTTAACGTATCCGATACGTTAAAGGATTGTACAAGGTTACCGATACCGAAGGCAGCAAAGGCTCCGAAAATAGCAAATAATACAGCAAGCCACTTCCACCCCAATCCCTTTTCTATATAATACATCGGACCACCAGAGTACTCACCACGACTGTTTTTCACACGGTACTTAACGGCAAGAATAGCCTCGGCGTACTTCGTAGCCATACCAAATAAAGCTGAAATCCACATCCAAAAAACAGCACCAGGACCCCCGAGAACCACTGCAGTTGCTACCCCGGCAATGTTACCAGTACCTATTGTTGCTGCTAATGCTGTCGTTAATGCTTGGAAATGCGAAATATCCCCAGGTGACTTTTTGTCTTGAGCTTTTGGACTGAAGGCAAGTTTTAACGCGTAAGGTAAAGTACGGAATTGTAAAAATGCAAGACGAAACGTTAAAAATATACCTGTTCCTACGATTAAGATGAGCATCGGTGGACCCCATACGACATCATTAACCGCGCCAATGAAATTTTCAAAAGCTTCCAATTTAATACCCCCTTGTACATTTAATTGTTCTTATTATATATAATTTTCTGAAAAAATAGAAACGTTTTATTAAAAAAATGGAAATTTTTATAGGGATAACGTACAAGCCTGAGTAATATGGGTGTCAAAAGCAAAAGGGAAAACGAAGTAGTCTGAAGTAGGGGGGATAACTGTAGGTCAAAAAAAGACCTCGATGCAAACCAGCTCATCAAGGTCTTCCAATTTTCACACATCTAAGAACTATTTAAATTGCCCATTCTCCATCACGGAAGATTGCTTCTGTTGTTCCGTCTTCTAATACACCATCGATATCCATTTCTCGAGACCCGATCATGAAGTCAACGTGAGTAATACTTGTGTTCAAGCCATTCTTAGAAAGCTCTTCCTTAGACATCTTCGCCCCGTCCTTTAAGCAGGTGGAGTAAGCGCTTCCTAATGCAATGTGATTAGATGCATTCTCATCGTATAACGTGTTGTAGAATAGAATTCCAGATTGAGAAATAGGCGAGCTATGTGGAACTAGGGCTACTTCGCCTAGACGGCGGGCACCTTCGTCCGTATCTAATAAGTGTTTTAATGTGTCTCCACCTACCTCAGCGGAGTAGTCCACCACTTTACCATTTTCGAATGTCAATGTAAATCCGTCGATCGTATTTCCACCATAGTTCAACGGCTTAGTGTTACGAACAGTTCCGTTTACTCCATCTTTGCTAGGAGCAGTAAATACTTCTTCTGTTGGCATATTAGCCACAAAATGAACGCCGTCCTGGTTTGGACCACCGCCGCCTAACCAAATATGACCTGTAGGAAGATCAATTTTTAAATCTGTCCCAGGTGCTTTGAACGCCAGCTGCTTGTATTGCTTCTCTGTTAAAAATGCAGCTTTCTCCCGTAAATTTTGGTCATGTTGCTCCCAAGCAGCAACTGGGTCATCTGTATTTACACGAGTTGCTTCAAACATAGCTTCCCAAAGCTTAGCTTCCTGCTCTTCTTCTGCAGCATCTGGGAACACTTTTGCTGCCCAAGATTTAGAAGGGGCAGAAATAACTAACCAGCTAACCTTATCTGATTGTATGTAACTTCTAAACGTATCCATCGCTTGACCTGCAGCTTTATTTGCAGCAGCTATTTTTTCTGGGTCTACACCCTTTAATAGCTCTGGGTCTGTGGATTTAATAGTCATAAAAGCTGCACCATTTTCGGCCATTTCTTCATAAC
Source organism: Evansella vedderi (assembly GCF_030813435.1). Taxonomy (GTDB): domain Bacteria; phylum Bacillota; class Bacilli; order Bacillales; family Salisediminibacteriaceae; genus Evansella; species Evansella vedderi. Next base: position 54,714 of record NZ_JAUSUG010000027.1, on the reverse strand, counting down.
CCTTTGCCTTCCAAACTGGAGCCTCTTTAAAGGCTTCAAAAGGAGCCATGTCATACTTCAACCGTGTAAGCTCGTCATCGTTCCATTCCACATGAACGTTTTTAGCACCAGCATCATATGCTTTTTTTGCAACAAGTCGAACAAAGTCAGCAGATGAAATAGGGGCATTTACTACAAGGGTTTGGTCCTTTTGAATATTCACACCAATTTTTACAGCTAATTCAGCATATTTTTCTAATTTCTGTTCAAATTGTTTCATAACATTCTCCCTTTTCTTTTTCATTAGACGTCAACCATATTGTAACAGTTTACAGGGAAAGTTTGAAATATCTTAGTGGGAAGGGCTTCCCGATACTAAGCTGTTGGGCCGTGCGTCACTATTTTTCCCAATATGAAAAAAATCAGTCTTTTAATGTTACCAAAAAGGAACGAAAGGATTCTGCAACGGAAATATCATCATAGAAGGGAATATATATGCGAAATAAAAGAAAGGAAATAGGAAGAAGTGTTTTCTTGATTATTACATTAACAAAATAATATATAGAAGCTCGTTCCGTTTTAAGTAGAAATAAGTCGAAGGTTTTGTAGAAAAATGTCTGGGAAAACGGTTGAATTTCAAGGAATTCAGTAGATTTTTGAAAAGTTTAAAAAATCAGTAAAAAACTATTTTCTATACTCATATATTATGTTATATTAAGTAACTAAATATTCCAAATAACAAAGGTGGTGAAAAAATGAATGTACGATCAAGACCAATAACGGATAAGTATTTCAGGTATGTTATTTCCTGGCTCTTATTTGGTGTAGCAGGGGGACTTCTCTTCTGGCAATGGGGCTGGTATTTTGCATTAATATGCATTTTGACTGCATTTGTCCTGACCTTTGGTGTGGATTATCTTTTCCGTTTTATCGTAAAACAAAAAGTTAGGGCAATGGTAAAAGAGGAACCCGTTTTGATTACAGATGCAGTAAGATTGCGGTTGGAGAGAAGGGGATTTTTAGTTATAACAGAAAAGTTTGTTCTCTTCGTTCCTGTTTTTAGAAAAATTAAGACAGTTATTGAAGCAGATCAAATTGTTCGATATGAAGTGGAAGGCCTTATTGTAGAGATAACTGCAAAATTTCCAAATCAGTATCGCACCTTCTCATTCCAAGTTCTGTCCCCGAATAAAGTTTTAGCAAATCTACAAGTAATGTCCGGTGAGTCAATGCCCTATAAGCATGAAAAGTTGGAGAATAACAGCCTTTAATTTATATGGAAAGGACACAGTTTTTTCATGAAAAAAATAGTTTCTTTCAGTCAATAAATAAGCGAGCATTCCGTAGACTATGCTCGCTTACCTACAATCATTCTTCAATCTTCTACTCATCTATTGGATACGTCCAAAATCTTTCAAGGGTTAATTGTTTTACAACCGCTTCATCCTTCTCTTCATAACGCTGTTTCATACCTTTTACGAAGCCGGCTGTTTGAGATTCATGAGCTTCTAATACCTTAATTTTTCTTTCAGCAAATTTATCAATGGATATTTCCACATCTGGTGGACCTAATATATCCTCTGCTCCTTTTGAGAAGGCGAGGGCATATAAAGTAGGTCTTTCCCCTTGGGGTAATCTTTTAATTGCTTGAATAACTGCTGCACCTGTGGCATCATGGTCCGGGTGTACAGCATACCCCGGATAAAATGTAATGACTAGAGATGGCTCAATCTCGTTGATTACCTCTAAAAGGCGGTTAATGAGCACCTCTTGGTCCGTAAATTCCACTGTTTTGTCCCGCATTCCAAACATCCTTAAATCCGTAACTCCTAAGACCTCACAAGCCTTTTTCAATTCTTGTTTACGGATTTCAGGTAATGTTTCCCGATTAGCGATTAGGGGGCGCCCCATGTTGCGTCCCATTTCTCCAAGGGTCAAACATACATACGTTACTGGGACACCTGCATCTGTATGAGCCATAATCGTTCCAGCTACCCCAAATGCTTCATCATCAGGATGGGGAAAAACAACTAATACGTGCTGTTTCATAAGATCACTTCCAGTTGAAAATTATTTTACCTATTCAACAATTATTTAGGGAAAGGAGCCGTACTGAGCTCAAATGCGATAGCTAATTTTCCCTCTGAGTCATGTCCGGCAAATAATAACCTGTTTTGCTCATCTATTTCCCAATCAGTCAATCCTTCGGCATATAACCAGCCAAGCTCTGTTTCAAGCCCGATTCGATAAGGGCCGTTGCCCTTGATTTTTCCTTGCAAAAAAGTGAGCTGGGCATTTCGAATAAAGGCACCTGCTGAAAAGAAGGATTCATCTTTATGGGAGGCATAGGCTCCATTCGTGGTTTCCAAATGAACATACAATTTTTGATTTATTAAACTTGAAAGGCTTTCCTGCACCTTTTGCGGATCAATTGGTTTCAAACTTAACCCCTCCTGAAGCACGTTAAACTAAAAATAGTAGTTTTATCATACTAAAAACGAACAGAATTGTCGTGTAACTTGCTTATAGATTTTCCCACTCTCTTTTTAGAGCACGGGCAACTTCCTTCATTCCAAAAATACCAGCCTTTTGCTCAGCCTGAGGATTATAATTCGTATTTGTATTTACGTCATACGTAAATACTCGACCTTCAGCATCTGTAATATTTTCAATTCCAGCAAAATATATCCCTTCTGTTTGGAGGAACTTTTCATATTTTTCTATTACAGGGTTGTTATAGTTTTCGATAATTTGAAACTTAGCCTTTGGTGAAGCTGGCTCTGAGCCGTCTGTTGGACAAAACTGATCCCCGATTACACATGCTTCTGCAGGGCATAACTCAAACCCTTCTGACGTATCTACTTGAACGGCGTACATAAACTTCCCTGCAATGAACTCACAACGAGTAATGGTTTGTGTGGGTGCATAAATATAATCTTGAAGGAGCATGACACCATCTACGGAAGGTTCTAATTGATCCGTTTCAATCCAAGCTTGTAATGCCTCCACCGAATCAAACTTATGAACACCCAACCCTTTCCCAGCACGGTTATGCTTCGTGATAAATGGAGTTGGGAAGCTTTCTGCAGCAGTTAGTAACGCTTTTTTTCCAACGGCAGCAGTGGTTTTCGGTGTTAATATTCCAAATCGTTTTAATGCTTCATATTGTGCAACCTTGCTTAATTCCAATTGTAGGGCATTTCTGTCGTTTAAGACCCTTCGGCCATGGGCTTCTAGCCATGTTAAAACAGCATGGGTCAATTCTGGGGCAAAGCGATGTCCCCGAGTATGGGAGGAAGCACTCATTCTATTATAAAAAACTCCTTCTGGAGGGGCTTCATCTAATGGCACCGATCCTGCATCTAAATGCCAATCCTCAAAGGGAACTTCTTCTTCTTCTAAAGCTTCCAAAAGTGGTTTTGTCCACTCGTCATTTTCGTGAATAATATATACTTTTTTCACATGTATCCCACCCTAAATATATATTTCCGATAGATTAAATCGGGTTTAATTCCGTTTAAAACGAATAACTTTATTTTAACAGTTTTTATGTAAACTACAATAGAGGGAGACTGGTATTGCCCTCTGAGATATGGAAAAGTATAATGAGGAACAATAGCAATAGTTTAGGAGGAAAAAATAGTGAAAAAGGGTGTAATCAGTTTAGGTGAAGCACTAATCGATTTTATTCCATTAGATGAAAATAATTTTAACTATCAAAAAAGTCCTGGTGGAGCACCAGCCAATGTGGCGGTTGGGTTAGGAAGGCTTGGCGTGAAAACATGCTTTTTAGGAAAAGTGGGTAAGGATGTTTTAGGAGGATTTTTAAAGGAAACTCTCGAAAGCTATAATGTAGACACAACTTATATGTATGAGACAGAGGAAGTCCGCACTGGTTTTGTGTTTGTGACCTTAGGAGAAGGTGGAGAACGAAGCTTTGAATTTTACATAAATCCAAGTGCAGATCGCTTTTTAGATAGTGAAGAAGTACAGAATGTCCCTTTCCAGGATTATCGAGTCTTACATTTTGGTTCCATTAGTTTAATCGGTGAACCTTCTCGATCAGCAACAAAGAAAGCAGTGGAGCTAGCAAAACAAAATGGATTAATTGTCTCCTATGACCCCAATTTGAGATTAGACTTGTGGGAAAACGAACAAAAAGCTAAGGAAACGATTATTTCCATGCTTACAGAGGCGGATGTTTTGAAAATATCAGAAGAGGAATTAGAGTTTCTCACTGGAGAAAAGGACGTTATTCAAGGAGTAGAAAAGCTAACCAATTATAATATTCCCGTTACTATCGTTACTTTAGGGGCAGAGGGCAGCTATGTATTTTTAAAGGAAGGTTATGTAAAGGTGTCCCCTATGAAGGTAGAGGCTGTAGATACAACAGGAGCAGGTGATGCCTATGTTTCCGGAATTCTCTATCATCTCCAGGCATTGGAGAAAAATCTTGGGGAGCTTACCTTAAAGGAAGTGGAGGAAATTGCCCATTTTGCAGCTGTCTCAGGGGGATTAGCCGCTTCTAAAAAGGGTGCCATGTCAGCCTTGCCAACCTTAGAAGAAGTAAAGAAACTTTTGTAACACTTTAACTTTTTTCTCAAGGCTGTTTTCACAAACTTTGTTGCTTTTTTTTAAAAGCTTGGAGAAGCGAAAGGCGGCGACTCCAGTGGAAAAGCAACAAATCTTTTCTTGCGACGAGTAATCGCAGGAGTAACCTATGCAAAAACCAGTAGGTTTTTCCTGCTCAATTTATCGTGATAATGCATTTTCTATGGCTTCTTTCATTCGAGCTTCATCAAAGGGTTTTACGATAAAATCGATGGCGCCATATTGAATAGCATCCACCACTTTGTTTTGCTGCCCCATGGCTGAGCACATGAGTACTTTTGCCAGAGGGTTTATTTCTTTAATTTGTTTGAGGGCTTCAACCCCATCTAAATTAGGCATAGTAATATCCATTGTTACTAAGTCAGGACGATGTTGTTTGTACAGTGCTACAGCTTCGTATCCATCCGCAGCCTCCGCAACAACTTCATGTCCTGCATCTGTAATCATTTTACTTAATGTCATTCTCATAAATGCTGCATCGTCAGTTATTAATATTTTTGCCATCATGGAGCCCCCTCTTGAGTAAATAAACTCTCACAATTTACCATTTATTTTAATATAGTACTAATGGCTCATTAAGTCAATTCAGAAAGTGGAAACTGGAGGTGGAATGTATGTATTTGGAAGTCTTGAAAGAGCTATTCGAAGCTAATAAAAATGAAGAAAATGCCACTCCAATGACTGCCTATATGAAAAATCATTTCTCCTTTCTGGGTATAAAGACCCCAGAAAGAAGGAGGTTATTGGAACAATTTTATTGCAATACAGATATTCTTAACTTAGAAGAGTTACCATTAACTTTTTTACAAGGGGCTTGGAATTTGCCAGAAAGGGAATATCAATATGCTGTTCTGAGTATGATGGTGAGGCGCCCTCGTTGGATTCTTCCGGAGCATGTCCCTTGGATAGAGGAATTAATTACAACTAAATCTTGGTGGGATACGGTAGATACCATTGCTACAAACATAGTAGGAGAGCTGTTCGCCAGGGAGTCCCATCTACTAGACTTGTATATTCCAGTTTGGAGAAACCATGAAAATCTATGGTTAAGGCGAACAGCTTTGTTATTTCAATTAAAATATAAAGGTGAAACAAATGCAGACCTTCTTTATGGGTTAATCCGTGATAATAAGGATCATAAAGATTTTTTTATCCGAAAGGCAATTGGTTGGGCCTTGAGGGAATATTCTAAAACGGACCCTGAAAGTGTAGAAGCGTTTATTCGCTCGGAGGATTTATCTCCCTTAAGTGTTCGGGAAGGGATGAAGCATATTATTAGGGAGAGAGCTTAAGTGAGGAGAAATAGAATGTTAACAAATGATTGGGAAAAAGAGCTCAGCAAGGAATTCAAGAAAGCTTATTTTCTAGAGCTACAGCAGTTTCTAGAAAAGGAATATAGGGAAGGGAGTAATCTAGTTTTTCCTAAGTGGGAGAATATCTTTCAAGCATTACATACAACTAACTATGAAAATACGAAGGCCGTAATCCTAGGGCAAGATCCGTATCACGGTCCGGGTCAGGCCCACGGTCTTAGCTTCTCTGTCCAACCAGATGTGAAAGTACCACCATCCTTGAAAAACATTTATAAGGAGCTTCACAAAGACCTTGGCCACTCAATCCCAAACCATGGTTATTTGCAAAGTTGGGCAGAGGAGGGAGTGCTTCTGTTAAATACCGTGTTAACCGTTAAAGCCCATGAACCCAACTCCCATAAAGGGAAGGGGTGGGAGAAATTTACAGATGAGGTTATTAGGGCGTTAAACCGACGGGAACAACCTGTTGTATTTATTTTATGGGGCAAGCATGCAGAAGAAAAAAGGGAGCTAATAACCGCTTCCCATCACCACATTATAACCTCCCCCCATCCAAGCCCCTTTTCTGCCAATCGGGGTTTTTTCGGAAGTAAGCCTTTTTCAAGGACCAATGAGTTTTTACGAAAAAATGAAATAACAGAAATCAACTGGGAGCTTCCAGTAGAACTATAATTAGAGGAGGAAAATAAAATGGGCGAAAAGAAGGTAATCGGTTTTATCGGTACAGGAGTTATGGGGAAAAGCATGGCAAAGCATCTCATGAACGGTGGACATGAGCTCAATGTTTATAACCGTACAAAGGAAAAGGCTGTAGAGTTGCTGAATAACGGTGCGAATTGGTGTGGAACGGTAGCAGAGCTTGCGGAGAAATCGGATGTAGTTATTACGATAGTTGGCTTCCCATCTGATGTGGAAGGGGTTTATTTGGGGTTAAATGGTATTCTAAACCATGCTCGTCCAGGCTCCTATGTGATTGATATGACAACATCCAAGCCACTTTTGGCGAAGAAAATCAGTGATGAAGCGAAAAAGAAAGGTATTTTTGCCTTAGATGCCCCAGTTTCTGGAGGCGATATTGGCGCACGTGACGGAAAACTAGCCATTATGGTTGGGGGAGAAAAGGAAGCCTTTGACGAAATGCACCCAATCTTTTCATTAATGGGTGAAAACATTCGCTTACAAGGACCAGCAGGATCAGGGCAGCATACGAAAATGGCCAACCAAATTGCCATCGCTAGTACCATGATGGGGGCATGTGAAGCCATTGTTTACGCTAAAAAAGCAGGGTTAGATCAAAGGGAAGTCCTAAAAAGTATTGAAACGGGTGCCGCAGGCAGCTTTACCTTAAGTAAATTAGTTCCGCGAATGATTGACGGAGATTTCGAACCAGGTTTCTACATTAAACATTTCATAAAGGATATGAAAATAGCTATAGACTCCGCAGAGGAATTAGGCTTAAAGACACCAGGATTAACCGTAGCAAAGGGGTTATATGAGCAATTGGCAGAGCAAGGAGAGGAGAACTCCGGAACCCAAGCCCTATACAAGTATTACCTTCAGTAAAAGCTTTTTCGCATATAATGTTATTTATTTTGATTACTCGATTTAGACGTTAAAGAGATGTTTTTTACAGGAAAAAATTTTTCGGGTTTCGAAATAGTAATCCTTTCATTTTTCGCATTATTCATGATACATTGATAATAATACGGTTATTAATCAGGGGTGAAATGGCTTGAAAAAGGCATTGGTTGCTGGTGCTACAGGGTTAATTGGTAAAAATGTCCTTGTGGAGCTTGTCCAAAGTGGGTCATATGATGAAATAAGAATCGTAACCCGGAGGAAAACCAATATTGACCAACCTATCGTGAAAGAGTATGTGATAGATTTTGACCAATTAGAGAAGCATTCGGAACTACTTCACGGTGTTGAGGATGTTTTTGTCTGTTTAGGAACCACCATGAAGAAAGCAAAATCTAAAAAGAAATTCATGAAGGTAGATTATACGTATCCTTTGAAGCTGGGGAAACTGGCAAAGGAAGCAAATGTGAGACAGTTTTTAATCGTGACGTCTATTGGGGCAGATCGTGATGCAGCATTTTTTTATAGCCGTGTAAAAGGAAAGCTTGAAGAAGCACTTGTTGCTTTAGAGCTTCGTTCCTTACATATTTTTCGCCCGTCTCTTCTTGTTGGAAAAAGGGAAGAGCTCCGAATTGGAGAAAAAGCAGCAGAGGTCATAGGAAAACCCTTATCCATATTCCTCGTAGGACCGTATGGAAAGTATAAACCAGTAAAGGGAACGTACTTGGCAAAGGCGATGTACATGGTGGCACAGGAGGAAAGCAGCGGTGTCCATATTTACGAGTCAGACCAAATACGTCTATTAGGAGAAGAAATACAACATAGTTACAGGAGGGTTCGGGATGACGGCAAAGTATAAACAGGTTTGGGATTTAGATGCAATTTTTGAAGGGGGAACTAGTGAGTCTCCAGCATTAAAAGCAGCCATTGCAGAATTAGAAAAGGAATTAAAAATATTTCAAACAGACGCAGACAATGCTTCAGATAGTGTTGAGGAATGGGCAGGATTAGTAAACCGTGCCCAAGAGGTTGGAAAAAAGGTTAGGGAAGTTGGGGCATTTGTGGGCTGCTTGCTAGCTCAAAATGTGAAGGATGATAAGGCAAAATTATTAGGTGGAACAACAAAACAGCTTGCTTCTAACTATGCTTCCATTTTAACGACTATCGATGAAAAACTTTTAGCATTCTCTGAACAGGAGTGGAATCAATTCATTGCTTTAGGGGATATGAAGGAAATTGTCTTTAACTTAAATGAGCGCCGTGAAAACGCAAAGGATAAGCTTCCAGCCGACAAAGAAAAGCTTATTCAAGCGTTAGGTGTAGATGGTTATCACGCTTGGGGTGATTTATATAGCACCATCGTTGGCCGCATGTCCGTTGAGATTGAAGAGGATGGCGAAAAGAAATCATACTCTGTAGGGCAGGCAGCAAACAAAATGAGCAGTTTTGATCGTAACTTCCGTAAACATGTTTTTGACCAATCAGAAAAAGCATGGGAACAAGAATCTGAACTTTTTGGTAACACATTAAATCATTTAGCAGGCTTCCGTCTTCAAACATACGAAGCAAGGGGCTGGGACGAGGTATTGAAGGAGCCACTACAAATTAACCGCATGAAGAAGGAAACACTTGATGTCATGTGGGATACGATTACGAAAAACAAAGATACCTTCGTCAAATACATGGAGCGTAAAGCTGAGCTATTAGGCATTGATAAATTGGCTATGTATGATGTAAGTGCACCACTTTCTGAGAACGTTGAAGAAGTAAGCTACGATGAAGCAGCGGAAATGATCGTGGAGCAATTTAATAAGTTCAGTCCCAAAATGGGTAACTTTGCACAAATGGCTTTTGATAAAGAGTGGATTGAAGCAGAAAGCCGCCCAGGAAAGCGCCCAGGTGGATTCTGTACAAGCTTTCCAGTAAGTGAGCAGTCCCGTATTTTCATGACATACAGCGGATCAGCATCTAACGTAGCAACTTTAGCTCACGAGCTTGGCCATGCCTATCACCAATATGTCATGAATGATCTTCCGCAAATGTCCCAGCGCTATGCCATGAACGTAGCAGAAACAGCATCAACATTCGCTGAAATGATTGTTGCTGACGCTACAGTGAAACAGGCAAAAACAAATGAAGCGAAGATTCAATTATTAGACGATAAATTGAATCGCAGCGTAGCATTCTTTATGAACATTCACGCACGCTTCTTGTTTGAAACAAGATTTTATGAGGAACGTAAAAAAGGTCTTGTTAGTGTACCACGCTTAAATGAATTAATGGTGGAAGCGCAGAAGGAGGCATACTGTGACGGCCTTAGCGAGTACTCACCATACTTCTGGGCATCAAAGCTTCACTTCCATATTACAGGGGTACCATTCTATAACTTCCCATATACATTCGGGTACCTGTTCAGCATGGGAATTTACGCAAAGGCCGCAGAAGAAGGAGAAGCTTTCGAAGACCGCTACATCGAACTTCTTAGAGACACTGGTCGCCTAGAAGTGGAAGAACTAGCGAAAAAACACCTAGATGTGGACCTAACTCAACCAGAATTCTGGCAAAAAGCCATCGACCAAGTAAAAGCAGACGTAGACACATTTATGGAACTTACTGATAAGTAAGTTGTAATGAGCGGAATGGCCGTAATCTTTTAAAAGTCTCTATGAGTGTTCTTCTCATAGAGACGCACGGCCAATGGAGCCATTACCATTATTACTGATGTCTGTCTTAACATTGACCTTTTGGCACATCCTATTTTTAAAGACCTAATATAAGAGGTGTAGACAAAGATGAATATACCAGCAAGAATTGTAGTTGAAAAAATGGAAGAAGAATTAATTAAGCTAAAAGCAACACTGGAGGATGAATCATCTTCAGCTTATCGTGATCAAGCAATGGCAATTAAAACCTATTGTGAATTGCTTCTTTCTTCCTCACAGTCTGCAGGAACAACAGCTCCAAAAGTGAAGCATGCAACAGTTGAAGATGTTACAGGTAAAAAATCACGTTCTATCACAGACGAAATAGAACGTCTAACAGTTTATGACGAAGATGAAAAACCGGAAAGTGACAGCTTGCTTGATTTTTAATGAAAAATTAGCTTAAGAAGATAATGAAAAAACGGTAACCTAAAGCAAGTTTAAGTTACCGATCTTGTACTTAAAATATGCAACCTATTCTATTTCGGGATTCCGCCACTCCACAATAACCGCATAATTCAATGATTCTTCATCATCTAAGTATCCTTCCATGATTTGGATTGGCTTCAACCCTTGGCGAAGCATAAACGATAATACCAAGTCTTTAATCTCCCCAGACACAACCTTTTCCACATATTCTTCAACGGACATGTCCTCAGCATGCTCATGAAAATTTGGAATTCGGCATCCCGCTAAATACCTCTTCAATCCAAGCTCCACTACTAATTTTTTCCGCGCTTCATATAATGCTCCTGCAATTCCCTGCCCCCGAAACTTCGGGCGTACACACACATCAATTCCGTATAAGGAATCACCATCAGGTTCATGGCTTCCTTTTATATATCCGTTATCGGCCACTTCTTCCCAAGTATGGGGAGAACCATCGTATTTAATTATAAGGGAGGTTGCTGAACCGGCAGGCGCCCCATCATACTCTGCAATCATGCCCCCTTGTGGGAACGTATCCACATGGGCTTGAATTTGTTCCCGATTCCACCATAGATCCTCAGGGAAGGGAGGTGGAAATGCTTCTTTTTGGATGGTTAAAAGCTTATTAAAGTCATCCATTGTGTATGTACGGACCGTTACCTTTTCCTGCATCAGAACCACTCCTTTTATTTTTTCAAAACTCCCATGTCTTATTAGACACCACGATAAATGAAAACTACTTTTGGCAGTGCTAAATTTGGAAGTTGCTTTACGCTTCAGCCTCCTTAAATATAAATAATTATAGTCCATAAAAGTTTTTGCGTGCAAAGAAAAGGAATACATTCTTTAAAAAAGTTCGGAAAAAATAGAGAGAAAGGAGGTTTAGTACTATGAATTTTATCAATGGGCAAGCTAGTTGGACAGCAGGACTTCCAATATTTTTAGTCCCAACAGATAACTTGGACAACGTAACGGATAGGAATATGAAATTGAATGACGATCGCTACGAGCTTTTTGTTAATAATCATTTTGTGGGCACTCACACTATGCTTTTACCAAAAGAAGATGCATCCATTGTATCGGATTTTTTACATGAACAAGGCTTTAAGCATGTTAATTTAGAGGTTACCGGAGACCACATCATTATTCATACAGATTCTCGGGAAGAAGCGCAACAAATGGAAAAGGCATTAAGGGTTTTTTCCGCAAACAGATAAAATTAATGCCACTCATGTTTTTGGAAAAATACGGTTTTCTATGCTATCCTTTGATCAGACGTAAATTACATTTGATCAAAGGAGACGACATGTATGAAATTGTTTTTAATACTAGGGAGCTTAAGTGCTTTTTTATTTGTAGCGTTAGGAGCATTCGGTGCTCATGCATGGAAACCAAGACTTGAATCGGCGGGGTACTTAGAAACATTTCAGACCGCGGTACAATACCATATGATACACGCCCTTGCCCTAATTGCTGTTGCAATCTTGACACAATTCCTTCCATCTTTAGGACTCCTTAATGGAGCAGGATGGGCGTTCTTTATAGGGATAATTTTGTTCTCAGGAAGCCTTTACGTTCTGAGCTTAACGGGGATTTCAGTTCTAGGTGCCATCACCCCCTTAGGAGGACTAGCATTCCTAATCGGATGGGTACTACTGTTTATTGCTGCGCTCCAAATATAAATGAAAAGAGGATGCCCCAATAAGGAAGTGTATTCCTTTTGGGTCATCCTCCTTTTTATTGCCTACTCATCATCCCGTGGAGCGTATGTTGCTAATCCTGTCTGTGGAGCAGCTTGCTGTTGGCCGTAATATTCTGCAAAATTATTCTGTGCAGTTGCTCCAGGCCAATCATACTCATACTTCAAAGGCTCATCGAAGGTGACATAATCAAGGTTAACCATAAGTAATAAGAATCGCTTACCAGTTTGAGGATCACTTAAAATAATATGGTCCCTACCAGCTGCTTCTACAACTCCTTTAAATACCTTTGCATTCCAACGCTCATTATTTTCGAAAGTCATGTAGAATGTACCAACTTTTCCTCGATTTAAACGAAGAATATTTTCAATAAAGGATTGCTCTAATGGAAGCTGACCTTCTGCCGGTGGTGGAGGTGCAGGCTGCTGCTGAGCAAATCCTGGCGTTGGAAAACCAGCCCCAGGTTGTTGAAAGCCCGCTCCTGTTTGTGGAAAGCCAGTTCCTGGTTGTTGGAAGCCGGCTCCGGTAGGGAAACCTGCGCCAGCACCTGCAGGGACTCCTGTTCCAGTTGGGAAACCTCCAGTACCAAATCCTCCGTATGGTGGAAAACCTTGTGAGTACATACGATCACTCCTTCTTTTTAATTAAAATTCAACCTTAAAACTGATGCTCTCTTTTTTTTTTAATGAAAAAGTAACATAAATCTCTTTTTACCTAGTAGGTAGAATAAACTGACGGACACTCACTCGCTAACGGAGTATAGAAACAATGCAATTTATACCGGCCCGAGTTCCATTGACCCCACCACTGAGCAGGGCAAGCCCCTTCAGGTCTGAAAAACCACAATGCAAACTCTGCAGGATGATAACGCTCACCTTTAATAAGCTTCCGAGCTAACCGCATATCCTTCTCCCGAGCATGCTGATAAAAATAACTCTTTTGAACCGCCTCAAAACCACCAGGAGACTGAAAGACCATCTTTTCCACATTGATAATATCCTCAAAATCAAGGCAATTAGCCCGAACCCTATTCACCATTACATTTCCAGCCTTAAGCATTCCAAGTTCGCCTTCACCCTCAGCCTCAGCCCTCATCAAACGGCCCAACAACTTAACATCCTTTTCCCGAGCCTTAATTACAGCCATCAAAACACCCCCTTTGAACAAATCGATGCAAAATCATGTTGAAGCAGGAGCATTTAAGACGTAAATATACCGCCTATAATCATCAATGCTACAATCACTATTGTATGTTTATGACTAAAGAAAGGTGCCTATGACACAAGACAAACTGATAAAAATACCCATCCTTTTTTCCAAAGAAAAATCCCACAGGAGTCTCGCGGAGCTTCACTCATTCCAATGCAGTTTTAAATTTTCATACTCAGTGGTGGGGAATTATCATACTCCATAGTGAAAATTTCGTTTGCGAGGAGGGCTACATAAAAAAACCGCCCTTTTTATAAAAGGCGGTTGGACAGTTTTAAATGTGTAAAAAAGATTTTATTTTAGAATCCTCTAGAAGCGTACCGACGAAGAAGGAACCGAACTCACCAAATCGGGCACTTACTTCATCAAATCGCATTTCATAAACAAGCTTTTTAAATTGAAGCACATCGTGTGCAAAGAGAGTAACTCCCCATTCCCAGTCATCAAAGCCTACAGAGCCCGTAATAATTTGACGGACCTTACCAGCATAACCACGGCCAATCATTCCGTGGCTGCGCATCATCTTTTGACGTTCTTCCATAGAAAGCATATACCAATTGTCATTACCTTGACGACGCTTGTCCATTGGATAGAAGCAAACGTATTGCCATCTTGGTAAAATTGGTTTCAAGCGAGCTTGAATTTCTGGATCCTCATTTGGATCCTTATCAGCAGGAAGGTAGTTACTCAATTCCACAACAGACACATAGGAATTTGCCGGAATAGTATATTCTGCAAATCGTGTTTTATTAAACTCATTTTCTAGCACATTAAGTTCATCCATTGTTGGACGCAGCAACATAATCATGAAATCCGCCTTTTGTCCAACAATCGTATATAACGCATGGCTTCCTTCAAACTGCGCTTGCGTCGTATTCCATTTATCTAGTAAATGAAGAAATTCACCCATAATCGTTTCCCGCTCTTCTGAATCAAGCTTTCTCCATGCTGCCCAGTTCATCGTACGGAAATCATGAAGACAATACCATCCTTCTAGCGTTTTTGCCGGTTCACTCATTAACCTTCACTCCATTCAAGATAATCATTAACGGTATGTACCTGAAAAAATATATTTTTCTCCTTACATTATACTTGTTCCACACGGAAAAACCAAACCAGGGGCCTAAAAAGCCCCCCTTAAAATTGCTTAGATTTTCCTACCTACTATAGCTCCGTCATAAATAGCATTTTTCGCATCCAAGCCTAAGGCATGCTTTGCTCCGCCAATAACATGAATACTTTTTCCCAGCCGTTTCAATTGGTCTGCAAGCTCATTATTTACTAATTGGCCCGAAGCGAGAATAACGGTGTCGCCGGAAATAATATGCTCTTTTCCTTCACGTGAAAAAAATACAGTAGCACCTTCCATTTTGTTATAACTTTCAATCCCGCCAATCATTTCAACCCCCTTTTGCCGTAACTCCATTAACGTAGCCCAGCGGGTTGTTTTCCCAATACCTCGGGCAAAGGATTTTCCACGTTGAAGAAGAGTAATCTTCTCTGTAGCTTTTTCCTTTAAAAACAAAGCTAAGTCACAGGCAATACCACCACCACCAATAATGACAACCTCCTTGCCATAAGGAGCAATCCCCTCAAAAACATCCCGATAAGATACTACGGAAGGATTGTCAATGCCAGGAATATTGGGAATCCTCGGCTTTATGCCCGTTGCTATCACAATTTCGTCTGCCTCATGAACAAAGGAGCTGTTAGCAGTTGCTTGTTTATTTAATATTACTTTTACACCAAGGAGTTCTAACTGTACTCGATAGTAACGTAATGTTTCATAGAATTCCTCTTTCCCTGGAATACGCTTAGAATAATTGAGTTGTCCGCCGATCTCCCCGTTTTGATCAACAAGGGTTACGGAATGCCCCCTTTCTGCAGCCACTCGGCTCACTTCTAACCCGGCAGGACCCCCTCCAATAACCAGTACTTTTTTGGGGTGGAAGGTAGGGTTTAAAGAAAGTTCCGTTTCTCGCCCTGCTTCTGGGTTCACAAGACAGGAGGCAGGCTGTCCTTCAAATACATGATCGAGACAGGCCTGATTACAAGCAATACAAGTATTGATCTCATCAAATCTGCCTTCCAATGACTTTGCTAAAATTTTCGGATCCGCTAAAAAAGGCCGGGCCATAGATACTAAATCCACCGTACCCTTTTCCAAAATCCGATTGGCATCTCGTGGGTCGTTTATCCGATTACTGGCCACAACGGGAATATTCACGTGCTGTCTTATTCCTTCTGCCACGGGGACAAAGTTCATTCTCGGTACCTTCATGGATATGGTAGGTACCCGGGATTCGTGCCAGCCTATTCCTACATTTAATAGATCCACACCTGCTTTTTCCAATGCCTGAGCCCATTGAAAGGTTTCCTCTTCAGTTGTGCTGTTTTCAATCAAATCTAAACCAGACATGCGAAAAATAATTGGATAATCACGCCCAACTGCTTCCCTAACTGCCTTTACAATGTTTAAGGAAAAGGCGATGCGATTTTCAAAGCTGCCTCCCCAAGCATCTTTCCTTTTGTTCGTTACGGGAGAAACAAATTGATTGATTAAATATCCTTCCGACCCCATAATTTCTATAGCATCAAACCCTGCTTCTTTTGCACTTCTTGCTCCTGTTGCAAAATCCTCAATGGTCTTTAAAATATCACCGTGACTTAATTCTTTAGGTACGTCAGGATTAATGGGTGACTTTAGAGAAGAGGGGGCCACTGGGTCCATGCCTGTAAGGGTCTTATAGGCATATCTACCTGCGTGAAAAAGCTGGAGAGCGATGGCAGCCCCTTCGTTATGTATTGCTGCCGCTAATGGTTTCCACCTTTCCACATCCTTTTCCTCATATATAGTCATGAAATCTAAACCACCGCTGCCTTCTTTGTTAACAGCTGCACCTCCAGTTACAATTAGGCCAACATTGTACTTGGCTCGCAGTCTATAAAACTCTGTTAATTTTTCCACTCCATTTTCTAAACCTTCTAAGCCAACATGCATAGATCCCATAATGACACGATTCTTTAAGGTAAGTGTGTTGATGGATATGGGCTTAAACAGTGCTTCACAACTCATGATTTTCCCCCTTTTAAAAAATCTTATGTGTAAACCACTCTATTATCATAATAGTTAGAAAATGAATGACTATTCATTAATTATACTAAAGATTACAAAAATAGGGAAACGTAAATACTGTTTTTAATGGGAAATGGAGCGATTGTGAAAAAGTGTACATTCAGAAAATTTAAACTTTCCCATTTTTACCATGGAATAATTTATTTTTTCATGAAGAAAGAGTATCCTTATGGATAGTAAAAGAGAAGTACTGGAATTAAAGGAGGAAATGAAAGTGAGTGACATGTTTACTGCCATTGCAAAGAAAGTGAAAGAAGCATACCCAACCATTATTTTTCCAGAGGGTACAGATGAGCGGATTATGGAGGCTGCTGTCCGACTGAAAAAAGAAGGGATATTGAATCCTGTTCTAATAGGGAAACACCAAGTTATGGAGCCGAAGGCATCGGATTTTGGATTAGACATTTCCGATTTGGAAATCATTGATCCTCAAGATTACCCCGACTATGAAGAGCTAGTAGAAGCTTTCGTAGAACGTCGTAAAGGAAAGGTAACACCTGAACAAGCGCGGGAAATTCTACAAAACCCAAATTACTTCGGAACAATGCTTGTATACCTAAATAAAGCTGCAGGTCTTGTAAGTGGTGCGATTCATTCCACAGGGGACACTGTTCGACCTGCCCTGCAAATTATTAAAACAAAAGAGGGCGTTAAGAAAACTTCAGGAGTATTCGTCATGGTAAAGGGAGACCAGCGTTTTATTTTTGGCGACTGTGCTATTAATATTGCTCCAGATGCAAATGACCTTGCAGAAACAGCAGTGGAAGCAGCAAAAACAGCCCGCGTATTCGACATTGATCCGAAAGTTGCCATGCTAAGCTTCTCAACAAAAGGATCTGCAGTGAGCCCGGAAACGGAAAGAGTAGTGGAAGCAACAAGAATTGCAAAGGAAAAGGCCCCGGAGCTTGTCTTAGATGGAGAATTCCAATTTGATGCAGCATTCGTTCCTTTGGTTGCAGAGAAGAAAGCCCCAGACTCTCCATTAAAAGGGGAAGCAAATGTATTTATTTTTCCAAGCCTTGAGGCAGGAAATATTGGCTATAAAATTGCCCAACGCTTAGGGGAGTTCGAAGCCATTGGACCAATCCTCCAAGGCTTAAACAAACCAGTAAATGATTTATCCCGTGGTTGTAATGCAGAGGACGTGTACAAGCTAGCCTTAATCACAGCCATGCAAGGAATGACAGAATAGTATTTAATGAGGAGGCTGGGACATAACTAAAGTGTTTAATCGGAAATACGAACAATACACTACCTTAGGGAAGTATGTTTCCGAAGCGGGTAGATTGCACCTACATCGAGTTTGTTCGGATTTTTTATTAGTAAAAATACTTTTGTCCCAGCCTCCTTTATTAAGGCAAACCCTTTCTTTTCTTTAAAATCACCAACATTTTCTTCACATGGTACAAGTAAAACTATCGAAAGATAATAAAAGAAAGCTCAAGATTCATGTAGTCTTGTGCTTTTTTAAGTTAGGTTAGGAAACTTAGAGGGTGAGGAAAGTTGGTGATGGCATGAAGCGGCAAATTGTCTTAATGACAGTTTTCATTTTCTCCATTTTTATAATAACTGGATGTGGAATGGGCCTGAATTGGGGTGGTAAAGAGCGCTCTGCTAGGGAACTGATCCAACGAGATAATATAAAGATAGTGGAGCGGGAACAAATAAATTACTTTGCCCGATTTCAAGATGAAAATAATCGTGGTACTAGTCCGAATGAAGGTGAAACGGAAGGGAAAAATCGAATCGTCTACTTAACTTTTGATGATGGACCTACAGAAAATACCCAAGGTATTTTATCAATTTTAAAAGACTTTAATGCAAAAGCAACTTTTTTTGTTAATGGACGTGAATCTGATTTTGCAAAAAAAATATATCAGCAAATTGTTCTAAATGGGCATGCCTTAGGGAACCATACTTATTCCCACCAATATGAGATAATCTATTCTGACCTTTCCAACTTCAAAGCTGATTTTTATGAACTACAAGCGCTCCTGAAAGAAACAACAGGAGTCGAACCGAAATATTTTCGCTTTCCAGGGGGTTCCAACTCAACACGTGCTCATCAACACGGTGGAGAACAAATACTTTGGGAAATCCGCAGCTTTTTAGATAATAACGGCTATGTTTTCTTTGATTGGAACGTAGATTCAAGGGATTCCGCCGTGCAAAATCAATCAAAGGAAGTTATCATTCAGGAAACATTGGCCCAAGTAAAAGGAAAGAATCAAGCTATTGTTATATTTCACGATGGGCCAAATAAAGAAAGTACCGTGGAAGCACTGCCAGCCATCCTCGATCAATTGGCTAAGTGGGGCTACAGCTTTAAAACATTATCCAAGGATGCACCAAAGCAGCATTTTCAACTTTAATTAGGTAGGGTTTTTTTGGCCCCGGGTCACCTACCCCGGGGTCAGTTAATTAAGTTTCTCATTTCGTTTAATCATCCGTGCTAAATTATCCTCATACCATTCCAAATCCTGTTCAGTAAGCTGATACGTATCAAGACGATCACTTAATGAAGCTAGATGCAGAAGTAAAGAATGGATGAGTCCTTCCACTGAATATTCCTTCTCAGCTAATTCTGAAATAGAAGCCATTTTCGCAGGGATAATTTTTGGATATTCATATTTTGTCGGGGCTCCTTGAATAGCCTGTCCATAAAATTCCTTAATTAATGTTGCCCGTCGAGAACCACTGCCGTTAACAGCTAAATATATTTGAACAGCTACTCCGCCACGGAGGCGTCGTTGAGAAATTCCAGCAAATTTTTTTCCTCCAATACTTAAATCGTATCTCCCAGGGCAATAGGACTCTTTCACTTCCCCATCCACAACCGAATTTCCAAGCTCTCCTAATAATAGTCGGATCATAGATACCATCAATTCATAGCCGTGATCGATAGACATTCCTTTATTATCTTGAAAAACGAGGGATATGTTAAGGACATCCTTATCTAAAACAACTGCTAATCCCCCTGAATTCCGGACAATCACCTCATAACCTTGTCCCTGTAAAAAGGCAATACCATTTTCGATATGTGGAAGCCGGTGGTCCTGAATACCGAGTACAACTGTTTTTTCGTGTACCCATGTCCTGGCGATTCCCCAATCAGGCTTCTCAGAAATTCTCCGGCATAATGTATCATCTATGGCAAAGGACTGCATCGGATTCATTCCTAGCCCTGTAACAGATTGATCAAGAAAAAACCATTGCTTACGATAAAGGTCAGACATGATCGAAACTCCTTTTAAAAAATAAAAATTGGATTAAAACAACTTTTTCCAGTCTATACAAGAAATAAGAGGGTCTTACAACTAAACTTCATGAGTATATCATAATTCATGAAAAATTGGACAACCTTACCGTTGCAATTAGAAGCCAAATCGTTGTAAAATACTCGATAGTGAAA
Source organism: Evansella vedderi (assembly GCF_030813435.1). Taxonomy (GTDB): domain Bacteria; phylum Bacillota; class Bacilli; order Bacillales; family Salisediminibacteriaceae; genus Evansella; species Evansella vedderi. Next base: position 34,645 of record NZ_JAUSUG010000027.1, on the reverse strand, counting down.
AAAATTAGTACGTCCCACAACGGACTTAGAAGGATGTGGTGATTGATGGCAAATGAATTTCGTATTTGTGATGATTGCCAGGCCACAAATATAAATACGTTAGTACCACAGCTAAAGAAGTTAGATCCGGACGCTGAAATAAAAATTGCATGTCAATCCTATTGTGGGCCAGGTCGAAAGAAAGCATTTGCCTTTGTGAACGACCGTCCTGTCAGCGCTCCTGATGAACAACAACTCCTTGAAAAAGTACAAAAACGAATGAAAAAAGTGGCCAAGGTTTGATTTAAAGGTTCTACTAAGCATTTTTAGTTCACCTTTATAAGCTAAATTAGGTCTATTATATGAGCTATTTCTAACTTCCTTGTTAGAAGTAGCTTTTCTCTTCGAAGACTGCATTCTCCACATTTTAGCAAAAAACTACATTTTACATTAAAAAATTCTCAACTTTTGGAAATTTACTCGATGTTTTTCGTCATTATTTTTAGTATAATAAAAGATAACAAACAGGATACAGTGAATGGTATCTTCACAATGAGTTTTTAAAGAGGAAAGGAGCCTCAGATGGCTGGGCGATTTGGCATTTTAGATGAAGAAAAAGTGTTTAAAGATCCTGTACACCGCTACATACATGTTCGTGATGAGCTCATTTGGGAGCTCATAGGGACCCGTGAATTTCAACGTTTGCGGAGAGTTCGACAATTGGGGACCACTTACTTAACATTTCATGGGGCAGAGCATACAAGATTCAATCATTCGTTAGGAGTATATGAAATCATGCGCCGTATGATTGAAAATATGGAGAAGAAGGAGCCGTTATGGGATCCGGAAGAACGTCTTGTCTGCTTATCTGCAGCCCTTCTTCATGACATTGGTCACGGTCCATTTTCCCACTCCTTTGAAAAGGTATTTCACACGGACCATGAGGAATGGACCAGGGAGATCATTCTAGGTGACACGGAGGTAAACCGAGTTTTATCCGGAATGGGTGCAGACTTCCCAAAAAAGGTAGCAGACGTTATTGCGAAAACCTATACGAATAAGCTCGTAGTGAGTTTAATCTCCAGTCAAATTGATGCTGACCGAATGGATTACTTGCTGCGAGATGCCTTTTATACTGGGGTAAGCTATGGACAATTTGATATGGAGCGAATTCTGAGAGTTATGCGTCCCACAGAGGACCAAGCTGTATTTAAAATTAGCGGTATGCATGCTGTAGAGGATTACATAATGAGCCGTTATCAAATGTACTGGCAGGTATATTTTCATCCTGTAACAAGAAGTGCAGAGGTTATATTAAGCAAAATTCTTCACCGCGCCAAGGAGCTTTACGAGAAGGGCTATGAATTTCAGGATAAACCAAAGCATTTTTCCTCCCTTTTTGCTGGAAAAATGACGTTGGAAGACTACTTAAAATTGGACGAGTCCGTCATTCTTTACTATTTTCAAGAATGGCAGGAGGAGAAGGACCCTATTTTACAGGACCTTTGCTGCAGGTTTATGGATCGCCGTTTATTTAAATATATTGAATGCGACCCTAGTGTTCAAATGGAAATTTGGCCTGAATTAAATCAATTATTTACAAAAATCGGGCTGGAGCCGAACTACTATCTTGTAATCGACTCTTCATCAGATTTACCATACGATTTTTATCGACCAGGGGAAGAAGAGGAACGATTACCAATACATCTATTGAAACCAAATGGAGATTTACGAGAGCTTTCAAGGGAGTCAGACATTGTGGAAGCCATATCTGGGAAAAAGCGTACTGACCATAAGCTATACTTCCCAAAAGATTTACTGGAAGACAAAAGCAAATTTGCGGAAGAGAAACAAAGAATTTTAGAGCTACTCATGGCACAGGAGGGGTAACGGGTGTTACAAGAGCACTGTAAACTATTAGCCTTATTTAAACAAACTGGGGAAATTGTAGGCAGAAAAAAACTGCAAAAGATTATTTATATAGCAAAAAAGCTTCATTTTCCATTTTATGAAAAATATCAATTCCATATTTATGGACCATACTCTGAGGAGTTAAATCTTCGAGTAGAGGAAATGTCTCATCTTACCTTTGTGGAAGAGGTAAAAGAAAACAAGGGCGGCTATTATCAATACCGCTATTCCCTTTCTAAGAAGGGGGAGGAATTTCTACAGTTATCGGAATATGAACTGCCAGAAGCGAAGGGTGTCTTTCAAAATATGAATCAGCAAAGCTCTCGTTTCTTAGAGCTTGTCTCTACTGTCCTATTTTTTGAGGATCTATCGAAGGAAGAGGTAAAAGAGAAGGTTTTTACCCTTAAAGCAAAGCAAAATTATACAGACGAAGAAGTGGAAAATGCATATAAATACATTGATAGTCTTCGAAATATGTTAGTACAATAATACAAGATACGCCCGGTTACAGTAACTGGGCGTTTTTAATTTTCTGTTCTATCAGGAATGTAAAAGGAGTACATATAAAGAGAAGGAATTTGTTTCCTAATACACAAGGAGGTGTACCTAATGCCAACATGGTTAATTGTAGTCTTAGTAGTAGCCGTCCTTGCCATCATTGTTGTCTTAGTAAAAACCAAAGGGTCCAGTTCAGCGTTGAATGAAGAGGATAATAAAGTAACATGCAAAAGCTGTAATGCAGTCATTCCAGATAATTATACAAAGTCATTATGCCCAGAATGTAAAGCATTCTTAACTTAAACGTCCATAAAAATAAGAGGTTGGGACAAAAGCGTTTTCTCCAATGAGAAATCCGAACGGAGCCTATAAATCGCTTCGGAAATATATTTCGCTTTCCGCGGGTAGCTGGTGAGCCTCCTCGTGCATACGCACTGTGAGGTCTCACCTTTGCCTTTGCTGTGGCCACTGAAAAAGATAAAAAGCGATCTTTTTCAGTGGCCTCGCCTTTGCTCCCGCTGGAGTCTACGTATATTTCCTACGCTATGGTATTGCATTGTTCGTATTTTCATTTAAACACTTTAGTTATGTCCCAGCCTCTTATTTTAGTTGTTTTGTAATTACTGATCACTTACCCGTTTTCCAGCTACACCATAGTGATTTGGTGACATTTCTTCGATAATAACAGCTACCTTTTCCTTTGGAGCCTTCGTTGTTTCTGAAACGGCATCAGTCACCTTTTCCACAAGCTCTCTCTTCTGCTCATCAGTACGACCTTCAAGCATTTTTATTGTTACAATTGGCATATAAATCTCCCCCTTTCAGTTATATGTATTGCTTAATATGTGAAAAATAGAGAAGTCACAAACCATACTTCTCCTACCTAATTGTAACAGTTTTGCAAATACCAAAGGTAGCCACAAATAACAGCAACAACAAAAAATACATATTTACAATTTGCTAATTTCGCCTAGTGCTATTTTTTCAAAAATTGAAGGAGTGGAGGCGGTGGCTCCAGCGGGAAAAGGAACATGGTCTTATGGGACGAGTAATTGCAAGAGCACCTCTTTTGAAAATGAGCTTTTGTAATTTTGTGACACTGTATTTTTCAAAAAACTAATTTCTCATATGTGCATGGTGAAAACATTCTGTGATAAACTGAAAAAAATGATATTTGGATTTTGAAAGCGAGGGTAAAGGATGGACGATTTGTTTAAAAAGAAAACAGGTGGAAAAAAGGGTCAAGGATTTAATATTTTGACCTCCGATTCCACAGATGGTCATGGTGGTTACGGTGCTGGTACCCTGAATTTAAATAATGTTTCTCCAGTTTTTGTTGACATTGAAGAAGGGGAAGCCTTTGTAGATATGGGGGCGCTTCATGCCCGCAGTGTGGTTGAAAAGGGGATTAAATTCCTCCCTAATAAGGATGAGGTACCTAATGGAAGACCATATTGGCTAGTTTGGGTAACGGTTGATCAACGAAACGGAGGTCCAGCATATACTGGAGTGGCAGCTTGTGAGCTAACGGTTGACCGTTCTATCCGCCGCGGTTACAAAAACTTCCCAGAGCATGTAAATAATATGGATCGTTCCTTAAAAGGTCGAATTATAGTTGATCACATGGACGATACTTCCAAAAAAATATTAGGGGATTACTTAAAAAAATTTAATGAAGAAATGTGGAATCGCTCTGATGACAAATTAAAAGAGGATCTATCCGTTTAAGTCCGTTCGTCAAGGTTTTATATAAGGCTGACTTCGTCACACTTTAATGCATTTTTGAAAAGCTTGGAGAAGGGGAAAGCGTCCGCCTGTAGCTTATCCAAGTTATATAATATACACTTAATAATAGCATCTTTTAGAAAACAGCCTTTATAAAAATAGCGAGAAAGTTTTAAAATGTGAACAAAGTGTGAACAGACTTTGTAACTCCTTGCAAATGGGAGGTTTACATCGTAAACTGAAACCGACACACAAAGAAATACTAAGACAAAAGGCAGGCGAGGGATTCTATCCTTCGCCTGCCTTTGTTTAATCTCGATCATATTTTGTACAAAACATTAACTTAACCAGTCGAAAATTTTATCCAGCCATTTATCTTTTTTCTCTTCCTCTGTTTTTTGATGAGGGTCAAGCTCCTTTTCCACGCTTGCTTCATCTTGGAGATGTTCCGTACAATGCTCTGTCGGCTCCGTTCCGGCATAAAATAGAGTAGGCCTTTGTACAGGACATTCTTCCGTTGCCAGCTTTCCGTTAAATGGATTAATGGTTACCTCCACAACATTATCTGGTACATCAAATTCAAGCTTTTCTTGATCCTTTAATGCTTCTTCCATAAATTTTCCCCAAATAACCTTAGAGAAATTGGCGTCACCTGATTGAAGTTCTTGGCCATAGTCATAACCGACCCAAACGCCGGTTAATAGCTGTGGCGTATAGCCAATCATCCAGCTGTTAAATTCATTGGAACCGCTTTTTCCGGCTATTGGTCGGTCAACCATATGGGTAAGACTACCACCAGTGACAGCAGCATAGCTAGTTAAATCAGGTTCAAACATTCCTTCCATCATGTTTGTCATGATTGCAGTTAACTCTGGGTTTAATGCCGGTTCGCCAACCATTTCTGCTTCATAAAGGATGTTCCCGTCCCGATCAACTACCTTTTCCACAAAGTGAGGTTCAACGATATGGCCTCCGTTAGCAAAAGGACTATAGCTCTTTGTCATTTCTAAAACGCCCACATCGAAAGCCCCTAATGCAAGGGAAGGGTTACGAGTATCCATCTCACTTTCGATACCAAATCTCCGTGCCGTTTCTTTCAACGTGTCAAATCCTAATAGGAAATGGGTTTTCACCGCATAGATATTATCAGAAACTGCCAGTGCCTGCAGCATTGTTACATAATCATCTGCGTATTTATCAAAGTTTGTGGGATTATAGTCATCGGCACCATCATTATAAAGAAACTTAGTTTCTTCACTTAATAGCATGGAGTTAGGACGGAATCCGTGTTCTAATGCAGCGTAATATAAAATTGGCTTAATGGCCGAACCGGGATGCCTTCTAGCCTGGGTTGCCCGATTAAAGTTGCTTTCCTCAAAATTTTTTCCACCAACCATCGCTTTGACAGCACCATTCCTTGGGTCCATAGACACTAAAGCAGTTTGTAATTCTCCCCTGTCAGCCAACTCTTCCTCCACAAATCGCTCGGCATTGTTTTGTAATTCATAGTCCAACGTCGTGTGTATTTCAAGGCCTCCATGTTCTAGAACAAGAGGGTCAATCCCTAAATCATCTCTCAGCCACTCTATTACAGTCCTTTGGAAATAAGGTGCCACCTGCTTTGCAACCACATCATCATCGATCGCAAAGGTTAATTCCTCTGTTGCATATTCGTTTCGCTGTGCAGACGTTATGAACCCCGCTTCTTCCATTGTATACAATACCGTTTCCTGTCGTTGCTTTGCTCGTTCAGGATTAATGAATGGGGAATAGATACTTGGTCCCTTTGGAATTCCAGCAAGCATCGCAGCCTCAGCCTTCGTTAGCTCCTCGGCATTCTTTTGAAAATAAACGTTAGCAGCGGCTTCAATGCCGTAAGCCCCATGACCATAGTAAATCGTATTTAAATACCCCTCTAAAATCTCTCGTTTAGTATAATGGAGCTCTAATCGAAGGGCATAGAATGCCTCATCCATTTTTCTTGACCATGTTTTATCATGATTTAAATATAGATTTCTCGCATATTGCTGTGTAATCGTACTTGCCCCTTGTGCCATAGATCCAGATCGTAAATTGGCTACGACCGCTCCACCAATTCGAAAAAAGTCGAAGCCGAGATGATCAAAAAACCTGCGATCCTCAATCGCTAAGGTTGCTTCCACAATGGCATCACTCATATGCTCTAAGGGAATCCAATGACGATTTTGCCCATGATGAAATTCTCCAATAACTTCTTCGTTGGAGGCGTACATAACCGTTGTTTCAGGTACGGACAACGATGGTGCTTCCAAATGATAGGCGTAGGATACAACTGCAGCCACAGCTCCAAGACCTAACGTTAAAAACAAAATACTGCTGAAAAATAAACGCCGCCATAGCCGCTTACGCTTTCTATATGCCGTTCTCGTTAACACTTCCAATTGTAATCCACCCCCCGATGTCTCACAGAACTAAATTTTCGTCTGTCATTATTACCACAGTTTTCCACAACAAAAAGATCATTATACTTGCATAATGAGAAAGATTATTGGGAACTAGGGATTGGGGTTTTAAAGTATTCCATTTATCGGATAAAATTGGTTGAAATCGCTGAAGATAAGGGAAAGGAATAATAAAGATTTATTTTGTACATAGCAGGCGAGAAAGAAGAGGTGTATTTAAAACGATGGAACTTTGGTTTACAGAGAAGCAGACAAAGGATTTTGGAATTACGATGCGAGTAAAAAGGACATATGTCAGTGAACAAACGAATTTTCAAAAATTAGATATGGTGGAGACGGAGGAATTTGGCAATATGCTATTGTTGGACGGCATGGTAATGACTACAGAGAAGGATGAGTTTGTTTACCATGAAATGGTGGCACACGTACCATTATTTACCCATCCGAATCCGAAGAAGGTCCTTGTTGTGGGCGGAGGTGATGGGGGAGTGATTCGTGAAATTTTAAAGCATCCACAGGTAGATAAGGCAACTCTTGTGGATATTGACGGAAAAGTCATTGAATACTCCAAGGAATATTTACCGTCTATTGCTGGAAAGTTGGATGACTCCCGTGTAGATGTTCAAGTGGACGATGGCTTCATGCATATTGCCAAAAGCGAGAATGAGTATGATGTGATTATGGTAGATTCCACAGAGCCAGTTGGACCTGCCGTTAATCTGTTTACGAAGGGTTTCTATGAAGGGATTTCCAAGGCTTTAAAAGATGATGGTATTTTTGTAGCTCAAACGGACAATCCTTGGTTTCATCAGGATCTCATAAGAAACGCTTTTCGTGATGTAAAGGAAACGTTCCAAATTACTCGTTTATATACGGCAAACATCCCTACTTACCCTAGTGGCCTTTGGACCTTTACTTTAGGTTCAAAAAAATATGATCCACTGGAGGTTACGGAGGATCGCTTTCATGATATAGAGACGAAGTATTATACTCCGGAGCTTCACCGAGCGGCTTTTGTTCTTCCAAAGTTCGTGAAGGATTTGACAGAATAGGGCACGGCAAAAGAATAGTTTGGAAGGCTGTCTCCTGTTAGTGGAGGCGGCTTTTTATTTTAAATAAGAACTATATTGATATCGGGTAAAAAAATTTTTTTCATGGAAAATGTAAAAAAGGGTTGAAAATGGGTTAGGCTTGAAGGAAGTAGGGGAACTTCGATATAATAGATTAGTTATTAATATAGTAGGGGTTTGGTTTTATGGAAGGTACAAGGGGCATTCCTGTGGCGATACATATGGAAACGACGATTCGTGATGGTGTGCATAAGGAGTCGAATGAGTTGTCTGCAACGGGGCTTTTGTTTAAGCGTGGGGTGACGACGTTTGTCCGTTTTGAGGAGCCTGTTGAGGATGATGGGAGGGCGACGATGCAGACTTTGAAGATACAGGAGAATGAAATGTCCGTGTCTCGTAAGGGGGCGTTGACGATGAATCAGCGTTTTATTCCGGGTACGGTGACGGAAGGGATGTTTCATAGTCCTTATGGTCAAATGGCGATGCGGACGGATACGAAGGATATGGATTTCCAATGGAATGAGCTTCTTAAGGTGGGGACGCTGCGACTTCGCTACTCTCTCCATCTGCAGGGCTCTATTGCTGGGGATTATGATATGCATGTAACGATTAGGGAGGTTTCGGGATAAGATGAGTCAAGTGGAACAGGTTAAGGAGCAGTTGAAGAGTGAAATTATTGCTGCGGTGTTGAAGGCAGGTTTGGCTGCGGAGGAAGAGCTGCCGAATGTGGTGATTGAGTCGCCGAAGGAAAAGGAGCATGGGGACTATGCTACGAACATGGCCATGCAACTGGCGAGGGTTGCTCGAAAGGCGCCGCGGGCTATTGCCGATGAAATTGTGGCGAATTTTGATCGTGCTGCAGCTAGCGTGGATAAGTTGGAAATTGCGGGTCCAGGATTTATTAATTTTTTCATGAAGCAGGATTATTTATCAGATGTGGTAGCGACTGTTCTGGAACAGGGTGATGCTTATGGGAATACTGAATTTGGTGGCGGCAAGCGAATTCAAGTGGAGTTTGTTTCGGCAAATCCAACAGGAACGCTGCATTTAGGACATGCCCGTGGAGCTGCTGTAGGTGATTCATTGTGTAATATTTTGGAGAAAGCTGGCTATGAGGTGGCTCGGGAATATTATATTAACGATGCTGGAAATCAGATTGAGAACTTGGCTCGCTCCATTGATGCTCGGTATTTCCAGGAGTTAGGTGAGGACGTGGCAATGCCGGAGGACGGTTACCATGGTCAAGATATTATTGATTTTGCGAAGGAAATAGTGGATACTTACGGCGATCGATTTAAAGAGGGTTCCGAAGAGGAGCGGTTGGCCTTTTTCCGGGAGTATGGTTTGAAGCGGGAGTTAGATAAATTGCAGGAGGATTTGGCCGATTTCCGTGTGACGTTTGATAACTGGTATTCCGAGACTTCTTTATATACGTCTGGGAAGGTGCAGGCGGTTCTTGATGAGCTTAAGGATCGTGGTGAAACGTACGAAGAAGGGGGCGCCTTATGGTTCCGTTCCACGGTGTATGGGGATGATAAGGATCGGGTTTTGGTGAAGAGTGATGGGTCGTATACTTATTTGACGCCGGATATTTCTTATCATAAGGACAAGTTTGCCCGTGGTTTTGAGGAGCTTATTAACATTTGGGGAGCGGACCATCATGGTTACATTCCTCGAATGAAGGCTGCTATTCAAGCGCTGGGATACTCGGCGGATCAATTGTCCGTTCAGATTATTCAGATGGTGAACCTCTTTGAAGACGGCGAAAAGGTGAAGATGAGTAAGCGTACAGGAAAGGCTGTCACCATGCGTGATTTAATGGAAGAAGTAGGTATCGATGCTACTCGTTATTTCTTTGCTATGCGCGCTGCGGATACTCATTTAGACTTTGACATGAGCTTGGCCAAGTCCCAATCGACGGAGAATCCTGTTTATTACGTACAGTATGCCCATGCGCGGATTTGCAGTATGTTAAGGCAGGCTCTTGAAGCTGGGTATGAAGTGGATCGCGGTGCGGACTTTGGGTTGCTCGTTTCGGAGAAAGAGCTTGATTTGATGAAAAAATTAGGGGAGTATCCGGAAGCGGTAACGGATGCGGCGAAAAAGCGTGCGCCGCACCGCATGGCTAACTATGTTTATGACTTAGCACAAGCGTTGCACAGCTTCTACAATGCGGAGAAGGTAATAAACGAAGAAGATGCAGCGTTAACCAAAGCAAGATTAGGGTTGATGGAAGCAGTGAGGAATACCATTTCCAATGCGTTAAAGCTTGTAGGAGTAGAAGCACCGGAGAAAATGTAAACGAAAATAATATTACCTTGCGCCAAAGGGGAGAGAAGAGCCCCTTTGGCGTTTTAATATTGATTTTGGTGGAGAGTTAGGAGGGGCGAGGAGGTTGAGTTTTTACAGTAAAAGGGTTTTGTGGGGATGAAAGTAAATGTAACCCCATACTAAACCGATAATCCCCCAAACTATAGCTGTTAAACCCCAATCCCCTCTCTTTAAACCCCAACCTACTTCAATAATCCCCCCATCCTCTTCAATCCCCCTCCAACAAGTTCCAAATTCCTTCACAATTACCTCCAAAAATTAGAAGGTAACCCATAAATTATGTCGAATTATATAGAAAACAGGATAGGAAGTGAGATTTTGATTAAGATGCCTCTTAAAGTCCCTTTAATTATTAAACAGTTAGAAGCACTGAAACAACGTTTATATCAAAATCACCCCAAATTGCCACAAATTGAATATGATTTAGCCAAAAGATGGAGAGGTTATCGTGGGGAAAAAGCAATTCAGTATTATTTAAAGCTCATTGACGACTCAGACCTCTACATTTTTAATAATCTTAGACTAAAAATAAAGGATACTTTCTTTGAAATTGACACCCTGATTCTCACCTCCTATTATTTTTTAATTTTCCAAGTGAAAAATTATAGAGGAGAGGAGATTTCTTTCGAAAATTACTTTAATCAGTGCACCCGAACAATAAATGGTCAAAGAGAAACAATAGATGACCCGCTATTACAGGCAAAGCGGCATAAAATCCTACTAATAAATTGGTTAAACAAAAATAAGATTACCATGTTTATCCCAATGGAGGAATTTGTAGTCATCTCAAATTCAAAATGCCTTATTACGACCTCACCCAATCATCCCACAGCAAGACAAAAAGTAATTCGTCCTACTGGAATCCTATCAAAGGTAGAATGGTGTAATTCTAAACACATGGAGACCAAATTTTCCAATAAAGAGCTTCGTAAATTAGCTAATTCCCTTTTGAAAAATCATGTTACAGAGTTACCCAATGTCTTGGAATATTATCAAATCCCTGATGAAGATATTATTAAAGGTATTTCTTGTCCCAAGTGTTCCTTCAAACCAATGGTAAAAATAAAAGGTTACTGGAAGTGTACCAACTGTTCGACTTTATCTAAAAATGCGTATTTAAAAGGTATAAAAGATTATGTTTATTTATATGGCCAAGAAATAACTAATAAACAATTAAGAGATTTCTTTCAAATTTCCTCAAGGTACGTAGCAAAAGACATTCTCCAGGAAAACTGCGTAAACTCTTCAGGTAAAAACAGTCAAACTATTTACATCCTCCCTTTGCTTGAGTAAAAAATTATAGCATGATTCACAAGGCATAAGTACAAACTATTTGTAGTATAAAAACAGTCAGATTGTAGGTGAAGATGAGATGCCGTGGACGAACGACGAAAATAAGGCGGATATTTATTATGAGGTGGAGGGGAGCGGTCCTCCAATCGTGTTTATCCATCCACCGGGTATGGGACATGTTACCTTTAGGGGGCAAAAGGATGGATTGAAATCCCTTTTTACAGTTATCACCCCTGACCTTCGTGGAAACGGTAAAAGCGGGACAGATGACCGGGAACTGACCATGCACGTGGTGGCAGAGGATGTTGTGCGAGTGCTGGATGATTGCGGAATTGATAAAGCGTACGTATGTGGTTATTCTAACGGCGGTTCCGTTGTCCTAGAAATGGCTATCAATTTCCCGGACCGAGTAAGGGGAATGATTATCATTGGGGGATTCCCTGAAGTAAACAGCTTCATCTTGAGAAATGAGTTCAAGCTAGGGATTTGGGCAACTAGTCAAAAATTAATGGGGCTCGTTTCCAACGTCCTTGCCTTTGCTCACGAAAAGAGGCAAGAAAATCGCAAAGAGCTGCAGGAATATATAAAGTATGTCTCTCCAGAGTTCCTAGAAGAGTATTACAGGTTGGGCTTAGCCTATAACGTCACCGACCGTCTAAAGGAAATTACTTGCCCGGTGCTGCTCATATACGGACAGAGGGATGACTATGTTCATCATTATAAAGATCTATTCGACAAATATATTACAGGAGACGTCTCCATGATACTCGTCGGCAATGTGGCACATCAAATACCAACGAAAAAGGTAAATGCCTTAAACCAGATCCTTAAACAATTTGTGGCAAAAACAGAACAACTCCCGAGCTTCAGCTAAATCACTTGAAGAAGTGAAAGGCGGCGACTCCAGCGACGAGCCTTGCATCTTGAAACAGCTACGAGTTGTCTTCTACAGAGCAAGACTGGTAGAGGAAGAGACAGGAACCCGATGAGATTGTCTCTTCCACTTTGGATAGTTTGCGTCGAGTAATTGCAGAGGTAAGATGTGGGCTGTTTAGGCATAATTGATCCGCCTGTAACGGATTCGAGTAATACCTTTTTACCTAAAAAAGTGGAACCAATTCAATAGTCTCTACTACGCTTTCAACAGCCGTAATCCGTTTAGGATAACGAGGATGGTACTTCCTTCATGGCCGATTACTCCTAATGGTAGTGTTAAGCTTTGGGCAAAGTTTGCTGCAATTAAAAACACAATGACGGAAATGGAGAATACTAAATTTTGCTTTATGATCCGATTCAAACGCCTTGACAACCTCAACGACAATCGAATTTTATCTAGTTCGCTTCGCATTAATACGAGGTCTGCTGTATCGATGGCTACATCTGTGCCGGATCCCATGGCAATACCGATGTCTGCTTTAGCAAGAGCAGGGGCATCATTGACGCCGTCCCCAACCATAATGACGGAACGATATTTTTCCTTCAGCCGTTCCACTTCCCGAACTTTTTGTTCAGGGAGGCTTTCGGAAATCCAAGTGTCCACGCCAGCTTCTTTTGCAATGGAGGCGGCGGTTGCTTCATGGTCACCGGTAATCATGATGGTTTTAATACCAAGCTTATGGAGTTCTGCCAATGTTTCCTTTGCTGATGATCGGATTTTATCTTTGATTGCAAATGCCCCAACCACTTGGCTATCCTTTGTTACGTAAACAACCGTTTTCCCTTCGGCTTGCCATGCTTTTTGCAGATCCAGCCATGTTTCATCTAGAGGGTTTACATGATCCCGGTCCATAAAACTAACACTGCCTATAGTCCAATATGATTCAAACTGTCCAATATAACCATGTACCCCATAGCCGGTAATGTCTTGAATCGATTGAACAGATGGAAGAGGTCCCACTAATTTTTTTTCACAAAAGTAAACAAGGGCCTTTGCTAGTGGGTGATTGGATTGTCTTTCAATGGCTGTTACGGCTCCGAATATTTCTTCAGTAGGGATGTTTGCTCCTACATAATAGTCTGTCACTTCTGGGTTGCCGGTGGTGATGGTTCCTGTTTTATCAAAGGCGATGGCATCGGCTTTCGAGAGCTGCTCAAGGAATACGCCGCCCTTCATGAGAATGCCGTTACGGGCTCCGGTGGAAATGGCTGACAGCAGGGCTGGCATAACGGATGCAACGACGGCGCATGGGGATGCAACTACTAGGAGCACCATGGCGCGATAGAATGTTTCTTCAAAGCTCCATCCCAGAAAGGTGTAGGGAATGATAATCATGAGGGTGACGAAGGTCAACACGATAATGACATAGGGACCTTCCACCTTTTCGATCCACTGCTGGGTAGGGGGGCGCTCTGACTTTGCTTGCTGGACTAATTGGATCATTTTCTGGAAAAGGGAGTCGGCGTTTCTTTTCGTTACTTTTACTGTCATGGAGCCTTTTCCATTCATTGTGCCGTTGAAAACCTTGCTGCCCTGTTCCTTAGAAACGGGAATTGCCTCACCGGTTATGGTAGATTCATCCACTGTCGTTTCCCCAGATAAAACTAATCCATCTACTGGGACCCTTTCTCCAGGTCGGATAAGGACGTGGTCACCGATTTGAACTTCATCAACGGGAATGGTATGGATATCTCCTTGATCATTAAGAATGGTGGCTTCATTTGGGGCAAGTTCCACTAATCGAGAAAGGTCCTTCTCGCTTTTTTGCCAGGTGTAGGTCTCTAAAGCACCGCTCATGGAGAATATAAATATAAGTATGGCTCCTTCGCTCCAGTAACCGATTGATGCAGCCCCAATGGCGGCTAGTATCATAAGTATTTCTACATTTAGGGATCTGTCTTGGATAAGGTCCATAAGGCCTTCCTTTGTTTTGTAATACCCTCCAATGATATACGACATGGCGTACAGAAAGATAACCGCCGAGGGGGAGGCAAGCTCCCAGCGTTCCGTTAAGTATGCAAATAAAAGAAAGAGACCTCCTGTTATGGAAAAAATAAGTTCCCGATGTTTCGATATACTGGAAGTGGCTTGATGACAGCATTTAACGAAAAATGATGGTGAATGAATGGAATCCCTCTGAACCTGCATCTCAATCAGCTCCTTATTAAAATTCATTTTTTCATTCTGAAATTTGTAACGAAAAATCTCAATTAAGGTTTCTAATTGAGAAAAATAATCATCATCACTCCCCTTATAAACTAGAAATTGCTGACACCATTGAAGGGCGTCAGCAATACTACATAATAAAGAAGGGACATCTTTATGTTTAATATATTTAATTATATGAATTAATAATGGGATTGTTACTTAAAATCATTCTAATCTTGAAATTTATTGGATTTATAATTTATTTCCCAAAATATATGAAATGGAAACATAAAGGCTCTTTTCTAAAAAAGTAACAAAGTTTACGAATATAGCCAATATAAATAGGTGATAGTTAGGGGAACACAAGTGGAATAGGAAATAGGGTTTCGTGCCTCATCAATTAATGTGTATATGAAGCACGAAAACATAGGAGAGGGTAAAACTACATAAACGGTGAAACTAATTTTGCAAAGGATTCCTTTATCCGTTCGAAAAAGCTGCGGCTATTCGCTTCCTTTAGTGTAATTCGTTCGCTGCTTTCGTAGAAATCTTTTAATATTTCTTCCTTAACAGGACGGATCCACTCATCATTGTGAATAATACAATTTATCTCATGGTTTAAGTGGAAACTACGCTTGTCAAAATTGGCGGTGCCAATATCAATAATTTCATCATCTATTATCACAACTTTTGAATGGTAGAAGCCTTCATAAAACTGTCGTACTTGCACACCTGCTTTAATTAACGACCGAACATATGGGAATGCTGCATCCTTTACTAAGGGATGATCAGGATACTTAGGGATCAGTACGTGGACATTGATCCCTTTCCGAGCAGTGTCTATTAATAGATTCTGCAATTCATGGCCAGGTATAAAGTAAGGAGTGCCGATGAAGACGGAATCATTGGCGTCCTTAATCAAATTAATCATTTTTTCTTTAACGTAAGCGCCATCTGTAGGTACGATCTTTATGTCCAAATTACCTTGTTTCAGCTTCGGATATAAAGCGGGACTTTCCTTCACTTTCACTCCAGATGCCCCTTGCCAGTCCTTAAGGAATTGCTTTTGCAGCTCTCCTACAGCTTCACCTGTTATAAATAAGTGATAGTCTCGCCAACGACCCATTTTTGGGTCCCTTCCTAAGTATTCGTCACCTACGTTATATCCTCCAATATAGGCCATCCTTCCATCAATGATGGTTATTTTCCGGTGGTTACGTTCGTTTAAGGAAAAAAATAGGTAAGGAAACTTTGGAGGATGGGAATATGCAAGAATCACACCGGCAGCCTTCAATGCTTTCCTTTCTTTATGAGAAATTTTGGCCCCAACCCAATCCACCATGAGACGTACAGTGACACCTTCACGGGATTTTACCTTCAATTTATGGAGCATTTTTGAACCGATACTGTCATCCCTGAATATATAGAAATTCATATGAATATGGTCTCGTGCTTTGTCAATATGCTGAAACATATGATCAAATAATTTATCTCCATGGGAAAAAAAATGTGCCTCGCTTTTTCGTACTGGGGATTCCTTATGTGGTGGTAAAGTGGCAAGATGAGCCTTTTTCCCAAAGTAAAGGTCCAAAGTCATCCAGACTGCCACAATGGCAATGATAATTAATATGGTCAGCAATGGAATCCCTCCAAATAGATTGTTACATGCTTATTTATCTTTGCCAAAAATCACGTTTTTAACCAAAAACTAGTCTACTCATATAAAGTATTCCCGTAATTTAAAAGGCGTGAAAACACTCTATATTAAGGCATGACATAAGCAACAAAAATGCAAATATATTATGGATAGGAGCGTATTCGAAACTTTTAAAAAGGCTGTTCTTAAAGATTGTTGTTTTGAGGAGAATATAAAGTGGCATGGATACGCTACAGGTTGACGCTTTCCGCTTCTCCAAGCTTTTCAAATAATAGCAAAAAAGATTACGAAAATATCCTTTTAAAAAAATTATCATGACTGAATGCTCATTCATTTAAATGTGTGCTATAATAAAAAAACGAAAATCTTAATATATTCTGAATAGGCTTAATTATTTGTGCTGTTTGTTAGAAGTGGAGGTAATGGAAGGTAGTTTAAGAGACTAATAAAAAATGAACCAAGAGAAAGGAGCGCATTACATGGAACCTATTATCATCAATTGGATTTTGTTTTTACTTGTAACAGGGTACGCATTATATTTATTTGCTTCCCTTGTGAAAACAAGGATAGAGTACATCAAGCTTGGTAAGAAAGCTGACTTCATTCTAACTGCAAAGGAAAGATGGGAAGCCTTTTGGGTTATGGTCTTTGGGCAAAAAAAGCTATTGAAGGATAAAAAAAGTGGTATCATTCATGTCATGCTGTTTTATGGTTTTATCCTTGTACAGTTCAGTGCCATTGATGTCATTTGGAAAGGTCTTTCACCAGGTGGGCATTTACCACTAGGACCTATTTATCCGTTCTTTACGTTTTTCCAAGAAATTGTTGTTGTCATGATCTTAGTCGCTGTCCTTTGGGCTTTCCACCGACGTTATGTGGAGAAACTAGTTCGATTAAAGCGCAACTTTAAAGCAGGTCTTGTCCTTATTTTTATTGGCGGTTTAATGATTTCCAAGCTGTTTGCGAAGGGTATGGAAATGATTTGGCTAGGGAAATCAACGACAGCTGCGGAGCCAATTGCATCCACTATTGCAACCGCTTTCAACTTTGCCGGTGAGACGGTAGCAGGTGCTGCTTTCTTCGCATTTTGGTGGATACATTTATTATTCCTATTGGTTTTCTTAGTGTATATTCCACAATCGAAGCACGCTCACTTAATTGCCGGACCGGCCAATGTATGGCTTGGACCAACACATAAGCGGGGACAACTCCAGTCCATCAACTTCGAGGATGAAGAGGCTGAGAAATTTGGAAAAAATCTTATTGAAGATTTCGATCAAAAGCAATTAATAGATCTATATGCTTGTGTGGAGTGCGGTCGCTGTACGAATATGTGTCCTGCTTCTGGTACAGGAAAAATGCTCTCCCCAATGGACATTATCGTTAAAATGCGAGATCACCTGACGGAAAAGGGAGCTGCCGTTACCTCCCGCAGACCGTGGATGCCAGCTTTTGCCTTTAACAACACAAAGGGGAACCAGCTGGCAACGGCAGGAGCGGAAGGGTACGATGTGAGTTTAATAGGGGAGGTCATCACGGAAGAGGAGCTTTGGGCATGTACTACATGCCGGAACTGTGAGGACCAATGCCCGGTAATGAACGAGCATGTAGACAAAATTATTGACATGCGCCGCTACCTTGTTTTAACAGAAGGAAAAATGGATCCGGAAGCACAGCGCACCATGAAAAACATAGAGAAGCAGGGGAACCCTTGGGGAATTAACCGTAAAGAGCGAGAAAACTGGCGTGATGGTCGAGACGATATTGACGTCCCTACTGTAAAGGAAATGAAAAAGCGTGGGGAAGAGTTTGAATACTTATTCTTTGTCGGGTCCATGAGCTCTTATGATAACCGTAGTCAAAAAATTGCCCAGTCCTTTGCAAAAATTATGAATGAAGCTGGTATCAAGTTTGCCATTCTAGGAAACAAGGAAAAGAACTCTGGAGATACGCCTCGTCGTATCGGTAATGAATTCCTCTTCCAAGAGCTGGCAACGGCCAATATACAAGAGTTTGAGAAAAATGGAGTGAAGAAAATCGTTACAACAGACCCTCATACGTATAATACATTCAAAAATGAATATCCGGAATTCGGTTTAGAAGCGGAAGTATACCACCACACAGAGCTGATTTTTAAATGGCTCCAGGAAGGACGTATCAAACCGGAGAAGGAAGTGAATGAAACGATTGTTTACCACGACTCCTGTTATCTCGGCCGTTATAACGATGTATATGATGCACCGAGAGAAATTTTGAAGGCCATCCCTGGAGTGAATTTAGTAGAGATGGAACGAAACCGGGAGAATGGTATGTGCTGTGGAGCAGGGGGAGGAATGATGTGGATGGAAGAGGACACAGGAACCCGCGTTAACGAAGCTCGAACAGAGCAAGCCTTGTCCGTTTCACCATCTGTTATCGGAAGCGCCTGTCCATATTGCTTAACCATGTTAAGTGACGGAACAAAGGCGAAAGAAGTAGAAGACGACGTAAAGACACTAGATATCGCAGAAATTCTTGAAAAATCTTTGGAAGTAAAAAAGGAATTAGAAACTGTTTGACGAAATGGAGTAGTATGAAAATTTTAATATTCGGGTGTCTGGTATGTCAGAACAGACACCCGAATAGGTATGTAAATAGAGAGGACTAATTTTTTTTAGGAATAATTGAAAGCGTTTTAATATTGTGGTCGTTTTGATCTGAGCGAGCGTTCAATCGCTTTTTATAGAATGTACAACAAAGTGCCAAAGTGCACTATAAATATAAGGGGGATGTAGATATGGGGAAAACAGTTATTGTTAGTGGGGCAAGGACGCCAATTGGCAGATTAGGAGGAGCACTTTCTGGTTTTACTGCCTCTCAATTAGGAGGGAAGGCCATTAAGGAAGCACTTAGCAGGGCAAACCTCCAACCTAAGGATGTTGATCATGTCATAATGGGCACTGTTCTCCAAGGGGGGCAAGGTCAGTTGCCGTCTCGCCAAGCCATGCATGAAGCGGGAATCCCTTGGGATACAGAAACGGAGACGATCAACAAAGTATGTGCTTCTGGAATGCGGAGCGTCACATTAGGAGATATACTAATCCGTTCAGGGGAGCAAGGAACGGTTGTAGCAGGTGGGATGGAATCCATGAGTCAGGCACCTTATTTTGTGAAAGGAGCTCGCTTTGGCTTCAAAATGGGTGAGCAGAAATTCCATGACATGATGATCCACGATGGCCTGACTTGTACCTTTACAGGTGTACATATGGGCACATATGGAAATAACGTTGCCAAGAATCATGAGCTTACCCGTGAAACCCAAGACAATTGGGCCTATAGAAGCCACCAAAAAGCAACGGAAGCAATGACTCAAGGAAAATTTGCGGAAGAGATTGTTCCTGTGGAAGTTCCACAACGTAAAGGAGATGCATTAATCATAAAAGACGACGAGTCCCCACGTGCAGACACATCGGTCGAAAAGCTGGCAAAGCTGAAGCCCGTATTTGGTAAGGGTGGTACGATCACTGCTGGAAATGCCCCTGGGGTAAACGACGGTGCTGCAGCCCTAGTCTTAATGAGTGAAGAGGACGCAAAGGAAAAGGGTCTCGAACCATTGGCAACCATTATCGGACATACACAATTAGCGGTAGAGCCGGAGAACTTCCCGAAGACGCCGGGATTAGTAATTAATAAGCTCCTTGAAAAAACAGGTAAAACTGTGGAGGATATTGACCTTTTTGAGGTAAATGAAGCCTTTGCTGCGGTGGCCCTTGCAAGCGGGCAAATTGCAAACTTAAATCCTGAGAAGCTAAATGTAAACGGTGGAGCCGTGGCATTAGGCCACCCGATTGGAGCCAGCGGAACTAGGATCATCCTCACCCTAGCCTATGAATTAAAGCGCCGAGGCGGTGGAATTGGTGTAGCTTCCATTTGTAGCGGCGGAGGCCAAGGGGACGCCATCATGATTCAAGTGTAAAAAAATAAATGGAACGAGGCTGGGACAAAAGTATTTTTACTAATAAGAAATCCGAACAAGCTAGATGTAGGTGCAATCTACCCGCTTCGAAAATATACTTCCCTAAGGTAGTGTATTGTTCGTATTTCCGATTAAACACTTTAGTTATGTCCCAGCCTCCCTCAACTTTTTATATTCATCAAATTTATTTTTCAAAAGGCTGTTATCGCAAACTCTGTTGTTTTTGGAGAAGCTTGGAGAAGCGGAAGATGGCGACTCCAGCGGGAAAAGCAACTGCTGAAGACACCAGAGGGCGGTTTTCCCGAGGGGGCTAAAGCGTTGCCCACGGAAAGCGTCCGCCTGTAGTGTATCCAAGCTATATTATATTCACCTGAAAGGACAATTTTTAGAAAAAGGCTTTCCAAAAAGAGGAGGTTAAAAAGGAAGATGATTATAAAAAAGGTAATGGTGATTGGGGCAGGTCAGATGGGATCAGGGATTGCACAAGTTTGTGCCATGAACGGCTACGACGTGACCCTTCATGATTTAAAAGCAGAGTTCGTGGAAAGGGGTATAACTGGAATTCGCAAGCAGCTTAAGCGACAAGTAGATAAGGGGCGTATCACTAATGACGAAATGGAAACCTTCCTAAGTCGTATTAGTACTTCTGTTGAGTTGAAAAATGCAGAAAATGTAGATATTGTAATCGAAGCTGCTGTTGAAAACATGGAAGTAAAGAAGAACCTATTTGCACAGTTGGACGAGTTTGCCCCAGAGCATGCTATTCTTGCCACAAATACGTCGTCCCTCCCAATAACGGAGATTGCTGCAGTAACGAAACGTCCAGAAAAGGTTATTGGAATGCATTTCATGAACCCAGTACCAGTCATGAAGCTAGTGGAGATTATCCGAGGGCTCGCAACGTCAGAGGATGTTTTTATCTCTGTAAAAAATATGGCAGAGTCGTTGAAAAAAATAGCGGTGGAAGTGAATGATTTTCCTGGTTTCGTGTCGAACCGTAT
Source organism: Evansella vedderi (assembly GCF_030813435.1). Lineage (GTDB taxonomy): Bacteria > Bacillota > Bacilli > Bacillales > Salisediminibacteriaceae > Evansella > Evansella vedderi. Next base: position 13,699 of record NZ_JAUSUG010000027.1, on the reverse strand, counting down.
CCTCATGCCTATGATTAATGAAGCCATTTATACGGTTTATGAAGGGGTTGCTTCTCCAAAGGATGTAGACGAAGTGATGAGACTCGGTATGAATCATCCCATGGGCCCCCTTACATTAGCGGATTTTATTGGACTAGATACTTGTTTATATATTATGGAAACACTTCATGAAGGCTTCGGAGACGACAAATACCGCCCATGCCCTCTCCTGCGAAAATATGTAAAAGCAGGTTGGCTCGGTAAAAAATCAGGCCGAGGATTTTACACATACGAATAGTTTAATAACTCCCAATAACATATGAGCGAGCAGTCAGTCACTTTTTATAAGGCTATTTTCTCAAACTTTGAAAGCTTGGAGAAGCGGAAGGCAGCGACTCCAGCGTTGCCCGCGGAAAGCGTCCGCATGAAGCGTATCCAAGTCATACTATATTTTCCTAAAAACAACAATTTAAAAACAGCCTTTCATAAATACAAAGCTGAGGTGGCATCGATGAATTTAACCTTCACGGAAGAGCAAGAAATGATGCGGAAAATGGTCCGGCAGTTTGCTGAGGAAAAGGTGGCAAAAACAGTGAACTACATGGAAGAGACAAATGAGTTTCCCTTCGAACTGATGAAACAGATGGGGGAGCTAGGTTTGATGGGGATCCCTATTCCTGAAAAGTACGGTGGTGCAGGAATGGATTTCCGGTCTTATATATTAGCGATTCATGAGATATCAAAGGTCAGTGCTACAGTAGGGGTTATTCTTTCTGTCCATACCTCCGTTGGTTCGAATCCGATTCTATATTTTGGTAATGAAGAACAAAAGGAGCGTTTCCTTCCGAAACTTGCAACTGGAGAGTATTTAGGAGCCTTTGCCATTACAGAGCCTGGTTCAGGTAGCGATGCCGCTGCTATGAAAACGACGGCTGTTAGGCAAGGTGATCATTATGTTTTCAACGGGGAAAAGTTATTTATTACCAATGCTGGAGCAGCTGATACGTACATTGTTTTTGCGAAAACGGACTCTTCGAAAGGAAGTAAAGGGGTAACGGCCTTTGTGGTGGAGAAGAATACCCCTGGCATCGAGATAGGACCGAAGGAGAAAAAAATGGGACTTCATGGCTCCTATACACGGGGTATCTCTTTCCATGATGCAAAAGTTCCTGTGGAAAACCGCCTTGGAGAAGAGGGAGAAGGGTTTAAAATTGCCCTATCCATATTGGACGTAGGAAGAATTGGAATTGCGGCACAGTCGTTAGGGATTGCAGAAGCGGCCCTCGATGCTTCCATTGCCTATGCGAAGGAGCGAAAGCAGTTTGGAAAAGCCATAGGGGCACATCAAGGGATTGCCTTCAAGATAGCAGACATGGCTACAAAGGTGGAAGCGGCAAAGCTCCTAACCTACCGTGTGGCAGACATGCGTGAGCGTGGACTTTCCTGTGGGAAAGAGGCTTCCATGGCGAAAATGTTTGCCTCTAATACAGCGATGGTGGTAACAACGGAAGCTATTCAAGTGTTCGGTGGCTATGGCTATACGGAGGAATATCCTGTGGAGCGTTTCTTCCGTGATGCAAAGGTGACGCAAATTTACGAGGGAACCAATGAAATTCAAAAGATCGTGATAGGAAAGCATTTATTAGCAGATTAATAGCTTCCAATCTTTTGTTGAAGCTATGTCAGGATCCAATTGGAGACGCGGAAGTCTGGAGTAGAAACTGTACCGCAAAAAGGTTAGAGAAACAAAATGTAGTTCAATAAAATTTAGTATTGAATTAAATGTTATTTTTCCATAACTCGAAGGAGTGAAAGGTGGCGACTCCAGCGTTGCCCGCGGAAAGCGTCCACCTGTAACGGATTCGAGAGTTAATCTTATTTAATACAAAAATCTTTTTAGAAAGCAGCCTTTCCAAAAGAGAGAGATTACTTAAAGGAGGAGACTAGGGTGAATTTTTTATTGACGGATGAGCAAGAGATGATTCGGAAGATGGTGCGGGATTTTGCGGAGAATGAGGTTGGACCTTCGGCGGCTGAGCGGGATGAGGAGCAGCGGTTTGATCGGGCTATCTTTGACCAGATGGGGGAGCTTGGGTTGACGGGGATTCCGTGGTCGGAGGAGTATGGTGGAATTGGTGCGGATTATTTGAGCTATGTAATTGCGGTGGAAGAGCTGTCGCGGGTGGATGCTTCGACTGGAGTGACGTTGTCGGCCCATATTTCATTGGCTGGCTGGCCGATTTATAAGTTTGGTTCAGAGGAGCAGAAGCAGAAGTTCCTTCGTCCGATGGCTGAGGGGAAAAAGTTGGGTGCTTATGGTTTGACGGAGTCCGGGTCTGGAAGTGATGCGGCGAATATGAAGACGATGGCGAAGCGGGATGGGGACGACTATATTTTAAATGGGTCGAAGATTTTCATAACGAATGCTGGGGAAGCGGAGATTTATGTGGTTTTTGCATTGACGGATCCGGAGAAAAAACATAAAGGATGTTCGGCCTTTATTGTGGAAAAGGATACTCCAGGGTTTACAATGGGGAAGAAGGAAAGTAAGTTAGGGATCCGTTCATCACCTACGTTGGAAATTATTTTTGATAATTGCCGTGTTCCTGCGGTTAATCGCCTTGGGGAAGAGGGAGATGGCTTTAAAATTGCCATGATGACCCTGGACGGTGGGCGTAATGGGATTGCTGCCCAGGCTGTTGGTATTGCCCAAGGGGCGTTGGACGCTGCTGTTGGGTATGCGAAGGAGCGCAAGCAATTTGGTAAGCCGATTGGGGCTAATCAAGGAATTGGCTTTAAGATTGCTGATATGGCTACTAAGGTGGAGGCTTCAAGGTTGTTGACGTATCAAGCAGCTTGGCGGGAAAGTGAGGGCTTGAGCTACGGTAAGGAGTCGGCCATGTCGAAGCTATTTGCTGGAGATACGGCAATGGAAGTGACGGTGGAGGCTGTCCAAGTCTTTGGTGGATATGGCTATACGAAGGAATACCCGGTTGAACGATATATGCGAGATGCGAAGATTACGCAAATCTATGAAGGTACAAATGAGATTCAAAGGTTGGTAATTTCGAAGATGTTACTGAAGGATTAATTATCATTACTATGGCCCGTTCATTCTATTGAACACTTAGAGCGTACAAATGATTAAATTTAAAAAATTGTTCGGAGGTGGGACAGTATGGTGGAGGAGATGGCCAGTCGAATTTTAAATGGGGAGCAGCGTGCTATAGGGAAGGCTATTTCACTCATCGAGGATCGGAAGCCGGAGCACCGAGACTTAATGTCCCGCCTTTATCCTCATGCTGGAAAGGGGCAAATCGTTGGAATTACCGGGTCACCTGGAGCGGGAAAGAGCTCATTGGTGAATGGTCTCGTCAAAGAATGGCGTAATCAGGGGAGATCGGTGGCAATTATTGCGGTGGATCCAACCAGTCCCTTTTCTGGAGGGGCTCTCTTAGGGGACCGGATTCGTATGCGGGATTTGGAAGAGGATGATCATATTTTTATCAGGAGTATGGGTACGAGGGGCAGCTTAGGAGGCTTGTCGGAAGCGTGTCAAGATGTTGTTCGCTTAATGGACGCAGCGGGCTTTGATCTCGTAGTAGTAGAAACGGTTGGTGTAGGGCAGTCAGAGTTGGATATTATGAAGACGGCAGATACGGTGGCCCTCGTCCTTTATCCGTCTGGTGGTGACCTCATACAAGCCTTTAAGGCGGGGATTATGGAAATTGCCGATCTGTTTGTGATAAATAAGGCAGATCTCCCCGGAGTGGAGCAGCTGAAGGGGGAGCTTCAAGATTTACTCCATATTACTAGTGAAGGGCGAAAATGGGAGCCGCCCATTTTACAGACCATATCTACGGAAAAAAAGGGGATGGCAGCTGTTGTTACTGGGATTCGCGATCATTATGATTACCTAGTATCCACGGGGAAAAGGCTGGAACGAAGGCTCAGTCAAAAAGAGCTGGAAGTGATGCGTCGATTACACGAACGTTTTACAGAAGAAGTGCGACCAATAGTTGAAAAAGCATTGGAGATGAATGCTAGTGACCCGTACGAAAGACTTCTAGAAATAGACCCTTATGGGCTTGCGGAGGTTATTTTTTGTCAGTGGAGGAAGGGAAACACGGAGGAGAGAGGAGAGGGCTGATTGTGAAAAAGAAACAGGTTCCGTCTATGGTGAAGGACCAGCAGCTTGTGAGAAAGCGCCGGGAACAAATTGTGAGTGCTGCCGTTAAGCTTTTTAATAAAAAGGGCTATCACGGTACGACCACTAGGGAAGTGGCACAAGCTTCAGGTTTTAGTATCGGAACGTTATATGAATACATTGGATCAAAGGAAGATATATTGTATCTTGTTTGCGATGCCGTCTATGACGAAGTCGTGGAGAAATGGGAGCGGCTCATGGATACCAATCTACAAGGTTTAGATCGGCTTCATCAAGTAATAGATTCCTATATTCGCGTAGTGGATGATATGCAAAATGAGGTGCTTGTTATGTATCAGGAAACGAAATCACTCCCTGATGATGCCCTAAATTATGTGTTAGGTAAAGAATTGAAGATGAAGTCCATGTTTGAAAAAGAATTAAGGGTGTGCATGGAAGAAGGTTTACTGCAGCTGACAGAGGAAGGGCTAGCCTTAGCATGCCATAACATATTAGTTGCCGGTCATATGTGGACGTTCCGCCGTTGGATCGTCCAAAAGGAATACGACATTGATACTTATTGTAAAATGCAAATTTCCCAGCTTTTTCACGGCTTTCGTGTTCGAGGAACGGAGGGTGTTGAAGGGAAATGGGAAATTAAGCAAGGGGCTGGCTTACAGACGTCAGTGAATACGGAGGGAAGAGCCTAATGAGTAAATATAAACCAAGAAACCCAGTCCGTTTTGTAACGGCTTCAAGTCTTTTTGATGGGCATGATGCCTCCATCAATATTATGCGGCGAATGCTGCAGGCGTCCGGTGCAGAGGTGATTCACCTAGGACATAATCGTTCTGTGGATGAGGTAGTACAGGCTGTCATTCAAGAGGATGTGCAAGGGGTAGCCATCTCCTCTTATCAAGGTGGCCATGTGGAGTACTTTAAATATCTTTATGATTTACTTCAGGAGCGAGGGGCGTCTCACGTTAAAATTTTTGGCGGTGGGGGCGGGGTTATTATCCCTCCAGAAATAAAAGAACTGCAAGAATATGGGATTTGCAGAATCTATTCTCCTGAGGATGGCCGTCAGCAAGGCCTTCAAGGGATGATCGATGAAATGATTCAGCTTTGTGATTTTCCTTTAGACGATGTAAAGGGTGTGACAACGGAGGCTGTGGCCGAAAAAGAAATGGGAGCGGTGGCACGCCTCATTAGTATTGCGGAAAAAAGAGCCTTTGCGGAGGAAGTTTCAGAGGAAGCATCTGCATTATTTGAAAGGGAGGTGGCAGGCCCAAGTTTACCAGACGTTCCTGTATTAGGGATTACAGGAACTGGTGGTGCAGGGAAGAGTTCGTTGACTGACGAATTAGTTCGCCGTTATTTGCGGGCGTTTGAGGATAAGACATTAGCTATTTTGTCTGTCGATCCTACGAAGAAAAAAACAGGTGGTGCCCTGTTAGGAGATAGAATTAGAATGAACGCTATCCATTCTCCTCGGGTGTATATGCGTTCTTTAGCCACACGGGACAGCCGCCAGGAGCTTTCCAAGGCTGTTGAGGAAGCGATCAGGGTGGTGAAGCGTTCGGGATATGACTTGATCATTGTGGAAACAAGCGGAATAGGTCAGGGGGATGCTGCCATCACCGATGTGGCTGACGTGTCCATGTATGTGATGACGAGCGAATTCGGGGCTCCGTCACAGCTGGAAAAAATCGATATGATAGATTTTGCAGATTTGATTGCTATTAATAAATTTGAGCGTAAAGGCTCAGAGGATGCTTTACGTGAAGTTCGTAAAGCCTATCAACGGAGCCATACGTTGTTTGAGAAGCAACCGGAGGAAATGCCTGTGTATGGCACCATTGCCAGTCAGTTTAATGACCCTGGAACGAATCGTCTTTTCTATGAGTTGATGCAGATAATGAATGGGCGTTATCCAGATAAAGGCTGGGAAACGGACTTAGGTAAAGGAGAAGAAATCACCTTGAAGAAGGTCATAATTCCTCCAGAGCAGATACAATATTTACGGGAAATTTCTCAAACGATCCGAAACTACCATAAGGAAACCTTGGAAGAAGTACAGAGGGCCCGCCGAGTTTTTCAAATTGAAGGGACTCTGGAGGCTTTAGAAGAGCAGGGGATTAACGGTGATAGAAGCAGTTTACTAGAGTTGAAGGAGCATTACACAGGGTCCTTGCAGGAGGAAACGAAGCGCACTCTCGACAACTGGGAGAAAAAGAAGGGTGCTTATGCTCAAGACCAATTTGTGATGAAAATTCGTGATAAGGAAATCGTGACCGAATTGAAGACTCGCAGTCTATCGGGGTTAGACATTCCTAAGGTATCGTTACCGAAATTCGCTGACTATGGGGAGATTGTTCGCTGGATTCGCAAAGAGAACGTTCCAGGCGAATTTCCATACACAGCGGGAGTTTTTCCATTCAAGCGTAAGGGGGAAGGTCCGAAACGTCAATTTGCGGGAGAAGGTGGTCCGAAGAGGACAAATCGCCGTTTCCACTATTTATCCAAGGATGATGAAGCAAAACGTTTAAGTACTGCCTTTGACTCCGTTACTTTGTACGGGGAAGATCCTGGATACCGCCCGGACATATACGGTAAAGTAGGGGAAAGTGGCGTAAGTATTTGTACATTGGATGACATGAAGCTTTTGTATGACGGCTTTGATTTATGTGCCCCATCCACATCCGTTTCCATGACCATCAACGGACCGGCACCGATCATCTTGGCCATGTTTATGAACACAGCCATCGATCAGCAATTGGACGCCTTTGTTCTGCAGAATGGACGGGAACCAAATGAAGAGGAGCGGGCGGCCATTCGAGCCCGGACTTTGTCCACTGTACGGGGAACGGTTCAAGCGGATATCTTGAAGGAGGATCAAGGGCAAAATACGTGTATCTTTTCTACAGAATTTGCCTTGAGGATGATGGGGGATATTCAGCAGTATTTCATTGATAACAAAGTTCGTAACTATTATTCCGTATCCATTAGCGGCTATCATATTGCCGAAGCGGGTGCCAATCCCATTAGTCAGCTTGCCTTCACCTTGGCCAACGGCTTTACTTACGTAGAGTACTATTTAAGTCGTGGTATGAATGTGGATGACTTTGCACCAAATCTTTCCTTCTTCTTCAGTAACGGTCTGGATCCGGAATACACAGTAATTGGACGTGTAGCTAGGAGAATTTGGGCTGTGGCCATGCGGGAAAAATACGGTGCAAATGAGAGAAGTCAGAAGCTGAAGTATCACATACAAACGTCAGGGCGCTCGTTACACGCCCAAGAGGTGGACTTCAATGACATTCGTACAACGCTGCAGGCGTTATTAGCCATTTACGATAACTGTAACTCTCTTCATACGAATGCTTATGATGAGGCTGTTACAACACCAACGGAGGAAAGCGTTCGCCGTGCTATGGCTATTCAAATGATCATTACGAAGGAGTTAGGTTTAGCGAAGAACGAGAATCCACAGCAAGGTTCCTTTATAGTGGAAGAACTGACAGACCTTGTGGAAGAGGCTGTTTTGTTGGAGCTTGAGCGGATGAATGATCGTGGAGGTGTTCTTGGAGCAATGGAAACCCAATACCAGCGCGGCAAAATTCAAGAGGAGTCTCTCTTATATGAAACGAAAAAACATAGTGGAGAGCTACCTATAATCGGGGTAAATACTTACTTGAACCCGAATCCTCCATCTGATGAGGAGTTCGAAATGGAACTTGCCCGAGCCACAAAAGAAGAAAAGGAAGAACAAATTCATTCTTTACGCCAGTTCCAAGAAAAGCACGCTCTGGAGGCTCCTGCAGCATTGGAACGTTTGCGCGAGGTAGCGTTGTCTGGAGGCAACCTCTTCGAAGAGCTAATGGAAACCGTTCGGGTAGCAAGCCTCGGCCAAATTACGGATACCCTCTATAAAGTAGGGGGACAATACCGACGTAATCTGTAAAGGTTTGTATGGATTAGATTGTTAGTGCATATTTATTAGTCCAGTCTATGGAAAGGCTTAAACCCGCCTTTCCTTTAATTATCGTTTTTTTGTTGGAAAAGTCGTTTTAATGTGGGTTCCGCAATGGTTAAGGGAACAAGTCTTTAGGTCGCAATTCCTTGGTAAGTTGTTCAAAATAATACTAAAATAGACTGGATGAGGAAAAACTTACAGGATTTTTTGGAATCTACTGGCATAATTATAGTAGATGTGTTTATAATGAAAGGTATGAATTCAATGGTACATAATAGGTTTGCTAACTGAGGAACGGTAACGGAATACGAGGTTAAACAATGTTCATTTTGTACAACCTGTTATCAATTGACTTAATGAACTGTTCCTAAAGGAGGCCAATCGTTTTTTCTATAAAAACGTTTTAACCTCCTATTAAATAGAAACTTTTCACTGAAAGGAAGTGCCAGTTGTGAGCATCAAACAATACAGTGAGTCGCAACTTCAGGAAATGGCAATGTTAGAAATTGCCTATGAAATTTTAGCAGAATCCAATAAAACACCTGCTGACTATCATTCCCTTCTTAAGGAAGTCGCTGCAGCAAAAGGTATGTCAGAGGAAGCAGTAAAGGAACGAATTGCACACCTTTACACGGAAATGTCCATGGATGGGCGCTTCGTAAATATTGGTGACAACCGTTGGGGGCTCCGCTCTTGGTATCCGTTTGATAAGACGGAGGAAGAACTTTCTCAAGCAAACAAAACTCGTAAGAAAAAACGCAGCGAAGATGATGATGACGATGATTTCTTTGATGATGAAGAGGAAGACTTCGATGAGTTTGAAGATCTTGAGGATGAATTAGACGAGATCGCAAACGAAGAGGATGAAGATTTTGAAACTGATGATGACGAAGATCTAGATGAGGAAGAATTCGATGATGATATAGAAGAAGAACCGGAAGAAGAGGATATCCTATAATTCGGATCTTGACTTTTTAACTAGTTCTCGTTAAAATCATTTTTGGGCTTCACAATTAATAAATAATAGTATGGATATATAAACAACAGTGCCCCTCAATTTTTGGGGAGCCCTGTTGTTTTTTTATTTTGGCTGTATTCGTAAAATTTAATGCTCTTTTAAAAAGGTTGGAGAAGTGGAAGGCAACGACTCCAATGGGAAAAGTGCATCCAATTTTTTGTCATAATAATTTTTCCATTTATACGCCCCTTTTAAGCAAAAAATAAGAATGAACCGGTTTTAAATGTATGAAAAGGGAAAATTAATTTCAGCATAGAAAATAGGAACTTTCTCAACTAATTTTTCCATAATCCATTCATTACCTAAATTAAAATCCAATAAAGTGAGGTACCAAACATGGCAACAAAGTATATTTTCGTCACAGGAGGGGTTGTGTCCTCTTTAGGAAAAGGGATTACAGCTGCCTCTTTAGGTCGTTTATTAAAAAATCGTGGACTGAAGGTGACGATTCAAAAGTTCGATCCATACATTAATGTGGATCCAGGGACAATGAGTCCTTATCAGCACGGTGAAGTTTTCGTAACAGATGACGGGGCGGAGACAGATTTAGATTTAGGTCACTACGAGCGCTTCATTGATATCAATCTTGGAAAATTCAGTAATATAACGACAGGGAAGGTTTATTCTTCTGTTCTTAAAAAAGAGCGCCGCGGTGATTATCTCGGCGGAACGGTTCAAGTTATCCCTCACATCACGAATGAAATTAAAGATCGTGTTTTCCGCGCTGGAAAAGAAGGACACCCAGATGTGGTTATTACGGAAATCGGAGGAACGGTAGGGGACATCGAGAGCTTACCTTTCTTAGAGGCCATTCGCCAAATTAAGAGCGATGTTGGTGCTGAAAATGTTATGTACATTCACTGTACTTTAATTCCTTACTTAGGTGCTGCAGGAGAAATGAAGTCAAAGCCAACGCAACACAGCGTGAAAGAGTTACGTAGCCTTGGTATTCAACCGAATGTCATCGTTGTCCGTACGGAGCGCCCAGTTCCTGAAGATATGAAGGATAAAATCGCCCTTTTCTGTGACATCGAGAAGGAAGCGGTAATCGAAGCACGTGACGCAGAGACTTTGTATGAAGTACCATTAGCCCTGCAAGATCAAGATTTAGATGATTACGTATGTAACCACCTTGGCCTTGAGTGTAAAGATGCGGACATGACAGAGTGGATTTCCTTAGTGAATAAGGTGAAAAACCTTTCTAAAGTAACGAAAATTGCCCTTGTAGGTAAATACGTTGCCCTACAGGATGCCTATTTATCTGTTGCGGAAGCAATGAGACATGCAGGCTATCATTTCGACTCTGATATTGAAATCGACTGGATTCATGCGGAAGATGTCACTCGTGAGAATGCTGCAGAATTACTTAGTGAGGCAGATGGAATTTTAATACCGGGAGGCTTCGGTGACCGTGGTATTGAAGGAAAAATTGCTGCCATTGAATATGCCCGTGTAAACAAAGTGCCAATGCTCGGTATCTGTTTAGGAATGCAGCTTGCATCCATTGAGTACGCTCGTAACGTACTTGGATTAGAAGGTGCCAACTCTTCTGAGTTAAACCCTGATACGAAGTACCCAATTATTGACTTACTGCCAGAACAAAAGGATGTAGAAGATTTCGGTGGTACCCTCCGTTTAGGTTTATACCCATGTAAGCTGAAGGAGGAATCCCTTGCTGCTAGAGCATATGGAGATACGCTAGTTTATGAACGTCACCGCCACCGTTATGAATTTAACAATGAATACCGCGAGCAAATGGAAAACGCAGGCTTCATATTCTCTGGGACAAGCCCAGATGGCCGCCTAGTGGAAATTGTGGAAGTAGAAGACCACCCATTCTTCGTGGCCTCTCAATTCCATCCAGAATTTGTGTCACGACCAACACGTCCACAGCCGTTGTTCCGCGAATTTATTCGTGCAAGCTTACACAGACGTAGTGAAGAAAGCTAATTGAATAATTATTCAGCTCCCTTTATTTATGGAAAGGGAGCTTTATTTTAGTTTAAAATAGATAAAATGGGCTTTTATTGAATTTTAGACGCAACCAAGGACTGTTTTGGCGCAATAACCCCCTCTAAAGGTGCAATCAAACCCAATAATCGCGCAATCCTCCCTAAAAATAGCGCAACACCCTATTAGGAAGAATATGTGTACTACAACTTTCACAGAAATTTTGCCAAAGCAAAAAAACTTGGTATCCCGTTCAGATACCAAGTTCATATTCCTCTAAAATTTCTTTTACCGTAAAAAACAACGAGTAATAAATATGCAGGGCCATCAATAGATGTGGTTCTCCCATACGACCGCCGTCATCCGTTGGTACCAATCCCCTTTTAATACCGGTTGGGATATGAAAACTGCACATTACCACCCCATCGTCATCACCAGTACTTGAAACCCCAATTACTTGAACACCATTATCCTGTGCACGCTTTATCAATTCAGAAACTACTGTGCTTCCCAGATCTGAAGAGAAGACCAACAAACAATCCATTGGTGAAAAGGAGCTTTCTTTCGTAGCAGCCTCTACAGAAGGCAAGCTATCAGCCCCCTCAGTTGCTTGATACAAGACCCCTCTCATATCCTTTTCTGCAAAAATCCACAGATGTCCGTCACTGATAATGCTTTGGGCCATCACCCGTGCTGCATCCTCCATAACATCTTCATGATCTCCCAACTTATTAATCAACCCTTGCAACTGCGTTTGAAATATTTTCATATGTATTTCGACCTTTCCCATTGAGTAATTTCCTTCCTATAGTTTTACACAAAAAGAAAAACAACAGCAAATCACCACCATTATAAGTTACTATGAAAGTATTAAGATAAATGCCAGTGCTATTTTTCAAAGGTTGTTTTCGCAAGCTTAGTTACTTTTTTTAATGTTTGGAGAAGTGGAAAGCGTCCGCCTGTGACGTATCCAAGCCACATTATATTCTTCTAAAAACAACATTTTTTTAAAAACAGCCTTTTCCTAAAAAAACGTTACCTTTTTGGCTTGCACTCGTCTTATTGGTTAAGAAAGGAGGGAGACGAAATCGATGGAAAAATTTGATGAGCTTTATTTTGAATACAGTGACCGCATTTATTCCTATATCTTTCTTATGGTCGGAGAAAAGGAAACGGCAGAGGATTTAACGCAAGAAACGTTCGTGAAAATGTATAGAAATTTAGATCAATTCGAGGGGGATTCTAAATTTTCCACCTGGTTGATCAGCATAGCTCGGAACTGTACGATTGACTATTTGCGGAAACAACGGCCTGTATTCCTATGGCCCTTTGAAAAATTCTCTCAGGTGACTTCAACGGAAACTATTGAGCTGCAAGTAACAACGGACGAAACAATCAAAGAATTATATAAACAGATTTCAACTCTCAAGCGTTCACATAAAGAAGTGATTATTCTACGGAAAATTCAAGAACTCTCAGTAAAGGAGACGGCAGAAATCCTTGGATGGTCAGAAGGGAAAGTGAAAATGATGACACATCGAGCAATGGAAAAGCTTCGTCTTCAAATGAAAGGGGAGGTGGAAGCAAATGGGCCACTTAGATGAGCAGCTAAAACAATTGCGTCACGTCCAGCGAGACGATGAGGCAAAAATGAAGACGTACCATCAAGCAAAGGCACAGTTATATAGCAGAAGTAAGGAGAAAAGTTCCAGAAAGCTATTGGGCGTTCCAATGGCATTAATGGCAGCCCTGTTTATTGGCTTCCTCTTAACGTATCAGTGGTTTGGTAATCATTTTTTAGGTCCAGCAGTTGATGAGGGGGATGAATTGATTACAGACGACATTGAGGTTGTTTATGTTATGGAAGGGACAGAAATAGACTGGAATCTAGAAGGATCTAATTCAGAGGCAATTGTTCTTAATCAACCACAATTCTTAAGTGAGTTAAAGGATATATTAAATGCTCCGGAAAAAACGTTAAAAGACAACACCATACCAGGATATCCTGGAATCGAACTTCGAGTAGAACAAGTAGACGGAGTAATATCACTTTTCCGACTAGGGTATGAAGGTGGATTTTCATATGTTTGGCCAGCCGATTCTGAAGTGATTTATCAATATAATGAAGCATTATGGAATAGTTTTGTACCACTATTTGAAGCTGATCGTGATGAGACAGAGGAGGAAGTATTATCCTTTGATACTATCGGTGAAGCCTTGTCGTTCTTTGGACATGAAAATGTGGAAGTACCGGTTAACTATATAGACTCTATTTCTAACATAGAAATAATGACCTACAATAGTAAACCGATAGAAATGCTAATTCACAATATTGATGATAATGACGTCCACACCTTTACTTTTAGAATACAAGTTAATGAGCATATGGATGTAGTTCAAGCTGTAGATCCTGGGGAATGGGTAATAGAAGAGCATTTTGGAATGGAATTCCTTTATTCTGACGCATTTAGTGCTGCCAACCTCTTTAAATGGGAAGAAGAGTATTTAACTTATATTATTGAAATGTATGAAATCACTAGCATTGCATTAATTAAATCAGATGATTCATAATACTTAAAATCTTCGATTTTTTAATGGTTATACAACAAAAAAATCCTTTACAATGGAT
>NZ_JAUSUG010000026.1 GCF_030813435.1 Evansella vedderi | reverse complement strand
TCATATACACCACCGTATACAGCACGGCCAAGATGTTCAATAAAGGAACCGTAAATTCTTTCGTCAATCTCTGATACACGAAAATCCTTGTCTACAATCATTTTTGCTCTATTTACTGAACTCATAAAACTCACCTTTCCTATTTGGTTTTAAGCTAGTTTTGTTAGGCTTTAATAGTACAACCGACTTGTCCACGAAGGGCAAATCGGTTGCTTTTCTTTTTACCAGAATAAGTCTTCCATTACTTCTTCTCTGATACGGTTAGCCATGTCTGTTAGGTTTTGTGCAATATCATGGGCATTTACTTCCCCATTAATGATTGCTGCTTGTACATCACCGTATTCACCACCGAAGTAAACTTCATCTAAGAATGTTTGGAATCCTGGTTGAGAAGCTCCACCAAGTGGAATTGGCTCTCTTACTCTTTCTAAGAAATTGCTGTAATACTCATTTTGTGGAAGAAGTGCTGCAACACCATCCCAAATTTCTTCGTCATTGATTAGAGGAAGACCATATGGGAAAGTAAATACTGGGTTACCATCTTCATGAGTTAATGTTTCAAATGCTTCTAATTTTGCTAACCAGCCATCTTTCCCCCATCCGAAGAACTTTAATAGCTCATATGCTTCACGTGGGTGATCTGTTCCGGACGAAATAGCTCCAAAGTCAACGAACGCTGGTTTATGCAGGGACTCTGCATTGTCTCCTCTTGGAACAGGATATGGAACCCAGTTAATTCCTCTATCTTGGAATTCAGGAGTTGCAAATAAGTCAATTGTCCACCATGCATCTAACTGCATCGCTACACGGCCTGTGCTCGCTGCCCATTGTAATCTATCACCAAATGCTGCTTCTGCCTCATCAGTGTCAAAGAAAGGTGCATGTACACCGCTTCTTACAAATTGTGCATGTTGAGTAATTGCGTCTGCCCAATCTTTCGTTAAATCATACTTTTCTCCATCCCAACCAAACTCACCGAATGCATCGTTATTTACAATTGGCGCCATAGTTAATAATTGAGTGAATGTGTTGTAACCAAAAATTCCTTGCTCAGGTACTGTCATTTCTTGCATTAATTCTAACATTTCGCTATATGTCCAATCAGCTGAAGGCATATCTACATTCATCTGATTGAATAGATTTTCATCTAAATAAATTGTAAATGGTAAAAGCTGCATTGGAGCTGCTAGTTTTCTTTCTCCATCAAAATAACCTTGGATTTTCAAAGTAGATAAAATATCTTCTGATTCAGGGTCATTTTCAAAATACTCCGTAATATCACCTAACCAACCATTTCGAATTGGAACATCAACATTTCCTAAATACCAATAAACATCAGGTAAATCACCAGTACTTGCTAAGTTTGTTAAATGATCGTTCCAACCGTCAAATTCTAAATGAACAACCTCTACAGTAATATTTGGATATTTCTCCATAAATCTATCAGCTAAAAACTCATTTAACTGACCATTAGCCCAAGATGCATAAGTTAACGTGATTTCATCCTCTGTCATAGGAGGCAACGCTGACTCTTCTCCACCTTCGCCATTGTCATCACTAGTTTCTTCTGTGTCAGTTTCTCCATCAGAAACATTTCCACCTTCTGCTGGCTCATCATTGGAACATCCAACAATCAACAAAAGAAATAGTAAAGCTGAAACTAAAAAAGTTAAAAAAGACTTCCTTTCCATTTCATTTCCCCCGCTTCATTTTAATTTATTTATATTACGGTGATTATTCACCAGCAATACCAGTACGATCGACACTTTCAACGAAGTATCTTTGTAAGAAGAAGTAAATAATTAGTAATGGTAAAACACTTATAATTGTACCTGCCATTCGAATCCCTTCATTAATTCTATGGGGACTGTTTTCGGTAACAGGGTACATAGCAGCAAAGTTTTGATCAAATTGCTGTAATTGCAGTAATATTGTTGTTAAATCATTGGATCTACTTGTTAAATATAACGTCGTTAAGTAGGTTTCATTCCAATACCAAACAAAGGAAAATAGGAATGCAATGATAAACGCTGGTCCTGCCATTGGTACGGCAATTCTAAAGAAGCACGTAAATTGATTGGCTCCATCTACCTCTGCCGCCTCATATAAAGATTGTGGTGTTTGTTTAAAAAATTGATAGAAAATTAATATGAAAATAGTACTGTTTAATCCTTGCCCTAAAGCTGCCGGCACGATAAATGCATTTAATGATCCAGTTAACTCTAAGTTACTGAACAGTCTATACGTTGGCATCATTAATATTTGTGGCGGAATAATAAAACTGAAAATCATTAAAACAAAGAACAATTTTTTAAATCTAAAATCAAATCTAGCAAAACCGTAACCTACTAGTGCTGCCACTGCTACTTGAAAAATAGTAGGTGCTCCAGCTATTAAGAAGCTCCCAAGTAAAGAGTCTCTTATATTCATTACAGAATATGCCCGTGCATAGTTATCTGTATAAAGGGCGGAAGGTATCCAGTTTACTGATGTATCAAGCAAATCTTCTAATGATTGCATACTAGTTACAAACATATAAAGCATCGGGTACAAGTAAACGAAACCAATACATAACAGTAATGTATAAATCACTAGTCTTAATAGAAAGCCTGCTCTGTCGTTAAACCCGAATAAGAATCGAGCAATTTTCGCTCGTACAATCCTGAATTTTTCTTTCGTGGTAAATCTATCACTTTTAATAAATTCCAATGGATTTCTCATTTTTGGAACTGCCATAAGCCTTCCTCCTTCCTATACCCGTTTTACTTTTCTAGCCCGTTTTGGCCCTTCTTTTTCACGGAAGACAAAGAAAATGATAAGCAACATTAGGGCAATAATAACGGCGTACATCCAAGCCATTGCGGAGGCAAACCCATATCCCCTCGTAGCTGAGAACATATTCATATAAATTAAATTAATAATCGTGTTTTGACTGCTGTTTGCAAGGAAAACAAGGGTATACACGAAATTAATCAAGATGATTGGTTTAATCGTTGGCAGGGTAATCTTCCAAAAGCACTCCCACCCAGAAGCTCCATCAATTTTCGCTGCTTCATATAAATAAGGGTCTATCTTTTGAAGCACAGCAAGGAAAATGAGAATTTGTACACCGGAATACCATAGGATTGTAATAATTTGATTAAATAGCTCCCCAATTACTTGGGCAAACCACATTGGAAATACTTGCGTTAATACACCTATGATTACCCCTTGGTTTACCATCGGTACTGTAGTTGCACCTTGACTAATTAACTGATCAATAACAGGTCCACTCACCACAATTACTGGCAGGAAGAAAATCGTTCTAAATGCCCCTTGGAATTTTACTTTTTGATTTAAAAGCATGGCAATAATAAGGGCAAATACAACAATAACCGGTACTCTTACAATGATGTGGAGCACAAATTGTAGAAGTTCCTGAATAAAGAACATATCTCTAAGCCAAACATCTAAATAGTTGTTAAACCCTACATATCTAAATTGCAACCCTTGCGGTGTGATTCTCATGTTATTTAAACTGAAATAGAACGACTGAATTAACGGCCATAACACGAATATTAAAAACCCTACCAGCCAAGGTGATATAAATAAATATCCATACATACTTTTTCTATTTATCTTCAACGGCCTTGCACCACCTTATAAGATAATGCTTCAATTGTTTGCCCGCCAATCGTAACATCATTTTCTTGATAGTTTACATAAATTATAGTTCCGTTATCATATGTTACTGTCGTCACACCATTAGACCGTTCATAATTGGTAATCATGGAACCTTTCGTTTTCTCGTGTATTTCCTTTAATTGAAAATAATAATCTTCAATGATCTCTTCGTACAGATCAAATTTCGAGCTATAAATATGGGAAGAGTTAGTATTAATTAGTGCAGATGGATCTTCATGAGTGATTAAGAAAGATGGTTTTAACCCTTGCTCAACTAACTGTAAGAAAAACTCCACCTGGTTTGCTTGAAAGTTTACATACTCTGAATACATTGGCACTATTCCTCTTAATGTTAATGCTAGAAACGGAATATCCTCATCCGTAAATACATAGTCCGAGGAGCCTGATGGTAAATCAATAATGGCATCCGTATACTTCCACAAGTAAGAAAATGGTTGCTCTAGCATTAGATTAAAGGTGCTATCATAATCTGAAATAATAGATTCATAGTATTCCTTCGTCACAATCCTGTCATATTCTCGATTATTCTCACTAAAGGAGAACAATTCATTAGAAATTCCGCTAATCAATATATTTTCCACATTATTATTGATATAGTTTGGTTTCATTCTCTCCAATAACTCAACAGAGGATTCTGGATGTAAGAAATGAAAGGAACGGTATACATTTCCATAAACATCATCCGTATGGCGACGTTTATTAAACTTTCTCATGACTTTATATCTTGAATTTCGATATTCATCTAAATTTATCCTTAATGCATCATGGTGTAAGAATAAATCAATGTTATTCTCTCTCGTTTCTTCTAATAGACTTTGAAGACTCTTATCATCTTCAAGGGCTGATTCAGGGTTAAAGGATCGTATTGGTAAGCCCCCATAAATCCCTTTATTCTGCCAACCTTTGTAAATGGAAAGTATATTTTCAACACCATTAGCTTGTAACGTATTAAGAATATTGCTCGCCTGACTGAAAGTGGTCATTGGAACATCCCTTTTAAACAAGAGACCTTGTTCTAAGTCTGAGCCGAATAAATCGATACGTACATTAAACTCATCTTCTTTTTTCGCAATAAGGTTGTTGTCTAACAAATAGTTTCGATACGTTTCGGCCAGTCCGAAATAATTGGCATTTTCTTGAGTAACAAATTCATAGCGAACCCTAATATCGAAATTGTTTTTATTTCTTTGCCTAACAACCATAGACCCGGAGTCCTGACTAGTAGGCTGATTATAAACTTGACGATAAATAAACTTAGAAGTAATCCAGTTATACGGAAGAATTGCCCCGCTTGGGTAGGCTTCTATTCTTGCACTAAATTGCCCTTCCTCAATAATTCCAAGAAACCCAATTTCCGAATCCGTTTGTACCATTCCAAACACTGGGGCTAAGATATCCTCAGGGTCATTAAACGGGTTTCTATTGTTAAACAGGGATAATACATGGGGGTCATCAATACCCACATTCCTTCCATATACCATCCTGGAATATGGTTGTCTATATTTTCCGTCATTGTCTTTTAAATGAATTAAAGCTCCTGAACCATCTGGAATGAACATATACCCTTCACGGTCACCTAATTTGGAATAACCTAAGAATGGATACACATAAAATCCGGATACTCTATATCTTTCGTTGTTTTCTTGAATTTTTTCCCTTGGTATTTCAGCAACAAAGCCTGCCTCTGTCAACGTAACTGCTAGCTCAAAAGAAATCTCAAGTTCTGGATAATATATTTCTGCGTTGAACCCATTTTCGTGATACGTAACATTCTTTTGTGGGTTGCCTGAATACATATCCGCCCGGTAAGTAACAATATTCGTTCCAACTAAATATTCCATAACAATAGAAGATTTCATAAAATTGGTCCACGATTCATTACTCTGAACTGGATCTTGAATGGTAGAGTACATTACTGCACCTGTTATTTTATCCCTCATAATGATGGAGAGATTCTCTTCCTTCACATACATTTCCATCTTACTGTTTTCTGTTAAAAATCGGTGTCCATCAATTTCTTCTTGTCTCGATTCAACAAATTTAGCTCTGTTTTCAGGTCCTGCCTCATCCAAACCTATTTGTTCAGGTGGGGGAGCTTGTATCGGTTGTTCAACCTCCGTCTCCGGCTCTTCCTCACTTGGTGCCTCTCCTGGTTCCGGTACAGAAGGTACAGCAGGCGTGTCTACTGTAATTTCTGGACTATCGTCAGTAGCAAGGAAAATAATGGAGCTAATAACAATAGCAAGAAACAGGATCAATTTTATGATTGTTTTGGGCTTTGCCTTTATTTTAACGATGTTCAATTCGATACACCCCCTCGTTAAAGATAGAAACAAAGAACGAAAGCATTTGTGCCACTAACACGTAAACGATAAAGATTAATAGTACTGCGATAAGGATCGTAAACATGGTTAACAAAATGATTTTGATTGTTTCTTTAAGTGTGTAATCATTAATTTCCTTGATCATTATGACAATTAATATTGCCACCCAGGAATATATAAAGAAGTTCGTAAAGTTTAGTAAATATACCTCATTAAAGGTTAAGATATTGCTGAATATAATAACAAAAGGCTTAATAATAAAATATGGAGCAAAGGAATATACGAACCCACTGTAAATATGTTGGAACTTACCTTCTCCATCATTAATGGTACAAACTAAGTAGTTACAAGTAATTACTAGAAGGAAAACACCAAATACCATTACAAAGTCGGTACCAATAGCAAACTCTCCATCTTCTACTGTCCTAAATATAAACCCTGAATAATACTTCTCTAGAACATAGAGGACAAAAAACAAGAAAATAAAAATCGTAGAAGAGAGAATGCTCGTTTTATTTTCATATTTAATACTATAAAAGCTATCGATTGGATGACGGATCATGTTTTTAATAAAAACAAGGTCCTTTAATAATTTAAGGTTATATTTTTCATCCATTTTTGACTTAAAGGAATTCCAGATTCGATATTTTCTTTCTACTCTTGATACGATTTTCTTAAGGATAAATAATCCAAGGGCTATATAAAGGAGATTAATAATATTTTCTCTCATCCAGACATTTCGCAGCTCCCAAAAAGCATCGGAGTATCCGTCTTTATATTTAGCTAAACGGAAGGAAGTTAATGCCGCTTCATAATTTTCTTCTTTGAAGTAGGCTTCTCCCAAACCTAAGTTAGCAAAATCGAATAAGCTATTTAGCCTGATTACCTCTTGCCATGGTTCTTTACTAGCTTCATAGTCACCATTTTGATAGAGAGTTAAGGCTTCGTGAACTAAATTAGTAAACTCTGTTGGTTCAAATATTTGAATCTGATTTTTTTCCGGATCAAGGGCGTATAGGTGGCCCCTTTCATCAACCACAATGGCTGATATTTTACCGAAAAGTCCCACACGCTGACGTCCATCATCTCTACCGCCAAATACAAATAATAAGTTCCCTTCACTGGTGTACTCATATATAAAACCGTTTTCACCAGCAACAAAAATGTTTTCTAGTGGTCCTATATCAATGGACGAAGGAAAAGGATCAAACACATTCATGTCAATAATATTGGACCCAGCCATATTTAGTTTCTTAATAGCTTCATTGGACACACCTTGCGTTACTGTATACACAAGTCCTCGATCATCAATATTAAGGTTGTGTGCTGTCGGCGGGACCATATCAATCATTCTAGCTAATTGTTCTTCTGAAAAGATAGCCCGTCTAAACATTGTTAACGGTGTAACTACTGTTCTATTAGGTGAAAAGTATCCAATAAACTGGCCACTATTTGCATTAATTTGAATAATTCCGTTTGAATTTCCCCTTGAAATAATATAAATGTTATCTCTTCTATCTACTGCTACTTTTTCAGGGACAAAGGTAGACGAACTACCGAATAAAATACTATCTGGTCTTCCGAATTCAGATAGAAGTTCCCCTTCCAGTGAAAAGACAAATACTTTTGCCTCTACTTCATCGGCAACATATAACTTCTCATCTTCAGAGATAAAAATACCATTCGGTCTAGCTAATACGTCCTCCCCTATAATCCCTACAAGTTCCCCATCTCTTGTCCCGACCAAAATACGACCATTACCCGTATCGGAAACATAGAGCAAACCATTTTGATCAATCTTTAAATCTGAGGCTTGCCTAAATAACTCATCGCCAAATTTAAAAATGGTTTCACTAACGGTATACGCAGTCTGGGTTTCTACATAGTTGCCATACCCGTCCTCTGTGAAGGTTTTATAAGCAGTATTGGCCAAACTATGACTCGGATTAACTAAGGAAAAAGTAACGAGAAAAATCAAGAATGTAATCATTTTGTTCTTTTTTAGCATTTTAAACACCTACTTTAACCCAGAATGCGACATCGTGTTCATAACCATACTTTGTAAAATAATGAATAGAATTAAATTTGGTACAAACATAATTAATGATGCTACTGCTGCCATCCCTTGACCAACAACTACGTTTGTATTAGCAACGAGTGTGTTCATGAAGAAGGCTAACGTTCTCATATTTTCACTTGTTGTGAATAGAATAGAAGTTTCTAAGTCGTTCCATGCTAATTGGAATGCTAAAATTGCGGCTGTTGCAATTGCCGGTTTAATTAACGGTAAAATAATTTTCAAGTAAATTTTAAAATCACTGGCACCATCAATAACCGCTGCCTCAATTAGGGAATCAGGAATCTGATCGATAAACTGTTTTAATAGAAACAACACAACAGGCATAGCTAGTAAAGGAAGAATATGAGCAAAGTATGTGTCTTCTATTCCTAAAACAGATACTGTCAAAAACCTTGGAATGATAACGGCAATTGGCACAAACATTAATGCTGCAGTATTAATTTCAAATAAGACAAACTTTCCTTTAAAGTTCTTTTTCGAAAGGACGTATCCCGCTAATGTTGAGATGACTACCGCGAAAAATACAATAGAAAATGTTACTAGTAAACTATTAAATACATATCGACTTAATGGAATACCCGATGAGTTAGCTAATTGAAACAGGTTCACAAAGTTATCAAAGGTTGGTCGATAAACAAAGAACCTAGGTGGAAAAGCATACAGTTCATCGAGCGGCTTAAAGGCATGATTAAAGATAAATACGATTGGCAGCATCATAAAAATCGCAAATGGAATTAAGAATATATAGAATTTCAATTGGCTTTTATGAAACTTTTTAGGATTAGCACCGCTTACTTTCAGAGCCATAAGATACTTCCTTTCTTAGGATTCGCTAAATAGCTTTTTCGAAATGCGTGCAAAAACAAATATAATTAATAAGAGCACAACGGATAGCGCTGCGGCATATCCCATTTCAAATCGAATAAATCCGTAGTCTTCAATATGGTTAACAATTAATTGACCGGCATAGTTTGGCGTTGGGTTAGACCCTGTCAATTGGACCCCTATCATTCCAGTAGCAAACGTATTTACAATGGCCATTACTGCTCCGAACAGCATTTGTGGTTTCATGGATGGAATGGTAATGTAAATAAGCTCCTGGAACCGATTTTTAATTCCGTCAATTGCTCCAGCTTCGTACAGTGTCTCATCTACATTTAATACACCTGCAAGCATGGCTAAGAATCCAACCCCCATACTGCTCCAAAGGGCAACGACAATCATAATTAATAGAATAAATCTAGTATCTTGCAAGAAGATAAGTGGTTCTGTAATAAATCCTAGTCTCATTAAAATACTGTTTGCATACCCCGCTTGGTTACCACTAAAGATGATGGTCCACACAACCGCCATCGCTACCCCAGATGTCATGGATGGGGAGTAAAAAATGAGCGCTAGGATTGTTCGTGGTCCTTTCGTCAATTGTGCTAAACACCAAGCGAGGAGGAAGGCTAAAATATAGCCCCCCGGTCCTACAATTAGTGCAAAGAGTACCGTATTCGGCAATACATATTGCATGAAAATCTCATCTTGCGTTAATAGATTGATATAATTCAAAAATCCAATAAAGTCAGGGCGTTCTATCGTATTAAAGTTGGTAAAGGATAAATAGATCGCCATTAAAATTGGAATTATAATAAATGTCAAAAACAATAGCATGTACGGCAGCAAAAAGAGATACGGGGTTTTATTTACCCTTTTGGCTTTTTGCAAAATGCTTTGAAGCTTTGGCGGATCTTTTTTAATCTCCACTGCCGCCTCGCCCAAATTATTTACCTTTGGCATAAATTTTACCCCCATTAATCATTACTAATCTCAGGATTAGGGTAGTGTTGAATGACTTCTCCATCCCTTATATATCCAAATTCCTCTAGCTTACGTGCAGTTTCCCGGTTAATCCGTTTACTAGCTAAATCTATAGCTGTTCTTAAATTTACTCCATCTAGGATAATAGAGTTATAGGCATTACTAAGTTCCCTCTCTAACATGTAACTTCCAGGTACCCTTGGAACCTCTGTTACCCACTCTGTTTGTGCTAAGATTATTTCCTTATGGGATGTAATCCAAGGTAAGCCAGCATAGGCTTCCATATTAGCAGTATTCCAAATATATTCTTCTCCATAGGTTGTCTGCAAAATGTTACCGAAAGCTATTTGTACTTCTGTACTAGACCACCATTTCAAGAATTCCCATGCTTCATCACTTTTTTCAGTATCATTGAAAATGATATTACTTTCCGCTCCACCGGCAGACCATCTTTCAATCTCCCCGTCTTCATTTTCAATCCCTGGCATCAAGGCAATATCCCAAGAATTAGCAATTTCTGGCGCTGCGTTCAAAATTAGGTTATACATAAAGTAATCAGAAATACCAATAGGTAAGGAACCATCCCTAAACTGTTGATAAAAGCTTGGTACGTCGTATGGAATGTTGTAAATAGTGAACAAATCAGTTAACTGTCTCATGCCTTCAATAGCTGCATTTTCGTTCAAAGTAGTTCTTCCAATGTTTTCACCGTAAAATCTTCCGCCATTTTGATAAATAATCGGCATCGTACCGGCAAATAATTTTAAACCAGGCATCCCCGCTGTCGGATAGAAGAAATTCATCCCTCTTCTTTGTAATTCAGGAAGATATGTTCTAACCTCATCGATCGTTTCAGGAACCGGTAACTCTAAACTCTCTAAAATATCTGTTCGATAGAACAATACCCAAAAGTTCTTCGTATCTGGTAAAGCATAAATTCCATCTTTTACGGTTGCAGGAACATGTAACCCAGCAGGAAATCTTTCTTTCACTTCATCGAAATCATCAAACTCCGTCAAATCCTGCAACGCTCCTCTAATCGCAATCTCAAATGGAAGGGCGTAGTTAACACCAACTGCCACGTCAGGCGCTTCTCCAGCGGCATTGGCTAAAATTAACTTATTTTGATCTGGCATGATCGATATATCTACTTCTATCCCTGTCTCCGGCGTAAATTGCTCATCAATCAATTGCTGAATAATTTCAATATATTGTCTAGGACGATTTATCCAAACTTGAAGATTGTCTGGGTTAACGTTGTCAACGGAATAATCTTGATTCGTAAATGACATCACTAACCTTTCTATACTCGAGAATTGCCTTTGGATAAACCCAGCCCTCTCTGGAATATCTGATTCATCTTGATAAAAATAAAATTGATCTAATGCAAATCCGTTATCATTGATTTCCATTATTAAGTTGCCTAAATATGCTGTAATAGAGTTGGTACCTGTAGATAACTCATTTTTTCTTACTACTAATTTATCAATTTCATCTGCAAGACTTCTTAACTGAGTTTCGGCGATATTTAAGGAAGCGAACGCCCCAATTTCCGTTACGTTAGGGTTATGAACTCTCAGATTCTCATATAAGAGATTCATTTCATCTGCCCAAGCCACTAGCTGATCCGTAACCCCAGGAATAAACTCTTCCACATTAATGTCACGATGACGGTCAGCGTTAGGTCCAGCTAAATTAGTAATTTCTAGAGATAAAAATTGTATTTCATTGATTAGTCGTTCCACTGCTTCTATTGTCGGCTTAACATAATCTAAACTAATAGTAAAACTTATCGTATGAGATCCTTCTTCTAAATAAACAGGTATCTTTTCATTTGTTCCTAAATCTCTTACGGTAGTGTTTGTAAATCTCGTATTATAGTTAAATGGATAATTCTTAAATTCTTCAAATGGAATTTTGTCATTAATGTGAATATTCATAAAAACTGGGAAATCAGCTTTTGCATTTTGTCTATAATTCAATCCGAGATAGTAGTACCCCGATTCTTCCACTTCAAATTCGTAAGTAACTCTATGACCTGCCCTTTTAAAAGAATTATCATCTAAGTAATTCAAAACTCTTTTATCGGAACGGTAAGGAGTTAGATCTACATTGAATAAGGCTCCAGGGCGAATAGACGAGTCACTTCGATAAGCGATATCCTGGCCTTGAATTAAGATAAATTGATCCCCTTCCACTTGAGCACTTTCATAGCTTGGTAATTCCTTATGGGAGGATAAGGTTATTGTACTAATTAATAAACTTCCCTCTATCATTCTTAAAGTAATCTCATTTTCTCCCCTGTTTAATTCAATCAAAAATGGATCACTTATCCTATAGCTTGAGTCTCCAATGAACTTCGTTTGCCATTCTTTCGCTTTGATCGGTTGCGGTACAATTTCATTTCCGTATTTATCTAAAGGAACGGTTTCAGGAGATTTCCACTTACTTTCAAATGTTAAGTTTCTTAATTCATAGAATGGCAGTTCACCATTTAATGTCATTTGTGCTTGTGCTGGCAAAACATTTTGATCATCACTTAAGTAAGTTAATCCTATCGTATATAATGCATCAGCCGGTGCTTGAAGTTGAAATGTAACCTCTTCATTCGGTTCAACTCTAACAACCGTCTGTCCATCATAACTGTCTAAAAAAGATGGATCCGTGACGATTTCTTCCATATTTTCAAAAATAATATCCGCCCCAACATGAAGATTCCCTTCATGCTCATTTATGTAGGAACTATATCTTCCACTTAAAATGGAACTTGTATTAAATAGGGTTTCATTACTATTAGACGAACTCGGTTCACCTGAACCTTCCACCTTTATGTTAGTAATTGAAAGTTGAGAGAATGTTAACGCAACTACCATTGTAACTAGTATCACTTTTCTGAATTTTTTGTAAAGCAAGTGGATCCCCCCCCCCAGCAAATCATTAATAAAAATGTTAATAAATAAAGCGGAAATAATTTGATAATTAACTTATACGTTAACTATAAACATATAAGAAAACGCTGTCAATAAAATTTTTTATGTATATCATCCTATTATTTTGCCCCATTTATTAATAAAGAGATTAATCATGTATGTTATAATTAATAGGAATATTGATTAACGAATGCATTACTTTTTTATACTATGGTAATGTATTTCTTAAGCTTAACTTACCACATTTCTTTGTTTTTTCGACATATTTTTTTATTTTTCACTTAAAGTTCCCGCAGGAACGAGCGTTTACATCACGACTAAGCTTTGAGTTGAAAAGACGCATAGGCTACTAAGCATAAGCTTGTAGAGGAAGAGACAGTCGGCTTTCGCGGGCTTCCGCTCACACCAACTCCAATAGTACGCTGTAATTTAATAGAGCTAAACTAAAAACCCTCTAGCTGGATTTCATCAGCTAGAGGGTTTGATTTAAGTGAGCTTTCTTCTCTTATATTGTGTTATTATTGTGAGTGCTAATCCTAATCCTAATGCTAGTAACACTAATCCTAGAAATATCAAGGTATAAAAAGTAAACTATTATGAAAGCAGATATCTTAAGTTATATAGATTCTCCTAAAATAATCTTGTAATCTAGTAATGGTATATTTAAAAAATGGTCATGTTCGATTTTAGAAATCAAACTCTCCACTGCATCAGAACCAATTTGTTCAATTGGGTATTCAACAGTTGTTAACCTAGGTGTTACATATTTAAGAACATCTATATTATCAAATCCCATAACCCCTACGTTCCCTGGTACGTTAACCCCTTTTTCTTTTAATAATTGAAGAACCTCTAATGCATAAAGATCACAGGAACAAACAACTGCGGTTTTATATTCACTTTGAAAATTCCATTCCTTTAATATATCTATATAATTTTTTTCCTTAATTATTATTGGTTCTTCTTGGATATTAAACGATTTTAGTCCTTCTATAAACCCGTAAAGTCGTTCTTCTTGTGTATAAATATTTGTTTTCCCCATGTACATTAGTGGCGGGCTAACATAAATAAACCTTTCATAACCTTTATTAACAAGATGTGTAACGGCATCTTTCATTGCCTGGCGTTCTCGGATACCTACGTAATCCCAGTTTTCTGAGATTTTATTAAAAACAGTAATAATGGGAATATCGAAGCTCTTTAAATAATCTTCAAATTCGTTACCTCGATTTACTGAAAATAATATAATACCATCAACATTTCTTTCTACAAGATACTCAATACATTGCTTTTCATTATTTGGATCTTTATCGGTTAAAGTTATATATACAAAATACCCGTTTTCTCTTGCCTTCAGTTCAATTGCATTCATCAATTGTGCAAAAGAACGATTATGTAAATCAAATAGTATAACTCCTAACGTTGACGTCTTCCCTTTTACTAAACTTTGTGCTGTATAGTTAGGGCGATAGTTTAATTCTTTTGCTACTTTCAGAATTCTCTTTTTCGTATTTTCATTAATACCAGGACGATTATTTATCGCTCTGTCCACTGTTCCTGCTGAAACACCACATATTCTTGCGATATCCTTAATCTTAACTGGCATAATCCCCCTCCTGTATCTTCATTATTAAAGCAACTACGCTATAATTATAGATAATTAATTCTTTATAGTAAATAATCATCCCTACTATTCATAATAAAGAATGTAAGGTACATTTTAAAAAAATGTACCTTACAATTTTTTACGACTTAATCCATATTACTTTCAACAGCCTGCTGTGCCTCCCGCAGTGCTTCCTCTGGAGTATGTGTTTTTTGTCTTAGTACATTATTAAAAACGTTCGTATTCATTTCTGTTGCTACTTGCGGTGTATACTGTGTTATATTAACAGCGTTAATCTCATCCCTAACTTCTAATAATACATCGAAAATATCGTTACCGAAGTATTGATAGAATCTATTATCCGCTTGAATTGCTTCATTTTCCCAAACATCCCAGCGTGGCGGGTCAAAACCAAGAACTGTCCACAATTGTTCGTTTGCCTCTACAGAAAGCTTGGCAAATGCTAAGAAGTCTTTAGCAAGTTCTGCATGTTCCGTTTGGTTAGTTACTACTGTTCCTGTACCACCCATACCAGCGGAACGGAATCCTCCTTCTTCCCAAGCAGGCAATGGACGTACAACCATTTTTCCTTTTAGGTCAGGCATATAGTCAATAAAACGTCCCATATACCATATCGGCATTGAAATGGAAGCAGCTCCACCTTCGTTCATAAGTGCGTAAAATTCTTCAGCATGTGGCTGTCCACCAGGTGTTAGATCTGCAATCTCATGTACATCCATCATATCAAGTAAAAATTGTAGTGTTTCAATATTTTCTGGAGCATCAATTGTTAAATTGCCATTTTCGTCAAACCAATCAGACCCACGTTGGCTGATAAATTGCCACATTGGCAAGTAATCGCCAGTATGAACTGTTGTCATTAATGCATCTGTATTGGCTACTACTTGTTTACCAGCTTCCACATAATCATCCCAAGTATGAATAGAATCGATATCTACTCCTGCAGCTTCCATAATTTCTTTGTTGTAATACATCACAGAAGCTCCAACATGAGTTGGCATCCCGTAATAATTACCGTCTTTTGCATAAATTTCAAATCTTGACGAAACAAACTGATCATAAACTTCTTCCACATATTCATTCATTGGTAAAAGCTGTGGTACCCCTTGTAAGTAGTTAGGAAAACGAGTGATTTCAATATCCGAAATATCCGGTGCACCTGAACCAGACTGTAAAGCTAGTAATAAATTGTTGTGCATTTGATCATATGGATATGTTTCAGCCACTAATCTAATCGCCCTATCAGGATTCTCTTCGTTCCATCTTTCTGCCGCATCTTCGAAGAATTCCATGTGTAATGACACAAATGTCCAAAATGTTAATTCAGTAGCGTCTTCAAGGTCTGCACCAGTAACAGATGAATCTGTTGCTTCTCCTGAACTCGAATCACTGCCGCCACAAGCCATTAAAACAAATGCCATTATTCCAATAATAATAATACTTAGCAAATTTCTCTTGGTCATCAGTTTTCCCCCTAATTCAATAGTTTTTTTTACAGAAAAGCAGCTGGCAAAAGTGCATTTAACTATCTCTCCTCCCTCACCCCCTTAATCCTAATTTCCCTTTACTTTTTAAGAGTCAAAAGATGCCCTTTTATCTAATTGACCAAAAATCTGCATGGAGATCCACATACATCCTATTGCAGCAATACTAATTGAGAAAAACGGAATTAACCCAGGAAAATCTAAAGAAATATATATAACTGTGAAAACCAATACACCGCTCGCAAATGTATAATGGATTTTTGTCAATCCAATAATTACAGCATTTTGAATATATTTAAACAAAGTTGATTTGTAATGGGCCAACAAAGGAAAAGACCATAAAACAATAATAAAATAGAAAAATAATATAAAGTAAAATGCAAATGGTATAACAAATAATAATTCACCTGATGCATTGGCTATTACCCTATAATTTAGATAAAGCAAAGTCCCTACGAAAGTTAGAATCCACCCGAGAATATTAGCACTACGGAATTCTTGAAGATATATATTTTTATAAGTTTTCCATATCTTAATTTCTTCTCCAATAATTAATTTCCTAGATACACCTAAAGCAGCTACAGTAGCAGGGAATACCCCCCCAACTATCAAACCTCGGAGGCTATAAACAAACCACAATATATTTATAGCAGCAAGGTTCATGATCCAACGAAGGACCCGGTCAAGTGATGATACTACTTGTTTTCCATTTGGCATGTAAACCACCTCTTTGTTCAGAAACTAATTCCACTAACCTTTTACTCCTCCAAGAGTTAACCCAGCAACAAAGTAGCGTTGGAAGAAAATAAATAGAATAATAATTGGTACAATTGTCATAACTGATCCTGAAAGTAGAATGTCATAGTTATTACCATATGGTGTTAATAAGGTAGCTAATCCAATAGGTAATGTAAACATATCATTTGATCGTAATACAACTAATGGCCAAAGGAAGTTATTCCAGCTCCCTAAACCTTGTAAAATCGCCATTGCGGCTAAAGATGGTCCCATTAGCGGGAGCATAATTTTAAAGAAAATTCCATATTCTGTAGATCCATCGATCCTTGCTGCGTCCATTAATTCTCTAGGTAAACCTAAAGCATATTGTCTAAAGAAAAACACGGCAATAGGAGCTACAACAGCAGGAAGGACAACAGCTGTATACGTATTAATTAATTGTAAGTCAATCATTAATTGGAAGAGTGGTAACATTAAAATCTCAAATGGCACCATTAAGATAAACAATACAAGGACAAAGAAAACGTTTCTTCCCTTAAATTCATATACTGCCAATGCATAACCAACCATTGATGAGAAAAATAAAGATGTGACAATGATAACTGCTGAAATGATTAAACTATTACCATACCATTGCCAATAAGACCTAGCTTCTGTAAAGATATAGATAAAGTTATCTAAAGTGATTGTACTAGGATCAAATACTAAACTAATCCCATTACGCATCAATTCCGTTGAAGGTCTAAAGGAAGCAAGTATTAAATTTAAAAGTGGAAATAGAGCAATAAATGCAACTACAGCGAAACCAAAAGTGAGGCTCCATATTAATGTTTTATTCGTATTACCCTTCATTACTCATCCCCCCTTTTAAAGGCACCTGTAACGAACAGTTGAATTAAAGTGATTATAAAAATAATAATCATTAAAATTACTCCGATTGCGGCACCAAATCCCATATCATTTTGTTGAATCCCCTGTTGATACAAGTAACCTACAATCGTTAAACCTATATTCCCCGGTGAACCTGCTGTCCAGAAAACAAAACTTTCTTCAAACATTCGAAA
The DNA here is from genome assembly GCF_030813435.1 of Evansella vedderi. GTDB lineage: Bacteria > Bacillota > Bacilli > Bacillales > Salisediminibacteriaceae > Evansella > Evansella vedderi. The sequence goes on along the minus strand of NZ_JAUSUG010000026.1, from coordinate 50,016 downwards.
CCCACCGATAATAGAAATGGTAGCTACAAATATTGTTACAGGCTTTAAAAATGGTAGTGTGACATAAAAGAATTTCTGTAACACATTGGCCCCGTCAATTTCTGCTGCTTCATACAACTCGTTCGGTACATTTTGTAACGCTGCTAAAAAGTATAATATATTTACACCCATCCACCGCCAAGAGGCAAGGATAACCATTAAAAACATACCTGACCAAGCATTATATCTCCAATCGACTGATTCTAACCCTACCCAATTTAGTATTTGGTTTGCTACGGCAGTGTCAGTCTCTGCAAACATAAGTCGAAACACCATACCGGCAACTATAACAGAAGTAAGTGCTGGTAAAAATAACGATGTTCTAAATAACGTTTTAAATTTCACAACCTTCGAATCTAGTAAGACAGCTAATATAATTGGAATGGTAACTAAAATGACGACCGTTAATATTACGTATATCGTCGTGTTTGAAAGCGCTTTATAAAATGTAGGATTAAAAACTCTTTCATAGTTTCTTAATCCGATGAATGTAATTTCACCTGGTAGTACTCTCTGGAAACTCATAATAATTGCTTGAATAGATGGGTATAACGATAGAACTAAAAATGAAAGAATGAACGGTGAAACAAAAATATACGGTACAACCTTTTTTGAATTTAAGAAATTTAATAAACCTTTATTAGGCTTTTTATTTTTTATTGGTGCTATATCCGGGTTAGTATTCTTCGATGTTTCTAGCATAAAAGACCTCCTCCTTTTTGCTTCTACCTTACAGATGACATTAACTGGATATGTTTTTCAATGAAGGAAACATATCCAGCTATGCCATTAAGCAGGTAAAGTAAACATTACGAATGATTCATCAAAAGTTACTTGATTAGCCTTATTACATTCCACGAAAGTTTCGGCAACTTGGCAACTAGCGTCCCGTCCTTAACTTCTGCAGTACCGTTATTATGAGGAATAACATTGTTTCGAATTTGTTTGTTTGTTGCTTTCATATCATCATTTTCAAGGATAATATGCTCTACTACACGGTAACCTTCAAAACTTCGAATATCACAATCTAACAATAAGGAGTCCGTTTGGTGGCGGTTTACACCAAAGATGGTTAGAGTTTCATTTTCCTCATCGTATACAGCAGTGGAATCAAGATATGGAACATCCGTAAAATCCTTACTATCGTATTTAGGAGAAGAAGTTAAAACATTTAATGCCGTTCCTCTACCATATACAGAAGCATGCATATAAGGGTAATAAATTGTTTGCTTCCAAGCTTCTCCATTCTTATCGGTCATAATTGGAGCAATCACGTTTACAAGTTGAGCTAGACAAGCAATTTTTACGCGATCAGCATGTTTTAACATGGTGATTAACATACTTCCAACTAAAAGGGCATCCTCAAAGTTATAAATATCCTCAAGTAATGGTGGGGCAACGGTCCACGGTTCCATTTGTTTATCGGCTTCTCTAGAGTGGTACCAAACATTCCACTCATCAAATGACAAGTTTATTGTTTTTTTACTTCGCTTTTTTGCCTTAATATAATCTGCTGTGGAAATGATCGTACGGATAAAGTCATCCATCCCCATTGACTGTGCTAAATAATTCCCTAAGTCGTTATCATGATTTCCGTAATATTGGTGTAGGGAGATATAATCCACATGATCATATGTATGGTCAAGAACAGTTGCTTCCCATTCTGGGAAAGTTGGCATATTTCTGTTGGAACTTCCACATGCCACTAACTCAATGGTTGGGTCTACCCATTTCATTACCTTTGCTGCTTCCGTAGCAATTCTTCCATATTCAATTGCAGTTTTGTGTCCAATCTGCCAAGGTCCGTCCATTTCATTTCCTAAACACCATGTTTTAATCTTATGGGGCTCTTTATAGCCGTGAGAAATTCGTAAATCACTATAGTAGGAGCCAGAAGTATGGTTACAATATTCAACTAGATTGCGGGCAGCATCTATTCCCCTTGTCCCTAAATTTACAGCCATATTTACTTCTGCATTAACCTTATTAGTCCAATCAACAAATTCATTTGTTCCTATTTCATTTGTCTCCGTTGTTTTCCATGCTAAATCGAGTCTTTTTGGTCTATCATTAACAGGGCCTACACCGTCTTCCCAATTGTAACCGGATACAAAATTACCCCCGGGATATCTAACCAATGGGACTTTTAATTCTTTAACCATTTCTATTACATCTTTACGGAACCCCTGTTCATCAGCAGCACTATGACCCGGTTCATAGATTCCATCATAAACAGCTCTCCCTAAGTGTTCGATAAATGATCCATAAATACGGTTATCGATTTGCCCAATCTTATAATCCTTGTCAATAGTCATTTTTGCCTTAAGTAACATAGCAGTTCCCCCTTATAAGTTTATTGTGTACGTACACGAAAAAAAGAAGAAAAAAGTTCCTTATGGTATATATATAACGTTAACGTACACAATTTAAAATAAAAAAATAAACGGTTACACTTAAACAAAACTTTCTTTATATCGTGTACGTCCACGGTATCACACACTAAAAAATTCTGTCAATTCAGAGTTGTCGACATTTTTCGACACCTCATTTTACTAATATATAAATAGAAATACGTGTTATGTTTTATTTCTTAACTATTTTTAGTACTTACCTAAAAGACTTCTAAAATTAGTTACTATCTATAAATAATTATTTTAGTCGAAATTTTATCTTATTTAAAAATAGCTATGGTAGATTTACTCTAGGATCTGCAGCTAATAAAAAAGAGAGGTTGGGACAGAAGTATTTTTACTAATAAGAAATCCGAACAAACTAGATGTAGGTGCAATCTACCCGCTTCGGAAATATACTTCGCTTTCCGCGGGCGGCTGGTGAGCCTCTGCTTCCGCAGGAGTCTACGTATATTTTCTCCGCTAAGGTAGTGTATTGTTCGTATTTCCGATTAAACACTTTAGTTATGTCCCAGCCTCTTTGTATATAAATAATTTATTCTTTTTCTCTTTAATTTATATTCACTAGTTCTTCTATCTGTGTTGGAAGTAGAGCCCCTTCATAAATACGTAAATCATCCATTAGCCCTCTATATGGTGCATCCCACCAGTTAACCCCCAGAGCGAAGCTTGCTCCTGCATTTTTAAAAATATGTGGGAAGTCGGTTCCAGAAAACATCTCCTCACCATTAACATATACATAGATGGAACCTTTATCTACAGTAAAAGCAAGATGTGTCCATTCATTTGGATTGATTGTAATACCAGTAACAGCATCATACCATCTTTCGCTGCCAGACCAAACCATTGTACTGTTATCTACAGGGCCACTTGGTACGAGACTTACCCAGTTATTTTCATCCATTCCTCCAAAGAAAGTGGTTGTAAAGGGGGTTAATTGATCCGGTTTTACCCATAGGGACACAGAATAGGAGTCGTTTGAAATAAGTCCCTCTGGTAAAAGGATACCTGATAATCCATCAAATACAGCAGCTTCACCAAATTTCCCTTCCGCAAATGTGATAGAACCATCTGAATTATTAATGCGATCACCCGATGGGACACCAGCGTCAAAGTTGCCAGTGCTGTCCTCTAGGTTATTATTAAAATTATAATGGGCAGCCAAACCTACTTTCCTTAACGGTAATACGGTTATTTCAAAGTTCTTTGTTTCTGTGAATTCCCCATTTGTAATGGTTGCCGTTAGTGTTGCTGTTTCACTATCTGAGCCAACAGCTGGTCGGCTGATTTTACCATCATTTGAAATAACATCAGAATCAGAAGTTTCCCATGAAATAGCTGTTTCTTGAACCCCTTCGGTTGGAAGGTTTAAATTAGCCGTCACTTGATTGGTGTTACCAAGGGAAAGTTCTTCATAAACAGCAGACACAACTTCTTCAACTGTCCTTTCAGGAACTTTACTTCCCCAAATAGTTACTCCTTCTTCACTTATTGCTGTAAATGCCATAACAAAGCTTCTAGCAATTGGATCCCATTGACGGACAAATACGCCATCATAGGTAATTCCATTTATCACTATTTCTGCTTCATTTTCACCAGATAATTCCCATGTACCGCTTATGTTACCTGAAATAGAATTATCCTCATTCAAGCGAATAGATACTGATCTTTTTATCGTATCTGAATTATCTTTACCATGGATAATAAATTTGTAGTTACCAATGATTTCTTCGGAATGAACTTCTTCTAGCGTCTCCCCCGCATAACGGTAAGGAGCCACTACCGGCCATCCATCTTTGTTTATAAACATTTGATGAACTCGGACTTGATGCATCTCTCCCGTTTCTGGAAAACGAGTGTGAAATACTAAGAACCTTTGGCTTGTTTCTGTGTCCGTATATACTGAGTTGTGCCCCGGAGATACGTAACCAACGCCAATTCCTGATCCAGGTTCACCAATTTGTCTTTCGAACAAAAAGTTACCCATAAGCTTAATGCCGTAAGGGGAATTCTCTGTGTTCCCTGGCAAAACAGCATTTTTCCCTTTCGCATCTAAATATGGGCCTTCAGGATCTGTGGATCGGAACAATCTCATATTATAGCCACCATCTGCACCTAGCCATCCATAGGTAACATACAGGTAGTAGTATCCAGCAGCCTCATCATAAACTACATAAGGTCCTTCTCCAGACCTGCCATATCCACCTGAAATTTTCGTTCCAAAATATCTATCTACTAATCTACCATCTTCTGTTTTCCTATCTTCGCCTGGGTATATCGCTTGACCTGTTGCTTTGTCCAACTCGAGAAGAAAAATTCCCCCAGACCATGAGCCATACGTCATCCAAAGACGTCCATCTTCATCAAAGAATAAATTAGCATCAATGGCATTTGGAAACTGCATATTGTTATAGCTTCCATCTCCATTAAACCAAGCCGAGCTATGTTCTGCTAGTTTTCCCTCTTCAATAAGCTGTGGAATATTCGTATTCGTCCATTTTTTGTTTACATCACTATCAACATCATAGGCTTCTTCTTCTGTAAAACCAGAATATACTAATGTGTCAACATACGTATAAGGTCCTTCTATATCTTGAGCAACTGCAAACCCAATTGCAGATCGAATGTACGTAGAAGATGCACTATAATACATCATATAAGCACCCGTTGAACCATCTTCATTGACATAATGTTCATTATAAAAAATCTCTGGTGCCCAAACGGCAAAACCACCTTTACTATCGGCATCATCTTCTCCAGCCCATTTAAACGATTCTGCTAGATTCTCTGATAGATCTCCGTATAAAGAATTACCTGGTGTTGTATAACCGTTTGTAAAAGTATCCCAGCTTTTTAAATCTGTTGACGTAGCTGCAGCAATGTGTGATCCAAATATATAAAATGTATCCTCTACTTTAATGATAGAAGGATCATGTACCGAAGCATTGTTAAAAACAGGATCTGGCCACGGCACTTCCTTTTCCTCATTCACTTCCTGGATTACCTTATCAGCTATATTCTCATCTGACATTGCTGTTTCATCGTCAGTACAAGCTGCTAATGTAACGGCTGTGAAAATCAGAGCAATCATTAAAAATATCGTATTTATTGTTTTTATATTCATTTTTTTCTCCTCTCAACCCACATATGAAAACGCATCCATTTTTCCTGAAAAAATTTTTCTATACCTATACAGGATAAATCCCTCCCCCTTATTTCCCATCAATAACAAATTTATTAATTGTTTTATCAATGAATTAAGAATACTATAGATCTAACTAGCCCTCAAGGGTAAAGACGCAAGCTACAAAATAAATTCGAGGGCGTCTCAAAAAGTTTTGAGACGCCCTCTTTCAATTAATTGCTCTGCTGAGCTAAACCAGCTATTTCTTCTGGAGCTAATGCCCCTTCGTAAATTTGTAAATCTTCCATTAACCCTTGATATGGGATATCCCACCAGTTTACTCCTAAGCTAAAGCTACCTTGAGTAGTTGTAAATATATTAGGGAAATCCGTTCCACTAAAGACTTCCTCTCCATTGAGGTATACGATTATCGTACCCTCATCCACGGTGAATGCTAGATGTGACCACTCCCCAGTAGGAATTGTAGTTCCTGTATTAGCATCGTACCATTGCTCACCTGACCAGAGCATCGTCTGACCACCTATAGGCCCCCGCGGCAGAAGACTCACCCAATTTGAGTTATCCCTTGCTCCAAAGAAAGAAGTGGTAAAATCCGTTAATCGCTCTGGATTTAACCAAAGGGATACGGAATACGTGTCACTTGAAATAAGACCGTCTGGTAGCCTGACTCCAGACTCCCCATCAAAATAGGCCGCCTGACCAAATTGTCCTTCGAAGTAAGAGATCTTACCGCCTTCATTATCCATTCTATCTCCAGTTACTTCCCCATTTCTGAAATTCCCCGTAATGTCTTCTAAGTCTCCATTAAGTGGGTAGTGAGCCACTATACCAGCTTCTCCATATGCTAGTACGGTTAGATCGTACGTTTCGGTAGCAGTAATATCATCTTTTGTAACAGTTACAGTAAGGGTTGCTGACACATCCTCTTCCCCTGCTGTCGGTCGAGTGATTACTCCATCTTCTGTGATCACAGAAGGGTCAGATGTCTCCCAGGAAATTTTTGTATTTCTTGTCCCTTCTGTAGGAAGGTTCAAATCAGAAACTACACTAGTTAAGTCACCTAAATTAATGTCATTTAATACATCTGTGACAACTTCCTCATCTGTTCGATCAAGGGTCTTACTTCCCCAAATGGCAATTCCATCATTGGACATTGCCGTGAAAGTCATAACCGTAAGTTCCGATGCTGGATCATATTGTCGAAGGAATACACCATCATAGGTACTACCATCGATCGTTAACTCTGCTCGGTTATGCCCTGTCGTTTTCCAAGTACCATCAACACTACCTGAAATAGTATTGTCTTTATTTAAAGTAATAAATTCAGAAGTAGTAATGGCTGAGGTTACCTCTGTTCCATGATTAATAAATTTATATTCTCCAATAACATCTTGTCGATTAACTTTTTCTAATGTTTCCCCAGCGTAACGGTATGGAGCAACTACTGGCCAATTATCGTTGTTCATAAACATTTGATGAACACGTACTTCATGCAATTCTCCTCTTTCAGGAAAACGGGTGTGGAAAACTAAAAACCTTTCCCCTGTATCAGGATCCGTATAAACGGAGTTATGACCTGGAGACACATAACCATAACCAATTCCTGATCCTGGATCCCCTAATTTTCTTTCAAATAAGAAATTCCCCATTAATTTATTTCCAAAGACGGAATGGGACTGATCCCCTACCTTATTTCGTACGGTACCATCATCAAGGTCATCCGGAAAATATGCAGGTGCTCCCGCTGCGTCCACATATGGTCCTTCAGGATTTTCAGAGCGGAAAACTCTCATTTGGTAGCCTCCATCCGCTGCTAATCCACCATATGTGACATAGAGGAAATAGTAACCCGTTTGTTCATCATATAGAGCATATGGAGCTTCCACAGAGTAACCATAGCCCCCTGCGATTTTTGTCCCGAAATAACGATCAATCATTCTTCCATCTTCTGTTGTTCCATCTTCCCCAGGATATTTCAATTGACCTGTGGCAGGATCTACTTCAAGCATGAAAATTCCCCCTGCCCAAGACCCATAAGTCATCCAAAGAGTACCATCCTCATCGAAGAATAAGTTTGCATCAATGGAATTGGTATAAAGACGGTAGTTATAACGCCCATCTTCTGTAAACCAATCTGGGTTAGGTTCATCAAAAACGCCATCTTCAATAAGATCTGGTATATTCGTATTTTCATAGTGTTTATTTACATTACTGTTATTATCATAAGCTTCGTGATCGTAAAATCCCGAATACATTATCGTATCCACATACTCAAACGGTCCATCAATATCTTGTGAAACTGCGTAACCAATTGCTGAACGGATATAGGTAGAAGATACACTATAATACATCATGAAAGCACCAGTTGTGCCATCTTCGTTCACATAGTGCTCATTCCAGAAAATCTCCGGTGCCCAAACAGCAAAACTACCTGCACTATTTGCGTCATCTTCCCCAGCCCATTCAAAGGATTCGGCTAGATTTTCTGATAGATCACCATAAACAGCATTCCCTGGTGTCGTATAGCCATTTGTAAAGTTGGTCCAATTGATTAAGTCTTCTGATTTTGCACCATCAATATGAGAGCCGTGTACATAAAACATACCATCTACTTTTATTATGGAAGGATCATGAACAGTTGCGTTCTCAAATTCTATTGGGTCCCCTTGATAGTCTAGATGAGGTTTATTGTTGTTATCGTTTGGAGGGGAATTTCGCTCCTCCTTACTGTTAGCTGCCAAAACAGTGAGTGGGATAATTAGTAGTAATGTCAGAAAAACGAAGGTCATTTTTTTTACTGAGCCTTTTCTCATTAAATAATTCTCCTCTCTTTTTATAAGGCTTTTATCGTATAGCTTGTTGTTTTTAATCATATTTTTTTGCTTGGATACGCTACATGCGGACGCTTTCCACTTTCCCAAGCTTTTAAAGCAAGTAACAAAGTTTGCGATAACAGCCTTTTATAAAAACTATCCTTTACTTATTCCTTAAGTAAGGAATCACTAGTCGGTTGGTAAATGAAGATTAATCTCGCCTTATGTAATGCTTAGACGACTGTTTACCACTTTATAAATTTCTCTCCCCCTTCCTTTTAAACCGCTTTCAAAACAAGATAAATAAAAAATATATTTATTAATTATTTATCTATAAATTAATGTTACTAGAGATTACCATCACTCTCCATGGGTAATTTAACCTAATCGAACTCTTAAGGATTAGGTCTTACGTTATAAAAATAAGGATATTTTTAGAAGTTTATATTATTTTTTTGACCTTTTTTTCTAGGGACAACTTCTACAGATCATTAATAAATATATTAACATAAACCAAGGAAGAATCAAAAAATAGGGACAGGTCTTAGAAAATTCCATCCAAAACCGTCCCCAAACTATTATATCTTCACTATTTGTTTTTGTTTCTTTTTATAATAAACCATTCGTTGAAAGCCGATTTCTTTTAACTTTTTACATACTAATTCAAATTCATCTCCCACTCTTTCTGGTACGTGGGAATCAGATCCGAATGAAATATCTACACCATAATAAAGTGCTTTTTCGAGAATATCATCAGATGGGTACCATCCTTCCGCATCTTTATTTTTGGCGGAGGTATTCACTTCGATGGCAATACCACATTCTCCAATGACTTTTAATGCTGTTTCTACCTCTGGAGTAGCAATTTCGGAAAAGGCAGGGTAAAATCCTTTCATGGCGTCAATATGTCCTAAAATTTGAAACATACCCGACCGTGCTGATTCCATAATAAGTCCATAATACTCCTCTTTGATTTCAACCTTTCTTTTCTTATCTGTTTCATGGAAAAGAGTCTTATCGAAAATACTTTTCCCTCCGGAAAAATGAACGGAACCAATAATATAATCAAAAGGTACCTTCTCGTATGCTTGCTTATATATTTCAATATGTTCTGGAAAAAAGTCAGATTCAATACCTAAAAGAACATCGATTTTCCCTTCGTACTCCTCCTTTAAAGCCAAGACCTCATTTATATAGTTCTGGAAATCACTTTTTGCCATGGCAATCCCCGGTTTATATTGATCTTCCTCACTCCAAAAAAATGGAGAGTGATCGGAAATACCAATTACGGACAAGCCCCTTTCTACCCCTGCCTCTATGTAATTCCTAATTTCGCCACTGGCATGCCCACAACGATAATGATGGGTATGTAAATCAAACTTCATTATAAATTACCTCCTTTTGTTTAATTTTCCATTATAAATGTATAGTATGAGTATACTCTATTATGGAGGAATTTGGATAATTAACCTAGAATGTAATTACTTACATACAAGAAATTTCGCTTCACGAAAAAAAAGGCATGGGAACCGTCCCCATGTAAATAATGGGAGGTATTTTTAATGAGACATGATCATACAATTCATCGTCATTGCCACCATAATGCTTGGGATAATAGTTTGGAGCCTGTCCTTTCTATTGCACCGGGAAAGAGTGTTTATTTTGAGGTAGTGGATTCATCTGGAGGGCAACTGTCTCCTAAATCCACAACAAAAGATGTTCCGAAGCTCGATTTTAGTAATGTAAATCCTGTTACTGGCCCTGTTTATATTGAAGGGGCAAAACCAGGGGATACGCTGGAAGTGGAAATTGAAAGTTTCGGAATGCAAAGCTGGGGGTGGACTGCCATCATCCCAGGGTTTGGTTTATTAAACGACTATTTCGCTGACCCTTATTTAAAAATCTGGGACTTGAAGAATAACCAGTCCGCTGAATTTTTGCATGGAATTGAAATTCCAACAAATCCTTTCCCCGGAACAATAGGGGTAGCACTTCCTGAACCTGGTCAGCACAGTGTCGTTCCACCAAGAAAAAACGGTGGAAATATGGATATACGTCACCTTACAAAGGGTACCAAATTATATTTACCTGTTTGGGTCGATGGAGCATTATTTTCTGTAGGAGATACCCATGCGGCACAAGGAGATGGGGAAGTTTGTGGAACAGCAATTGAAGCCCCTATTGATCTACAGCTCCGCTTCAAACTGCACAAGGGGATGCAAATTCAAGAGCCACAATTTACTACAGCACCCGGTCCATTAACACCTGGTCTTGATAGAAAGGGGTATCATGCAACTACCGGCTATGGTGAAAACTTAATGGATGCAACGAGAAAATCAATTATGTATATGATTGAATATCTAACCTCTAACTATGGGATAACGGATCAAGAGGCTTATGCCTTATGTAGTGTGGCAGTAGATCTAAAAATAAGTGAAGTGGTAGACATTCCACATTATCTTGTTTCTGCATTCTTACCGTTGAATATTTTCAAATAAATCAAAGATGTCTCAAAAGGTTAAAAACTTACCTTTTGAGACATCTTTGTATCATTTAAACTCTCCCTTAAAGGATAATCTTTTTTATTTCTATGTGATTTCTATGGAGACAGGTCCGATTAATCCTGATCTTAGACTCATTTTATCTATCTCATTTGCCTTACTATTGGTTACTTCTATCCTCAATGTATTTTTACCTAGTTTTATGTGTTTGTTTATAATTTCATATCGGTAAGGAGCCCACATTTTTACCCCTATTTCCTTGGCGTTGATGGATACCCTTGCTATTTCATACACTTCTCCAAGATCAAGAATAATAGCTTTCTCCATTTCTTCTTCCCTTATTTCAAATGTATTTTCATAAATAAGTGTTCCTGAGAAGTGTTTCATGTCATCCCAATTGCTCCATGACTCCAACTCATTTTTCTCTAATAAAGCCGTCTCACTTCTGATAGACCAATTATCAGGTAGTGACAAACTCTTATTTGATTTAGTTATCCTTTTGACATTATGCGTTAGTAACTGTTCTGTCTTAGGATCAACACAATAAACAAATGATTCCCGCCTGTTTACAACAATAGGAATAGCTATATTAGGACCAGAATGCTTAACATGGACACTTTCAATGGTTCCATCCCACGGATCCCAACGTTCCACCTTCCCTTTTTCGTTTACTAATAAACTTCCTTTATAATTCTCTTCCCCTTCATTTACTACAACATAAAAAATAAACCCTTGCTTTTCTATTTTGCTAATCCTGATAGCTTTATTATTGGGAGTTAACAATAGTTGCCGCTCCCTTACCGTATCTAAGGCTTGTATAATTGATGTTTCATTATAAATAGTAATAGATCCTTTTATCTCGGTTCCGGTCTCATTACTTAGTATAATCACATGACCGCCTTCTTCAATAAGAGATTTTAATCTTATAATGGTGTCTTCCCCTAATAACTTCGTATTTTCTACAATAACGACCTTATAGGTTTGCCTCTCAATATGGATACATCCCTTTTCTACTTGACACTTCTTTAAAAGTAAAGACTCTTCCAAGTAATTGAACTCTATTTGGGTTTCGTAAAGGGGCTTTACTATTTTCCAAGGTAAGTGGTCCTCTTCGCACAAAACGGCAATATCCGTTTTATTTACACTATCGGTCATTAAGGCACTCATCCGTTTAATATACTGAGCAAACAGCTTGTAGTAAGGCCACCAATTATTATTAGGTCCCACATCCGGCGGTCTTTCGTGACTTCTTCTTTTTCCATCAACAGAATAATAAAATGCATGGGGACATATGAGATTTACCCCTCTCACAAATAACCAATCAAAATACCATTTCATATCCCCTGGACTTAATGCCCAACCACTTTCTTTTCCACATACTCCTAATACTTCGTTTAAGTTTCTTCGTCTTCCCCTATGCCTTGCTGCATCAGCAGAACACTTTCCCGCAGTGGAATGCTCTCCTACTAAAGACTTTCCATCCTCAGGTGCTACCCAGCGCCAAACCACGTCCTGCCCTGGTATCTGAAAATGGTCTAATAGTCCGATATCATCACTATTTGCTGGATGTCCCGTTAAGGCTATCCCATGTGTGGTACACCAGTCACTAATAGGTTTATAGTAGGAAACGGTCAATCTTTCATTTAATGTTTTTTGAAATTTCTTTCTAATTCCTATTGTACGTTCCCCTGCTTCAAACCAAAGGGCAGGTAAATCCGACTCCTTGTTTCCATTCTTCTTAAAGAAATCTAAAAAACCTCGGGTCCAAGGTTTTAAGTTCGGGAGTGCGTTTCTCCCAAGCATATCTGGTTCATCCGTAAACATTGCAATGACAGTATTCCCAAAGTATTCTTTTAAAGCGGTATAATATTTTTCATGGGTAAGACGGATATAAGTCCGTACGGCATCTGGATTTAGTAAGTCTGCAGATGGAGGGGCCTCTTCCTCCCCATCATCTTCCCCAAAATGAATGCCTCGAATGGTGCCTTTTGTATAGGTTTCAATGAAAAACAATATGGACCAGTTGTTTTTAGTAGGGGGAGTAAAGGAAAGTCTATTCTTTGTTTTATCTAGTATTTTCGTATTTTCCAAATGAACGGTAGAGTGACTATGCTTTTCTACAACTTGAATCGAAACTAATTCTTCTCCTTCTAATAATTCCACGGTGATTTTATTTTCTCCAGGCTGACAAGCATGTTCCACCATCTTAAGGCCACGGCTGGCATACTGAGGGTTCTCTTTCACTACTTGACCATTTGCAGACCCAGATGGATACATACCTTCATCATATAAAATAACCGTCATCCCTAATTTATGTGCTTCGCTTACTGCTGCGTGAACAAGCTCCATAAAAAAATCAGATAAATAGCCAATTTCCTTTGGAATTCCAATCCGGGGGTGCAACACAAATCCAGTCACACCCTTATCCTTAAAGTCATGAATCTGCCGTAAAATTTCTTCTTTCCTTAAATCATCGTTCCAAAACCAGAAGGGTATAGGAGTATATTCTTCTGGCGGATTAATAAATTCATCCCTTATATTCCCCATTCAATCCCCCCTCCCTTTACCATATATTATAGCGTAAAAGTATATCGCAATGGCTCCACTTACTGCGCGCCTACTAGGGGAAACCCTATTACTCTATCCTTTAACAGACCCTAATAACATACCTTTGGCGAAATGTTTTTGGAGGAATGGATACACAAACATAATTGGCAGTGTTGCAACTACGATTACAGCTAATTTTAGTGACTGATCCGGTTGCTCCACTAACGCATCCACTTCTCCAAATCTCATATCAGCCATCGTCATAATGTTTTGTAGTAACAACATGACAGGATACTTTGCATTATCGGATATATATAATAAGGCATTAAAGTAGTCTCCCCAGTATTGAACAGCATAGAACAGTGTGAAAGTAGCAATAATAGGCTTTGATAAAGGTAAAGCTATGCTCAAAAATATCTTTATATCCGATGCGCCATCTATTTTTGCTGATTCTTCCAATTCATTAGGCAAACTTCGGAAGAAGGAGATGACGATAATTAACCACATTGGATTCATGGCAATCGGTAGAATTAATGCCCACAGGGAGTTTAATAAACCTAAATCTCTAACTAATAGGTAAGTAGGGATCATCCCTCCCTGGAAAATAATAGTAAAGATAACAAGGTAGATGATGACATTTTTACCTAATAAACGAGATTTAGATAAAGCATATCCCATCATTAATGTTAAAGATAAACTTACGATCGTTCCTACGACGGTTACCCAAATGGATACACCGATACTTCTAATGAAGGTAGGAGTGGAAAAGATATATTGATAAGCTCCAGTTGTAAAAGTCTCTGGAAAAATGAAAAAAGGTCTTCTTGCTAACTCGGCTTCCGTAGCAAAGGAACCCGCAATTACATATAGGAACGGTACGATCATAGCAAGTGCGATAAGGGCTAATATGATGTGATTAAACACATCAAATACTCGGCCCATTGGAGTATTATGTGATTTCATAACCAATTTCCCTCCTATTAAAGTTTTTTTATTTAAAAAGTATATGGGCAATGGCTCCGCTCATTTCTTCGAGTCTGTTCAAAAACCTCAAAAAACGACCTTTTTGAACAGACTCTTAAAATAACGTTTCTTGCTTTAATTTTTTAGCTATATATCTCGTAGTTAGAATTAATATAATTCCTACAACTCCTTTAAATAAACCAACCGCTGTACTATGGCTAAATGCTCCTTGCGTAATACCAGAGAAGTAAATATAGACATCAAATACATCGGCAACAGATCTATTAAGGGAGTTTGTCATTAAGTAAATTTGCTGGAACCCTTGATCAAGAAAGTTACCCATATTTAGAATTAACAAAATGACAATAACATGTCTAATTGCTGGTAAGGTAACGTGCCACATTCTTCTAAACCTTCCAGCACCATCTACAATTGCAGCTTCATATTGTTCCTTACTAACGTTTGCAAGGGCTGCTAAGAAAATAATGGTTCCAAACCCAACATTTTTCCAAATTTGTTGTCCAATGATCATCGTACGGAACCACTCAGGATCTCCTAGGAAGAAGATTGTGCTACCTGTAAACCTCTCAATAATAACATTCACAATTCCTCCACTAGTTGTAAAAAATACGTAGGTTAAACTAGCTACAATAACCCAGGACAAGAAATTTGGGAAATAAACCAACGTTTGAATCGTTCTTTTATAGGCAGTAAATCGAATTTCATTTAACATTAACGCTAAAATAATGGGAGCTGGGAAAACAAAAAGAGTCTCATATAAAGCTAGTATCAATGTGTTTCTTAATATTCTATAAAAATCAGGATTCTGGAATAATCGTTCAAAATGAGTAAATCCAACCCACTCACTTCCCCAAAAACCTAAAAAAGGAGAATAATTTTGAAAGGCAATTAACGTTCCCCACATCGGTACATATCGAAAAACGATGAACCAAATAAGTCCTGGTATTAATAAGAAGTAGAGCCATTTATCTCTTACAATCATTTGCCATTTCGTTACTTTATTAGTCGGAAGTTGTTGCACTGGTATCCTTTGGCTCGTTTCTACTTTTGGCATAATTATTTTTCTCCTTTCTGTAATGAAAAGCAGGAGGGTTTTAACCCCCTGCTTCATTAGTTACTTCTGCTATATGTTACTGTGCAGCTTGAGCAATTTGATAAGCTTCGTTAATTTCTGCAATATATTCTTCTCCACCAGAACGTAACCATAATGCAATCGCTTCGTCTAATCCATCCTCATCAATTTGACCAACGATGAACTTAATGCGAGCATCATCAATAATATTATCTAGTTGTTGTCCTCTTTCTGTATACGTAGGTGAAATTAATGGTTCTGCTGGATTCGCAACAACAATATCCATATTAGCTTCCATTACTTCGTCTTGTCTCTTTTGTAATGCAGTTTGTGGAGCCTTTAAAAATAAATCTCCAGAAACATGCATTTGGAATTGATTCAAGTCACGTACTTCACGATCAAACAACGTACCGCCATCTCTTTGAGCAATAATGTCTAATACACCATCATTCACTTCATGGTGAATCCCTTCAACACCGTTATAAGCGAGGTTTTGGGGTACTTCGTCATTTAAATCATTTAGGAATTGTAATACTCTTCTTAACTCCTCTTCTGTTGTTACTGATGTTCTAGAGATTGCCAATACACCATGATATCCTGCCGTTGGAAGATTACGTAACCCGTGTGGTCCTTCCACTGCACCGAAAACGTCTAGGATAATATCGTCTTCTGTGTAATTTTCTGTAATTCTATTTTGTAATCGATTCGCTTGGTCAGCAACGTCTACTACTACACCAGCAGTACCATTCACAATAGGATCAAACCATTGTCCGGAGTCCATTACGGCAAAGTCTTCGTTAACTAAGCCTTCATCATATAATTTTTTGAAGAAACGTAGTGCTTCACGATATTCGTCAAACATGAAGTCTGGTTTCAACTGGCCATTTTCATCATGACCCCATTTGTTTGGGGCCCCCATCCAAACTTGCATTGTATTCCATGGTCCTGCCCATTCAGAAACTACCATTCCATACGTATCATCTTGTCCAGATTGGTTTGGATCGTCATAGGTGAAAGCTCTTAATACTTCATAAAATTCGTCAATAGTAGTAGGGATGTCTAACCCTAAGTTATCTAACCATTCTGTATTAATTGTTGCAGCATTTCTTCCTAATGGACGAGAACGATATACACCGTAAATTCGACCATCAATAGAAGTGTTGTTTAATACAATCTCATTGGCTTGTCTAAGATTCTCGTAATCATCTAAGTAATCTGTAATATCCCAAAATGCACCATCCCTAGCTGCATTTATAAAGCTTGGTGTCTTGTAAGCTACCATAATATGTGGAAGGTCACCGGAAGCTAGGGTAACATTAAAACGATCCTCATAGTTTGCATTAGCTACTAATTGTAGGTTAATATCCATATTCGTATAATCTTCAATCGCCTTTAATGCTGGGCTATCTGAGTCTAATCCTTCAGGTGAAAAAGATGGCGCCATAATCGTTACGGACATTCGTTCCTGACTTTCATTATCATTTGAAGAATCTGAGCTTGAATCGTTTGAACTTGTATCTTGGTTCTGACTTGTTCCTTGGCTGGAATCACTACTGCAGCCGATAAGACCTATAATTAAAATTAATGCTAAGAGTGATAGGAAAAAACGTAATGAATTCTTTTTCATATTTTCAATTCCCCCATTTTTTTTTGTGTGATCCTGTTTCAAAACTGAAATACCTTTAACTATGCTCTCCTCCTTTTTAACGACAATTTCTTCTCCCAAATCCCTGGGTTAACCAAAATATAAAACGCTTTCATTTTTCCGACAATATTCATTTTTTGAATGTTACTATTTCCCTGGTTATATTTGCGTAAAATTCAGACTTGTAAGCCCTTTATTTAATACTTTTTTGTTATTTAACACTTTTTTGCACTGGTTCATTTTCTTTAAAAACACTCGATGGCAGATAGTTTCCGATAAGATCTAATGCAACAATTGTGTTTAGACACCACTGTGAAACCACATTAGTAGAAATATTAGGTACCTCCTCCAATTCCATCCATTTAGTAATTTTTTGCACCTTCATAGGAAAAGGGGAGTAAAGATCTTCTTCATCTATTAAAAGGTTCCAAGCTTTTATAGCTAGCTCTCTATCCTTTTTTCTAGCTGCAGCATAGGCTACCATTCCAGAAGCAAACATCGGCCAACTAAACATAGAATCTTTTAATTTCCTTTCACTGCGCTCTATTTTTTCATCATTCGTTAACAAATAAAATTCACCAAACTCCGCTAGCATGTCTTTCCACTCTTCGTCCTCAATCAGGTTCGCTAATTCCATCCATACTTGTGGCGCACCGAAGGAAATAATCATATGATAACCTCCCACGTTTCCATCCCCTATATGGTACAGTTTACTAGTACTTGGATCATACCCGTAGGTCGGACCAGATAGTAATCGGAATGGCATATTTTTTAACTGTTCCATCCCTATTAAAATCTTGTCTCGATATTGATTATTTTTTGTTCGTTCCCATTCTGACATCCAATTAGATACAAAGGCTGCCCAATCGGGACCAACACGCGTATGGGTAGGAAATTCGTCTTTTGGGTAAAACTCCCTCATAGGGTCTAAAGTTTCCGTTGTATGATCAGCATCTCTGACTTCTTCAAGGAGTTCCCTCGTTCGTTCATCCCCTGTTAAAAAGTAATAATATTTGTGGAGCCCTGCCATACTTATTCTAGCCTCTTTACAACCACATCCCCAATGAACTACATTATGTCTAGAACCTAAACCGTTATACTCACCTAGATGATAACGATCAACTTCACTGGTGTGTCGAGTCATTGCTTCGGCCATTCGAAAAATATCCTCTCGTCCAGATCGGAGAAACGCATACCAGAGCCAAATATTTGGAACGAGCTCTGTATTTTGCCAAGCATAACCGCCCATATCGTAACGCCATTGGTGGCGAACTGGGTCATATGTATGCATCACATCCCCATAGTTCCAATAGCCATACCAACTTCTTTGGTCTATTTCCTTTTTATAAAAGGACACAGCATTATCAAGTTGTTCCTCTAATTTCATTTTGAGGGGATTAGTTCTATCTGGTAAACTCCAAACTCCCAGTGTATTACTGTCGTAATAATACTCTGGTTCACATATCAAAAGGGGCGGGGAATCTACCTCTTCAATAAAATCTTCCAGCTCTCGATGCTCAGGGACATGAGAAAATACTTTTAAATGGACTTCACTTGTATTTGCTATTCCTACTGGAGTTGCTCTCACTTCATCAAAACCCTCATAAGCACTAACAACATGAGTATCTTTATCATAATGACGGAGATCCATGGACTCTCCATCCGGTGACCAAAACCAAACGGTCATGGTACTCATTTCTTGATTTATATTTGTGATCTCTAAAGAAGAAGGGTATTTTTGCCAAAAGTCTTTTAGGGCAATGGCTATACCGCCCTCTACTCCCCCACCATACAGTAGTCCTTTAGCTCTTTTTCCATGTGTTATGTCTACCCAAGAACAGCCATTTCCTGTTCGTTTCGTAATTTTAAAATGGTTGGCTGAATCTTGAACCATTTTGAAGTCAGACCAAATAGCATTATCCTTTACATGCTCTAGCATTTGACCATAAGCTTCTTCCTTTAAATCTACTCGTTTTCCTTCTATTTGTTTTTTAAACAAACCGCTCCCATCGGGGTATCTTCTTGTCGTTAACAGTTGTGCTCCTTCGGAGTATATGCCGTGATCACCTGCAAAACGTATATTTCGATTCCACATATCCCCTTTTAAAGGTAGGGAAATGGACAAGCCAAGACCTTTAATAAAGTCACTATCTGGGTTCCCATCATAAATAAACGTATGAACGATTCTTATAGATTGTAAATTCGAAAAGAAATACAGCCGTAACTGAAAAGGGAAACCTTCTCGTTTACCTTTCGTATCTTGCAGTGTCCCCTCTAGTTTGATAACAGAACGTATGGAACCAGATTGTTCTAACTCTACTTTATTAATTTTGCTATACATCTTTTTTTGGCGATATACGATTTCATCATTTTCATTACTTCTATTTTCCATTATTCCAATTAAACAGCCTTTGCCCGCAACTTGCTTAGACTCTACTATAATTTCTTCTATTACATTTACTCCACCCTTATTGATCTTGCACTGCATTTCTCCAGTATCTACAACAAAAGTATTCTCCAATTCTTTCACTGTTACGAAGCCTTCCGATTCATTGCGCTTCCCACCAGCGATAAGCTCATAGGTTTCTTCCCCATCTGTAATAACGGTAGAATGTCCTGTCCACTTTACACTTCCGTCTGGCCAGTAAGCCATAGGCCACGTTTGCAAATGTAGATCATTTCCCCTTGAGTCTGTTAAATGAATGGAATCAATATTACTCATTTCTCCTATTTTCCAAGGTACGCCCCAAGTTACACCGTTTACGTTCTTTGGTTGTTCCTTCAGCCATTTTAGTTTCATCGTTTTCTCCTTTTCTATAAAAAGTCATACTAAAAACATATAAGCACAAGCCTTTTCCTGCAATTGTACTTTTTTGCATTTTAAATGCTTGGAGAAGCGGAAGGCGCGACTCCAGCGACGAGCAAACGAAGTGGCGCAGGAGCATTGCTTCTAGAGTTTGCGTCGAGTAATCGCAGACGCAGGACGTGGGCTGCTTTTAGGTGTAATTGGTCCGTCTGTAGCGTATCCAAGCCAATTTTGTTTGAAGCAAAAAAGTACCACTCTCTTTAAGAATCAGAGTGATACTTTTCGTTTCCTTTTTATGACACTATAAAATTAAATAGACTCTTGTTCCTGAAGTTCTTTCTGTTTTTGTTCAATGCTGCGAAATGTAAAATGTGTCGTCCACATAATGACCAGACCAGTTAAACTTACTCCTAGAAAAATGATTAGTATAGGAAATACAAAAAGTATTTGGGTCACTATTACACATGCCCCCACCGTAAATAGTGTACGAAATGGTTTCAAAATGACCATTATCCAAGCGTTTTTAATAAGACGAAATAAACTTGCTTCATAGTGTACCATTAAAGGAAAAATATAGAGTAACATTACTGATGATGTAATCATAATAGCTATCATCATAAATCGAACTGCAACAAATAGCCAGGTGGTTTCAACATAGAAGAACTGAAGGTTCACATAAAGAACGTAGGCCATAACGACAATCATAATCCCTAAACCATTCGATCTTAAAAACTCCTGCCGATATGTTTTCCAAAAAGTAGTAAAGACTGGCCCCTCTTCCCCTTTTATCCATTGTCGAAGAACAGCAAACATCGCAGTTGTACTAGGAGCCCAACCAAATACTATTCCCCCTAGAAGGGTAAAACATAACCATAATAAATTTAGATACAAGAGTAAAATAAAATATTCACCATATCGATAAAATCCATTCATAAATCCGGACATAGTTCCTTGGTTCATCTGCACTCTCTCCTTTTATTAATGCTTATTTCAAGATTGCACGATGAACAGCTAAATTGTGATAAGCTGCCACCATTGGAGCCATTTGCCGTATCCCAATTTTCCCTCCACCTAGTATGGGGCCATATGCTCGTCCATCATCTTCCCATTCTAATAGAGGTAAATCATTAATATGAAACTGAACAATAGCGTCATATTTGATGAGCTTCATATGATATGGGGAAATGGCATCCTCTACTGGAGGTAGAGGATCAGCTCCTTGTGAAACCAAATGAAAACCGTAACTTTTCCGTAGATTACAAGTTCGAAAAGCTCGTTCATCCTTATGTTTATGCCTAAAATAGGATAAATGCAGGGCATTAATTCCACCAGAATGATATTGTGGATATTTCCCTTCTCTTTTAGGAAGTTGAGGATCAAATAAATCTTCACCATTTCTTCCTAATGCACTGAAGAACATCATACATAAACCTGGTTCTCTTATAGGATAAAAATCCCATGTGATACTAATGCGATCAGGGAAATTTACAGGACACCAAAATACCCAATGAGCATCATCACCGTATACATCTGGATCTAATTCATTTTCTATTTGTAAACGCTTTTCATTAAAGCTTAGCTTCGCTTTTCCCTCTAACTGCCAATCCTTTACACTTTCATCGTTTGATAGGGAATTTCTATAAAGACATTCCCCTTCTTCAAATTTGCGATACTTCATTTCTTCACTCCATTACACTTCCTTGTTATTTAGACAATACTTTTTTGATAGTTGACTCATTTACTCGCTTTTTTCTATACTGACTTGGGGGTAGCCCCAAATGTTTTTTGAATATCCGATTAAAGTAGCTATGACGATAACCTACTTGTTCCGCAATATCATTAATTTTCATATTTGTATTTAAGAGCAAGCCCTTAGCTTTATCGATTCTTAAATTTGTCAAATAATCTATGAAATTAACTCCAATTACTTTTTTGAAGGCTTTACTTAATGTGTATGGGTTCGTCCCTACTTCATCGGCACAACTTTCTAATGAAATGTCCTCCATATAGTTTTCCTGTATATAGATGCACACTTCCTCAACAAGCTGCTTCATCTTCATGTTTACTTTTCCCTCTAATGTTTGAACATAAGGTGTTATTACTTCTTTCGTTAACCAATTGACCATTTGTTCGGACTCACGTATATTTGCCACTTCTTCAAACATATTTTTTCCTTCAAATACTTCATAAGGATGGATTCCGGAGTGCATAATCTCGTGCTGAATGCTACCAAATAACTGCGTTATCCCCGGCTGGATGTTAATTTCCTTCCTACCTTTGCTCTTTAATTCCTCAATAAAATCTCGTATCAACCTTTCCGATTCATCAATTTGTCCTATTCGAATCGCTTGTAATATCTCCTTTTCAATTTCGAATGGATAATGGATTTGATCGAATTGATTGGATTGATCTAAGTTTTGCAAATCAATAATTTGATTTTCATTTTCAAAATTTCGGTACTGTTTCCCTTGACGTACTTCTTCAAATAAATAAGGGATCCGTTTAATTTTTTTATCAGGATTTGAAATTGTTATTGTTACTTGCATTTGTAGTACTTTGTTCAGGACCTCCATCGCTTTTTCTGCGAATTGGTGAAGTGATTTTCTTACCTTTTCCTCACTTGGGTAAACAATAAGTAATCCTGTAGATAAGTCATAGAAATTTACTACGTTAAATTGTTTAAATCGATGCTGTGCAACTTCCTCAATAATATTAGATACGGCTGATGCAGCAATACTCTCATCTCGATTTAAAAAAGTAGCTTTCGATTCATGCAGCCCTAATACTTGAATGTCCATTACAACAAAAGTATGATTTTCTACCTTCCATCCATAATGCTTCATTCTATCGTGTAATTCTTGCTCGGAATAATGATATAAGTACCCTTGAATAAGCTGTAACAAAAAGCTATTTTTTAACTGTGGTAATTGGGTAGACAGCCGATTTTGTAAAGACATACTTTCCTTAGACAATTCTTTATATTTTTGTTCTATTAAATAAAACTCATCTTCGTTTTTATTACTGTTCCATTTATCATCTGTATCTAGTTGCTTCATAAGTTTGGCAATGGGACTATAAATTCTCTTTGAAGCAAACCAAGACATTACTAAGGCAACAATAAGTCCAATAATACTAATCGTAATAATTATCTGGGAAATCAGTACTATCGGTGATGTTATAGAAGACATTGGCGATGCTGAAACGTATGTCCATTGAGAATCTATTCTATTTACCTGCCCAAAGGATACTGAATAGGTTTCCTCACCAAAATCTAAAGTGAAGGTTCCCTGTGCTTCGTTTCTAAGCTTGTCTGATAACTGTTTTTGTAAATAACGAATGAGTGTGGAGTCATCCATGCTATTAGCAGCAGCCAGTATTTGATTTTCACTATTTAGTAAAAAGGCTGCCCCTTGATTATAGGGGGTTAGTGTCCACAGTAGCTGAGAGACCATAGATTTATCTAGGGTCACAATCATCGTGCCGAAGGGGTCACTGCTGTTCGCGAGAATACTATGAGTTAAAATAAGCGGCTGCAAGCTTTCTAGGTTATCTTCATTCGTTGAATGATAAATGCTGTTCCAACTAATATTTCTATGGTTCCTCATAATAGAATAGTAATATTGATATTCCTGTTCATCTGTAATTAGATTATACTTTGGTCTAAATATGACCGGTTCCGGAGAATTAATAAACAGCTCAATTTTTTCAATTAGTGGATGGCTACCTTGTAAAGTAAGAAGTGTTCGTCCAATATCACGGGTTTCTTGAAATTGTTGAATATAATTCAAGTCAATAATGGATGCATTGAACCTTGGGGTAAAAGCCCAATGGGATACTGCCATCTCTAAATAATCAAATTGATTATTTAAATTTTCTACCCCTTGAAGAATTTGGGTTTCATGCAAATCCTTCAGTTCATCTTCTACTTTACTGACCCCTGCAAAATAAATACCAATACCTGAAATAAGTCCTGGTAAAAAGGCGATAAATAATATTAGAATAAAGTTTTTTCGAAAATACTGACTATTCCATCCGTTTGTTATTTTCTTCAAATTCTGTAAATATTTCAACAACCCTTTCACCACCGTATTATTTATCAATGTCTTTTTTGTAATATTTATAATATTACACTACTATATGATATTACGGTAGCGCTTTCTTTACTTTAAGTTGTTTTCTAAAAGAATATTGTTTTTATGAAAGAAAGTTGGCTTGGAGTCGTCGCCTTCCGCTACTCCAAGCTTTATAAAAAGAAGCAAACTTTTTGCGAAAGCAGCCTTCTAGGACACTTTGTTGTTAAATGTCGTATTTGATAAATCTGTATTCGTAGGGTTCTAAACTAAGTTGGCCTGGTAAAATTGTTTTACCGGTCAGTGCATCTTTTCCAATTTGTTGAACGGTTACAACTCCTCCCTTGCCATCCATATTAACAGCACATTCCAACCTATATCGGCCGTCCTTTGCTATTCGAGGGATTACAATCGTTCCATTGGAAGTAATAGTTTTGACCTGTACCCCAGTTTCAGCAGCATAATGATGAATTAAACGACTTAACATGAGCTTTCCTTTGTCTCCTATTGGTTCGGCTCCGATCATTATAATCTTACCGTTGCCAATTACTTTCTCCGTTATAAATGCGGAACCATCCGACTCTCCCCCACGAACGGTACCGATCACTGTAGCATTGGAGGTTTCTGGATCAAAAACAGTTGCCCAGTGCCCTAATGGAGCTTGAGTTCCGAAAGCCTTCCCTACACTGTTGGTTTGGCTAATGGGATACCAATATAAAGATTCTACTCCTGCAGTTTTTTCTAAATCTCCTAGTGCCGCATTCCTATGAACAGTATGCTCTTCTGTACGATAACCTGTCATGGGACCGACAATCCATATTCCACCCTGTTTGGCAAATTCCTCTCCCTTCTTCCTAAGGGCATCAGAAAGGTATGGAACATAAGGGGTCATTAACAATTTATAACCTTTTAAATCTCCCCCTTCCATGATCAAATCCCGATGAATTCCAGTATCTAAAACGGTATCATACCAATTTTGTAATAAGCTGTTGTAATTTAATCCTTCCAGCGGTTCCGTAAGAAAAAAGGATCTAGCTCTATCCGAGAATGTTATTGCCACCTCTGCCTGAAGGGGAATCGTTTCTTCCATCATTGGTTCCATTTTCTTAATGGCAGCTGAAACGTCCATTACTCTCTTGAATCCAACCGTAGGTTTTCCCCAGGCACTTAACACAGCACCGTGGGACAATTCACACCCCGTTCGTTGTTGACGCCATAGCCAATAGGAAAATCCTTGAGCCCCTTGAGCATATCCGGAAACCGCTTCTGCTTCTAAAAAGCCTGTAGGATGATTTTTTTGATGGCCAGCCAAATAACCGTTGTGCGAGGTACTCGTTTCCATAACCCAAAAAGGTTTTCCTTTCTTCATTGTCCGGAACAAATCGTACTGTAAGAGCAGTGCTGTATACTGACTAGAATCAGGATAGGCATCAAAGGAAGCAAAGTCTAAATTTGCAAAAAGAAGCTCGTTATCCAAATCAAAGCTACGGCCAGTATTATGGGTAATAGGAGCCTTGGAGTACTCACGAATAATATTAACTTGGGATTCTAGAAATTCTACAATCTTTTCCCTTGAAAACTGCCGGTAAGCTGTAATTAAGGAAGCATTATGTAGAAATGGAGTTTTTACCGGTTGTGGGACTTGTTCAAATTCGAGATAGGCTTCACTCCAAATTTCTGTCCCCCATGCTTCATTTAACTGATCGATGGTTTTATACTTCTCTTTAAGCCATAAATGCCAAAGCTCCTTACAGGTTTGACACATACACTCTGACACGTGACATTTAAACTCGTTATCTATTTGCCAGCCAATTACTCCTGGTAATTTTCCAACAGCTTTTGCTATAGCCTCTACAATCATTAAACTACGTTCCCTGAAAAAAGGATGATTCGTACATATATGCTGGCGAGCACCATGAGACATTGTATTCCCTTCCGAATCTACATACATCCGTTCCGGATGATCGTGACTTATCCAAATGGGGGGAGTTGGTGTGGGGGTACACATTATAGTCTCAATTCCCTCATCATGAAAACGTTTGATTACCTGAACAAAAAAGTCTATATTAATTTGATCTTGAATGGACTCCATTTTAGCCCAAGCAAACTCTCCTATTCGGATAACATTAATCCCAGCTTCCTTCATATATCTAATATCTTCTTCTATTACCTTTTCATCCCACAGCTCTGGATAATACGCAGCACCGTGGTATAACTTTTTCCCATCCATAAAAATTCACCCTCTTTTCTTTTTAATAGACTGTTTTCTAAAATATTGGTTGTATTTTCATGGAGACACCCATGCAAGCAAAATTTTGCACCATGGAGAATGAAAAGCTTTTCCCGCTGGAGTCGCCGCCTTTCACTCCTTCTAGAGTGCGAACGGCAACACGGAATTTGTATTTTCAGAGTAGACCCCTACAATTGCAATTTGCATCATGGAGGATGAAATAAGTATTTTTTATCACTTAAATAACCAAAAAAACGTTTGGCCAGCTACAGCTATCACAGAACCTAAAGCAAGGGCAATCCTAATTTGTTCCGTATTCAATCCTTGGTATCTAAATAGAGAGGCATTAAGGCCCCTATTGATGTATAGGAAGAAAACAAAAATAAAAAAACAACGATAGTTTTACCATACTGTTTTTTCTCCTAATTATTTTTAAGTAAATCTGTTAGTAAAGGGAGACTTTCCAATGGAGGAATATGAGCCAAGTAAACGTTCCCATAACCATCCATATCGCTAGTAAATAACACTTGGGACTTATCTGGACTTAACTTAGGGTGAACATGCACCTTCTGAGTTTGAAAGCTACCACGATGTTTACATAATATTCTTGGTCCTCCCATCCTTCCCTCAACCTTGTTCCATAAAAAGATACAATCTTTATAGGTTTCCCCGTGATAAGCACTTGCTTGCTGGCCGTCTCCTACTATCAAACTCTCATCATTTGAATGAATATGCATATTTTGATAGGGGAAATCATATTCCTTTCTATTTGTATTGTCATATTTAATACTTCCTAAAAACTTACCATCCTTACGAGTTAGAGACTCTGTAAAACCATGATAGCCAATATGCAAACCATCCGCATGCCAATATTCATGTCCAGCAAATTGGTTAGGGTGGCCATCTCTTATTTTCCAGACTTTTTTTGATTGTAAATCTAGTAGCCAGATACGATGGTCAACCTTTTCCCACGGTCCTTCATGACAAAAGGATAATAAATGAGACTGAGTCGGTGAGACATTGACATGACCAATCCAACGGTTTTCTTCATGGACAACCTCATTTTCCTTTGTTTCTAGAGATAACAAGCAAATTTGGGAATGTGGTCTGGCGGCTTCGATTTCTTCAAAACCGATATATCCACCGCCTAAATTGCTTTTTATTCTATGGGAAAGGTCTTCAGATAAACCGAAGGCAAGATGTTTCCCATCGGCAGTACAGCTTAAATTACTTAAATTATATCCTTCCGGGGAGGTATAAATTTCTTCCTCTTCTAGACTGTCTAAATTCAGTGCAACAATTGTATTATTTTTGGTGAAATAAGCTTCGTTTTTTTGAGGGTTAATGTATGTACCTTGAACACCAGCCACATCTTCCTTAGTGAATTCTGTCAATTGTGTTAACATACCTGTTTCCAATTCCATACTATATAAATTCGTACAATTCCCTCGATCTGATCCTATTAATAGTTTTTTATTTTGATCATACCAGCCATTGTTTGTAAAATAAGTGTGAAAATTATGGGTTAAATAATTCGTTAATTTCGTTATTTGAACACCACTTATGGAATCATTAAATGTTGATATTTCACTTTCAAAAGTCGTTCCCTTTCCCATGTAATACTACATCTCCTTTTATCCGTTTATAGAATTACAATATAATTAATCACACTTTCCAACAATAATACTTTTTTGCCTTAGACTTTAAAACGAAGATTTTAGAAGAGAATGAGGGGAATAGGAATTAAATAAAAAAGTAATGGCTCCCTTTGCACGAAGATCATTTTTACTGACTCGTATTCTTATTTATTGGCTCTTTTCGCATAGATTGTTATTGTTGAAGCATTTTTTTGCTTTTATACGCTACAGGCGGACGCTTTCCGCGGGCAACGCTTCAGCCTCCTCGGGAAAACCGCCCTGTGGGGTCTTCAGCTGCTCCTGCGCCGCTCGCTTGCTCGTCGCAAGAAAAGACTTGTTGCTTTTCCCGCTGGAGTCGCCGCCTTTCGCTCCTCCAAGCTTTTAAAAAAAACACAAAGTTTGCAAAAACACCCTAATTAATTAAAACAAGCCATTATAGCCCTTTAACCTGGCTAATCCTTCTACAAAAAAGTAATCTCCGTAAATGAGAGGGACGTCTACATTTCTTCCTTCTGGAAAATGCCCCGTTCCGTGAAGAATGAGCCCATCTTCTTCCTCGTTTTCCCAAGCTCCATAGTTAACGAATAAAGATTCAAGTATCCTTGTTCCCATATCACGATAAACGGTTCCTTCTAAAGCACCTGCTTTTTCCCCAAGTAAAAGAAGTCCTGATGCTGCAATGGCTCCCGCAGATGAATCGCGGTATTTTGGAACTCCCTCTGGAATGCGCAGATCCCAATGGGGAACCATATCCTCTGGTAAATATGTAACAAAGAAATGGGCAACCTTTTTTGCTCCCTGTAAATACTTATCCTCACCTGTATAATGGTAGCTTAACGTTAACCCATAAATGGCCCACGCAGCTCCTCTGGACCAAGCTGATTCCGCCGAATAACCTTGGCCGCCAATGTTTTCAACATGCTCCCCGCTATCGGAATCAAAACGTACAATGTGATGAACAGCTCCGTCACTACGCACAAAATACGTAAGTACAGTGTCTGCATGTTTTTTTGCAGCATTTCTATAACGAGGATCTCCTGTCTCTTCCGAAGCCCAATAGAGTAAGGGTAAATTCATTAAACAATCGATGATTGCCCAACCAGAATTATCTTCCCCTTCCTGCCACGGATTCCACGCACGAATATAGTTTCCGTTCACATTAAAACGACCTAATAAAATTGTTGCCACTAACAAGGCACGACGCTTAGAATCTTCATTACTCGTAAACTTGTAATTCGTAAGACTTGTTAACGTCCACATAAAACCCATATCATGGTCAAGGCGGTAATAATCCGTAATTACCTTATCTAACTTTAATTCGCACTCCTCTGCGGTACGTTTAAAAGCTTCCTTATTCGAATCGCGGTATAACAGCCAGAGCAAGCCAGGCCAAAAACCTGCTGTCCACCAGTGGGGGGATTCTAGTTTGTATTCCCCATTTATACTTGCATGTGGAAAATTACCTCCAATTTTCTTACTCGTTCTTTCCACTTTTTGATGCACCCTTGTCCACGCTTCCTCCAACCAAGGTAGCTCTCTTCCTGCCATAATCATTTCGCCTCCTATTCGAATTTCCTAATTGAATCAATTGCCAAATTCAATTTCATATAATGAGAAAAAATTTAGAATAATGTTTATATCTTTTTAAAAATTAATTAAATTTACCCCTTTCATAATGGTTTATGAGAAATGAGGTGGTACTTCCATTTTAGTTGCGTTTCATGAATGCTTTATGAGACTGGTAAGTCACCCTTCCATTTCGTTACGCGTTTCATGAACCCTTTATGAGACTGGTAAGTCCCCTTCCATTTCGTTACGTGTTTCATGAACCCTTTATGAGACAGGTAAGTGGCTTTTCCATTTCGTTACACGTTTCATAAACGCTTTTATGAGACAGGTAAGTGGCTTTTCCATTTCGTTACGCGTTTTATAAACGCTTTATGAGACAGGTAAGTCACCCTTCCATTCCGTTACGCGTTTCATGAACGCTTTATGAGACAGGTAAGTCACCCTTCCATTTCATTACACGTTTCATAAACGCTTGAAGAAACAGGTAACTAATGCTACTGGTACGATAGATGTTCCATAAATTTGTTTATGAGACAGGTAAACTTCTAACTAGTCTTCCATTTTATTTTTAAAATAGAAGAAGAGTAAATTAGACATTTGGGGAGGTACTCCTTTTTCATGCTTAAAAAGCCTTGGTCTATAAGGGCATAAATTTATGAAATTCATTCAATTGCTAAGTTTATTTTAAAAATTTAGCCTCGTATATTATGTTACCTTTATAATAAACATGAAAACTTTCTTCATTTTGATCAACCTTCGGAAACTCTTCCCATACTGGTATCGGATCTTCATCTCCAAAACTGGAAAATATAGCGGACCCAAACCATTTAACACTCCCCTTCTCCATCGATCCTTTCAACGAAGGTATATAAGTAGGACTAGAGTATAGAACATTTGTATTCGGATCCGTTTTGACCAATGTATGGGTACGTTCCCCAAACATATCCCTAATTCCGCTACCCGCCAAAGTTAATAGAACAGCTACTCCATTTTCTGACTGAAGTATAGATTCCTCCTGGTTTACCTTAGGTACAGTTGGAACACCATCCTTTTCTATAGGTATAGAAAAGCCTCCTTCCACTGTATCCAACTCCCTGTAAGAATCTATCCTGTTAATACGAACATGCCACCACTCATTAATAGGAATAAGCCAAGTTTCCACCTTAACGTCATGCCAAGGTTTCCAAAGGGAATATAAGCTGTTCTTTTCCCATTTTACTACTTCACAACGTTTTCGAACCCGGTAATAGCCATCTCTCTCACTTAATGAGAGCATGGAATCAAATGCTCCTTGTCCAAGGCCATCAATTCCTTTTTGAATACAAAACCCAAATTGATTGGAATAAGCAAACTTCCCATATTTTGCATCGTTTTGCCCATGAACCGACTTTAAGTATTGACCGGATGTTAGGGAAAATACATGATCTTGTTTTTCATTATGACAAATAATCATTCGGGGATGCTTCTGTACCTTCCGTTTTTCTAGGCTTGGTAAAGGTTTTTCTTCCGACTGCCAAAACGGATGATCCTCTGACAATGTTAAAACTAGAAACGTCTTTAATGCCCAATAGGGGGAACCTGGAGCATTATAGTTTTCCGACATCATTAAATTGGGGTAGGCATATCCAATTGTTAGTAACCCATCTTTTGTAAAAATCGGCTGTTTCATCCACCATCGCAAATGTCGTAAAACTAGTCCTTTTACAACTCCCCAGTCCATTACTTCTACATCTGCAAAAGCCAGGGCACTCCAAAATGCACCTTGAGCAAAGCGATAAGTTAGGCTTCGGCCAAAAGGGAGTGCAGAACCATCTGATGCAAACCAATAAATATAATCTTCGGAAAATGTCACCGCACGATCTATATACTCTCGAGACCTCTTTTGATCTTTTTCTTTCATCACCTTGGCATAAATAAGTCCATAAAAATGAAACGCAAAGGAAATATAGTAATCTTGTTGTTCATTGTGACCGTCACTGTACCAACCATCTCCCATATAATAAGACTCCATTTTTAATAGGGATTCTTCCTGCTTTTCTTTATCATATGGGAGTCCTACTGATGCAAAGCCAATATTCACAAGAACCCGAAAGAACTGCCAATTACTTGGGACTAACTCCTTTTGGTTGATTTGATTTAGCCACTTATATAACCGATCTTTTTCAACGTTTGTTAGTGGATCCCATATTTTTTCCGGTGCAAGAGCAAGAGCGTAACCAAAAACAGCCATTTCTACTAAACGCTGATCAAAATCATGGACCTCTCCCCAATACTCTTCATGGTTTGGATTGGTGCCGTTTTTCATTCCTTCCATATATATTTTCCATAGTTTGGATTCCCCTCCTCCAGCTAAAAGAGGGATTAATCCCCACAAAACTCTCGAAAAGGCTTCCATACCTGCAATATCATGACCATAATGGGCATTTGTATCCCCCACATGTAATCTAGCAGACCCTTCACTAAAGTAAGCCAATAATGGTTCAGAAATTTGATGAAAAAGTTCTATTACATCCTTCCTTGTTCGTAATGGATTTTTTGTTATTAACGAAACATTGTTATTCATAGGTCACCTCCACATTGCAAAAGTCTTAACAGACACCACGATAAATGAAAGCTATTGTGCTTATTTTGGAGTTGATTTACGCTTAGGCACTCCCTTCCGCGGGCAACGCTTCAAACTCCTCGTCGCACTAACGTGCTCCTGTTGGGTCTTCCGCAGTTGCTTTTCCTCCTGGAGTCTCGTGCCTTACACTTCAATCAACTCAGATCATATAAGCAATTTATTAAAACAAAGTTTTCGTATATAAAGATCAAAAACTTAACTTTTTCAACAGCCTGTAAAGTAAAATTGAATGGTTATATTAATATCTGTATCTTGTTCCTTCAATTGCATGTCTATGATGGTCACTTCGGCACTCTCTCCAAAGTGATTCTTGTACTCTACCTCATTCCATGAAGTCTCTATTTTTTTATGGTCATATATTACATATAGAGCCCCTTCAATTCCGTGGATAACAATGCCATGATTCGTTTTTTCTATCTGCTTCATCGGGGATATAAACCGCTCAACGACAGAGTGAGGCTGACTAGAAAATCGATACGTATCTGTTAATGTTAAACTAGGATTGCTAGATTTTTCCCATGTGAATTGCCTTAATAATCGTTGTAAGTTCTCTACTTCATACGTTTGTGTCATATTAATATGAATAGAGTCTTTTCCATTGTCTCCACAAGAAACTCTTTCAACGATTCCCTTATGATGAATCCCTTCCGATTGGAATTGGCCATTAATAATAGGGACAGAGTGACCTCGGGATCCATTACAAAGAAAGGTATATCGTTTATCGCCAAAATAATCACGATTGTAAAGACCTGAGCCAATGTCACATAAATAAGCTTCTCCGTTCTTATATAACATAAAATGTCCTACATCATTATGGTTATGGGGCTCCCCGTTATTTCCGCCCTTTGTCGTGAAAGCAAAATGCCCAACTTCTGTCGTGTGACGTGAGATAAACCATTGTGAACTAGGAAAATAAATTGTTTCATCTGGCCAATGGGTTCCTTTATAGGAGTCATTAAACCAAACGAAGTTACGAATGGCCGGGGCCCATCTGCTACAATGGTCGTCGGTATACTTTCCTCGAGTTACTTCAGGGGGAACGTGACAATCAGGGAAGAGTCCTTTTAGATAATGACTGAGACCAATAAATGTGTACACATTGGAAAACGTATCAGAGAAATTTACCGCAATGTTCTCATGGATAAAGGAGGACTGCTGAAAGAGAGCAATTTGATGAATTTTTTCGTTAGCAAATAGATCAATCGCTCCTTTTGTCCTACTCTTTAACAGATCAGCAAAATAAGTATAAAAACCAAACCCGTATTGCCAATAGGTATAACCTTCTAGACACACCCCATCTTCATGAAATCCTTTTAAATAGGCATTCATAGATACTAATACTCGTTCCAAAATGGCAGCTAAATCCTCCACATCGTCCATCAAGTATAGTGCTGCAGCCCCAACGGAACCGGCACATACAGATGCCCAATTATGATGGGCTGTTTCCCAATGAAAACAGCCTTCCTTGTATGGCCAAAAAATTCGATGATAAACCTCCTCACGCCCCCTTTTCTTAATAAGGGGATCTATAAACTCCTCTGTTAAATTTAGTATTTCACTAAGGGCAAAAGCTGTTTCTGCAGCGAACAAATCGATATCAAATCTGGGATGATCTAGACTCAATGGAGTCTGATTCAATTCTTCCTTTCTTTCCTTGAGATGTGCAGGCAAACACCACGTATACTCGTTACATATTGACCAAATGGTATTTTGTAACTCCAATCTATACTTCTCTTCTTCCCTCTCTAACAGGGACATGATTGCAAATGTATTCAACCTTCTTCTAATAGAAAAATAAACCTTTTCGAATTCCTTTCTAGAACCTGTTTCCGAAAATTGTTTAAATAAAGAGTAGGTTAATGGAGGTTCTTGCTCCGACAATAGTCGCTCAGCCTCTTCACGTATTTCATTAATCATTGGTTTATAGGCTGGGGATATTCTTATTCGATCCCACCATGCATTCATTTTTCTATGGTCTGAATTTGAAAACAATAAAACTGGAGGAGCTTTCGTTTTCGCTAATATTTCCTTTAATTGATTTCTTTTCATAAATAAACCCGCCTATTTGCCTTTATAACAGGCATTGTTTATGTTCTGAACGTGTTGAATCTTAAGCTTTCCATTATTTTCGTCCACTTCAAAAATATTGGTCGCTCCGTTTGGTATATTATTTGGGGCATGAATAGCTAGCATCCTTTTTTCATCAAATGTTTGAAATAGCATGCCATAACATGTGTACTCTCTCCTAGTCGTGGTTCTTCGCTTATTCGAAATTAAATTAACAGAGCTTAAAGTTTAGCAGTGTTTTAATTTCTCATTTCTCTAAAATCATTACTCCGTGGCCATTAATAGAAATAGTTCCAGCTACTCTTTCTCCTGTTAATAAATCCGTTGCTTCTCCTACATTTACTTGAACTTCCATTGAATTATGGTTCATAACAAAGAGATACACTCGTCCGTCTTTTTCCCGTTCTGTCACTTCCACTCCTTTTGGCGTCTCTAGTAATGGGCTTACTCCTTTTTCCTCACAAATGGTAGATAAGAAATCACTCAAAAACTCCTTGTCTGGTACAGTACCTACGTATAGCGCCTTCCCTTTCCCAAATTGATTGGAAGTAACTACCGGTGTATTGGCATAAAAGTCTGATCCATACTCTGCCAGCACTTCGGCACCTTCAGAATGGATAATATCAAACAACAAGCTGCACTCGTAGCTTCCTTTTAGTTTACCTACTTCGTTTTTCACAACAATTTCATTTTTATTCTCTGGTGGCAGGGCATCGATTTCTTCTACCCAAATTCCTAAGAGGTTTCGTAACTCACCAGGGTAACCACCGAGAGTTACAAGATCATGTTCATTCACAATTCCACTAAAGAAAGTCGTTACAAAAGTACCGCCATTTTCAACAAATTTTTCTAGTTTCTTGGCATATCCAGGTTTGACCATATACAATACAGGTGCAATCACAATGTCATACTCGCTTAAATCCTCATCTACACCTACCATATCAACGGGAATATTTTGCTCATACAATGCAGCATAATAGTTGTGTACTTCTTTAACATAATCTAGTGCCTTGGATGGTCCGCTTGATAATTCCGTCGCCCATCGGTTTTCCCAATCAAACACTATTGCTACTTTTGCATCTAACCTTGAATCCAACAGCCTGTCAGAAAGTTGACTTAACTCCTTGCCTAGCTCTGCTGTTTCTCGGAAAACTCTTGTATTCTCATGACCAACATGCTCAATAACTGCCCCATGGTATTTTTCACAAGCTCCAACTGATCTTCGGAGTTGGAAGAACATTACTGTATCTGCACCACGTGCCACTGCTTGATAGCTCCATAATCTCATGACTCCAGGGCGTTTTAAGGAATTATAAGGCTGCCAATTTTGCTGGCTCGGGGTTTGCTCCATTAACATGAACGGCTGGCCGCTTTTCAAGCCTCGCATTAAATCATGTCTCATAGCTGTTAAACTCACTGGTGTATCATAAGCAGGGTAATTATCCCAGGAAACGACGTCCATTTCCTTTCCCCATTTAAAATAATCCAACTCCCGATACGTACCCATTAAATTGGTTGTTACAGGGATATGTGGATTGTGTTTCTTTAGAACATCCCTTTCCAGTTTAAAACAATCTAGTAAACTATCTGACTGGAATATACGATAGTCTAATGATATCCCCTGAAAAGCGGTGGAACTTCCTCCCCACTCCTCACTTAATTCATTAGGAGGTACAATTTCATCCCAGTCATAAAAGGTGTGACCCCAAAATCGAGTATTCCAAGCTTTGTTTACATTATCTAAATGGTTATATTTCTTTTGCAGCCATTTACGGAAGCTAGTAGCACAATTATCACAGTAACAATAGCCGCCATATTCATTATTTACATGCCAAATTAATACACCGGGGTGATCACTGTACCTTTCACCTAATCTATCTGCCATTCTTTCAGCGTATTTTCTATATGTAGGACTGTTTGGGCAAGAATTGTGTCTTCCCCCAAATTTTCTCTTCCTGCCTTGATAATCAACCCTAAGAACATCTGGATATTTCTTTGCCATCCAAGCTGGATGAGCTGCAGTACTTGTAGCAAGACATGTGTAAATACCGTTTTTATATAATCGGTCTATTTGCTCATCTAAAATAGTAAAATCATACGTTTCTTCGTCTGGTTGATTTAAGGCCCATGAAAAAACATTTAAGGTAGCTACATCAATACCGGCTAGCTTAAACATTCGTACGTCTTCATCCCAAATGTCTTTCTCCCATTGCTCTGGATTATAATCTCCTCCGTACCAAATTTTCGGCAGTTTGCTATTTATCATTCATACCTCATCCTTTTCTTTTTGATATAATTATAATTACATTGTATGCGCTTACTTAATTGGATTAAATATAACATTAAAGAAAAGGATATAAAAATATGGCACTCTACAATTCTTAGTCTGGAAACAGATATTTTTTAGTATTAATGAAATAGCCCCAGAGCTAGGGCTCTGGGGCTATTTCGTATTGTTATCCTTAGATGGTGTTTTCTATTGTAACTTCGCTAAAATCTCACGAATAAACGCCGGTTCATCTACTGGTGTACGGGATGTAATAATATTTTCACTTACTACAACTTCTTCGTCTACAAAGTTTGCTCCTGCATTAATAACATCATCGCGAACTCCTACAAAACTAGTTGCTGTTTTTCCCTTTAGAACGTCAGCACTAATCATAACTTGGGGACCGTGACAAATTCCTCCAATGACTTTGTTTTGGTCGTTAAGCTCCTTAACAAAACGAACAACCTCTTCATTAACCCGTAATGCCTCTGGTGCGCTTCCTCCAGGAATAATGACCGCATCGAAATCAGCCCCATTTGCCTCTGAAGCCGCTAGTTCCACTGTATAAGATACTGTCTGCTGTTTCCCTTGGCAGACAACGTCTTTTTCAAGACCAATAATAGTTGCTTCATGTCCTGCTTCTAATACTGCCTCATAAGGATTTTTCATTTCTGAATCTTCATAACCATTCGCTAATAAAAATGCTACTTTCGCCATGATGATCTCCTCCAGATTAATAGTTTACAATGTATACTATAAATGATTAACACTTATCTTGAAAGGGAACTTCATAAAAT
The DNA here is from genome assembly GCF_030813435.1 of Evansella vedderi. Taxonomy (GTDB): domain Bacteria; phylum Bacillota; class Bacilli; order Bacillales; family Salisediminibacteriaceae; genus Evansella; species Evansella vedderi. The sequence goes on along the minus strand of NZ_JAUSUG010000026.1, from coordinate 12,791 downwards.
AAAATACTTTTTAATGACTTATAAAAATATCAAGTGGATTATAAACAGAATAAAAGTAGTTAAAAGTTTTATGCCCGTCCTATTGAAAATTATTTTCTAATACTTTTATTTCTATATTTTTAAAAGCAGAATAGGCAATTCGCATTATAATAAAGCTTATTATATTTACCGAGAAAAACGGGATAATTCCAGGGAAAGTAAAAAGCACTAAAACAACACTAATAACGGATATACTAATTAAAATGGTTCGGGCAGGATGTATTACACCAATTATAAATGCATACTTAAGATAATTAATATTTTTTACATTATAATGGACGTATACTGGAAAAATGTAGAAAAGGATTACTATAAATAATATAGTAATAATAATTAATAATACAGTCATTATTGATAAAAACCATCCACTTAATGTTTGTAAAAAAATAAAATCAATAAATAAAATAAACCCTATGATTCCCAATCCTAAACCAAGAATATTGGATTTAATTAATTCAGTTTGATATGTTTTCCAAAAGGTTTTAAATATAGGAAAATCAGTACTTCCCATTATCCATTTTCTCATGACTGTGAATAAGGCAACGGTAGAAGGAATTAACCCTAAAATCACCAAACCTAACACACTAAATAGAAACCACAAAATATTGATGTATGAGAACCGAACAATCCATTCACACCAACTGTATACTGTACCAGAAAAACTATTCATTTAATATAAGCGCCTCCTAATAGGATATAAATAGGATATTCGAACCAATTAACTAATAAAACTATAATATAGGATGCACCATAAAATTAGATAGACTATCTTACCAAAGCAGCCTTTTAAGTTTCCCTAAAAAGCTGCTTGACCTTGTTCCCTTCCTAAATACAATTAGTTAATCTTTATTAACGTTAACAGATCAAAATGTTGGGCCTATTCTCCATATTCCGAAATCATGTTGTTTTAATATTTCTGCCTTTGATTTTTTTCCAGAACACGTAGCTACAATCTCATCTAATATCCTGTCACTTACACTATCAACTGTTTCCTTACCTTCTATTATTGTCCCTGCATTAATGTCCATATTTTCTGACATTTTCTCATAAATACCTGTATTTGTTGCAATCTTTAATACTGGTACAATAGGTGAACCGGTTGGTGTTCCTCGGCCACTTGTGAATAAAATAACCTGTGCTCCTCCTGCAGCCATTCCAGTTAATTGTTCAATATCCTGTCCTGGTGTATCCATCCAAACGAGTCCTTTTTTACTTGGTTTTTCAGCATAATTAATTAGCTCCTGAAGGGGCCTGGTACCTGCTTTAGTAGCTGCCCCAAGGGATTTTTCTTCTAGAGAACTTAATCCTCCTTTAATATTCCCTGGACTAGGGTTTCCAGTTCGAATATCTACCCCTGCTTTTATAGCTCTATCCTCCATTGCATTGATAACCTCATACACTCTTTTAGATACTTGATCGTTTACGGCACGCTCTGCCAAGAGGTGTTCTGCTCCAATTAATTCTGTTGTTTCAGCTAAAATAGCAGTTCCACCTAAATCTACAATCTTGTCACTTACTCTGCCAACAGCTGGATTCGCTGACAATCCTGAGCATGCATCTGATCCCCCACACTCGGTGCCAATAATTAATTCGGAAAAATCAAAAGGTTCCTTTTGTTGAGCAGAAGCATCTTGAACCATTTTTACAGCTATTTTTGCCCCTTCCGCAATGGTTGATAAAGTCCCGCCATTGTCTTGAATAGAAACAACTTCTACTGGTTTTCCAGTTTTCTTCAACTCTTCTGCGACACTTCTCGCTTGATGTGTTTCACAACCAAGTCCTAAGACTACAACACCATATACATTAGGGTTACTTCCCATTCCTACATATGTTCGAAACGTTTGATCATAATCTTCACCTACTTGAGCACAACCGTGTTGATGAATAAACGTGACTGTACCATCAACTAACTCCGTAATTCGCTGTGCTGTCTGTGTCGAACAAGTAATTGTAGGCAGTATAAGAACATGATTACGAATTCCTACTTCGCCATTAGGTCGTCTATACCCCATTAATTTTTGTTTCTTGTTGTTTGACAAGCTTATCACCTCTTCCCCTTTTTCCATCTAAATTATGAATATGCACATGTTCACCAGGGGAAATATCTCTATTTGCAACGCCTATTACTTCCCCATACTTCAAAATGTCCTCCCCTCTCTTAATTGGAAGAACCGCGAATTTATGTCCGAATTCTAATTCATCCATTAATGTAACTGCAAATAATTGATTTTCACAATTAACCTCTACAGTCGTACCCTTTTCTATTTTAGTTAATGCAACAGCAACCTTGTCTTTACTATTCATCATAACTGTTTTATAGTTTTTGTTCGTCACGGGCTCTCCCCCTCTCACCATATGTTTGTTGAATCATATCAAGTTTCCTCTATAAACCTAAAAAAATATGAAAAATATCTATTACCATTCTTATTTTTTATAAATTTCCATAGTAAGCATTTTCAATAATGTTCCTAATATCTTTAGCATTTGTTAATCTTGGATTAATTAATACATTTCCACTTCTCATGGAGTCTTCAACTAATTTATCAATTACATCTAATGTTACTCCTAGCTCTTTGATATTCGATGGAATGTTTAAATTTGAATTTAATTTTAAAACAGCTTCTACAGCTTTTTCCCCTGCTTCAAAAATAGGCAGACCATCGGTATTGTGGCCCAAAGCTTCTGCTATATCCTTCATTTTTTCCGGGCAGGCGGGAAGATTATATTTCATTACAAAAGGTAGAAGTGTTGCGTTAGCAATACCATGTGGAATATCAAAAACCCCACCTAATGTATGGGAGATAGCATGAACATTCCCTAATCGTGATTGGGAGAATGCTGCGCCAGCTAACATAGAAGCTACTAACATATTTTCACGACTTACTATATCCGTACCTACGAAATATGCTTTTTCTAAATTTTCACCAAACATTTTCAAACTTTGTAATGCAAAAGATTTACTAACTGGATTAGCGGATTTGGACGTATATGACTCAATTGCATGTGTCACTGCATCCATTCCAGTAGAGGCAGTAATGTCTCGGGGTAACCTTATGGTTAATTCAGCATCTAATATTGCATACTGTGGAAAAAGATATGGACTGATAATTGCACATTTAAATTGTGTTTTAGAATTTGTAATAATCGTTGAAGCTGTTACTTCGCTTCCTGTACCCGCGGTCGTTGGTACAACAGTTAGGGGTAGACCTGGATTTGATAATTTTCCAACACCTTCATAATCTAAAATATCCCCTTCATTTTTCGCCATTATTGCAATAGCTTTAGCTGTATCAATACTGCTTCCACCTCCTACAGCTAATACAAGGTCAAATGCGTTTTCTTTAAGTTTACCTAACCCTTCTATAACACTTTCAGAAGTAGGATTAGGAACAACACCATCAAAAACCTCGTAATAAATCTCAGACTTTTTTAAAGATTGCTCTATTGATTCTAATATTCCTGCTTTCCTTACCCCTTTATCTGTAACAAGAAAAACGTTATTAAAATGGCCTGATTTTAAAAAACTACCTATATTTTTAGAGATTCCTAGCCCGCTTTCAACAGTAGTAGGAATGTAATATTTAAACCCCATTAACAACACGTCCTTATCTTTATTTTTTAAGTAAAACAACATCCCCATTACAATTGGTTGGTTATTAATTGGTCAACCATTTTTATAAAAAAATAAGATTAAAAATTAAACCACTCAACTCTTCATAATTAGTAGGTAAAATAACCTAATTAAATTTAATCTGAATTAAAAATTTTACTATTTTGCTTTTCTACAACTTCCAAAAGACGTTTAGTCGCATCCTGCATATGTTCTTCCATTGCCTTTACTGCCGCTTTCGGATCTTTATTAGCAACGGCTTGATATACCTTTAAATGATCATTGTAAGAGAAAGTAGTTTCACCAGCAGACTCAATTACGAATCTTATCCAAGTTCTTAATAGTGATTGTAAACTTGTTAAAATTCCTTTTAGAGACGCATTCTTTGCCATTTCCGCTAATTTTAAATGGAAGGCTATATCAATCTCTACAAAATCATCAATGGTTGATACCTTTAGTTGTTCAAGTATGGACCATAGTTCATTTAATTCTTCCTCTGTACATCGTTGAGCAGCTAATTTAACTATGGAAAGTTCAATTTCTTGTCTAGCCTCAATAATGTCCCTGACTCGCTTTTCACCTAGAAGTATCCCCCATTCAATGGATTCTATCAAAAGACCAGCGTCCGGCTTTTTTAAATAAGTTCCATTTCCGTGTTTTATCTCCAAAACACCTAAAACAGCCAAAACTTTAATTGCTTCACGAATTGCAGATCTACCTACACCTAGGGCTTCTTGCAACTGTCGTTCCGTTGGCAGCTTTTCTCCAGGCTTAATACTTCCAGAAAAGATGTATTGTAAAAGGCTTTTAGTTAGATCAACAACAATGGAATTTTTTTGAATGGGTTCGAATTTAAATTCACTATTCATTGGTTTATACCCCTTTAGAATACTTTTTTACTAAATTATAACATTATATAAAAGCTAGAGGAGTGACTACTCATAAATAATTGAAAGCAGTCCTCCTCTTTATTAAATGTAATTTTTTTTATGCTAATCTGTTTAGTGTTTCATCTTCTTCTAATCCTAATTCTTTATAATGAGATTTACGTATTTTTTGATCTGCTTCTAAAATGGCTTTTGCAAATGTTAGGACCTCTTCTGCTCTGTCCCTTGGAATAACTAAAACGCCATCATCATCCGCACAAACTACATCCCCTGGATGTACTGTTACTCCTGCACAATGTACCGGTACCTGCACGCTGTCACTTTTCATTCGACCCGATACGTGATGGAAAGTTCGTTTTGTCGAGAATACATTTGCCTCTTCTAGGTTACACTCAAAGGAGTCACGGCAACCACCATCGACAACAGCTCCTACTACTCCCCATAATTTATACTTCATAATATTTTCAGATCCAATGATACCTCCAGGATAACCACCCATATCAAATACTAATACAGAATCGGTAACATCCTCTTTCTGCATTGGTCCCATAAAAGAACCATAAATATCATGGCAGTATTTATTGTTAATCTCTAAATATTCTTCCACAGTACTGCATGGTTCAAATGTTTCATCTGCACGGGCCAATTTAACTGTCCAAGCAAACCCAGCAAAACGAATTCCGGGACGTATTGGACGCATTTCCGTTGACATCGATCCTTTATTTACTAAACCTAATGCATCCATTCCATCAGATAAATCGGCTAATCGCACTTTTCTTATTTCTTCAATTAATTCTTTATCTGTCATTCCCATAATTTACCTCTCCCTTATATTATGTTGTTTTTATATAGTCAAGTCAAGTAATCGTTTAAAGTTAATTACGCTAATCTATTAAGGGTTGAATCCTCTTCTAAACCTAATGCTTTATAATGGGACTTACGTACTTTTTGATCTGCTTCTAAAATGGCTTTCGCAAACGTTAGAACCTCTTCTGCTCTGTCCCTTGGAATAACTAAAACGCCATCATCATCCGCACAAACTACATCCCCTGGATGTACTGTTACTCCTGCACAATGTACCGGTACCTGCACGCTGTCACTTTTCATTCGACCCGATACGTGATGGAAAGTTCGTTTTGTCGAGAATACATTTGCCTCTTCTAGGTTACACTCAAAGGAGTCACGGCAACCACCATCGACAACAGCTCCTACTACTCCCCATAATTTATACTTCATAATATTTTCAGATCCAATGATACCTCCAGGATAACCACCCATATCAAATACTAATACAGAATCGGTAACATCCTCTTTCTGCATTGGTCCCATAAAAGAACCATAAATATCATGGCAGTATTTATTGTTAATCTCTAAATATTCTTCCACAGTACTGCATGGTTCAAATGTTTCATCTGCACGGGCCAATTTAACTGTCCAAGCAAACCCAGCAAAGCGAATTCCAGGACGTATTGGACGCATATCCGTTGACATAGATCCTTTATTTACTAAACCTAATGCATCCATTCCATCAGATAGATCAGCTAACCTTACTTTCCTAATTTCTTCAATAAGTTCTTGATTAGTCAGTGCCATTTTCTTTCCTCCTATAAACGAAGTATTTTTTAGAGATTAATTCTTTTCTGTTAGATACACTACACCGTGATCGTTCTTTACTCTATGAATATTTAAGTCTTTCATTTCAGCAAGAATGATTTCCGCTAAAAATAGAACTTCCGTACCTTCTTCTAAATGACCGACATAATTTCCTTCTTTATCTTGAGCAACTATGTGTAAGTGTGGCTCTCCATCAATAACATTTCCAGATAGTGAGCCAAGCTCAATTGGACCATTTCCTTGAATTGTTAAGAAAACATCTTCAGAAGTCGGTCCCATACTAGTTGGTAAGTGATAAACTAACTTTTGCATAGATCCTACGGCGCCAAATAAAACCGCATTTTTTATTCCCTCTTCAGCTAACCTGTCCCTGATACTTTCTAATAAAAGATCTCCTTTAGATAAATTAATAACAATTGGACGGCCAAATTCTTTTCCAAAAAATAGATTTTTACTCATTACAATTACCTCCGTATTTTTGATTATTAAAAAGAAGATTTTTCTTCTTCTAATAGCTATATACTCCAACCACCATCAACAACAATTGTTTGACCGGTTACAAAATCTCCTCCTTCGATAATTCCAGCGGTTATTTCTGCCACATCGTCTGGAGAAGCAACTCTATTTAATAATGTTCCATCTCTATATTGATCAACGTGCTCTTCTTGTCCGTCTACCCACCTAGTTTTCACTACACCAGGCGCTATGGAATTAACTCTCACACGGGGTGCTAATACACGGGCAAGGGATTTTGTTACACTAATACCCGCAGCTTTAGATGCTGCATAAGCAATGGAGCTTCCATTACCATTAAGTCCAGCAATAGAAGTTATATTTACAATACACCCCTTATTTTTCTTTAACTCAGAAGCACACACCCTACTTGTATAAAACATGCCTTTTACATTCACATTAAAAGCTCTATCCCAATACTCATCTAGTAAACCATCTAAATCTTTTAAAGGAACAAAATCTGTAGTTCCAGCATTATTAACTAGAATGTCTATTCCATTAAATTGCTCTAAAGCTTCCTTGAACATTTTTTCAACTTGAATTTTATCCGATACATCTGCTTGGTAAATCATCCCTCGGGCTCCAACGTCCCTGATCATTGACAGTGTCTTTTCTGCTTCTTCTGTGGAACGGGAGTAGTTTATTATAATATTTGCACCTTCACTAGCTAATTTTACTGCAATAGATCTTCCTATCCCTGTACTTGCCCCTGTGATGAGAGCCGTCTTCCCTTTAATTTTCATTTACTACTTACCTCCTTTCATCGATTACTACTCTCTGTTTTATAAAATTACTTTATTCCAGTAGTAGCTATCCCTTCTATTAATAGTCTTTGGAATATAATAAAGAAAATAAAGATAGGTACGATTGATAGAATTGACATTGCAAACATTGCTCCCCACAACGATTCACCCATTGCATCTAAGAAGCTCCTTAATGCTAATGTTACAGTCCATATTTTTGGACTACTCAAATATATAAACTGACTGAAGAAGTCATTCCATGTCCAAATAAATGTAAAGATTGCAGTCGTAACTAACGCAGGAGTCATTAAAGGGAAAATAATTTTTGCAAATATTGCTATTGGACCACATCCATCTACCCTTGCAGCATTATCTAACTCTTTAGGAATACCCCGAATAAATTGAACCATTAAAAAGATAAAAAATGCATCAGTGGCTAGAAACTTTGGTACCACTAGGGGCAGGAAGGTATCTACCCATCCTAAGTTGTTAAAAAGAATATACTGGGGTATGAGGACTACATGATATGGAAGCATGATCGAACCTAACATTATCGCAAACCATACTTTTTTGATTGAAAAATCTAATCTTGCAAAAGCATATGCTGCTAATGAACACGCAACAATATTACCTAAAATACTTAACCCTACTAAAATGAAGGAATTTTTAAAAAAAGTTGTATATGTGTAACCAGATAATCCAGCCCATCCTACTTTATAATGTTCAAGTGTGAATTCTGAAGGCCAAAGACTTAAATCAGAAAAAATAAGGTGTATTGGCTTAAATGAGCTACTTAACATCCATAATAGGGGGTATAACATAACAAATGCCCCTATTGACAACAATACGAATTTAGTAATTCCCCAAAATCTTTTTCGGTTTTTCATGTTTCCACCTCCTTACTCCCCATAAAATACCCACTTCTTAGCAGATAAAAATAGCAACCCTGTAAATGTAGCTATTATTACAAGCAACATCCAAGCCATAGCTGATGCATAACCCATTTGAAATTCCGTAAAGGCTTTTATATATAAATAGAGTGTATAAAAAAGTGTTGAATCTAACGGGCCTCCCCTTTCACCTCCGATAATGTACGCTGGAGTAAATGCTTGGAAAGCACCTATAATTTGCATAACTACATTAAAAAAGATTATCGGAGTCAGCATAGGGATCGTAATTTTAAATAGCTTTGTAAGACTTCCTGCACCATCGATAGATGCCGATTCATAAAGATCTTCTGGAATTTGTTTTAATCCTGCTAAGAAAATAACCATCGGAGACCCAAACTGCCAAACAAGTAAAACAATCAACGTAAATAATGCTGTAGAAGGATCAGAAACCCAGCTATTAGGCTGAACACCAAATATACTTACAACATCATTGAATACACCATTTGTTCCAAAAATTTGTCTCCACAATATAGCTATAGCTATACTCGGACCTAATAAAGAGGGAACATAATATATAGCCCGGAAACCCGCTAAACCCTTAACACCTTTATTTAATATATAGGCCAAAGTAAAAGCCATTAAAAGCTGTAAAGGAACCCCTACAAAAACATATATAAATGTAACTTTTAAAGATTGAATAAACCTGCTATCTGAAAATAGCATCGTTTGATAATTCGACAACCCTACCCAAGTAGGCGCCTGAAACATATTATAATTTGTAAAAGATAAATATAAAGAAGCAATCATTGGGACGATTCCAAGAACAATAATTCCAATAAACCAGGGGGCTAAAAATAAAAGAGCTATTTTATTTTTATGCCATAATTTAAGAAGCACAGATCCTCACCACCTGTTCTGGTTCTATTTTTAGAAGTCTAAGGACGAAAATCATATTTCGTCCTTAGTAGTTTATTAGTTTGCTAGAATTCTCTCTGCTTCTTCAAAGAATGCATCTACTGCATCTTCAATAGCAGTGCGACCAAAGGCTACTTCTTCTGCATATCTTAAGTAAGCGGACAATACAGTAACCGATCCTTCTGGTCTCATTCTTGTAGCTGGAATATCAGCAACAACTTTTTCAAAATGGTCAAAGGTCAGCGCTTCAATAGGTCCAAGTGATCCTTGTAAATTTTCACGAACTGGTGCAGTTCCTGGAATCCCATTTTCTGCATTATAAATTTTAGTTGCTTCTAAATCATTGACAAACCAGCTGATTAATTTGGCAGCTTCTTCTTTATGTTTAGCATTCTTACTCATAACAATTGCAGGTACTTGCAACTGCTCCCCTCCTGAATGAACTCCATCTTCCATTAAAGGATAGCGAGCAATCGTAAGTTCCGCTTCTGGCATATACCCAGCAAACATTCTTGCTCTGTTAATTGGCCTGTCTATAAAGATAGCTTTTCCCTGTGCGAAGTGGGTGCTTTCTTCAGGCATTCCACTATATTCTGCAGAAACTTGTGCAGATGGAATCGCACCAATTGTGCGCATCTCATCCCAGTATGTCCAATACTCTATTAAGTCTTCTTTACTAAACCCTAACGATGTTCCATCCTCACTAATGAATGAGCCTCCTTTTTGTACAGCCCATGTTTCGATTCCATGTTCGATGATTGTTGGATCACCAATTACATACTCATCTTCTCCCAATACATTGACTGCTTCTTTAGCAAAATCCATCAATTCGTTGTATGTCATATCTGTTGAAGGTAACTCTAAGCCTAAACTTTCAATGAATGATAGATTTGTCAGGAGACCTTGCGTTGTTACACCTTTAGCCAAGGCATAAAGATTTCCATTGTACTTTCCTGCATCAATAACTGATTCGTCCCAGCCTTCTAATGAGATAAGTCCACTTTCTACATAGGGATCTAATGGCTCAATAACGTCTTTACTTAAATATTCTGTTCCATAAAGCAGGAGATGCAAGCCAAAAACATCCGGTGCATTTCCTCCAGCAGTTTGTGTTGATAACCTTGTCCAGTAATCCCCCCATCCGGATGGTTCTCTTATAATTGTTACATGAGGGTTTTGTTCTTCATATAAATCCAAGATTTCATTATATATAGCATCACGTTCTGTATTTCCCCACCATGCAAAACGAATTTCTACTTCTTCTTTTACAGTGTCTTCGCTATCATCAGTGTCATCATTTGTCTCCGTCTGATTTTCACCATTAGATGCAGTAGTATTATCGTCACCTCCACCACAGCCTACGATAAGAAAAAAGAAACTCACTATAACTAGGAACCACACTATCTGTTTAACCCTCATAATTACCCCTCCACTTTTAGTTTTTTTAAACGCTTTCATAAAACTGTTTTCTTCTATTTTTGTATAGGAAAATTCTCTCACCCCCCCTATATAAAATTTTTTAATGAAATAATTTTAAAATTCATTAGTTTTAATTAATTGTTTTAAGAACTGAAAATGCACGTAATTCATCCTACATAGTTCACAAGGTACACGCAATCGATCAATTGGTTAATTGGTTGACCTTTTAATTGATTCAATTCTACCTTCCGTGAGTTGTATTTGTCAATAATATTTTGATAAATTAAAATTTTAAAACTTTTTTTTAAGATGGCAATATAAGATTCTAATAGTTCTTTAATTAAAATCGTAGGTTGTTCATTTGATGAAACTGATCAAAATACCGCACCTATAAATTTACAATTTACGTAAATTAAGATAAAGTTACTAATATTTTTTTACTGAAAATAAAATATTAAGAGAGGAATAAATAAAAACTTATTGAATTTTTAGATAGAGTAAGAAAAATAATCTACGAATAGGAGACTGGTTATGCCTTACGAATCTTATATAAATCTAACCGATAAGTTTATTGATTCCTTACGTGAATATATAAAAAAAAGACAGATACCGTTAGAGGAAGTTGTGGAGGTTTTTGCAGGAAATGGGAAGCTAGGGCTTCAGCTTGGATTAAAAAAGAATAATAATATTTCCGACTTACTTTTATTCACTACTGACGACTTCGCAGACGAAGTAAACAGTAACTGGGAGAGGAATCCCCAAGGAGTTGTAAAGGAATCTGCGTATGAAACGATCATGCGTTTTTATAATTCTGGCCAAAAAATAAGCATGTTAATTATTGGAGCCCCACCACCAGCTAATTCTTACTACTGTCCTTCATATAAAACAATAAAAGCACTTTATGACCGTTTTGATGCAGAAATTTTGTATATTGGGGAAATGAATAGTCCTGTATTTGCTTCTCCTAAATTTTTTAGACATTTAAAAGCTGTGCCTAAGAATATAGAGAAGTCCTTCAAAAGCTTAGTTGAAAGCAACTATGACAATAGAAATGGTTATTTTTCTAGTGATCTTTTTTATGAAAATGTCGATGTTCGACCACATTTACTAAAATTTGTACCATGTTCCTCTGAAAATTGTGACTGTAGCAAATAAACTAGGAATCCTTTTCCTATCGGCTTTTACTTTTTTGGGTTGTAAAACAGAAAGTGCTTTCGAATTAGTTAATAAAAATTTGTCATAGGAAAAGTACTTTGCGCCTCATTTTATCAACAATTAAAAATGTTATCGATGTACCTTTCTGTCCTGGAAATGTCCAAATCAGGAATGGTACTTATATAAAAAACGAAACCCACAACATAGACTCATAAAAAACTACTTAAAGAAAATAAAAGATATGGAATCTATTAATATCGGACTGATTGGTTATGGGGAAAGCTCATAGCCATGCGTATCGTGACCTTCCTATGTTTTTTCCAAAGCACTTATTGATATGGCCCACTATCTTATCGGTGACATTACGGAAGTTATCGGAATGAATGAAACATTTATTAAAGAAAGACCGCTCCCTACGGAAATGACAGGATTATCCGCAATAGGTAGCCTTGATAAGGATGTTCCAAGGAGACCCGTTACTGTTGAAGACGCCACGTTGTTCATGACCCGCTTTGCCAATGGTGCTTATAGAAGCTTTGAAGCCACTCGCTTTGCCACTGGGCACCGTAGTACTAACTCCTTTAAAATTAACGGTAGTAAAGGGAGTGTGATTTTCGATTTCGAACGATTAAGTGAGTTACAGGTATATTTTGTGGATGATAAGGAGGATGTTCAAGGCTTCCGAAGGGTAGTAGCAATGGATGCGGCACATGACTATTCTGATGTTTGGTGGCCGGCAGGGCACACGATTGGTTACGAGCACTCCTTTATACATGAAGTGGTGGAACTTAAGGAGGCCCGAGAGGACGGTTTTCCCGAGGAGGCTGAAGCGTTGCCCGCGGAACCAGGACGGTGACATTGAACAGGTTACACTAAATTGGACAGATTCGTTAAGGTCATATAAACTTGATTCAATACAAAGTCGAAGGAGAATCAATTATGGCCAAAAGGGAAAGAAGATTATATTCAAAAGAGTTTAAAGAACAGATTGTCCAGTTGTCTCTTT
>NZ_JAUSUG010000025.1 GCF_030813435.1 Evansella vedderi | reverse complement strand
TTGGTTGATTGCTACTTGTAAAAAAAGGAAATTAAAGTAGGTGTGTTTGAGTTACTCTAAATCTTGAAAAAAGTATTTGACATTGTACGCTAAACAAACAAAAAACTGGCAGGTTTGCTCCACCGCCAGCATACTAAACTTCATTCAGAGACTTTTAGCTCTCCCTTACATAACTCTTCAAAAATAATCCGGTTCCCTTCCATTCGCTCTCCCTTTTGAGGAATATGAACGTTAAGATTATTTTCTAGTAAAATATCTCCCTTCTACTCCTGCAGCTTCTAGCTTTTTTCCAATGAAAGCTAAATCTTCCCCTGCCTGCTCCCATTTAGCTTCCCTTTGTAAAACTTCTATTGGTGCAAAATCCACATTGTATAAGATGCATTTGGCAGAATGTAATCCACCTAATCTTGTTCGTATTTCCTTATTTAGAAGCTGGTAGTAGGTTTTAAATAAACCGATACTCTACCGATTCCGCAATTGGTTTGTATCCAATTTTTGTATAAATACTATTTGATGTTGGGTTATCAAGGTCCGTATACAAACTGCAGAATTTAAATCCTTCCTTTAGGAGCCATTCACTTAATGCAGCCACACATGTGGTGGCATAACCTTGGCGCTTATATTCATCTGGTGTATATACTAGATTTATAACAACACCATTTTTTGTTTCCCTCGCCCGTTTTGCCATGGATACAGGTGTACAATTTTCCGTTCGCCACAAAAAAATGGTGTTGTTTTTTATTTCATTTTTTACAAACTCTTCGGCTCTTTTTTTGTCTATTGGTTCTAACGCTTCTTCATGGAACTGTTGAGTCCAATAGGTTACCAATGTAAGGTCATCCTCCGTGGCATAGCAAAGGCGCCCTTTTTGTCGAGGTATTTGCTGTAATTCATCTAACCGATAAATAAGCTGACGCATAAAAACTTCAGGTGTTTTATTCGTCTCCTTTACCCACGCTTCCACAAATTTATCTATAATTGGCTTACATCCAACAACTCCCGGTAAATCTATTCCTTTTTTACAGAGCCATTTTACGATCGGCTTAATAAACTCTTCCTTTCCGCAAATAACAAGGTTATCCGGTGGTGTCTGAACCATAATCATACCTAGCTTACCATCGTTCTCTTCTACAACCGCTATGAATGGTTCTTTTCCAGGTTCATACTTCACCCTTTTTTCTTCATTTTTCTTTAATCGATGCAACAGGCCAAGTGGCAAATTATTCTCCGCTTCCCTTTCCATAAGACACTTCCCCACCTTCTCCAACACTTCAGTTGCCGATGTGTATTGCCGAATGTCCATTGGTTCCACTCCCCGCCATCATAATTTTTATCATTTATAACTAAATCAGATAGGTATACTTATTTCTCTTGTAAACAAGGAAACTTGTAAAAGTCATGCCAAGTATCTCCCCAATCAAAACGATTAAAATCTATCATCCCATTATAAAGCCCATTACAGTGGAAATCATCATGCTGAAGAACAACAGGACGCTCTTTCATAAATATTTTATTCCTTAGTATATAATCTTTGACCAGCTCAATGTCACGAAAATTCAAACTTTTATTTTCGTATAAATCCCAGTACCTTTGTAATTACTGTCCACAATATTGTCACAGACCCGGTCTATGACTTTATGACTTTATTATACCTTTCTTTTTGGCTGTATTCATCCCTTTTAAACAAAACAATTATTAGGGGAGGGTGAGAGGAAAATAAAAGGATATCTAAAAGGAGATTTTATACCCCTTTTAAATATCCTCACTCGTTTTAACAGAACTCAACTTTAACTAGTAACATTGAAACCAATTAATTAATCTTGTGTCAAATCCAGTGTAAATCCAACGCTGCTGTCTTCTATGCCAACGGTAACCTGCCACTGATGTCCTCCCAATAAAGGTAGGCCAAAACCAAAATGCTCTACCATCCTCTAATATCATATACGTATACCTGTTCATACAACCATACAATGAACCAGGATCCACAGCCAATGTTCCAATTCCCCCTAGTTGCTGCTGTGGAGTTGTTACTGGCGGTGGGCCCGGTGGTGGCCCTGCCTGTCCTCCAGGTCCTGCAATTGGTGGTGGGCCCGGTGGCATTTGCCCAGTTCCTCCTGGAAAAAGTCCACCAATACCAGGAAATCCAGGTCCCCAACCACCAAAAATGGGCGGTTGTCCAATAGTTGGTTGTGGAAATAGATAATTCATTAATCCATGAAAAGGTCCTTGAGTGTACAAAGTCTTCTCTCCCCTCGATAAATTCCATATACCATATGCCCCAGAAAAAACAAGGTGCTTGCCTACATCGGAATCCAAAAGCCTATTTCCTGATCCAACCAACTCCAATAAAAAGGGGAGTCAAACAGGCTATATGATATCCTTTGACTCCCACTCTTTTCCTTTAAACATTTTCTTGATCCGTTAATATAAGTGGCCCATCCTTTGTTATTGCAACAGTATGTTCATACTGAACAGATAAACTGCCATCTATTGTTCTTGCAGTCCATCCGTTGCTGTCCATTTGTGAAGGCCAAAATCCAGCGTTAATCATTGGTTCAATGGTAATAACCATACCTTCTTTGAAACGCTGACCTTTACCTCGATTTCCAAAGTGTGGAATATTTGGTGGTTCGTGAATAGTAGGGCCGATTCCATGGCCAGCAAATTCTCTTACGATTCCATACCCAAAGGGTTCCACATATTCCTCTATGGCCCCGCCAATATCTCCAACTCGATTTCCCACGATGGCTTCTTTAATCCCTATATAAAGAGCTTCTTTTGTAACTTCACAAAGGTGCTTCACTTCATCTGAAACTTCCCCAACGGGATATGTCCATGCGGAATCAGCTAGACCTCCATTTAAATCAGCTACAAAATCAATCGTTACTACATCGCCATTTTTAAGTGGATCCGTCCGTGGAAATCCGTGGCATATTTCATCATTAATAGAAGCACATGTGGCAAATGGATAGCCTTGATACCCCTTCTGGGCAGGCTTCGCCCCATTTTTTTTCATATATTCCTCAACAAATTTATCAATTTCCATTGTTGTAATTCCAGGCTTTATCATTTTAGCTAGCTCTTTGTGGATCTTAGCTACAAGCTTACCTGCCTCGTGCATTAACTCTATTTCCCTTTCTGATTTCCGTTCAATCATACACTTCTCCCTTCTCCACTCAGACAATTATAAATAAAACATATGTATTGTATTCTTATTCTTAAATTTTGGTTCAATAAAAATAATGTATTTATTTCATCATATGGCTTTTATTTTATCCTATGTATTTCCTTTAGACAATTTTCATCCGGGCTTTTTTTTTGGAGAGTCGATCCACAGTAATTAACCCCACAAGTCCTACTAAGCTGATTAAATAAAAATAGAAAGAGAGATAGCCAATGGCACGGGTCAATGGGCCAACCATTATTAGAATAAAGAAAAAGATACTAAATCCTATTTTTGTTTCCCTTTTCATCTAAGACCCCCTATAAAGGAAAAGAGGCTGGGACATAACTAAAGTGTTTAGATGAAAATACGAACAATGTATTATCGTAGCGAAGTATATTTCCGAAGCGATTTATATGCTTCGTTCGAAATTCTCATTGACAAAACGCTTTTGTCCCAGCTTCTTTTCTTAGACTTATTGTCCTAAATTCTTTTCATATACTTTTAAATGCTGATAGACCAGCCTTAATAACGGTGTTTCTACTCCAAAACGTTCCGCAAGTAATAATAGATAGCCATGTAAATGTTCTGATTCAATAAGCCCTTGCTTTTCAATATCCCTTAGCATGGAAGATTTCGTTGTTGGAGCTAAACCTTCAATAACCTCCATTTGTTTCTCCACAATACCATCTGTTAATGGGGCCCCGTATTCTTCCATAGTTAAACGAATTTCTTCAAATAATTGCTGTATATACGTGCGCCCTTCCATGGTGTCGCGGATTGGTCCAATGGGAGATCTCATCAAGGAAGTAATTCCCGCTAATGTTGAAATGAACAAGTACTTATGCCACATATCCTGCTGAATATTCTCGCTTAATCGAAAGCCTGCCTTCGTTCCAGAAAAAACAGCTTCTAATTTCTCAACCCGTTCTGTTTTTTTACCATTCCATTCCCCGAAAACTAGGTCATGTTTATCACTAGATTGCAGGATAGTTCCCTTTTCATCCAATGTAGATTCAACAAAGCATAGCCCTCCTAATACTTGTTCAGGAGAAAAGAAACCTCGAAGCTCCTCCATATGCTCCATTCCGTTTAATAGGGGTAAAATCATCGTATATTCCCTTACAAAGGGTTCAATGGACCTTAATCCGCCATTTAAGTGGTAAGCCTTCGTTGCAAGAATAACTACATCAAAAGGTTCATCGTCATCTGTTGCAACTATTGTTTTTGGTCTTATAGAAAAATCACCGTGGGGACTTTTTATATTGAGTCCATGCTCCCTTAATTGCTGCTGCCGCTTCTCCCTAACAAGAAAGGTAACGTCTTCCCCTTTCTCTATCAACCTTCCACCAAAATATCCACCAACTGCTCCAGCACCAAGAATTAGAATTTTCATTTCAGGATCTCCTTCCATCAATCTCTTCCCTTACATTTCGACAGAAAAAGTATAATTCCTTTTTACAAAAAAATTAGAGCTATTACATAAATAGAAAAAAACCCAATGAAAAAATGGGTTTTTTTCTTCTAATTATGTTATAGAAAACAATAGATCAATTTTAGATTACCCTTGAGCCAGATAATGTCATGGAATCTAAGTTAATTTTTGCCCCAACACGCTTTAAGAAATCTAACCCTAAAATACCATCTAGTTTTCCATCGGGTATATCTTTTACATAAATAGGAAAATCAACAATCTTTAAGGGGCCAACACTGATTGCCGTTATTTGTTTGTTTGAACTTCCCTTTGGAGAATCCTCTCCCCCTAGAGGCATGTTTAAGTCCAAAGCATTTGCACGTGACAATACACTTTCCCTAGCAGAAGTATCAACCAATACACGATCTAATTCCAGCGCCTTTCCGTTATATGTGATTTTCATCTCCGTGAGAAGTAAACCATCTTCAATAATTAAGCCCTTCATTCCCCTCTCCCCTTATAACTGTATTATCTATATTCTACCACTCTGTTAATGTGCCCACATAGAATTATCTAAATTCTTAATTAAATAGACAACTCAATGGCAAGATTACATAGCACTTGTATTGGGTGCTTTGGTTTTTCTTTAAATACGTATTCATAGTCATAAATGGAAATTTCATTTTTTTCTAAACCTAGTGCTTTTCCTGAAACACCTTCCATCAATAATTCAACAGCTTTTCCGCCAAGGGTAGCCCCAAGAATTCGGTCAAATGCTACCGGTGAACCTCCCCTTTGCACATGCCCTAATACCGATACTCTCGTATCATAATTTGTTTTTTCCTTTATGTAGGAAGCAAATTCTTCAGCAGTACCTATTCCCTCCGCCACAAGGATAATACTATGCTTCTTCCCTCGTTCATATCCTTTGTTTAAACGGTCAATCATTTTATCCTTAGCGGTTATATTTTCAGGTACAAAAATACTTTCTGCTCCCGTTGCCAACCCAGCCCAAGCGGCAATATCCCCTGCATCTCTTCCCATCACTTCAATGATAAATGCACGTTCATGTGAAGTAGCCGTATCACGAATTTTATCAACTGCTTCCATAACTGTATTAACAGCGGTACTAAACCCAAGAGTAAAGTCTGTCCCGTTTATATCATTATCAATTGTACCCGGTAGGCCAATGGTCTTGACTCCTTTACGATGAAGGGCATTAGCCCCACGGTAAGAGCCATCTCCACCAATAACAACGAGTCCATCAATATTATACTTTTGGAGATGATCGATGGCGACCTTTTGTCCCTCCTCTGTTTTAAATCGTTCGCTTCTAGAAGAACGTAATATGGTTCCCCCTCGGTGAATGATATTTCCAACATCCTTAAGTTCAAACCTTCTGAAATCACCATCCATTAAGCCTTCATACCCACGGTACACACCATAAACTTCTAACCCATGATAAATTGCCTTCTTTACAACAGCTCTAATTGCAGGATTCATTCCAGGAGAATCTCCCCCACTAGTTAAAACAGCTATTCTCTTCATTTGTACTCTCCTTTTCCATGTAAAACTAATCTTAGTTTTCAATTCTTGCCAATGTCTTATACTTTCTATCTCTGTATATCTTTTAAAAAGCTTGTTCAAAACTCCTATGTCTTTATAGACACCATGATAAATGAAAACTATTTTTGACTATGCTAATTTTGGGCGTTGATTTACGCTTCAGGCACTCGCTTTCCGCAGGAGTCTCGTGCCTTTCACTTCAATCAACTTCTTTTGAATATAAACAATGTATTAAAACATAGTTTAAAGCTAAAAAACCGACCTTTTTGAACAGACTCTTAAACATCAGTTGTAATTTGTTAATATGAGGAAGACTTGCTAAACACTTTGATTAGAAGAAATAGAGAAAGTATGTTAAAGTATATGTACAAATAATGAAGGAAGTCCTATTTATGAAAGGGTGAAAGGAATGGATTTCTTTACAATGCCTGACCGTTCCGAAGAAAATTTCTTATATGCCTATATTGTCTTAATTTTAGTTTTTTTATTTGCTTCTTTTACGGTAAATCGTTTAAAAAAAGCAAATAAAAAGACAGAGAATAAAGAAGAAATTAAAGCATATGAAATGGAAGTACCAACGCAAGGTGAAAACAAAAATAATTAAAAAGATAAAAGCTTTGTTAAATTCTGATGTTGATTTTCGCTACAGGCGCTCCCTTCAATCAACTCTGCTATAAATCAACACTGTCCTTTAATCGCCAAAAAGAAAGAAACCTTCTTCAAGCCTTGATAAGCTTGCAGAAGGTTTTTTAGTGGTTAATATCATTGATTTGACGAAAGACCTCATCTAGGCTGGTAAACTCACCGAAATCACCTGATTCCGATTCAATTACCCATTCACTGCTTGCTGGCGTTAAATGTCCCTCATCGTTTTGTTTGTAGGCTTGATGAACCATAAAGGTCTCATCATTTTTTCTTACTCTATAGCCTATGTAATACAAGTCTCCTTCACCATGTTCTTCAAAAATCCCTATCTCATCTAAATCATATTGCTCCATTTTTGTTGAAAATGTGTCCGTCATTGTATCTAATATCGTATCACGGGAAATATACTCCATTTGCATGCTTCCTTTCCATTTTAAAAATGGGTTACGATATTAATATGGACCATTCCTAGGATAATTATGAAAGTATTTGAAAAACACTTCATACCGCTTGCAACTATTATTTTTTGACAAAATAGTCCTGCAATACAGGGACGATTTGCTTCTTACGTGATACAACGCCCTTTAGTACAGCAGTATTATTTTCTAAGGAAACAGAGTAAGCTTCCTCCACAGCTCTACTGTCTTTTCCTAATGACAGAGCAACAGAGTCATTATTTAAAATATCCGTTATTACAAATACAAAGAGATCTAGACCTTTTTGTTCAATAACATGATTAATAGCAGCTTCAAGCTCATTTTGTTTTGAAAGTAATTCATTAGTATCAACAGTATTTACTTGAGCTATTTCTACTTTGCTGCTGCCCATTTGAAATTCTTTAGCATCAAGGGAAATTAACTGCTCTACTGTTTTATCACTTAAGTCTGCTCCGGCTTTTAACATATTTAATCCATATTCTTCGCTGCTTACCCCTGCTATTTCAGCAAGCTCTTTTGCTGCAGCTACATCTTCCTCCGTACACGTCGGTGATTTAAATAGAAGGGAATCAGAAATAATGGCGGACAGCATCAAACCAGCAATATCCTTTGGTATCGAAACACCATTCTCCTTAAACATTTTATTTAATATGGTTGCTGTACAACCAACCGGTTCTGCTCTGTAGTACAATGGATCATTTGTTTCAAAATTAGCTATTCTATGGTGATCAATAACCTCCGCCACACGAACATCTTGGATATCTGTAGCACTCTGCTGTCTTTCATTGTGATCCACCAGAATAACGGTGTTTACTTCGTTAGAAACGGTTTCCAGTAAACGTGGTACGTCCACATTGAAATAATTTAATGCATATTCCGTTTCTCCATTAATTTCTCCTAGCCTTACTGGCTCCGTGTCTTGTCCTATTTGACCTTTTAAATAGGAATAAGCAATTGCAGAACAAATCGTATCTGTGTCTGGATTTTTATGTCCAAATATAAGCATCTTTTCCATTTTTTCAACTCCTTTAAATAGGTTTTATCATTTCACTGTTTGTATTTCAACTAACAACAGTGTACCACATAAAATTTTATACTTACCGTCCGTACTCTTCAATGATTTTTTATCAATAAAACAAAACACGCACAGTGAAAACAAGATTTACCGTATGTAAAATTACTATTTAGTCCATTCTATTTATATAAAGTAAAAATTTAGGAAACAAAGAGGAAGGTACAAAGAAATTTTATAAAGAGAAGGTAAGGTATGTGAACCCAAAAGAAGCATTGTTATGGAGTATTGCCCTACCTGGATTTGGGCAAATTTTAAATGGAAAGTATGTGAAAGGTTTTTTATTTATTTTCTTAGAAGTTGTGGTTAATGTACAAGCTAATTTTAACCAAATTATTGTCTTTAGTTTTCTTGGGGAAATTGACAAAGCAATTTTACACACCAATTATCAATGGCTTATGTTTTACCCCTGTGTCTATTTTTTTGCCATGTGGGATGCCTTTAAGGATGCAGGTGGTGGAAAAGATAAGTACGCTTCCGTCCCCTTTGTCTTTTGCGCTTATTTTGTAACTGTAGGATTAATTTTTTCCTATAGGATGGAAATATTTGGTTTTTTATTAGGTCCAATGTGGCTTCCAATCCTATTTGTCATTCCAGGATTAATAGTAGGAGTCGTAGTAAAAAAGTTACTACAAAAAAAAGCTGGTTTCTGAACCAGTTTTTTTAGGTTTTATAAAAATAATAAGTAAAAGTTATGTTAAAATAGATACTTGTTAAATTTTTATAAATCACTTAAGAAAGGGGTACGTAATCATTTTAAATAATAGAACTACCTTTATCATTGTTTTCGCTTCCCTTTTTCTATTCATTATGACTTCCCTCCTCTCCGTATCTCAAGGGATGAATCCATTAGATGAGACAATCTTGGCTTGGGCAAACGCATTGTCACACCCTTTATTTCTTCAGGGAATGGCCATCATTACGTATTTAGGGTCCAGTGAGTTTATCATTTTATTGATGTTAATTACCATAATCGCACTGATTATATTTAAACGGGACTGGTTTAATAGTATTTTTATCCTTTGGCTTACTGTTGGGGGAATTGTCCTTAATTTCGGTTTAAAGATCCTTTTCCAAAGGGAAAGACCTGGAGAAATGAGTTATATCGAGGTATTTGGTATATCAATGGAAATTGCATCCTATAGTTTTCCAAGTGGACATACAATGAGAAGTGTTCTTCTATTTTCCTTTTTCATCTACTTAAGTTATACCTATTTGAAAAATACTTCTTTAAGACTAGCGTCCTACACTTTTTGTTTACTACTTATCATTGGTGTGTTTCTAAGTAGGGTGATTCTAGACGCCCATTTTCCTACAGATATCATTGCAGCAATTTGTGTTTCAATCAGCTGGTTTTTCTTCAGCCTTTATTACCTTCCTAAATGGATGACAAAATTTAGGCTTACAGATCGTTTTCGATAAAATAGAGGCTGGGACAAAAGCGTTTTATCAATGAGAAGTCCGAACGGAGCATATAAATCGCTTCGGAAATATACTTCGCTTTCCGCGGGCGGCTGGTGAGCCTCTGCTCCCGCAGTAGTCTACGTATATTTCCTCCGCTAAGGTAGTGCATTGTTCGTATTTCCGATTAAACACTTTAGTTATGTCTCAGCCTCTATATTATTTTGGTAAGAAATCTAATAATGCTGTTGCGATGGAGAAGTAGATTAATAAACCTAAAATATCGTTAACAGTAGTAATAAACGGACCTGATGCTATTGCTGGGTCTAGCTTTAATTTATTTATTGCTACCGGTACTACTGCACCAATAACCGTCGCGATGCTTAATGTTAAAAATAGGGAAACTCCTACAATAAAGGCCAAAACAAAGCTCTGATATAAAATTGGTACAACAATTAGCAATACAACGGCACAAATTAAACCAAGCATGATTCCTGTTCCAAATTCCCGCTTAATGGTATGGAGCAACCCTTTCTTTTCAAAAGAGCCTGTCGCTAATGAACGAACCATTACGGCTAATGATTGTGTTCCAGTATTACCGGCTGAGTCCATAATGAGTGGGATAAATACAGCCAAAAGTACAATTTCCTCTAACGTTTCTTCAAACTGGCCAATTACACCTGCCGTTATTAATCCAAAGAACATGAGCATGATAATCCACGGGGAACGTCTTTTTGCTGCAGTAAAGGAACTAATATTAACATCTGTAGCTCCTTTGGCAGCGGTGAACTCACCAAAGTCCTCTGTTGCTTCTTCTTCCACAATATCCATTACATCGTCTACGGTTACGATACCAACCAATACTCCGTCATCCGTTACTACTGGTGCTGCTAAGAAGTCATAATCCTTAATTAACTTTGCTACTTCTTCTTGGTCAGTATTAACCGTAACAGAAACAATCCTGCTGCTCATGATGTTCTCCACAATTTCATTAGGTGGAGCGATAATAAGATCCCGGAGAGAAACAACTCCAACAAGCTTATTCTTGCTATCTACCACATATAAATAATACACTGTTTCCGCATCAGGCCCTTCACTGCGAAGGTGCTCAATCACTTCTGATGCCCTTTGTGATGAAGAAATGCTAATGAATTCCTTCGTCATGATTGCTCCAGCTGTTTCTGGAGTGTAGGACAATAATTCCTTTACTTGTTTCGCTTCTTCTTCATCCATCGATGTAAGGATATTTTCTGCTTTTGCATCAACAACTTCTGTTAAAAAGTAGGCAACATCGTCTGCAGGCATGCTGTTGAACATTTTTGAAGCATAAACTTCATTGATTTCCGAATTAACTTCTTTCTGATCATCAATCTCTAACCCTTGGAAAATTTCAGCAAACTCTTCTGGTGACAAATATTCATAGACACGTTGACGCATGTCACCTTCTAACTTCATAAAAATATCCACACGATCTGTTGGATGCAATTCTAAAAATGATTCCCTAAAAAGGATTCTCTCCCCTTTTTCCAATACTTCTAAAATATGTTTTTCATATTGTTCACGGTTATGTTCATTTAATTTAACCACGATGATTCCTCCTTTAAAGGAATCCCATTAACGACTTCTCCTTATTGAGGCTGTGTATGGATTCCTTAGATGCTTTTTTAGTTTTGATGATTAACTTCGTCGAGTCTGGTTCGGGACTACTATCCATTCCACAACACCTCCTGCTTGTAATATAGAAAAAACCACCTTCTCGAATGAAGGTGGTTTACGTTACCAGCACAAATAATTACAGTCATATTGAACCATATGCCCAATAGACTTATTATGTTCCTCCATTCGTAGAGCTTTAGCACTGTGCGGCATAGGAAAAATTCCAGCTACATTAAGAACCACCTTATGTCGATGGTTCCTGTTGACCCATTGGCGTCTTTGGACATTTTTGGGCAGCAGCGTATCTCCAGCACAGGAGCCTCACCTAACGAGGTATTCAATTACCACAGATAAATTTACAGTAAGAATAATAATTTGTCAACAAAAAATTAAGCTCACAAATTTATATCCATTTATGTATTAATTAACCTTCTACTTTATTAAAAAATTATTAAAAAGATTATAAATATGTGTAATAGGTCCGTTAGCCGTTGCCTATAATCTTAGGTTATATTAACATAATTATTATATCATTCCATTTTTGTGGAATTTTTTACTGAGAAGGGACGACAATTATGAAAGTTCTTGTTACCAACCATAGCTTTATGCTTATTTGCATACTTTCTCTTTGGTTGAAAACATTTCTTGTTTCAAGCATTACTTTTACGATAAATATTAATCAATACTTCGAAGCAATTATTTTTGCAGTAAATCCATTAATCTTTTTATCTATCATTTTCGGGTTAGGATTATTCTTCAAGCCTAAATTACAGTTTAAATACTTTTTCACAATAACACTATTATTAACTTCTGTACTTTATGCCAATGTTGTATACTACCGTGAATTCAGTGATATTATTACCCTCCCGATGCTCTTAATGAGCAGCAATATGGGGGATTTAAGCACTAGCATTGTCGCTTTAATAAACTGGTTTGATATTTTCTATTTTTTAGATATTATTGTTATTGCTTATTTCTTCTTTAAAAGGCCAGTTTGGATAAAAGCAATAAAAGTACCCTTTAAAGAATCAAAAGCTGTTATTACAACAGTTCTTATTGTTATTACCATTATCATTTCACAGGTAAATGCGTTGGATAAAGCACATGCCTTTAATCGACAACAATTAATTCAATCTTTAGGTTTGTATAACTTCTATATTTACGATGCCCTCGTCCAAACGCAAACAAGTACCCAAACCGTTTTTGCTGAAAAAGAGGATTTAACCTCCATCTTAGACTTTTTAGACGAAAAACGTGTAGCTCCAAATGAAGATTTATTTGGTATAGCTGAAGATATGAATGTGATCGTTGTCTCATTAGAATCGGTGGAAAGCTTTGTTATAGGAGAAACCTTACATGGAGAAGAAATCACACCTTTCTTAAATGAGCTTATTGAAGACAGCTTTTATTTCGAGAACTTTTATTATCAAACAGGGCAAGGAAAAACTTCTGATGCAGAGTTTCTTGTTAATACCTCATTATATCCCTTAGGAAGAGGGGCTGTTTTTTTAACACATGCTGAAAATGAATATAGGGGACTGCCACAAACCTTAGCTAATCGAGGGTATTATACAGCAAACTTTCACGCAAATGACATAAGCTTCTATAACCGTCATATTATGTATCCAAATTTAGGTTATGATCACACTTATTCCTTTGGCGATTACGATATCTCCTTACTCAATTCTGTGGGATGGGGAATGAAGGATATTGATTTTGTGGAACAGACGATGGATTACATGGCAGAAATACCTGAGCCTTTCTACAGTACATTGCTCACTTTAACCAATCATTTTCCATACGAGTTAGATGAAGAAGATCATTTTATTGAACCCTTTGACTCCGAGAGTGATATTGTAAATCAATATTTCCCCACTGTAAGATATACAGACGAGGCTATGAGGATTATGGTTGACCGCTTAAAAGAAGAGGGTCTTTATGAAAATACGATGCTTGTCATGTATGGAGACCATTACGGCATTGCAAAGAGCCATTACGAGGAATTAAGTAAGTTCTTGGGGAAGGAAATTACCTTACATGAAGAAATAAAGCTAGAACGTGTCCCCCTTATTATTCATATTCCAGGAGTTGAAGGAAAAATCTTAAATACAATTTCTGGTCAAGTGGATGTCATGCCTACACTATTAAATCTTCTCGGAATCCCTGAAGGGGAACATATTATGTTTGGAAATGATTTATTTACAAAAGAACGGGAAAACTTTGCCGTATTACGCGATGGAACTGTTATTACAGATGAGCTTATTTTTACAAATGAAATATGCTTAGACTACGAAACTGGCGAAGAGAGACCGCTAGATGATTGTGAAGATATTCGGGAGAAAGGATTATTAGAGCTTTATTATTCCGATCAGTTAATATATGGCGACCTCCTAAGGTTTGATGAGCAATAAATAGTTTTAACCAAATATATGAAAAAGGGAAACTATGGACGTCCATAGCTTCCTTTTTTAGAGCTTTAGGTGTAATTGATCCGCCTGTAGCGTATCCAAGTCAACTTTATCAATTATTCTGCTACCGTATAAGCAGGTAGAGGATCGTTAAAAGTCTTCCAATCCATCTCCATCTCTTCATCTGTTAATAAGCATTTG
The DNA here is from genome assembly GCF_030813435.1 of Evansella vedderi. Classification (GTDB taxonomy): domain Bacteria; phylum Bacillota; class Bacilli; order Bacillales; family Salisediminibacteriaceae; genus Evansella; species Evansella vedderi. The sequence continues at coordinate 68,144 of NZ_JAUSUG010000025.1, read as the reverse complement.
TCTAAGGATGTTTCGATTTTTTCCCTATTCATTTCAAGACCGATGAACACGATTTCTGAAATACGATCTCCATATTCCGAATCCCACTTTTCAAGAAGTTCTGGCTCTTCTTTTAACGTCTGTTCCCTCTCCTCATCAGAGTAGGCTGCAACCCATTCTCCTGCACCTTGGATAGTGAGGGAATGTCCCGCTTGTGATAATAAACCGGTTATATCATTTCTTGTTGCGAGCCAAAAGAATCCTTTTGCCCGGACAATGTCAATTGGCCAGTCTTCCAACCAATTCATCCACCTTTCTGGATGAAAAGGGCGTTTTCTTCTATATACGAAGGAGCTAATTCCATACTCATCCGTTTCAGGTACATGTTCTTCATTCAATTCCTTTATCCATCCGGCGGCCTGACTTGATTTTTCAAAATCAAATAGATTTGTATCTAGTATAGCATCTAGAGCTACTTTAGAATGCTCGCTTTCTAGTACCTTTGCTTCCGGGTTTAATTTTCTAATGATTCCTTTCAGCTCTATAACATCTTCCTCCTCGACTAAATCCGTTTTGTTAACAACAATAACGTTAGCAAACTCTATTTGATCAATTAATAAATCTGCAATTTCCCTAGTATCATTCTCATCATTTCCTTGTTTCCTATCCAGTAATGACTCTCCTGATGCATAATCCTGCCAAAATCCATTAGCATCCACAACTGTCACCATTGTGTCTAGTTGGCATATGTCCGGCAAGTTGATTCCTAACGCTTCATCTACATATGTAAAGGATTGGGCTACTGGAATAGGTTCTGAAATACCTGTTGATTCTATTACTATATAATCAATATTTCCTGATTTCACTAGTTTTTCTACTTCAATAATAAGGTCTTCACGAAGGGTACAGCAAATACAACCATTTTGAAGCTCCACTAGCTTTTCTTCAGCCCGGGAAAAACCTCCCTGTTTAATCATGGATGCATCAATATTAATCTCACTCATATCATTTACAATTACGGCGATCCTTTTGTTCTCACGGTTTGCTAAAATATGATTTAATAATGTGGTCTTCCCTGATCCTAGAAACCCACTTAACACCGTTACTGGTACTTTTTTATCCATTACATTCACTCCTATTATTTGTTTACTGTCAATTAACCAATGCTTGATATTATTCTTTCTGCAGCTTTTCTTGCTCCAGAAATATTTCGTGAAACTGGTCCTATTTCCAACTCTGCTAATGCCCCAGATACATACAAATGCTCACACCATTCTAATGATTCATTTACAATGGGATATCCACACTTGGCACATTTTAATTGATGTTTATGAATTAATTCCTTTAGCCACCCTTTGCCTGGCCGTGATGGATTAAATCCTGTTGCCAATAAAAGGGCCCCTCCTTTAAGTTTACTCTTATTTTCTAATTGTACAGTAAAGGTATCCGTATCTTCTCCCACGGAAACAACTTCACCATCAACAATATGAATTTGTTGCCTTCTTTGTAATCTCTTTAAACTATTGTTTAATTCCCTTGGAATAGAGCCTTTATGCCTTGCCTGTTGAATTAGATTTCGCCGTTTTTCATAATCATTAATTTTGTGAAAGGAAGATAAGTTTTTGGGTCCGAGCCAACCTGGGTCACTATCAAAGGGATAAACTCGGAAAGGATGTCGTTTTAACAAAATTACATCTCCAGGATAGATACTGGACAAATTTATGGTTAAATGTGCTGCAGTAATTCCGCCACCAACAACGATAACCGGTGTTTTAAGCTCCTTTAAGTTAGGTAATCCTTCTTCAAATATGTGATACATAGGAATAGAAGTTTGCCCTTTGGCAGCAACAGCCCATTCTGGGATATTCAATTGATCATTGATACTAATAGTAATCACCAAATTTTTCCCAAGTATTATTTCACTGGCATCTGTATACACATTCCATACGCCTTTGTTTTTTTCAACTTTCGTTACTTTGCCCGTGTGCCATGAATCAAAGATATTTAACTGTTGTAATAAGTCATTACAATGATTATTAAACAAGTCTAAAGAAGGACGGTCATACTCTCCATAAAAAGCTCTATCTTCCTGCATTTTCTTAGCGTATTTATGTAAGCTTAATGGATCCATGTCTAAATGGTGAACAGAAGGGGAACGAAGAAATTCCATTCCTATTAAACTTGTGTTTCTTTTCCACCTAAACATTGGTTCGTGATGAGGATCAATAACTCTTAATTTATCTGCTGTCGTTTTGCCACTTTTAATTAAATAAGATGCAACTGTACAACCGTGTACTCCACCACCAATTATCACCCAGTCAAACAAGACCATGTCCTCCTTCCAAAATATAAATCGTAAATATTACGATTTGTATTTTATACGATAATAAATTGAAATGCAATAAATAAATTTTTAGTAAGGATAATATTCCATCCTTAAATGAGTAATATCAGGCAAATAATCGTATATCAATCAATTATAGAAAAGTTACTTAAAGGGGGAAATTATGCAAGAAATCCGAGACACGATAAAGGAAGTTATCTATGCTGTTATGCCCATCACTCTTGTTGTTGTCCTGCTTCAGTTCACCATCATTTGGCTCCCCTTGGAGATGTTTCTTCAATTTTTAGTGGGTGTAGTGTTCGTTACTGTCGGCCTAATTTTATTTCTGCTTGGAGTGCATATCGGACTTCTCCCTGTGGGGGAAATGATTGGTTCCAGCTTACCTAAAACAGGAAAACTATGGATCATTCTTTTCTTTGGTTTTTTATTAGGTTTTGTTGTAACAATTGCAGAACCGGATGTTCGTGTACTTGCTTTACAAATAGATCTTGTCTCTGATGGAATCATCTCCCGTACGATCCTTGTATACTCTGTTGCACTAGGAGTTGGTATCTTTGTTATGCTTGCTATGCTAAGGATTGTATTTAATTTCCCCATTACTTATTTATTAATGGGTGGTTATGGGGTAGTATTTTTACTTGCTTCTTTTACACCGCCTTCCTTTATTCCCATTTCCTTTGATGCAGGGGGAGTAACTACTGGACCTATGACGGTACCATTTATACTAGCTCTTGGTGTTGGTGTGGCTTCCGTTATAAGGGGAAAAAGCTCCTCTAGTGACAGCTTTGGTTTAGTAGCTCTTGCCTCCATTGGACCCATTATTGCCGTATTGATCTTGGGGGTGATTTACGGTTGAATGTTCACGTTTTCAAAGGATTTGATCACGTTTTAATGGAAGTTACCTTTGCTTTAGTACCTCTCATGATTTTTTTCCTTATCTTTCAATTCTTTTTTTTAAAATTAGAAAAGCAAAAGCTTATAAATATTGTAAAAGGGATGATATTATCCTTCTTTGGGCTTGCCTTCTTTCTCCAAGGGGTTGAGGTGGGGTTTTTCCCTGTAGGGGGATTAATTGGTGAAAAATTAGCGGGGTTACCTTACAGATGGATACTTATTCCAATTGGATTTATCTTTGGATTTGTTGTCACCTTTGCAGAACCTGCCGTACGTATTTTAAATCATGAAGTGGAAAAGGTCTCCGGTGGATATATATCCCAGAAGGTAATGCTCTACACCTTATCTATTGGGGTAGCTATCTCCATTGCCCTTTCCATGATCAGAATCTTATTGGGTATTCCATTATGGTACTTTATTATCCCTGGCTATCTTCTAGCTGCCTTAATGGTATTTTTCTCCTCGCGAACATTTACATCCATTGCCTTTGACTCAGGGGGAGTCGCTACTGGCCCAATGACAGTTACATTTATCTTAGCTATTGCTGTTGGTGTGGCCTCTGTGGTGGAAGGTCGTGATCCCCTTTTAGATGGATTTGGAATGATTGCTTTAGTAGCTCTGTCACCAATTATCTCTGTCCTCACACTAGGGTTATTATTTGAGGGAAAGGAGCGAGAACGTGTTAAAAAACAAAGTAAACATGAAGCATAAGTTAATTATTACTATTGTAAAAAAAGGACATGCAAAAAAAGTAGTAACTGCCTCAAAAGATGCCGGTGCAGAAGGGGGAACGGTTCTTCTTGGCAGAGGAGTTGGTGTTCACGAGAATAAATCCTTTTTAGGGATACCTATCGTACCAGAAAAAGAAATCATCCTCTCCCTTGTAAAAAATGAAATTTTAGAAGATGTCATCCAATCTATTGATAGAAAGGCAAAATTAAATTGTTCAGGAGCAGGATTGGGAATGATTATAAACACGAAAGCCATTACTGGAATTGCTCATTTGATGGGAGTGCATCCTCCCGTTAAAGATGGAGAAAATGAGGAAGGAGAACAAGCTATTATGGCAAACCAGACAGTACTATATGACCTTATCGTAACGATCGTAAATAAAGGGGATTCAGATAAGGTTGTGGATGCTTCTAAAAAGGCCGGAGCTGAAGGGGGAACCATCCTTAGTGGACGAGGAACAGGAATACATGAGCAAGCAAAGCTCCTTAACATTATGATTGAGCCGGAAAAGGAAATAATCCTTACGCTTATTGATAGAATGAAAACAGAAGACGTATTAGAACAAATCCATAAAGATGCAGAGTTGAATGAGCCTGGAAAGGGGATTGCCTTTGTGTTGGAAGTGGAACGAACGATGGGAATTAACCATATATTAAACAATCTAGTTAATAAGAAGAAGGATGATTCCAATGCCTAAAGTCACGAAGTCTATAATTCAAGAAGTTTTTCCGTTGGAATCGGCATGAAACAAAATGGTACAATATGACTGTAGTTAACCAAGGAGAGAGTTATTGGCGATTTAAACGCCTATGAAATTATTACTGATATATAAAGGCGTTTTTCGTAAACTTTGTTGCTTTTTAATAAGCTTGGAGAAGCGGAAGGCGGCGACTCCAGCGGGAAAAGCAACAGCTGAAGACACCGCAGGGTGTTTTTCCCGAGGAGGCTGAGGCGTTGCCCGCGGAAAGCGTCCGCCTGTAGCGTATCCAAGCCAAATGATATTTTTTCAAAAACAACAATATTTTGAAAACAGCCTATAAAAAAGATCACGTATAATAAAGGGTGTTATAGATGGGAAAAGAAATATTTGAACGTAAAAAGGAACAACTGTTAATGCTTAATTGGGAGTCTCATATTCCACAATTAGTTGCTGGTTTTACTACTAAAAATGGCGGCGTTAGTGAATCTGATTTCACTTCCTTTAATCTCGGATTACATGTAAATGATAAAGATAGCGCCGTAGTTGGTAATCGACGAATCTTATCGGAAATACTTGATTTCCCAACATCAAATTGGGCATGCTCCGATCAAGTACACGACAATAAAATTGTAAAAGTAACGAAGGAACATGTTGGAAATGGTGTTTTCGAGTATGAAACTAGCATTAAAAAGACAGATGGTGTATATACAAAAGAGCCTAATATTTTATTAACATTATGCTATGCAGACTGTGTTCCACTCTATTTCTGCGCACCTAAATATAAGCTCATTGGTATGGCCCATGCTGGTTGGAAAGGGACTGTAAAGGATATAGCCGGTGAAATGGTAAGGAAATGGAAGGAACAAGAAGGTGTGGAACCGGCGGAAATTCATGCTGCCATTGGGCCTTCCATTGGAGATTGCTGTTATGTAGTAGATGATTATGTCATTAACTTCGTAAATAAGGTATTAAATGAAAAGGATACACCACCCTATAGTATAATTAGTGAAGGACAATACTCCCTTAACTTAAAGGAACTAAATCGTTTATTAATGATGAAAGCAGGAATCCCTGCTGCTAACATACAAGTTTCTTCTTATTGCACTAGCTGTGACAAGGAATTATTTTTTTCCCATCGACGGGACAAAGGGAAAACAGGTCGGATGATGAGCTTTATAGGAAGAAAAGAAGATTAGGATAAAAATGGAGCATGTGGGAGATTCCACATGCTCTAATTTATTTCAAGGTTGCTAACGTGAATATACGAATCTGGTTGTCATTCGCTACGGTCCACTCCCTATACACGACATATCTTTCCCCTAAGGTAATTATGTCCTCAAGAACGGCTCCTGAGGACATTACTATCTCAAACATAGAAGTTAGGCTAAGGCATTGCCCGCGGAACCAGGACGGTGACATTACGGCGTTGCCCACAAGCAGGACCTGAGACGCTTCCTCGAGTAGTTTGCGTCGAGTAATCGCAGACGCAGGACGTGGGCTGCCTTTAGGCGTAATTGGTCCGCCTGTAACGGATTCGAGAGGCAATATTAACCCCATTTTCATACTCCATGGTGCAAAATTACTATTGCATGGAGGTCTACCCTGAAAATACAAATCAGGTTGTCATTCGCTACGGTCCGCTCGCTTTCCGTGGGTGACCTGCCAAGCCTCCTCGCGACTACGTCGCTGTGGGGTCTCGGCTAGGCCATTCTCCCACAGGAGTCTCACGGGCCTTCGCTCATTCCAATGCTGACTAAAATTTTCATTCTCCATAGTGCAAATTTTTACTTGCATGGAGGTCTACCCAATTATTACTCGTTCCTTCGGATAGTGGTAAGGATCCATTGTTACTTTTCCACGAACAATGAATAAGAAAGAGAAAATTCCAATTCGACCAATAAACATTAAAGCAATAATGATTTGTTTACCCGCTGTACTTAATTCAGGGGTAATGCCCATGGATAGGCCTGTAGTTCCAAAGGCAGAGCTTACCTCGTAAATGATAGCGATTAATGGAAATGGTTCCATGCTTGCTAACACTATAATGGCAGACCCCCATATCATTACTGCAACTGCTATAACAATGAAGGACTTCAAAATATCTTCTGGATCTATTTCCCTCTTAAACACTTTCACTGAATGCTTTCCCCTTGCAAAGGCAAATATGGCAAGAATGGCAATAGCAAAGGTTGTCGTCCTAATGCCTCCTCCTACACTACTTGGAGAAGCTCCTATAAACATTAGGACACTTTGTACCATCTGTGTAGGTACTGTAAACTCACTTACATCCATTGTGGCTAACCCACCATTTCTAGTAGTTACGGATTGAAAAAGAGCATAGAAAAAAGTTTCATGCCATGATTTATCAGCGAAAAAATTTCCTCTATCAAAATAGTAAATTAGTAAAGTACCGATAATAACTAATGCAAAAAAAGTGAAAGTAGTAATTTTCGTAAATAAGGAAAAGTGAAATTTCTCCCCTGCTTTTTTATGGAGGATCATTTCCTTTAATTCTATCAAAACAGGGAAACCAATCGCCCCGAAAATAAGTAATAATATATTTATCGTTTGGACGAAATAGTCATTAGCAAAAGGGGATAATGAATCCCCTGTAATATCAAAACCCGCATTTGTTGCCGCACTAACGGATGCAAAGAAACCTTGTAAAAAAGCCTCTTGCCATGTGGGAAAATAATTCAAAAAATAAACGCCTAAAATCACGGTACCGATTGCTTCAATGATTAGAAACAACTTCAGTATTTGTTTCATGAGATCTATTAAACCAGAAAAGGTATGTCTATTTTGATCCGTCATAATTAGCTGCCGGCCACTCAAACCAATTCTTCTACCTAGAACGAGCCATATAAATGTTCCCAAGGTCATAATCCCAATACCGCCAAATTGCAATATAAAGGCAAGTATAAATACCCCGGGAACACTAAAGGTATCTGCGGTTGAAACCACAGTCAACCCTGTTACACTTACAGCACTAACAGCAGTAAATAAGGCATCAATAAACGTCCACTCTACTCCGGGCTTCAAGGCTATTGGTAAGCTTAAAAGTACAGTAGATAAGATGACAGCACCAATATAAAACATGACAATAATTTGAACCGAAGTTAACTTTACAGAGTTTAACTTGTCAAATTTTAACATTCGTTTTCCCTTCTATTTCAAGACATAAAACTCTTCCATTACTAATCCTACACCTTACTACATAGCTATATCTTCAAATCGTCTAATATCTTTGTTATGGCCGATTACAATTAATAAATCACCGAAACATATTTCATAGTCTGGTTGAGGTGAAATATTAATATCATCTCCTTTTTTAATCGCTAAAATAGTAACACCATATTTAGCACGTATATCAAGGTCAATAAGGGTTTTTCCTTCAATTTTGGCTGTTGCGATTAACTCTACAATGCTGTATTCATCAGATAACTCAATAAAATCAATTACCTTTTCATCCGACATTTGTTGGGCCACACGCCTGCCCATGTCCATTTCCGGGTGCACAATTTGGTCCGCACCGATTTTCTCTAATACCTTGTGGTGATAATCATTTTTAGCCTTTACAAGAACATTCTTAACCCCCATCTCCTTTAATACTAAGGTAGTTAAGATACTGGCTTGAATATTATCTCCTATAGCAACTACCACATTATCAAAGTTCCGTATCCCTAATGATTTCAGGGCAGATTCATCCGTCGAATTAGCCACCACTGCATGTGTAGCAATATTTGCATAAATATTGACCTTTTCCTCATCTGTGTCCATTGCTAGAACCTCATGTCCTTGATTGACGAGTTCTTTACAAACACTTCCTCCAAAACGGCCAAGCCCAATGACCACAAACTGTTTTCTCTCCGGCATATAAAATCCATCTCCTTTTTCGAAAAGCATAAGCGCCTTGCATACAACACTCCTTTGTGCGACGAGTAATCGCAGGCACATTTGACTCGAGCGAGTAGGCGCTAAAGCTTGACATAACATAAAAAGACCACTTCTAAGAAGGGTCTTTAATTAGACCTTTCTCCCTTGCACGCTTACGAAGTTAGCTGTCGGGTTAGGGACCTAAGAGTATCCCCTCTAACAATAAGATTCACCCCAAGATAAACAGATATTCCTATTTATCAAAAAAATGGTTCCTCCGCTCTACAATAAAGATTCAGCGATCAAAAAGGTTTTTTATTTATTTATAAAGCTCTGTTAAAGGATAGTGTTGATTTTTTAACAATGTTGATTTAAGTGTAAGATACGAGACTCCTGCGGGAAAAGCAAGAGGCCACTGAAAAAGTCATATATTTTTCGCTGAGAAAATAGCAATCGCTCCGCGCGTTGCGCGCCTGCTATGAAAAACCACTCATAGCAGGCTTTAAAAACTTGCAACGGCTGAAGACCCCGCAGGGACGAGGAGGCTGAAGCGTTGCCCGCGGAAAGCGAGTATCTGAAGCGAAAATCAACATTAAAGTTTAACAGAGCCATTTATAAAAGTAATGTACTCCTCTAAATATACTTTGTCAATAACTTTTTTGAGATATTAATACTTGAATACAACAATTATATATACTACTGAGAAAATAATTAATCCTTACTCACAGAAAGAGGCTGGGACAAAAGCGTTTTGTCAATGAGAATTACGAACGAAACATATAAATCGCTTCGGAAATAATACATTGTTCGTATTTTCATCTAAACACTTTAGTAAAGTCCCAGCCTCTTTTATATTATTTATTTTTATCTAATACTTTATGGAAATAGAAAATACATAACCCACTTACCAAAATAATTAACATAGATGCTAAAGCAGCTTCTTGTACCATCTCATCATGGGCATACCGATATGCTTGGGTTGCAAGAGTAGAGAAGTTAAAGGGCTGTAAAAATAGTGTTAATGGAAGTTCCTTTAAAATATCAACAAAAACAAGGATAAAACCACCAAATATAGCTCCTTTTAACATTGGGATATCTACCCTAAAAAATGTTTTTATAGTAGAAGAGCCAAGGCCCCGTGATGCCTCTGTATAGCTATATCCAATTTTCTCAAATCCCGCTTCTATGGCATTATAACCTACAGCTAAAAAGCGAATGATATACGCTGAAGTAAGCATAACAAGTGTAGTTCTTAATACAATAGCAGAATTGGAATTAAAGAATTCTGCAATCGCCGCCGTATATCCATCAATAGCTACAAATAATGTAATGACAGCGATAGCTATGGCCGCCCCAGGAATGGAGTATCCTAGCGTAATAACCCTTGCTGCCACTTTAGGAAATAATCCTTTATGAAGACGAGTATAGTTACCAACAATGAGCGCAATGACTACGATTATGGATGCAGCGATGGATGCAACGAAAACAGAATTATATACTAATGTAAGAAACTCAGAACTCCAGATTCTTTCATAGGTCATGATGCTCCAATAGATTAGTTGCAAAACCGGAATAATAAAAGCTATTCCGAAAATAAGCAAACAGTAAGAAAAGGCAATCCACTTTTTATAGCCTTCGATTGGTTGAGCCACAATTGGTCGAAAGTTTGCTGAAGAGTAACTGTAACTTTTCTTCCCCCTAATCAATCGCTCTAGCACCAAAACGATGATAACAATGAACATGAGGATCCCTGCTAACTTTAAAGCTGCATCAAGATCCCTTAAACCATACCATGTTCTAAAAATAGCGGTGCTAAATGTTTGAATACCAAAATAATTTACAACTCCATAATCATTTAAAACCTCTAAAATAACTAAAACGACTCCACCTGTAATTGCTGCTCTTGAAAGGGGGAGTCCGGCACGAAAGAAGATTTTAAAAGGTCCTCCACCTAGTAATCTAGCATTTTCAAATAAAGAGGCCGATTGGTTTTCTAAAAAACCTTTCATTATTACATAAACATAAGGGTATAAAAATATGGTAAATATAAAGATCGCGCCAGGAATATTCATTATATTAAAGAACTTTTGGCTTGTAACATGAATATCAAAGGTATTACGGAGGGTAGTTTGAATAGTCCCTGAATAATTTAACATTCCCTGATAAGTGTAGGCACCAATATATGCAGGTATAGCTAAAGGTAAAATCAAAGCCCATCTAAAGAAATTTCTGAGCGGGAATTGGTAATTTACTATAATCCACACTAAACTCGTCCCAATGATCATTGTGAACAATGCTGTAAAGGTAATGATAACTACTGTATTTTTTATATAATCTATTAGCAGATATTCTTTTATATGGGCCCAGTTCTCCGTTGGTTCTGTAAAAAGATTAAACCCTATTAATAGATTAGGAATTAATATAATAAATATAAATGCTAAACTTAGTAGTGCCCAAATATTTAGATGTTCTTTAGCATTCTGTACAAGTCTCATTGTTGCCACACCCTAACTTTCTAACCAACTTTGTAAATAGATATAATATTACTATTTCAATAAAATAGATTCCATCCCCATTTAATTATACAGAAATTTACTTTAAAAAGAAATGGACATATTTTGAAAAAACAACGTACCGGAAACTATAGAAGATTCCGGTACAAAGATTAACCCTTATTATCTCCAGCCAGATCGGTCAAAGATTCTGATTGCTTCTTGTTGATTTTCACCTAAAACTGTTAAATTAATATCTTGTGCTTTAAACTCTCCCCAAGCAGCAACTGTATCAGACCAAGGAACGTTTGGATTAGCTGGATACTCATTGTTACCTTCAGCAAATACTTGTTGTGCATGTTCACCAGATAAGAACTCTAAGAATTTAATCGCATTTTCTACGTTTTTGGAATGCTTTGTAACTCCAGCACCACTAATGTTTACATGGGTTCCAGTTGTCTCTTGGTTAGGGAAGAATACTCCTACTGCTTCTCCAACTTCTACATCACCTGGATCTTCTGAGTTTAGTAAACGTCCAATGTAGTACGTGTTCATTAGTGCTACGTCACCTTCACCAGCAACTACTGCTCTTGCTTGGTCCGTGTCTCCACCTTGAGGATCTCTTGCCATATTGTTTGCGAACCCATTAGCCCACTCTTCTGCAGCCTCTTCACCCCACAATTCAATGAAAGAAGCCATAATAGAGATGTTGTACATGTTCTCAGATGTACGTGCTAATAATCTACCTTCCCATTCAGGTCCTGTGATTGCTTCGTAAGTAGAAAGTTCAGATGGATCAACGCGGTCTTTTGCGTAAACAAATACACGGGCTCTTTGTGTTAATCCGAACCATTGATTGTCTGCATCACGTAAGTTTTCAGGAATGTTGTTAAATAAAACTTCACTTTCGATTGGTTGGAATAAGTCATCCATTTTCGCAACATGGAGGTTACCTGCGTCAGCTGTAATAAATACGTCCGCTTCTGTAGCTTCCCCTTCGATGTTCATACGCTCGATTAGTTCCGGACCACTACCTTCGATTACGTTAACTACGATTCCAGTTTCTTCTGTAAATAAATCGTAAAGCTCACGATCTGTATCATAGTGACGGCTAGTATAAAGGTTTACAACACCTGCATCTTCAGCTGTTGCTTCGTCTTCTTCCGTAGCATCATCTTCTACTTGTGCATCCTCTTGATCTTGTTCATTCGATTCTGCAGCATCACTATCACCGTTTCCGCAAGCTACTGCAACTAAAAGTAGTAACGACATTACTGCAAAAAATAAAACTGATTTTAAAGATTTGCTCATTTTGTAATCCCCCTAAACATTATATGTTATCATTTGTAAGTATTTATTGAGAATGATTATCATCCCCATCCACAATTCTTAGTATAGTGCGAATGAGAATCATTGTCAATGAACTTTAAAAAAGTTTTTTAGAAAAAAAGTTAATTTTGAACAAAGTTTGAACACAAATAGTTTTATTCCAACCTACCCACCATTTTTAATACAGTATAAACAGTTACCTTTAATATTTTTAACTTATATCTATGTAATATGTGGAGCATGAAGGTCTCTTATCCCTTTTACAATGTGCTAATAACATTACTAATAATAAAATCTCCTAAAAAAGCGACTTCCCTATAGTTGTAAGGGGAAGTCGCCTTTTGTTTTCAAATTTTTTTATATGGATGTATTCTCATTTGTATTTCTGTCTGCCATTTTTGCCCTACCCCATCGAACAATAATCCCGTGCTTTGGAGAAAGTAGAAAAGCAATAATAAAGAAAATAGAAGCCACTAAAACAATGGAGGCACCTGTAGCAACATCATAAATAAAGGAATAGTAAACACCAATTATTGCTGAAACGGATCCAAATACTGCAGAAAGCCCCATCATTACTGGTAAACGATCCGTTAGTAAATAGGCAGTCGCTCCTGGTGTAATAAGCATAGCAACAACCAAAATAATCCCTACGGAATTTAATGATGCAACAGTTACTAAGGAGAGGACCAACATTAAAATATAATGGATCAATTTTGTAGGTAAACCTATTGCTTGTGCCATGATCGGATCGAACGTACTTAATACCAATTGTTTATAAAATAAAAATATTAATGTTAAAACAACGATCCCAATTCCAATCGTCATCCAAAGATCCGTCGTAGACACTGCTAATACATTTCCAAATAATATATGCCAAAGATCCACACCGGTACCTCTATTCAAGGTAATTAATACAACACCTAATGCAAATGCTGCAGTAAACATAATTCCAATGGAAGAGTCATGTTTAATCTTACTGTTTTGAGACACATAGCCAATAGCTAACGCTGTTAAAACACCTGTTATAACAGCTCCTATAAAAAAGCTTGCTCCAATCATATAGGCAATAACAACGCCAGGAAGAACTGCATGAGAAATAGCATCCCCCATGAGTGCCATCCCCCTCAAAATGATAAAGCAACCAACGACACCACATATAATTCCAACAAGAACTCCTGCCATCATTGCATTTTGTAAAAATTTATATTGAAATAATGCATCGAAGAAAAAACTCAAATTATCCATTAGCTACTCACCACCAGCTTTCCATTTTCCCCAGATAAAATAACTGCACTACCTTCATAGGCCTGCTCTATTTGGTCAACTCCTAAAACCTCTTCTGAATTCCCACAGGAAATTAAGCGTTTATTGAGCAAAATAAGGCTGTCAAAATAACTTTCCACTTTGCTTAAGTCGTGGTGAACAACAAATAAAGTTTTTCCTTGATCCCTTAATCCTCGTAAAATATCAATGATTATTTTTTCCGAAGTCACATCAATACCTGAGAATGGTTCATCCAAAAAAAATAAATTGGCTTCCTGAGCTAATGCTCGAGCTAAAAACACCCGCTGCTGCTGTCCCCCTGACAGTTCCCCAATTTGCCTTTTATGATAATCAAGCATCCCCACTTGTTTTAAACTATTCAACGCTATTTCACGGTCTTCTTTTTTAGGGCGCCCGTACCATGATAAATGTGGATAACGTCCCATTAATACAACATCCTCCACTAATACGGGAAAGTCCATATCCACATCATTTCGTTGAGGAACATACGCAATCTGTTTACGGATAGCATTTACATTCTTACCTAACACTTTAATTTTTCCTTTATATCCAGGGATTAGTCCTAAAATCGCTTTGATTAAAGTAGATTTTCCAGCTCCATTTGGTCCGATAATTCCAACTAATTGCTGCGCTGGAATCGATAGAGAAATATCCTCCAATGCTTTTTCACCATGATAAGATACGGATAATTGATTTATCTCTAAACAGAGTCCATTTCCCATAAAACAACCCTCCTAGTAAACTCTTAAAAAAATAACCTATATTTTATTATACTCCTGCCTACTGACAATGTTAAACTTTTCTAATGAAACAAAATTAAATATATAAGCAAAAGGCACCACTATAAGGACAATTTTATAGGTGCCTTTTGCTTTATATTATTATTCTCTTAGCTTAAACCGTCAACAAATACTTGAACATTATGCCTCATCATATCGATATACGTATCGGCTCCACTTCCAGCTTCACCAATGGCATCTGTATAAACTTCTCCTACAATTGGAACCCCAGACTCGTTAGACACTGTCTCCATGTAACGGTTATCTACAGTTGTTTCAACAAATAAGCCAGGCACATTTCGCTCTTGGACTAATTCAGCTAAACGTGCAAACTGTTGAGGTGTTCCTTCCTCGTGAGAATTGATTTCCCAAATTCCTTCTGTATGGAAACCGTAATCTGCCCCAAAGTATTTAAAGGCATTCTCACTTACAACAATAACACGGTGTTCTTCTGGAATTTGTTGTACTTGTTCTTGAATCCAAGCATCAAGCTCCTCTAACTCAGCAATATATGCTTCTGCATTTGCAGTATAAACACTTTCCCCTTGTGGATCTCTTTCAATTAAGTCATTAAGAATGTTTTCAACATAGATAATCACGTTTTTTGGACTTAACCAAGCATGGGGATCATCTTCATCGTCATCTTCTAAAGGAATAGGTGTTACACCACCGGAAACAGTAACGATGTCCGTATCTGTTACATTCGATACGATCTTTTCTAGCCACTCTTCTAGATCAAGACCATTTACATAAAAGACATCCGCGTCGCTAACCTTTTGGAAATCACTTGGAACCGGCTCATATTCATGTGGTTCTTCTCCAACTGGTACAATGTAATCTACCGTTCCGCGATCACCAATAATTTGAGCAATAATATCTCCTAGTACAGAAAAGCTTGTTGTGATATTTAATCCTTCACCTGAAGTTGCAACACTTCCACTTAATCCGTCAACGAATACTTGAACATTATGTCTCATCATACCAATATACGTATCAGCACCGCTGCCAGCTTCACCAATGGCATCTGTGTATACTTCACCGACAATTGGAACACCGGATTCATTAGAAACGGTTTCCATGTAGCGGTTATCCACTGTTGTTTCAACAAAAAGTCCTGGTACATTACGCTCTCTTACGAGTTCCGCTAAGCGGGCAAATTGTTGAGGTGTTCCTTCCTCATGGGAGTTGATTTCCCAAATCCCTTCTGTAAGAAAGCCGTAATCTGCTCCAAAATATTTAAAGGCATTCTCACTTACAACAATGACACGATGCTCTTCTGGAATTTGCTGTACTTGCTCTTCAATCCAAGCATCAAGTTCATTCAATTCAGAAATAAACGCTTCTGCATTAGCAGTATAAATATCTTCCCCTTCAGGATCTCTTTCAATTAAATCTTCAAGAAGGTTTTCAACATAGATAATTACATTCTTAGGACTTAACCAAGCGTGTGGATCATCTTCGTCATCATCTTCTAATGGAATTGCTGTTACCCCATTGGAAAGAGTAATAATTTCTGTATCCGTAACATTCTCCACAATCTTCTCTAACCATTCTTCCAAATCGAGACCATTCACATAAAATACATCGGCATCGCTAACCTTTTGAAAGTCACTTGGAACTGGCTCATATTCGTGCGGCTCTTCACCAACTGGTACAATGTACTCTACACTTCCACGGTCACCTATAACTTGAGCAACAATATCTCCTAATACAGAAAAGCTTGTAGTGATTGTTAAACCATCACCGCCGGCTTCACCATCCTGTTCTTGAGCAGTTTCATCACTGCCACAGGCGGCTAATAATAAACTAAGTACTAACGCAAAGCTTAAGTTCAACCAAAATGATTTCTTTTTAAACATGCTTCTTCCCTCTCCCCTTTTAATTAAAAATTCTTAAAACTGTGCTGGACAATACTCGTAAATTACTAACGCGGCAAGACCATAGTTACTTCATTGAAAATAATTGTCTAAAAGTAAATTCATTGGTCAATACCAACTTTTTAGGCACATTAAGCCTTTTATGTATGGTATTTTACATTTGTTACATCATGCCATCACAGTTTCCTTAATTTCAAAACTTTTGTCCAAACCTATTTATTTGGACGGGATAATATTTTTTTCCCTTAGGAAAAACTCGATTCCAATTATAAAATATGCTTTAGTAATTTGTCTAGAACTTTTTTTTAATCATAATGTTTTTTTATTTCTTTTAGCTTCAATCAACTTCTTTACGTTGATTTGTTGCAGGATCTTTTGGGTTTTTAATCTTTTAATTTTTTTCATTTTATTCAACCTCCCTATCCTCCCTTCCCAACGCTCTATAATAATATTATGATTACAAACCACATATTTGGCAAGGGTAAAAAAAGTTTCCTTAGGTAAAACTTAAAATAATCTTATATTACATTATTTAAATTTGTCAAGAAAACTGCATTATGAGAATTTTTCCAGTTGATCGTAGAAGTTGATGTCAGTAATTTAATACTTGGGGCATATGGAGAGAAAATAGAAAGCCCCCGTTGGCATCCGGGGGATTCAAGGAGATATTGCTTTACACTTCCAAATAAAATACTTTACCTCACTTTTGTTGCTTTAGGTAAAATTATTTTACTCAACTCAAAAATACAACCATTTTGTATTTTTGTCAAGAAAAAATAAAAAAATCACCTAACCGATAAACGATTTGGTGTAAGTGTTTTTTACCATTAAATTTTGTACTTTTAATTTTTAGATGAAAACTATCTAACATTAAAATAAGTATCTTAAAGATCCAGTTACACTTATTAAGATAATAATAATGACAATATATACCCAAACAGCAGAGGAATAATTGCTAACGTTTTTCATAAAGCTGACTCCCCCTTTATTTTATTGCCCCATAAACTGTAATCTACTTTCATATCTTTATCATTCATTGAAGGCCCCCTAACCTATCTTTATTAAGGTTACATTTTTAATATTTCGCATTTATTCAGTTTTATTCACTACGCGAAAGTTTTTTTTTTCACTTTAAAATTATTGCATTAAACTAAAAAAAAGAAAATAAAAAAGACCTAACCGATAGTCACTTATCGATTAGGCGTTTTTATTTCTTTATTTTGATCTTCTGATTGTTTCAAAATGTTAAGGTCTTCCAACCGTTTAGGATCTTCTTGAAAATATTGAACCAAATTTTCAATACAAGTAATGGACTCCCAGCTTAAATGATGCTCAATACCCTCAACATCATCATAAATATTATCCTTGTTGACCCCAATTATTGATAGAAATTCTTCCAGTAACGCATGGCGGTCCACTAATTTTTTACCAATCTTTTTCCCTTTTGCTGTTAAAATAAGGCCTCGATATTTTTCATAAACTAAATATTCGCTCTCGTCTAATTTTTGAATCATTTTTGTTACGGATGATGGATGAACATCTAGCTGATTAGCAATATCCGATACTCGGGCATAACCTTTCGTTTCAATTAATTCATATATACGTTCTAAATAATCTTCCATACTAGGAGTTGCCACAACATCCCCTTCCTTCCTATTTAAATGCTTACCAAATAATACACATTTTTCCCTCTAAATACAAGTTTAGGCCAGATTTTTATTTTATTATACCAAAAATTGTTGAGAGCAGTCTTTGTGTACATATAGCTAAATCTTTTAATCATGCGCAAAAAAGCCACATTCAAGCTATGTAAATATGTGGCTTTTTTGTCTTTTTCATGTTTAAAGATTTTCTTACTTAGAACTCGGTTTTAATTTATTGAATTGGTATTCCTCTGTTAATTTATTTAATATAACCCTCTCTTTTACAATAGTCGTCAATGCCATAATAAAATCATAGGAGTCGTTAGGGATCTCTGTACGTATAAACTCTATGCCCATCCGTTTACATAATAGCTGGCAATCATAACCAATGTCATATAAAACTTCTATATTTGAAGTAACGGATAATAGATCACAAGCTACAACGCCTTTTATCCCTTTTTTTCCTTCCTCTTGTATCACATCTTTTACATCTGGACCTGACCAAAGGTCTTCATGGGAACCAGCACTACGGTAAGCAATTCGCCAATTTTTTAATTGAAGCTGGTTGGCAATACTTTTACCTAATTCAGTAAATTCTTCGCTGTATTCCTTATACGTTTCAGGCTTACCCGGTTGACTATGGGCAGTAAAGATAACAGTTGTTTCATTACGTATATGGCTTGGCAGCCACTTTACCGCCGTTTTCACACGTTTAGCCATTACTGAAACGAATTCGTCATGTAAATGCCAGTGATCAACGTCTAATACAGGGATAGTTGATCCCAGCTTTGCCAAAGCTTTACGTACTTTTATTTGATACAGACCTGTCCCTGTTTTAGAATACAATGGTTTAATAGGAAATGTAATGACCTGAGAAACGCCTTCATTAACCATTTGTAAAACCGTATCTTCCACAAAAGGTGCAGTATGTTTAAAAGCGGTATAAACTTTCACTTCCTCTTCAAAATAGGGTTGCAGTGAATGTGTTAAAGCCTCCGCTTGTCGCTCTGTAATCGAGCCTAGAAGGTCTGTCGTTCCAATATTACGATATTGTTCTTTCACAGCAGCCATTTCCTCTTCACTAGGTGCATTCCCATGGCGTATATGTGTATAGTATTCCTTTAGATTGTCCAATGAACCAGGTGCTCCATAGGCAAAAATTATCACACCAATCATTACCTTCACTCACTTTCATCATGTACTTGGACTAACTCCACCTTCATTAATTAAATCTCTCCGGATGAACCCATTCTGCAATTTCTCCTAAGCCATTAAGAACGGCATGCTGATTAGAAATCATGATATCTCTTGCTTTCATATGTTTGACATTCCCATTTTCCACTGCTCTTAATGCTTCGAATCCGGCTGAATCGACAAGCTCACTAAATTCATCACTCGTAGTACCCCACTCCACTAAAATGATAAAGTCTGGATCCATTTCAATAATGTGTTCTATAGACACTGGAGCAGTGTTTTCTAAACCAATAGAGTCAGAAGCTGGTGTTCCTCCGGCTAATTTTACAATATCATAGGAAATACTTGTAGGACCAAGAACAAATGGACCGGTAGTAGACCCCACCTGAGATAATACAAGTACAGTAGGCTTCTCCGCTACATCTTGAAGGGCAGACTGAACCACATTGACATGTTCTTCTATATTTTCTATAATTCCTTGAGCTTTCTCTTCTTCCGCTACCAATTCACCAATGGTTAAAATATTTTCTTTTAGTAGTTCCACTGTATGCCAGCGGCTGAAAGCAGCAAAAGGAATACCAACATGTTGAAGCATCTCGGCCGCATCTTGTTCAGCACCGTGTGTCAATGTAACAAGAACAAGATCTGTATCATAAGAGATAATTTCCTCTGGATCAATGCTTGAACCTGCTAGTTTTCTAGAAAATTCATCTGTTTTATGACTAAAATGAGATAAATATTCATTAGAGATACTCTGTGAAAGTGCAGCTACTTGTCCAGGATCTACTAGACTCAAAAGAACCTCCGTAGTATCTAACGAGATAGCTGTAATACTTTCTGGCTTTTCAAGAACTGTAATCTCTTCTTCACCTAACATCAATGTACGAGGGAAAGGAGCTTCTCCCACTACTTCTTCTTCCTCTTCAGTTGCACGATCCGTTTCGTTTACATCAGCGTCATCTTCCACTTTATTTTCTTCATCAGTTGTAGCAGCACTTTCGTTTGAACCACATGCTGTTAATAAACTAAGAATTAAAATGATGCTAAAAAATCCTAAAAATCCTTTTTTGATATAAGTTGTATTTAATTGATTCATGTTTTTTCCTCCATTATCTAATGTACTTGCAGAAAATCCGCTTGTTATAAAGCAACTTTCCATTTTCCTTTTTCCGTCACTCTCTCTACTATTTCGCGAATCGAAAGACCATTCTGACCAAGATCATCCGTAAGCCCAGGGCCCTGAAAATCCTTTTGAGCTAGAACAAGTAAATTCTGTGTGTCTAGCAATCTCGTTAACCCTCTATTAACATGGCCAATAGGTACAGGAGCGACTATTGTATAATCCGCTTGATTTTGTACGCTTCGGCTTTGCTCTACGATTTCATTGGACATTGGTGTATAAGATGGGTATGCAATTACTTTCATACCCAATTCTTTGGCAAGCAGGGCATCT
The DNA here is from genome assembly GCF_030813435.1 of Evansella vedderi. Taxonomy (GTDB): domain Bacteria; phylum Bacillota; class Bacilli; order Bacillales; family Salisediminibacteriaceae; genus Evansella; species Evansella vedderi. The sequence goes on along the minus strand of NZ_JAUSUG010000025.1, from coordinate 47,568 downwards.
GGATCATGCTCCTCTATAGGACCAACCGTAACATGGAATTTATGACGGTATAAGGCAGTAAGAAGCTTAGATGCTTTACCAGCTCCAGCAATGACATGAATGCTTGAGCGCTGAGATGTTTCTCTCTTTTTCTTATCTAAGTCATAACTTATGGCTGTTATGGATCTAGCATTAACGATTACATCTTCACGTATAACAGAGTGAACACCGTAGCTCGATTGAAGTGTATCTACGGTAAGAACTTCCTCTGGGCTTCCCGATGCAATCACTTGCCCTTCTTTAATTAAAATTAATCGGTCACAATACCGTGCAGCTAGATTAAGATCGTGCAATGCTGCAATAGCCAGTACTCCTTCATACGATAATGTCCGAATGAGTTCTAGTACTTGAAGCTGCCTATTGATATCTAGTGCGGATATAGGTTCGTCAAACAACAAAATTCCAGGTTCTTGGGCCAATGCTTTTGCAATAAAAACCATTTGTCTTTGACCGCCAGACAAGCTTGTTACATAACGGTCTGCAAGATGGGTAATGGATGTTCTGGCCATAGCGGCTTCGGCTGTTTCAAAATCCTTTGGCCCCTCCACACCAAACCTTGGAATATGCACATGCCTTCCCATCAATACTATTTCTCGAACAAGAAAATCAAATCCAAGAGAAGTATCTTGAGGAACGTAACCAATAATTCGAGCCATTTCCTTTGGAATGAAATGGGAAATTTCTTTTCCGTTAATATTTATTTTCCCATGCTGAAAAGGGATTAATCCGCAAAGGGCACGAAGCAAGGTAGATTTACCAGAACCATTTGATCCAATAAGCCCAATAAATTCACCGCTTTTAGCTTCCAAAGATATTTCTTTTAAAATTTGTTGATTGGATAAACTTACGGAGACATTATTCGCAATAATTTGATTCACTTAGATACTCCCCCTTCTCGATTTAAGGATAAGGAATAAGAATATAGGAGCACCCACAAGCGCACAGACGACACCTACCTGTAAAACTACAGGGTGAAGTACCATTCGCGAAACAAGATCAGCCAATACTAGAAAGGCAGCTCCTCCAAGGGCACTGGCCGGCAATAATATACGGTGGTCCGGTCCAAAGAGCAGTCGAATGACATGCGGTACAACTAACCCTACGAAACCAATTGTTCCACTAACAGATACTCCTATTCCTGTCATTAAAGCCGCTAAGCCTAGCAATATGTACCTTGTTTTTCGGACATTTACACCTGAGCTTTTCGCTTGCTCATCTCCAAGCAGCATCATGTTTAGTTCTCTAGCAAAAAAAGCAGCAATAAGGATCGCACCTAAAATGAAGGGACTGATTAATTGAACATGATGCCAAGTTCTAGCTTCAAACCCTCCTTGAAGCCAAAATACAATACTTCTCAATTCCTGCTCACTAGGTGCACTGGCAATAAAAACACTAATAATCGCAGAAAGAAAGAGATTAATACCAAGCCCCACTAATAATAATGTTGACACAGACGACTTTCTGCTTAATTGCCAAATGAATAGAATCGTTAAAATAGACAGCAATGCACCAAGAAAAGCAGCACCAGGTAAAAACCATTTACTAATTTGTGTCCACCCAAAAAAAAGAGCTATGACCGCACCAACTGCAGCACCACTGGAAACACCAATATATCCTGGCTCAACAAGGGGATTTCGAAACAATCCCTGCATAATTGCTCCTGAAATTCCAAGTGCTGCGCCAACCAAAGCCCCTACAATAACTCTTGGGAGTCTAATTTCTGTTATAACAATGTAGTCCCGCTGAATATATTCTACTCCCGTATTAAATTTAAAAAAATCCAATGCAATAGCAATTGTATGATTAAACGGAATAGATACTGGACCAATGGAACTAGCCAAAACCATAACACAAAATAATGTAATTATTAGTATTCCAAGGATGAATAAAATTTTCGAATAAACTTTTTTATATGGTTTGATGGGATCTGTCAGCTCAGTTTGAACAGATGTTTTCTTTTCTCTATCAGAAATCATTTTTCATTACTACACCTCTTTTTCCTACAGTTATATTTTTTATACGGTATAAAAAAAGTTTACCTAAGTAAATAAAAGCTCTATTATAGATACGGAATTTATTGTTGTCAACGATAATAAATGTAGAATGTCCTTAGTCAAGTTGGCGCAAGAAAATTAATTCCCCTTTTACTGATAAATAGACTATTGATAGAACTAATCAATAATTTACTTACACACATGGTTTTCAGAAAATTTTAAAAGTCTTTTACAGGGGGGAGAATTTTTTGTACTCTGAATTAAGGTTTTCCCCACAGAAAATCCCTCAGTCCTTGGTTAAACTGAGGGATTTTTTCTATTAAAAAAATAAATATTGTATTAAAAACCTGATGTTCATAATCAGATACCCTTTTGAAGGTATGTCAACGAGAGATACTAAATATATTTTTCGCAGGTTACCCTCATCAATATAATTATACTAAAAGGATACATGAATTACTCCAATTTGCTGATTATATTCCAATAAATAAGGGAACCCTTAACTACAAGGGGGGATAAGCATGGCAAATGGAGAACAAGGACACAACGTTCATGAAAACCATCCTCACCAGCACAGCAGTGCTTGTGGTCATACAAAAATACGTCATGGCGACCATATTGATTATGTCCATAATGGACACTTGCATCATGAACATAATGGACATTGGGATGAGTGTAAAATACCTGTAAGCGAAAAAAATCCTGATACTTGTAATGAAATTAGCTGCGGGTGTGACCACTCCGCAGATTGTGGGCATGAATTGGTACCACATGGGGATCATATGGACTATTTAGTAAATGGCCGCTTACACCATGTTCACGGAGATCATTGCGATGATCACGGGCCAGTGGAGCTAGTTAAAAGTCACTAACACGGATTGGAAAAGGGTGGTTTCAAGGTTTTTACCTTTGATACCACCCTTTATGATTCAATCATAGTATCCATTTTTAGTAAAATTATTCACTCAAGTTGTACCATTCTCCTAACTAGATGTATATAATAAAATAAATAAGTTTAGTTAGAGCAAAACTATTTCTTTTATATAAACATTTTGGGGAGGGGCAAGGTATGAGTGAAGCTATTGCAGTAATTATTATTATTTTATTAGTCATCTCCACTGTGAAGGTAAAGAATTTTATTGTTAAAAGATACTCGAAATAAAAAGCCTTCAATTCCGTTTATCCGATTTTAAATTTCATAAGCCATTTATAAAAAGCACGAATAGCTATTCGTGCTTCTCGATTTGTTATGCTTTATATACACTTAAACATCTAGATTTTTTTCAGCGATTAGGTCTTCTAATTTTTCCTTTTGGGCAATTAGCTCTTCTAACGTAGGGGATTGTCCATTCATTTGATTACCATTCCCTTGATTTCCTAAATTGAATGGCTGGGTCTGAATTAAACGATTTAGTTGACCTCCATTTTGATCATAAATTCGATAGCCCACTGCACCAACTACTGCACCGGATACAAACCCCATTAAAAAGTCATTATTAAATGCCATTTTTAATTTCCTCCTTTTATTACTTAATTAAACAGCTTTCGTCCTGTACATATCATAAAAGATTTCAAACAAGTTAACAGCCCATGTAACGAAAGAAACTTGAAGAATGTTTTGAGTCCCTAAAGATAGCATTGTTATAATTCCAGTAATAATATCCGGGTGTCCTAATTTATTTTGCCCTTGATTACCATGAGATAATACAGTGTAGCCGGTTGAAATGACAACAGCATAATCAATAATATCTGGCCTTGGTCTTACCGATTTTCTTGTAAAGGCAAGGAGTAATAAAAATCCAGAAATAACAGACCGAAATAAATCTTTTCGGATAGATGGGGTCACTTTCCCCATTAAATTATCAATAGGATCACACCAAGTTTTTTCAAAAAATAAAGAGATATACCCAAGAAGCACTTTTCTTTCCATTAATTCCAAATCATATTCAATTAACATAGAACGTATAATCGGTTCTATTCGGACCTTTTTGACACCACTTAAAGAGGCAAACATTTCTTCCATTTTCTCATAGTCCTTGTTATCCCCCAAAGGAGGAATTATTATACGAAGACGTCCAGGTATATCATGCATAATAGCAAAATTCCCATTCATATTAACTATCACCCCCTTAATACTATCCTTGCACTGTTAAAGACTGTAAAGATTGTAGCGCCATTATGTATCCCAGCCCCTGTTATTGGTGAAATAACACCAACAGCACCAAGGAGTATGGCCGCACTATTTACTAACATTGTAATCATAAAATTTTGCTGAATAATTCCAAGGGTTTCCTTGGAAAGATAGACGACATTGGCAAGATTTTTTGGGTCATCTGACATGATCGTTACATCACTGGCTTCTACAGCAATATCTGTCCGTTTTGTCCCCATTGTTACTCCAACATCTGCATAAGCCAACGCTGGTGCATCATTTATACCATCCCCTACCATCATTACAATGTTGTTTTTTTGTCTATAGCTTTTCACGTAGTCAGCTTTCTCTTTTGGTAGAGCTTCTGCGTGATAAGAATCAAGAGACAATTGATTTGAGATCCTTCTGGCTGTGTGCTTCTTATCCCCCGTAAGCATCACAACTTCATTTATGCCATGTTGGCGTAAAGACTGAATGGTATCTCCCATTCCTAACCTTACCTTATCGTCAATGGTAATAGTCCCAATTAACAGTTGATCATAGGATACATATATAACATTCTCTTCTTTATCTACTCTATCTAGGCTATATTCTAAATTGGACAAGTTAACGTGTGAGTCCTTCATAAACTTTAAGTTTCCTACTAAGACAGGCTTATTATTTACAAACGCTTGTACACCACGCCCAACTATATTTTCTATTCTATCATGATCATGCTCAGGAATGTTACCTCCTAGTTCATACGCCCTTTTTAGAATTGCTTCTGCTATTGGATGGGAAGAATGTTCTTCAGCTGAAGCGGCGTAATAAATGACATCCTCCTCTGAAAAACCATTGTATGGTCTTACCTTAGTAACAAATGGTTTCCCTTCCGTAATCGTACCTGTTTTATCAAGGATGAGCGTGTCTATTTGTGCAAGCCTTTCAATATATTGTCCACCTTTAACGATTATACCTTTTTTAGCTGCTTTTCCTACTGCAGCTGAAAAGGCTGTTGCAGTAGAAAGCTTAAGGCCGCAAACAAAATCAATCGTTAACATACTTAGTACGCGGTCCCAACTCCTTGTTGTTGCATAGACTAATCCAGCCATAAGGAAGGAGATGGGAACAAGCTGTTCAGAAACTCTTACGGCCAAAGATTGAATCGGAGCTTGTTTACTTTGTGCTTCTTCAATAAGGTGAATCATCTTCGTAACAGCTGTATCTTCACCTGCATGTTCCACTCTTATTTTTAACTGTCCTTCCTTCAATATACTCCCCGCGTATACCTCACTGCCTTTTTCTGTTCCTTTGGGAAGAAACTCACCTGTTATAGAGGACTCATCAATAGTTCCATTTCCATCCAAGACTTCCCCATCAACTGGGATTTTCTCCCCATGAAATACGGCAATAATGTCACCTTTTTTTACATCCTCCATTGGAACTTTCGTTTCGATTCCATCTTCATCTACTTTCCATAAGAAAGGGATGTCCAAACTGAGCATGTGACTGACATGGTTTCTTGTACGATTGGCTGTATACTCTGTGATTAATTCACTAATACTTCCCATAATCAAAATTACTAGGGCTGACTTTGGATTTCCTTTTAATATAGAAGCAATAATAGCTGATGCAGTTAAGGTGTCTCCGTTTGCACGTCTTTCCTTGAAAAGAGACTTTATACCACTTTTAAAAATATCCGTAGAAAGGGTCATTGCTGTTATTGTGGTTAAATTGAACAACTTATTGTATCCTACAGCTATATTTTGTTTTAATAAATTATCTAATAAAAAGGCGCTCCCTCCGAGCAATATCCTTAATTTATTTGGATCTAGTGAAATTTTATTTGTAGTTAAAAATGCCTTAGACTGGAATTGTTGTTTAATACTCCTTATGAGTTTCAAAGTAGAAATAGCCGGAGGGTGATAAAGAAGCAAGGAATTTGTTTCTGCCGTATAGTTCGCAGAATAAATGTACGGCAGTTTACGGAATGTGTATTCTACAACTGCAGGAGCTAATTCTGTATTAAGTTTGATTCTCGTTCTGCCAGGTAAGCTATGTAGAATATCAGTAATACCGATCATCATCCATTTCCTTTCGATTCGTAATGATGTTATAAGCCCAAAATAATAAGCTACTGGAAAATGATGGATTCTTAGAGAAGCCAGAGATTCCTTTTCCAAGCATTAACAAAACTAAGATGGAATCCAAATCAGCTAACGCTGAGGTTCTTTTTTTTATTTGTCCATCCACCACTTGAACCGTTTTCCTCATTTTATCCATGATTTGTGACTCCATTTGGGGGTATGCCGAAACAGCTGCTTCAACTGCTTGAACCAGTACTTTATCAAATTGTTCTTGAGTAAGATGAGGAACATTAAACTCCAAGAGTAAACTTCCAGATACTGGGGTTGCCTTCACTCGCTTCACTAAAGCATCATCAGATAAGTTTTTTTCTAAGCTTTGAGCAACCACTTTATCTTTCCACCTATCGCACTGCAACCGTATCCGTCCTGGCATAGCATGTATAACGTGTATATTTTGATCATTAAAAAACGAGAATACTTTAGGACCAAAAATAGATGCTCCTAAACCAAATAGTGATGAAATCATATAGAGGATTCCCTCCATCCTGTATTTATTTCTATTGACCTAATTTCCACTCAATATATTAGATAATCTCTCAAACCACGATTCAATTTGTTTCTCATTATGTACAGGATCCTTATTATATGTAATCAATAAGCTCCCTGTTTCCTTCGTATATACAACAGAAAAAATCCGTTCCTCACTTCTTAATTCTTCGATAATTCTTCTTAAAATATACGTCTCGTCTTTCCAATGAGGTGAAGCTAACCGGACTCTCCCTGGGATAAAATGAAGGACAGTAATCTGATGCTGTTTAAGTAAGTTTTTTATTTTGTTCATATAGAGGACTTTTTTTATGGTTGAAATCATTATAAACTCCCTTCCAATTAGTATTTATTGCCAATTATAAAAAAATCATAAGTTATTTTAACTTAAAAACCAAGTTTATGTATCACCAGTCCTACAATATCAATAAAGAGACACCTTCAACAGAAGGTGCCTTACGAAATTGTCCTATCTAGAATCCTTTAGCTTATGAAATTTTTTAAGTTGGTAAATAATCAATTAAGGCTGTAGCGATGGAGAAATAAATTAACAAACCTAAGATATCATTAACGGTTGTAATAAATGGTCCAGATGCTATCGCTGGGTCCAGCTTTAATTTAGTAATGATAACTGGTACTACAGCACCAATAATCGTAGCGATACTAAGGGTCAAGAATAAAGAAATACCAACGATAAACGCTAGCATATAGCTTTGGTAAAGGAATGGAACAACGATCATTAATACAATGGCACAAATTAGCCCGAGCATAAGCCCTGTACCAAATTCCCTTTTTATAGTATGAACGAGCCCTTTTCTTTCAAAAGAGCCTGTTGCTAAAGAACGGACCATAACTGCTAAGGACTGAGTACCAGTATTACCAGCTGAGTCCATAATTAGTGGGATAAATACCGCAAGTATAACAATTTCCTCCAAGGTTTCTTCAAATTGACCAATAACTCCGGCTGTAATTAAACCGAAGAACATGAGCATAATAATCCACGGAGAGCGTTTTTTAGCTGCGGAGAAGGAACTAATATTAACGTCTGTTGCCCCTTTTGCAGCAGTAAAATCATCAAAATCCTCCGTTGTTTCCTCTTCCAATACGTCCATCACATCATCAACAGTAACAATACCGATGAGCTCATTCGTCGTTGTAACAACCGGTGCGGCTAATAAATCATAATCTTTGATTAACTCAGCCACTTCTTCCTGATCTGTATGTGCTTCCACAGATACTACTTGTGTGCTCATTAAATTTTCCACAGTTTCCGTTAACGGAGCAACAATTATATCACGTAAGGAAACAACTCCAACTAGCTTGTCTTTATTATCAACAACATAAAGATAATAAACCGTCTCCGCTTCTGGACCTGCCTTTCTCAAGTGTTCCATAACGCTTGAAACATTATCTGTAGCTTTAATGGAAATAAATTCTTTCGTCATTAAAGCCCCGGCCGACTCCTCTGGATAGGATAGAAGCTCAATAACTTCATCTGCTTCCTCTTTATCCATTGCATTTAAGATGTCTTTTGCATGTGGTTCGTTAATTTCCCCTAAGAAATCAGCAATATCATCAGACTGCATATGGTTAAACATTTCAGCAGCATAGCTTTTATCTAATTCTAAAATTACTTCCTTTTGTTCATCCACATCTAAGCCTTGGAATATTTCTGCAAATTCACTAGCAGATAAATATTCATAAAACATGGGACGCTTGTCCTTATACAGAGCCTCAAACAGCTCCACTTGGTCAGTAGGATGTAATTCTAGAAAAAGCTCCAAAAACGTATCTTTTTCTTTGTTTTTAAGTGATTGAAATATCTGGTCAAAGTACTTTTCCCGGGCTTCTTCATTCAATCTATTCAACAGCATAACCTCCAGTCCTATTCTGCTCTTTATATAAAAGTTTCCATCATTTTCTCCTTAATATACACCCTTTTATGGTATTTACCCAAAAGGTAGTTTATGAAAACCAACATTCTAAATAAATTGATTATGTAAATTGGAAGAGGGTGACTCGATAGGTATAAATATACCTTTTGAGACACCCTCTTCAACCTAAACATACCTTTTATTAATTTTCCTTCCATCGTACGTAAATACCATTTTCCGATCTGCGAGGACCGTTTCCATGTGTACCGATCTTCCCCACAGCTTATAAATGTATGGTAATGTTTTTTCAAGGTATTTTGTATCTAGTTCAATACCTTCATACATATGAGTTAAATAGAGTTCGCCATTTTTTAAATGGTCACCATCTGTAACAACAATGTAAGGGAATCCTCCATTCACTCTGCTGCTAATGAGCTGATCTCGGACCTTTTCCCACTCTTTATCTACGATTTTATATTCACGGCCTTTTTTCTGGAACAAATACATGTCTTCCCGTGAAACTAAATCCTTTGTTAAGTAGTTTCGAATAAAGGATATATCAGACTCAATTTCACGTACTTCAAAAATCTTTTCCCGGCCGCTATTTGGTTTAATCCCCTGCCTTTCTTTCATCTCCTCTGTTGGGTTATTATATCTTTCTTCAATATCTTCAAAGATCTTCAAACCTAAATAGTAAGGGTTAATTTGTGTTTTGGAGGGCTGAACAACTCCTGCATTTAGTTTAGCAAATTCAATAGCTTCATCCGATGTCAGGTCCATTTCCCGGATAATTCGTTGGTGCCAATAACTAGCCCATCCTTCATTCATAATTTTCGTTTCTAGCTGCGGCCAAAAATATAGCATTTCTTCTCTCATCATCGTAAGGATATCTCGCTGCCAGTCTTCCAACTCTCTACTATATTCTTCAATAAATAATAAAATATCTTTTTCAGGGCTCGGAGGAAGTTTCTTTTTCTTTCTAGTAAATCTAGTTTTTTTGGCATTGGATCTATCATCTAATGACCAGAGATCATCATACGGAGATTCTTTCGTATCTTCCTCTTCCTCTTCTTCCTGCCAAATATCCTCTATAGACCAAGACAACTTTGGTCGAACTAAACTTGGGTCAATGTGTTCTTGAATGGCCAATACAGCATCAAGAAATTCTTCCACCTCTTGTCTGCCGTGAACTAATTCATAATGAGCTATCCGTTCCGCTGTTGCCGTCATACTTTCCACCATATCCCTGCGTGTATTTGAAAAGCGGACATTGTTTTTGAAGAAGTCACAATGAGCAAGTACGTGTGCGATGATTAACTTGTTCTGAATCAAGGAGTTTGTATCTAATAAAAAAGCGTAGCATGGATTGGAATTAATAACTAACTCGTATATTTTACTTAAACCTAAGTCGTATTGAAGCTTCATTTTATGGAATTGTTTTCCGAAACTCCAATGGGAAAAACGGGTTGGCATTCCGTAAGCACCAAACGTGTAAATAATATCTGCGGGACAAATTTCATATCTCATTGGATAAAAATCTAATCCAAAGCCTTCAGCTATTTCCGTAATCTCACCAATGGCTTTCACAAGCTCATCTGATTCTGTATTCATCCCAAAAAACCTCCCATTTACATTATTAACATATTCTATGAACAAGCGAATGAGATGATGAAGGAAACTCTCACCCTAAGTAAAAATTAAATTAAAATTTGGCTATTTTTGCGCAAACTTTGTTACTTATAAATGAATAGGTTGTTAAATATGGAAAACATAAACAGTTTTACTATTTATATAGTAGTCAAATTTCTATTTTTAACCGCAACTGAAAACGCTTCAAAAAAATTTACAATTTAATTTCATTTTAATAGATTTCCCTTTCATTATAGGGTTGTAAACGCTTTCTAAAAATCGAAATTATCATAACTGTCAGAAAATTTAACGTTATAGTGTTGACCTCCTTCTAAAATGGATGTATCATGACCACAATACTAATTTTTTAAACCTTCAAATTAACTTGAAATTTAAAAATTTTCCACAGCAATTGAAGCCTATGTTCATGACTTCATGACTGGAGAAAAATGGCCTTAGGCTATTCTATTACATGGTAACTTTCTCGCTTTAAAGCGAACAAATTCTAAAGGAAGGAGTGGTAACGTATGAGCAGTCAATGGATTTTTATGGGAGACAAATTAGTTAAAAAAGAAGAAGCCGTCATCTCTGTATATGATCATGGTTTTTTATATGGAGACGGGGTGTTTGAAGGGATTCGAGTTTACAGCGGTAATATTTTTAAATTAGATGATCATCTCAGACGTTTATATGAATCAGCACAATCCATTATGTTGAATATTCCATACACGAAGGAGGAAATGCAGCAAATTATTATTGACACTGTAAGGAAAAATCAACTGGATAGTGCTTACATCCGTGTCGTTGTCTCACGTGGACCTGGTAATTTAGGTTTGGATCCTACAAACTGCTTACAACCACGTGTTATTGTAATCGCAGAAGAACTCGCCCTCTTTCCAAAGGAATTATATGAACGAGGGTTAACAGTTGCTTCCGTTTCTAGTAGGAGGAATCGCCCGGATGTATTAAGCCCTCAAGTAAAATCGCTCAACTATTTAAATAATATTCTCGTAAAATTGGAAGCAAACCAAGCTGGAGCCCATGAAGCATTAATGTTAAATGATCAAGGCTATGTTACGGAAGGCTCCGCAGACAATATATTTATTGTGAAAAACGGTACGATCTATACCCCTCCAGTATATTTAGGGGCACTTGAAGGGATTACAAGAAATGCGATTATAGATTTAGCAAGAAAAAATGGGTATGAAATGAGAGAAACACCTTTCACCCGTCATGATGTTTATGTTGCTGATGAAGTATTTTTAACTGGAACAGCTGCTGAAGTTATTGCAGTAGTTGAAGTTGACAAACGAACCATTAGCGACGGTAAGCCAGGTGAGATTACGAATCACCTCCTTTCCGAATTCAGAAAAATTGTTACAACAGATGGCGTTCATTGTTATACATCATCCGCTGATTCTGCCACATCTAAAAAACGTGCAGAAGTAAGTTAAGGGGGTATTGCATGCGCAGCGATATGATCAAAAAAGGGATAGACCGTGCACCACACCGAAGTCTATTACATGCAACAGGAGTTAAAGGGGAAGATTTGAACAAACCGTTTATCGGTGTTTGTAATTCTTATATAGACATCATCCCAGGACATATGCACCTTAATCGTTTCGCTGAAGTAGTGAAAGAAGCTATTCGAGAAGCTGGGGGTATTCCCTTCGAATTTAATACAATAGGTGTAGATGATGGTATCGCCATGGGGCATATTGGGATGCGTTATTCCCTCCCAAGCCGTGAAATCATTGCAGATAGTGCTGAAACGGTAATAAATGCCCACTGGTTCGATGGAGTATTTTATATTCCAAACTGCGACAAAATTACACCAGGAATGTTAATGGCTGCAGCAAGAACAAACGTCCCTTCCGTTTTTGTATCAGGTGGACCGATGGAAGCAGGACTCTCTAAAAGTGGTAAGTCTCTCTCCCTTGTATCTGTTTTTGAAGGAGTTGGATCTTATCATCAAGGATCTATGACAGAGGAAGAATTAATCGAGCTAGAATCTCTCGCATGTCCAACCTGTGGATCCTGCTCTGGAATGTTTACAGCAAACTCCATGAACTCACTTATGGAAATGCTCGGCTTAACAGTCCCTGGTAACGGAACTATAGTAGCCACATCAGATGAGAGACATAATCTCATCCGACAAGCAGCCTTTCACTTGATGGATTTAGTTAAAAATGACGTAAAGCCAAGGGATATTTTAACGAAGGAAACCTTTGACAATGCATTTGCCCTTGATATGGCAATGGGCGGTTCGACAAACACCGTTCTTCATACTTTAGCTATTGCACATGAGGCTGGAATTGAATACGACCTGCACGAGATAAATCGTATTGCAGAAAAAGTTCCCTATCTTTCAAAAATTAGTCCCGCTTCCGACTTTTCCATGCACGACGTACATTTAGCAGGTGGAGTTAGTGCCATTATCAATGAACTATGTAAAATCGACGGACTAATTCATAAGGATCAAATCACTGTTACGGGAAAATCAATCTCTGAAAATGTGAAAGATGCAAAAATTATAGAGGAGAAAGTCATCCGAACAAAAGATAATCCTTATAGCCCTGTTGGTGGACTCTCCATCCTCCACGGGAACTTAGCTCCTAACGGGGGCGTAATTAAAGTAGGGGCAGTGGATCCTTCCATTAAAAAGTTTCTAGGAGAAGCAATCGTTTTTGAATCTCAAGATGAAGCTCAAGCAGGCATTAACGATGGAACAGTGCAATCAGGTCATGTTGTCGTTATTCGCTATGAAGGACCTAAAGGTGGACCAGGAATGCCAGAAATGCTTGCACCCACCTCTGCCATTGCAGGAAGAGGGTTGGATAAGGAAGTTGCTCTTATTACAGATGGACGCTTCTCCGGTGCTAGCAGGGGAATATCCATCGGCCATATCTCTCCTGAAGCAGCAGAAGGTGGACCAATTGCCTTCGTTCAAAATGGAGACCCGATTCTTATCGACTTAGAAACTCGTTCTATCGAGCTTCTTGTGGATGATGAAGTGCTAGAAGAACGTAAGAGCCATTGGGTGAAACCAGAACCAAAAATAAAAACAGGTTACCTAGCAAGGTACTCTAAGCTTGTAACCTCAGCTAATACAGGTGGAGTAATGAAAATTTAATAATGACAAAATCGATGACGGGAATAAAGGATCAAGAATTTGTATTCACAGAGAGCCGGGGTTGCTGGAAGCCCGGAAATACAACTTGCTCTGACATCATCCCTGAGTGTTAAGCTGAACAGTTCAACTAAGTAGGCTTAAACGGGTGCATACAGCACCTGTTATCAAAAGAAGCAAGCTTCGTTTGCTTCATGAGGCAGCATTCGTAAGAGTGTTGTAAATTCGGGTGGTACCGAGAAAAGGAAAGGTCTTTTCTCCCCGATAAACTGCATACTCATGTGGTTTATTTGGGAAGATCAGGCCTTTTTATTTTTAAAATTCTAATCTTAAACATTCATGAATACCAAAAATAAACATTTTTACCTAGGAGGGATTATAAGGTGAAGGCAGAAGCAAAGCCGGCAATAGAGCCCGGCACGAAACCAAAAACTGGTGCAGATCTTCTTGTGGAAGCATTAATTGAAGAGGAAGTTGAAATGATATTCGGATACCCTGGAGGAGCTGTATTACCTATTTATGACGCCTTATACAGGTCTAAAGGATCGTTTCAGCATATTCTTACAAGACACGAACAAGGTTCCATTCATGCGGCGGAAGGATATGCTAGAGTTTCAGGAAAACCTGGGGTTGTTCTTGCAACTAGTGGTCCAGGAGCAACAAACCTTATTACTGGAATTACAGATGCAATGATGGATTCTTTACCCCTCGTTGTCTTTACCGGCCAAGTTGCCAGAGGGGTTATTGGAACAGATGCCTTTCAAGAGGCAGATATAATTGGGATTACAACCCCCATTACAAAACAAAATTATCAAGTTCAGTCCATTGATGATTTACCAAGAATTGTAAAGGAAGCCTTTCATATTGCATCCACTGGTCGCCCAGGCCCAGTAGTGGTTGATATCCCAAAGGATATTTCCGCTAACCCTTGTGAGGATTCCTATGATACTGATTTCTATTTACCTGGATACCAGCCAACAACAAAACCAAATCCTTTGCAAATAAAGAAGCTGGCAGACTCCATTTCAAAAGCAGAAAAGCCAGTCATACTTGCTGGAGCAGGTGTTCTCCATGGGAAAGCCTCTCATGAACTAACTGCCTTTGCTGAAAAGCATGATCTGCCTGTTGCCACCACATTGCTAGGACTAGGAGCTTTCCCTGGTAATCACGAGTTAGCTTTAGGTATGGCAGGGATGCATGGAACATATACAGCGAATATGGCACTTTACGATTGTGATTTACTCATTAATATCGGAGCAAGATTTGATGACCGTTTAACTGGAAACCTAGAACATTTTGCACCAAATGCAACAGTCGCTCACATTGATATTGATCCAGCTGAAATTGGGAAAAACGTATCTACTACGATTCCAATTGTTGCTGATGCAAAAGAGGCATTGACTCAGCTTCTAGTTCAAAAAACGGAATCACCTAAACATGAGAAATGGATGGCTCATATAAACAAACTAAAGGAAGAATATCCACTTTGGTATAACAATCCGAGAACGGAAATGGTACCACAATGGCTCATGAAGGCATTGCACAAAGTAACGAATGGTGATGCCATTATTACGACGGATGTTGGTCAACACCAAATGTGGGCAGCTCAATACTACACTTTTGATAAACCTAACCGCTGGGTAACATCAGGTGGATTAGGAACCATGGGATTCGGATTCCCTGCTGCCATTGGTGCTCAATTAGCAAAACCAAACGAAACAGTAGTTGCCATATTAGGAGATGGTGGCTTCCAGATGACATTACAGGAGCTTTCTGTTCTGCAAGAACGGGGACTGCCAATCAAAATTATCATTGTTAATAATGGTGCTCTTGGAATGGTAAGACAATGGCAGGAAGCCTTTTATGAAAAACGCTATTCTGAATCCCTATTACATGTACAGCCAGATTTCGTAAAGCTTGCAGAAAGCTATCATATACGAGGTATTAAAGTAGAAACACAGGAAGAATTAATTAACGTTCTTCCAGAGGTCTTTGACTACAACGGTCCAGTCCTTCTCGACTGCCGAGTGTTACAGCAAGAAAATGTGTATCCAATGATCGCTCCTGGAAAAGGAATACAAGAAATGATAGGAGTGAAACCATGAAACGAATAATTACAGCAGTTGTTCAAAATAGGAGCGGTGTTTTAAATCGAGTAACAGGTTTATTACAAAAGCGCCAATACAACATTGAAAGTATTTCCGTAGGAAGAACAGAATCAGAAGGCATTTCAAGAATGACATTAGTTGTAGAAGTGGAAGACAACCAAAAGTTAGAACAGCTTACAAAGCAACTAAATAAACAAATCGATGTTCTAAAGGTTTCTGATATTACGGATAAAGCAATCGTTGCTAGGGAGTTAGCTCTTATTAAGGTAGTTAGCACTAGTCAGCTACGTAGCGAAATTCAAGGCATTATTGAACCATTCCGAGCTTCTATTATTGATGTTAGTAAAGACAGCCTGGCAATCCAAGTTACTGGAAAACCAGAAAAAGTAGAAGCACTTATTGAACTTCTTCGACCTTATGGTATTAAAGAACTTGCCCGCACTGGTTTAACAGCATTTTTGAGAGGGCACCAACCACAAGTAACAGAGTTAACTAGCTATTCTCTATTAAAATAAGAAAATGTTTTTTCAAAGATAGGTCTTTGAAGGTACTTTTCTTAAAAGAGGCTGGGACATAACTAAAGTGTTTAATCGGAAATACGAACAATGCACTACCTTAGCGAAGTATATTTACGAAGCGGGTAGATTGCACCTACATCTAGTTTGTTCGGATTTCTTATTAGTAAAAATACTTTTGTCCCTGCCTCAATATAAAATAAAAAAATATTTCCAATAACGAAAGGATGTTTATTATGACAAAAGTACTTTATAACAACAATATTCAAGAAGAGGTTTTGAAAACAAAAAAAATTGCTATTATCGGATACGGCTCCCAAGGTCACGCCCACGCTTTAAATTTAAAGGAAAGCGGCTTTAACGTTGTCGTTGGTTTAAGACCAGGAAAGTCTTGGGATAAGGCAGTTCAAGATGGTGTGGATGTTCAAACAGTAGCAGAGGCTACCGCACAAGCGGACGTAGTAATGGTCCTCCTCCCTGACGAAAGCCAGCCAAAAATCTATGAGGAAAGTATTAAACCAAATCTTCAACCAGGAAATGCTTTAGCCTTTGCTCATGGTTTTAACATTCACTTTAATCAAGTTGTTCCTCCAGAAGGGGTTGACGTATTCCTAGTTGCGCCAAAGGGTCCTGGTCATCTCGTTCGCCGTACGTTTGAAGAAGGTGCTGGGGTACCTGCCCTATATGCCGTTTACCAAGATGCCACAGGTAAAGCGAAAGACGTTGCTTTAGCCTATGCAAAAGGAGTCGGTGCAGGACGCGCTGGTATTTTAGAAACATCCTTCCAAGAAGAAACGGAAACAGATCTATTCGGAGAACAGGCAGTCCTTTGCGGTGGCTTAACGAGCCTCGTAAAAGCTGGATTTGAGACATTAACAGAGGCAGGATATCAACCTGAGGTTGCCTACTTTGAGTGTTTACACGAATTAAAACTTATTGTTGACCTTATGTATGAAGGTGGACTTGAAGGAATGCGCTACTCCATCTCTGATACAGCACAATGGGGTGACTTTGTATCTGGACCGCGTGTTGTCAATGAAGAAACAAAAGCCCGTATGAAGGAAGTTCTTCACGATATTCAAACTGGCGACTTTGCAAAAGGTTGGATCCTTGAAAACCAAGTAAACCGTCCACAATTTACTGCAATCAATGCAAAGGAAAATACACATCAAATTGAAAAGGTAGGCCGTGAGCTTCGTGAGTTAATGCCATTTGTAAAAAAACAGCAAAACTCCAAGAAGGAAGTGGTCGCTAATGCGTCTAATTAAAGTCTTCGATACAACACTAAGGGATGGTGAACAATCTCCTGGTGTCAATTTAAATCAACTAGAGAAATTAGAGATCGCTAAGCAACTAGAGCGTTTTGGTGTAGATATTATGGAAGCTGGATTTCCAGCTTCCTCCCATGGGGATTTTGAAGGGGTTAGAAATATTGCAAGAACCATTAAAAATTCCTCTGTAACAGGACTTGCAAGGGCAACAAAGTCAGATATTGATATAGCCTGGGATGCACTAAAGGATGCTGCAGAGCCTAGGCTGCATATTTTCTTAGCCACCTCCCCCATTCACATGACCTATAAATTAAAGAAAACTCCAGAACAAGTAATGGAAACGGCAGTCAACATGGTAGCTTATGCAAGAAAAAAATTTCCTCAAGTAGAATGGTCTGCAGAGGATGCTTCCCGTTCTGACAAGGACTTCTTAGTTAAAGTTATTGAAAAAGTAATAGATGCAGGAGCAACTGTCATTAATCTTCCTGATACAGTTGGCTACACTACTCCTGAAGAGTATGGCATCTTGTTCCGATATATTAAGGAAAATGTTCGGAATATTGACAAAGTAGCATTGTCCGCACATTGTCATGACGACCTAGGAATGGCAGTGGCTAACACAATTGCCGCTATTGAAAATGGGGCAACCCAAATAGAAGGAACAATTAACGGAATTGGTGAACGGGCCGGAAACGCAGCACTCGAAGAAATAGCCGTAGCATTAAATATTCGCAATGATAAATACCCTTATACTACAAATCTCATATTAAAAGAAATTAAACGAACAAGTGACCTTGTAAGTAGATTAACAGGTATGGCTGTACCAGCCAATAAAGCAGTAGTTGGTCGAAATGCCTTTGCCCATGAATCTGGTATTCATCAGGATGGTGTCTTAAAAAATGCCTCCACTTACGAAATTATCACACCAGAATTAGTAGGAATACAGTCTAACAATCTAGTTCTTGGAAAGCATTCTGGGAGACACGCCTTTAAAGATAAAATTGAACAGCTTGGCTTCACTTTATCCAATGAACAGCTATTGGAAGCATTCCAAGCCTTCAAACAATTAACGGATCGTAAAAAAGAAGTTACGGATGACGACTTATTTACCATATTAACAGATATTCAGACGGACCTTTCTAATGTAAAGAAATATGAACTGGAAAGCTTCCAAGTTCAATATGGTTCTGCCAATATCCCAACAGCAACTGTGGCTCTAACTACACCTGTTGGAAACCGTGTTGAAACAGCCTGTACAGGTCAAGGAAGTGTGGAAGCTTTATATAACACTCTTGAAACATTAGTAGAGGAAAAAATCCATTTAACTGATTTTTCCTTAAGCTCTGTTGGCCAAGGAAGAGATGCCCTAGCTGAAGTTCATATTAAAATGTCCGTTAACGGAACACAGGTAAGCGGAAGAGGTTCCGCACAAGACGTATTAGAAGCGTCCGCAAAAGCGTTTTTAAATGCTGTAAACCGTTTCTTTTTCAACCATAGGAAAGTAGTAAAAGAAACAGCTCAAATTTAAAGGAGGATACATCCATGAAAAAACAAATAGTATTGCTTCCTGGAGATGGTATTGGTACCGAAGTTATGGACTCGGCAAAGGAAGTTTTAAACGCCATTGCAGACGAATTTAATCATACATTCACCTTTTCCACCTATGATATTGGAGGAGTTGCCATCGATAAGCATGGTACTCCCCTACCAGATGAAACGACAGCAGCATGTAAAGAAGCAGATGCTGTACTGTTAGGTGCCGTTGGTGGACCTAAATGGGATAACAATCCTTCCCACTTAAGACCAGAACGAGGACTCCTTGGAATTCGAAAGGAGCTTGGCTTGTTCGCAAACCTACGTCCAATTAAAGGCTTCCCTACCCTGCTCCACGCTTCTCCTTTAAAGGAACATGTTGTGGATGGAAGTGACCTTCTTATTGTTAGAGAGCTCACTGGAGGTCTATATTTTGGTACACCAAGCGAAAGACAAAATGATGGTCAATCCGTGGTGGATACACTAGCTTACACTCGTAAAGAAATTGAGCGTATTGTGGATAAAGGATTCCAATGCGCACAGCTTCGCAGGAAGAAGCTTACATCTGTAGATAAGGCAAATGTACTTGAATCTAGTAAGCTATGGCGTGAAGTGGTAGAAGAGAAAAAAGCACAATACCCAGACGTGACCGTTGAACATGTCCTTGTGGATGCAGCCGCTATGAAGCTCATCACTAACCCTGCTCAATTTGATGTAATGGTTACGGAAAACATGTTTGGAGATATTTTAAGCGATGAAGCCTCTGTATTAACGGGTTCCCTTGGAATGCTTCCTTCTGCTAGCTTACGAGAAGATAGCTTCGGGCTGTATGAACCAGTTCACGGATCTGCTCCAGATATTGCTGGTCAGGGAATTGCCAATCCTCTAGCAATGATTTTATCCGCAGCACTAATGCTAAAACACTCCTTCCACTTAGAGAATGAAGCAAACTTAGTGGAAAGTGCGGTCAAGGCTGTTCTTGACGAAGGCTATCATACAGCTGATTTAAACATATTAGGAAATGGTCAAAAGGTCGGCACTGAAAAAATGACAGAGCTTGTTGTTCAATTTATTAAAGCAGAAAGTGCAACAAAAAGTATTCAAAGCTGTTATTGCTAATAAGAAAAGCTTAAGGCGCCTCCTTTAAACTAATTTAGCTCTATTATACTTGTCTGTTGATTTCCGCTCCAGGCGTTCGCTTTCCGCGGGCGGTCAGGAAGCCTCCTCGTCGCTGACGCTCCTGTGGGGTCTCCCTTTGACAAGCTTCTCCCGCAGGAGTCTCACGCCTTCCGCTACAATCAACAATGAGCTAATATAGCCAAAAATTTAAGTAGTTAAAGTGGCGCAAGATACTGACAACTTTTTATATAAGGAGTGATATCATGTCGCAACCAAAAACAATTATTGAAAAAATTTGGGAACAACATGTTGTTCATGTGGAACCCAATAAGCCAGATCTTCTTTATATCGATTTACATCTTGTCCATGAAGTAACATCCCCACAAGCTTTCGAGGGATTAAGGATGCAAGGTCGTAAGGTAAGACGTCCTGACCGTACATTCGCTACAATGGATCACAACGTCCCAACGTTAGATAGATATTTTATTAAAGACCCTGTTTCCAAAAAACAAATGGAAACACTAAAAGAAAATTGTGAGGAATTCGGGATTCCATTAGCAGATATCGACCATCCTGACCAAGGTATTGTCCACGTTATTGGACCTGAGCTAGGTTTGACTCAACCTGGAAAAACCATTGTATGTGGAGATAGCCATACTTCCACACATGGGGCTTTTGGTGCTTTAGCATTTGGAATTGGGACGAGTGAAGTGGAGCATGTTCTTGCTACCCAAACACTTTGGCAAACGAAACCAAAAACTCTTAACGTAAAGGTGAATGGGCAGTTAGGAACCGGAGTAACTGCAAAGGATTTAATTCTCGCAATTATTGCTAAGTTTGGAGTACGCTTTGGTACAGGCTATGTGGTTGAATATACAGGTGATGCCATCCGCTCCCTATCAATGGAAGAACGAATGACCGTTTGTAATATGTCCATTGAAGCTGGTGCTAGAGCTGGTTTGATCAGTCCTGATGAAACTACTTTTAACTATTTAAAGGGTAGACGCCATGTACCAAAAGGAAAAGATTTTGATGAAGCAGTTGAAAAGTGGCAAGCACTTGCCACAGACGAAGGTGCAGAGTATGACACAACAGTAGAAATAGATGCTAATGAAGTGGAACCACAAGTCACTTGGGGTACGAATCCAGGTATGTGTATTCCTATTAATGCCACAGTCCCTAACCCTGATAAAGCATCAACTAAAAACGAAAAGGACGAAATATCCCGAGCGTTAGAGTACATGGGCCTCACAGCAGACCAACCTATATCTTCTGTAGAAATTGATCATGTATTTATAGGATCCTGTACTAATTCCCGTTTAAGTGATCTACGTAAAGCAGCTTCTATCGTTGAAGGAAAAAAGGTAAAAGATACAGTACAGGCCATTGTTGTTCCTGGATCGCAAAGTATAAAGCTTGCTGCCGAAGAAGAAGGCTTGGACGTTATCTTCAAGGAGGCAGGCTTCCAATGGAGAGAAGCTGGCTGCAGTATGTGTCTAGCCATGAATGATGATATCGTACCATATGGTGAGCGCTGTGCCTCCACATCCAATCGTAATTTTGAGGGGCGTCAAGGTAACGGAGCTCGTACACATCTTGTTAGTCCAGAGATGGCAGCAGCCGCAGCGATTGAAGGACGTTTCGTAGATGTTCGTAAATTTGCTACAACACTTTCATCATAGGAGGGAAAAATCACAATATGGAACCTATTCGAAAACATAAAGGACTCGTTTATCCATTAAACAGATCCAATATTGATACAGACCAAATAATACCGAAGCAATTCTTGAAACGAATCGAACGTCAAGGGTTCGGACAATTCTTATTCTACAACTGGCGTTTTGATGATGATGGCATTCGCCGAGAAGACTTCTCTTTGAATGACCCTAAGTATGACAATGCTTCCATTCTTGTTGCAGGGGAAAATTTTGGATGCGGATCATCACGGGAACATGCCCCTTGGGCACTGCAGGATTATGGTTTTAAGATTATTATTGCCCCAAGCTATGCTGATATTTTCTATAATAACTGTGTAAAGAACGGAATTCTCGCAATCAAACTCTCGGAAAAGGGAGTAGAACAGCTAATTGAAAAAGCGGAGACTTCCACGTATGAATTAACCGTCGATTTAGAAAAACAAGTGATTCAAGACAGTGAAGGGTTTGAAGCTACATTTGAAGTTCCAGCCTACCACAGGGAAATGCTCCTCAATGGATGGGACGAAATCGCTGTAACCTTGACACATGAAGATAAAATTTCACAATACGAACAAGCACAATAATGAAAACAGTGAGTAACGAAGGAATAACTCTTCGTTACTCACTGTTTTTCTATCCTATTCTGTATGGGAGTTTTTCCCTCTGCTTTTGTAATCACTTCATCTACTAGATATTTGACTAAGGACGCCTTAGCAATATAAATGGGAAAGGAATACACATACTCCCAGTTATCTAATTGGTATATTCCAAGCCATACCGTAATTGGTTCAAATATGAATGTAAATGCAGTCGCCATTATAGTATTCGCAATTAAAAAGGACTTCCATTTAGGGAAAAGCTGATATAGTGCCATATGAAAAATAATAATAATTCCTTGATCAATGGAAACTAGTCTCGGAAGAATACTTATTAATTGATAAGGATAGGACCACAGCTGCGCCTCGACCCCAATATCATCCAGCATCATAACTACGATCATCAGGATCGTTCCAAACAGCAAGATGGTAGTTAATCTCTTTTTATCAACAAACCTCCACCATATAATCCATGGAATGATTAAGACCGCTACTAACAACCACCATTGCATGGAAAATAGATCATGATGCAACCAATATTCTAGTCTCATTTGTGATAATTTTGCATGGACCTCTTTTATTTCCTCAAAGCTGGGATAGTTTTTCATCTATTGACTCTCTTCCTTGATTTTTTAGACAGATATAATTAGTTTGTCCCTCATTTTTTCCGGGTATAACAGGAGTCAAAAAAGCCGTCAACTAAATATTTCGAATATTTGAAGGGTTTTAAATTTGTGTTGGCGAATTTAAATCATCATAACAACATTATCAACATATTAATATTGTAATCTTATCCGTTACATTTATTTATCCACTAACACAGAATAATCTCCGAAAAAATAATCATTACTAATCTAAAGTATACCTTTGTAAGAAAGGGGGAAATACATTGAAAGCTTGGCTTACACCTATCTGCTTTATGCTAATTCCCGTATTTTATGTCCTAGTGGGACTAATGGGGCTTTCTCTATACGGCGTCGTATTTTGGACTGGTGCCACTATCCTGACATTGTTAGGAGCATACTTTACGAAGTTCCTACCAGCTTTTGAAGAAAATCCATCGTAACGAAAAGAGGCTGTCTAAGGTTTGGCTACTACCTTAGGCAGGCTTTTTTTATATTCTCATGGAATACTGTTCCCATATAAAATATAATGGAATTTGTAATGATTAAAAATCGGAGGTACATTCCATTGAAAAGAATAGTATTGCTCACTCTTTTTATATTCTCCCTCTTTACTTATACTGCTTGCTCTAATACAAATGAAACAGTGGAACTTCACGTAATGGCAGCTGCAAGTTTAACCGATGTAATGAATGAGTTAAAAAGTGAATACGAACTGCAAAATCCCCATGTGAATCTTATATTTAATTTTAGCTCTT
Organism: Evansella vedderi; assembly: GCF_030813435.1. GTDB lineage: Bacteria > Bacillota > Bacilli > Bacillales > Salisediminibacteriaceae > Evansella > Evansella vedderi. The sequence goes on along the minus strand of NZ_JAUSUG010000025.1, from coordinate 23,918 downwards.
CTGGAAGACTACGGCAGCAAATTACTCAGGGAGCACCAGGAGACTTATTTATTTCCGCCTCCTCAAGGGATATGGATTTGTTAGAGTCTCAAGGAGACCTTGAAATGAGAGCAGACCTATTACAAAACCAGTTAGTAGTTATAACACCTGCTGATAGTAATTTATCCATCGTTTCCATAGAAGATTTATTGAACAACGATCAGATTGGCCGTATAGCGATTGGACAACCTGAGATGGTACCGGTAGGTCACTATGCGAAGGAGGCACTAGAAACGGCCGAGATTTGGACTAATATGGAACATAAAATAATATTTTCAAATGATACAAGACAAGCATTAACTTACGTAGAAACAGCGAATGTGGATGCAGGGATTGTCTATGTTACGGACACAGTTCAGTCAAATGTTAATGTGTTTGATATAATAGACGCTGACACCTATTCTCCCATTTATTACCCAATGGGAATAATGAAGAACGCTAATCCTGAGATTACTGATTTCTACCATTGGCTACAAGCTGAAGAGGCACAACACATTTTTCAAAGAAACGGATTTAAAACTATTCCATAAAAGAGTGATTTTTCATGAATTTAGATTTTTGGACACCCATATTTATTTCCATACGAGTAACAGTGATAGCAAGTATTCTAGGGTTTTCCCTCGCCTTAATTGCTGCTGGGTTAATGAAACGGCGTAATTTCAAAGGCAAACAACTACTAGAAACATTACTAATGCTACCGTTAGTACTGCCGCCAACGGTTATTGGATTTGGCCTACTCTACTTTTTTGGCCGAAACAGTACTATTGGGAGAGTCTACGAATTTATTTTTAGCGAGACGATTGTATTTTCCTTTATCGCTGCAGTGATGGCTGCCACTATCGTCGCTTTTCCCCTTATGTATCAAACCCTTAAGGCCGGATTTGAACAGGTGGATAAGGATTTAGAAGATGTGGGACAAGTCTTGGGTGGAAATTCTCTGCAAATCTTTCGATACGTCACCATTCCTTTATCTAAAAATGTCATGATTGTTGCTTTCATCCTTGGTGCTGCAAGGGCCCTTGGGGAGTTTGGTGCAACCCTTATGTTTGCTGGAAACATTCCTGGAAGAACACAAACAGTTCCTACCGCCATCTATATTGCAGTGGAAACGGGAAGAACGGAGCTTGCTATATATTGGGTACTATCCATCGTCACATTGTCCTTTTTCCTATTATTTTTTGTACAATGGAAGAAAGAAACATAGGTGGAAAGAAAAGAGGAGGAACCAAAAGGTATGGAAAAATCCTTTCGTTCCTCCTTTCTGCTATTTAGTACACATAAGCAGCACCAATAATAGCTAACAAGATAAATAACACTAAAATGAAGGCAAAGCCCCCTACATAGCCCCTTGCTGGAGTGTGAGACATATTAGCAGCCCCCTTTCATCGTTTCATCCACAACATATGCACAATATCTAGTTCTGAGTGGGCAAAACGGAAAAAAATAGTGATTCTTTCTCCACTTTTGTATATAATGAGAAATTGGAGCATTTCAACTTAGCTGGAAAGGGTTATGTATATGACTAACGAAACACCTAGAAGGACGTTTGCTATTATCTCCCACCCCGATGCTGGGAAAACTACGTTAACAGAAAAACTGTTATTACTCGGTGGAGGTATTAGAAGCGCCGGAACTGTTAAAGGAAAAAAATCTGGTAAGTTTGCTACATCAGACTGGATGGAGATTGAAAAACAAAGGGGAATTTCCGTAACCTCCAGTGTAATGCAACTTATTTATAATGATATACAAATTAATATATTAGATACACCTGGGCATGAGGACTTCAGTGAAGATACCTATCGAACGTTAACAGCTGTAGATACAGCCGTAATGGTTATCGATAGTGTGAAAGGTATCGAGGCTCAAACTTTGAAGTTATTTAAGGTCTGCCGTATGCGTGGTATCCCTATTTTAACTTTCATCAATAAATTGGACCGTGAAGGAAAAGAACCACTTGATCTTTTAGCAGAGATTGAAGAGGTCTTAGAGATGGAAACCTATCCCATGAACTGGCCTATTGGTATGGGAAAAACATTACGCGGGATCTACAGCATTCCTGATGAGAAAATTGAACTGTACAATGACTCCCACGAACGGGAGATTGTTCCATATAGTGAGCAGAAGGTCCTTCAATCCTTTGAAAAAGAAAAATTAGAAGAAGACATTATGCTTTTAGAAGAAGCTGGTAATGAATTTACAATGGAAAAGGTTCAAAATGGACAATTAACTCCAGTGTTTTTTGGTAGTGCACTATCTAGCTTTGGAGTACAATCCTTCTTGGATAACTTTGTAAAGCTAGCGGCAGAACCACAACCACGTAAAGCGTCTGGGGAGCTTGTAGACCCTGATAGTGACACATTTACAGGGTTCATTTTTAAGATTCAAGCGAATATGAACCCTAACCATCGTGACCGAATTGCCTTCTTCCGCGTCTGCTCAGGGAAATTTGAACGGGGTATGGAAGTGATGCTTTCTCGCACAGGGAAGAAAATGAAGCTAAGCCAGTCCCACTCCTTTTTTGCTTCGGATCGTGAAACAGTGGATACTGCAATGCCAGGAGATATTATCGGTTTATATGACTCTGGAAACTTTGAGGTTGGGGATACACTAGTGAGTGGAAATGAACGAATCGTTTATGAAGAAATGCCACAGTTTCCCCCAGAACGCTTTGCAAAAATAATGGCAAAAAACGCCCTAAAGCACAAGCAATATCACAAAGGTCTTTCTCAACTTGTTCAAGAGGGAACTATACAGCTTTATAAAACACCCTATTTTGAAGACTTCATTATAGGTGCCGTTGGGGAGCTGCAATTCCAGGTATTCGAATATAGGATGAAGAACGAATACAACGTAGATATTGAATTTACCCACTTAACCCATGAACTGGCCCGCTGGGTTACGAAAGGGGAAGTGACAGATAAAATGCTGGACAGCCGAAAAATGCATGTACACGATCAGCAAGGTCGTTCTGTCATTTTATTCGAAAACGAATTTACTCTTCGTTATTTCCAAGATAAGTATCCGGATTTAGGTCTATCAACCGGTTGGGAGTTATTAGAGTAGTTTAATGAGAAAGACTTCACGAAGTATAGGTAGTGACTATAGTTTATAGCTGCTACCTATGCTTATTTTAGTGGGCATCTTCTTTTAGTCCTTAGTTGGAATGCATTCGTTCCCCAAATCGATTGTAGCTTTCTATTTCGGTAACTTTTCCCCCTTTATTGTTACCCAAATCCTTCTCCTCTTCCCTTTTCGGTAACTTTTTTCCCTTTATCAATACACAATTCCTTTTTCAACCTCTATTCGGAAGAAAATAAAAAGCACAACAAAAAAAACCTGCACTATAAAAGATGCAGGAAACCCATTAGCCTATTTTATCCTTTTTATATTTCCTTTTGCCTGCCCCTTTGCAATACGGACAAGAAACCTTTCTCTTCATAAACCAGAGCTTCCTTTCAACGGAACCATTACCATTACATCTTTTACAAATGTACAAGATAGCCACGTATAAAACCACCGCCTTCTTTACCTTTTTTTTCATTATACTACATAATGATGAAAAAATAGCATGTCACAGACGTCCAATTTAAAAAATATTCTGTTAACAAATATTACAAAGGTATTACAAAGAGGTTGCCTCGGATGGTATTCTTTTAACCTTTTGAGACAACCCCTTATAAAATATTTTTACCCTGGCAACTTTACTTTTTCAGGTTTCTTATCTGGATAGAGCTTCTTCGCAATTTTCGGTGCAAATTGGAAGAATACAATACCGATCATAGCAATGACTAAAATAAATATACTGCTGAATACCATTACTTCAGCGGTTGCAAGGGCTGCAATAATAATGGAGAATTCCCCCCGCTGAATTAAGGAAAAACCGGCCCGAACGGAAACTTTTTTACTGAGTCCGTACATCCTCCCTCCAACGACACCTACAATTATTTTTGCAATAATTGCCCATACAACCAATGTTATCAATAGGGGAATCATCGGAACGCCTGCTCCAAATTCAATGGTAGTACCAAACCATAGGAAAAATAACGGTAAAGTTAAATCTCTAATTGGCAGGATCAAGTGCTCTAGCTGTTCCGTCTTTCTCACTTCTGCAATCATGATCCCCGCTAGGAATGCACCGAGAACCTCTGATAAATCGAGGAATAGTGCAAAACCACCATATGCTAACGCAATACCTATTACAAACATGATAAAAATATCGGAGCTTAAATAGCGTTCAAAGAAATTCTGCAATCTAGTAAATAATAATTGTCCTAAAATAATGGCACCAGCTGTAAGGGCTACTACCTTCAGGATTAGAATAGTAAAGGAGCCGCCAGTCATTCCAACACCAGCAGTTAAACCTACAAGAATAGCAACTAATACAGGGGCTACCAAATCCTCAAATATTAATAATCCTAATATAAATTCTGACTCAGGATTGGCCATCCGCTTATTCGTCTCTAATAGCTTTGCTGTAATCGATGAACTCGTGGCATAAACTACCCCACCAATAATCAGGGATTCTAGAAGACCTAAACCAAACAGGTAAACGATAAGCATCGTTACACCAATATTAAGTATAACGTCCAAGGTACCTGCTGGTGTAACTTTTTTAGCCACCTTTAACAACTGTTTTATTGGGAATTCCATACCTAACATAAAAAACAATAAAACAATTCCCACTTCACCTATTAAAAACAGTAATTCATTGTCTCCTAGAAAGGAAGCTAAAACAACCCCTAATAATATATAGATAATAACTTCGGGAATTTTAAATTTAAAGCTAATGAGTCCGAATATAAACATCAGGAGGAAGATGATTCCGGCACTCAGCATTACTGGAATATAAATTTCCACTAGGAAATCTCCTTACCTTCACATAGAGCTTCAAATTTAGATATTTCCTCCTGTTTACCAATAACCATAACCGTATCACCCTCTAATAACACTTCATCCAACCCTGGACTTGCAATAACATCGTTATCTCTGAAAATACCAACAATAGAAACACCAGTCTTTTTACGAACCTCAGATTGACTAATGGTCTTATTAACTATTGACGAATGTTTATCTAGTTTAATCCACTCTGTCACAATTTGGCTCTTCAACAGCTTCATTTTGTCCACGTCAACTGGCTGAAACATAGCCCCTAAGAGATGCGCTCCTAATTCTCTTGTTTCATCAGCCGTTAGGTCGATGGCAAAATCAGCCTCATCATTATCCTGATCATGGAAGAAATACAATTCCCTTTTTCCAGTGTGGTGAACAATTAACACAATCATGCTGTTTTGTGCTGTAATAAAAGAAAACTTTTTACCAATTCCTGGTAAGTTAGCCATTTTTACTTGCATATGTATTCCGCCCTTTCTCCTAGTAGCTTATAAAATACAGTATATATCAAATTCAAGCATGTACAAAGTTAATATATATCCTCCAAAGAAAATACACCCTTCTTTCCATGTGAGGGTGTATGATACTATATTTTTATTGGAAAACTTCTGTTCTTTCCGTTTTGTTATTTGGCGTTCCCACTGTCAACCTTCTATATATATTCATTAAATGGTCAAGCTCTTGGCTGTATTGAACTGTTTGCTTTGATGTGAAACCATAGACATTGGCTGAACGAATCATCTGTTTTCTTTTCGCTTCCATTTGCTTTATTAAATGGTAATGAATCCCCATGTCACTCACTCGCTTCTCGTAAAAGACTTATTTATAGGACAAATGTACTTGTTATTAGGGAATGTGTTATCCCTCACCAAAACCTTAATAAATACTATTATAGGTAATTTTGTAAAAAAAACAATAGAAAATAGTCATATTTTTCTATTTTTAACAAGTAATTTGCTAGTTTTGTCTAAATACTACTACCTGACCAACTAAATATTCGATTGTCTTTTACTAGGTATAATGTGACACCGCTTTCACGACTTATTTACTACCTTATTTATTATCGTCGAAAGTTAACGGAAATGGTGTTTCTATTTTTCCCTTTTGATTCCACCCTTTCAGCTGTCTCTTCGGCAAATGCCATCGCCCTTTCTAGCTCTAACCTATAACTATCTATTTGCTCATTAGACCACTGAAAGTAGTCTGACATGTATTGAAGCACTCCTTTTTTCCATTTTTTCACCCATTGAATATTAAATAGTAAAGCCCCTGTTCTCCTATTAAAAAAATCAACTGGTGAGACTACCATTTCATCCTCTATTCCATAAAAAAGAGTAGCAAACACTTCTTTAGGTAAGCGATATTTTTTGGCAAGCTCCCTTTTTTCTTCCACTATTTTATAAACTTTTTTTACATTGGATCCATAGAGCTTTGTTAACTTCAAGGCCTCTTCTTTCCCTAGACCTAACTCTTCACCTAACCGCGAATATTTTTTTACAAATAAGGGGAAGTCCTCTGATCCACCAACATCCCCGCCGGCAAGAGTTAATTTTGCCGTCTTACATGGGGTAACTGTGCCCCATTGCTTTTCAATGAGATCAACAATTTTTTCTGCCATTTTGCGATATCCCGTTAATTTTCCCCCTGCAATGGAGAGAAGACCTGACTCTGAAATAAAAATTTCATCCTTTCTAGAAATTTCAGAGGCAGTTTTTCCTTCTTCATGAATTAATGGACGTAATCCAGCCCAACTGGACTCCACGTCCTCCCTTGTAAGTTTTACATCTGGGAACATATAGTTTACGGCGTTGAGAATATAATTCAAATCCCCCTCAGTCATATGAGGGTTGGCAAGATCCCCCACATACGTCGTATCTGTTGTTCCAATATATGTTTTCCCTTGCCGGGGGATAGCAAAGATCATTCTCCCATCCTTTGGCGTATCGAAATATACTGCCTGCTTTAAAGGAAATCTAGATTGGTCAATGACGATATGAGTTCCCTTTGTTAAATGGAGGTATTTCTCTTTTTTCGAACGATCCTCCTTCCTCAATGTATCGACCCAAGGTCCTGTTGCATTAACGACTTTCCTAGCACGAATGTGGTACTCTTCTTTTGTTAATAGATCTTGGGCAACCACTCCTACAACCTTCCCATTTTCATACAAAAATTTCTCTACCTTTGCATAATTAACTGCAGTCGCTCCTAGCGCTACAGCTTTTTTTAAAACCTCTATCGTTAGTCGAGCATCATCCGTCCTATATTCTGCATATAGCCCGCTCCCTTTCAACCCTTCCTTTCTTATCAGTGGTTCTTTAGCTATGGTTTGTTCTCTGTTAAGCATCCTTCGTTTTTCATGCTTTTTTACTTGCGCTAAATAATCATATATTTTTAAACCAAATGAAGTGGTAAATTTACCAAATGTCCCACCCTTTATAATAGGAAGTAGCATCCATTCGGGAGTTGTAACATGGGGAGCGTTCTCATATACGATGGCTCGCTCCTTACCAACCTCAGATACTAGCTTTATTTCTAGTTGCTTTAAATACCGAAGTCCACCATGAACAAGCTTAGTTGATCGGCTAGATGTTCCTGCAGCAAAATCCTGCATTTCTATTAAACCAGCAGAATACCCTCTTGATATGGCATCAAGGGCAATTCCGGCGCCAGTAATTCCACCGCCAATGATCAAGATATCTAATTCCTTTGAACTCAATTCCTTTAAGTATTTCTTTCTTTCGAGTCCAGAAAAAGCTTTTTCCAACATCCTCACCCTTTTTTCTAGGCTATTTTCATAAATTTTATTTTTTTATTAGCTTGGAGAAGCGGAAGGCGTCGACTCCAGCGACGAGCATAGCTTCTAGAGTTTGCTACGAGTTGTCTCGACGCATGCGCTACGAAGCTATGCTTGTAGAGGAAGAGACACAGTTTTTCCCGAGGAGGCTGAAGCATTGCCCGCGGGAGCCAGGATGGCGACATTACGTCGTTGCCCACAGGACGTGGGCTGCCCTTAGGTGTAATTGGTCCGCCTGTAGCGTATCCAAGACAATCAATATTCTTCAATAACACCATCGTTTCTATGCGATAAATAATTGTAGGAGTATTTCTTTCCTGCGACGAGTAATCGCAGAGAAAAAAGAAATGAAAAGAGACCACAACATAGCTAGAATGGAAGACAATACCTTCCTGCTCCTTTACTAGTATGTAGCGGTCTCTCTAAATATCCTGACACGATTACTATTATCTTTTAAATTTCATTGCCGCTTCCACAGCGACCTTCCAGCCATCATAAAGGTCCTTTCTGTCCTCTTCATTGATCTTCGGATAAAAGCTGCGATCCACCTTCCATTGTTGTTCAATTTCTTCTTGGTCCTTCCAAAAGCCAACTGCTAAACCAGCCAAATAAGCAGCCCCCAATGCGGTCGTTTCCTGAATGACAGGGCGGTCCACTGGAGTTCCTAATATATCACTTTGAAATTGCATGAGAAAGTTATTGGAAACTGCCCCTCCGTCTACTCGAAGTGTTTCTAAGTTAATCCCCGCATCTGCTTCCATTGCTTTTAGTACATCTTTTGTTTGATAGGCTAGGGATTCTAATGTTGCCCGAACAAAATGCTCCTTTTCTGTCCCCCTCGTTAAGCCAAAAACAGCTCCCCGGACATCACTATCCCAATATGGGGTACCTAAGCCAACAAAAGCAGGGACAACATAAACCCCATCGGTTGAGGCTACCTTAGTGGCATATGCCTCGCTATCCTTCGCACTTTTCAGCATTCTCATCCCGTCTCTTAACCATTGAACAGCAGATCCGGCCACAAATATACTTCCTTCTAAGGCATATTGTATTTTTCCATCAATACCCCAAGCAATAGTAGTTAGGAGACCATTGTTTGATTTTACTCCCTTTTCCCCTGTATTCATCAGCATAAAGCAACCGGTTCCATAAGTGTTTTTAGCCATCCCTTTTTTGTAGCAAGCTTGCCCGAAAAGGGCGGCCTGCTGGTCTCCTGCAACACCTGCTATCTCCACCTCTTCACCAAAAAAATGATAATCCAATGTTTTTGTATATACCTCTGAAGACGGACGTACCTCTGGAAGCATTACCTCAGGAATATCTAAAATCTCCAATAATTCCTTATCCCACTTTAAATCATAGATATTATACATTAATGTCCGGGATGCATTAGAATAATCCGTTACATGGGCCTTACCACCAGACAACTTCCAAATGAGCCATGTATCAATGGTTCCGAAAAGGAGTTCCCCCTTTTTGGCCCTTTCCCTAGCCCCTTCCACATGGTCAAGGAGCCACTTTACTTTCGTTCCTGAGAAGTAAGCATCAATTAGAAGTCCAGTTTTATCTCGAAAAAGCTGATTGTATCCACGATTTCTTAGATCTTCACAAATGGGGTCCGTTTGTCTTGATTGCCAAACAATAGCATTGTAAATAGGATTACCAGTTTTTTTATCCCAGACAACTGCTGTTTCCCTTTGGTTTGTGATCCCAATGGAGGCTATTTCCTTTGGGAACACCTCCCCTTTATTTAAAACCTCTGCCATAACCCCTAAAATGGAAGACCAAATCTCGTTCGCATTGTGCTCCACCCAACCCGGTTTAGGAAAGAATTGGGTAAATTCCTTTTGAGCAGTTTCCACTATTTCTCCCTTTTTGTTAAACAAAATTGCCCTTGAGCTTGTTGTTCCTTGATCGAGTGACAGGACATACTTTCTTTCCATATCCATTCCCCCCTATAAAAAAGACCAACAAAAATTGCTATCTAACCATTAGATACGAATTTTTATCGGCCTTATCCTTTTAGAAATTATTTTCTTTTTCTTATAAACAATTAAATCAATATTCTAATTTTCTGTCAATAACCCCTTACTAACTAATTCTTTTAACAGCAAAGCTTTTATTTCGTATGGCTGTTACGTAAACATTTAACAAGCTTGGAGAAGCGGAAGGCGGCGACTCCAGCGACGAGTAATCGCAGGTGCAGAGGAAGAAACATGGCCCGAGGAGGCTGAGGCGTTGCCCGCGGAACCAGGAAGGTGACATTACGCCTGTAGCAGATCCAAGCCAAACGATATTTTTTCAGCAATCTTTTAGAGAGACTTTTAACAATTATTTAACTGTTATTTCGATTGGTTGATTTATGGTATCTTCTCCTTGCTGTACCGTTAAGGTTCCTCTCCATAGTCCTGGTGAGGAGAAAAGCACCCTGGCCTCATAAAGACCATCCTCCACAGGTACAAATTGGAGCTCTTCTACTTGAGAGTTATTCTGAATCACTGTTTTTACTTTTGCATTCTTCACCCACTTATTTGCCTCGTCCATTACTATTATCTGGAGAGTAGAAGGTAGATCTACTTCTATTGGTAAATCCTTAGCCGTCCATTCCACATGCCACTCTTCTAAAGAACTATTTTGTGAGGGCTCCGGTCGATTCGGGTCTTCCATAAGTTGATACCCTATGATGATTAACATAAACAATATAGAAACTATACCAATTGTAGAGGGGAAAAATTGTTTCCTCTCTATACTTTTTCTTTGTTCCGTCATGCATTATTCCACCCTTCCGTATATAAGGGTAGACATTTCCCCACAACAATAAACTATTTTGTTCACAAAAATGTGCGGGACCGGGTCCCGCACATTTTAGCAGTTGTACTTGATTTCGTACAGGTCTTTTCTTCGATCCCGCCATTGGGTAACATTTCCCGATTTCCGATGACGTCGCAATAGTTCTAAATCCACATCTCCAACTACTACTGTTTCAATGTTAGGATTACACTCCCCAACAATAGCATCCCTAGGGAATGGGAAATCAGAAGGAGTAAAGATACCAGATTGAGCGTACTGGATATCCATATTTTCCACATGGGTTAAGTTCCCTACTGTTCCTGCAATCATTGTGTAAATTTGATTTTCTACCGCTCGCGCTTGGGCACAATATCTCACTCGGAGATAACCTTGACGTTCATCTGTACAGAATGGTGTGAAAATAATATTAGCACCTTTTTCTGTAGCAATACGGGCAAGCTCAGGGAATTCAATATCATAACAAATTTGGATAGCAATTTTACCACAATCCGTATCAAATACCTCTACCTTGTCGCCTCCATGAATTCCCCAAAATTTACGTTCATTTGGGGTAATATGAATTTTATATTGCTTTTCAATGGTTCCGTCTCTTCGGAATAGGTAAGCAATATTAAATATCTTGCCATCTTCCTCCACAAAGTGAGAACCACCAATAATGTTTACATTATATTTTATAGCTAGTTCCGTAAATACATTAATGTAATCCTCCGTATACTCTGTTAACCTTCTAATTGCCTGGCTTGGACTTTTTTCTTCAATAAAAGATAGGAGCTGAGTCGTAAAAATTTCAGGGAAAACAACAAAGTCAGAGTTGTAGCTTGCACCAACGTCCGCATAATATTCACATTGCTGGGCAAATTCCTCGAAGGAATCGATTTTCTTCATCATATATTGAATGGCACAAATTCTAACGGGAAAGGCTGTCTTAAAATGCCGCTTAGATGTTGGACGATAATCAACATTATTCCATTCCATTAACGTTGCGTATTTCATGGATGCCTTATCATCTTCTAAATAGTCTTTGTTTACCCTTTTCAATGTAAATCCATTCATCACCTGAAAGGTTAAAACTGGGTCATATATGTTATGATGCATAACCTCCTCCACATATTCCCGAGGAGTCATTTCTTTTACGTATTTATTATAATTAGGAATACGCCCTCCGATAATGATGCTTTTTAGATTCATTCTTCGTGCTAAATCTTTTCGTGCTTCGTATAATCTCCGGCCAATTTTCATTCTTCGAAACTCAGGGTGTACCGCCACTTCAATACCATATAAATTATAACCTTCGGGATCATGATTGGTTATAAAACCTTCATCGGTAACTTCATCCCATGTATGTTGATCATCATACTCATCAAAGTTAATGACTAAACTTGAGCATGATCCAATAATTTCTCCTTCTAGCTCCACACAAAATTGTCCTTCCGGAAACATAGATAGATGACTCTCTAGTTGCTCCCTTTTCCAAGGGATCATTTTAGGAAAACACATCTTAGAGAGCTCAATAATTTTATCTATATCTTCTGTACGAATATTTCTTATGATTACTTTCTTTTCAAACTTAGACATATCTAAGGGACTCATCTGTTTCATCCTTTCATCTAACATAAACACTGTTTTTTCTAATCTAATATGATGAATACATAAATGCAATAATTAAGTCTTAACCTTTTTCCTTAATATTATCACCTATAAATGATCTACATTATGTAGTTCATTTTTTCGACACAAACCCGTTCAATTCGACTTTATTAAAATCATTTAACAATTTGTTCAATCATGTAAATTCTATTATTTTTCTATGATAAAATAAAATAGAATACTAGTTTCTTTTGTTTTTTGTCTTATTTAGAGGGGGGTTCCAAGTGGATGATCTATCCATTCTTGTGTGTGATGACTCAAAGTCGGCACGGATGCAAATGATAGAAACATTACATACGATCGGTATAAAATCAATATTCGAAGCCTCTGATGGAGACGAGGCTATTTCCATCTGCCATGAAAAGAAGCCTGACCTTGTATTTATGGATATTATTATGCCTAACAAAGATGGAATTGCAGCACTAAAGGAAATACATCAACAGTATCCTCATATCAAAGTGATCATGGCATCGTCTACAAGCGGACAGGCCCACTTAAAGAAATCAAAACTGTTAGGAGCCTATAGCTTTATCCAAAAACCTATAAGTGAAATTACTATTCGAGATATTATCTATAAGTATTTTGAGGAACGGTTTAACTCTCCATTTAAAGTATAAGCTTATGAACTTTTTCCATTGGCAGTTTCGATGAAAGAAACTGCTTTTTTGCTTATGTTCTCCCTTGAAAATACAAATACTGTGTTGGTATTCGCTGCAGCCCACTCCCTTTCCGCTCAAACCAACTGCAATAAAAACTTGTATTTTCATACTCCATGGTGCAAACTTCACTGAGGCCACTGAAAAAGATCGCTTTTTATCTTTTTCAGTGGCCTTGAAGCAATGAGCGGAGCCGTTGCAATGTTTTCAAAGCCTTATATGAGTGGGTTTCTCATATAAGGCGTGCAACGAGCGAAGCCATTGCCACTGTTCAAATTGACTTTTTCAGTGGCCTCCGCTTTTTATCTTTTTCAGTGGGCTAAACTTCACTTGCATGGAGGTCTCTCTAATAATTCCCCTAGTTGGCTGATTCCACTATGAGCAAAATTCAAGTATTTCCAAAGTAATCAATGATAAGTTCTAAACGAATAATATCTAAATATAATTCTACTAACACAACGTTAGGTCATGCCAATAATTTTTTTTATCAAAGATTAAGTAAAAGGGTATAATAATTGAACTACAAAGTTAATTTTTAACCCTTTAATCTGCTCTTTGGGGGGATAACAATTGAGTAAAAAGGAGAGGTTATTCATAGCTTGGCACACATTTCTGGAAAAATGGCACTGTGCCAAAGCCTATTATTATGGAAGCGCAAGACACGAGAAGAAAATGAAAAAGCATCAAAGCACTTTACTAAAGTATCAACAAGGAACAGATGGAGAGGAGAAAAAAAATAAAGCAAGCTTTTCTATTAAGGAGTGGATCCAACAAAAAAGGAAAGCTGGCCAACATAAGCCAGCAGAAGAATAAAAACCATCCATTATGTTATGAACCTGATACTTTTTTCCCAAGAGTATACGCTAACCAAACAGATAATACCCCAGCCGCTAACTTTCCGAGCATCATAGGAAAGATTAAATCAGGTTCAACGGATGCCGTAAACCCTAAATGACCACCAAGAACAAATGCCCCACTAACTGCAAAGGCAATATTCATTAACTTCCCCTTTTCATCCATTTGATGCAAAAGTTTAAACATAGGGATGCTATGGGCTAATGATGTAATCAACCCTATAAAAGTCATCTCTGAGGTATCGAATTTTTTGGCCAGGGGGGGAAGTATTCCTGTTAATACGTTCTTTAAAAAGTGTACGAGTGGAAAGGCACCTGCCAAGGTAATTGCAATTATTCCAACAATATAAACCCCTTCTGAAAGTGGCGTTAAACCTTTAATGATAGAAAAACCAGTAAGTGTTTCCACAATACTTATGGCAAGTCCAACGGTGATTAGTGCCACAACTCCTTTCCCTACGATGGTAAATCCCTTTATCATCTTGTCTGTATAAAATATCAGTCCAATGATAATAAAGGTGGAAAATAGTACTAAGGGGATTAGTTGAAGGAGTATAAATACAGCAGGAAATCCAGCAAACCAACCGCCAACAAACGCCCCAACTGGTATGGGTATTAAACCAATAAGAATTCCTTTTGCAAAAATAGCTTTATCCTCTTTGTTAATTAAACCTAGAGCAACAGGTACTGTAAAAACAAAAGTCGGACCGATTAAAGTTGCAATAATGATCCCGGAAAATTGACCAGCCATTTCTGATTGAGCAAGTTCCGTTGCTAAGGAATACCCTCCCATATCAATAGCCAACAAAATCCCTGGAAACATGGCGGGGTCCGCTCCAAGGAAAGTAAATAATGGTGTTACTATTGGCCGTAATAAATCCGCAAGTACAGGAGAGATGGAAATGATCCCAATCATCGCTAAAGCTATGGGACCCATTGCCATAAATCCCTCCTCAAAGGCTCTACCATAGCCAAATTTATTACCATAAATTTTATCTATCGCTCCGATACACATAAAGATAACCAAAATCCATATAACTACTTCATTCACCCACAACTAGAACACCTACTTTTCTTATTATCTACAAAAAGGTGGCTGGGACATAACTAAAGTGTTTAACTTGAAATACGAACGTTGTACTACCTTAGCGGAGGAAATGTACGTAGACTCCTGCGGGAGCAAAGGCAAAGGTGAGACCCCACAGTGCGTAAGCACGAGGAGGCTCACCAGCCGCCCGCGGAAAGCGAAGTATATTTCCAAAGCGATTTTTATATGCACCAATAATCTTTATTTCGTTCGGATTTCTTATTATAAAAACAGTTTTTTCCCAGCCTCGTTTAATCAAAATTCAAATCTTCCACCAATTCAGCTAAACCAATGATTAGCAATGCTTCCAGTTCCTCTTCTGATAATCTTTCATTCACTAACTTTTCTAGTTCTGCTTGTTCCTCTAGCGTTAACCCTCTAGTGGCTTTTGCAGTAATATCCGTAATTTCACTGATAGAAAATCTGTTTAGTATCGTTTTCGTGGCTTCTTCCTTTGTATGGAACGGCAACTCCCTTTGTTCTGTCACAATATCGTTTATAGTAGATTCCCTTTGAAAATCCTCCAGTAATGTCTGCACTTCTGGATCTGCTAGCAATTCAGAGACCACCTCTTCTGTAAGAAGTTCATTAGAGACTTGGTTAAACACTTCATCTGTGGCATAGGTGATGAAAAAACGATAGCCCCCATAACCTAAAAGAAAAAGTATTAATAAAGTTACTAGAAACTTTTTCACTTCTTTTCTCCTCCCTTTAACAGCTTGGATCTAATAACGGTAGCTGCACCGTGAAAGTTGTACCTGCTCCTTCCACACTTTCAACCTCCACTTGTCCACCGTGGTCCTTAATAATCTGGTAAGTGACCATTAACCCAAGACCCGTTCCCTTTTCCTTTGTTGTAAAAAAAGGATCACCGATACGTTTTAATATTGTAGAAGGAATACCGCATCCTTCATCTATAATTTTAATAACTGCACTTTCATTCACTTTTTCTAAGCTTACGATTATTTTTCCGCCAGCATCCATAGCCTCAATGGCATTTTTTATTAAATTGATAAAAACCTGTTTTATTTTATGCTCTAAGGAAAGAATGTAAGCCACATCCGTTTTTGATATTTCAGAGACTACTTCAATATTCTTTATGACGGCTTGTGTACTTAAAAGGGTAATTGTATGATTTAATAGTTTATTCAAAGATGTCTTTTTCTTTTTTTGTTTCTCAGGCTTGGACAATATAAGAAGCTCATTAAGAATTTGTTCGATTCGGGAAAACTCTGAATTCATGATTTCAAAATATTCATCTTTTGCCCCTTCATTTTTTTCAATTAGCTGTAAAAATCCCTTTAATGATGTTAAAGGATTTCTAATTTCATGTGCAATGCCCGCGGCTAATTGGCCCATTTCAGAGAGTTTCTCCGATTGTCGAAGCATTTCCTCCGATTTCTTTTTTTCTGTAATATCTCGAAAAGTGAGAACACTTCCAACTACCTCACTTCCTGAAATCATCGGGGAAATCGTATATTCACATATAAACGGACTTTGATCTTTTCGATAAAAGGTTGCCCCCGACCGTTGAACAACAGTCTCTTTTGTCAAGTTTCCTTTATTGTTAAACCCTTGTTTAAAGAGGGGGTGATCAGTGGTCCCTAGCTTATTCAATAATTCCTTCAATTTTTCTTTCGTTAAGTCTTCTCTTTGGAAACCAGTAATTCGCTCAGCTGCATCATTCCACATAACCACATTGGACTGTAAATCCAATCCTAATATTCCATCTTCCACCGATTCCATAATTAGGGTATTCATTTGATAAAGTCTTTGAACTTCCTCCATATTTCTTTGATCCTCAGTAATATCCTTAATAATTCCATAAGATCCTATTATCTGGGAATTTGCAAATATAGGAATAGCCGTAACAAGTATAAAAAAGGGATAACCCACCTGTTTGGTTAAATTAAACTCTTTTGTTATAGGGACACCCTTTTTTGCCATCTCAAATAGTTCCTGAGCAGCTGCCCGCATATCATCTGGAATAAATAATAAAAAGGGTTCACCTAACATGAGTTTTTCATCAACACGGAATAATTCCTTGAAGGCCGTGTTGATCGAAAGAAAACGTCCCTTCAAGTCGATGGAGCAAACAGCGTCAGGATGCTCGTTAAATAATGTTCGATAGGCCTGCCCCGTTACTTCCATGGCCACCTTTTGTTCCGTCGTTTCCTGTAGGTGTATAGTTAATCCTAATTTCATAGGGAATACTTGAATATGAAACCATGCTTTAGTAGATTGGTAAAACTCATTAAAGTCTGTTGCTATACTCTTTTCCATTGCCTTATGCAGTAAATGTACAGCGTTATTGGTTTGCAACGATTTAGGTAATATACTCCATAGAGAATGCCCTTGAATATCTCCTTTTGTGGAAAAGAGGAGTTTATAAGCGGAGGGGTTAGCATATAGCACATCCCAGTTTTCGTCGACCATTACTATTCCCTCATGAAGCTTGTCCGTTAAAGAAAACATCATTTCCCTTATTTCCTCTTGTTTTAAATTACTACCTATCCTTTTTAATTGATTTGCCATCTTCTTCTCATCTCCGTACTATTCCTAAAAAATATCCTACTAGAGTCTGTTCAAAACTCCCAGGTCTTTATAGACACCACGCCAAATGAAAACTATTTTGGCTGTGCTAATTCAATCAACTTCCCTTGAAAATGAGAATGTATTAAAACATAGTTTTCGGATAAAAAGGTCAGTTTTTGAGCTTTTTGAACAGACTCTACAATTATTATCTATCAATTATTTTATCAAATAATAGAATGGGTGAGTTAAATTATCCTATATTTCCATTAAGAAAGTTAATATTTTCTATAAAAAGAAAATGAAGTAAGCAGGTGCCTCAAAAAGGTATGTTTTTCACCTTTTGAGATACCCACTTGTTTTCGATTTATAGTCCAGCTTGCCGTTGCAGGCGTTTTGCAATCTCTTGAAAGTCATCATAGGTTACTCCTGGAGCAAACTCTTCAGGAATTTCTTCTAAATCTGGTACTGGGCCGCCATGTGGTGTACCTTGAATCACTTCTAGTTTACCACCATCGATAGGATGCTGTCCTTTCCATATTTTAGTGACCTCTTGATAATCCCTAGCACTAAAAGTATATAGCTTACGGTGTACCCCTTCCGCTTCGAATTTCCTTGCTGTTTCAAACTTTTTATTATCAAGGTTTGGAATGGGCACTAATTTGGTTACGTCTGCACCTGTTGCTACCTCCAATGCTTTAGCATAGGCAACCACATGAACACCGCCCCTTACAAGGAGGTAACCAATCATTTCTCTGGCAACTGGATTATCTGTCATTTCATATACACGCATTTTATGTGTTCTTGCACCACATTCCAGGAAGAAATTATGCAATAAATCCAATACGAGATTACCACTCGCAAATACATTGTTTCCAGTCCAAGGGATCCCCATAGAATCTGTAGGTAACGCTGTTTGAGCGGAAGCGATAAAGTGGTGGGAATTCCTTTTATCCTTCGCATTCTGCATTGGTGTAGTATCTGGATTCCCAGGGAAAGTTGTGCCTTGAATCATTAAATTAATTGTATTAGACACTAATTCAACATGACCGAATTCCTCCGCTGTAATGCTTCCTAGCAAATCATAAAAGGGTCTCAATTTTCTTTTATTGCGAAAATTAAAGGATTGGAACATATAAGTATTTAGTGTGGACATTTCACCATATTTCCCACCTAATAATTCTTGAACAGCTGCAGCACCATTGGGATCGGGACTTTTTGGTTTAGGTAAAGGTATTTGCAACCTATCTATTCTAGTAATCAAAAGAACTCCCTCCATTCAATGAAAATACCTTTTTGTTGATGGAAAGTTTATCGTTCTTTGTAATACTTTCCTTGGGAAGGCACTCCTTATTATTGATATGAGGGAAGTAGATTGTCTTAATACTTTTTATTATGTCATTTAATGTTGAGTAGCTATTGATCTTTTTTTTCTGACAGCCATTCCGTTGCATAATCAACGGCTTCCTTCACAGAAAACAGTCTTGCCTCTGCTGCACCAATGGAGCCCCTTTGAACGGTGTAACTCTTTTCGAAATCACTTCCTAACTCTTCGAACCAATCTTCATAATGGACAACATCCTCCATAGAATGCCAGGAACGTTCACCGTTTATCATAACGGGAGCATAGGTAGTTTCCATTATTGGCTCAGGAAGTAAGTATTCAGCAAGGTGAAAGGATGTATTATTGTCAAACCCAACTCCAAGGAGTAAAACAAGGGCGTGGTTATCATATAAATGCTGTAAAGGAGACCCTACCCCGAGCCCGTTATTTAAAGAATGTTCTTTCATCCACCTCTCTGCATTTTTCCCCCATGCGGCGAAAGAAACTTGAGGATGATTACTTCTGGTAACAGCAGGATATGTACGAAAGACCTCCACTATTTTCCCCATCCCCCTCGTTGGCGTAATAACTGGATCGAAAGGGGGCATTGTGTCTCTAATGGTTTGCCACCACTCCTTAGGCACTGGTGGTGCTTCCCATAGAGATGGATCTGATAAGTCCCCAGAATGGGTTGGCATCACAATGGTACCTTCTTCTGAAATTACGTCCATTAATCCTTGGATAACGGCAACGGCTCCCCCACTAACCCAACCTAGTGAACTAAGGGAAGAATGAACAATGATACTGTCTCCTTTTTTGAGGCCAAGCTCCCGGAGTTGTTTTGCTATTGTATTTCTTGTATTAGGTGTTGCTAGCTTTTCAACTGTTTTTCCTTCATTTGACATAACGTACACCTCACCTTTCTATATTTTTTTTGGTATGGAAGCGTAGATGGCGGCACATAGAATGATAACGATCCCTATCCACTCTCGAATTTGGGGGATTTCTTGTAGTAAAAATGCTGCAGCAATAATTCCGTATACGGGTTCTAACGAAGCAATGATACTGGCTGTTCTTACATTCATTTTTCGTAAGCCTTGAATAAAAAAGACATGGGCTCCGCCTGTAAAAACAACACCTAGCAAAACTAAGAGGGATATATCCATCATAGTAAATTGTATTTTCGGTGTGGCATAAGCAATAGGAAGGAGCCAGAAAAATGCGAATACGTTCTGATAAAACCCAATCTTTAAGCTAGAATGATGTTGAACATATTTACGATTCAACATGGATAATACGGCAAAAGTTACTGCCGAAATCAGTCCCCATACTGCTCCTTGTGTTAAGTTATTTGAAAAATCGAATTCTGGAATGAGCAATACCACACCAAACAAAGTTATGATCGCTAGAACGAAACTTCTCTTTTGAAATGTCTCCTTGAAAAAAATTGGTTCGAGTACACTTGCAAAAACAGGAAAAGTAGCAAATGTTACAAGGCCAATAGCAACAGTAGATATTTGAATGGAATGGAAAAAGCTCCCCCAGTGAATGGCAAGAACACCACCAATTAGGATGAAAGGAAGGTAATCTACTAATCGTGGAAGCCTTAAGGTTTTCTTAAGAATAAGAAGGATTAGTAGAAGAAAAAGGGCCCCGAAAAATACCCGTCCTAATACAATATAGTGTGCCGGCAAAGCTAGCCATTTTCCAAATAGGCCAGATAAACCAAATAAAAGAACGGCCATATGTACATAAATTAATTCTTTTCTCATTGTATTCCAACCTTTTTTGGTTACTTCTTATGATGGGTTATGTTTACTAGTTTCCTTCCCCTTATTCTACTATACTATTACCTCGCCGTTACCTATTTTGTTTCTTTTCAAATTTTAGGTTACATGAAAAAGTGCATAAAAAAACAGAGGGTGGCACCTATTTCACCAACCTCCGTTCACACTTTTGTCACAGACCCGGTCCTTGACAAAATTATTAGAAGAATAGTAATCCTACTCCAATGATGGCCCCGCTTAGGAATAATACCCAAATACAGAAGCCCATTATGTCACGTGCATTTAATCCTGCGATAGCCAATGCCGGTAATGCCCAGAATGGCTGGATCATGTTCGTCCATGCATCTCCCCAGGCAACTGCCATGGCCGTCCTCGCTGAGCTCACTCCTAATTCCGCTCCAGCTGAAAGCATAATTGGTGCTTGAACTGCCCATTGCCCTCCTCCTGAAGGAACAAAGAAGTTAACAATCCCTGCACTTATAAATGCAAATAAAGGGAAAGTAAATTCCGTAGATATTGCTACAAACCAATTGGAGAACTCCACCGCTAGCCCAGATGCCACCATCATTCCCATAATTCCTGCATAGAAAGGAAATTGGACAATAATTCCCCCTGCATTTTTTACAGCATTGGCAACACTATTTAGAAAGTTTCTCGGAGTCATATGGAACAAAATACCTAAAAATAAGAAAATAAAGTTAACGATGTTCAGATTGAGATTAAATCCACTGGTCAGTAAATAGTAAAGAATAAACGCTAAACCTAACCCTCCTGTTATCATAGAAAGAACAACACTATTTTCCATGCGTACTGCCGGGGTTCTTTCTCTGTTAGAGTTAATCTCATTTTTAGGGGCTGGAGGCTCCTCTAATAATTTAGGGTCTACCGTAACTGCATCTTTTTGATTCATCATGAATCGATTTAAAATTGGTACGGAAATGAAAAGTGCAGCTACAATAAATAAATTGAATGGTGCAAAAATGGTTTCACTTGTAGGAACGATTCCGATTAAATCTTGCGCAAAATGTCCATCTGTTGCAATTGTAAGTGGAATAGATCCAGCTAAACCTGCATGCCATACAATAAACCCACTATAGGCACTGGCAATAAGCAAGCGATAATCTACAGTTGTCACCTTTTTAGCTAGTTCCTTCGCAAATAATGCCCCAATAACCAGTCCAAAACCCCAGTTTATCCAACTTGCAATTAAAGCTACTAAAGTAACAATAACGATTGCCTGCCCTGGACTTTTAGCGAAAGTGGCAAGTTCTTGAAGGAGACGCTTAAAAAGAGGACTACTGGCTAGAACATAACCAGTAACTAATATAAGCACCATTTGCATAGCAAAAGCTAACAGGTCCCAAAAACCTTCTCCCCAATAAACGACCATATCCAATGGGTTACTTGGTGTTAAAATAATACCTAGGATAAATACAACAAAAGTTAAAATAATAACAAACAAGAAAGGGTCAGGTAAGTAACGTTGCATTAATTTTGTTGACGCGGATGTTAACGCTTTCATTTTTTCCACTCCTTTAAAAAGAAAAATAGGAAAAACACCCAAAACCATCGGTACGCAACTATGCTATCAAACCAACATGAAAACAGTATTACTTACTTTTGTCAGACCTTTCCTCCCTTCCCTCTACCATTAAAATTGGTTGTCTTTCATTCGAAGTAGTAAATATATATGACTCGAACTAGAAAATGAGAAGATTTTTTAATTATTATTCCAGTTACAAAAAATAAAAGGACCCGGTCCTTGAACAAACGTTCAAGGACCGGGTCCATGGCAATATTGTGACATTACACTTCCACATCGATAGCATCTAGTAATTCGATTCCACTTGGGGACACTTTACATCGGCAGCCTAGTAGTTTAACTCCGGCTGTCTTTGCTTCTGTCATTGCCTTTGCAAATTTGGGGTCGATATGGTAAGCAGGTCTTACCATATGAATATCCTCCCTTTGGGAAACAAAAAGGAGAGCAGCCTCCCATCCAGATTCCTTTACAATTTCTCCTAATTCTTTCACATGCTTTGTACCACGGGAGGTGACGGCATCTGGGAACATCCCCACTCCATTTTCCACTAAGGTAGCCCCCTTTACCTCTATTACCATTTGCATGGCCTCATCATCGGACTTTTGAAGGAGCATATCCCAGCGGGAATGGCCTTTTTTGTATTCAGACCGAACATACTCCCAGCTCTGCAGCTCCTTGAATAACTTGGCTTCTACAGCGAATTTGGCTAACTTGTTTGGGAGCTGTGCATTTAGTGATACCCATCCAAGCCCATCTTCCCTTTCTACTATAACAGCAGAGTACTTCGTTTTTCGGTTCGGATTATTATTTCTGTGGAGTAGTATTTGTTTACCAGGTATCAATAACTCCTTTAATCTTCCAGAGTCTGCAAGATGTGCTTCCACTATTTCCCCAGTTTCTGTTAGGACACATCGAATAATAAAGCGATTAGGCCTTTCAATAAATTTAGATTCTAAAAGATCCTTTGGGAAA
The DNA here is from genome assembly GCF_030813435.1 of Evansella vedderi. GTDB lineage: Bacteria > Bacillota > Bacilli > Bacillales > Salisediminibacteriaceae > Evansella > Evansella vedderi. The sequence goes on along the minus strand of NZ_JAUSUG010000025.1, from coordinate 982 downwards.
GGATGAAACATTTTATTCATTCCTTTCTACTCTTTCCTTTCTAATTAAAAAACGGAGTAGTAAACGTACTCCATTTTAAGTAAGGCTCTGTTAAACTTTGATGTTGATTTTGACTTCAGGACGCACGCTACAATCAACCCTGTTTAAAAATCAACAATGACCTTTAACAAAGCCTTAAGTAATATTAATCTTTAGTCTAACACCTGGATTAAGATGCTTGTGGTGTAATTGTGTTCTTCTTCCTTCTCATCGATGGAACCAGTGTAGAAATCAGTGCGAAGCTCTATTTCATATTCTCCCGGAGGAAAGGCCTCCCCCTCTAAAAATCGCTTCATAAATTCTACTTCTGGTGAGTCGTCTCCTTCAGCATAGCTTCCAACCTTTGTATATTCTTGCACGAACCATTCATCCCGCTTTAACGTTGTTTCTAAAAGGGGTAATGGCATGACATAAGGAATATCAATGCCTCTAGTCGTCTCACGGATATCAAACCAAAAAGGAGAGTATGCGTGATAAATCTTAACCTCTTCCTTTTCCCCTACATATTTCAATTTAGCAGTGATCTTTACCGGCTCATCTGCAGCATATTCACTCTTTTCAGAAATAAGTCTAATTACGTAATCTCCTGCCTCCGTTTCTGAAACAATAGGTTCCAATACAACCTCACTCTCGTCTGTTAAAACCTCTTGGCCAGTTCCACAACCAAACAATAGGAATAAAGAAATAAGAGTAACCAATATAAATAATTTTCTCAAAGGTTTCATCCCCTATAGAAAAGTAATATTTACAAATCAAATCCAATTAACGGTAGTATTATCCTCCCCTTTTCCCTTTAGTCCTGAGTTTACTATTCAATAACTTATTCTTAAGAAGATTAGGGTTTCCGCGAGCCCACTGAAAAAGATCGCTTTTTATCTTTTTCAGTGGGCTTGAAGCAATGAGCGGAGCCGTTGCAATGTTTCGAAGCCTGATATGAGTGGGT
>NZ_JAUSUG010000024.1 GCF_030813435.1 Evansella vedderi | reverse complement strand
TCCAGCTAAATGGATAATCTATCGAATTGGGCCGATATTCTATCGAATTTCAGCTATAATCTATCGATTTCAACCATTAATCTATCGAACTAGAATGATTATTATCTAGCTCCCATGAAATAAAGCAAAAGGACAGTTTCGATACGGCACGAAATGTGTGCTCGAAACTGTCCTAACGTCAACTTAGTTAAAATAATCCACTAAGCCTCTGTATATACCTTCTGCAGATCTTTCTTTATAAATGTTTTGCCTTAGTTTATCTGCGTCCCCTCTGTTTGTGAGGAAGCCCACTTCCACTAAGATGCTTGGCATTCTCGTTTGGCTAATCACTCGGAAATTTCCATGGTGGATACCGCGGTCACGGGTGCCTAACTGTCTTACAAGATGATTTTGCGTTAATCTTGCTAATCGCTGGCTGCTGGCACTGCTGTGAGTCCTATTCCAGTATGTTTCCGTCCCGTTTGCTGCTGTGTGTGTAGACGCATTAGCATGAACACTAACGAAAGCATGACCGTTAGAATTGTTTGCGATTTGTACACGTCGATCTAGGGAAGGGAAAACATCCGTTGTACGTGTCATGACAACGTTTGCTCCAGCCATTCTTAGTTTTCGCTGTAAAACAAGGGAAATGTCTAGCACAACATCTTTTTCCCTTAGTCCGTTTGCGATAGCTCCTGGGTCTGACCCTCCATGCCCTGGATCTACCACAATTGTTTTTCCCCGTAGAGGAGCTCTGTTAGTTGTCGAAACTACCTGGAGGTTGGATAGGGATGCGTAGGCCACGCCGCCTCTATGATCAATCTTTGCCCAGTTGTTTACCGTATCTAACACTTGAATTTCCGTGTTTCTCGCGATACTACCAACTATGCCGTGGTTCGTACCCGGTCCTGAACGAATAGTAAGATTGGACGTATTCACAACCTTGGCAATGGCAATCGTATTTGGATTCTGCCTCTGTTCAGGGGCTTTCAAGCGAAGCTCAGGGTAAATCGTTCTAGCTAATAACACCGCAAATTCCTGTCTCGTAATGTGTTGATCTGGTCGGTATGTATTATCTGAAAACCCAACTGTAATCCCACTACTTGAAATTCTATCAATAGCCCCCTTTGCGAAATGATTGGCTGAAACATCTCTGAAGGCAATTGGATTTTGAATCGGCTCCATATTATGAGCTCTCGTGAGGAACGCTGCTGTTTCTCCACGGGTAACAGGGTCATTCGGTTTAAACGTGCCGTCTGGATACCCAGATACCAACCCTTTTTCCACTGCAGCAGCTATAGCTCCGGAGGCAAAATGGTTACTTGGAACATCCCTGAAGGAGGTGGACCTCGTTCCAGTATTCAGGTCGAGTGTTCGGCCGATCATGACAATCGCCTCCCCCCGTGTTACTGGACGATTAGGGTGAAAATTTCCGTCGGGAAATCCCCCAACAATGCCGTCTCCTGCTAATCTATTAATCTCGCTTAAATTAGTATCTGGAAATCTAGCATCAGCAGATGTTGGCGCCACTAGAGCAATGGTAAAAACGGAGATAATAAGTGCAAATGCTATATTCATATGAGGTTTTTTCGAACTCAACACTAAGGTTGTCCCTCCTTTTCTAAGCTGTTTTATTTGTCGAATTTTAGGTTACTTTATCATTTTATCATTAATAGGAGTTGTACTAGCGGGCCAGTTATTGGTAATTTTACTATGAATGTAGGTGCACTACAGCTAAATTAGAAGGATGTAAAGCTGTTTTTCAGGTTGAGTAGTGGGGATGGGGGAAAATGTACTTTATTTGGGGCTAAATGGAGGAGGTTTGGGGTTTAATCGAACTAGTATGGGGTTTAATCCATAGTGTTCGGGGTTACATTTACTTTCATTAACAAAATTATCAAAACCTAGGATCTAGCGGCAGAGACCCTAGGTTTTTTCCTATTTAACTCATGAAAGTTAAATTCTAACTATTTATTTTGGTAACGATTGTACCGGCAACTTTTCCGTTATGGATCTGCACCATTCCCGGTTGGTTGCCAAAATTTGTAGTCAGATCCAGCTGTTGAACACGATCCACATAAATTTTCAAGCTAGCTCCCTCTTTCACTACTTGAAAAAGATGGTAGGCTTCCGGGTTAAAATCTGTTGATAGCTCCGCAGAAAAACTAGACACCTGTTGAGCCTTTTCATGAACACTCACCTTTAAAGTTTTTGCAGAAGGATCCATTTCCCACTTCACATAGTTATTTTCATCTACAAAAAATGCAAACCCTGACACTGAATTTTTTCCAGGTCGAAGGTTTGTTTCAAAATGATAATCAGACAAATGACACTTACTTAAACCTTCGTTCACCTGCTCCAATAGTGGTAGAAAACGGCCGTCGAATTCCGGCTTTAAAGGCACCGGTATTTCCTCGAGGCTTGGCGGCTCTAACCAAATGTGATCCCCATCCCATTGGAACCGCCCTACCCGAACGCGCCTTTCAGGAACATCTTCCCCGGGCTCGTAGCCGTGGTAGACAATATAATCGTCTATGCCGTTGGGACCTTTCACAACAACGTGATGTCCAGGGCCAAGACAGGCTTCATTCGTTTTAAGAATAGCCTCACCGCCCCGCCATTTTTTCCAACTTGTATCGTTCATGCCTTCCGTTCCCATCGGTGTATCCGATGTGGCATAGTAAACACCGTACGTATCGTCTCCGAAAAATCCAGCGCTGTACATTTGAAAATACTTGCCGTTCCGCTTCAGTACGAAAGGACCTTCATTCCAGAAAAAGGAGTGTTCCTTATTCCCTTCCCATAGATGCTCCGGCTTAACGACCATTGTGGGATTGCCGCTCAAGGTTGTTAGATCTACCATGCGGTCCACCACATTCCCCGTTCCAATGACACCGTTTGGTCCACGAGTGTATTCGTTTCGAACGTTATAGAACAAATAGTAGGTCCCGTCTTCATCTTTAAATGGATGGGCATCAATGGACCATTCGTCCGTCAGGGGCTCCGCCGCTAACTTGAAAGGACCTAGTGGGTTGTCGCTCGTGGCCACTCCAATCCGGCGTACGGCATCATTTTCAGAACCGTCTTCATTCATAAGTGCTGCTGTGACATACATGTAGAACGTACCATTTTCATGGATGATTTCCGGTGCCCAAAGACCAATTTGTGCCCAGTGGTCCGGATCATCGGAAGCGTGCAGAGCAATCCCCTGCTGCTCCCAATCCACTAGATTTTTTGATTCATAAACACGAATTTCCCTTGGGCCTGTGTGATATAAATAGTATTTCCCATTGTATTTACACACAGCTGGGTCACCGTGATCAAGACCTTGAATAGCGATGACAGGATTTCTGTAGCTCATTATTTATCACTCTTCCTCGGTGGAGAATCGTTTTCTATTTCTACCTTCGTTAATATTCCTAATGATCTCTAAATCAATTTTTGGCTTACGATCGTAGGTTAATAGTCCGTTAATTTCCTGCTCCACATCTGTCAGCTGCGTATAGCAGAACCCTTGAACGAGTGGAGACTCAAGCATTGCAGAAACTACTTTGTAGTATTTCTCCTCGAAGTCCTCATCATTCGTAGCACCGGAATAGCCCCAGCCTTCCCAATTACTCTTCTTATAGGCAATACCGCCAAATTCCGTTACTTGGATTGGTTCCCCATTATACTCATAGCCTGGCACGTAAATGAGACGGTGTCCTGGCTGGGAATTCATGATGTTTTCCACGGAACTGTATCGCTCTTTTAAAACTTCTTTGTCGCTCTCGTAATCATGGATCGTACACATATCTGACTTTGTGTGCTCCCACCCGTCGTTAGAGATAACTAAACGAGTAGAATCTAGAGACTTCGTTAAATAGTACATTCCAAGGGTATGATCCTGCTGGCGCTTATCCGCTAATAGGCGTGGTACACCCCAACTTTCATTGATTGGCACCCATGCAACTATGGATGGATGGTTATAATCCCGCTCCATCGCCTCTTGCCACTCGGCAGTCATCCTGCGAACGGCATCATCTGTGTATGTGTAAGCATTGGCCATCTCTCCCCAAACGAGAAGACCTAATTTATCGGCCCAGTAAAGATAGCGAGGGTCCTCAATTTTTTGGTGCTTGCGGGCGCCGTTAAAACCCATTTCCTTTGTTAATTCCACATCTTTCTTAATGTCTTCATCAGACGGTGGAGTCAAAATACCCGTTGGGAAGTAGCCTTGATCAAGGACTAGTTTCATGTAGTAAGGCTTGTTGTTCAGCATGACAACACCGTTTTCCACGGAGATCTTTCTCATTCCGAAATAGCTGTTAACCTCATCTATTGTTGTGCTGCTGTCTTTAATCCGGAATGTAATATCGTATAAATTCGGATGCTCCGGACTCCAAAGGCGGCCAGCATCATGGACATTAAAATCATTGAGGTAAATACTGCGGGAGCCTTTATTGGAAGTAAGTTGTACAAGGTCCTTTGCTACCTGCTTTCCGTCAAAGGAAATATCTATTTCCAATAGCTGATTAGGCTGTCCTTCGTTAACCAAGTATTCAATGGTGATTTCGTCTTTATCAATGTCTGGTGTCATTTTTACCTTTTCTAAGTAGGTAACTGGAACGGCTTCTAACCAAACCGTTTGCCAAATACCAGTCGTTCTTAGATAAAAGATTCCTTCGGATTTTTCTTCCCAATATTGTTTTCCACGAGGTTGATCTAAATCCTTCGAAGCATCCTCTACTCGGACGACAATTTCATTTTCTCCTTCTTGCAGTACATTTGTAATTTCTGCGTGGAATGGAACATGTCCCCCTTCGTGGAAGGTAACGAATTTACCATTAACATACACCCAAGCTCCGTAATCTACTGCACCGAAGTGAAGGAGAACTCGCTGGTTGTTCCACTTTTCGGGAACGGTAAAGGTTTTCTTGTACCAAACAAGATCGTGGAATTCCGTTTCTCCAATTCCACTAAGTTCACTTTGATAGCTGAAAGGAACGGTAATTTCCTTTGAAAATGTGTGGTTGTTTCCTTCAAACCATTTATCGGTTAAACCTTTATTTTCATCGTCATACTCGAATTGCCATTGCCCGTTTAAGTTAAGCCACTGCTCCCGCTGAAATTGGGGGCGTGGATATTCTGATCTTGGAATAGTCATATGAAACACTCCTCTATCTAGGTTTTCTCTAGTTCACAAAATTGTGCGGGACCCGGTCCCTTTAGTTAATTAATTAATTTTATTTACTATAGTTTCATAGTATAGTAACTGATTAATGGTTTCAAGAAGTATTTATTAAATATATTAAATTATTTTATAAACCAACTGGCTCAATCTAATTCCTTCCCCCTGTTACTGGTCCTATTTGATTCCCTTCGCCTGGTACTCCATTTTCAATTGTCGGCCAACCATCTTCCCAAATAATTTTGTCTAACATGAGTGGTCGTCTAGTGATACCACTGCCAATCCAAGCCTCATCTTTGTCAATGGCATGATAAATCATCCAATCCTGTCCTGCTTCATCGGTGATAATGGCATTGTGTCCTGGACCTACGAATTGATCGCCGCTACTTAAGATGAGTGTACCACTTGAGTTAATGATATCGTTTCCATCTCTGTCTAAATAAGGGCCTTTCAAGGATTCAGCACGTCCCACCGCTACACGATATTGACTCCACTGACCTTCACAGCAGGAACCTTTAGAGCCAAAGAATTAATAATAATCGTCTCGCTTAATAATGTATGGAGCTTCGAAGTCTGTACTTGCGATTTGGAATTTCTCACCGACGTAATCAAAGCCATCTTCACTTAACTCAATACCCCAAATACCGTACCAGCTACCCCAAAATAAATATGGGGTTCCGTCATCATCTAGAAACATTTGCGGATCGATGGAATTGTTTACACCGATTTCTTGGCTGTCAAATAATTTTCCTTGATCTTCAAATGGGCCTTGCGGCGTTTCGGAAATTGCCACTCCAATTGCTGGGTTCGGGTCACCCCAAGTTGATTGAGAGTAATACAAATAGTACATATCATTGTAGTAAACGATATCTGGTGCCCAGATTCCTCCATCTTCTTTCCAGCTTGGTTTCTCATGGAAAGCTTCACCGACATATTCCCAATCTACTAAATTTTCAGAGCGAACGATCGGTACTACTCTAGATCCCATTCCGTCGCCCCAGTTATCTTCTGTTCCGTAAACATAATAGAACCCGTCTTCTGCTTTAATAATAGAAGGATCTGCAATGACTGGCTCAAATACAGGATTTTGATATTCCGGGCCAACAGCAATTTTCTCTTCTTGTTCATTAACAAAGGAATAGACAATTCCCACAAGAGCAAGGACAACTACGGTCATCAGTCCCCAAATAATCTTTTTGTTCATCAATGGACACTCCTTTTAAGTATCTTCCTTTAGTTAGTAAATAAAATTAATTTATATAAACTACTGTGAATTATAGCAAAGTGTCAGTAAAAATGTTAAGGAATTTTTTTCTTGCTCCATTCCCTTCATTAAATACAAAAATTACAGTCTAACTTGTTTGCTACCTGTTTCCCCTTCATCTACCGCAACTTCACTTCTCATCAACTCTACCTTTCGAACATTACATCAATAAGACAGTTTATAAATTAATTTAATTTTTTATTGAAAATAGCTTGATAGAATTTATTCTATGATGTAACATATGTGTCAGAAAGTAAATTTATTTAACTAACTTACATGTTGCATCTAACTAAAGTATTTATTATGAAGTAAGATGCTATTTTTTCACCAATATATGTAAGTGCTTTCATTATCCTTAATAGGAATTCGGATGAATCGCATGCACTCATCCTTTCCACATAAAAAACTCTTATATAGGGGGAAATTTCATTGAAAAGTTATAAATTGTTGATGGCCTTTATGCTAAGCGCTGCCATGTTTGTTGCTGCCGGTTGTAGTGAACCAACGCAAGAAGATCCTGGAAATGCTGGAGGCGATGGTGATGATACAACTACGGAAACTCCTGGTGATGTTGGAGAAGCAGAAATTACTCTAGAATTCTGGAATGGTTTTACTGGACCAGATGGTGAAGATATTGCAAAGATTATTGCTGATTTTAACGAGAAATACGAAGGTGAAATTGTGATCCGTTCGCAAACGATGCCATGGGCAAACTTCTACGATCAGTATCGTACTGTAGTAACTGCTGGTGAAGCACCTGATATTGCTATTATGCACTTAGATCAAATTGCTGGCTATGCTCGTTACGATTTATTAACTCCACTTGATGAGCTATCCGCAGATATTGGTTTAGTAGCTAAGGATTTCATTCCAGAAGTTTGGAACGCAGGTGTATATGAAGGGCAACGTTTTGGTATACCTTTAGATGTACACCCATTAACGTTGTTTTATAATGTGGACTTATTAGAGGCTGCTGGTTACTCTGAGCCGCCAACAACGTATGACGAGTTATTAGAAATGTCATTGGCCATTCAAGAAGCTACAGATGCTTGGGGAATTGCCATGCCAGTATTCTGGCCAAGTAACATGATTTTCTACACTTCTTTAATGTCTCACGGTGGGGAATCTGTTAGTGAAGATGGTTTGACTCCACTTTATAACTCACCAGAAGGTCATGAAGCACTTCAAAAAATGGTTGATTTAGTTTACAAACATGAAGTATCCCCTTCTGACGTTCAAGCAGATGGTGAAGTAACACTATTCCGTCAAGGAAACTCTGCTTTCCACTTAAACGGAATTTGGATGATTGCTGGATTTGAACAACAAGATGGACTAAACTTTGCTACTGCTCCTGTTCCTGCATTTGGTGATCAAGAAGCAGTATGGGCTGGATCCCACAACTTTGTTTTACCTAAGCAACAAGATGAAGACCCTGATAGATTAGAAGCGGCTATGAAATTTATCCAATTCGTTTCTGAAAACAGTTTACAATGGGCAAAAGCGGGTCAAGTACCTGCCACTTACACTGTATTAGAGAGTGAAGAATTCAAAGCACTTGAGCATCAATACAATGCTTCCCAACAGAACTTCGTATTCCCTCCATCTACACCATTTTATGGAGATGCTTGGGGACCAACTGGCCCAGCCGTTGACGAAGCAATGTTAGGTCAGTTAACTCCAGAAGAAGCACTAGAAAGAGCAGCACGTGAAGGTGAAGCAAACGCTCGTGAGGCTGCAGAATAATAGCTATAATTAACCTGAATTAATGGGGAGGGGGAAAGTTCCCCTCCTCATTAACTAACTAGGGAGAGGAATGAGCATGAACGTATCTAATGTAAAAAATAACGCTCCTCGAACAAAAAGTAGGAGAAATTGGAAAGAAAAGCTAACACCTTTTTTATTTATTTCACCACATTTATTCTTTTTTATCATTTTTTTAGCCTATCCAACGTTTTATGGCCTTTATATTAGTTTTCATAGTTGGAACTTCTTCACGGACATGAATTTCGTTGGATTACAAAACTATGCCAATATTTTATGGAACACCGATAGTATTTTCTTTGATTATTTCTGGGCTGCATTTCGAGCTACATTAATCTTTGTTGTGTTATCTGTTCCGTTCTTAATTATCATTCCATTATTTATTGCACTTGGAATTAATGCGAGACCATTTGGTCATAATTTCTTTCGTGCATTGTTCTATGCACCGAGTTTATTATCTGTCGTTACCGTTGTACTTATTTGGATTTGGTTGCTTGATACGAATGCAGGATTAGTTAACTACTATATAGGTTGGCTTGGGTTTGATAATATTCCATGGTTAACAAGAGCTCCTTGGGTTTGGATTTCACTAGTAGTAATGACAATCTGGTGGACGATCGGTACAAATATGATCTTATTTTTAGCTGGCTTAGGTGAAATTCCTGACCATTTATATGAGGCCGCCAAAATTGACGGTGCAAATAGAATCCAACAGTTTTTCAACGTAACACTTCCAGGCTTAAAGGGGCCTTTAGTCTTCGTTATGATAATGACAACGATTGCCTCCTTTAATGTTATGGCCCAGCCTCAGCTAGCAACCAACGGGGGACCTGGCTATGAAACAAGAGTGTTAATCCTTTATATTTACGAGGTTGGGTTTACTGGCGGTAATCCAAGGGCAGGGCTAGCAGCTGCTATGTCTGTCGTATTAGGCTTGATGCTTCTCTGTATCAGTCTTGTACAATTTAAATTAATGACAAAAGAAAAATAGCATTTTTATGATAGATTGGAGGGAGATTTATGGCGATCGAAGATAAATCTTCAAAAAGAATTAGTTTTATTTTCTTAAGCATAATGGCTTTATTTTGGATATTACCCCTCCTTTGGGTACTATCTACCTCGTTAAAACCAGAAAGCCAGGCTATTTCCTGGCCAATCCGCTGGATACCGGAAACATTAACATTTCAAAACTACCAAGACGTTTTAATGCGTCAAGACGTGCCAGTATTACGATGGTTCTGGAATAGCTTTTTTGTAGCTACCATTCATACTGGGTTAATGCTGTTATTTAACTCTATGTCTGCCTATGCCTTTGCCCGGTTGAAATTCCGCGGCCGCGATGTTTTATTCTGGGGGCTGATGGCAACGATGATGATACCTCCAGTAATGAACTTAGTTCCTCTTTACGGACTAATTAGTTCTATTGGCTGGGTTAATAATTACGCTGCCTTAATTTTTCCAGGACTGGGTGGAGTATTTGGCATTTTCTTACTTCGGCAATTCTTTATTGGAATCCCCCACGAGCTGGAGGAAGCTGCAAGAATGGACGGAGCATCTCCTTTCTTCATTTACTGGAAGATTATCTTACCATTGGCAAAGCCAGCATTAATCGTTCTTGCCCTCTTTACATTTATGGGTAACTGGAACGATTACCTCTGGCCATTAATTGTTACAACAAGTGCTGACATGAGGACGCTGCCAGTTGGTCTTGCTATCATGCAAGGGCAGTTTAATATCCAATTTGCTAAGCTTATGGCAGCAACGATTCTTTCGGCAATTCCTGTCATTATCTTGTTTATGTTCGCTCAGAAGTTTATTGTAAAAGGGATTGCACTATCAGGAATAAAGGGATAATGTCTTATGAAAAATGCATTAACTGTCTTTCATCGATCTGTATATGATACGTACCAAAGCTTAGGGGTCATTCTATGGTCTACTATTCTGTGGTGGCTTAGTGTGTTACCGATTATCACATTGGGTCCAGCAACCGCTGGACTCTTTTATGTTATTAACCGTAAAAGAAATGATGTGACAGCAGGACCTCGTGACTTTTGGTATGGGATGAAAAAATACTTTTGGATTGGTATTCAATTATCCTTCCTCTATTTATTTGTGGCTGTTCCAGGGCTAAGCTATTTCTTTATTTTGTTAACGTTAGATAGCTTTTTCACCTATTTCACGGCAATGATCATTCTCTATATTCTTGTCATGTGGCACCTGTTAATGGTTTATACTATGCCATTTCTTGTGGAGCAAAATATAACCAAAATCTCCACCTTACTAAAGCGCTCCTTACGCTTAGTAGCGGAGAATTATATGTTCACCATCAACATTGCCCTATACATGGTTATTATCACTTTAGTATGCAGTATCATTACGATCATGCTCGTTATCTGGGCCGGATGGATGGCTGTTACAGCATATAACTCCCTCCTCTACCTTTTAAATAAATATGAACCAAACCAGTACCAGTTTGATCCCGAGGTTCATTGGAAAGGATCCTTAAGGCCTTGGAAAAAATAGAATATAACTGTTAAGAATTATTTAGAGAGTATATTATGGCTTGGCTACGCTACAGGCGGAACAATTACGCCTAAAGGCAGCCCACGTCCTGTGGGCAACGGCGTAATGTCGCCATCCTGGCTCCCGCGGGCAACACTTCAGCCTCCTCGGGAAAACCGCCCTGCGGTGTCTTCAGCCGTTGCTTTTCCCGCTGGAGTCGCCGCCTTCCGCTTCTCCAAGAAAATATAGTAAATAATTCAGTTATCTTCATGGGACGAGCATTCTATTGTGAAACTGCAAGGGAAGTGGCACAGGAGTAATTTTTTAGAAAGCAGTCTGATTTTTTTATAAATAAACACTTGATTAAATAAAAAAATGGTAAAATATGATTAATTAAATTTGTAACGGAATTTTTATTTTCATAAAGAATTGAGGTTTGAAATATGACGTTTATTCCACAGACGGGTAGTTTTGAAGGTATGAAATCACTTAATAAATCTGCCATTTTAAACTTAATTCGTCTCAAAGGTCCCATTTCTCGAGCAGAGATTGCAAAAATAACAAAATTAACTCCCCCTACTGTTGGTAGTATCGTCGGTGAATTGTTAGAAAACAATATGCTCGTTGAAGAAGCAGGGCAAGGGAAAGCACAGGGCGGTCGGAAGCCAATTATGCTCAGCATCAATACATCTGCCTTTTATGTTATTGGTGTATATGCTGCCGCTGAAGTTATAAATACTGTTATTGCTACGATTGGTGGGGAAATTGTATCTAGCTACGAAAATAAACTAAACATTAAACCTTCCAAAGAAGAATTTCTTGATATGATGAAGAGCGGAGTTAGGGAGGTTATTAGAAGCAAAAGGATGAAGAGAGACTCCATTCTTGGAATTGGGGTTGCCATGCATGGTCTTGTAGACCCTGAGAAAGGCTCCTCCGTATTTGCTCCGCACTTACATTTAGAGCATATTCCTATTAAAGACTGTCTCGAGGAGGAATTTGAGATTCCAGTCCTGGTAGAAAATGATGTTCGGACACTTGCCTTAGCGGAAAGTTGGTATGGCGAGGGACAAGGAAACTCTAACTTTATCTGTTTAAGTGTTGGTTTAGGGGTAGGTTCAGGAATTGTGATTAATAATGAAATATACAGTGGTCTATATCATTCTGCAGGAGAAGTCGGGCATACGATTGTAGATGTGAATGGTCCCCGCTGTACTTGTGGCAACTATGGATGCCTAGAGGCCTATGCTTCGGAATTTGCCATTCTAAACCGGATAAAAAAAGGAATTCGTATGGGTCGAGATACGGTCATCAACCGCTGGATTGACGGCGATGACAGTAAGCTGACGATAGAAATGGTATTTCGTGCTGCGGAAGAGCAAGATCCCTTAGCCTTAGAGATCCTCGAAGATTCTGGCCGCTACCTCGGAATTGCCATTGCTAATATTATTAATATCATTACCCCATCAAAGGTAATATTAGAGGGGAGAATTTTTGAAGCCGGCGGCGATACAATTTTAACGCCATTAAAGCAAATGGTAAAAAAATCTTCGTTGAGGAATTCACCAGGAGAGGTCTCCATTGTATGCTCGAAACTCGGGAAAAAAGGCATGGTAATGGGAGCCTTTACCTTAGTTTTACGAAAAATGTTTACCCCAGGCGGGTTGTAAGATTGCTTATAAGGCTGGGTAACTTTGATGATAACATCAAGTTACCCAGCTTTTTTGTATATTGAACGGTTCTGGAACGCGCTTCTCCCTTCTTCCATCCTAATTGCGTTCCTTCCATAAACATTTACAAAAACTATTTGCCATCTAACTACTTAAACTTCCCTCTCCGTTCCACAAATTCCATAACAAGGGCGATGACAAGGGACAAACCGAAAGTAATAGCTAAAAAAATCATCATAATTATATCCAAAATTCCTTCTAAACCTACGGATATAAAGTTAAGTTTAAAATAAAAGACCCCTATTCCAACTAAACAAGCAATGGATGGTATGTATTTTAATAATTTATTAGATCGGGATTTGCCAACTTTATATAAAACAAATGTTACTAATACTATTATTAGAATTCCGAAAACTGCAGATAATTGAACCTCCATGAATAATCTCCTTCCCTATATAAAACTATTCCTCATTTTACCATAAAGACACAGGTTAAAAAGATAATTGCCATTCCCACAACTTTTTTTATATAAATTGATAACTTTAGGGCAAACTTATTTTATCTATGTTGAAAAAATGGAGGTTGAATTTGTGGAAAATACTAAGGATCAAGCTCTTACATCAGCTGAGCTTTCCCAATTATGGCAAACGTATATGGGAGATACTTCTCAGATTTGCGTATTATCTTATTTTGCGAACACAGTGGAAAACTCCGATATTAAATCCAATATTGAATTCGCATTAGATAGGGCATCTGGTCATGTAGATTTCATTGCCAATATGTTTAAGGCTGATGGCCACGAGGTCCCAAAGGGTTTTAGCGTAACGGAGGATGTGGATGTTAATGCCCCAAGGATTTTCTCCGATGACTTTATGCTTGAATTCTTACATCAATTTGCCCGTATCGGCTTAAGGGTCCACGCCTTAAACCTGTCTTTAGCTGTTAGGAAAGACTGTACAAGCTTATTTAAACAATGCGTAGAGGACTCTGTAAAGCTCTATGAAGCCACAAGAGATTTATTGTTAGAAAAGGGACTTTTTATTAGATCCCCCTATTTACAATCAGCACATAAGGTTGATTTCATTCAACATCAAAACTTCTTGACTGGGTTTTTTGGGGATAAACGGCCTTTATTAGCTCCTGAAGTGACTAATCTATATGCCAACTTCCAGCGAAATGCTTTAGGGACAGCTACCATGCTTGGATTTATGCAGACGGCTGAATCGGAGGATGTGATTAAATACATTACAAGAGGGAAAGAAATTGCTGAGAAGCATTGTGAAGTGTTTAATTCGTTCCTAGGAGAAAATGATCTTCCAGCCTCACTCTATTGGGATTCGCAGGTCACTGAAAATACCCATCGTGTATTTTCAGACAAGCTCATGATGTTTATGACAGCATCATTAACAAATAACGGGATCGCCTTTTATGGCCTTGGGGTTGGGAGTAGTCTACGAAAGGATCTTGGAGTTATGTATAATAGGCTGATAGCAGAAATACAGATGTATGGGGAAGATGGAGCCAATATTATGATTGATCATGGCTGGTTGGAATCTCCGCCTAAAGCAAAGGATCTATAATAAAACCAAAGCAGGCCCTAACCTTAAGGTGCCTGCTTAACTTATTTATGCTTCTGTCATACTTTGATTTTCGCTTCAGTACTCGCTTCAATCAACTTTGTTAAAATATCAATATTGCTCTTTAACAGAGGCTATTTATTATAAAACCGTATTGGAACTGTTCCTACAAATAGTTTTGCCAGCTCGTGGCTGCGGTATTGTTTATTGATGCCTTCTACATCTAAATAGGCAACGGATACGTGGTCCATTTGTCCCGTTAAGTTTTCTAAATATTCGTCTAGGTTTTCACTTCGTTCACTGTAGCCTAACTTATCGTAAACGGAATTTTCCATTAGTAAGAAGGTATAAAATCGATCGTTGGACCGGTACAGGGTTCTTAGAAATTCCCTAGTGACTAGTGCTACTTCACGATACGTTGGATACTCGTCTTCAAAGTGCTCCACAATCAATCCCATGTCCAGCAGGATCACATCTGGATTCTGGGCTCGAATGAATTGGACCGCATCTAAGTAGATGGGACGATCCTCCTGAGGTTCATTCATTTCCACCCGTTCCGGTCTGTACTCATCAATGTTTTGCCAAGAAGTCCGTCCATCCTCCAATAAGTCCGTTTCAACCTTTCCTTCCTCTTCATCCACCTGTTGCCGTCCTTCCGTTCCACCTTGCCTGTCCTCTTGCTGCTCCTCTTCTAAGAAGTCCTCTCCGTCTTGTCCTTCTGGGTAAACGGGGGCAACATAGGCTGGATCAATCCAACTTAGCTCTAACAAATCGTAGTCATACTCTTCTTGTAAAAGCTCTTTCGTTTTCTCTGCCCACGGAGGCAGGTCAAGTCCTGCCAATTCATCGCCAAGACCTGTTGATTCCATTACCTCACTAGAAGGAATATACACTACTTGAAGCTGTTCCTCTCCCAAAATTCGGTGTATGATCTTACTTCGCAATGGACCATCTAGATCCATTGTTTGTTCCCTTAAGTCATCAGGGATATTGGCATTAATTATCCACTCATCTCCATAGGTTACATCGCGGATGGCTCGTTCGTCCGCCTGCGTAAATACCACTTCATGTCGGAAAAACAACATAAAGGAAAATACGGTAAAGAAGAAGATGAATGGAAATAATTTTCCCATGAGCTTCTTTCTATTTTTCATTCAAATGCCTACCCTTCATCGTATTCTGCGCGGTCCCACTTTCCACCACGACGGGGGTCAGCATTCCCATCAATCACTCCTTCACGAACATTGTGAATAAGGGCTTGAATTCCACCAAAATACATGTTTCCATTTTCAATTGTTGTTCGGAACCCTCGATTTAGGAGATGTTCCCGCAAGATAGGATATAGCTCTGATTGTTGATAAGCAGATTCTAATCGAACCTCAAATTGCTGTAACCCTTCGTTGTAGTCGTATTGGAAGCGAAGCATTTCAACAGCATCGTCAAAATCCATCCCTTGCAAACCGTAATATACTAATGTATGGGCCATCATCATTGGAATTCTTGCTCCACCAGGAGACCCAATTCCAATTACCTCATTTACATGTCCTTCTATTTCTTCAATGAGAATAGCCGGAGTCATGAAGCTTCGAGGTCGTCTGCCCGGTTTTGGCTCATTAATGGAACCTGGTGTTTGACTGAAATTACTTAACTGATCGTTTAGGAAAAACCCTTTGTAGTACTCTCCTGAGCCAAAGAAATTGCTTAATGTGTGTGTTGCAGAAACCATACGCCCATCCTTATCCACAATGACAAAGTGCGTTGTATTATTATGGTGATTTAATTCTGATTGTGCATCAAAAAATGGGGATGCCTTATATTCATTTTCTCCAAAAAAAGCCGTTGCCATCATGCCATCTGTTTCCTCTTTTATTGATTGCGATGGCTCATCCTGTTGATGAACGTATTTTTTGCGGATAGGCTTGATTTTTTCCACCAATTTCCGGCTGCGCCAATCTGTTTTTTCCGATGGTAAAAAGGTTTCTGTTCCTTCCTCTAATTCCATATTATCTTCTGAGCCTGGAAGGAGATCATCTTGGATGATTTCTAGTTCTCGCTCCCACTCAGCTATCATGTTTCTGACATAATCTCGTTCGTAAATTTCTCCCATCTTCCGTCGAGCAAGCTCTGATGTATTAGGATCACCAATATCCGATAAACGGCGGCGATACGTTCGATCATTGATGCCGATCATGTTTTCCATAAAATCAATGTACTGCAGTAACGTAGTTTCATCCCAGTTAGCGAACGGTCCTTCCTCGCCATTTGGCGGAGAGAAATTGTAGCTGTCCAACCCCATTTCCTCTGCCATTTGGAGGGCTTGTACCAGTACAGGTCCCCCCAATGGAGGTGGTGCAGCGTAAACAGTATAGCCCATGTACGTTCCTGTTGGAATCTCTCCCTCCTCCCAAATGGTATATTCCTGAAAATCATTTTCTGTTATTAGTGGATATTTTCGCGCCATTTCTGGAGCTAGCACTTCATGAAAGTATGCCTCTGGACCGAGGTCACGGATTTCTTCCATCGTTTCTGCGAGCTCCGTTTGAACTAACGTCTGCCCTTCTCGGATAAAATCATTTTCTGGAAAAAAATGCGGGATGGACGCGTGATAAATTCTGTTTTGAGCGTAAAAGAAACGGTCTGCTAAATAGGCATCTACTTCAAAGCCTTCCCTCGCCCTATCAATAGAAGGCTGGATGAGGTTCTCCATCGGAATTGTCCCGTATTTTTCATGAAGGTGGGCCATTCCTTTTAGAAAACCTGGAACGCCGAAATCACGCATTTCTTCACGGTTAATATCCTGCTCCGAAATAGGTGGCAGTGTCTCATCTTCTTTTTCATGGGATTCGTTTGTCGTTGTTTCCGGCTCCTCATCCTCCGAGCCTACAAGGGGATCCTCCTCCTGATCTGCAG
Organism: Evansella vedderi; assembly: GCF_030813435.1. Lineage (GTDB taxonomy): Bacteria > Bacillota > Bacilli > Bacillales > Salisediminibacteriaceae > Evansella > Evansella vedderi. The sequence goes on along the minus strand of NZ_JAUSUG010000024.1, from coordinate 72,499 downwards.
CCTGATCTGCTTCCTCCTCCATTTCTTCTGTTTCCGGAGTCGTTGGAACTGGAACATCTGTAGTAGGCTCCTCTTCTTCCTCCAGATTAAGAGGCTCCGTTTCCGCTTCAGCAGCTTGAATTCGTCGCTGCTCCTCCAACATGGAGGTTGTGACTAATTCAAGGGGCGCCGTTTCCCGGTAATCTATGTATTGAACCTTGTTTTCCGTTTCCATATTAGGATCATAAATAAGCATGGAACCTCCCCCGCCAATACCGGAGCCATATGGTTCCACTACTCCTAGCATAAATGAGACGGCGATGGCAGCGTCAATGGCATTTCCACCTTGCTCCATAATCTGCATACCAACCTCTACTGCATACGGATTGGCTGCACTTACACCATAGGCCGTTTCTGAAGCTAACGGTGGTAACTCTTCTTGCCGTGTGCGAACCTCCTCCCGCTCCGGACTCACTTCAATAACTGCTCCTATGATAAAAATTATAATAAGTGGAATCCCTATCAGGTTCGTTAACTGACGTAAACGCATCGCATCTCACATCCTTTCCTCTTTTAGCATCTACCCTAAAAATTCGAATCTTGTTGTCATTCGCTACGGTCCACTCCCTTTCCGCGGACGACCTGTCAAGCCCCCACGTGCTTTGCCCTGTGGTCTTGGCTTGCTCGTTCTTCCGCAGGAGTGTCGTGAACCTTCGCTCATTCCAATGCAGACATAAATTTTCATTCTCCATGGTACAAAATTACTATTGCATGGAGGTTTACCCTGAAAATTCGAATCAGGTGTCATTCGCTTTGATGCGAAAATCCTTTCTTATATTGATTCTTCAAATGGAATTGGTTCTTCCAATATCCTTTCGTGGTTGATGCGGAATCTAATTCTTCCATCTACAACTTCCCATCTGTCATTGGGCAGTAATTTTGTTAGCATTTGCTGGATAGACATCCTGCGGTAAGAGAAATTAGCTACTGGGCGGGGCTGTCCTTCCCGGATGGTAAAGGGAACAAGATCCACTTCCGCAACACCGTCTGCGTATAAACGGTATTGAGCAAGGGCCGTTTGCTTTGTTCTTGTCCAGCCCTGGTCAAAAATAAAGTTGCCTAAACTGTAAAAAATGATGGTGTCATTATACACTTCCACCGGTGCTAAAACATGGGGGTAATGGCCGATAATGATATCAGCACCGGCATGGGACATATCGTATGCAAGCCGTCTCTGTCGTTCACTCACGTGTGAATCATATGGCTCTCCCCAATGGACATGAACGACTACCAGTTCAGCATTTTGACTAGCTTTAACGATGGATTCGATAGCTATATTAGGCGGATCTAATGGAACAACTCCCGGTCTGAAGGTGGTTGCGGCTGAATTTTTTGCCCAAATATCTGTCACCCCTAAGGTGGCTATGGTAATCCCCGATTCATCCTCATAATAAACAGCGTTATCTGTATTCTCCCTGTCCACCATCGTCCCTGCGGCATCAATATCAGGATCATTCTCAAAGAAGCTCACCGTGTCCCGGAAAGCTAGATAGCCGTAGTCATACACATTATTGTTGGCCAAGGAAACGGATTTGAAGTTTCGCCTTTTAAGAGCTTCAACCGTTTCGGGTGTTGTAGAAAAAACGATATTCTTATGTTCAAGTGGCTCACGATCTTCAAGTAGAACTGGATGCTTAAAATTTCCCGTAACAAAATCGGAAGCTTCAAAATAGGGATCCGTGTATCGAAACAAGTGATCAAAACCTTTATGGTTGATGACCCTCTCAATATAGCGGCCGAACATCATATCTCCAACAAAACTTGCCGTCAGTATAGCATCTTCGTCCTTTTCCACAATTGGAACAGTGGTTGTTAGGTTAGACCATAGAGGGGAACTGAATAATAATGCTCCCAGAATGATTGCTAATACAGAGGTGTGTATCGTTAGTTGATTCTTATGTTTTTTTGACCATCGAAGCAGGTTTTCTTGGTATGTAAACTTGCGAGTCATGCCGAACAACCCCCTTTCTTTGGTACATTGTTTTATCTGACTCCGTTACAGGCGGACGCTTTCCACTCCTTCGAAATATAGAAAAAATATAGCGACTTTAAAACAGCAGATAGTATAATGTCATGATGGCGAAGGTGATTCCGCTCAGTACCATGGTGCTTGTAATCGTAATGAGAACACCTTGTTTTTGAAAGGAGTTGGCAATGAGACCTGGGACGATTACCCCGATCCCCCGCAGCTCGTATATTTCAAATGGCATAATCGGATAGAAGTAATCAAACCCAAGCTTCATTACTACTCCTGTTAAAAGGATCGCGGCAAACTTTCTCCTTCCGTATAGGATTGTAAACTTCGAAATCACATTTACAACTAATAAGTAAATGAGGCAGCTAATAAAAAAGATAGACATGATGAAGAATGGTTGGTCAAAAATGAGCGCCAAATATCCAGGGACAATGATTCCCCCAGGAAGAACACCTGCTTTTTCCGCATATAACAGACTTATAACTACCCCTACCACTAATGTTATGTATAAATCGGATCCGAACATAGTGTAATCCCCCTATGCTAGTACGTGTATTATGCATGCTGCTAGGATCGTTTTATTGAAAAAAGGTTACTTTTTTAACGTGTGGATTTAACAACATTTTTACTCATTTAAGTTTGTTATTTAAATAATCGTTTGTTTAATTTGTTTTCAAACGAACGTTTAAATTTCCCATGTAGAAATTCAAACGTTCGTTTAACTTACCTGTTCGGTTTTTTCCTCAAATAGCTCAATGACTTCTTCTGCTACACCATGAATGTTACCGATACCAAACATAACATCTCCATTCACCTGAGCCCTCAATATCTTCGCTACTTCCTGAGCTTTTTTTCCCTCTAGATTGATAAGCTCGTCCGCTTCTATGAAACCACCTTCATAGGCAGTTATAATGGGACTGACTACTGAGCCTAGAAGCACTAGTTTACCAATTTTCATTTTGGGGAGAACATCTCTTGCAAACTGTTCTGTACGATCCACCCTATCAGGGCGGCAGTTCATGATGACAATTGGCTGTTCCCCTGGATATCCAAGCTGCTGTACCCGGTCCCAAATGGCCAAGGTAGAATGGGCATCGTTAGCGGCAAAGGCATTGACGAATTCGGATACTTTCCCATTATGCTCAATTGGGGTAATGCGTAGCGCCCCTGGGTCGGGATGGGCATTGATCATTCCCGCCCTCGCCGTTTCCTCATCAATTTCTAATGCTTCCGCTACAGCCAATGCCAGTGCAGCGTTTTCGGGAAAAATAATATAGGAAAACTTTCGAAGGTATTCCTCCGTAATCTTCGAGTTATCGGCAACAATCAGCTTCGTATTTCTTTCTGCAGCCTTTTCACGATAATATTCCACGTAAGGTGACTCGTTTACAATAAGATGGCCGTTGTAAGGAATAGTAGAAACAAAGGCCCGTGCCACATCATCCAAGGTTGGACCAAGGACATCCATATGATCCTCCAGTACATTCACAATCACACCAATATTGGCTTGTACAAGTACATCCTGAAAGATAATTTGATAATCTGGATTTACAGCCATACATTCGCTCACTAAAGCATCTACATTAAGCTGAGCTGTTTCACGAACGACCCGCTTTTGCTCCTTTATATTAGGCCCTTCAGGATCTCGGATGATCGGTTCCTCCTTCGGTGTGTTCCAATAAATCATTCTTGCTTGCGTCCCTGTTGTTTTTCCCACTGTTTTCAGTCCCGCTTCTTTTAAAATACCAGTTATTAAACGAGTTACTGTGGATTTCCCCCGAACACCATTTACATTTATACGGATGGGAATTTTTTTCACGTTTTTTTGGTGCTGTTTGTATTCGAAAATACCTATTAGTAACAGTAAGATGGACATAATCGGGATTAAGGCCACTGTTCATATTCCCCTTTCCATAAAACAAAAGCTATCGAAGGTAGTATTTCTATGCTACCCAAAATATTGGTGATTATGAGAAAAGGTACTATTGGATTCGTATATAAAGAAAAGCCACAGTGGTTGGAAATCACTGTGACTGTTGTATAAATGTTGCAAGGGACTCTACTGTTCTTAGATATAGTTCCATATCGTTTCTCGGGTCCCTTAAGCTGCTGTGCAACTCCACCTGCATGGCAGAAACACCATGCTGGGAGTGGGTGTAATTGGCTACTGTCAGGTTCCCGAAGGCAGTGAAAGTATGGTTATCATATACCCTTGTAATGTCGTGTAAATGGAAGGCATCTTTCATTCGCTGAACTTGAGTCCCCGATGCAAATCGTCCATTACCTGTTCCTATGTCCACTTGGAATGGATGGTGTGCTCCTGCTCCATGGATGTCAATGACTAACTGGATATTATGGGCAGCTATAGTTCGAGATAGCTCCCTTTTAAAATCCACGTCATCATAGAAGTTGCCGTCTCGACTCTCTTTCGTATTGTGGAGTACGTGTACTCCGGTATATTCATTTAATAAAAGAGACGTTGCACCCGTGTATATATCTGCAGGCTTCCTTTCTCCATTTCTCATATGACTTGTTGCATGTGATGCAGTTACTAATATGCGAGAGTTGGAGTTTCCTTGAACGAAGCGAAATTCACTGCCGGCTTTTATATCTCCTTTATAGGAATTCTGGGAGAATAGTCTTTCATATTGAAAGACCTTCGTTGCGAATGTACCATTTTCGAAATCTATTCTCATAGGAGACTTATTTTCCTTTGTTTTTTCTTCTTTTGGAGAGGTTTTTTTAGAAGCAGTTTTCTTTCCTTCTTTACTTAAATCTTTTTCCTCCGTTACTTCTGTTTCTTTCTCAACCTCTGTAGATAAGGTAATAGTGATTACTTCTTCTTTCGGAGGGGGATCTTCCATATGTACAACTTCCTCTCCCGATTCCATTTCTGTGTCTGATTCTTCCGCATCTTCGTCTTCTTCCTTAGGGATTTCCATCGTTTCGGGGAAAAAACGTTTGTTGGAAGAAGGGATCGTTCTAGGTTTGTCTTCTGTTAACCTGTTTGCCCGCGGCAGTATGTCTTGGTAGAATAGAACGATTTGCGGTACTTCCGTCACTTGTGTTTTCCCAAGGGAGGGTTGAATAAATAGGATAAATAGTATAAAGGTGCTAATAAGTAGTAGGGTTGTGTGTTTGATCATGGTGCTCCTCCGTGACTATGAAACTTTGAAAACTTCTCCGTTTGGGGGAATATGGGTTGTGCTGTAATGTTATCCTGTGGTTCCGTTTTTTTGATATTACCATGAATGGGGTGATTGGGGTATATGGGGGTGGTTGGTAATTTTTAATGTAATGAGCTATATTTTGCATATAAAAAACGTCTAACAAAATTTGGTAGACGTTTTAAAATTATTTGTAATTATTCTCCTGAAGAAAGCTTTTATCTTATTCTTTTGGCTCCTAAATAACGGGCGCTCCAGTAGCTGTTTGATAAACTGGAGATGGTGACTCCGGTGGAGGAGCCGCTGTGAATAAATTGGTTGTTGCCGATATATATTCCGTTGTGGGATGGGCCTGTTCTGTAGGTTTCGAAATAGACGATGTCCCCTACTCTTGGTTTGCTTACGGTGGTAGTTGCGTTCCATTGCTGTGCTACGGTTCGCGGGAGTAGGACTCCGTTTTTTCTGAAAATATATTGGATGAAGCCGCTGCAGTCAAAGCCTGCTCCTGTCGTTCCTCCCCAAAGGTAAGGGGTTCCTATGTAGGTTCCCGCATCGGCTATTAGATTCAGAACGTTAAAGGCGGTAACAGAGTCTGGTTCAGCACTTGCCAGGTGTACGGATGATACCTCTTCCAGCTTGTTCCAGGTGGCTTGGGTCACTAAACCGTCATCAACGAGATTCCATTGTCTTTGAAATTGAATGACTGCATTTCTTGTAATGTCTCCGAAAAATCCTGTAGGTTCTTGGTTAAAATGACCTAATACCCTTAGTCGGGATTGAAGCTCGGTCACTGAATCTCCTCGGCTTCCAGACTGTAAAATCACAGATGCTGGTTGGGAAGCTGTGGTTGTCGGTGCCGTTTGTGATGATTGTTGTGTTGCAGTGGAACTGACGTTGGTCGTCTGACTTCCTGTATTACTAGTAGACGAAGTTCCCCCGCTGCTTTGGTTATTTGTTCTGTTTGTCGAACTGTTATTAACGGTGCTTCCTGCAGCAATTTCCTTGTTTACAGCAGTCAATGTCTGCCTTCCTGCGAGCCCGTCTACCGTTAAGCCGCGAGACCGTTGAAAGCGGCGGACTGCTTCTTCCGTAATTGCCCCATAAAAGCCTGTTACCGTCGGGTGATCAAAAAAACCTGCCTGTTTTAAATATTGCTGCAACTTCTCCACTTCTGCTCCTCTTGAGCCAACTCTTAATGTTTGGTTTGTTTGCAACTGCTGTAATGGAGCTCTGTTCGTCCCAGCGCTGTTTCCCGTTTGAGCTGTCTGGGGCGTGTTTGATTGGTTTGATGTTGTATTATTTGAATTTGTACCGCTTGCTGCCTGTGTACTTTTTGTGGAAGCTGTAGCACTTCGTAAGGCTCCGAAGGTTTTCGGTCCTACAATACCGTCTGGTGTTAGTCGATTTGCTCTCTGGAAATCCTGGACTGCTTGTCTCGTAATTGGTCCGAAATATCCTGTTGCTGTGTGATGCTTAAAAAAACCTAATTCCTTTAACTGCTCTTGGAGTATAACCACATCGGAGTTTTGCATTCCGAAGGATAAGTTTCTTTGACCAAATGATGCCTCAGCCATATTAGGAGCAGCAAGAAATACGCCAGTAGCGGCTACCGTCGTTGCAATCGTTACTCCTAGCTTCGATTGAAGACTCACCATTTCTCCACCTCTTTCCCGTTTGTTCTACAATAAAATCGTTGATGTATGTGTCATGTTGATAGCTACATCCTGTCACTGTGGTGAACTTTGGTTGTATATCCAAATTTTATCAAGTTTTTTCGCAATCAAAGAGGGACCAAAGGCCTATCTTTACTACTAAAGATGTGTTTTTCCATTGAATTTTGACAAATTAATTATTAATTAGGTTTCAATAAAAGAAGAAGCCAATGAGGGTGGCGGACTCATTGGCTTCATTCTATATATAATCTAAGGGAGTAGGTGGTTGCGAGATCAAGTCCCGCAAAATTTTGTTCTTTTAAGCTGATAGATGGAATGTGGTGGCATTCTATCTTTGCTTATTACCATTCTATGCTCCGCTCCAATCACTAAAAGTGAAATTCATCGCTTCATCACATGAGACTTTACTAAAGTATGTTTCTCACTTGCATTGGATCCTTCACTATTCGTTGTCTTCGTCTTCTTCTTCATCCTCATCCATTTCATCGAAGTCTTCTTCTTCATCGTCTTCGGTGAAGTCTTCCTCATCGTCGGTAACGTCCTGATCAAAATCTTCGTCTATATCCTCTTCTGTTTCAGGATCGTAATCTAAGCCAGGATCTCCTTCATCAATAGGTTCTTCCGTTAATGGATCCTCTTCCATTAGTGGATCATCTAAAGGTTCATCCTCTTCAACTGTTGCACAAGCAGATACGATATTCATGGCAAGAATACTTGCTAAAGCTAATGTCAGCAACTTTCTTTTCATCATCCATTCCTCCTGTTGTTAAAAGCTATTCGTTAAAGTGGCAATTACTATTGTTTGTACTGTGTTAGCATTACCAATAACAACAGGATTAATGAATGGATGTTTTTATCCTAATTTCTAAACATACTTTCGTGCTTACATCAATCTAGGCCTGGATCTCCTTCTTCACCCATTGGATCCTCCTCAAATGGCTCATCTTCCACATCTGCACAAGCAGCTAGAAATCCTAAAGCGAACATTGTTGACAATACTGATAATAATAATTTTTTCTTCATTTTAAAATTCCTCCTTAACAGATTTGTTTAATAGGATAAAGGAGTGGTGAAACACACTCCCATAATCTATGTTAAAGGGATTTATCCTTATATAAGATATAAGGACTTACCCTGGTTCCCCTCAAGTTACGTAAGATTCACATTCTAACTATGAGTCCTCTTCCTCTTCATAGGACTCTTCTTCAAACTCAACATCTTCCTCCAACATCGGCTCCTCTTTAGGGTCATAGCCATCGTCTACAACACATGCCCCTAATAAACCTAAAGTTAAAAATAGGCTTAGTAATGCTAAGGATGGTTTCTTTAACATCCAATCATTCCTTCTCTTTCAGGGTAGACTCCATGCAAGTGAAATTTGCACCATAGGGTATGAAAATACAAGTTTTTATTACAGTTGGTGTGAGCGTAAGCCCGAGGAGGCTTGCGGTTCGCCCGCGGAAAGGGAGTGGGCTGCAGCGAATACCAACTCAGTATTTGTATTTCCGGGTAGATATTATTGTAAAATAACACCTTCCCATAAAAATGAATATGAGGCTTGATGCTCCTTTATTCCAAAATTAGAACGTTTCTTTTTTAAGAACAGCTTGCTAGAATCGGTATTTTATAAAGCACACAAGGGTAGGAGCTCTTTTTATTTATTATAGGGACATCTCGTTATGACACTTCTCCTTTACTTAGCATTGTTTCAATTGTTATTACTATTTCTATGACTTCTATTTCACCATAACGACTTCCTCAAACCTCTTTTTGATTTTTTTGACACATTTTCATAAGTTTTAACATTTGTTCATAAATTAGACAAGGACCCGGTCTGTGACAGACCGGGTCCTGTAATATTTTGTAATATTAATTTTTATTCTTTGTCGCCTAGGGCAAACATTATTTCTGCTTCTGCGACTGTTTTTCCGTCTACGGATGCGACGGCTTTCCCTTTTCCAATTTTTCCACGAAGTCTTGTCATTTCCACTTCTAACCGTAACTGATCGCCTGGCTTTACTTGCCCTTTGAAGCGACAGCCATCAATTCCTGCAAAAAAGGCGAGTCTTCCTCTGTTTTCTTCTTTTTTAAGCATTGCTACTGCACCAACTTGTGCTAATGCTTCAATGATAAGAACTCCCGGCATTACTGGGTAATCAGGGAAATGCCCGTTAAAGAACTCTTCATTTGCAGTTACATTTTTAATCCCAACGGCACGTTGCCCCTCTTCTACCTCTAAAATACGGTCCACTAATAAAAATGGGTAACGGTGGGGGATAATTTCCTTTATTTCTTCTATGGTTAACATATTTGTGACCTCCTCCTATATGTAGGTAATACTCCTATTCTCTCTTTAGTTTACTTTTTTTACGTCACTGAAACAAGGGGAACATGTCCACCAATAATTAAAATAAGGCTACATTCCTTCCTCTACAAGCATTGCTTCGGAGCGTATGCGTCGAGACAACTCGTAGCTATTTCAAGCAGCCTCCCTTGTCGCTGGAATCGCCGCCTTTCTCTTCTCCAAGCTTTTTAAAACAAGTTACAAGTTTACAAATCCCCCAAAATAAAAAACCGCTGAGGTTAAGGTTAATTTCACCTTGGAGCGGTTTTCTTGCGTTATCTTTATTCCACATTTTCTGTTCGTTCGAGTTCTGTGTCTGTGTAGATGAAGTCCCAAATTTGGTACCATACTTCACGATCTAAGATGTCCCTAGGTTCTCCTCCTTCACCTACGAAACCAAATCCGAACATGGCTCCTGCTGCTGTACTGCCAGCTAATAGTAGAACGAAGACAATCACTTTCACCCATACTGGAATTAACCGGATGCGCCCTTTTCGCTCCCGTTTCTTTCCTTTACCCTTTTCTTTTTCTCTCTCTTTATTCCGGCGTTGTTCACGGGTGTTGGCTTCTTCCTTCTTCATAGCTTCCTCATCCTGTTCGTTGCTCTTGCTGTTGTCGCATGTTTCTTCCTGTTGGTGATAGCGTTGCATCCTTGATGTAACAGCCTTTGCGTCTGTTGCGTCTCCTATAGGTGTTGCATCCTTATTGGAATCTGATTCTAATTCGACCCCATCTAAATTGTCTTCTGAGGTTTGTTCCTCATTCGTTTCTCTCTCTGTTTCTTTCTCCATTTCAGAACTAGGCTGATCCGCAGGAGTCGAAGCGCCTTCCTCTTTAACTGTATTGGAATTGGACTCGTTTTCTGCGGATTCGGCGTGAGTTTTTTCAAAAGAGGAAGTATTTTGTTGTTGGTCTTCTGGTGTTTGGTTATTTAGTTCTGTTTGGTTGTTGTTTTTATGGTTATTCATTATGACAAACTCCTCGTCATGTTAAGCTTTTGCCCAGTTTAACTATCTTATGTTGTTCACGAGTCCCATCATTTGATCGGTGATGGAGATGGCCCGTGCGTTGAATTGATAATTCCGCTGTGCTAGCAGCATTTCTGCCATTTCTCGTCCCATGTCTACGTTGGACATTTCAAGGGCTCCTTGGTGGAATACTCCTATTCCTGTGGCGTCTTGGAGTACGTCTTGTTCTTCTAGGCCAAGGTCTTCAAGATTTGGGAAAATAAAGGTGTTGTCGCCGTACGATGTTAAGAGCTGTGGCTTGTCCACCTGTACGAGTTGAAGCTGCCCGACAATGATACTTTCTCCCCCTAAAGCTGTGATTTCGATGATGCCATTTTCACGAATTTTTATGTCCTCGTATTGGCTTGGGATATTTATTGGTGTCCCATCGGACGATAAAATGTAATCTCCATTTTGGTTTACGAGATGGTTGGTTCCATCTGCTTCTGGGTTAGGGCTTAAGTAAAAGGCGCCATCTCTCGTGAAGCGGCGTTGGCCTTCCTCTGTTGGGGAAATTTCAAAGAAATATCCCTTCTCTGTTAGGGCCACGTCTAGTGGGCGGTCCGTTGTTTGAAGTGATCCCTGTTCAAAGCGGAGTGCTGTTTGAGCTATGCCGGCCCCTGAGCCTACTCGAATACCATTTGGTGTCTGTCTTCCAATCTCGTGATGAGCCATGATTTGATTGTTTACTTGCTGAAATAAAAGGTCGGAAAAGGAGACGTCTCGGCGTTTGTATCCGGTCGTATTTAAGTTTGCTAAGTTATGGCCAGTTGTATCCAGCTTATGCTGCAGTTGTCCCATTGTTACAGCAGAGGTAATCATGGCTTGGTTCATCTTGGTTCACTCGCTTTATTATAATTTTTGTATATAAACATATCGTTATTACCTTACAGAATATGTAGAAGGCTCTTTTCAAAATGGATTATTGTTTTTTAAAATATAATTTAGCTTGGATCCGCTACAAAGTGTATTGCTTCGTCGAATAGACATCAATTTATCTCGACGGATATACAACGAAGCTGATCTATCAGAGGAAGAGACAGGCGGACCAATCACGCCTGAAGACAGCCCAAGTCCTGTGTCTGCGATTACTCGACGCAAAAACATTTGCTAGCTTTGCTTTGGAGCTACATCCAAGAGCCATCGTAAACGATGACGTTCCGAGACAACTCGAAACGTATTCAAGTGGCATCACGCGTGATGCCTCTCTGAAATAGCTCGTCCCTCTGGTGTCTTCAGCAGTTGCTTTTCCCGCTGGAGTCGGCGCCTTCCAATTCTCCAAGCTTTCTAAAAAAGTTATTAAAGTAATACTATTGTAACATGGTTGGTTTATTGTTTGGTTGGAAATATCTTTCTGTTTGTTGCTATTGGCTGAAATGTTTACAAAACAGCTTTTTTAAAACAACCTTAGCCGATTCTTCCTATGTCGTTTACGGCACGTTCCATGCTTCGGTCATAGGCTTGAAGCACTCTCTGGTTTGCTTCAAAGGTGCGCAGGGCTGTCATCATTTCTGTCATGGTTTGGGCTGTATCTACGTTGGATTGTTCGATAAAGCCTTGCTGAAGCTGATAGGTAACGCCGTCATTATTAACAGCTGTTACTACCTGTTCTTCCCCGCCATATCGAAAGAGGCCGTTCCCTTCTTTCACAAGCTGCCCTGCATCTGGGATGACTGCTACATTTAGTTGGGCAATAAGCTGTTCGTCAGCGTCTAGAATTTCTCCGTTCCTTGTGACGCGGAAATCTTCATTTCCAACTTGAATTCGTTCACCTGCTGCATCTAGAACATAATTACCTTGTGATGTAGTGAGGAAGCCTTGTCCATCAAAGGTGAAGTTGCCGTTTCTAGTATAACGAACTTCCCCTTCGTTGTTTTCCACCGAATACATGAGGGTGACTTGTCCAGGAACGTTCCCTTGGAGTAGGGCTATGTCTGTTGTGTTAAATGTTTCCTGTAATGCCCCTTGAATGAAATTGGGAGTTGCTTCTTGAAGGTACACACCCGTTGTCAGTTCTCCGATTCGATTGGTTCCGAACTTTTGCATGTGATTTGTCCCCATAGCCTTTAAGAGCTGGTTGGGGAAGGATCTCATGGAAGCTTGGTCTGCTTTAAACCCTGGTGTATTAGCATTAGCCATATTGTTTGTTAACATTTCTTGTCTACGTTGCTGGGCAATCATTCCTGCACCTGCTGTATATAAACCTCGGAGCATACTCCCACCTCTATTCCTCTTTGCGAAAAATTCATCAGTATTTTAATAATCAACAGTACGACACTCTCTATACAACTGTAGAGGAGATTTTTTATAATAGACTAGGTCGATTTTAATTATAATATATGTAGACAATTTGCCACATAAGAAACTGCAAAACAAATGAAAGGTAATTTTTTCTATTATGTTTGTCGTTTCTTGAATCGCCTTCTAAAGGCGTATTTTGTTCCTTGATACACGTTCTAAGTTTTCCAATAAAATTCCCGTTCCGTTCGCAACGCAGTGCATAGGTTCTTCTGCAGTTAAAACTGGTACCTTTAGCTCATCAGAGAGAAGCTGTTCTATTCCATGCAAATAAGCACCGCCACCAGTTAAAATGATTCCACGATCAATAATGTCTGCAGAAAGCTCAGGTGGAGTTCGTTCTAATACGTTTCGGCAAGCTTGGACAATATGGAAGATAGCTTCGTCCAATGATTCCCTAACCTCTTCTGAATTGATTGAAATAGTTCTAGGTAAGCCACTAACCATGTCCCGGCCGCGAATATCCATTTCTTCATTTTTAGCTCCTGGAAAAACTGTTCCCACGGTTATTTTAATTTGTTCTGCTGTTCTGTCTCCGATCAACAGCTTGTACTTTTTCTTAATATAGTGGAGGATATCGCTGTCAAAGCGGTCCCCTGCAACCTTGATCGAAGAGGCGGTGACGATGTCTCCCATGGAAAGAACGGCAACATCGGTAGTTCCACCGCCTATATCTACGACCATGTTTCCACTTGGCTGATAAATATCCATTCCTGCACCAACTGCAGCCACTTTTGGTTCTTCTTCCAAGTACACATTTTTTCCACCACTTTTTTCAGCAGCTTCTCGAATAGCTTTCTGTTCTACAGAAGTGATGTTTGTAGGACAGCAAATCAAAATACGTGGCTTTGTCAGCCAGCTTTTAACCTTGACCTTGTTTAAAAAATGTTTTAACATGGCTTCGGTAGTGTCGAAATCTGCGATGACCCCGTCTTTTAATGGACGGATGGCAACAATATTTCCAGGAGTTCGGCCGACCATACGAAAGGCTTCGTCTCCCACTGCGAGGACACGATTTGATGTTGTATCGATCGCAACAACCGATGGCTCATCTAAAACGATCCCTTTTCCTTTTACATGAATCAACACGTTGGCTGTACCTAAATCAATTCCAATATCCCTTCCAAACATTCCGTTTCCTCCCTGAGTATGGTGTGACTATTGATCTAATTTTTTTACTCAATTTACCGATTCTACAATAGTTTTATACTATTGTATTATTTTATCATATTTTGACGGTAAATAGTGGGAGGAATTTAGAATGATCATACTTTTGTTTCTGCAACTGGTTCTTTCTTCGCATCGGATTTTCGGTATTTGACCTTTGTAGCTTCGCCGCCACGCAAATGTCGAATAGACTTGTGATAATCGAGGATCTCCTTTACTTCATTTGCCAGCTCTGCGTTAATTTCTGGAAGCCTTTCAGTCAAGTCCTTATGAACGGTACTTTTGGATACACCAAATTCCTTAGCAATGGTTCTTACTGTTTTCCTCGTCTCTACGATGTACCTTCCAATCTTGATTGTTCTCTCTTTGATGTAATCGTGCACACCTCTCGCCTCCCTAGAGTGTTTCTGGAGTTCAAAAAGACGAAGAAAAGACAGCACCCCTAGCGTGACGTTCTCTTAGATGTAATTACTGCGTTCACCGTTGCATGCAGGTTGCCTGTCACGCTCTTCATACTTCTTGAACGACCTATCATTGTGGTAAGGTTTGTTAAATTTTATTAGCCAACCCGGGGAGATATGCATAAAATCAAGGAACAGTGTAAATCAAATATAATATTTATGATAAATGAAGTGCTAAAACCCTTACACAACACAAAAAAGCAAAGATTTATAAGGGAACAAAAAAAGGTTGCCACCAATTAAATTTTTGGTAACAACCTCATTTCAAGGACCCGGTCCCTGAAAATTTTGTGAACTTTTTATTGCTGAATCGTCTGCTTGTTTGTGTGCAAGGCGATTTTGCTTTTTAAATTGACTTGAGTGCTTTGTTTTCCTTTGGCGGGTGTGCTAGCTAAAACGAATTGATTTTTTTCGTTTACATCTACAAATCTCTCAGTCGTTGAGTTTCATTTTACTGCTTAAATTTGTTAATTCTAAACTTAGAAGATCAATAGGATACAATGTTTCCTAGTTAAGTAGGAAACATTGTTTTCCTTTACTGACTCAGTTCTTTAGCGTTCCAAACTTGAATGATAGATAGCCCTTTTTATTCGGGTCTATTATTCGTGTTCGGAAGGTAAAACATCTTCTCGTGCTTGTTCTTCAGCGATGTCATCCTCAGAGAATTGAGGTAAAGCTGACATTGGTTGATCCATGAAATCCATTGGATTTACAGGAACACCTTGCTTACGAATTTCAAAGTGTACGTGTACACCGGCATTGCTGTTATAAAGATTTCTTCCAGCTCTACCAATGACGTCACCTTGTTTCACGGTTTGTCCAACTTCTACTAATACTCCTTCAAGACTTTGGTAGATTGTCACAATATCTTCGTCGTGTTCAATGTGAACCACTTGTCCAAAGAGGGCATCTTCTTCCGCTCTTACTACGGTACCACTCATAGCAGCCGTAACGTCAAAGCTTTCACCTTCTTCAGAAGAAAGGTCAATACCTCTGTTTTGATAGAAGTAGTTGTTGTATTGGACTAAAGAGTTTTGTCTTTCTTCCGCAGAAGATTCATAGTCATAAAAAGTACCAACAACTGCAACTTCATTTTCGTCTAGCACTGGCAATTGGAATACTTCATTTGTAGCTGTTACAGGAATTGCTTCTTCATCGTCTCCTGCCAATGGTTCTTCAAGACCATCTGGGTTCTCTATATCAAACTCAGAGTCTCGGTCTGCAAGATCCTCTCCAGATCCTGAAAGCCACATAAATGTTGTCAAAACTAGTGCTGCTAATGCTAGATAGATTGCAGGCACAGCCCAACGCTTTTTCATTAGACCTTTCAATTTCGCCTGCATTGTTTCTTGTTTCTCCTCATGATTACTCATTTGATCACCACCTCAGCAACCATTTTGATCAAATTGATTAAACTTTATACATTTTTTAGAAAATTATTTTTTTTAAAATCAATTTTCCTATGAATAACCTAGTAAGAGGCCCTATTACCCCTTATGAAATCAAGCGTTGTTCATTGCTTAAATGAGCAAACGAAGTGGCGCAGGAGCACTCTCTACCTGCGACGAGCAAACGAAGTGGCGCAGGAGCACTCTCTACCTGAAGGAAAAATCAACATCAAAGTTAAACAGGGTTATCCAATCAAAAAGGATGCCCCTAAAAGTATTGTCCTTTAGGTCATCCTTTTTACTAGAATGTTAGTATTTTTTTCACTCGACTCCGTTACAGGCATCGTTTTGTAGCGTATCCATCGAGACAACTTGCTGGAAATTCTAGATACCATGCTCGTCACTAGAGTCGCCGCCTTTCATTACTTCGAACTATCTCTTAACAAAAATCAATTCGATAGAATTTAGCTTGCTTTTATTTTGCGTGTTTTTTCTTTTGTTTCCTTATCTGTTTTTTCTACGCTAAATTCTTTTATCTCTTTATTTAATGCTTTTACCAAGCCATAGCACATGACTAGAACTATAAAGGTTAATGGTAAGGCACTTACAATTATGGCTGTTTGCAGGGCGCTTAATCCACCGGAAGCCATTAATACTGCTGTACAAGCAACTAAAATAACTCCCCAAGTGATTTTGACTCGGTTCGGTGGGTTGAGCTTTCCTCCTGTTGTCATCATTCCTAGAACGAAGGTTGCAGAGTCCGCTGAAGTAACAAAGAAGGTCGTAATTAATGCCACTGTTAAAATGGACAGGATGACACCGAACGGTAACTGTTGAAAAACATAGAACAATGCTGTCTCTAGGCTTTGGCTGGAAACACTTAAGCCTCCGATTAATTCTAAATAAATCCCTGTTCCTCCAAAAATGGTGAACCAGAGTGCGCATACAAGGGTTGGAACTAATAGAACCGCTACCGTAAACTCACGGATGGTACGCCCCTTTGAAACCCTTGCAATGAACATTCCCACAAACGGCGTCCAAGAAATCCACCACGCCCAATAGAAAACGGTCCACCCTCGAGTCCAAGCCGCTTCTGCCTCATCAAACGGAGACAAACGTAAACCCATGGTCACTAGGTTTTGTACGTAGCTTCCCAATGTGGTCGTAAACGTATTTAATAAAAACACCGTTGGTCCTAAAATTAACATCGTAATAAATAATATGGCCGCAAGGGTCATATTTGTATTACTAAGGTATTTAATACCTTTTGAGATTCCTGTATTTGCTGAGATGATGAAAAGTACGGTAATAATTCCCATGATAATCATTTGTACCGTGAAGTTATTCGGAATACCAATCAGGTATTCTAGCCCAGCATTTATTTGCTGTGTTCCCAGTCCCAGCGAAGCAGTTACACCGAATAGTGTAGCGAAAACTGCAACGATGTCCACTGTTTGACCAATAGGACCTTTCACCTTTTCACCAAGTACAGGATAGAGCGTTGCACTCATTAGTCCTGGTGCATCTTTTCTAAATTTTTGATAAGCGAGTGCTAATGCTACGATGGCATAGATTGCCCAAGCATGGAGCCCCCAGTGAAGCCAAGTATATCTCAGTCCAGCTATTGCAGATTGTTCTGTGCTTCCTTCCCCTTGCGGAGGAGCAGAAAAATGTGCGATAGGTTCAGAAACACCATAAAACAATAAACCAATCCCCATACCTGCGGAAAATAACATGGCAAACCATGTTGGTCGATTGTATTCCGGTTTTGAATCTGCTTTTCCTAATTTTATTTTTCCGTATTTGCTAAAAACCATAAACAAGGCAAAAAACAGGAAAAACGTTGCCACCAGTTGATAAAACCATCCAAATGAATTCAATATAAACCCTTGTGCTTGTTCCATCGCCCATCCTAATCTATTAGGCATGAGTATACCGATCAGGACAAATACCGCTGCAATTCCGACAGATATTTTAAAAACCCTCGAGCCATTCTCACCTTTATCCAAAACAAAATTCACTTCCTTTTAATTTGGCTCTTTTCGCATAGATTGTTGTTTTGAAAGCATATTTTTTAGCTTGGATGCAACAACAGTCGGACGCTTTCCGCGGGCAACACTGGAGTCGCCGCCTTCCGCTTCTCCAAGCTTTTTAAAAGCAACAAAGTTTGCTAAAACAGCCTTTATTTTTATGTAGTCGAAAATTAACCTTTTTTAATTAAACCATAACGTTTAAGAATTGGAAAAAGGGCATTGCGGGGATTCTACAGGGTTTTCCCTTATATTATTTAGAAATGAGAAATGGTCTTTAACATCGTTATAATTGCTAACAAATAAGTCAAAATTCGTCCTTTTTCGCGAAGTGGGGTGGAAATGGGGGAATACTTGATTTTTCACTCTAAAGAAGTAAAGACTGAAAGGGATACCTAATTTCCATCCCCTCCAGCCTTGGTTTAAATTAATATTAATTGGTGACAATCACTCCATTTTTTTACGGAGTGGTCACTTCCCCTTCCGTCTGCTCTGCAGCCATTAAGGAGCCGAGAAAGCTATCTGCATGCTGAATTTCTACCCCTTGGTAGTAATGTTTAATAATTTGGTCATAGGTAAAGCCTTCCTGGGCCATTCCATGGGCACCAAACTGACTCATACCGACACCATGACCCCAACCACGGGTTTCAACCTCAATGACGTCACCTACACGCTCTATTGTAAAGTCTGTGGAATCCAATTCCAAGAGTTCGCGAATTTCACGGCCCGTGAACTCCTGACCTCCAATTTCTATTTTAGCTACTCTACCTCCAGTTGTTCTACTTAACACATTTCCAACGGACCCATCACCTAAAGATACACCTAATGTATGCTCAAACCTTTCCACAGAGAAACTCGCTTCTCCTTCGTATCGAGGGGATTCTCTATCCCAAGGACTTTCAACACTCCTTAAATAAGAGATTTCACTTGTCCAGTATTCCTCTGAATTCTCCGTGAAGCCATTACTAGTGGAGAAAAACGAAGCTGTAATAGGCTCCCCATTGTAAGTGATTATTTGACCCTGTGTTTCATAAACCGCCTGTTTTATCCTTGCCATCTTCCAGTCAAAATCCGTTCCCCAACGTTCCCTCATTTCCTCTTCATTGGAGTAAACCTGATGTTGCACCGTGTCTAATACATCAGCACCATCTGGCAAATCAAGGTTACTATCCATTAAGAGTAAATTTATAATGTATGTTCTAGCCGTCAAAGCCTGGGCTTTAAGGGCTTCCATCTCATAAGCTGCATCCATTTCTCTTGCTACCACACCAGCAATATATTCCTCTAAAGGAACTTCTTCAATCGTTTCCGATTCCGTACGGAAGACAGAAATAACTTTTTCCTCCATAGGCTCCCCATCTGTTACCACTAAATCGGGTACATCTTCCTCTGAAGAAAATGTATTTACTGGTACAGGGTCATCGTTTGAAAATCCCACAACAAGTAAGGACGGGATAACTAAAATTACTGCTATGAATATGAACATTACGGCTGTGATCTGCTTCATTTTTATTTTCACCTCTCCAATGATAACATCTCCGGTTCTTTCCTTTTCCTGCCTACACCACATATCTATGAAACCTCATTACTAGTTAGAACAAATTTAACAGAGAATATACTAGATTTTTTTCTAGCACTAGTAGGTTTTAATAGAAAACCGGTGAAACCTAGTTATCATTAACCCCTTTATGAAAAAAAAAAATGAGTCGTGTCTCTACTACTTAAGTCCGTCTAGCAATTGTATGCCGGTGTTTTCTCTTTGATGGAAAGCGATGAATTAAGGGAAGTAGTTTTTAGGGGGTGAGGTGTTTTGAAAAGAGTAATTTGATCCCCGGTAAGCTGAACCAGGTTCATTTTACCCGGGTTAAAACCATGAGTATAATAGAGCATTCATTAGAAACTCTGCTTTAAATTTTTTACCATACATAAGTTGGATACATTTCAATCCAATGGTAATTAATTTTGTAGTTATTTATCTAAAGGGTTTGTATAAACACATTAATTTATTCATTTAATAATTCATTTTGAAGCTTTTGGAAACCATTATTACCTTTTTCCTCTTTCGGGCTTTAATATAGTGTTTTTCCCTGAAATAAAAAGTCCATTGAACTGTATTATTACAGCTGAATGGACTTTGTTACAATTTCAATACAACGCTTTTTTATTTCATATTTGGATAACATATAACATAGTATTGGAATTAAGTTAGTATGCCAAGCAAATACACCTTTTTAAATTGGAAAAAAAACTTTGTACATAAATAAAGCAGCTCCAACAAATATTGGAGCTGACATCCTTAAGCAAAGTTTGGATTCATTTTTAGTGGAGCTGGTGCTTCTTTGTTTTCCAGTTCCTCTTCGTCTACTTCATATACACGTTCGATTTCGGCACCTAGATTTTTTAATTTACCTGCGAGATCTACATAGCCGCGATCGATGTGTTTTAGTTCAGTAACTCGGGTGTAGCCGTCAGCTACGAGTCCCGCTAAAATAAGTGCTGCTCCTGCACGTAAGTCTGTTGCTGCCACTTCAGCGCCTTGCAGTTCACTTGGCCCTGTAACGATAGCAGAACGGCCTTCAATTTTGATGTTTCCGTTCATACGACGGAACTCTTCTACATGCATAAATCGGTTTTCAAATACAGTTTCTGTAATGACTCCAGTTCCCTCAGAGCAAAGAAGCAATGACATCATTTGCGCTTGCATATCTGTAGGGAAACCAGGGTGTGGCATTGTTTTAATGTCCACAGATTTAAGTTTTTCTGGGCCAATTACACGCAGTCCGTTACTTTCCTCAATAATAATGACACCCATTTCTGTCATTTTTGCAATAAGTGGGCGTAAATGCTCTGGCAGTACATTTTCCACCAAAACGTTTCCGCCAGAAATAGCAGCGGCAACCATAAATGTGCCAGCTTCAATTCTGTCTGGAATTATTGTGTGGTCTGCACCATGCAGTTCTTCCACACCTTCGATTCTGATTGTTCCTGTTCCTGCCCCGCGCACTTTTGCTCCCATGGAGTTTAAGTACGTTGCAAGACATACAATTTCAGGCTCTTCCGCAGCGTTTTCGATAATTGTAGAGCCCTTTGCCATAGTCGCAGCCATCATAATGTTTTCTGTGGCGCCTACACTTGGGAAATCTAGATAGATTTTTGTTCCAACTAGCTGACCATCGACTTTTGCTTCAATGAAACCATTTCCGATTTCAACTTCAGCACCCATGGCTTCAAAACCTTTAAGATGCTGATCTATCGGACGTGAGCCAATGGCGCATCCACCAGGTAAAGCAATCCTTGCGTGTCCCACACGGGCCAATAATGGTCCCATCACAAGGAACGACGCTCGCATTTTACGAACATACTCAAAAGGTGCTTCTGTATTTAACATTCCTTCAGCATTTACTGAGATGTGTCCATCCTCATATGATACATCTGCATTTAAATTGCGTAATACTTCATTTATTGTGTATACATCAGCAAGTGCTGGTACATCATAAATGTTACTCGTGCCTTTGCTGGCCAAAATGGATGCAGCGATGACCGGCAAAACGGCGTTTTTTGCTCCTTCGACTCGGACAGTGCCGTTCAAGCGCCTGCCACCGCGGACGATGATTTTTTCCAAAGTATTCCCCTCCGCGTCCAGATTCTATATTATTAATATTCAGTAGTTATTAGTGGTGTTCCAATTGTTACGGTTGTTTCTTCGCCCAATCCGTCTTGGATTGCTCGTAATGCCACTTGTAGATTCATTTTTTGCCCGTTCGAGTCAATCTCCTGTCCCCACAAGTCTGTATGGGCTGATAAGGAGACGAACGTTTCTTCAGTTATGCCTTCAACTATATCTGCAGAAAATACGTCCATAATCATATTGCCCCATTGATCCACATTTGCTGCGTCGTTACCCTTTACTGATCCTTCCACTCGCAAAAATACGTCATCGCTGTTCAAATGTGCCAACGTTGATGTGGAATCAAACAGTTCAGAAAACGAATCATGCCATTTTTCAATCGGTAAAAACGAAACTTCATAAATGGTGTAGGCACTGTATTGCTTCCCATTATTTGATGGTGTAATAAATACCGTCATTTTCTCTGTATAAGACGATGTGGGATCATTATAAGTTCCTATCCATTTTTCTCTTCCTTTTGTTTCTTGAAACGTCCATTCAACTCGATCATTCGTCTGCTTCCAATAGTTTAGATAATCCATTACTTTATCGTATGAGGGAATTCCATCTTGGTGATTACGACCGTAAATATGGTAGTTATTCAAACGAATATCCAGCCCAGTCAATTCCTCTTCAATAATTTGTAAGGTTTCTTTCGGTAATTGAGTGTCATTGTTTTCTGAACGAGTTTTACTCTCTTCAAATAGAAGTGTGAAGCTTAATAACAGTGCTAATGTAACGGTGATTAATTGCCACTTTTTCCCCATGTATATCCTCTCCTGATAAACCGTTCTTTTGAACGAGATCTCTTATTAGCATTGTTGCCTTATAAGAGAAAGACATACATGGAAGTATCCACTAAAACACGACATTACACGCCATTTTCTGCATGTGCTTCACTTTTTTCACAATAGGACACGGTATTGAAAAAATGCGATTTATTTAATACTAATTACATACCAATCCTATGTAAGTAATACCATCAGCACCTTGAAAAAACATGGAGGCGCTAGATCTAAACAGTCTACACCTATCAACTGTTACTTTTATGCATTACTTTCAATTTTTTCTACTCTTTAAGTTAGACGTTCATTTACTGGAAATGTCTCAACAATTATTAAAATAAATGCCTTAACATCATGGACCAGTTTAAATAATTTAACAAAAAGCTGCTCACTAAATGTGTCAATGCAACTGCTATGATGATAACCAGTACCTTTGCCTTTGGATCGTCTGGATCTTTTACAAACAACTCCATTTTAAAGGTTTGTATAGACCACCAAACGATTGTTAAAACCATTAGGTTTACGAAGATACTTAGTAAAGCTTGCTGCCCCAAAGACTGGAACATGATTATTACCTCCAAACACATCTACTTAAGCATAGTTCTTGCGGTCTTTAACTTGTCCCAGTATCCACCATTCTCCTTAATAGACGATACAAGGTCACAATGATAATAATATCGAATTTCCTTACAAATTGCTATTCCTTTTTTTGTGAAAACTCTTTTATTTTCATACTTTGGGTACCGAAATAAATGGGTGCTCTTTTAATTATAAAAGAATACTTTTTGGATTTTTGTAGATAATAATAAACTTATTACTATATTTACGTGCTAAACCCCCACTTCATGCGATAAATATTACAGACATGTTACAAATAGTACTTTAGTTACAAGTTCGTAATTTCCTAATATTGGATAATTTTTGGTTTAAATTGTTAGGATAATTACATGAATTACCAAGTATAAATTAGTGAAATTCTTCCAAAACATCGTGACAATTGTAAGTTTTTGGTACAAAAAGTCGAATTAGAGAAGAAGTAAACATAGTGGATTATTTCTTATATAAATAGAAATATACTTAAATAATTCACCAAAGCTAATTTGTCCTAAACCTGCTTTTTAAAGGCTGTTTTGGTACCTTTGTTTTTTTGAGAAGCTTGGAGGAGTGTAGGAGGCTGTAGCGTATCCAAGCCAACTAATATTTTTCTATAAAGACAACTTTAAAATATAGCCTTTTAAAAACAAAAACCTCTCTCACCATTGAACTTACTTGTAATAGTAAATTCGGTGAGAGAGGCTGATTATGTCCGTAAACAGGACATTTTTTCACAAAGTATTAATTAGAACATCCCCATCCAGGTTAGGCCTTGCAGCCAATCCATTACGATGCTTGGAATGAACGCTAGGGCTACAGTTACTGCTAAGCAAATTGTAACCACTACGGAAAGGTATACAGGCACTTTGATTTCTTGGTCCGTTGGTTCTGGTTCGCGCATGAACATTTGCCTGATGATGCCAAAGTAGTAGAAAAAGGAAACTACGCTTGTGACGATCATCACTACTGCTAACCATGTCATGCCTGCTGCAACAGCACCGAAGAAGATGTAAGCTTTACCCCAGAAACCTAGTGTAAGTGGAAGACCTGCCAATGAAATAAGAAATACAGACATTGCTACTGCCATGTATGGGGAGCGCTCCCACAGCCCTTTAAAGCTGGACATATCTTCCTTTCCTGAATCCTCCGTAACCAAAATAATGATCGCGAAAGCTCCTAGTGTCATTAATACATAGGCCATTCCATAGAAAGCAATCATAGTAAAGGTATCTGCTTCTGTTACCACTGCCGCTATCGGTACGAGTAAGTAACCAGCTTGAGCAATACCTGAATACGCCATTAAACGCTTCACATTTTTCTGAGTAAGGGCAATAAAGTTACCAATAACCATGGTTAATGCTGCTATGACAGCAAAGGTAAATGCCCATTCTACGTAAATATTTTCGAATGTTACGAAGAACAAACGCAACACGATGGCAAAGCCCGCAAGCTTTGAGACAACGGATAAGAATGCTGTAACCGGTGTTGGTGATCCTTCATATACATCTGGTGCCCACATATGGAATGGAACTGCGGAAATTTTGAAACCAAAACCTGCCAGCATGAATAAAAAGCTCATGGCAATAACCCATGTATAATCAACCCATAATGTTGGTATTGCTTCACGGATTTCCACAATACTAGTTGTTCCCGTTAGACCATATAGGAACGACATCCCATAAAGGATAAACGCTGATGCTGTTCCACCAAGGACAACGTATTTGATACCTGCCTCTGTGGACTTTCGATTATATTTTTTGAAGGCGGCTAAACAGTAAGACGAGATACTAAGGATCTCTAACCCTACAAATAAAACAATCAAATCTGCTGAGGAAACCATCAGCATTGCACCTAGGGTAGCAAAGAGCATTAAGGAATAATACTCCCCTTGATAGATGTCTTCATGTTTATCTAGGTAGTACATACTGATCCCAATGACTAGCGCTACACCTACAAGAATGATCAACTTAAAGACCATGGAGAAGGAGTCTACAACGAAAACGTGCCCAATCGTACCTCCATCATTGTTTGTAAACAGTACGAGTACAGCTGTAATAAGCAAAGAAATGATACTCAAACGTCCAAGGAAAGGTTTCTTCCCTTTAATATCGGTCATAAAGTCGATCGTAAAGATGATTAACGCAAGAGCTGCTAAAACGATTTCCGGAGTCATTAAAGACCAGTTTGCATCATTAGCTAACAACATTGTCTTTAACCCCCTATCTTTGACAAGATGTCTAGAACTGTAATGTTAATCACGTCACTTAAGATATATGGATATACTCCGATGAGAATACTGAACCCAAGTAAACCGATCATAGGGATATATTCCAATGGACGTGCATCTTGTAATTCTTTATATTTGTCGTTCAGTTGTCCGAATGTTGTACGTTGTACAGCCCATAGAAGGTATGCCGCTGTTAAGATAATACCTATTCCAGCGATAACACCCCATAGCTTTGCAGCTGGTAAAATGGATGCATCTGCTCCAAATACACCAATAAAAGCTAAAAGCTCACTTACGAACCCAGATAATCCAGGTAAACCTACAGAAGCCATCGCCGCTGCAAGGGTGAAACCTGCAAGAATCGGTACGGATTTAGATAGACCTCCCAGTTCAGAAATCGTTCTTGTCTTCGTTCGTTCATAAAGGGCACCTACCATAAAGAACAGGAGTGCAGAAATAAATCCGTGAGAGACAAGCTGAAAGATTGCCCCCTGTATCCCTGATGCCGTGAAGGATGCAATTCCTAAAAGAACGATCCCCATATGACTAATACTCGAGAAGGCAACAAGACGCTTCAAATCCGTTTGTACTAGGGCTAATAGTGCACCGTAAATGATATTTACAACACCGAGAATAGCAATTAATGTTGCAAAGCGGGCTGCTTGGTCTGGTAAAATCCCAATTCCGACACGAATTAAACCGTATCCCCCCATTTTCAACAACACACCAGCTAAAATCATAGACGCTGCTGTTGGTGCTTCAACGTGGGCATTTGGCAACCAAGTATGGAACGGGAAGATTGGAAGCTTTACTGCAAAGGCAATAAATAGAGCTAAGAACAATGCTCCCCTAACACCTGCAGAAATTGCATCAGTGTTGGCATAAATTTCCGCTAATTGTGGAATACTAAAGGATGAGTTCTGAAGTCCTCCCATAGCTGTTCCACCATAAACAAACATAGCAATGAAAGTAATGAACATGATGGCACTACCTAATCCGGTGTATACAAGGAACTTGAATGATGCGTATTCTCGTTCCTTTCCACCCCATATTCCGATAATGAAGAACATTGGAATGAGGGTTAGCTCAAAGAATAAGAAGAATAGGAACATATCTAAAGCTACAAATACACCTAGCATCCCCGTAAGTAATACCAAGGTCCAAACATAAAACTCTTTTACTCGATGTTGAATCGACAAGGATGCAAATAATGCTAAGGTCGTTACGATTGTTGTTAACACCACAAGTGGTACTGACAATCCGTCGACACCAACTTCATAATTTATTTGCAGGAAGTCAAGGTTTAACCAAGGAACAACTTGGTAAAATTGCATCCCAGAATGTCCCCTATCGAAGGCTGCCCATAAAACGACGGATACGAAAAACGCAAGGATCGATGTCCCAATTGCAATGGACCTTATCACGTTTTTGTTTTCTTTCGGAATCGTCAGGATTAAGAGTGCTCCGGCTAATGGTAAGAAGACCAACCATGAAAGTATAGTGTCAATCATCCGAAATACCCCCCTAACACGAAGGCAACTGCGATGACTGCGAGACCTCCGATGATGGTAACAAGACCGTAAGTTTGCAATTGTCCATCATGGCGTTTAGCAAAAGTACGTCCAGAATTGCGTGTCGAACGACCAACAAAGTTCACGATACCGTCGATGATACTTCTGTCCACTTCCCAGAAGAATTTCCCGATGGTAACGGTAGGTAGTACGAACGCTTTTTGATAGAATTCATCCATATAATACTTGTTCAAAAGAACTTTATGGGCTCCAGGGAATTTACTAGACAAGAAGTCCTCTGGAATTGATTTTTTATAGTACATTGCCCACGCAAGAGCAATACCTGCGACTGCGATACCAATAGATAAGAAGATTAACCAAGCATCCCCATGTGCGGAGTAGCCTACATTTAATCCTTCTGTTAAAAATCCTTCTAACCAGAAACCAAATGGTGTATTCACAAATCCTGCAACAACAGCTAAAGTTGCTAACACTACTAATGGCATAGTCATTAGTTTAGAGTTCTCCCCGTGTGGCTCA
Source organism: Evansella vedderi (assembly GCF_030813435.1). Classification (GTDB taxonomy): domain Bacteria; phylum Bacillota; class Bacilli; order Bacillales; family Salisediminibacteriaceae; genus Evansella; species Evansella vedderi. The sequence goes on along the minus strand of NZ_JAUSUG010000024.1, from coordinate 45,626 downwards.
TGATCCCCTCTAAACTCTCCAGTGAAGGCTTTAAAGAACAGACGGAACATATAAAATGCCGTTAATAGAGATGTTAGAACTGCTAGTATGAAAAGGAAGATGTCCCCTTCGTACCATACAGCTGCTAAAACAAGCTCCTTACTCCAGAACCCTGCTAATGGTGGTACCCCAGCGATGGCTAATGCACCTATTAAGAAGGTAATGGATGTAACTTTCATGCGGCTCCATAGACCACCCATTTTTCGTATATCTTGACGGTGGTGAAGTCCGTAAATAACACTACCTGCTCCTAAGAAGAGGAGGGCTTTAAAGAATGCGTGTGTCATAAGGTGGAATAGACCTGCAACATATCCTACAGTACCTAAGGCTAGGATCATCAGACCAAGCTGACTGACCGTAGAGTAGGCAAGAATCCGTTTTATATCTGTATTTACTAATGCAATGGTTGCGGCAAAAATTGCCGTTATTGCACCAGTATAAGCTACTACTGTCATAGCTGTGTTAGATGCAAGGAATACAGGATACATAACACCAACTAAGTATACCCCTGCAGCAACCATCGTTGCTGCGTGGATTAAAGCGGAAACTGGCGTTGGACCTTCCATTGCGTCAGGTAACCAGACATGAAGCGGGAACTGTGCCGATTTACCGACAGCACCAAGGAAGATACAGATAGCAATTACCGTTACTAGTGCTTCACTAATTGTTCCGTTTAATAGTCCAGCTTCCATTGCTGCAAATACTTCTCCGTATTCGAAGCTGCCGGTAGCAGTGAATAGAAGGACTAAACCGATAAGTAAACCAACATCCCCAATTCTAGTTGTTAAGAAGGCTTTTTTCGCAGCGGCTGCCGCTTCTGGCTTGAAGAACCAGAATCCAACAAGCAAGTACGAGCATAATCCCACTAGCTCCCAGAAAATAAAGAGTTGAAGAATGTTTGGTGCCAGCACCAAACCTAGCATGGAGAAGGAGAATAATCCTAGATAGGAGTAGAAAACATTTATTCTATCATCTTCATGCATGTATTCTTTTGAGAAAATGTGTACGACTAAGCTTACTAGGGTTACAACAATGAGCATCATTGCGTTCAATGCCGTTACTTCATACCCCATGCTGATCGTACTATCTCCAAATGTTAGCCATGTAATCGTATTTGTATAGGTATCTCCACCAATTCGTTCAAACAAGACAAGTACAGCTAGTATGAACGACAGGGCCATAGCTGTTATTCCAACGTAAGCAGATTTCTGTTTAAGATATCTCCCAAAGAATAACAGGATGATGAAGGCGATTAGCGGAAAGACCGGTATTAACCAGGCATTTTGTATCATACCATCACCTTTTCCTCTATTAATCGTTGATAGATTAAAAGTTCACAATCTATTTTAGATTAAAATATTGTTTTTAACTTTAGCTGTCTAGCTCCAGCGTCTACTTGCTCCTCGTAAACTCGTCGCAAAACTACAAAGAAGTAAATTCAAGCAGTGTTTCGCTCGTGTTCAAGACGCTTCCGCTTTTCTTTTTTACCAGCGCAACAAGTCATGTTTTATTACGTCGATAGATTCTCTATTACGATATAGTGCAATTAATATTGCTAAACCGACAGCTACCTCTGCTGCTGCGACTGAAATGATGAACAGTGTAAACACTTGACCTTCGATACCGGCGGATGGTCCTATAGCAGAGAATGCTATTAAGTTGATGCTTACGGCCATAAGCATTAACTCCACACAGACTAGGACGATAACCAAATGTCTTCTAGTTAACACGCCGTACAATCCGATACAAAAGAGAATTGCTGCAAGGGCTAAAAAGAATGTAATGTGGACCATTTACTTCGCCTCCTTCCGAGCAATAACGATTGCTCCAATTAGAGCTGCTGTAAGCAAAAAGCCCATTCCAATAACAGCAATAAAGTAGTGTCCATAAAGGGAAATACCAATATCCTCTGCCGTTCCTACGTATTGCTCTTTTAACGGCAAATTGTCCAGGGTAGAGATGCCATAGAGCATTAATCCTAATAACGTTCCAACTCCTATGAAACTAAGGACCCTATGGATTTTCCTAGGATGATATCCAAAGGTTATGTTACGGTGCTCCGTCATCATCATACCGAAGACGAAGAGTATCGTTACGGCACCCGCATAAACGATAATTTGGATAATCCCAATGAACTCTGCACCTAAAAGGAAGTAAATACCTGCTGTTGCAAAGAAGGTGAAGAACATAGACACTATTCGATGAGAGATTTTATTTAGTTTAAGAACTAAGACCGCACCAGCGATAGCAATGATTGCTAGAACAAGAAAGAAGATTAACTGCGTACTCACTTACGCTCACCTCTTTCTCCCATCTCCGGTACAGGGTCCGATTCTTCATAATGACCGTAGACGTGGTTATCGGATAACCAATGGATATCTTTAAACTGCTCCGCACGATTGAAGGAGCTTAAATTGTTATATCTTGCCGTCATAACGATCGCATCCGTAGGACAAACCTCTGTACAAAAATCACATAATATACAGCCTTGGAAATCAATGTTATACGTATCTATTACTTTCTTCTTCGGATTCTCTTCTGATTTTTTTCCAGTTAGTGTAATAACATCTGTAGGGCAAACCTTGACACATAAGTCACAGACGATACATTTATCTGGAAAAAATCTATGGATTCCGCGGAAACGCGCCGGCATAACTACTTTTTCATCAGGATACTGGATGGTGATATTTTTTTTCCTAAAATAATTAAAGGTTACACCGAATCCTTTTAATAATCGAAACATTTTACCACCCCATCCACACTTTTATAATCGCTGTAACTACAATGTTCAATAACGCTAACGGGATGAGTACCTTCCAACTAAATTGCATCAAATGGCTTACGCGGGCACGTGGTAATGTTGCACGTAACCAGAACCAAATGAACATAAAGATACACATTTTTAACAGGAACCAAACAACTCCTGGTAAGAAGGCTGGACCTAACCAACCGCCCAAAAATAGCGTTGTGGCAAAAGCTGCAATAGCAATCGCATAAGTGTACTCTGCTAACATAAAGAACGCATATCTAAACCCTGAATATTCCGTATGGTAACCTGATACAAGCTCTGACTCTGCTTCAGGTAAATCAAATGGAGAGCGGTTCAACTCAGCAATTGCTGAAATCATGTAAATAACAAAGGCTAAGAATTGAGGAATGATAAACCACATTCCTATATCTTGCTGAAAGTAAACGATATCTCTAAGATTTAATGAACCTACTAAAATTACGATACCTAAGATGGAAAGGACTAACGGGAGCTCATAGCTGATCATTTGAGCAACCCCACGAATAGCACCTAGTAAGGAGTATTTGTTATTTGAGCTCCATCCGCCCATTAATACCCCTAACATTGTCATGGAGGATACCCCTAGAAAATAAAGCACACCAATATTTAAATCCGCTGCGTAAATTGTGTCACTCCATGAGATAACGGCATATACCGTAAATGCTGGAGCAAAAGCGATAACTGGAGCTAATACAAATATCGCTCTATCAGCCTGACGTGGAATAACATCCTCTTTCATGAGGAGCTTCATAACGTCAGCAACCGTTTGAAGTATACCCCAAGGACCGTGTCTATTTGGCCCTGGACGCATTTGCATGTACCCGATAACTTTACGCTCAAAAAGAATGGAAAACGTAACACCTGCTAACATTAACTTTAAAATTATGACGGAATAAATCGTCATGTACAGGAGATCCATTACGCATCCACCTCCCCAAGAACGATATCTAAGCTACCGAAAATGGCTACGAGATCTTGAATGCTTTGGCCTATAAGTATATCTTGTAAAATAGCTACATTAACGAAGGAAGGTCTACGAAGCTTTACACGGTAAGGCTTGTTTTTACCATTACTAATGGCGTAAACCCCGATTTCTCCTTTTGATGCTTCCGCACGAGTGTAAGCTTCTCCAGCCGGAGGCTTGATCATCATGATACGTGCACCTTTTTTATGGATAATATCCCCTTCAGGAATTTGCTCGCATGCTTGCTCAATAATTTTAAGAGATTCGTACATTTCCGCAATTCTTACTTTATAGCGGGCGTATACATCCCCTTCTTCTTGTGTCGGGATATCGAAATCAAATCGATCATAGATGGAATATGGCTCCTCCTTACGTATATCGATCTTTAGACCAGATGCACGTGCTAATGGTCCAGAAATCCCCCAGTTTAAGATTTGTTCTTTTGTTAATTTCCCTACCCCTATTGTTCGGGCTTGGAAAATCTCATTCCCTGTCACAAGGGTGTCGTATTCGTTGATATTTTCACGTAAAACCTTAACTTTCTCTTTAACTTTATCAACCCATCCTTCCGGAGCATCCCATTTTACTCCGCCAATTCTATGATAGTTAAAGGTCATTCGCGCACCGCTGATTTCATTTAGCAAATCAAGAATATGGTCGCGATCACGGAATGCGTACAGGAATGGACTTAGAGCACCAATATCAAGCAAATACGTTCCCCACCAAACAAGATGACTGGCTATCCTGTTTAACTCCATTGTGATAACCCGTAAATACTCTGCCCTCTCAGGAATCTCCCAATCTAGCAATTTCTCTACAGCAGCACAATAAACGTAATTATTTGTCATGGCATTCATGTAATCCAATCGATCCGTGTATGGGATAAATTGCGTATAGATAAAGTTTTCTGCTAGTTTCTCAGATCCACGATGTAAATAACCCATGATTGGTTCGGCCTTCGTAATCGTTTCCCCGTCTACTTCAACGAGCAATCGGAATACGCCGTGTGTACTAGGGTGTTGTGGACCCATATTTAATGTCATCGTTTCCGTTTTAATTGACATCCGTTCAGCACCCCCTAATCCAATCCAAGAGCTTTTTTGTCGGTAATATAATCTTTTCTAAGTGGATGACCCTCCCAGCCGTCATCAAGAAGAATTCTTTTTAAATTCCAATGGCCTGGGAAATCAACACCTAGCAAATCATAAATTTCTCGTTCCATGTAATCTGCTGCCTTCCAAACAGAATCTACAGAAACAACAGATGGCTTTTCACGAGGTGTTATCACTTTCAAATAGAGGTAGTGCTTTTTTACAGTTGAATAAAAGTTATAAACAACTTCCATATGTTCTTCGTAATCCACACCTGTAATACAAGATAAGAAATCAAATTGAAGTTCCGGATCATCACGAAGCAGCTCCGCAAGTTCAACGGACCATTTTTCACTTGGCAATTCTATTAAGGGCTTTCCGAAGTTTAGTCGTGCAGGCGGTTTCGGTTCCTCCGCCTTTTTTGCAGCTGCAGCCTTTTTTGCCCTTGCAGCTCTAGCTTTTGCCTTTGGGTCATCGGCTTCAGCCTCTTCTGCCTTTGGTTCCTCTTCTGGTTCCGGCTCTGGCGGAGGTTCAGGTTTTTTACCTACAACCTCTTCTCCAAGGAATCCATCGACTTTTTTCACAATAAGGTCCAACACTTCTTGACTCATCCTTGTGTCACCTTCTCTCCTTTTGCTTCTCTACGAATCTTTTCACGAAGCAAATCTACACCATCAATTAATGCAGGAGGAGTTGGAGGACAACCCGGTACATATACGTCAACTGGTACAATACGGTCTACCCCGTTTAATACACTGTAGGACTCTTTGTACGGTCCACCGCAAGTAGCACAGGAACCCATGGATATAACGTATTTCGGCTCAGGCATTTGATCATATAGAGTTCTTAGTACCGGTGCCATTTTCGCTGTTACCGTACCAGCCACAATCATGACATCCGCATGCCTTGGTGATGCACGAAAAATAACCCCAAAACGGTCAAAGTCATATCTCGCTGCACCAGTGCTCATCATTTCAATTGCACAACAGGCAAGACCAAACGTAAGAGGCCATAAAGATCTTGTACGTGACCATGCTTTCAATTGCTCAAGCTTGGTGAAAAACACACTTTTCTGTATATCCTCGAGGATACGAGGGTCATATTGTTCTGTTTCGCGAAAACCTTTTAGTTCCATTCTAGCACCTTCTTTTTGAAAGAATATGCAAGTCCTAACCCTAAGATGGCTATAAAGATTAAGCCAATGTTAAGACCTACCCAACCGAGCTGTCCTAGCGCTACGGCCCAAGGGTATAAGAAAACGGTTTCAACGTCAAAAATGACGAACTCGAGCGCTACGATATAATAGGCTACATGATACCGAACCTGCGCATCACCCGTTGGAGCTATACCACTTTCATACGTAGTCAACTTCTCTGCGTATGGGTTATTTGGTCGAACAAGTCTACCAAATGTTAGCGCTGCTACTGGAAGTGCAACACCTAAAGTCATGAATAATAACACATAGATATAATTATCAAAATATACTCCCAGTCCCATATATTCACTCCCCTCCATGTAATATTCTGTTTTAATCCAACTCCCACTCAAATTATAACAAAGTGGAGAAATTAATGTCTATATTATTCGAAATTCTCAGGTAATTACTATTGATACCATATTAATATTGTTTTCCTTATTTTACTGATTGTTAATTTTGGTCCAAACGTTGATTTAAAAGGGTTTTGAGTGTTGCAATTGGTGGTTATTTAATTATAATTATTATTATTTAATAAAAATTAAATTTTTTTGGTCAGCAAAGGTGTTATGGTTAAATTTCGGTTCTGTTTATTGTTGATGGTTATATATGGAAAAATATCTGTTTTTCTTTTTTTGAAAAATATATAGCTACACTTTTACATTGGACGGTTTTTTAATGATTTTGTGCGCCATTTAACAATCTTTTTTCTACAAAATTTGATTATAACAGCTGTATTAGTTTCATTAGTACAGTTTAAGTTATTATACTTTCTAAACAATTAAGTGTAATAAATATGGCGAAAAATCAACAATCTAGTGTTTTTGTTTAACAAATTATTTTTTTGTAGTAAATGAAATAATAAAGCTGGAACAGTAAAGATAAATCCGATCTTTGAGGCCTACCTCCTATCAATTTATAGCAGGATAATTGATTGTGATATCATTCTAGAAATTCATTTGGCTAAATTCCTGCTATCTGGGGCTTTCAGCACTTGGGGAGCTAGTTAAAGCTACCGTAAAAAGTCAAAGAACTACTACCATAAAAACCTAAAGTTTTTAGATTTATCAACAACTCAATAATTTAATAAAACTAGTAAGAGGCCATTTTTTCAATTCTAGCCCTCCTTCGCAGCCCCAGAGTGTTTTTTTAAATAAAACAACACACCAAAATCCCCATCCCCAAAAACAAGCCCAACACTATATACCATTCACCATTACATAAAAATATACCTTTTTTCTATAGAAAAATAACAAATTGTTCAAACGGTAATTTGTTTTACCGTCATGGGGAGTGGAATGAACTTTATAGCGTACACCACTTGCTAACCTTCCTCTCAATTGTTCACAAAACTGTCAAATCTGAATAAAAACTTAAAAGGAAACAAAAATAATTTGTCGAATTTAGAAAAAACATTTTATTAGAGTAGGAGCGATCTGATTATGTCGAAAAAAAGAATATGGACACCAGGTCAACAGTACCACATATTAAACCGTGGAATAAGAAAAGAGTCACTTTTTTATGAACCACAAGATTGTCAGTTCTTTCTAAATTTAGTTGAAAGAACTCATTCTAAATACCCCTTCCAACTTACATCTTTCTGCCTCATGAATAACCATTATCATCTTCAAATAAGCTCAAACGGAACAGAAATATCCAAAATAATTATGTACGACATTAACAAGCTTTATGCCCGATACTTTAATAATAAATACAACTATAGAGGACCAGTTTTTGAGGGGCGCTTTACATCCAAACCCGTTAAGGATAAAAGGGGAATTCTTCATTTAAGTAAATACATTCACTTTAATCCTGTCGAAGCTAAAATAGTAAAGAACCCAGAAATATACCTGTGGAGCAGCATGATGTATTATCAGCCTAATGTACAAACAAATATTCCACCCTATATGGATCTTTCACCAGTTATTAACCAATTTAAAGGGTCTAATAATCAAAATAAAGTGAAGTATATTGAATGGTGTAGCTATTAATTTTATTTGTCCTGGACGGGTTTGTCCGGGACATTTTCTCCCTAATTCACGCTCCTTTTTCCTCTTCCTTTCTCCTTTTTTTTTTCTGGGTTTTGTCGTCCCGGTCAACCTTCTCCGGGACACCGTGACCATATAGGTGCAAGCTTCTCCCCCCCTCCTTACCCCAAAACCTGAAAAAACGTCCAGAGCCTTCGCTCTGGACGTTTCCATCTAATTATTCTTTTATTATTGCCCGCCGGTGGCTACGTTTAATCGGTTGATTGCACGTTTTAAGGCCAGCTCGGCACGCTTGAAATCAATGTTTTCTTGTTTTGCTCGCTCGAGACGGCGTTCAGCACGTTCTTTCGCTGCACGGGCTCTTGCGACGTCAATGTCTGACGGTAATTCAGCTGATTCAGCTAACACACTTACAACGTCAGGGCGAACTTCTATAAAACCGCCACTGACAGCGATAAGCTGAACTTCTGATTCTGTTTTAAGGCGAACAGCACCGATAGTTAAGTTTGCAACTAATGGTAGGTGATTGGCCATGATACCAAGAGAACCTTCCGTAGTTTTTACAGTAACCATCTCTACTTGTCCTTCAAATACGCTGCCATCAGGAGTGACGACATTTGCTTGCATCGTCTTCACGGTTCACCCTCCTTTTCGAAGCGACCCTTTTACAAAATTCGCAACTATAACCTAGCAATATTCCCTAGGAAATTACAAAATTTCAAAGAAATCAGGATTTCCAACAAAATACTTCACTAGGAAGTCTTTTTACACGATTTTTGCAAAAGCCCAAGCTTCTTATTGCATTTGCTTCGCTTTCTCTACTACTTCTTCGATTCTACCTACGAGACGGAAAGCATCCTCTGGTAAGTCATCGTACTTACCTTCGATAATTTCTTTGAAACCTTTAATTGTTTCTTTAACCGGCACGTAAGATCCAGGTTGGCCTGTAAACTGCTCCGCCACGTGGAAGTTTTGAGAAAGGAAGAACTGAATGCGACGGGCGCGGTGTACTGTTAATTTATCTTCTTCAGATAGCTCGTCCATACCTAGGATGGCAATGATATCTTGAAGCTCTTTATACTTTTGAAGTGTTTGCTGAACTTGACGAGCAACTTCATAGTGCTCTTCTCCAACGATTTCCGGTGACAATGCACGGGAAGTGGAAGCTAATGGATCCACCGCTGGATAGATACCCATCTCAGAAAGCTTACGCTCAAGGTTTGTTGTAGCATCTAAGTGAGCAAACGTTGTTGCTGGTGCTGGGTCAGTATAGTCATCGGCAGGTACGTAAATCGCTTGGATCGATGTTACGGAACCTTTCTTCGTCGATGTAATACGCTCTTGCAGCATACCCATTTCTGTAGCAAGTGTTGGCTGGTAACCTACGGCAGAAGGCATACGACCTAATAATGCAGATACCTCACCACCCGCTTGCGTGAAACGGAAGATGTTGTCGATGAAAAGAAGTACGTCTGCACCTTTTTCATCACGGAAATATTCCGCCATTGTCAAGCCTGATAATGCAACACGCATACGTGCTCCAGGTGGCTCGTTCATCTGACCGAATACCATCGCTGTTTTGTTGATAACGCCGGAATCCTTCATCTCGAAGTAAAGGTCGTTCCCCTCACGAGTACGCTCCCCTACCCCTGCGAATACGGAAATTCCACCGTGCTCTTGTGCAATGTTATTGATTAATTCCTGAATTAATACCGTCTTACCTACACCGGCACCTCCGAAGAGACCGATCTTACCACCCTTAATGTACGGTGCTAGAAGGTCTACTACTTTAATACCAGTTTCAAGGATCTCTGTTTTTGTAGAAAGCTCTTCATAAACAGGAGCCTGACGGTGAATTGGATCACGACGAACAGATGGAGCAATAGGCTCATCTAGGTCGATGTTTTCACCAAGAACGTTGAATACACGTCCTAATGTATCGTCACCAACTGGAACAGCGATTGGCTTACCTTGGTCCGCAACTTCCATACCACGAACAATACCGTCTGTGGAAGACATGGCAATTGTACGAACAGTGTCATCACCTAAGTGAAGTGCCACTTCTAAGGTAAGGTCAACGTCAACTTCCCCAGAAGTCTGAGCTTGACGCTCAATTTTTAATGCGTTATAAATTTCAGGTAATTGACCACGGCCGAACTGTACGTCTACGACCGGACCCATTACTTGAGTGACGCGTCCTTTATTCATCTGCTTTCCTCCTTACTTCCTTACTTGTTCAAACAGTCCTGATTGTTTAAACAAACCTATACCTACACACGATCTATTTGTAGAGGCTTGATTTTACCCCAAAAACAACTTTATTCTAAAGCCGCAGCTCCACCAACGATCTCGTTGATTTCCTGCGTAATTGCCGCCTGACGAGCACGGTTGTATACTAACGTCAGCTCATCAATACGATCCGTCGCATTATTCGTAGCAGATTGCATCGCTGTCATACGGGCACCGAACTCACTAGCCTTTGCATCCAATAATGCCCCGTAAATCAAGCTCTCCGCATAATGCGGTAACAAATTCTCCAAAATACTCTTCGGATCCGGCTCATAGATATATTCCATAGCCGCCTTCTTGCTATCTCCTTCAGCTCCTGCTTCAGCCCCAAACTCATTCAAAGGAAGAAGCTTCGATTCCGTTACCTTTTGACTGATAACACTCACGAAATGATTGTAGTGTAGGTAAATCTCATCGAAAATACCATCCACAAACATCTGAACCGTCGTAGAAGCAATATTCTTAATTTCCCCATACTCAGGCTGATCCTGAAGGCCAACAATCTCTTGGTAGATCGGCATGCCCCTCTTTTTGAAAAAATCTCGTCCAACCCGACCAATAACGATCAAACCATACTCCTCAGGAGATTGGTGACGCTCGTTTATGGTTTTATATGTGTGCCTAAGCAAGCTGCTGTTGTAGGCACCACATAGCCCGCGGTCTGAAGTGATGACAATATAAGCCGTCTTCTTTACTTCGTCACGCGCCTCTAGCATCGGGTGAGAAATTCCTTCTTCTGAATCTTCATTGCCTGAAGCAATACTGGAAACAACCTCACGGATTTTCTCCGTATAAGGGAAGAAGGCAGTTGCTTTCGATTGTGCACGATTAAGCTTTGCAGCAGATACCATTTCCATCGCCTTTGTAATCTGCTTTGTCTTTTTCGTCGAGGTAATTCTCGACTTAATATCTCTTAATGAAGCCAACGTTCTTCACCACCTTTACTTACGAACTCCAATAAAACATGACTCCGTAACTCCACTTTTTATAAGCCAATTGTTAACTTACTATAATTTATCGAATCCGTTACAGGCGGACGCTTTCCGCGGGCAATGCTTCAGCCTCCTCGGGAAAAGCGCCCTCCGGCCTACTGTCTCTTCCTCTGCTAGCACTGCTCTGGTGTTGCATCCGTCGAGACAACTCGAAGCTAACTCATGAAGTAAACACTTGTAGCTATTGCTTTTCCCGCTGGAGTCGCCGCCTTCCACTACTTCCATTTATACTAATAAAGTGGAGTTATGGACTGTGCTGTTTAGATGCTATGCTACACTTTTATTAAGATGCGCTGAAGGATTGCTTGAAATCTTCAATCGCTTTCTTAAGATCTGCTTCCTCAGGAAGACCGCCAGTGTTTTTGATATGATCCAAAAGCTCTTTATTGTTGTGCTCTAAGAATGTAAATAATTCAGCTTCAAAGCGTTGAATATCAGCAATTTCCACGTCATCTAAATGACCTTTTGTTAAGGCAAATAGAATTACAACTTGTTTTTCAACAGCAAGTGGTTGGTGAAGACCTTGCTTCAATACTTCTACAGTACGAGCACCACGGTTAAGCTTTGCTTGTGTTGCTTTATCTAAGTCGGAGCCAAATTGTGCGAACGCCTCAAGCTCACGATAAGAAGCTAAGTCAAGACGCAGTGTACCTGCTACCTTTTTCATCGCTTTAATTTGTGCGGAACCACCAACACGGGATACGGATAAACCGGCATCTACCGCTGGACGGATACCTGAGAAGAATAGGTTAGATTGTAAGAAAATCTGTCCGTCTGTGATGGAAATTACGTTTGTTGGAATGTATGCAGAAATGTCCCCCGCTTGTGTTTCAATAAATGGAAGGGCTGTTAAAGAGCCTGCACCTTTTGCATCACTTAACTTCGCTGCACGCTCAAGTAAGCGGCTGTGAAGATAGAATACATCCCCTGGATATGCTTCACGACCTGGAGGACGACGTAGTAACAAGGAAAGCTCACGGTATGCGGAAGCTTGCTTTGTTAAGTCATCATAGATAACTAGGACGTGTTTACCGTTGTACATGAACTCCTCACCCATTGTTACCCCAGCGTATGGCGCTAAGAATAATAATGGAGCTGGTTGGGAAGCAGATGCTGTAACAACGATTGTATAGTCTAATGCACCATGCTCACGTAATGTTTCTACTACGCCCGCAACAGTGGATTCTTTTTGACCGATAGCAACATAGATACAAATCATGTCTTGGTCTTTTTGGTTGATGATTGTGTCAATGGCGATTGCCGTTTTACCAGTTTGACGGTCTCCAATGATTAACTCACGTTGACCACGTCCGATTGGAATAAGGGCATCGATCGACTTAATCCCTGTTTGAAGTGGTTCATGTACCGATTTACGATCCATAACACCAGGAGCAGGGCTTTCGATTGGACGAGTTTTTGTCGTCTCGATTGGGCCGCGGCCGTCTAGCGGCTGACCTAATGAGTTAACTACACGTCCTAGAAGCTGTTCACCAACTGGAACCTCCATGATACGTCCAGTACGGCGTACTTCATCACCTTCACGAATTTCTGTATAAGGCCCAAGAATAATGATACCTACTGTATCAGTTTCAAGGTTTTGTGCCATTCCCATGACACCATTTGAAAACTCTAAAAGCTCTCCGGCCATTACATTTTCAAGACCGTGAGCCACAGCGATTCCGTCTCCAACTCGGATGACGGTACCAACATCATTTACTTCAATTTCAGATTGATAGCCTTCAATCTGCTTTTTTATAAGAGAGCTGATCTCATCGGCTCTGATGCTCATTACGTTCACCCCTATCTACTAACGTTCCCGTACATCATACGCTGCTGTAGGCGTTCAAGCTTCTGTGCAACGCTTCCATCATATACACGATCGCCGATTCGAACCTTCAAACCGCCGATTATATCTTTATCAACAACGTTTTCAATAAGCAGCTGCTGCTTGCCTGCCTTAGCGGCAAAAACTTGAGCAATAGCTTGCTTCTCATCGTCTGACAGCTTTTTTGCTGAGTAGACCGTTGCTTCTGCAATTCCTTTTGCTTCGTTGGAAAGGTTCTTGAAATCTCTCACAATGGATGGGAGAACTTCTTCCCGCTTTTTATCAATTAAGATATATAGCAGATTAAGAACCGCTTCACTTACCTTACCTTTAAAACTATTAGTTACAATCCTCTTCTTTTCATCTGAAGTTATCTTCGGATGAATAAACACTTCGTCAAGAAGGTTCGTATCTTGCAAAACCTGTGAGACAACCTCTAGCTCTTGAGAAAGTTGATCTAGTACATTATTTTCTTGTGCATACTCAAACAATGCACTTGCATAGCGATAGCCTACTGGATGTCTTCTCATAGCTCTTCGCCAACTTCTTTAAGAGTTTCTCGAATAAGCTTTTCTTGCTCCTGCTCATTTAGTTCCTTCTCAATTACTTTTGTTGCCACTAAGACAGACAAGGTAGAAACTTGCTCACGAAGCGCGGAGATTGCTTGTTCTTTTTCTTGATTGATTTCGGCAATAGCCGTTTCTTTTATACGCTCTGCGTCCTTCTTCGCACTGGCGATGATCTCGCTAGCTTGTTGTTCGCTTAACTTCTTTGTTCTTTCTACGATTTCTTTTGCTTCATTGCGAGCGGTTTGGATAGCTTCTCGTTGTTCAGCTAAATACTTTTCAGCTTCTTCACGGTTTTTTTCCGCGGAGGAGATTTGATCAGCAACGTGCTTTTCACGTTTCTCCATCATATCCATTACTGGACCGAGTGCATATCTTTTTAATAGCCACATTAACACTAGAAATCCTAGAATTTGATAAACAGCATCTAACCAAGTAAGGTGTGTTCCAAATAATGCATCCAAATTTTTTCGCCTCCTTCGCTTTCGAGTCCTTTCATAAGGAAAGGCGAAGACTATTCAACTTCTCCGCCATTTAAGCTTACTGTTACACGGTAGAGATGTTTCTCAATTTTAGGAATTGTTGTCTTATGACAAAGTCTAAAATTATCCTACCATTCAAACCTTAACTTATAGAGAACCGTATAACATGAAGGCAATTACGATAGCAAGGATTGGAACCGCCTCTACTAATGGAGCACCGATGAATAATAGTAACTGGATTGGCCCTCTCATTTCTGGTTGACGAGCGATACCTTGAACTACACTACGTACTACGATTGCTACACCAAACGCCCCTGCGATGGCAGCGAAACTTGCTACTATTGCTACTGCTAAAAATTCCATGATAAAATCCTCCTTAAATTATGAAAAATAGTTTATTTTTTATTTTGTAACGCTCTATATGATTAAGAGCATAATTACCAAGGTATTAGAGTGTTGCTTTTGTTGTATGCGCATTACTGTTTTTTCACCTGCGCACGTAAATGAACTTAGTGCTCTTCATTTACTTTGTGAGACATGTATACCATTGTCAGCATACAGAAGATGAAGGCCTGTAGTGCCCCGATAAATGTACCAAAGACTTGCCATACAACCATTGGTGCAAATGCGAATATCCCCCAAAGGATTCCAGAAGTCCCTAAACCTACAAGCATTACCATTAGTACTTCCTTCGCATATACGTTACCGTAAAGACGCATTCCTAACGTTAATGTGTTAGAGAAATCCTCAATGATTTTGAATGGGAACAAGAAGAATACTGGACGGAAATAATCTTTCCCATACTCCTTCGGCCCTTTCAACTTAATACCATAAATGTGTGTCATTACGATTACCATCGCTGCTAAGGATAGAGTCAATATCGGTTCAGATGTTGGTGACTTCCACCAAACATACTTATACCCTTCCTCTGTTGTTGCCGCCATCTCGAATGGAATACCCATCATGTTTGACACAAATACATAGAGGATGATGGAAATTCCAAGTATAACGAAGTGTTTACCCTGCTTCCAATCCATCGTACTGCTAATTACATTCTTAATGAACTGAATCAAATATTCCAGGGCGTTTTGAGCACCTGTTGGATACATCTTGATTGTTCTAGACATGAAGAAAAGAACCAAAAACACGATTGCCATCGAAACAGTAACTAGGAACACGTTCGCTAAGTTGATCCCTAAGTTCGGATTATCAAATAGGAATACGACAGGTTGTCTGTAATAATCACCCAATTACTCTCACCTCTTTTCTTGTAAATACTCTTGTTGGTCGATAGATGAGGGATTTTAGCTTTAGTTTTCGCGATTCCCTTCACCTGCGCCAGTCTGATTATTCAACTGCTTAAAGAAAAAAATTGGTTCAATTAATATAAGAACATAGGTAATCATTAAACCTATGATTACACCCATTAAATCAAAGTACTGTGGAAATTGCATTCCAATGAACACTCCCAGTACCGCTGTAATAATTCTCGTTGCCGTACCAAATGTCCATCGGACGGTACCACCTTCCAAAATTGTACCAATGGACTTCACCTGATGATATGTACTTAGAAGGTTAAGGAGACTAAATGCTGTCCCCAATGCAAGTCCAAGAAAAAAACGTTGACTTGTGAAGAATAGAGCAATAATTAAGAAGATAATAATTAAAATTACTGTGTACATACAGTATCGTTTGGCAACAGCTTTATAATCA
This sequence comes from Evansella vedderi, assembly GCF_030813435.1. GTDB lineage: Bacteria > Bacillota > Bacilli > Bacillales > Salisediminibacteriaceae > Evansella > Evansella vedderi. The sequence goes on along the minus strand of NZ_JAUSUG010000024.1, from coordinate 29,694 downwards.
TTCATGTTTGGTCGCCCCCTAAAAAACGGCGAATTGCGTAGTAAATCCCTGTGACTGCTGTACCAATTCCGAGGAGCAATCCAATAATGAGAAACGTTGTCCCCGTATCAAATTGCTTGTCCAACCATCTCCCGCCGAAAATACCAACCAATACAGACCCTACGAAATAGGAACTGATCGTTGACATTAAAGCAAGTAATCTTACCACTTGTCGAAATTTTTTAGAAGGCTCCTGCATGTTGCACTCACCCTTACAGTAGGATTTCTCAATTAAATTTTATTCCTATTACATTACTTGGATAAATATCCTTTGTAATCGTACAATAGGGGTACCTGTATGTCAATTGAGAATTTGTTCGTAAAATATGGCAGATGGCATCTGTTTCTTTTAGTAATTAAAAGCGCTTTCTAAACGCCCTGTTTTTTGAAAAATCCCTCTATTTCACACAATCTTTATTATACATAAAAAAAGTCCTATTGTCTTTGCTAAATCAAGGAAAAAATAATGTTTGAATATTCAATTTATTATAACCACTCATTTTATAGTGGTTTTGTTGATAAATAAGCTGCAGGAAAGTTTTTTAATTTGTTTTCCTTTCTAATTTGGTGCACTACTCCAGGGTTCCAGTGCACGAAATCATTTTTTACAAGTGGATTTCGTGCACTGGTGGTACTAAGGGGTTTCCCCTAACTCCCAGGTGCCGATATAGATGTCCCTTTCGATGGTATCTTCGTGTCCTTCTTTTTCTGCAAAGATTAGGGCTTTGTATATTCCTGGCTTCAGGCCTTCCACTTTCACATCTTGCTCGTACATGCCCCTCTCAATTTCATTTTGTATATCAATGTACTTGATGAATTGGAAGGTATCTGGGTCATAGAGGGCTATTCCGAAAGTATCTGCTCCTCCTGGGAAGTACACCTCATAGTGGAAGGTGTTTGGTTCCGTCGTTTGTTCGAACATGAACGCCATCAACCTTGGGTAATTCGGTTCTTCTACGAAAAACATATATGGAACATTTACAACGTCTGTTCCGCTTCTTACTTTGATTATGTCATGGTAGATACCTTCTTTAAAAACAGATGGAAGTACATCCATTGTAATAGGTACCGTCTTTTTTTCCCCAGGGGATAAATAGAGGGAAAAAGGTACCTTCCATTGAATTCCGTCGGGAACCTGGAATGGTGGTTCAATTGTATATCGTTTTCGCTCATCAGAATGGTTTTCAATCGTAAGTTCCACTGTTTTTTCTAAGCGACTGTCCGTACGAAGCCATTTGCCAAAGGACACGGAACCTGGGTATACGAGAGTTTCTGCATTCAAAGCCTCATTAAGTTGTATCCTGCCCGTTCCCTGCACATGGGGTGGATAAAGTTCTCCGTCCTGATCCACCAAGGGCTTGGCTGTATTCATTAATGCTGCCTTTATTTGATCCGGTGTCCAATCCGGATGCTTCTGTTTTATTAAGGCTGCTGCACCAGCCACATGAGGAGCGGCCATGCTCGTCCCATTCAAATTTAAGTAACCCCTCGGAACAGTACTGTCGATGGCGACACCTGGTGCCACTACGTCGGGTTTAATATCCCACGTATAGGTAACAGGCCCCCGGGAACTAAATGGTGCAATAAAGTCCTCTTCCTGCCGATAAACAGTACGAAGGTAAACATCCTTTTTTTCTAATTGAGCTTTTATGGATTCTCCCACATTTTTAGAAATACTAATAACCGGGAGATCTACCGGCTCTTCTAGCATTCCAGAGAATTCACCGTCTGTGTGATTATAGACGATTAGCGCCTCTGCTCCTGCTTGTTTCGCAAGCTTTGCCTTTATGGTAAAACTTATTTGGCCACGCTCAGCAAGGACTATTTTTCCACGGACGTCCCTGTTTATATAATCATCCTGCGTCCCTAATCCTAGAAATTCAACTGGGTATTCCCGCTTCATTTCCCAAGGCTTTGCCCGCTGCATAGGAATGACCGGAATTTCCTCCTCATCATTTGGTCCCGTCTTTAAATAGGGAACTCGCATTGGTGGTGTCGATGCTCCAACGGAAATGGCTTTAGAAGAGGTACCTGGTGAGCCTACCGTCCAAAGGCTTGGTCCGCTGTTTCCATTGGAAGTAACGGCCACAACCCCCTTTTCTACCGCTTTATCGAGGGCCACACTTGTTGGCCAATCTGGTCCGTTCACTGTATTCCCTAAAGACAGGTTTAAAATATCCACTTCATCCTCCACAGCCTTTTCAATGGCTGCAATGACTTGCTCTGTTGTCCCCATTCCTGTTGGACCTAATGTACGGTATGCGTAAATTTCCGCATCAGGGGCAACCCCCTTCAACCGGCCATTTGCTGCAATAATTCCAGCTACGTGCGTGCCATGCAAGGTAGGGATCCCCTGCTCCTGTTTTGTTTCCATTGGATCGTCATCTTCATCAATGACATCGAAACCGCCGTAGTAATTGTTTTTTAAATCGGGATGTTCGTAGTCTATTCCTGTATCAATGACAGCAACCTTTACACCTTTACCAGTAATCTTTTCCCCTTCTTCATCAAGGAGCTGACGAATGTCATTACCACTGATGAAAGGGACACTTTCGTCAAGGGAAGGCTCATAATACGCAACTTCATCAATTCGGTTAATCCCTTGAAGGGTGGTAAGCCTTTCCACGTCCTTCCGAGTGATCTCTAAAGAAAATCCATTATATAGCTTTTGGAAAGTCCTTCTAATTTTTGCTGAAGGGAATACTGATTTTACTAATTCAATGGCTTCCATTGGGTTTCCACTTGCTTCCACAATAAAAATGGCCGATTCATCTTCATTATCAGTAAATACAGGCCTATTTGGAAAATGAATCGGTAATACCTGCTGCTCCATATCCGTTGAGGCTGTATATCCATGTTGGAGCGGTACTTGTAAAATGAAAAGAAAGACAAGCACGAGATATCGCCATCTTGTCTTACCCATGTAACAGATCACCTCTACTCCCTAACATTTATTTCTAATGCTGAAAAAATTAAAGCTAAGGGGAATTTATTTCCCCTTAGCATACCAATTCTGGGTAAATTTCATTCACATATTTGTCGGTTCGTTACTGGTGGATGCTTTCCGCGAGCAACCATTTAACATAACTTTATTGGAATGGGGGTGGCCTGTTTTCCCGTTTTCCGAAGTAATATTTAATGGCCTCTGCGATTCTCTGTGAGGCTTCACCGTCTCCATAGGGATTCGATGCCTTGGACATGGTAGCATGAGCTTCCTGATCGTCTAATAATTTTTTTGCCAGATTAATAATATTCTCTTCATCTGTTCCGGCTAGCTTCAAGGTTCCAGCGTCCACTCCTTCAGGTCGCTCTGTCGTATTTCTCAATACTAATACAGGAACACCTAGAGAAGGGGCTTCCTCCTGCACCCCGCCTGAGTCCGTTAAAATCAAATAGGAACGGGCCGCAAAGTTATGAAAATCATGGACTTCAAGGGGGTCTATGAGATGTATTCGCGGGTTGTCTCCTAACACCTTATCTGCCAAATCACGAACAATAGGATTTAGATGAACGGGGTAAACTACTTGCACGTCAAAATATTCATTTACGAGCCTGCGAATTGCTCGAAACATATTAATCATTGGTTCACCTAAGTTTTCCCGGCGATGAGCTGTTACTAACAGCAAACGGTCCTCACCAAGGTGATCTAAAATCCTGTGTCGATAATCCTCAGTTACGGTTGTTTTTAATGCATCGATTGCCGTATTGCCTGTAATATAAACGGAAGTTTCCCCCTTACCTTCCCGGAATAAATTGTCCGCCGCCTTTTTCGTGGGGGCAAAGTGGAGGTCACTTAACACCCCTGTGAACTGTCGATTCATCTCCTCTGGAAACGGAGAATATTTATTCCACGTACGTAAGCCTGCCTCCACATGTCCAACGGGAATTCGATTATAATAAGCTGCTAAGCTCGCAGCAAAAGTGGTTGTTGTATCCCCATGAACGAGGACAATATCTGGTTGAACCCCTTTCAGTACTTCATCCAATCCTTCTAAAGCCCTAACAGTCACATCCAATAAAGTTTGCCGCGGCTTCATTATATTTAAATCCACATGAGGCACCACTCCAAAGATCCGCAACACTTGATCCAGCATTTCTCGGTGCTGCCCCGTGACTACGACAATCGGTTCAAAAATGTCCCTTTCCCTTTGCAGCTCCAATACTAATGGACACATCTTGATGGCTTCAGGTCTTGTTCCAAATATGGTCATCACCTTTATTTGTTTCGGCAAAAATATCACTCCCTATATGATACGCTTGTTTAATACATATGAGGGAGATGCAAAAGTTAGGATGGAAAAAGAAAAGAGGGTGAGTCAAAAGGTGTTTTTTCAACCTTTTGACTCACCCTCGAAGTATTTTGCGTAAGCCTTCCAATCTTTTAAAAGCCCACTACGAGTGGTTTTCTCGTAGTGAAGTTCCTTTGCGACGAGTAACCGCAGGAGTAGGTGAAGTGGTGGGCGAAGCAAATACTCACTAGCTTCTATATCTACATGTTCTACTTATTTGGTTCCGAATAAACGGTCTCCAGCGTCCCCGAGACCTGGTACAATATAGCCCTTTTCATTTAGCTTCTCATCCATAGCAGCTAGATAAATATCCACATCAGGATGTGCCTCTTGAACTACTTCCACACCCTCAGGAGCAGCAACTAAGCACATGAGTTTCATATTTTTTGCCCCTCGCTTCTTTAAGGAATGGATGGCTTCTACTGCAGAACCACCCGTTGCAAGCATCGGATCGATAACGATAAACTCACGCTCTTCGATGTCCTTAGGAAGTTTCACATAATACTCCACCGGCTTCAACGTTTCAGGATCACGGTATAATCCAACGTGCCCAACCTTTGCAGCGGGAATTAATTTCAAAATTCCATCCACCATTCCAAGACCAGCACGTAAAATTGGAACAAGACCTAATTTTTTACCAGCAATCATTTTACTCTGGGCCATACCTACCGGAGTCTCCACTTCCACATCCTGCAGGGGTAAATCACGAGTAATTTCAAAGGCCATCAAGCTTGCAACCTCATCAATTAACTCACGAAACTCCTTCGTCCCAGTATTTTTATCTCGTATGTACGTTAACTTATGCTGAATAAGGGGATGATCAAAAACAAAAACTTTGCTCATTTTATTAACTCCTTTTTATTTTTATTTAGACTTATCTCTAAAAGATTGTTTAATCTTTATTCAAATCCGTTATAGGCATACGCTTTCCGCGGGCAACGCTGGAATCGTCGCCTTCCACTCCATCAGTAATTTAAATAAACAACAATTTATTCGAAAAAAGCCTTTTATTATCATGCTAAATCTTGGTGAATTATCGACGATTTCTGATATTCTCTTTGAAAATTCTACATAAAAACAAACGTTGATTCAAGAACAAATGTAAATTGCCACAGAATTACCCACAAACTTGTCAATAATTATTTCCACTTGTCTCCCTCGCCCACGTTCTTACAATGCCCAGAAATGGTATACTATTTTCTATCACAACACAAAAAGGTTTCAGGAAACTGTTCCAAACAGAGGAGGGAACCAACCAATGAACTCATTATTATTTTTCCCCATATACATATTTCCCATCATAGCCGCCGTCGCATTCGGCTATTACACCACCGAACAACAAAAAGAAAAAGACCTAATACTCAAACTAGCAGGCTACTTCCTCCTAGGTACCGTCCTCTTCTGGTACGCCTGGTTGCCAATCCCAATAGGACTAGCCATTGGCCACTTTATATTAAAACCAAAAACCAATGCCACTGGAAAAAAGAGAGTATTATACATAGGCACACTAGTTGCTCTCCTCAGCCATTTGCTTATTTTTTAATTGTTTGGAATACGCTATACAACAGGGTTTGTGGTACAAAAGTTTACAGCAATAAGGGGATTTACGAATAGCATGACAGCCTTGACAAACAAAGAGTTTGTATTCATAAAAATAATAATAGGGAAACTTAGAAGATGTTTTCTTATCTTTAGACAAAAAGGTGTCTCAAAAGATTTAAACAAATCTTTGAGACACCTCTTCGTTTATTATCTATCATCATATAGAGGGAATTTAGCCGTGAGTGCTTCTACTGCTTTTTTCGCCTCAGACATAACGTCATCCTTATGTGGTCCCTTAAGGACGTTGGCAATAATTTTTCCAGTCTCATACATGGCTTCTTCCGTAAATCCGCGGGAAGTTGCCGCAGCCGTTCCAATTCGAAGGCCACTTGTTACAAATGGACTTTCTGGATCATAAGGAATTGTATTTTTATTCGTCGTAATCCCCACTTCATCAAGGGCATGCTCTGCATCTTTCCCCGTTAAATTAAGGCTGCGAAGATCTAAAAGGATCAGGTGGTTATCTGTTCCGTCGGAAACAAGGTTAATCCCCTCTTCTTTTAAAGCTTTAGCAAGAGCCGCTGCATTTAGCTTCACTTGCTTAGAATACACCTTAAACTCACCAGACAACGCTTCCCCTAACGCTACTGCTTTCGCTGCGATAACATGCATTAACGGACCACCTTGAAGTCCAGGGAAAATAGCTTTGTCGATCTTTTTACCGTATTCTTCTTTACAAAGAATCATCCCGCCTCGCGGTCCCCGTAATGTTTTATGTGTTGTTGTTGTAACGAAATCTGCATATGGTACAGGACTCGGATGATCACCTGTTGCAACAAGACCAGCAATGTGAGCCATATCCACCATTAAGTAAGCCCCAACTTCATCTGCAATTTGACGGAATTTTTCAAAGTTGATCTCCCTAGGATAGGCACTTGCACCAGCAACAATGAGCTTTGGCTGATGCTCTTTTGCCTTAGCTAATACATCGTCGTAATTAATTTTTCCTGTTTTCTCATCCACACCATAATCAACAAAGTTATACTGTTTCCCACTAAAGTTTACAGGGCTACCGTGTGTAAGGTGCCCGCCGTGGGAAAGGTTCATTCCTAATACCGTATCACCATGCTCAAGGATAGCATAGTAAACAGCCATATTTGCTTGGGCACCAGAATGGGGCTGAACATTTACATGCTCTGCACCAAAAAGTTTTTTTGCACGGTCCCTAGCAATATCCTCCACCACATCAACATGCTCACAGCCTCCATAGTAGCGCTTGTTCGGGTAGCCCTCTGCATATTTATTAGTTAGTACAGAGCCTTGTGCCTCCATTACCGCTTTGGAAACAAAGTTCTCCGAAGCAATGAGCTCAATGTTTGCTCGCTGACGGTGCAACTCTGCCTCCATCGCCTTAAATAAATCACCGTCCTGCTTTTTAACCTCACTCAAAAATTCTGTTTTTGTTGTATTCACGGGTTAAATCCTCCTTCAAATCTTTACCGACTCCTATTTACTCTCGGCATTTGAATCTCATTTTTCTATCTTCCCTCAAATTCAGAAATTTTTCAATAAAATGTTTACTTTTTTTCTACATTTAATGGCAGCTTTGATCTTCCTTTGGTGTATTATAGATAGCCCGTTCGCCACCAATAAGCTTCGGGCGGGTTCGTGCCATTGTTAAATGAGCTTCTCCTATTTGCTTTACGGAACTCCTAACTGGTACAGCTACTTTTTTTAAATGCATTCCAATAAGAGTATCCCCAATATCAATTCCCGCATCAGCTTTTATTTCTTCCACCATTGTCGGATGGTGCATCTTTTCATAAGCTAACGTTGCCATGGAGCCCCCAGCAGTAACTGCGGGAACTACCGTGACCGGTTCTAACTGACGGTTGACAGCCAATTCCTTCTCTACAACCAGGGCACGATTAAGGTGTTCACAGCACTGGAATGCAAAGTATACTCCTGTTTTTTCTTGGAATTGTTTTAAGACAGCCCAAATAACTTCTGCTACCTCCATTGTCCCAGCACTTCCGATATGTTTTCCAACCACTTCACTAGTGCTTGTACCCACCACTAATATTTGTCCCTTCTCAAGCTTTGCTGCTTGCTGAAGATCATCCAGACCTTGTTTTAATGCGGACTGTAATGTGGAAAAATCCATTGCCATCATTCCTTTCTCCACTATATGTTATATATTCGTCTCCGTTTATGTAATTTAGTTCTATGGTGCAACGATTCTACTTGTAATTATACAAAGGATTCTTCGTACTTGTTTAACTTATTAAAATGAAATAAGGTTGTTTTCTAAAAGATTTTTCCTGTGAAAAATATAATGTGGCTTGTATCCGCTACAGGCGGACGCTTTCAGCGGGCAACACTGGAGTCGCCGCCTTGTCCGAGCTTTTTAAAAAAAGTAACAAATTTTAACGAATACAGCCTTAAATAAAAACGCATGTATTTTCAGCTTTTTTTTAAAATACATGCGTAGTGGTTTATTTGTTTCCTTCGTACTCTGCAATTTTTTCTATTCTGCGTGCATGGCGTCCGCCTTGGAACTCTGTGCCAAGCCAAGTTCGAGCAATTTCCGTTGCGAGACCTGGCCCAATTACTCTAGCCCCCATTGCCAGTACATTTGTATCGTTATGTTCACGGGTAACCTTTGCCGTAAATAAATCATGGACAAGGGCACAACGGACTCCCTTTACTTTATTTGCAGCAATAGACATTCCAATCCCTGTTCCGCAAATAAGGATTCCCCGATCCACTTCTCTATTTGCAACCATTTCTGCTACAGGTAATCCATAGTCTGGATAGTCTACTGAGTCTGAACATTCACAGCCAACATCCTTATATTCAATACCCATTTCCTTTAGTAACTCAATAATTTCTCCCTTTAATTCATAACCGCCATGATCTGAACCAATGGCTACTTTCATAATAAAATCCTCCCTGCTATTTCCATATGTTTATATTATTAAATTAGCTTACCATATTTATTTTTCCCCTAAAAGAGTCGTTTTCCTTTACACGGAAAACTTCCCAATCGTTTTCTTTAATTTTTCCGCACGTTCACCAAGTACTTCTGCGGAAGCAGCAATTTGCTGCATAACTGCTGTTTGCTCTTCCGTTGCAGATGTTACTTCTTGCGCACCAGCGGACGTTTCTTCTGCAATAGCTGCCACTTCTTGAGATTGTTCCGTGGTGGAGCGAATCGTTGTCATTTGCTTGTCCACTAAATGAAGAATCTCATGAATGGATACTGCAACCTCATTTACAGAGTCGGACATTTCCATTATGGCCTCATTCGTTTGTGTCCCTTTATTTGCTTCCAAATTAGCTGCTTCCACTTGACTGGTAATTTGCTTCACCACGTTTTTTACTTCGTGTTGTATATTTTTCACCAGCTCTGATATCCCTTGAACGGCTTGACTACTTTCATCTGCAAGCTTTCTCACCTCATCAGCAACAACAGCAAAACCTCTCCCTTGTTCCCCAGCCCTTGCAGCCTCAATAGATGCATTCAACGCAAGCAAATTTGTTTGTTGGGCAATGTCCCCCACTAAAGATATAATCTCCCCTACTTTATTAGCATGGGATTCTAGACGATGAACTTTGGTTAAAGACACTTGATTTTCCGAAGCAAGATTTTGAATTCCATCCACTAGGGACTGAATTACTTCCTTACTTTCTCCTAATGTTTCTACCATTTCCTTTGAAAGTTTATGGGAGTTATTAGCATTCGCCTGTACTTCTTTCGCAAGTAAAGATATCTCTTCCATTGATGCTGCCGTTTTTTGAATAGCTTTGGCAGATGCGTCTGCTCCTCCCGCCATTTCCTCTGTACTCTGTGAAATAATATCAGCCTGACTAGCGGCAGTTGTGGAAGCTTCCCTTATTTCCCAAACCCTTGTATTCGTTTCTTTAAAATTTTCGTTAATATCTGTCACCATCGTACGAAGACTGTAAATCATCTCATTATAGGCAAGGGCTAAAGAACGGAGCTCATCATCAGATTTTGGAACGCTGATGTTATTGTTAATATCCCCTAACCCCACATTCCTAGCGGCTTTTTCCAACATTTGAAGTGGTTTAACAATATAGCCTGCTGCAAAATATCCTAATATACCACACCAAAAAACTCCTAGAAGCAAGGTAATAATCATAAAAACATTTTCATTGACTCCTAAAAAATCACCAATATAATCGTATAAAAAGAAGATGAAAAAAGCACTTGTAGCATAAGTAATCACCGCCACGAAACAAATGCCTAATACTAATTTTTTTCGAATACTAAATCGGTAGCTTTTGTTGTCCATGTTTCCCCCTGCAACCCTCTCTGTTCCTGTCCCAGTCTATAACTACGACGAGAAATCTCGATTTATTTTGTTCAATAGCATCGTTATTGCTTCTTCAATTTCCTTTAAGGTTTCCTCGTAGATTTGAATATTTCCTCCGTATGGATCAGGGATATCAAACGAAGGAAGCTCAGCCATTAAACGCTCAATGTTTTGTTGATACGGTAGCAATTGATCATATAGCTCCTGCTCCAATTCCTTTTGTTTGGAAATATTATCAATTCTACCTTGATTATCGGCAAGTAAGGAGGCCCTCTTTAGCTCCAGTTCCGCAATTTGTTCCTTAATTTGCTCAAGCTTCTCTAATGTTTCAGCATCGTCATAAACAAATTCCTTTAGTGTAAAAACGTTGAGGGATTGTTCTGGGAATTGTTCAATTACAGCCCGTTTATGCCCTTCTGTCATCGTTAATACCACATCAGCCCACTCCAACAATTCTTTGGTCACCGTTTGGGCAGAGTGGCTTTCAAGTATTCCTTTATTGGCCAAAACTGATCTGGAACCTTCTGACATAGGGGCTCCTTCCATGGCATACAGCCCTGCTGACTTTGCTTCTAGCTCCTCACTCGTTTTTGTATGCTCAAATATTGTTTCTGCCAGAGGACTTCGGCAAGTGTTACCTGTGCAAACAAACAATACTTTCTTCACCTTTAAACGCTCCTCCTGTAGTTTAATATAGGGTTTATAATCTTCTAATTTCCATTATATACTATAATATTTTATCATATTTTATTGTTAAATCTCCTCAGCGTTTATTTTTGTCGCCTAATTTTCATTATTTTTCGACATGGTTTTAGAGGGTGCCTCGACATAATGGCAATGACTTCCCTCGACGCAAGTCCACTATGAGAAAAACACCCATAGTGGACTTTGAAAAGAGTGCATCGGCTTCGTTCATTGCATTGAAGGCGTCTCAAATGGTAAAAAACACCTTTTGAGACGCCTCCTTATACTGCAAATATTATTTTTACTCCAAATGCAACGAGGATGGCTCCTCCAAGCCATTCGCTGTATCCTCCAATCCAATTTCCCATTTTCCGCCCAAGAATTAATCCTACTATTGTTAATAGAGCACTCATCCATCCGAAGCTTACTAGGGTTATCCATGTCTTTGCACCGAGCATCCCAAGACTAAGGCCAGCGGAAAAGCTGTCAATACTTACACTTAATGAAAAAAGAAACAGCCCCCAGCCAGTGGGACTTAATACGGCACTACGTTCTTCATTGTAATTGAAGGTGGAAAGGATCATTTGCACCCCTATAAAAATAAGGACAACTCCCCCAAGAATAAAGGCTAAAAATCCAATATACTGGGATAATAACCTTCCTAATAAAATACCAATAAGCGGCATAAGGACGTGAAAGCCACCTACGGTCATTCCTATTTTTGCAATATGTTTATATCTTAATCCAACAAGGCCCATGCCGATAGAAAGAGAGAATGCATCCATACTGAGAGCAAAAGCCATAAACCCTATTGTAATAAGTTCTCCTATCACTGTATCACCCCTTGGACTAGCTACTTTATAATGTATGCAAGTCCAAAGGGATTTATATCCAGATTGTTATATTAAGTGAAATGTGTATTGTTCGGCAATTCATCTCCTAGTTGCTTTTATCTAGGAAGGTGTTCAACTAGAACGTTTCCTCCAGCTGCTTTTCTCAGGCGGTTCATAATTGCTGCCCCTAAGTTCATCTCTGGATATACTTCCGAAAAAATAATATCCACCTCTTGTTCATTGAATATTCGAAGGGACTCATATAATTTTGCTGCCACTGTGGATAAGTCCTTTTTTGACCCCAAAACCACTTCTTTGTGAGCGATGAAACGACCTTTGTTTTCCTCTGAAATTAATATTCCGACCCTTTTACCAGATGCACGAGCTTCACTAATTTTTTTTTCAAAGAAAGCAGGGCTTCCATCCACAAGCACTAATGGTGCACTTGGAGCATAATGAGTATATTTCATTCCCGGTGACTTTGGTGCTGTATCCTCTGTTATTAAAGCGGGGTCCACATCAACTGGGCCCACAACCTCTTCCAGCTGTTCCTTTGTAATTCCACCTGGCCGAAGGATAGTTACCGTTTTTCCTGTACAATCCACAACGGTAGATTCAACACCAACACCGGTTGGACCTCCATCAATAATGGTAGAAATGGATCCCTTCAGATCTTTGTAAACGTGCTGTGCCGTTGTAGGACTAGGTTTACCAGAGGTGTTGGCACTTGGTGCTGCAAGTGGCAGGTTTGCTGCACGGATCAATGCTAAAGCAATGGGGTGATCTGGCATACGGACCGCCACTGTTGATAACCCAGCTGTAACCCCTGTGGATAACTTCCCTTTGTCTTCTAAAACTATTGTAAGGGGACCCGGCCAATACGCTTCCATCAGCTTTTGAGCATGGGATGGGATTTTCTCCACATAGTCATCAAGCTTATTCTCATCGGCAATATGTACAATTAGTGGGTTATCAGAAGGCCTTCCTTTTGCTTGAAAAATCCGGTGGATAGCTTTATCAGATAGGGCATTTCCCCCAAGTCCGTAGACTGTTTCCGTAGGGAAGGCTACCACTTCCCCTTCTTGTAAACGTTGCGCTGCTATTTGTATGGAGGGATCTTCCTCCAAGTTATTTATGGTTTTACCCACATTTAATATGTCTGTATTTTGATGGTCCATTAATGGCCTCCTAGATTCATGCGGTTCCTTTGAACTACTATTCCTGTATTTCGGTTTTATGTAGCAGTTATGATTATTTTGCTTTTGAATGGTTGAAATGTCAATAACTGTGGACAGATCGGGGATAAAACAAGAGTTATCCACATTTTTCAGTGGATAACTCCCGGTTTTCTGTGTATAACCTTGTGAGTCCATGTGTATAAGCAATGGACTTATGCACATTTTGTAGTTTTTTGTAGCTTTTTATGTTAATTATTTATTTTTGCGAAGATTGGAAGACCTTTTTTCAAATGTACTTGTACATCATCTACTGATTTTAATTCAATTGGAAGAGAGTCCTTTTCCACCTTGTTGAAACCTAAATTCTTCAGAAAACCTGCATCGCTTGCAGCTAACATATAAAGGGCATTAATACCTTCATTTTTCGCATAATGGAGGGTTGCTTCTAAAAACTCTAAAATGAAAATACTAGTAATTTTTTCTGAGTCTACGATTAAGGTTCTAAGAAGACCTATCTCTTCTGTAATTTGCTGAATTCTCACGATGGATACAAAGTCCCCCTGTTCATTTTCTGCTACTAAGAAAGAGGACCAGTCTGTAGATAAAGTGGGATCTACCCCTATTTTTGATATAAAGTGTTGTATTGGTAATGCATCTTCTTCCGTCGCTTTCCTTACAATAAAACTCATGTTTTCCACCCTTTCTAATACGGCTTGTACTAGTATATATATTATCTGTTAGTAAATATATTACTAATAATTTGCTAGATTTTTAATATTTAATAGAATGGGTAGGTTCATAGGGGCTGTTCATAAAGAAAGCAGGCGCCCGGGGGAGTAGCGCCTGCTTCTATCGAATTCAAATATATATTGAGTAAATCGATAATACTAATTTAAAGTGACTTCAGCTACATTTGTTTTGCAAATATATTGGTAAAATTAAGCACGGAATTTATCCATTATGCTAGTAAAAATATCCACAATGAAGAAGGAAACCTGTACACCGTCCTCTTCCTCTTGATATTCGTAGTCATGCTCTGAATCATGGTCATCTGCCTCATGTGCTACTGCATCTCCGTTGGAAAAATCTAAGAAACACAATGGTGGAAATAGGACGCACCACCAGTTGTCCCCTTGACCATCACCAAGTGTAATGAGGACCGCCTCATAAGTTCCGGCAGGATAAAGTCTGTTACCGTAAAGTTTCGTAGGAAAGTTTGTTTCTTCTAGGGAAACATTGAATGATTCCCTGCTTCCTGCTTTCTCCAGCTCGTTGGCAACTATTTGATTAAGTTCATCTAAATTTTCGTCTATAATATGACGGGCCTGCTCCAAATCGTCTAGTTGTTCCACCCATTCTGTGATTTGAGCATTTACCGCGTCTCGAATATTTCGTTTAACAGTTTGATCGACTGGATTATTGCTATTTGCTAGAATTCGTAATCTAATAGATTCCTCTGGAATAAAAAATTCTTCATCTGCGTATACAGGCATGATTACTTGCCCTTCCCACGATAAAATTAAAATAGATAAGGCCGCTAATAAATAAATTCTAATTCGATGAATTTGTTGCTTCATTTGTAACCTCCCCCTTCTAGTCCTCATTCTGGACAGAAGGGAAAAAATATAAACATAGAAATTCATAGATTCGAGCGACAAAATTTGCAGTTTAATAGATTTAGAGGTTTGAAACGCGAGTTCCGCTCTTTCTCTTGGTTAATGTTTTTAACCTATAAAAAAGGATGGTCCTTAGTTGCTCCAGTGTGCCACAACTTGAAACCATCCTAACCAAACACTCTATTATTGAACTACTGCGTATACAATTCGTTCTTTTCCGTTTATATCATTTCGGACTTCCACACGTGCTGTAGGAAAGGTACCTTGAAGTAAAGACTTCACAGCTGCTCCTTGTCCATGGCCGATTTCGAAGGCAACTACTCCTGGAACCTCCAAGACCTTTGGAATTTGTGCTACTAACTCCCTATATATGTCCAAACCATCTTCCCCTGCAAATAATGCTAGCTCCGGTTCATGGTCGAGGACATTCCCTTTCATAATCGATCGGTCCCCCTCTGGTATATATGGCGGGTTGGAAACTACCACATTGAATTTTTTCCCAGAAGAAAGGATGGGTTCTAAAAGGTCACCCTTATGGAAGGTGACTGATGCCCCTAGTTGAGCTGCATTGTTGCGGGCCACCTGCAATGCACTTGCAGAGATGTCCACAGCATGGACCTCACTCTTAGGCAATTCTAAATTTAAGGTTATGGCAATAATTCCACTGCCTGTACCAACGTCCACAAGTTGAATAGCATCTAGACTCGAAGCCAATTCCAGCACCGTTTCGATTAGCTCTTCCGTTTCCGGCCGAGGGATGAGGACGTCCGGGCCTACGGCAAAAATACGGCCATAAAACTCTTCCACTCCAGTAATGTATTGTACAGGCGTTCCGCTGGCTGCCTTCGTCACATCCCTTTGGAAGGCTGACCATACCTCAGCATCTAGAACGGATTGATATTCACTAAACAGCCTTGACCTGCTCCAGCCCGTATGATGCAGTAACAATATTTCTCCGATCCGTTCTTCATAATCATGACTTTGTAAAAAAGAAGAAGCCCATTGAAGGGCCTCGTAAACTTTTTTTCCAGACATCTTCTGTTACTCCCCTGCTTCTTCCATGGCACGGGATTGTTCTTCCATAATTAATTGGTCGATGATCTCATCGAGATTCCCTTGCAGGATTTGGTCAAGCTTCTGCAGGGTCAAACCAATACGGTGATCAGTCACACGGCTTTGTGGGAAGTTGTACGTGCGGATTCGCTCTGAGCGGTCCCCAGTACCTACAGCAGATTTACGAGTTTGAGCGTATTCTGCTTCCGCTTCCTTTTGGAATTTATCGTAAATTCGGGCCCTCAATACCTTCATGGCCTTTTCTTTGTTCTTAATTTGAGACTTTTCGTCCTGACACGATACAACAACACCTGTAGGAATGTGCGTTAAACGAACAGCAGACATTGTCGTGTTTACACTTTGCCCCCCTGGTCCGCTGGATGCGAAGGTGTCCACACGGATGTCCTTCTCGTGGATGTCTACTTCCACTTCCTCTGCCTCTGGTAAAACAGCTACCGTTGCTGTAGAAGTGTGGATTCGACCACCAGACTCTGTCGTTGGTACACGCTGTACACGGTGGGCACCATTTTCATACTTCATCTTAGAATAAGCACCTTTTCCGTTAATCATAAAGATGATCTCTTTGTAACCACCGATGGCAGTCGGGCTCGCCTCAATTACTTCTGGTTTCCAACCTTGCTCCTCAGCAAAGCGAGTATACATTCGATACAGGTCACCAGCAAAAAGGGCTGCCTCGTCTCCACCTGCAGCTCCGCGGATTTCTACGATAACGTTTTTGTCATCGTTAGGGTCCTTCGGTAATAAGAGAACGCGGAGTTTATCTTCTAGCGGCTGAATTTGTTCTTCTAGCTCATCTATCTCCATTTTTACCATTTCATACATTTCGTCATCCAAGTCTTCTTCACGGAGCATAGTTTTGGCATCATTGTATTGCTGCTTCACTTCCTTGTACTGGCGGAAGGTTTGCACCGTTTCTTCTATATCTGATTGCTCCTTAGAATAGTCACGGAGCTTCTTCGGGTCACTAATGACATCAGGGTCCATCAATAACTCATTTAATTTTTCGTACCGTTCTTCTACGGCTTCTAATCGATCGAACACTGTTCCTTCACCTCATTTAATAAACGCTCAACAGTCTCATTATAGTATAGGGAGAGTCATTTGTAAAAATCAATAAAATTTTACAAAAAAGAGGTCTATCCTGAAAATAGGTGGCACAAAAGATTGCACTTTATCTTTTGTGCCACCGAAGCAATGAGCGAAGCCGCCGCAATCTTTACAAAGGTAGCTAGGAGTGGGGTTTTCCTAGCTACCGCGCGGCAGACGGAGCCATTGCCGGCACTTTTCATACTCCATCGTGCAAATATCACTTGCATGGAGGTCTATCCTAAAAATGCAGAATTTTTGTTTGATACAAGTGTTTCTTAAAATTAATCCTCTATTGGAAACTTTGACCGAGTACTGGGAAAAATATACGTTAACAATAGGAATATACGTTATTTTTAGAAGATCATCGGGAATTGTAAGGTATACAACTATTGCTATATATTATTTTTCCACAATTATAATTGTGACTAAGGAAGGAGGGCTTCAGGAGATGAGGGTTGTTATTATTGGCGGTGATGCGGCCGGGATGAGTGCTGCTATGCAAATTGTTCGGAACAGTGAGGTTGCGGAGATTACCGTTTTGGAAAAGGGAAAATATTATTCCTATGCCCAGTGCGGCCTCCCCTACTATATTGGGAGCGTTATTGACAGCTCTGAAAAACTCATTGCCCGCAAACGGGAGACTTTTCAGGATGAGTATGATATTGATGCAAGAATTTTTCACGAGGTTCGGGAAATAAACCCAAAAGAGAGAACTGTTAAAGGATGGGATCTCATTAATGATAAATCATTTGAAATCCCTTATGAAAAATGCTTAATTGCAACGGGAGCTGCTCCTATTTTTCCGAAATGGGAGGGTGGGGAGCTTCATGGCATTCATGTCCTTAAAACAATTCCCGATGCAAAACATATTATTAAGGATATGAAGGAGGATGTCCTTAATGTGACAATTATTGGCGGTGGTTATATTGGCCTTGAAGTAGCAGAAAATATGGTGGGGTTGGGGAGGAAAGTTCGAATTATTGATATGGCTGACAGCCTTGGTAATGTATTTGACAAGGAGATTAGTGACCAAATTCATGATGAGGCGGAGGCCCGAGGGATTGAGGTAATTCTTGGGGAGTCTGTGGAAGGTTTTTCGGGAAAAAATAAGGTAGAAACCGTTGTAACGGATAAAGGGACGTATCGAAGTGATATGGTCATCGTTGCGATTGGAGTAAAACCTAATACAGACTTTGTTAAAAATATCGGACTGAACCTTCACACATCAGGAGCAATCATTGTCAATCCGTATATGGAAACGAACGTGGAAAATATTTATGCTGCCGGAGACTGTGCAACCCAATTTCATCGTATAAAGGAGCTGGATGATTATATCCCATTAGGAACTCACGCTAACAAGCAAGGCAGAGTAGCTGGAAGTAACATTGCTGGTTTACCTAAAACTTTTCAGGGAATTGTGGGGACTTCCATTATGAAGTTCTTTGATCTCACCATAGGTAGAACAGGGCTTAGTGAAGCGGAAGCAGAAGGACTTCATATTCCTTACGAATCATTGGAATTTACTGGGCGTACCCATTCTGGATATTATCCTAATAGCGAAAAGCTGTACATTAAATTGTTACGTAATAAGGAAACGGACCGGTTTCTTGGGGCACAAATAGTTGGGAAATCGGGAGTAGATAAGAGAATCGATGTGGCAGCAACAGCCTTGTACCATGAAATGACAATTTCTGATTTGGAGAATCTCGATCTCAGCTATGCTCCTCCTTTTAACGGAGTATGGGATCCACTTCAGCAGGCAGCAAGAAGATATGGGAATAACTAGTCTGTTTTATGGACAGTTTTATAGGACAGGTAACACTTTCTCCCTCTACCTTACCTGTTCTATAAACACTTCATGCGACAGGTAACACTCCTTTCTTTGCACTTACCTGTTCCATAACTGCAGAACTTACCTGAAAATACCCCTTTTTTTGCATAAAAAATGCCTTCTGATCTTTTAACAGAAGGCATTAAGGCTTTATCTCCAGTCATTAACGATGACACGATAGTTGTATCTTGGGTTTGCTTGAATTAATCGTTCCTCTATTTCTTGAACGCGACGATTATTTTCTTCTTGGGATACTCCGGGATTAGGATGATCCTCGTGCATAATATTAACCCAAGCTTGACCACCCATTATGACAACCATGCCTGGGACTACATTGGGATAGTCGTAAACGATATTCTCCATTCGTTCCTGATCATCCGCATGTGTAGGGTGTGGTGCTTGTGGTGAACGATAGCTTTTACCTGTGGAATTTATCTCACTAAAATTGTCCACTCGATCTTGCTGATTATGCTGTGCCACACCGTAGTTTGCGGGACCCGGTCCAAATAGACTTTCCCCCCAGTCCTTTTGTCCATGTGCAGTTTGTGGGTTTGTATTGTTACCAAAGCCGCCGACTTCAGGAGTATCTAAGTCATTGCAACCTGTAATTATAAGAAGAAGCAAACCTATTCCAGCTAAGGTATACTTCATATAAACACCTCCTAGAGGTAGCTTTTCCTAAATGACGGATGCAAATACAATTCGTGAAAAAAATTTTGAGGGTTTGGGTTTATTGGGCCGCTGTACTGTTTTTATGGCAAAGGAAAAAGCCGATTTAACAATCGGCCTTTAATTTGGTGTTTATTTGAACCTCCGCCCTCTAAAGATGGCGGGGTCTCTTTTTTCTTAATAAGTGGTTTGGATTTGTTTTACGTGCATGCTGGGCTTGCCTGGTACTTCATGGCAATGGCGGCAGCGAGGCTCATAGGATTCGGATGCACCCACGAGGATGATTGGGTCATCGTAGGATGCTGGTTTACCGTTGATGAGCCTTTGGGTGCGGCTTGCTGGTGAGCCGCAGGACATGCAGATTGCTTGTAGCTTTGTTACTGTTTCGGCCATGGCCATGAGGGCTGGGACGGTTCCGAATGGTTCGCCTCGGAAGTCTTGGTCAAGGCCTGCTACAATAACGCGGATTCCTTGGTCTGCTAGTTCTTGGACTACTTCCACTACTGCTTGGTCGAAAAATTGTACTTCATCGATAGCGACGACTTGTGTGTCTTTTTCTATTAGGTCTAATATAATTGCGGCTTCCCGTATAGGTTGGGCGTATACTTTTGTGCCGTTGTGTGAGACCACTTCTTTTTCGCTGTAGCGGTTATCGATTTCTGGTTTAAAGACTTGTACTTTTTGTCGACCGTAATATGCTCGACGTACTCTTCTGATAAGCTCCTCAGACTTTCCTGAAAACATACTTCCGCAGACTACTTCCAGCCAGCCTTCTCTCCTGGTTAAATGCATATGACGACTCTCCCTGTTCTTTGTTCTATCTATCGTTTTAAGTAGCTTATGTACTCTCCGATGTTTTGGGTCTATAAAATAAAGGAACCGTTCAGCTTGATGGGGCTCGAACGGTAATTGTACTCTTCTTATTATAGTCATGTTCCGCAAAGGGGACAATGGAGATTTTGCTGTTTTTTGTTTTTGTTGGGCGAAACCTAACAACGGTGCGGATTTTTTGGGTAATGGAAATTTTTTATTTTTAGGGATAAAAAAACAGGCAAGCGGTGCTTACCTGTTTGATTACTGTTACTTTCTGTTGTATTTCTTTTTGAAGCGTTCCACACGTCCGCCTGCATCGGCAAACTTTTGACGTCCAGTGTAGAATGGGTGAGAGTCAGAGGATACCTCGACGTTGATTAATGGATAAGTGTTTCCATCTTCCCACTCGATTGTTTCACTAGAGTGCTTTGTTGATCCGCTTAAGAACATAAATCCAGTACTTGTATCCTTAAATACAACTTTACGGTGATTAGGATGGATTTCTGGTTTCATTCTTTTTCATCTCCTTCCGCCCTGAGTCTTTCGAAACAGAGTTTACAAATGTTGATGTGAGGATTACTCCCATCAATTTCACACATGACGAAATTATATCAAGTGTAAGATCAATTTGCAACAGGCTTTAGATTAAATGCCGTAATTAATGTATACCAATATATAGAAAAAACTAAACAAAGAGATTGTGAGTACTAACTAACACGCCCTCTTATAAAATAACCGCAATCATATTGTTCAGTAACGCTTTTACTGTCTGCCTCTGCGTTACTAATTTCTAACTCTTAATTTACCTGTTTTTTCTTGCTCGAAGGAATTGAAGAATTCTTCGTTTGTTTTCGTATCTTTCACTTTTTTCAGGAATCGTTCTAGGAATTCTGGCTGATCGTTCATCGTTTTACGGATTGCCCATAAGTTCTCGATTTGCTCCTTCGGTAATAAAAGCTCTTCGCGACGTGTACTGGATCGGCGAATATCAATTGCCGGGAAGATACGGCGCTCAGAGAGCTTACGATCAAGGTGAATTTCCATGTTACCTGTTCCTTTAAATTCCTCGTAAATGACGTCATCCATACGTGACCCAGTATCCACTAAGGCAGTAGCAAGGATTGTTAAGCTTCCGCCCTCTTCAATGTTACGGGCTGCACCAAAGAAACGCTTAGGGCGGTGGAAACTCGCTGGGTCAATACCACCGGATAGAGTTCGTCCACTTGGAGGAACTACTAAGTTATAGGCGCGAGCAAGGCGAGTGATCGAATCCATTAGGATAACGACATCCTTTTTCGCCTCTACTAAACGCATGGCCCGGTCTAACACCAATTCTGCAACCTTAATATGATTCTCAGGAACCTCGTCGAAGGTGGAGCTAACCACTTCCCCTTTGATGGAACGTTCCATGTCCGTTACTTCCTCTGGACGCTCGTCAATGAGAAGTACCATTAGCTCGATGTCCGGGTGATTTTCGGCAATACTATTTGCGACTTCTTGTAAAAGAAGGGTTTTACCTGCTTTAGGTGGTGCAACAATTAATCCACGTTGTCCAAACCCAATTGGAGAAATCATGTCTATCACTCGTGATGCCACTAAATGTGGTGCAGATTCCAGAGTCATTTTTTTCTGTGGATATAGTGGTGTTAATTGTGGGAAATGCGGGCGTTGGCGAGCTGCTTCTGGATCTTCCCCATTAACTGCAGCAACCTGCAGTAATCCATAATAACGTTCATTTTCCTTTGGTTTTCTAACTTTCCCAGATACAGTGTCACCGTTTCTTAAATCAAATCGACGGATTTGAGATGCGGAGATGTAAATATCCTGGGAACTTGGCTTATACGTGTTAGAACGGAGAAATCCGAAGCCTTCCGTCGGCACTACTTCTAAAATACCTTCCATAAACATAAGCTCTTCTTGTTCCGCTTGCTTCTTCATAATTGCAAAAATCAGTTCCTTTTTTGTAAGCTGGCTATAGTAGGACACTTTTACTTCCTTGGCCATTTCGTACAATTCCTTGAGCTTCATCTGCTCTAATTCTTTCAATGTTACTCCCATGAGTATAAATCACACCTTTACTTCTGTTTTAAAAAGTTGTCGTATCTATGTAACACATCCTCAAGTTTTCCATGTGTTCATTCCTGTGAAACTGACCGTTTACAAGAGCAAGTCCAGTTTTCATTTAAATACGTGCGGAAAAAAATTATAATTGTTCCTTTATGTTAATTTTTTTTGCATGTAATATTGAATGATCCTTTAATTTTTGTAGGGTTTGGGATAGAAGTCTCGAGAAGTTACAAGAGGTTATAGGCTTTTATTTCTATCTACTCTAGTAGATGTGCCAAAATTTTATAGTAATGGCACCACAGTGCACATCAAGCTAGAAGAAACCCGCTCCTGGCCTGAATGTAAAAAAGCAGCCGCTACAGTCATCGCTAAAAGTATGCTCAAGCGGAGATCGCCCTTTTTTGAACAGCCCCTAATAGACTGTTTTACTAGGATAGACAGTTTTTGATTACAATATAATCAAAGCATAAAACTTTCTATAGTTCAAGTGCTGTAAGCAATTATATTAACTCTATTATAGCAGATTTGAAAGAGGGTTTGGGGGAAAGATTTCTCCCCCCTTAATATGAACTTAAACAAACGTTTATTTAAAAAGCTGTTTGAGCCTGTATCATAGCCATACTATATTCTCCTAACTAGCGAATTACTAGATCTGGTTTTTTCGTAAGCATATGTTTTCCGTCAATAAAGCGGACCGTACCAGACTTGGCACGCATGACAAGGGATTGTGTTGTACCGATAGTTCCTTTGTAGCGTACCCCTTTAAGAAGCTCACCGTCTGTTACTCCAGTGGCTGCAAAGATAGCATCGTCACCCTTCACTAAGTCTTCCATTCGGAGGATTCGGCTCACATCATCAATTCCCATCTTTTTGCATCTAGCAAGCTCTTCCTCACTCTGTGGTAATAGTTTCCCTTGAAGCTCGCCACCTAAACATTTTAATGCAACTGCTGCTAAAACACCTTCTGGAGCACCACCGGAACCGATGAGGAGGTCTACCCCAGTGTCTTCGAAGGCAGTATTGATGGCTGCTGCAACGTCTCCATCCCTTATGAGTTTGATTCTTGCACCGGCATCGCGAATATCATTAATATACTTTTGATGGCGTTCCCGGTTTAAGATAGCAACAACTAGATCATCAATGTCTTTATTTTTCGCTCTTGCCACGGCTTTCAAGTTATCTAAAACTGGGGCATCAATATCTACTTTTCCAACTGATTCTGGTCCTACTGCAATTTTGTCCATGTACATGTCAGGAGCGTGTAGGAGGTTGCCATTGTCTGCAATGGCGATGACTGCCAAGGCATTCCACTCCCCATTTGCAACAATGTTTGTACCTTCTAACGGATCAACGGCCACATCTACCCTTGGACCGTAACCGTTACCTAGCTTTTCTCCAATATAAAGCATCGGGGCCTCGTCCATTTCCCCTTCCCCAATGACAACGGTGCCTTTCATTGGGACAGTGTCGAATACATCTCTCATTGCTTCCGTTGCTGCTTTGTCTGCTCCATCCTTGTTCCCTCTTCCCATCCAACGGGCGGAGGCTAGGGCAGCTGCTTCTGTAACTCGTACTAATTCCATGGATAAGCTTCTTTCCATCTGTTTCCCCTCACAGTACTTTATATTTTTAAGTTTTCTACCCTGAAAATAGGTGGCACAAAAGATCGCACTTTATCTTTTGTGCCACCGAAGCAATGAGCGCAGCCGCCGCAATCTTCACAAAGGTATCTATGAGTGGTCTTCTCATAGATACCGTGCGGCGAGTGCAGCCATTGCCAGCACTTTTCATTCTCCATCGTGCAAAATTTCACTTGCACGGAGACCTCTATAGTCTATATTTATGAGTTTTTGATTTCTGTGAGTTCTTTTTCGGTTAGGGCTTCTCGCCATATTTTTGCGCCTAAGCCTTTGAGCTTGTTTTCTAATCCTCCGTAACCGCGGTCAATATGCTCTACTCCTGTTATTTCTGTTACTCCATTTGCCATTAAGCCTGCAACAACGAGGGATGCTCCGGCACGGAGGTCACTTGCCCTTACTTTTGCCCCTTGTAATGGAGTACCCCCATTAACTAATGCTGAGCGGCCTTCTACTTTAATGTTAGCCCCCATTCTACGGAGTTCGTCTATATGCTTAAATCTTGCATTGTAAATAGTATCTGTTACCATACTCACACCATCCGCTTGGGTTAGGAGGCTAGTGAATGGCTGTTGCAGATCCGTTGGAAAACCAGGATACACAAGTGTTTTCACATCAACTGACTTTAAATTTTCACTGGAGCGGACTAATATTTGATCATCTGCCACATCTACCATGATGCCCATTTCCCTAAGTTTTGCCGTTAAGGATTCCACGTGGTCTGGAATAACATTGTCCACAAGAACCGATTGGCCCATGGCTGCTCCTAAAATCATAAAGGTACCTGTTTCAATCCTGTCTGGAATAATGGAATGTCTGCAGCCATGAAGCTCATCTACACCCGTAATCCGGATGACATTCGTACCTGCACCTTTTATATTTGCTCCCATGTTGGATAATAGGGTGGCAACGTCAATAATTTCAGGTTCCTTTGCTGCATTTTCAATGATTGTCTTCCCTTTGGCTTTCACTGCCGCAAGCATAATATTAATAGTTGCTCCTACACTAACTACATCTAGGTATATTCTTGCCCCAACAAGCTCGTCTGCTTGTAAGTAAACAGCTCCCTGTTCATTGGTTACCTTTGCACCAAGGGCTTCAAATCCTTTTATATGTTGATCTATTGGTCTCGGGCCTAGATTACAGCCTCCCGGGAGACCTATAACCGCTTTTTTGAATTTTCCAAGCATCGCACCCATCATGTAATAAGAGGCACGAAGTTTTTTTACACGGCCATTCGGAAGTGGCATGGCAAACATATTTTCTGGATGAATAACGAGTGTATCGTCCTCCAGATTCGTTGTACCTCCAATTTCCTCTAACAGCTCTGCTAAAGTTTCCACATCTGAAATATTCGGGAGATTATCGATCGTTACCGGAGAATCAGCTAAAATTGCTGCCGGAATAAGTGCTACAGCACTGTTCTTAGCTCCACTTATTTGTACTGTTCCTTCTAACGGGTGGCCGCCTTCGATCAATAGTTTTTCCATAACCAGCTTCCCTTCTGTCATTCATGTTTGACATAAAATATTATCATTTTACTCTCTATAAAATGGTAACATAAAATGCCTTCTATCTACCATTTTATACGGAGAAAAATTATTTTAGACATGAAATTATAATCAGGTACTAGTATATACCCAAAAGGCATTTTACTGCCTTTTGGGTTATCTTTCGTTCCTTATTGGTTCGTTTTGTCCCAATCTTGAAGGAATTTTTCAATTCCCGCATCCGTTAACGGGTGACTCACCAACTGTTTGATTACCTTTAGTGGAACAGTCCCAATATGAGCCCCTCTCGCTGCAGATTCCGTCACATGCTGCGGGTGGCGGATAGAGGCAGCAATAATTTCCGTAGAAATATCATGTACTTCGAATATCTCTGCAATTTGAGAAATTAGCTCTAATCCATTGTGTCCAATATCATCTAATCTTCCTAAAAATGGGGATACATACGTTGCCCCTGCTCTTGCTGCTAGAAGTGCTTGATTTGCTGAAAAAATTAAAGTAACATTTGTTGAAATATTTAAGTCGCTAAAAGTTTTCACTGCTTTTAAACCCTCTAGGGTCATCGGTACTTTAATGGTAATGTTTGGGGCGATGGAAGCGAGCTCTTTTCCCTCTTCGATCATTCCTTTCGCATCTAACGCGATAACCTCAGCACTTACAGACCCAGAAGTTACAACACTGGTAATCTCTTTCAGTCTGTCCTGAAAATTAACACCCTCTTTTGCCACAAGGGAAGGGTTTGTCGTCACTCCGGAGAGAATACCTAATTCATGCGCTTCTTTGATTTCATCTAAATTTGCAGTATCAATGAAAAACTTCATAAGTGAAAACACCTCGTATATGTTAATTTGGATAATTACTTCTTCTTTCGCTAGTAACCCACTTACTTTTTTAATCACCGATTTATACTATTCCAAAACTTTATACTTTTCTCCATAATCCGAGGGCCTTTAGTAAACGTTTGCGGTTTTCGGAAAATTTTGACGAATGGTGACAAAAAAGGAAAGTTGGGCAGCACCTCATTTAAGGGGTACCGCCAACTTTTATGTTAATTATGCTTTATTTGATGAACCGAACTCTCTCATTTTGCCAATAACTGTTTCTTTAATAGCGTCACGAGCTGGTCCTAAGTATTTACGTGGGTCGTACATGTCTGGCTTTTCAGCAAGTACTTCACGAACTGCTTTCGCAGAAGCAATTTGATTTTCTGTGTTTACATTAATCTTTGCAGTTCCAAGGGAAATCGCTTTTTGGATATCGTGAGTTGGAATTCCAGTTCCTCCATGTAGTACTAATGGTACACCAGTAGTTCTTCCGATCTCTTCCATACGGTCAAACCCTAAGTTTGGCTCCCCTTTGTAAGGTCCGTGTACAGATCCTAAAGCAGGTGCAAAGCAGTCTACACCAGTTTCACGAACTAGCTGATCACATTCAGCTGGGATTGCATACATTGCATCAGCTTCCTCAACAACTAGATCATCCTCTTGTCCACCAATTCGGCCTAATTCAGCCTCTACGGAAACTCCAAGTGTATGTGCAACGTCTACTACTTTTTTTGTAAGGGCGATGTTTTCCTCTAACGGGTAGTGGGATCCATCAATCATTACGGAAGTAAAGCCAGCATACATCGCTTCTACACATTTCTCAAAGCTTGAACCGTGGTCTAGGTGAATAGCAACAGGAACAGTTACTCCATAATCCGCCATTAAAGCTTCTACGATATTAACTACTGTGTAGAATCCTCCCATATAACGTGCAGCACCTTCAGATACCCCAAGGATAACTGGAGATTGCTCTTCTTCTGCAGCTTGTAGGATTGCTTGTGTAAACTCTAAGTTGTTTAAGTTAAATTGACCTACTGCATAGCCGCCTGCTTTTGCTTCTTCAAGCATTTCTTTCATTGATACTAAAGGCATTCGTATAATCCTCCTTTGATTCACGTGCTCGTTTTTCTTCCTAAGAATGATTCAGTTTCCTATAACAACAGTGATAATATTTGCTAAAATAAGACAATTTATCCTCTTGTAAACAAAAAAGCCATGAACCTCACTGGATCACAGCCAAAACCATTCTAAGGGTTGACTCAAAAGATATTATAGCATAAGAAAAATGTTTTTCATGTGAATTTTAAAAAAATTGTACTTATTTTCACAAATATGTATTATTATTTCCCTTGTTTAGCAGCTAAGTAATTTTTTACCTCTTCCCTAACTTCATCAATGTCAAATGGCTTCGCAAAATGAGTAAGCGCTCCCAGTTGCATCGCTTCATTAATCATTTCAAGTTCCCCATACGCTGTCATCATAATGACATCAGAGGTGACGTTATCCATTTTCTTAATTTCTCTAAGGATTTCTAACCCATCCATTCCAGGTATTTTCATATCTAGTAAAATTAAATCAGGATGCTCCTCCGTTACTAGTTTGAGGGCTTGTTTCCCATTAGAAGCTTGCAATGTTTCATAACCATCCTTTTCAAATACCTCATTAAGAAGCACTCGAATTCCGAATTGGTCATCTACGATTAATAATTTCTTCTTCACCTTGATTTCCCTCCACTTCACTTCACTATACTCTTATTAAATAAGAATTCGCTAAATTTGTAAATAATCCTTTAAAATGACATAAAAATAAATTTTACGACATTTGTCAAATAATGTCCGTTGAATTGTCGTTAACCACACGTTTACTCTACCATGTAGTATGTTAAGAGAAGTAAAATTTTTGTCGTAAAATTTTTTATTTTGTGTTAGGTTTTTTTGGTAATTTTTCAGTATTATTTTGTGAAGGAACAATAAACAAAAAAAACACGGGTATCCTCATCGTAGCACTACTTTGTTGTTTTTTGAAAAGCTTGGAGAAGCGGAAGACGGCGGCTACGGTGACATTACGCCGTTGCCCACAAGCGGGGCCTGCAGCGTATCCAAGCAATATTATATTCTAACAAAAACAACATCTTGTAGAAGACCCGTGTTCGTTTAACTGTGATTTACCTATTTAAAATTCTGGTTGCCTGTTGGGCTTCACCATGGAATTCGATGGTTGCTTGATCATTGTAATACTTCATCCATAATCCTTCACCTTCTTTGAAATAATGGATTCTCCCGTCCATTTCCACAGGGTAGACAGTGAAGGTTTGGCCGTCAAAGGATATTTCTGTTTCTTCTACCCCCTCTGTATATTTAAAAAACAATTCCTCTACCGCTTCCACACTTTCCAACATATATTGAATGATTTTTTCTTCCCAATCATCTGTTCCTCTAACTTCTTGAACAGCATCATAATGCGTATCTTCATTCATTTTTCTTATTAGCGTAACTTCATCACCTGCTTCATTGATTTCAAATAAATCAAAATGTCCCACTGCATGCCCTAAGTGACCTGACCCTAACACATATCCTGTTGCTATGCTGTGGTAGAACATACGCTCTTCCGCTAAACCATAAGTATGATACAGCTCAAAGTCAGCAAATACATTGTATTTTTCCACAGGATTCATTGTTGTGTCTTCTTCTAATTCATCGTCCTCTCCTTCCACAGCTTCTACTTCAAACATGGGGGCAATAATTGAATTTAACACTCTATTTTTCTCTATTTCATACCACTAGCATTGCATTAATATAGTCTAAAAATTCAGTAAATATTTTTTCTTTAATTTGAGCCAAAAAGACAAAGCCTAAAGAAAAAGGTGATTCTGTCCATTTGGGAAAATTATACATTTAGAAACAAGGACGACAACGACAGTTAAATCTATCTAAGAACTGGATGGTTCTTCGAACCTTCGTAACCATTTATAAGCTGGTTTCCATAGCGAAGCTTTCAGCCAACGTGTAATCCGCAGTAACGACTTTTTACTTTTCGTTTCAAGTTGTATCAAGACATTCAAGCAATAAACAATGAGTGCTAAGTACACCTGATTTTGAAGTGCTGTTTCACTCATTCCGTAAAAATGCTTGATTTCTACATGCTGTTTTAACCATTTAAAAAACAACTCGATAGCCCAACGTGATCGATAAATTTCACTTATTTCTTCTGCGCTTAAATCAAATCGGTTAGTGATTAATCGTAGGATATTTCCCTTCGTATCAATCACTTCTAAGAGACGAAAGATATTTTCTGCTCTTTTTTGAGTAGTACCTATATAGACCATTTTATCGGATAGAACAGTACTATCTTCAGGAAGTGAGAAGGATTCAATTTCACGTATGACTGCGTTTTTCTTCAGTCTAGATACAAAGAAATATCCATCATCAGTCATGCGATCAAAACGCTCGTAATCAACATACCCACGGTCAAAGACATACATGGCATCCTTATCGTCTATGAGGACTTCAAGTTGGTTTCGATCATGTTCTTTCGCAGTGGTTATAACAGCTTTTTCAGGATAAACAGTATCTTTATCCATGAAAACAAGTCGTAGATGTAGCTTTACACCAGCTTTCGTTTTACGAAATTTAGCCCATTTATAATTGGTCAAGTTTAAGGG
>NZ_JAUSUG010000023.1 GCF_030813435.1 Evansella vedderi | reverse complement strand
GGAAGGAGCCAAAAAGTAGCTCCTCTTCTTAAGAGTATCCAAAAATAGTCGCATTACTAATTTAGAGAGGGAGCCTTGACAGTTTCGTTCATATCGAGCGTTGCCCGCGGAAAGCGAGCACTCTTTACCTGCGACGAGCAAACGAAGTGGCGCAGGAGCATCCTGAAGCGAAAATCAACACCAAAGTTAATAGATCAAATTTTTAAAAGGTATAACTGTTTTTCTGAGAGTGTTTTGCTATTTAATAAAGTGAATTATGAAATTGATTCTTTTACGTATAAATGGAAATTTTCTTAACACAATTTTAGGCTGTTTTTGATAAATTATATCGTACTCACATTCAACCCACTTCTTTTCTATCTTTCTCAAAGAGAACTTTTTCTGCCGTCTGGTTAAAGAATACCTACTAAATAAACGCTGCGGAGATGCTGTAAAATGACCCTTATTTATGACGGGAATTCTAAGCATCAAGCCGATTTATTTTTACTCTTAATTCAATTCCTCAATTAAATGGTAAAGAGCTTTGTCTATTCGTACTTTTGTTTTTTCTTCAAAATCTATATCTTGTTGATCATTCCATTGGACGTTAGAATCTAGACAGAACAGACCATTTAACACTTTCTTAGCGCCTAATGCGGTTAATACAGGCTTAAAGCTGTAGTCAATGGTTAAAAAGTGTGCAAGTGTTCCCCCTAAAGCAAGTGGCAAAACTATCTTTTCTTTCAATCCATCTTGAGGTAGCAGATCTAAATAGGTTTTCAGAATACCTGTATAAGACGCCTTATATATTTGGCTAGCTACAATGATAGCATCCGCTTCTTCCACTTTCTTATTTGCTGCAACAATAGCATCACTACCAAAACGAGTATAAATTAAATCTTCTGGTGGTAAATCTACTACGTGAAGTGTTTCTACATCCTTCCCGTTTTCCTTTACCACCGATTCAATGTACTGTAAAATACCGTTTAACCGCGAAGTTTTTGATGGACTACCTGAAATCATAATAATCTTGGGCATAAAAATTCCTCCTACTTTTTATTAGTTTTAAAGAAAAACATTATTGATAAAATATTCTAAATAATGCAGATTCTATCACTTGATAATTTATAAAAACAAAGGATACAGGAAAAGTGTTTAAAATAGCGAAACTTAAAAAGAGCTTTAATCTCTAATAAATTTTCACTAATATTATCAAGGTTTAATATTATATGACTAAAACAATGTCACTTTTGGTCATTAATATAATTTGATAAGCATTTTCTATGCCTTAATTGCTTCATTATACCTTCCCAAAAGTGAATCTACCTGTTTATATTCACCCTGTTCCATTAATTCTCTGATTTTTGTAGAAGATATTTTTTCTCCATTAATACAATAAATAGGTTCAACCGACTGAACTGTAAAGTATTTTTTTAATAATTGAACATCTCCAATACGTTTATAGCCAAATCGAAAGTCATCACCTACGAGTATTACTTTAGGATTCAATAGAAACAATTCGTTAACAAAGTTTTCTGCAGTTCTTTGCAGATATTTCTCATTAAACTCTGCTAGAACAAGTTGATCTACACCTAAATTTTGTATTAATTCAATCTTTTTTCTCGGCTTTGTCAGAATTTTAGCCCCTTGGAAGTATGATCTAGGAGGTGGATAAAATGTATACACTACACTTGGTACCCCTTCCAAGTGACTTTTTTTAACCAACTCTCGAATAACAGCTTGATGTCCAAGATGTATCCCATCAAAAGCACCGATGGCAACTACCGACGCAGATAATTTAAGCTGTTTCGTCTGATGAACTTTCATATCTTCTTCCCCTCTCTCACAAATATTTTTATATTTTTGTTCAACTATTTTGTTAAGTAAAGGATATAACTTAATTACTCTATATCCTACATCATTCAATCGTTCAAACCTCGTGGTACTTATAAATATACACTAAACACCAACATGCTTCGATATACATGTTTAAAATGATGAAATATTATAAAATCCCCGTTAAATATGGAGACTGTCTATCATAATGGTTATAGTGCTTCCCGACCTGGTAAAAAGTCTCTATATTAATATCTTTTAAAAAATCAATTGTACTTGCTTGATTTATAATTTTATAACCATTAACCTTAATGCAAGAAAAGTTGAGGAACGACACCTATTTTAAATACAGAAAATTAATACATTTAGAATACGGAGGGAATAAAAGAATGGACATGATGGTTTTAATTTCTTTTTTAGGGGTAGCTATATTTCTTACATTAATGCCTGGTCCAGATATTTTGTTCGTAATAGTACAAAGTATCTCGCAAAATAAAATGGCAGGTATCGCAACCGCCTTAGGACTTTGCTCAGGGTTAATTTTTCATATTACTGCGGCGACAATCGGTATTTCCGCAATCGTTTATCAATCGTCATTTGCTTTTTCTATTGTGAAATATGCTGGAGCAACCTATTTATTTTATTTAGCTTGGCAGTCGTTTAAGGAAAAAAATTCCGTTTTCTTAAACGGGAGCCAAAAGACAATGAATTATCCTTCGTTGTACAAAAAAGGGATATTGATGAATATATTAAACCCCAAAGTTTCCATATTTTTTTTAGCTTTACTTCCACAATTTGTTGTACCTTCAACAATGAATGTATCTGCACAAATGCTTATTTTAGGTTTGATTTTCTTAGTTCAAGCACTGGTTATTTTTTCTCTCATTAGTATATTTTCGGAAAAATTGCGCAGTTTTTTAGTGAGCAAACCGTTTATCGCGAATAGAATGAATCTAATAAAAGGCACACTGCTTCTTTTTATTGGTTTGCAAATAGCATTTTAGAAAAAATCTTTTAAAGTGTATAATCTTATGGATACGGTTCCTACGTTCTTGCTTTCTCCGACCTTTATAAACAAATGTTTTGAGATAACCATTGCTGTTTTTTAAATTTGTAGTACTCTATCATAAAGCCGTTTTTCGACGGGGGTTCTAAAAAATTGTAGACCCTTGGTAATGATGCCCCTCATAAAAGTCAACCTTTTTGAGTAACTATTGCCTTTGGCGTAATACATAGGGGGGATGACCTTTCCCCTCCCACACTTATGTATAGAAGAACATCACAAAAAAACATTAACAGCATTTCAATATTGAAATTTTAAATAATTTAGATAATATATGCATTACAAATTTACGCTTCAGCCTCCTCCAATTACACCTAAGAGCAGCCCACGTCCTGTGGGCTGCTCTTAGGTGTAATGTCGCCATCCTGGCTCCCTGTGGGGTCTTCAGCTGCTCCTGCGATTACTCGTCGCATGACAAACATGTTGCTTTTCCCGCAGGAGTCTCGCACCTTCCGCTACAATCAACGTTATCCTGTACAGGACCTATTAATTAGGCTGCTGCAATTGGTTTATTAATACTCAGTAGTCAAAAAAATCATAGATTTCATTATTTTAAACAATGGTATTTCAATCTTCGGAATTTTTTATTACAATACGTTAAAAACTAACAACTTACATTTAAACAAGGAGGAAAGTATGGATTTATTAACTTTATCAGAATCATTTATTACTAAAAAAATATCACCTAGGGAAAGTGTTGAGCAATGTTTACGAAACATAAATGATAATTCAATTTATAATGCCTTTATTACTATTTGTGAAGAGGAGGCACTAGAAGAGGCATGTTGTGCAGAAGAGGAAATTAGCAAAGGGAATATAAGAGGACCGTTGCATGGGGTTCC
The DNA here is from genome assembly GCF_030813435.1 of Evansella vedderi. Lineage (GTDB taxonomy): Bacteria > Bacillota > Bacilli > Bacillales > Salisediminibacteriaceae > Evansella > Evansella vedderi. The sequence continues at coordinate 90,059 of NZ_JAUSUG010000023.1, read as the reverse complement.
AGTTGCTATTAAAGATGTGATTTTTACAGATGGAATTCGTACGACTATGGGATCAAAGATTTTTGAAGACTTTGTTCCAAAATTCAATGCAACAGTAGTACAAAAATTAAAAGATGCCGGTGCTATTATTATAGGTAAAACGCACACCCATGAATTTGCATATGGGCCAACTGGTGATCGCTCTTTAATCGGACCGTGTCGAAATCCTTATAACCCCAATAAAATTACGGGTGGCTCTAGTGGTGGATCTGCCGTTGCTGTTTCAAAAGATATGGCTTACGTTGCGCTAGGGTCTGATACAGGCGGCTCAATCAGAATCCCAGCGGCTGCCTGCGGCGTTGTAGGAATGAAGCCAACATTTGGCCTTGTCAGTAAATATGGAGTATATAGTACAGCATATACTTTGGATCATATTGGACCAATGACAAAGAAAGTAAAAGATAACGCCGCTATGTTAAACATTCTTGCAGGCTACGATACAAATGATCCTTATTCGCTTCACAAAACTAAAGAAGATTATACTCGTTTTATCGGGCGAAGCATCTCAGGCAAAAAAATTGCCCTTCCTTCTTATTACTTCCAAAACATCGATCTAGAAGTTTCAAAAGCTATTGAAAAAGTGATAAAGGTGTATCAAGACTTAGGCGCTTTTATTGAGGAGGTAGAGATTCAAGAAATTGAGGATATTGCCAAGTATCAAGTAATAACCATTCAGGCTGAGGCTCATGCAGTGCATGAGACAAATATCCAAACACGCGGTTCTGAATATGATGAAGAAGTTTTTGAGCGTTTACAATATAGTAAAAACCTTCCAGCCTATCAATATGTCATAGCACAGCAAAAAAGAATGGAGTTAACAAATAAATTTAATGAAATATTTAACAATGTTGATATTTTATTAACTCCGACCCTCCCTATTCTTCCAACCGACATTAACCAAAGAGAAGTCATGATAGGGACTCATTCTGAAACTGTAAGAAGTGCTGTTTTAAGACTTACTGCACCAACTAACTATACTGGTAACCCCGGATTATCTATCCCATGTGGACTATCTAAATCTGGACTCCCGATTGGTTTCCAATTAATCGGAAAGCATGGGTCCGAGGCGATATTATATCAATTTGGAGCTGCATATCAACAACAAACAAAAAGCTAATTAAAAAATAGAGGTGGTAGCTATGCTCCCACCTCTATTTTTCTCGTTGATAAAAATTATTTTGAGTTGCTTTCTAAGATTTTCTGGTTTCTATAAGCTTATATCCATTTACAATGAAAGGACAATTAATGAGATAACAGGGTTGAAAGTTCTATGTCACTTAATACATGTTTTCTTTAAGAGAGTCTGTTCAAAAAGGTAGGTTTTGGAGCTTTTTGAACACGCTCTCAAGAGTACAAAAAACTGAATAATGTTTTATTAGTATTAGTACCCATTATTCGGAGTATTGTGAATTAAAATGCTCTACCTTTATATTCAAGTATATTTCAAAATAATAAACACATTACGAGTTAGAAACTTTCTCGAATTTCTTTACTGCATAGTCCAATAATGTTTCTTCAAATTTTGTACCCCATTGAGAGTTGTCATCCCAGTATCTTGGTAGCATTGGGAAATCTTCATGCCATGGACGTGGGTCGAAGTAGCCTAAACCCGGAATTAATTGATCCATATCAATAAATAATTCAACTAAATTTCCATCTGGATCATGGTGGTAGGCGGCAATATTATGACCGGCTGTATGGCGGTTTGGACCCCAAAGAACCTTAATACCATTTTTTACCAAAACATCTAATGCATGATATTGATGACTAGCATCTCTCAATTCAAAGGCAATGTGATAAAGGTTGGGCTGACCAATCCGCTTCCCAAGGTTTGAAATGTTTAAAACATGATGATCATTATTACATGTTAGAAAATTTGCTCGCTCATCGATTTTATCCGTATAATAGAATTTTAATACATCTTTATAAAAATCAGCCGTTTTTAACGGATCCATGGAAGCTAATGCTAAATGTCCTAGCTTATTTGGAATAATACCTTTTTCTTTGAAACGTGGTGCTGGCATAGCAGTATCTGAGTAAAGATGTACAGTAAAACCATCAGGATCTTTAAGCTCAAGCAACTCTGTTATGCCAGGTTGAGTATCGTACTTTAGCTTGGAAGAAACGCCATGCTTGTTTAGTTCCTTTTGTGCTTCAATAAGAGAAATATCCTTATCCAATTGAAAGCCTATTGATAGTAAGTTGCTGTCATTTACAGGTGTTAAGATAATATTATGATGATCAAGACCTGAACTAAAGTATTTTCTCCCTTCCTCATCTTCCTCCATTAGCGTAAATCCTAATATCTCTGAATAATAATGTTCCATTCCTGCCATGTTTTTAACGGCAAGTTCAGCATAACCAAGTTTACTAGGTTTTAACATAATATCTTCTCCTCAATATAAAATTTTTGATACCACAATATTAAATGTGTTACTCAGCCTTAACCGTGTTTCGTAATGTTCCAACTTTACTAACCTCTATTTCAACAACATCTCCGTTTTTTAAGAAAAATTGGGGCTCCCGCTTTAGCCCTACTCCACCAGGAGTTCCAGTTACGATAACATCTCCAGGCTTTAAAGTTGTAAAATTTGATATAAATGAAATTAATTTAGGAATAGAGAAAATAAGCAAATTAGTAGTAGAACTTTGCATTACCTCCCCATTTACTCTAGTTTCTAATGATAGTACTTCACCATCTTTAATTTCATCTCTTGTAACCAACCAAGGTCCGAAACCGCCTGTTCCGTCAAAGTTTTTACCAGGGCCCCATTGGCTAGTACGAAGTTGCCAATCTCGTACAGAACCGTCATTATAGCAAGAATATCCTGCAATATGGTTATAAGCATCTTCCACGCTAATACGCCTTCCGCTTTTTCCGATTACAACAGCAATTTCTCCCTCGAAATCTAGTTGTGAAGATTCTTTTGGAAGAATTAGATTCTCTTCATGACCAATTTGAGAACTAGGATATCTAAAGAAGATCACCGGTGTTGCTGTTTCCGTCTCACCACATTCCTCTACATGGGCATGATAGTTTAAACCAACACAAACGATTTTTTCTGGGTTCGGAATAACCGGCAGCAGTGATACATCATCTAATGGATACTGAACATCATTAACGTCAATATTTATGTCTTCCAAATTCCCCTTTTCAAGAAATGTTTTAAGGTCTGAATATTCATTATTAAGTTTTTTCTTTAAATCAACTATTCCATCGTTAATTACTACTCCAAAACTTTCTTTTTCTCCATGACGAAAACTTACTATTTTCATTGAATAAAGTCTCCCTTTCTACAACTAATATATTTTAATAATCCTTTTATTGCCAATTAAAGATTGTTTTCTCTCGTTGAATACCCATCTGTCTATCAACCTTATTTAGTGTTTACTTTATTTTTGCTATCATTTGCTTTAGACTCTGCCAATGCACGGTCAACAAGTGGAAAAGAAGGATTTTGTCTCTTATAATTATTGTAGAACATGCCTAACTTTCGAACTGGATCACCTGAGTAGTAACGTTCATATTGCACTAGTCTTTGACCAAATCCTTCAATTGTAAGATCCCAAGCAAGTTTAAATAAATGTAAACGCTCTTCCCCAGAAACGCCTTCACGACCGCCATAATATCGCTCAATATCATCAGACAAAGCCTCCATGTCAGCTTGTGTAGGGGGAACGAGCAATCCACCAGCTCCGATCGTTTGAATTATTTCAATGGCTCGTGGATACGCTTTCGGTAAAATACCACGAATAGTTTCTAATGGAATTGGATTAGGTACTACTTCCCCATTCGGTCTTACAGTGAATTCATTTTCTGCTGTACGTAATAATGCTCTAATGGATTCAACAGACTGTACCAGTTCACCTAATTGGTTTTGAACATTCAAGAATCCATCGACACCGATTGAATCTGCAATACTCGAGGCAACTTCTTGTGCAAATTGAAGTTTAATCAATCCTCTTACTGTTGCTTGATGCATATTTTGACTTAAACCCGTGTCCGAATAGATTCTATTTGCCGCTTCAATATTTTTATATATAAATACTCTATCCCAAGGAACTAAAACATCATCAAACACTAGGACTGCATCCTGTTCTTCAAACCTTGATGCTAATGGGTGATCAAAAATTGACCTTTTTCCGTCTTGAACTGGTTCACGGCAAATCAAACGTAATCCTGGTGTATCAATTGGAACCGCAAAAGATATTGCATAATCTTCTTCCCCTGGTCTGAATCCTGGAAATGAATAAATAATAACTTCGTCCGTAATTGGTGCAAGAGTAGCTAACATTTTGGCACCACGAACAATAATACCTTCTTCTGTTTCCTGAACAGCACCTAAATACGTATATGGATCTTTTTGGTCCTTAGATGTCTTTGTTCTGTCTGTTTGTGGATTCATAATCGCATGTGTTAAAAACAGATCATTATCACGAATATATCTATAATAGTTTTGGATATTTTCTGCCCATTGCGGGTTATATTTCGCATAAAATTCGGGAGTACTTGCCATTGCCGTTACTGTTACATTCAAGAAGTCTGGTGTTCTACCCATTAAACCAAAAGTTGCCTTTGCCCAAATTTCATATAACGCTCTACGTGCCATTAAATCATGATACGTTCTTGGTACGATGAAAGCGTTAGATACTCGTTCACCTGTTTCTTCACAAATGCTTGTAATTTTGTCTTGATATTCGGAATCATGCTGCATATCATATAATTTGGCAATTTCTTTAATCGGCTGCTTAAATACCGGTTCATTTGTGATATCCGTAATTCTGCGGCCCTCCATCCAAATTTCTGGTTTTTTCGATTGTAATCCATTAATGTAATCTTCACCTGTACGAATACCCATCTTTATATCATTCTCCTTTGACCATATTTTCACGACTATGGATACTAATAATTTTTTAATTTTTTATCAGAGAATTTTTTGCTTTTTATCATCCCCTTTTGCAGTTCTCTACTTTGTACCATCAATTTACTAAAAATACATATCATTAATCGATAGACAAATTTCATATTATGAAATGTTTTGAATGTTTCAAATATTTACGTTAATCATTCCCCAAAAAATGTATTACACATTAATATTAATTTTAGAAACTAACAGTAAATGTTGAGCTTTATTAGGACAGACAGATTTCTTTTTGAAATAAATTGAACTATTACTCCAATCTTGATAAAAACAAGTCTATTCTTAATAAAAAGCCTAAACCTGATAAACCATACTTCTCACAGAGCATCACACACAAATCCGTTGCAATATCATATACCTTATGAAAATACCCTTCATTTTTTCACATCATAGCCAAACATCTTCCCCACCAAAAAGGGAATTCTTTTTCAACGAACACCACCTATTAATTGTTGATATGATAGTCAAGCCCACTTTTACAATAAAAACACAAAAAGGAGCATAGTATTCAATTAAACAAATTGAACCAGCTCCCTATATTTTGTCGTTGAAGACTATGAATGGTATCCCACGGGACTTTCCTATGCCATAAGGAATTGATCTGAGGCTGCAAATTTTTCGGTGCTTTTTTACCTGGGGATGTTGCCTTTAATTCCATGTCTTTGTAAGCGGGATCCTGTTCATGTGCAGCTAATATATCAATTAACTTATTCCGATCTTCAGCCTCTTTTCTAAATTCTTATGAGCAAGGTTTGAAACTTCATTCGGATCCTCAAGGATATGAAAAAGTACTTCATACCATATATATTTCCACTCCCCGTCTGTCATCATGAAGGAACGATTCACGTTTCTGTCAACAATTTTGAAGTGAAAAAGCCTAATCCTCCTTAAACCTTTACCGAGGAATTAGGCTTTGGTCTTCCAAAATCGTGCCAATTGTGTAATACCACTTTCTATTGAATAGTAGTATTGTACTGCGCAACAAGGTGTAAAAATCCAAATGGCTCTGTTGTTTCAGAAATTATGGGTGTTTCATCTCCAAAAATGCTTCGAGCGATTCCAGATGGAGAGGATGATCCTGTTAATCTCGCAAGGTTCGCTCGTCGAACATTAAAAGAAGATGAACTGAAACTAGCATTAAGAGAGGGTACTAGCCCCCATCAACTTATGATGCTGCAATGGGGGCTGCTTTGTTATGTTCCTTTTTAACTCTTTTTCATAGGATTGATTTTCAAAAGCCTCATTGCATTTAATACAACAAAAACAGCAGCTAATACATCGGCTAACACTACAAATAACAGTGATGCAAACCCAGGTATAATAAGGATCAATGTAATAAAGTTAATTCCGTTTGAAAACCAAATGTTTTGCTTAATATTTCGTAACGTTGCACGGCTTAAACGGACCGTAAATGGTAATTTCGTTAAATCATCCGCCATCAGTGCAATGTCGGCAGTTTCAAGAGCGGCATCTGTCCCCGCAACCCCCATTGCTATTCCTAAATTGGAAGTAGCCAACGCAGGTGCGTCATTTATCCCGTCACCAACCATTGCAATTTTACCGTATTTCTTCTGAAGCTCTTTCACCGCTTTCACTTTATCTTCTGGAAGTAATTCGGCACGGAACTCATCAACACCTATTTTCTCTGCGATGGCTTTGGCTGTTACCTGATTATCACCTGTCAGCATGATGGTGCGCTCAATTCCGGCTGATTTTAAGCGTAAAATCGCCTCTTTACTTATTTCTCGTACTTTATCTGCAACAGCAATAATCCCTAATACCTTATATTCCGTTCCTAAAATCATCGCGGTCTTTCCTTCTTCTTGCAGTCGTTTAATATCCTCTTGAACGACATGTACATCCGTACCTAATTCATTGAAAAGACGGGAATTTCCAATGTAATAGACAGTCCCATTTATCTTCCCTATAGCACCTTTTCCCGTAATTGCGGAGAAATCTTCAGCTTTAGGCAATGTAATTTTGTCGCGTTCAGCTTTACGGACAATAGCTGCTGCTAATGGATGCTCTGAATATTTTTCCAGTGCTGCAGAAATTGCTAAAAATTCATTTTCGGAAGTACCATTTACAGCTACGATATCTGTAACTTCAGGACGACCAAGAGTTAATGTCCCCGTTTTATCAAAGGCAATGGCTTCAATAGCTCCGGCTTCTTCAAGGAACACACCACCCTTGATTAATACACCATTTTTAGCTGAGTTCCCAATCGCTGAGATAATCGATACAGGACTTGAGATGACAAGTGCACACGGACATGCCGCAATAAGAAGAGCTAATCCTCTATATATCCAATCACCCCATATTCCTCCAAAAAATAATGGTGGAATAATCGTAAGCAACACTGCAAGCGCAATAACAACCGGTGTATAGATACTTGCAAATTTGTCTATATACTCTTGGCTTTTTGCTCGTTTTCCTTGTGCTTCTTGAACAAGGTGAATGATTTTTGACAACGTTGTATCTTCTACCCGTTTTGTTACTTGAACCTGAATAGATCCTTGTTGGTTAATCGTGCCGGCAAAAACTTCATGCCCAACTTCCTTTTCAACAGGCATGGATTCACCCGTAATAGCTGCCTGGTTAACCGAGGATCTACCTTTAACAACGACTCCATCCATAGCAATTTTTTCACCTGGCTTAATAACCATAACATCATCAATTTGGATTTCTTCAACGGCAAGATGAATTTCTTCGCCATTTCGAATAATGTTTGCCTCTCTTGGTGTAAGACCCATTAAGGCCTTGATGGAATTACGAGCTTTCTCCAACGTGTAGACAGATAGTGTATTGCTAAGGGAAAAGAAGATAACGACTAATGCACCTTCTACCCATTCCCCGATGGCAACTGCACCAACAACAGCAATTGTCATCAAAACATTCATATCAAAATTTAACTTTTTCAGTCCATATAATGCTCTACGTGCAGTTTTATAACCACCTATAATAATAGATAGGGCATAAAACGATATTTTCAAAGTTTCATAGCCAGTAAACCCAAAAATCAACCCTGCAAGAAAAAGAAGGACAGATAGACCTGTAATAACAAAGTCTTTATGCGCTTGAACGAAAGGTCTAGGCTCATCATTTTCTTTTGCTCCCATCGGTTTTGCAGTAACTCCTTCTTTTTCTGCTTCTTTTATAACACTTTCGTGTGGCACGTTTCCTTCAACAATTAGGTTAGAAGCACTAAAATTAATAGTCGCTTTCATTGTGCCTGGTAATTCTGAAACTCTCTGCTCAACCTGAGCAGCACAGCCTGCTCAGTGAAGGCCAGATAGTACATAGGTTGTGCGATCTGCAGTAACCATTTTTTCTTGTGCTGTCACAAGGTTTTCCTCCAATCATTTCATAAATAGCATTCGATAAATTAACTAATCAATTGTATTTTGGTTTTCTTATTTTAATTGATATGATTTTCACAACAAGCCAATGTCTAATATGTGTGTCAATAGACCATTGTTGGAATTACCTAATCTGGCTATCATAACTCAACTTTTACTATTGGTTTCTATAGGTAAAAGTACATAAAAAAGTCAAAAGCACATATCAATTTTAATTATGAAGTGTGCTTCCTTATTACATTTACCTACCTTTGCTACGTAGTAATGGTCAAATACGAAAGACAAAGGATACTTTTTCTACAAAAAAAAGCATCATTACAATAACTCGTAATGACGCCTTCACACGTTTTCTAAGCTTAGCACGATATTATAATTTAGCACAGTCTATGTTAAAACCGAAATAAAACCATATACAATACAAGAAAACCAACACTTGCTAAACTAGAGATTATGATCATGTTACGCTGCTTCTTTTTTACTCCAACGACGAGCGAAATAATTGCAAGAACTAAAAGCAGTGTTACGAATATTTTCATTCCAGTACCCCCGATATTGATTTAAGGCTAGTCTACCATACCATAATACTATTACGGTTTAGCCGATGCGTCAAATGATTAACCTTTTTTGAAGGGGCACGGGGATAGGTTCATTGCCCCGTTCATCTGTGGGACGCGGTACCTGTTCGAGACCACTGAAAAAGATAAAAAGCGATCTTTTTCAGTGGGCTCAAAGAACGCCCTTTTTCAGTGGTCTCTACCTGTCCTTTTGTCCCGCATAATCCGCTTTGCTCTAATATAATCTATGGCTTCCTCTATTAGCTCCTCATCAACTTCTTCATCATCAATAATTATTTTATATCTACCTTCAAGTATCCCAGTATCAGAGACAGAATGAGTAACCGTCGGATTAATATAATCGCTGGATTTCTCTGGGATATCGGAATAGCCTACTAAATAATCAATTGATGTATTAAATAAATCAGCTATCTTCTTTAATGTACTGATCTCTGGGGTACGTACCCCATTTTCATAACCAGAAACCGCAACTTTAGAAACTTGTATTTTATCTCCAACTTCTTGTTGAGTTAAATTATTTTGCTTTCTCAACCTCTTAAGTCTTCTCTTAAAATCTGGCATTGGCTCGTTCTCCCACCTTAGCAACTAAAATGTTTCTATTCATATAATTTTTTTTCGATTCCTTAAATTATATCAAAACATTTTATCAAAATCTTTTTAAATTGAATGAATAAAATTCAACCATATTTTTCTATAAAAATAGTTGTTTTTGCATTATATAACTGATATTATTATTTCTGTTGTTGCATTTTAGTTAACTATATTAATATAGTTAACTAAAAGTTATCAACTTAAAATAAAAAAGGTGGGGAAATGATGAAAAGATTTAAAATGATGGGTATTGCATTATTGTCAGTTGCACTACTAACTACAACTGCATGCTCGAATGACAACGTAGCTGATGCTGATTCTGTAGAAGAAACAGTAGAATTAACGCATAGCATTACAGAAGAGGAAGTTCTAGCATTTCAGCAAAGCTGGGGAGAAGGAATTGTACATATTGGTGAAGTATACAGCGAAGGTGGCGACTATGAAGCTGCTGCTGTTGAGCATATCGAACGATTCTATGGTTATGACATGAGTGAAGTTCTTTTCAAACCAACTTTAGCTTTAGAGGAACGTTTCCGTGGTACCTTTGAAAGTGCTTTATCTTACTTCATCGGCGGAGACATTGCTGAGGATGGCGGTTTCGCTATTACTCCTTGGTCAGATGTACGTTGGGAAAATGAAGGAGTTTTAATTGAAGGAAATAAGGCTACAAGTATGGGTGTATATTATTTCACACCAGCTAATGGTGGAGAGCCTGTAGAAGTAGAATACACTTTCTCTTTTACAAAAAATGATGATGGCGACATGAAAATTATCCTTCACAGCTCTCATTTACCGTTTAGTCCTGCTCCACAAGCAATCACAGAAGAGGAAGTTCTAGAATTCCAGGTAAACTGGGGAGAAGGAATTGTTCATATCGGTGAAGTATACAGCGAGGGTGGCGACTACGAAGCAGCTGCTATTGAGCATATCGAACGTTTCTATGGTTATGACATGGGCGAAGTTCTTTTCAAACCAACTTTAGCTTTAGAAGAACGTCACCGTGGTACCTTTGAAAGTGCTTTGTCATATTTCATAGGTGGAGATATTTCCGAGGATAGTGGTTTTGCAATTACTCCTTGGTTAGATGTACGTTGGGAAAACGAAGGGGTTCAAATTGTAGGAAATAAAGCTGTAACTATGGGAGTATATTACTTTACACCAGCTGATGGCGGAGATCCTGTAGAAGTAGAGTACACTTTTGCTTTTACAAGAAATGACGATGGCGACCTAAAAATTACGCTTCACAGCTCACATCTCCCGTTTAGTAATTAGTGGTGCCTGTCACCACCTAGGTTTTAATAGATTTTGTCGATTGAATAAGAGATTCTTACCCGCATTCGTTGATTGCGGGTATATTTTTTTGGGACACGTGGATAGGTTCAGGCTGCTGAAAAACTCGGATAGTTAAATTGCAACGGCTTCGCCCACTGCTTAGAGGGACTAAAAAAGTGGAAAAGCACCACTTTTTTTCGCTGAGAAATAGCAATCGCTCCGCGCGTTGCACGCCTGCTATGAAAAAACCACTCATAGCAGGCAAAAACTTGCAACGGCTTCGCTGATTGCGTCGAGGCCACTGAAAAAAGGAAAAAACACCCTTTTTCAGTGGCCTCTACCTGTCCCTTTGTCCCTATCCCCTTGTCCCAATTCAAAGTTATCGAGCAGTTCACGCACTTCATCTGTTGATTCTGTGCTCATTAGTTGATTTCTTAATGCACTCGCTCCGGAAAATCCTTTGACATATATCTTGAAAAAGCGATGAAGGGCTTTAAACGGACGGAGCTCTAAATGGGAATATTTATCATGGAGATCCATATGCAATCGTAAAAGATCGAGTAATTCCTTACTACTGTGCTCTTTCGGCTCTTTTTCAAAGGCAAATGGATTATGGAAAATACCACGGCCAATCATAACCCCATCCACATCATATTGACGGGCGAGCTTCAAGCCAGTTTGACGGTCAAGAATATCACCATTGATGGTCAAGAGTGTTTCTGGTGCTACCTGGTCTCGAAGTTTCTTTATCTCGGGGATCAGCTCCCAATGAGCAGCTACTTTACTCATTTCCTCTCTTGTTCGCAGATGAATGGAAAGATTAACGATATCTTGTTTCAATATATGTGTCAGCCATTCGCGCCATTCGTCTATTTCTGTGAAACCAAGCCTTGTCTTTACACTTACTGGCAATCCTCCTGCTTTTGCTGCTTGTATTAATTCTGCGGCAACATCTGGTCGAAGGATAAGGCCACTTCCCTTCCCGTGCCGAGCCACATTAGGTACAGGACAGCCCATATTGATATCCACACCCTTAAACCCGAGTTCAGCCATACCAATACTCATTTGTCGAAAATTCTCAGGTTTATCCCCCCATATATGGGCGACAATTGGTTGTTCATCCTCTGTAAAAGTCAAACGCCCACGTACACTTTTGTTTCCATCCGGATGACAATAACTCTCGCTGTTTGCAAACTCTGTAAAAAACACATCAGGTCTAGCTGCTTCACTCACTACATGGCGAAAAACAACATCTGTCACTTCTTCCATTGGTGCTAGTATAAAAAAAGGTCGTGGGAGATCACGCCAAAAATTATCTGTCATAATTAAATTCAAATCCTCTCATAATGGGATACCAGGCCAAACGGTTATCTCAAAATTAATGTCCCTGTTTCTTCTACACTTATACCACGCTTAAGTACTTTTTATCAAACTGATCAACTGATCGGGAATGTTTACGAAAACAGCCTTTCACAAAGAAAAAACACGTACCTCAAGAGCACGTGTTCATTTAAGCAACCCTAATTATCCGTTCTTCCACTGAAATATTGACCTTCATCCCATCCTCCTTTCCAAAGGACATACCCATCCTTATCGAATGCTTCAATTGTCAAATCACGATTCTCCCAATCACCAAAGGACGCAAACCAAACTCTTACTACGTCCTCCATTTGTTTAATGGTTGCCTCTTGTTGCCCTGACTGCTGTTTCACGGAGACTCTGGCAATTTCCTCATCCGTAATAATGCCACCATGCTGAGAGACCGAATTCAACGTTCCACTGCTCCAATTGATCCCGTCCTCTGGAGAAGGCTCGTACAAATAAAGACTTATTCCATACTGACTACCTCTAGTAATTACAGTTAAATTGTATTGACTATTGCCGTAGTCAGCAACATATACTATTTCACTATTCCCCACTTCCTTATACTTCATTTCTGCTCCATCATGGTAATAGTTCATAATAATTTCACTATCTACCAGCATTTCATATAGATGGAACATCTCATGTAATACCGTTGCATGATCTTGTTGTAATGCTGCTTTCTCATTAATCGAGGTTACCCGGTATTCGGAAAACTCCTCATTTAATTCTTCAATATGTACATGTAACTCTGCAACTTCCTGCTCTAATTCCTCTATTATTGTTAGGGTTTCCTCATCACCTTCAACAACCTCACTAACCTCTTCCACAGGGTCTCTAAAGAATATACTCACTGCAATAACCAATCCAACGATAATGGCAAAACTAATATACTGACTTTTTCCCATAAGTCCCTCCAAAATTTTCAATACTGTTCCTTTTATTCTATCACCCATTCCAATAATTGTAATTAGCTTTTCTTAGGGCATTTTCGTCAATCGTTAGGGGGTATTTATATTGCAACACATGTTGGTCTAAGCGGCGGATCACTTCACTGTCGTCTTGTGCTTTCATTAGTCAATGCCATGCCTCCACGTTGCTCCTTCTAGCTTCATCTTCCCTTGAGAAAATCGATCAATTTCTATTAGTAGTTGGGCTGTTTCCCTTTTCTCCATGGCTATTCTCCCCCCCTTACATAGCGATCAAACTCACTTTCGTCAACGGCAGTACTTTGTTCGTTAAGATAAGCTTCAAATTTAGTACCGAATAATGTCTCTGGACGGAGGAACTTACTCAATTTTTTATCTAGTAACCAATCTGAGCATTTGTTATCGATGACTTGTTGGAAATCTTCTAAACGATATCCTTCTCTTATTCTCGCTCTTACGAGCTCTTGTGTTTTTCTAGAATTCATTTGGAAGTTCTCCCATGCTTTTTCATTGAGATAGGTGACGATCTCAGCGATCATGTCTTTTGTTGTAATCTCTGTAGTAATTTCTGTAGTAATCTCTGGTATTGTATTTTCATTTTGAAAAATCATAGAGAAGTTTTCGCCACTTCCTATTTTCCTTTTTGACCCTTCCATTTGTAATTTTTCCTAAGTAGGGGGCATGAAGTCTTGAAGATTAATCTTGTAATCTTGTAAGACGTACCCCTTCTCTAACAGATCCCTTTGTAGTTTTATTAGATTCACTCGATACTGCTTTGTATGATCCCAACCAATAGCAGGATTCTTCCTCTCATCTAGCCACCCATTATCTACCAGTTTGCTTATTCCTCTTTGATGACAGATCGCTTTAATTTCTCCATTACCCAACCACCTCGTTTGTAATATTCTATCCTTCGCTTACTATGTAGACTTGAAACGTCAAAAAGGAGGAGGAAACTTTTAAAAAATCAAAAAAAGTTTCCCTTTATGTCACAAAATGTTCACAAACAACGAAAAAATTTTCATTTTTTTAAAATAGTCTCCTCCTTTTTGCCTTCTCAAGTCTACATAGTAGGTGAAAGGGGGTGAAAAGCATGGGTGATATCGTATTTAGTCGATTATCTTTACATTTTGTTACGGGCTATAACGATGAGGGAGAACCAGTTTTCAAAGCGAAGCATTATCGCAATATCGTCCCTCAGGCAGAAAGCACGCAGCTATTCCAAGCTGCGATGGCACTAGCTTCTCTTCAAAAGAATGAATTAGAGAAGGTAGAACGAAGCAACACGTACGAATTAATTCAGTAGGATTTTACGAGGTCAGTTAGAAGAGGAGGTGAAAACACATGACAAAACGATTAGAACTTATTTTTACCAATGAGAATGGGAAAGCAGCGACTATTTCTATCGACGATCCAATAGAGCCAGTCAACCCACAATCGGTAGCTCAAGCGATGGATACGATCATTGCAAGTAACGTATTTGCAACCTTCGACGGAGGGCTAGTTGGAAAACGAAGGGCCCGCGTAGTAGAACGTAGAGTAGACCAAGTGGACATTTTACTATAAGCGTCTGTTCAAAAGGGGTGCTTTTTCCCCTTTTGAACACGCTCTAAATAGAAAAACGGAGGGGATTACCTCTCCGTTTTTCTTACTACTATTTATAGTTGAAGGGGGTGAGGAGAAATGGAACTACGGATGAGTCTTGTTAGTGAATACGGGTTTTTCCATTGCCGTTACATTCTACTCACTTTACCGCATTGAGAAGAAGCTAGATCAGCTGAATCATTCGGTCATGTATTTAGGCAAACTTGTTCAAGGTACATCCATTAATTAATTTAGGAATTTACAATGACCTTTCTAGTATTTCCACTAGGTCCATCGTTTTCACATGATCCTCCACTTCTTTCGCCTTCGTTCCATCGCTTAGCATCGTTAAGCAGTATGGACAACCGCTGCCTATAACACTCGGGTTCACTGCTAGCGCCTGCTCGGTGCGGGCGATGTTTATACGTTCCCCTGAATGTTCTTCCATCCACATCATTCCTCCACCAGCACCACAGCACATGGCATTTTCACGATTGCGCTCCATTTCAACCACTTCAACTCCCGGAATCGCCTTTAAAATTTCACGAGGAGGACTGTAAACATCGTTATAACGCCCTAAATAACAAGAGTCATGGTAAACGATAGTTTCATGAACTTCGTGCTTTGGAACAATTTTTCCTTCCTCCATAAGTTGGGCAAGAAGTTCTGTATGATGATACACTTCTACCCCTTCCAATCCAAACTCAGGATATTCATTTTTAAACGTATTGTACGCATGGGGATCAATTGTTACAATTTTCTTCACTTCGTATTTTTGGAACATATCGATATTTGCTGATGCAAGCTCTTGGAATAAAAATTCATTCCCAATACGTCTAGGTGTATCCCCTGAGTTTTTTTCTTTACTTCCAATAATGGCAAATTTCACCCCTGCTACGTTTAACACCTTTGCAAATGATTGGGCTATTTTTTGGCTTCGATTATCATAAGATCCCATGGATCCGACGAAAAAAAGATACTCGAATTCTTCCCCTGCTTTTTGCATTTCTTTCACCGTCGGGACGTGAATATCGTCTCGACCTAGCCGCCAGTTGTCCCGTTCTTTACGGTTGATCCCCCACGGATTCCCTTGGCGCTCTATGTTGGTTATGGCACGTTGGGCATCGGTATCCATCTTCCCTTCTGTTAAAACAAGATAACGACGCAGGTCAATGATTTTATCCACATGTTCATTCATCACTGGACATTGATCTTCACAGTTTCGGCATGTGGTACAAGCCCAAATTTCTTCTTCCGTAATAACATCACCAATTAAGCTTACATCATAGCCTGCTGCCACTTCTTCATTAGCAGCAGTTTGGGATGCATTTTGGTTTCCAATCGTGTGACTAAAGGCATAGGCCGGCAACCAAGGTGATTGGGATGTAATGGCTGCTCCCTTTTCTGTAAGGTGGTCCCGTATTTTTAGAATTAAATCCATTGGGGAAAGCATCTTTCCCGTCCCTGTTGCGGGGCACATATTGGTGCAACGGCCACATTCTGCACAGGCATATAAATCTATTAATTGTTTTTGATTGAAATCTTCTACCTTTCCTACTCCAAAAACTTCTTGTGTTTCATCCTCAAAATTTATTTTTGCAAGCTGACCAACTTTATTCGTTCTACCTAAAAAAACGTTTACTGGTCCTGCTATTAAATGGGCATGCTTCGATTGTGGAATATAGACTAGGAACGTTAGCAATATTAATAGATGAAGCCACCAAAAAACAAAGAATAGTACTGCCGCGACACTGGGACCTATACCTTGCGCTAGCAAAGCTACACTTGAAGCAATCGGTTCAAAGCCAGTGACTGATTTATCTAACCAAACTATCTCCATCCCTTTGGCACCTAGCTTTGAAACCATTAACCCTCCAATAAATAGAAGTACTAAACCTGATTTCCACCCACGTTTTAAGCGAGTTAACTTTTCAATATAACGACGATAAAATGCCCAAATAACCGCCATTAAAATCATTACAATGATCAGTTCTTGGAAAAAAGTGAAAAATGGATACACGGGACCAAGAGGCAGGTGTGAACCTACGGCCAATCCTTTCCAAATAACATCAATGGCGCTAAATTGAACAAGTATAAACCCGTAAAAAAACATGACATGAATAATACCACTCTTTTTATCCTTTAACAGTTTTTTCTGACCAAAGACATTTATTAGAACGTTATTAAAACGGTCCTTGAATGTTTGATCAAACTCCGCTTTTTTTCCTAGTTTGATATATTCATACCGTGCCCGAACTAATGCGGCAAATAAATAAAAAGCATATCCCGTCACTAATAGGAAGAACATTAGATTAATTATTTGTATTGTATTCATGAAAACTTTCACTCCAATTTAATTTATTTTTATCATAAATTAATATAAAGTAAGGCTGCCCATCCCATAAAAGAGAATGTCAGCCTCAAACCTAACTTGTTATAATAAAAATATATTATTAATTTACTAGGGCACCCTTTAATTCCTCGATTAATAGTGGAACTACTTCAAATAAATCACCAACAATCCCATAATCCGCTACTTCAAAAATAGGGGCTTCCGGATCCTTGTTAACAGCAACGATCACTTTGGAATTCGACATTCCTGCTAAATGTTGGATTGCTCCTGAAATACCAAAGGCAAAATAGAGATCTGGTGTAACCACCTTCCCTGTTTGCCCAATTTGTAAGGAGTAATCGCAATATTCAGCGTCACAAGCCCCACGGGAGGCACCGACTGCCGCACCTAATAATTCAGCGAGTTCTTCAAGGGGGTTAAAGCCTTCTGCACTCTTTACCCCACGACCACCAGCAACGATGACCTTTGCTTCGGAAAGGTCGACACCACTGGTGGCTTTGCGAACAACCCCTTTCACCACTGTACGGAGATCTTTGATTTCCACTGGTAAATTTTTCACATCGCCAGTACGTGACTCGTCTTTTTCTAACGGTTCGATATTGTTAGGGCGAATCGTCACAAGGACAATACCTTCATCTACACGTTTTTTCTCAAAAGCTTTCCCGGAATATATTGGACGGGTAAAGACAGGCTCACTGCCTACCACTTCCACATCAACGACATCCGAAACTAAGCCTGTGCTTAATTTTGCTGCGATTCGAGGAGATAGATCTTTTCCCATGGCTGTATGTCCCATTACAACCCCGTCAGACTGCTCCTCCTCTAAAACTTGTAATATCGCTTGGCGATAGGCATCCGTCGTATAGGTTTTTAAATCAGGGTGTTCCACTTTAACAACACGATCTGCACCGAAATAAATCATTTCATCTGCTTGTTCCCCTATTGTATCCCCTAATAATACGGCAACAATTTCTCCACCATCTGCCATTTGTTTAGCTGCTGCAATGGATTCGTAGGAAACGTTCCGAAGCTCTCCGTCTCGAATTTCCCCAATCACTAATACTTTTTTTACCATGTTGCTACCTCCTATTAAATGACTTTTTTTTCTGATTTTAATAGAGTGATAAGCTCTTGCACCTGCTCGTGCATTTCCCCTTCTAATATTTTTCCTGCTTGTTTTTGTGGCGGCAGGAAGATTTCTACTGTTTTTGTTTTTGCTTCAACTTCTTCCTCCTCCAAATCAAGGTCATCTAAATCTAGTGTTTCTAATGGTTTTTTCTTTGCCTTCATAACGCCTGGAAGGGAAGGATAACGTGGCTCATTCAAGCCTTGTTGTGCCGTAACAAGAAGGGGGAAGGAAACTTCTACTGTTTCTTCGTCCCCTTCCACATCACGGACAACTGTTGCCTTCGTCCCATCCACCCGAAGGTTTGTAATGGTGGTAACTTGAGGAATATTTAATAGTTCTGCAACACGGGGACCCACTTGACCTGTACCACCGTCAACCGCTACGTTTCCTCCAAGGATAATATCAAACTCCTGATCTTTTAAATAAGCGGCAAGAATAGTAGCAGTCGTAAATTGGTCGGTTGCTTCCACTTCCTCATTATCGATGAGGACGGCTTTATCTACCCCCATCGCTAGAGCGGTGCGAAGCTCTTTTTCCCTTTCCTCG
Organism: Evansella vedderi; assembly: GCF_030813435.1. Classification (GTDB taxonomy): domain Bacteria; phylum Bacillota; class Bacilli; order Bacillales; family Salisediminibacteriaceae; genus Evansella; species Evansella vedderi. Next base: position 71,398 of record NZ_JAUSUG010000023.1, on the reverse strand, counting down.
CTCCCGACAGTGACGACGGTGACTTCGCCGCCATGCTCATCACCTAAAAGGATTGCTTCTTCAATTGCGTACTCATCGTATGGATTTATAATGTAATCTGCTTCACTATCGTCAATGTGACCGTCACTAATAATAATTTTTTCCTCTGTATCAAAAGTCGATTTCATTAGTACAATTATGTTCATCAAATTCACTCCCGTTCTCCTAAACTCTTTTTTTTACATTCATCCCTTACTTATATCCCTACAGGGCGGCCACTTCCAAATGCTTCGATTGCAGTAGCTGTTACTGCAACGGAGTGCGGCAAGCATAAATCAACAATGACATGTGCGATATCTTTAGGGTGTAACCAATTCTCCTTATTCACATCCGGAGCTAGTTCTTCCATCATTTTTGTATCAACTGGTCCTGGACATACAGCGTTCACCCTCACCTTGTATGGCTTCATCTCTTCCCCCAAAGCTTTTGTAAAACCAATAACCGCATACTTTGAAGTAATATAGGCACTACGATTTGGTCCGCCTTTTGTTCCCCAAATAGAAGAAATATTAAGGATAACCCCAGTTTTTTTCCTTATCATTTCTGGTATTACCGCACGGGCAAATAAGTATGTGCCACGAATATTAATATCTTGAACAAAGTCCCATTCTTTTACATCCGTTTCCACAAACGGTTTTAAACTCATGACTCCAGCATTATTTACTAAAATGTCCACGGATCCCAGCTTTTCTTGCGTTTCCCTCACTGTACGACTGACGTCAACCTCTGAACGTACATCTCCTTGAATGGAAATGGCTTCTCCACCGATTTCTTCTATAATATAGTTGGCTGTATCCTCACACTCTTGTAGATTATTTGAAAAAACGGCTATTTTGGCACCTTGTTTGGCTAATAGGATACATGTTTCCCGGCCAATTCCTCTGCCTCCCCCTGTCACCAATGCTACCTTATCTTTCAATTCCAAGTGTATCACCCTTTCCTGCAAAACCTTTTTGTGTTTAGGAACTAGGAAGGGCGCCCGAGCCATTCGGTCACCCTGTTGTCTATCAAACTTCTAATTTTTCTGGGTTACATACATACGAAACGGCATGCATCCCCGACCGTCTTCCAAACACTAAACCTCGTAAAACGGATGTACCACCTGGATATTTCCCATAATATAAGCCTGCCGTTTCCCCAGCAGCATATAAGCCTGGAATCGGATAATCGTCTTGTGATAAGACACGGCCATCCGTATCAGTAGCAATACCGCCGTTTGTAAATACGTTGGAACAAACAATTGGGTAGGCAATAAATGGTCCTTTGTCAATCGGGATCGCCCAGTTTGACTTAGGAGGATTAATTCCTATTGCTTTTTTTCCGTCTTTTTTATCCCAACGAAATTCCCCTGGTTGACAAGCTTTGTTATAAGACTCGACGGTAGCTACTAACTTATCAGCAGGAATCTCCAATTTTTCTGCTAATTCCTCGAGGGTATCAGCTTCGATTGCAGGTTTATCCGTTTCTAATGCCTGCTCGTAGTTTGGAATGTCATACATTTTTTGATCACTAATCATATAGGCAATATGGTCTGGGAGATCGTAGAAAATCGTCCGTGCAACAGCTTCATACTGTTCATCAATTGTCGTTCGCCCTTCATCCACAAAACGCTGCCCATTTTTATCTACTAAAATCGCATATGGGAATGTCATGACTGCAGCTTCCTCCCGTTTGCTTCTTGGGTCCACAGGTTCCGCGTGGAAGGAGTCAAATTGACCAGCTCCTCGAGCTCCAATCTTCATTGCCATTTCGATGGCTTCCCCTTTATTGAATAAACCACCTTCGGCAACGGTACGGATTTTATGGGCATCTCTTCCAATATACCTTGACATCAATGCTTGATTTCCTTGAAAGCCCCCTGCAGCAAGGATAACAGCACCTACATTTAGATGAAGTGATCCCCCTCCTTTTACACGGACCTTTAGTCCGCTTACTGCACCTTCTTCGTTTAGAACTAAATCCCATACCGTAGCTTCATAAATAATCTCTACACCAAGGGCACTTGCTTTCCGAGCCAATGTATCGATAATTGCCCGGCCGCCACCAACTGGTAACAATCGTGGCTTTGAGGAAGTTAAAAACATCGTTGGTAAATAATCAAAGTCTACTCCTTTTTCTTGTACCCAACGTAATGTTTTTCCAGCGTTTGCTGCAAGGGTTTCAATGTATTTTCGATCGGAATAGTTATCAGAAAAAGCCATCATATCTTCCACAAAGTTATCTGCCACTTCATCGAGGTTTTTCATTCGCATGTAGGAAGCTGTCCAACGAGAATTTCCTCCTCGATGATCAAAATCCGATCGTTCTAACAAAGCAATAGAAAGTTTTTCCCCTTCTTCCTTCGCTTTTTCTGCTGCTGCTAAGGCTGCTGATGTTCCTGCAACTCCACATCCAATGACGACAATGTCATAATCCACTTCTTTTCCCATAACTCTTTCCTCCTCTTTGTAAAAATATTAATCTATTGGCTGTGTTAAAGATCAATGTTGATTTTTTACTAAGTTGATTGTAGCGTAAGGCACGATACGCCTGCGGGAGTATGGTCTAGACGAGACCCCGCAGGTCGGTACGACCGAGGAGGCTCGTCAGAACACCCGCGGCAAGGGAGTGCCTGAAGCGAAAATCAACATTAAAACTAACAGGGCCACTCTATTAAAAGAAAGGAATTTATTAAGCGTGTGTTTTGTGTTCCTTTCCAAGTTTCTTTTTCAGTTCTTCAATGAGGGTTGGTAAAACGGTTTTATAGTCTTTAACAATCCCGATATTTGCCCTTTTAAAGATAGGGGCGTCAGGGTCGTTATTAATGGCGACTATTGTTTTGGCACTAGTGATACCAGATAGATGTTGGCTGGCACCGGAGATACCGATAGCAATATATAAGTCAGGTGCTACGACCGCTCCTGTTTGACCAACTTGGAGATTTGTAGGAACCCATCCAGCGTCACAAGCTGCACGGGAGGCACCTACAACTCCACCTAATACATTTGCCAGTTCCTGTAAGTCCTCAAATACTTCCCGTTCCCCTAACCCTTTACCGCCGGCAACAATGATGTTGGCATCCTCTAATCGTACATCTGATAAGCTAGATTCCATTTTCTCGATCAATTTGTTCACGACAATATCATTGGATAGATTTAAATGAACGGGAATAATTTCTCCTGCCCTTGCATTATCTGGTTCTGCTTGTTCATGACTCTTTGGTCTAATTCCAACAACTACTTTTTTTCGGGTAGCTTTATATTCCGCCACTGCCTTGTCCCCATAAATAGGTCGGATCCACTTTATGTCGTTATCTTCCACAGTGAAATCTAAAACTTCTGTAATTGCAGAAGCTTGAACCCGGGCAGCTAGCCGGCCAATAAGGTCCTTCCCTTTCCTGTCAAAAGGAAGGATAAGAATGTCTGCATCTGACTGGTGGAAAGCAGTATATAAAGCTTCTAAATAAAGATCGACTTCGTAATCAGCTAATAGAGGATCTTCCGCTCGGTAAACGATGGTTGCTCCGCAGGCAATCGCTTCGTTTGCAGCCGCTTCTACGTTAGAACCAATAACAACGGCAGTAACATTGCCAGCGAAAGAATTAGCGAGACCCTTGCTAAATGTCAACGCTTCCCGAGCATTAGAACTAAGATTCCCTTCTAGCTGATCTACATAGACAAGCACTTTGCTCATGGATAAAAACCTCCTACAACACCTTTAGTTCTACCATCTTATCTGCCAATTCTTTCGCAAGTTCAGGACCATCTTCTCCAGGGAGAATCTCACATGCCACCTCTCTACTAGGAACATAAACCCTTTCCAGCTTTAAGGATGACTTACAACGCTCTATATCTAGTGATTCCAAATCTTCCATTTCTATTTCTTCAATTGGTTTACTCCTTGCTAGTCTGACATCTTTCACTTTTGGTAAGCGGGGAACATTTTTTTCCGAGCTAACAATGGTGAATACAGCTGGTGATCGTACTTCCAATACTCCGTAGCCTCTTTCCGTTTCATATGTCACCTTACATGTGTTTTCTTCCCAAACTAAATCAGATACTAATGTTATACAGGAAGATCCTAATTCTTCTGCTATTACAGGTCCCACAATGCCTTCTTCAATATCACTGGCTTGGTAGCCCGTTAGTACAAAGTCTGCACCTCCAATTGTCTTAATCGTTTGTGCGAGAATATGTCCAACTGCCTGCCCGTCAAGATCTTCCCATTCATCATCCCACACCCGCACAGCACGATCGGCGGTAAAAGAAAGTGCTCGACGAAGCACATCCTCTGATTCCTCATCTCCAAGACAAAGGGCCGTTACTTTTGCTTCCTCTACACTGTCTCTCAACTGTATTGCTGCTTCGAGGGCATTCTCTGCGTAGGAATCCATGACCATATCCCCATCATCTTCTGGCCGATTTGTTTCAGGATCTATCTTGAAATATTTTGGTGGAATTTCTGGGTCTAACACTTGTTTCAAGCACACGACGATATGCATCTCGTTCACCCCTTACTGTTCAATTGATTAGAAAAACATAAAACGAACGTCAAACGACAAAATCTATGAAAAACTTGTTTTTTGTTTACTAAATTAAGGCTCTGTTTAAGGAAGACCCCTCTAACGATCAAGTAACGGCTGAAGTATTTTTCCTGCCCCTTACTGGGAGACCATCGTCTTTTTTAGGGTCTGGAATAGCTTCCAATCCGTACAGTTCCCGGAGCCTTGCCACTGCTTCTTTCGGTGGTTTCGCATTGTAGTATCCTCGGCGAGTCATATAAACACCCGAGTTTTTCCGTAAATCGACTAAAGATTCACACAACTTAACCCCTGCGGCAAAAGAGTCTACAACAGGTACATCCCCGATTCGGGAGACTCCGTTGGTTGCAAGGAAGACATTCATCGGACCTTCCCCAGGAACAATCACATCTGCCCCTTCCTCAATCGCTTTTTCCGCCGCTTTTTGGAAGGATACGATAACCGGCTCCGGATTTTCGAAGCCTGCTAATACCTCATTGAATCCAACTTCCGTTTGGATGATTGGACCGAGTTTTTTCCCAAGACCGTACCGCTCTGCATTTTCTCGGAGTTCATCTGCAAGGGGTTCTAAAAAATTGACGATCCCAATACGATCTCCTAACATCGAAGCCATGTGAAACGACGCTTGGCCGTAACCAACAACAGGGATATCTACGAGGGTTCTCGCTTCTAATAAGCCCACATCTGGAATGGTACCAATAAACATGGCATCATACCCTGCACTTTCTGCCATTAACGCACCTCGAATGAATTGTTCTCTATGCAAATTTTGCAAGTAAGAATAAGTAATAAAGTGTCCTGGATAGTTGGTAGGATATGTGTCTTTGGACATCCCATGTAATACCACTTCTACATCTGGGCGAGCTACTCGGTCGATATGTTTGATAACAGCATCCCTATAAGGAATAACGGATTCAATACTTGTTAAACTTTGATGCCAGATTTTCATGCGTGCATCCCTCCTTGTAAAAAAACTATCGAAATTTTTTTAAATGATGGTTCGTTTATCCTTGTTAAATAGCAGCTGTTTCATTTTTTAACACTTCGAGGGCAGCTAATCGGCCAAAGATAGCACACTTACCGAGAGATGATCCGGTGACATACCCTGCACCATGGAATCCTCCTGTCACCTCACCGGCTGCAAACAAGCCTGAAATAGGTTCTCCAAAGGAATTTAGCACCCTTCCTTTGGCATCTACTGCTACTCCTGCATAGGTTGCTAGCATGGCTACCGTTGACTCAAACGCATAAAAAGGGGATTTTTCAATCGGTGTTGGTTTCCCATAGTTGTGCGTCAACGATTTACGTCCAAAATCTGGATCGGCTCCAGTTTGAATACCTTCGTTATACGTCTTGATCGTTTCATTTAGTACTTCTAGTGGTACGTCAATACAGTCTGCCAGCTCTTCTAGATAATCTACTTCATATAACAACCGTCTACGTTTCAGCAGTTCAAAATCATATAATGGATCATCTTTTACTGCTTGATCCATGACTGTTTTATCCCAAATTTGATAAGAGATTCCATCCGGTTGCCGCAGTGCAGCATTCCCTAATAATTTATAAGAGAGAGATTCATTCACAAATCGTTTCCCTTCTTGATTGACGATAATGCCTCCCTTATAATAGGCTAACCCTTGTGACTTTACTCGACTATTTGCAGATGGATGAAACCCGTATGTTCCACTTAAATAGGGGAGATCTAAAGCCCAAGCTCCATGCTCCCAGGCCATTTTTAAACCGTCACCGTGATTACCTTCCCCACCAATTCGGATAGCACCGTCGAGATGAGGTGCAAATAGCTTTAAGAGTTCCTCGCTTTTCGCAAACCCTCCAGATGCTATTAATACTCCTTTAATTGCTTGCGCCGTCTGTGTTTCTCCATCAACTTCATATAAAACTTTATCAATTCTTCCATCGTTGTTTTTTAACAACCTTTTCGCTGGTGCTTGAAATTTTATCGTGACGTGGGAAAGCTCCTTTGTTCGTTTATAAAGGGACTGGATACCTTGATGGGGATCAATCGTATGCCCCCGTGGTACACTGTGGCCGCTCACCGCTTGCAGTGTCCTGAATTCTACCCCATGTTCCATGAGCCAATGGTACGTTTCCAATTGATGTTCACCGTACATATCGATAAGGGACGGATCATTTACTCCCCCCCCCACTTCCAACATGTCTTCTATAAGTGACTGAGTGGAGTCACTAATCCCTTCCTTTGCTTGCATATCTGTACCAGCAAAGGCCATATATCCGGAACTGAGAACGGTACTTCCCCCTAATTCATCTTGTTTCTCAAGGAGCAGGACGCTGGCTCCATGTGCTGCTGCTTCAACAGCAGCACACATACCAGCTAAGCCCCCACCTAAAATAATCAAATCATAGGATTCCATTCATACCCACTTCCTTAGTCTAGGTTTTCTAATACTTTAAGACCCGCTTCACATACTTGCATATCATGTGTGTAGTGACCACCACTGACACCAATTCCTCCAACAAGCTCTCCATCCACTTTAATGGGATACCCTCCCCCAAAAATAACGAGCCTTGGAGTGTGAACAAGTCCATGAAGAAGTGGTGGATCGTCTTTTAACCTGTCATACCATTCGTGTGTTGCTCGATTATAGGCTGCTGCAGAAAACGCTTTATTTTGAGCAATATCTAAACTTAATACTGGTGCACCATCCATCGCTTGAAATGCCTTTAAATTACCTGGTTTATCTACAATAGCAATACTAAATGGCATTCCTAACTCTTCTCCTTTTGCCCTTGCTGCCTCTAACATTTTGTTCGCCAGTTCTAAACTGATATTTTTTGATTCTACAAACTTTTCCATTCTTATTACCACCTTTACTATTTTTGATTTAAATTATATAGATACTCTTTTTCCCATTCTTTTACTTGATGGAGTTTAAAGAGTGACTGCCTTTCTTCCCACGTACAAATCAAGTCGGAAAGATTTTTTTGTGAACCTTCCTCCTTTAATACATTCAGCGAATTGGTAATCCCCTTAATCGCAGATCGAAGAACAGTATTTGCACAAAGCATGATTTTAAATCCTAGCTTTTCTGCTTCGTCTAATGACAATAAAGGGGTTTTCCCGCCTTCCACTAAATTAATAATCTGCGGGATACCTTTTAGTGACGTGGTTATTTGTTCTAGCTGTTCCAAAGTCGTTGGCGCTTCCACAAAGAGTACATCCGCTCCTGCTTCTACATAGGCATGAGCCCGTTCGAGCGCATCTCCTATTCCATTCACCGCTAATGCATCCGTTCGTGCGATAATTGCTAAATTTTCATCTCGTCTCGTATCCACAGCTGCTTTTATTTTGTTGACCATTTCGTCTTTTGAAATCACATCTTTTCCATTGAAATGTCCGCACTTCTTTGGAGATACTTGGTCTTCCATTTGTATCGCGGCCACTCCGGCTCTTTCAAATTCACGGACAGTACGTATGACATTTATGGCATTGCCAAAACCAGTATCCGCATCTACAACAATAGGGACGGTCGTTACATCCGTCATTCTTCCAACAATATCTACTATTTCTTTTAACGAGGTTAATCCTACATCAGCCCAACCTAGTTGGGCATTGGATATTCCGGCACCTGTTGCATAAATGGCGCTGAATCCCATTTCTTCTATTAATCTAGCGGACATAGAATCATAAGCTCCTGGTAAAATAAATGACGATGGTTGTTGCAATAAATATTGAAATTTTTCCGTTTTCGTTGAATTAGTCATACCTACTAATCACCTTTTCTACTTATTATTTCATTTATCTTTTTCTAACTATAAAGATGAGTAATGTACCTCAGAATACTTCCATTCATTTTTATATAATGGATAATCCTTTATCTCTCCACTTCGCTTTAGCCAAGTAATCGTCACATTCTGTTGAGGTCGCAGAAATGTGGAGAAATCACTTTGGGTTATAATGTCACCCTTTTCCGAAACAATCACTTCTCCTTCTTTAGAAAGAAAACGAGTATGGAAAGTCACTATATATCTCCCGGAAGCAGGTAGAGTGTAATAAGGCTTTAGATGAAGGGATTTACCATCATAACAACATTCCACTTCGTACAACCTTCCAAGAAAACTGGGAAGATCGTTTATATTTCCAGTTAGTAGTTTTTCTCGTATACATGTGGAACTTATTTTTTCCCCTTTGCACTCTACTTTTGCTACTTTTGATACTTCAAGAGCATTTCCAGAATCATTCCGGATCCGATCCATATTCCCTTCACCTTTGAATCCATAGGTATAATCAAACCCAGCCACTGCATGAACCACACCAAGGTTGATAAGATATTTATGAACAAATTGTTTTGGGGAAAGAGAGGAGAACTCTCTATCAAATTCAACGATATAGAATGTATCTACCCCAAGTGTCTGTAATACTTTCTCCTTCATAGAGAGTGGCATTAAGTAGTTAAATTGTTTTTTCCCCTTTGATAACACTGTTTTCGGATGAGGAAAGAAGCTCATCACAGATACAGATAGACCTTTTTTCAATCCGATTTTCTTCGCCGTTTCAATCACTTTTTGATGACCTTTATGAAGACCATCAAAAAACCCTAAAGCCATAACGGTTGGCTTGGCTGCTTTTTGCCACTCAGCTAAATTCTCGGGGTTTAAATATATTGTTCTCATACAACTCCCCCCTCAAAATTATTTTTGTTCCTTAAACATAATCATTAATAATAATGAATTACTTCGCTTCTATCGTAATGTTATTTTCCGGTTTATCTTGAACAGAATCTCCCCAATACGTATTTCCAAGGGATCTTTCCGCCATCGTCCACTCGATTGGCTCCCAATCTGGTTCAAAGATTAAATATCCCCCACTGAATAGTTCCACGCGACATCCACTCCCTGGATCCATCACATATAAATACATTGCCTGGGAAATCCCATGTTTCCCTGGTCCGATAAAATCGATATTATTCTCACATAGAATATCCGCCGCTCGCAAAATGTCTTGCATATTATCCGACCAATATGAAATATGGTGCAATCTTGCAGGAGTAGGCGCTTGCGGCTTTGCTAATACTGCCACATCGTGTACTAAAGGTGTGACACTCATCCAGCCAGCTAGCGTATTATGATCATCATCACGAAGAAACTCTCGCATTTTAAACCCTAGCTGTTCTTCTAAAAATTTATAAGTTAACGATGCATCCGTTGATGTATGGATGTTAACATGGTCAAACCTTCTCGGAGAAACACCGCGGTTCCATGATTTATATGATTGATTTTTTAAAAGGGATCGACGTTTCTCCTCCACTTCTGGCTTTTCCACATCGTAGTAAATTTCAAATGTATGCTGACTCGGCAACTTAAAACGAATTGCTCTTCCTTGCCCTGCCTCTGTTCCAGCTTCTACCCACTCTACATTTGTTCCAGTTTTTTCAATTAGTTCAGCAAATCCTTCCACGTCCTCTGGTTGCTTCGTTCTCCATCCTATGTGATCTACGTATCCAGTTCCCCCGGCAGTTAATGATAAACTGTGATGCTCGAAATCTCCCCATGCCCGTAAATAAACCGTATCCCCCACTTGCTCTGTTATCTCTAAACCGATGACATCGCGGAAAAACCAGAGAGATTTTTCTAAATCAGGGGTTACAAGGGCTACATGTCCTAACTTTGCAATTTCAGGCAATCTCATTTTCCTTCCTCCAACTCGTATATTGTTAAATATTTTTCGTATTTGAATGTAATCCGCAAAGGGTTCGACCGTAATTTTCTTTCGAAGTTACTGGCGAAATAGTTCGGTGTGTATATAATGCTGAAAAATCTCGTGAAATTTGCTGAATTGGATTCCCATCCGCGACAATTGCTGATCCACTAGCAAGGATGATAATATCGATGGCTTCTTTACACTGCTGCACTGCATATCCGATGTTCGCTAATGACTTTACCCTTTCCGATTTGTCCATATATTTTCCACTTGCTGCCCAAGCATCTAAGTTGTCAGCAACCTGGTAAAAGTGCATCGCAGCTGTTTCCACTTTAAGTGATACATCTGCTAACTGGTGGTGAGTAACAGTAGCATCCATTAAGTTTTCCACTCCTAAATTGGCTGCTTTCCGGTAAGGTAGTTTTTCAGTGAATAATTCTAATGCAGCTTTCGCCATCCCTAATGCTGGTACACCTAATGACATTGCCAGTGCAGGGAATAAAGCCGTATTATAGAGGGCAATATCCCTTAAATGTTTGGATTGAAACTTTCCACGAATAGCTTCCGTAAAGGATACTACACGGTGATCTGGTACAAACACATCCTTCATATAAATACTGTTACTACCAGTTCCACGGAGACCAACGACATGCCAATCATCTGCGATTTCCACTTGACACATAGGAACTGTAATTAATCCTTGATCCACTACTTTTCCCTCTTCGTCTACTATGGGCATTCCAAAGTATCCCCATGTTGCATGAAGAGAGCCTGAACAAAAGGGCCAAAACCCATCTTCAATCATGTAACCGCCTTCAACCCGGCGAACATTGATTTTTCTAGGTTCAAATACCCCAGCAAAAATAACCTCTTCACCTGATCCATAAATTTCTTCATGTGTTTTCTCTGAAAATGATTCCGAAATCATTAATTCCCGAATACAACAAAGAGCATAAACCCATCCAGTTGATCCACAGCCCCGAGAAATCTCCGTTACACATTCTGTGTATGTTCTCATATTTGATTCAAACCCACCGAACCTCTGCGAGCGTAAAATGTGGAATAAGCCTGTATCTTTTAATTCTTTGATTGTGGAATCAGGAATTTTTCGTATGGCCTCTGTTTCCTTGGTTCGTCCCCGCAATCTTGGTACAAAGGAGCGTGCCTTTTGTACAAGATTAGTATTTTTTTCAACTGTAGTAGTAAACATGAATCCTCCCCCTCTATTCATAAAAGTTTCCTAACTAATAGATGTTGTCATTCTAGTTGGAAATCTTTCATGCCCTAAAACTCTTACATAAATTTTAGAAAATTCCATCTATCGTTTCTAGAGTAAAAACATGTGAAGTTTCACGTTCGTTCCGCTATTTTTTATTGGTTTTATAAGGAATAAAGGTGGATTTTTTTTAAAGTTGAATAGAAATCTATGAAAATAGAATAGGGGTGTGTCAAAAATGTTTCATGACACCCCCCGGAAGAAATCAAACCTATTCTCAATATCTGATTGCATTCGATTCTAAACCAGACAAAACCCTTCCATAATTCTCTTTTGTCACCGTTGGAGAAAGGGATCTGTGGGAATACAACGTCATAAAATCACGGAAAATTCGTTGAAGAGGGTGTCCTTCATATACATACCCTGAACCGCTGCCAAGCAACAATAAATCAAGTGCTTCCTTCAACAGTTGGTTAGCATAGCCAATGTCTGCTAAAGCCTTTACCCTTTCATGGCGGTCCATGTATTTCCCACTTTCCGCCCATTTGTCTAGTTCGTCAGCAACGCGGTAAAAGTGCATGGAAGCAGAATCAATTTTGAGGGAAGCATCTGCAACGATGGCATGGGTACTTGCTGCATCCTTTATATAGTCAACCCCCATATGCACAGCCTTCCGGTTTGGAAGTACTTCTTGGAAAAATTCTAGGGCATGCTTCACTAACCCTAACCCTGGTAACCCTAATGATAAAATTAATGCTGGAAAAAGTGCGGTATTATATAATGGAATACTCCTTAAATGCTTTGATTGAAAACTCCCTTCTAACGCTTCCACAAACGATGTAGCACGGTGATCTGGAATAAACACATTATTCATTTTTACACTGTTGCTTCCTGTCCCCCTGAGGCCCATTGTGTACCAATCATCCATAATTTCCATTTCATTAAATGGAAGGGTTAGCAGAATTTGATCCACTAGCTTCCCATTTTCGTCTGTAATTGGTAAGCCAAAGTAACCCCATGTTGCATGTAACGACCCTGAGCAAAACATCCAAAATCCTTCTTCAACGATATAGCCACCATCTACTTTACGTGCCAAACATTTTCTTGGCTCATAGACTCCCGCAAACAACACATCTTCCTCATTTTGACCAAAAATCTCTAAATGGGTTTTTTCAGAGAAAGATTGAGCAACCATAAGTTCACGTATGGCACATAGGGCTACAATCCAGCCTGTTGATCCACATCCCTTTGATATTTCAACAACCACATCTGAATACGTTTTCATATCTGCTTCAAAACCGCCATATTTTTTTGGCCGAAGCATCTTAAATAGTCCTGCCTCTTTTAACTCCTTCATAGTGGACTCTGGTATACGACGCATTTCTTCTGTTTCTTTTGCTCTCTCTCGCAAACCTGGGACCATTTCCCTTGCCCTTTGGAGCAATACATCTATCTCCATTACTTTTGTCATAAAACAACCTCTCCTTCTAATAGACAATACATTAAATATCCCTTTTCTAAATATTAGAAAATTAAGAATATAAATGAAAGGGGAAAAATAATTGGATTTTCTTCGTCTATTCAATAATCTTTATTAGTTTTTCATGCAAATGAATCCATTATCTTACTTTTGCTCTCTTCACAAGTTTAGCAGCATTTTCACCTGCAATTTTGCCAAAGACCGACCCAGCCATTAATCCTGTTCCCCCTGGATAATTAAAATAGAAAAGCCCTCCAACGAGCTCTCCTGCTGCATATAAACCTGGGATAGATTGGGAAAGGATATCTTGCACTTCCGACTCTGTATTAATTCTCAATCCTCCAAATGTAAAGGTAATACCACAGGTGACGGCATAGGCTTCAAATGGGCCTTCATCAATACGATTTGCCCAATTAGACTTTCGTACACCCAGTCCTTCCGTTCTACGACCATCCTTAATATTTGGATTAAAGGGAATATCGTCACGAATAGAAGCATTATATTCATGGATTTCTCGTAAAAATGATTCCGCATCCACACCGTCAAGTTTTTCTGCCAACTCCTCTAATGTATTTGCCTTCACCTTGGTAACCTGCTTGATTTTATATTCATCTCGTAGTAAATGAGAAACCTTTTTATCAAAAATCTGCCATGCAAATTGACCCGGCTGTTCTAGAATTAGCTTCCCGTATTTGGCGTACGTATAGTTACGAAAATCTGCTCCTTCGTCCACAAAGCGCCTCCCTTCTGCATTCACCATAATTCCAAAGGGATAACTTAGTTTTTGAAACCCTTCCGTATAATCTGGTAAGTAGCGGTCTCCTCCAACAGCATGTGCACCTGACCAATTTCCGTAAGGTGATGCCCCAATATTTAATGCCATTTGAATACCTTCTCCTGTGTTGTAACGACTTCCACGCGCATGGGCAAGATCCCATTTTGGACCTAAATAACGTGTTCGCATCTCTTGGTTTGCATGAAATCCTCCAGAGGCCATGATCACCGACTTAGCATGAATCGCTTTTGTTTTCCCATGATGTTTAAACATCACTCCATGAACGCCATCGTCATCATGAATAAGCTCCGTTGCCATCGCATTAAATAGCACTTGGGCACCTAAGCGCTTGGCCTCTTTATGCAAGGATTCCACTAAACCGGGGCCGCCCCCAGCCGATTCAACGATCATGCCACCCCAAAACTTAAACTTTCCATCTATTTTAAATGCTTGGCGTCCATAAATAGGAATAAATCTTACCTTGTGAGAATGGAGCCACTTCATCGTTTCGTAGCTCTTGCTCGTTAATACAGATGCTAGTTCAGGATCCGTCCGATAATTCGTTACACGGCACATGTCATCGAAGAACTCCTCTTCTGGATACGAACCAAAGTCCGTTATTGCCAACTCTTCTTCGCTCAAGTCCGGCATTATCTCTTGGAGATCGGTTACATCATTATAAGCAAAACGAATAGAGCCATGGGTGTACGTTGTGTTTCCACCCTTCTCTGATTCTGGAGCTTTTTCAAGAACGATAACATCTGCCCCATTTTCCTGAGCTGCAATAGCCGCACACATGGCAGCATTTCCAGCACCTATGACAACAATATCCGTCTCAAACTTCACTGAATCACTCATTATTACTACCTACTTTCTCGTAAATTCTTGTAAAAAAACCTCCTTTGAGAAAAATAGCTTTTGCTACATCTCAAAAGAGGGCTATAAATCATGGTAATTTACCTTTTCTATTAAGCTTCAATGGTAGGTTTATTCATTTCTTTATCCATGACAGTATCTCCCCAATACGTATTGCCAATAGAGTGATCCTTTTCTGTCCATTCAACAGGTTCCCAATCTGGTTCAAAAATTAAGTAAGAACCACTAAAGAGCTCTAAGCGACAACCACTTCCAGGGTCGATCACATATAAATAAAAGGCTTGGGAAATGCCATGTTTACCAGGTCCAATAAAATTAATCCCTGATTCTTTTAAAATATCAGCTGCCCGTAAAATATCTTGGGCATTATCTACCCAATAGGAGATGTGATGTAATTGATTCGGTGTTTCCGCATTTGGCCTTGAAATAACCGCAATGTCGTGGACTAATGGTGTCACACTCATCCAACCAGCCATTACACCTTTATTATTGTACTTAACGTATTCCCGGAGCTTAAACCCTAATTGTGTTCCTAAGTAATCGATTATGTCGGCAACATCCATCGATGTAGCAATATTTACGTGATCAAACCTTCTTGGGGACACACCTCGATTCCAGGACTTATGTGATTGATTTTTTAATACTGACCTCGATTTTTCATCTGCTTTTGGTTTTTCCATATCATAGTAAATTTCAAAGGAGTGTTGACTCGGTAGTTTAAATCGAATCGCTCTTCCTTGTCCTGCTTCTTCGCCAGCTTCCTTCCACGTCACTTCTGTACCGGCCTTTTCAAGTAAATCAGCGAATCCTTCCACATCCTCTGGGCGTTTTGTCCTCCATGCAATATGATCAATATACCCCTTGTCTCCTGCTGTCAAAGATAGTGTATGATGTTCAAAATCTCCCCACGCCCGTAAATAAACCGTTCCTTCCTTTTCTTCCGTTATTTCCAATCCGATAACATCTCGAAAGAACCATAGTGATTTTTCTAGGTCAGGTGTAACTAGTGCAACATGACCTAACTTTGCAATCTCAGGTAAACTCATTTTTATCCCCCTCTATTACATTAAATCGTACTAGAAAAAAAGTTTAGTATTAAATTATTAAAGCTTTCATGATGTTCTATTTGTGTCCAATGTCCGCATTTCCCAAAAACATGAAGTTGGGCATTAGGCAAGTGAGACAATAGATAGTAACTAGATTCCACAGAACATACTCGGTCATCACGACCATGTACGAGTAAAACAGAATTTACGATTCTGTTGAGTGCTGTCACGGGAACTGGTACTGCAGCCGTAGAGAAAATAGAATCATTGGAGCGACGTACTTCTGGTCGCATTGCCGTTTCAAACCTGGAAGCTACAAGGCCTTCTATTTCAGGAGCCATTTTCTTTTCATCGTAGACGAACCAACTCAGAATTTGCTTTAACTTTTTCTCTGAAGGGTTATCGTAAAATCCTTTTGCACGTGCTAATTCATGACTTAATTTTGTGTTTGGAGTGCCACCAGGACCCATTAACACAACTTTATCGAATCTATCAGGATACTCTAGTAATAATTCCAATGCAATGGAACATCCTAACGAATTCCCAACAACATGGACTTTTTTATGACCTAGATTATCAAGCAACTCCATCATTTGCTTCACCCAGCAATCCATCCAACCTTGTCTGTTTTTCGGAAGATTCTCTGGATGACTACTCTGTCCAAATCCAAATAAATCAGGTGCAAGACAATCATACGTTTCACTGCATGCTTTTAGAGCATATTTCCAGTTAGCCAAAGCCGTGACACCGGGACCTGAACCATGAAGAAATAAAATAGCTTGTTCATTTCCTTCCCCCGTCCGATTTAAATACGTTGTAAAATTGTCCGTTTTTAGTAACGTTTGTTGAACTGTAGACACAATATATCTCCTCCTCTTCATATATAAGAAAAAAACTTCCTATATGTAATACCTCATTTTAAACATGTATAATGACTGTTATTACTGAAATTTTAGAAAATTCTAGAGACATTTTCTAGACTAAAAATTAGTTGAGATTCATTCCTTTTCCAATACTTTTTATTGAATTCCGCTTCCGAAAGACTCAAAAATAGGTACTTTATCTAGCAAGTTAAAATCCATATTATGATAAAGCGTACGCCACAATTTTTTTGGATCTTCTATCTCGGAAAAATAACAACATTGTAAAAATTTATTATAAACTACATCGAAGGTTACTTCCGTTTCAATAGTTTCCCTTCGGCTAAATACTCCTTGAGAGCTCAAACATGTTATATCCCCTAAAGGCAATCCTAGTTTATTAGGTTGTGTATCGTCAATCTCAATAAGCTCAACGATACGTAGTACTAATGAATCATGAAGAGCAGACTCCGTTAAATTGTTCAAGTCAACCCGTCCGTGAACGAAAGCAAAAGCAACCATAAATGGAATACTAAATTTTGCATCTTGTAGTGTCTGAGGGTAACAACGCTCCTTTAAGGGTTGGCATAACATACGTGCCGTTTCATTTACCCCTATAATTATCTTTTCGACCTGATCGAGTCTCACATCCTCTCGAAGTAGCAAAGCTGACTTGATATAAGAGTGAGAGTAACGACAGCTAGGATATAGCTTAATAGAAGTAGAAGAAAATGCCCATGTTTCTGTATTTAACAATATATTTCGTTGAGTATCACTTAAGTTTTTTCCAAAATAAATAGGAAAAAGCCCTGTCTTCCCATCCAAGCTGCTCAATGGTGCTGTTACTCCCCCTCGGGCAAGGAACGCCGCTTGAACACCGCCCATCGAAGCAAAAGCAGGATAAATGGACCTCGCTTCAGACCCAACTCCTACTCCTGCTTCCTTTCCACCTGCTGCTTGCATATAGGCTAGACCAATTGCATGAGCCATTTGAGAATCATCTAAACGGAGGACCAGTCCTGCTGTAATTGCTGCTCCAATATAACCAAATAGTTGCGATAAAAACCAATTGGAATCGGTACCAATACCTTTAGGTTCAATGGCATAACCAAGGCGACAAAGCAGTTCATTCCCCAGAGCTACCATAGCAACAAGGTCAGTTGCTTCCTCCTGTTCTAAATCAGCGGCAGCTAAGGAAGCGGCCAGTATGATTGGTGTAGGATGAATTCTCGCTTCGTCATTAATATCATCATAGTCTAAGGCGTGTGCTAAAACGGTGTTAGCAAACGCCGCATAGGCTGGAGGTAGTAGTTGCTCACTTCCAAGAATACGACCCCGGCCACCTCCTGACCCTAAAAGAATACTAGATATAGATTTCCTTGCAATTGGTGCGCCTTTGTATGCAGCGAATGAAATGGCAAGCGTATCTAAAATATGCAGTTTCGCCTTTTCACGAATACTCTCTGGAATCCCCTTTTCTTGTCTGAGACGAATAGCTTGTATTATGTTCATACTTAGTGACAATATAAACCCTCTTTCTGTGAAAAATAAATTTTTTTCATAGTGAAAATGAGACCAAAAAGGAAATAAGTTACAAAAACTTATCATTTTTGGTCTCGTTATATTTGTTTTACTTTTCCGCTACAATATCATAAATTACTTTTTTAATAATCCCAGTGAAAGAGAATTCTCCTAAGTTCCGATAAACTGGACTTACAGGGTACCTACTATCCTTTCCAATATCTAGGCCTTCAAATGATAGTTTATAAGGGTGTGTTTGTTCGATTGCCCCTTCTCCAACTTTACAATCGTCTATATATAAAGAAGCTACTCCTTTATAATTTCCAGTACGTTTGAAGTATAATTCTACCGTAATTTCTCCCTTAGGAACATCCTCTCTTGATTCCACTCGGTACAGCATCGTTCCAATGTTATATTCATAGACAAGACGATTATTTTTTATATACAATGTATACCCACTCTCACTGCCACCTAGGGCAACTAATACACCTTCTTCTGCTCCTGATTTCCTTTCAATTGGCACCCTAATTGAATACGAACGGTTTATTATAAATGGGGCTGCACCTTCTGGTAGATGGGACATTCCAGGGTAGAGCACAAAATAATTTCTAGCCCGTAATGTATCATCAGCAATCTTGGAAAAACCATCTGGTCCTGCATCACTCATTGGAAAAACATTATATTTTTCTGCTTCTACTTCCCAAATTTTTTGTAATTCCACTAACTTTTCCTTATTTGTTTCCGCTAAATTATGATTTTCTGTACAATCTACTTCTGCATGATATAATTGCCACGGATCATTTTCGAACGGCTGTCCTGGACGACGAATACCAATTGCTTTCCAACCTTTATAATAGATCGCCCGCATTCCATTATGTTCGTAATACTGTATTTCTCTCCCTCTGGCTTCGGGATTATGAAAAGCTTGTAGAAAGCTCTGCCCATGAAGAGGCATTTGTTTAACACCTTTTACTTCTTCAGGCATCTTTACATCTAATAAGTCATATATCGTTGGAGTTATGTCACTTACATGGAGATATTGATTACGGATTCCACCTTTTTCTTCAATTTTTGTTGGATGATAAATGATTAAAGGATTCCGTAATCCCCCTTCAAATGTTGTGGCTTTATAAAACTTAAAAGGGGTGTTACTCACTTGTGCCCAGCCGTTTGGAAATTCTATTTTTGATTTTTCTGATCCCATATCATCATAATCTTCTAATATATAGTCAAAATCTTGGTCAATACCATTATAGGAAAGTGTATGATTAACGGATCCATTCGTACTACCTCTAGAACTAGCCCCATCATCAGATATAACAACAACTATAGTTTTATCTAACTCATCTACAGCTCGTAAATGATCCAAAAGTTTCCCAATCTGTTCGTCTGTATGTGTTAAAAATCCTGCATAAACTTCTTTGAAGCGCGCAAAAACCTTCTGTTCCTCTGAGCTTAATTCATCCCATGCTTTGACTCCTGGATTTCTTGCGATAAATTCCGCGTTTTCTGGAATAATTCCTAACTCCTTTTGCTTTTCAAATCTCTGTTTACGAATGACATCCCAACCTACATCATATTTTCCACTGTATAAATCTATATACTCTTTAAACACTTGAACCGGCTGGTGCTGTGCTCCAAAATTGAGAGTCAGGAAGAATGGCCTATTCGGGTCAATGGATACATGATCAGTAATATACTGATTGGCTTTGTTTACAATCGCTTCTGATACATGGTAACCCTCTTCGTTGTCTTCTACGAACGTATTATCATTAACCATTTCTGGTTTATATTGATCAGTAGAATCTTCAAGGAATCCATAAAATCTATCAAACCCTTTACCTAAAGGCCAATTATCATATGGACCAGCAGGTGTTGCTTGGTGTGATGGTGATAAATGCCACTTCCCTAAGGCATAATTGTTATATCCATTGCCCTTTAATACTTCTGCAATAGTTGCAGCTTCTGGTACTATTCTCCCGCGTTTGTTAGGAAATTCAGGGCCAAAATCAAAATTTGCTACAGTTGCCATCCCAACTGCGTGATGATTTCGGCCAGTTAGCAAAGAGGATCGTGTTGGTGAACAGGTGGGAGGTGAATGATAGTTAGTGAACCTAAGTCCATTTTCAGCTAACCAATTTAAGTTTGGTGTTTCTATTTCTGATCCAAAACAACCAAAGTCCGAAAATCCAGAGTCATCTAATACGATATAGACTACATTCAATTTGTCTTTATTTTTATAACTACCTTTAATTGTCTCATTTATTTTAGCCATTTTATATACCTCCTGGCACTACAGATAATGCTCTTCTCAAGTTATTCTGTCTAACATAGTTCTTATCGACAAAACCGCAAGAAATTAGGTGGAAATAGGAAGAATAGAAATACAGAAATTAATGAAAAATCATTTTTATTATTAAGTTGAGCCATAAGGCTGATTTTACCTTATGGCTCAACTTCCGATACGATGGCTTTACACTCTATTAAAAAGGTTGATAGAAATAGGTTTGTCATTTCAAACTAGTAATGAACGTACCATCGAGTTCTACATTACTTTATCATACCTTTTGATTCATCCTCATACTTTGAAATTATTTATCGATCCATAATTTTTCAGGAGTAAAGAAGTCGGCACGTAGCGTATAATACCCATCATCGTGTACATAATTGTACTTCAAGTACGGTTCTTGTGTAATAAATAATGGTGTAAACAGATGATGTTCTTCCATAACTGCAGATTGAAGTTCATGAGCTAATCTTTGACGATTATTTTCCTCCATCTCAAGATCAAAATTAACAACTAAATCCACAACATTTTCTGGAATTCCTATTATATTTCCCCACAAAACTGGACTTGGACCAAAGAATGGTCTTAGTAATGTACCTAACTCATCACCTGCACTATAGTAAATAAACTCTGTAAATCCATCCCATCCTTCTTCATAGATCATGGACATAAACCGAGCTTGCTCAACTACATCCACTTCAACTTCAATTCCCACCTCGGCTAAATACCCTTGTACCGCTTGCATTAAAAAGCTTCTCACATTTTGTGTATATATGGTTGTTTGAAACCCATCAGGATAACCAGCTTCTGCCAATAACTCCTTAGCTTTTTCTGGATTATACTCAAATGGATCTAAATCGGGATTATAGCTCCATGAATTAGGTAAAGTGAGTTGATTTGATGCTGTAGCATATCCATGAAAAATCGATTCAGCAAGTTGTTCTCTATCAATCGCGTGCGATATCGCCTTTCGAACTCGAATATCTGCTAATGGAGAATCTGGGTCACTCGTATTTGGTATAATACCTATCCCCCTTAGACCAATTGAAGTTGTCGGATCAACCACTAAAATATCTGAAGAGGTATTTAATTCGGCGATACTATTAGCTCCTAAATGTAAGGCAATATCTACTTCATTTGCTAAAAATGTATTTATAGCAGTTGTTTCATTTGGAATAATTCTAAATTCAAAACTGTCTAAATAAGGTAATCCATCTATCCAATAATCATCATTTCTAACAAATTTGATATAATGATTATTTTCCATACTGTCAAACTTAAATGGCCCTGTACCAACTGGGTGATTCCAGTTCCCTTCTTCACCTAATTCCTCGTATGCAGTTGGAGAACCAATTGGAACAATGGTAAACATATTTATATGAGCACCAGAAATATATTCTTCAAAATGAAAAACTAAAGTATGGTCATCTATTATCTCCACGCTGTCAATGGCAGACAATGAAGGGTGAGTATCAATTATCTGGTCAAAGACCCACTTAACAGCTTCTGAATTAAAATCCGTACCATCATGGAATTTAATACCTTCTTCTAAATAAACAGTTACTGTTTCTGCCTCATCATCCATATCCCAGTCTCTGGCAAGCCATGGCTGAACATTACCATCTTGATCAAAACGACCGAGAGTTTCCAATGCAGGTAATGCTACGGGAATGGAAGGTGTCGGATTATTTGCTATTGCCGGAGGAAATCCAAAACTCCTTGGCTGTTGTGCAATTCGGACTTTCACTGTCCCTCCATACTTGTCATTTTCACTTGTTTCTGTTACACCTTGCTCCTTATTTTCTTCTCCACCTTCTACAACCTCAGTACTGCTATCATCAGAGCAAGCAGTTAGTACGAAAATAATCATGGTGATAATAAATAATACAAAATTTACATTCCTTCTCTTCATCTTGTATCGCCCCCTAATTATTAATAATTAAAATTCATTGTTCTTTCACGATTAATAAACACCAATAAATTTTTAACCATCACAAAAGACTGAATCTTCAGAATACGTTTTGCAAACCATTAGTATTCATAGGGTTTAATTAACACCTCCTTATTCACATAAACAAAAAACATTTTACCTAGTACACGCTACACTTTTATGCACGCCACACCATGACCATTTTCTTCTACACTTAGTGGTGGATCCATTTCTCTACACTCATCGGTAGCAATTGGACAACGGTTAGAGAAAACACATCCTTTAGGCCTTGATAATAAACTTGGAACTTCTCCTTTTAACACTTTGTGTTCCCGTTGTTCTTCAATGAGTGGATCAGGTATTGGAACCGCATCTAATAAAGCTTTTGTATATGGATGTTTCGGATTATCATATAAAGATTTCCAATCACCTATCTCCACTATTTTTCCTAAGTACATAACTGCAACTCGATCAGCGATATGACGAACTACAGATAAATCATGTGCTATAAATAAATAAGTTAATCCTAACTTTTCCTGTAACTCTTCTAACAAATTAATAATTTGTGCTTGAATTGATACATCCAAAGCTGAAATAGCCTCATCACATACAATAAAAGAAGGGTTACTCGCTAGAGCACGGGCAATTCCAATACGTTGTCGTTGTCCACCACTAAACTCATGTGGTACTCGATCTTTTAAGTTAGGATCTAGCCCAACAAGACGCATTAATTCTTCAACCCGTTCATGTAATTCCTTTTTACTATCTACTAATTTATTGATGATTAAAGGTTCGCCAATTATATTAAACACCTTTTGTCTAGGATCTAGTGAACTACTAGGATCTTGAAAAACGAGTGACATGTTTTTTCTAATATTTTTCAGATTTCGTTTAGACATCTTTGCAATGTCTGTACCATTAAAAATAATCTTACCGTCTGTGGGCTCATACATACGTATAATACTTCTTGCAACTGTAGTTTTCCCGCAACCACTCTCTCCAACTAATCCTAAAGTTTCACCTTTATAAACTTTAAAAGAAACATCATCCACCGCTTTTATATCCGCTATTTTTCTATTAAATATTCCTTTAGTAAATGGAAAATATGTTTTTAAATTTTGCACTTCAAGGATGACACCGTTATTCTCTTTGGATTTCCATTCCTTTTTCATAATTACTTGTTCGCTTGCACTAGCAAACTCTTCTTCAAATTTAAGATTCCAATCATTCCCTTTTATATCTGCGTAACAAGACACATAATGTCCTTTATCTACCTCAACCAATTGAGGAGCAGGAGAATATTCACAAGCCTCCATTTTAAAAGGACATCTATCAAGAAAGGAACAAGTTTTTGGTTTGTTTGCTAAATCAGGAGGTAATCCTTCTATAGGTATTAGTTTACGATCTTTCGGATCATCTAGTCTTGGTACTGAATTTAGTAAGCCGATTGTATAAGGATGTTTTGGTTTTATAAAAATATCCTTATTTTCACCTGATTCTACAATTCTTCCTGCATACATAACATAGATGCGATCTGCATAGCGTGCAACAATTCCTAAATTATGAGTAACTAATATAATTGATGTATTCGTTCTCTTTACAATATCTTTTAACAACTCCAACAATTGTGCCTGAGTAGTAACATCTAAAGCAGTTGTTGCTTCATCTGCTATTAATAGTTTAGGATCACACGACATAGCCATTGCAATCATAATTCTCTGACGCATACCACCACTAAATTGATAAGGAAAATGGTTTACTCGTTCTTGAGCATCAGGAATTCCTACCATATTTAATAATTCAACTGCTCTTTCCTTTGCTCTTTTTCGAGAAAATTGCTTATGAAGCATAACCGATTCCATTATTTGTTCTCCGACCGTTAATACGGGATTTAATGATGTCATAGGTTCTTGAAAAATGACTCCAATTTTCCCTCCACGAACTTTTCTCATCTCTTCGCTATTCTCTTTGTATTTTAGTAAATCTGATCCTTCAAAAATAACTTCACCTGAAACAATTTCTGCAGATTGTGGGATCAATTTTATACCAGAGTATTGAGTAACAGACTTTCCTGAACCACTTTCTCCAACAATAGCAACAATTTCACCCTCATTTACATGATAAGAAACATCATCCACTGCTTTTACCGTTTGATCATTTAATTTAAAATAGGTTTTTAAGTTCTTTACTTCTAATAAATGACTCATTATTGTTACCTCCATTCTCTGTTAAGATAGGCTGTACCGTAATTTATAAATGAAAACGTAAGGCAACCACGGATCTCATTGACACCGCTTAAACGTACCTTTGACTAGACGGCTATCTATGGAAAAATTCACCTTACTTATCGTCTATAAAGCTATAATGAGCCCCTCAGCTTCGGATCTAGTGCATCCCTTAATGCATCACCTACGATGTTAAATGCCATAACTACTAAAACAATGCATAAACCTGGAGCAAATGATAGCCCTGGTAACCTAGATAGATATTGATATCCGTCATTTACCATTGATCCCCATGCTGCTTGAGGTGGATTTACACCTAACCCAAGAAAACTAAGTCCTGCTTCTGCTAATATCGCTATACCTAGATTTAATGTAGCTAATACAATTATTGGTGAGATACAATTTGGCATTACATGAACTAGGATATTACGTAAGTTACTAATACCACTTATTTCACCAGCTTTTATATAATCCATTTCTCGAACAGCCATTACTTGGCCACGCATTAAACGTGCATACGTGGGGATTAGTGCGACACCTAACGCAACAACTACCCCGACTAAACCGCCCCCTAAAGCAGCTCCTAATGAAAGTGCTAAAACAATTGGAGGAATAGCAAGTAAAGCATCCATAAACCGCATTATTATCGAATCAAGAATTCCTCCGAAATATCCAGCAACCAAGCCTAATGTACTCCCAATAACACCAGCTAAAGCTACAGAGGAAAATCCTACAATTAAGGAAGCTCTCGAACCATAAATAATTCTACTTAATACATCTCTACCTAATTGATCCGTTCCTAATATATGTTCTTTACTTGGTGGTTGTAACGAATTTGCTATGTTTTGAGTATATGGATTGTAAGGAGCAATCCAAGGAGCAAATATAGCTACTACCACCAATAAGAAAAGGATACTTAAACTTATCACAACTACTTTCCTAGCTAGTAACACTTTTATAAACTTTTGAAATTCACTTTTCCTACGGGGAACATTTATTTCTACTTTTTGAGTAGCTTCCACAGTATTTATTCACACCTTTCTATTTAGTTATATTTAATACGTGGGTCAATCAATCGATAAGCTAAATCAACAAATAAATTTGCAAAAACAACTAATACAGCAATAACTAGTACACATGCTTGAACGACAATAAAATCCTTCATAAAAACAGAACTGACTAAAAGAGATCCCATTCCTGGTATATTAAATACTTGTTCAATCAGGACTGTACCGCCAATTATATTCCCTAACTGTAATCCTAGTAACGTAATAACTGGTATTAGCGCATTGCGTAAACCATGCTTAATGATGACGAACCTTTCCTTAAGTCCTTTTGACCTTGCAGTCCGAATAAAGTCTTGGTGTATTACTTCAAGCATTGCTGATCTCGTTTGTCTCATTACTGATGCAATTGTTGTAGCCGCCAAAACAAGTACAGGCATTATGATTGTTTTCAATCCACCTATAGGATCCGTAAATGGCGATACATAGCCTTGTACTGGCAACCAGCCTAACTTTAAACTTAAAAAATATACTCCTAAAATACCTAACCAAAAATTTGGTGTAGCAATTCCAATATTCGATAGAACTACTACAACTGAATCAATAGCTCCACCTCGATTAACCGCTGCAATTACTCCTAATGGAATACCAATTATCACTGTAACTATTAACGCAGATATACCAATGGTTAGAGTAATTGGAAATCGTGAACTCATTAAGTTGATAACTGTTTCTTTATAAAAAATGGAATGCCCTAAGTCCCCTCCTATTACTCCAGCTGCCCAGTTAAAATACTGAACAATAAATGGGTCATTTAATCCTAATTCTTCACGTAATTTTTGGATTTGTTCTTGACTTGCATCAGCGCCAAGCATCGTTTGAGCTGGATCACCCGGTAATATTTGAATTATCATGAATACAATTAAAGTAACAAAAAATAAAACTGCTATAGTTTGAAACAACCTTTTAATAATAAATGCCCCCATTCTCCTACCCCCTTATCAAGTTTGAACATTTAGAATTTTTGAACTTTAATAATGTTAACAAAGTTAATAAATAATTAACTTCGCCTATAAATACTAAATGAATAAGCAAACTAAAATAAAAACAAGCTATTTAGCATTTACTTTATTTCCATCATATTAATCTTAGTAATAACAGAAGTGTATAATAAAGCGTTTTCAATTTAAAGGAGAAAAACTAGTCATTTTCTTATGAATTTTCAATATTTTTTATTGGATTTCCATTTAAACTAAATATGAGTCTGCTATTTATTAAGAGTTCTTAGTTTTAACGCTGGGGTTACATAAGGGTGGAGATTCTTCTAATAATAAATAAAAAAATAAAGCTAGCAACTTAATGCAGCCCTTGGTAATTCTAATCATAGATATAGTAACAACGTCCTTGACAATAATTTTTCGCCTTAGACATTGTTACTATTGTCCACTACAGCTAGGATGGGTTACAAATCCAACTCCCCTAAAGCAATAAGTGAATCCAAAATAAGCAAGAGTTGATAGCTTTGAGTAGGGTCCCGTAAATCCTTATTAATCATCTGCTCTATTTTATTTACACGGTACGTAAGCCCACTCATGGATAATGCAAGGTCATCCATAGTTTGCTGTAGTTTCCCGCCATTTGCGAGAAATACATAAAGTGTTTTTAATAACTCCTTCTTTTTTGTTTCTCGTAGACTATATAGGGGCCCTAGCTCTTGTTTTGCTATCTTTTTAATACCGCTTACATTCTTTGAATTAATTAACACACCTACTATCCCTAAATCTTTAAAGTAAATAATCTTTTGATCTGTAGACATGCGTAAAGCGATAAGTGCCTCTTCCAAATAGTCTAGTATATCGTCAATATCATCCGCTTTGTCACTAATTCCAACTTGATATCGATAGTTAGGAAAGCTCTTTTCTATATGTTTTAAAATGGACTCAAATATAGATATTTTATTGTCTACTTCAGGTAATAGCATGATTATGTGTCCTTCATGCTGACCAATTAGTACTTTATATCCTTTAATATCAAGGAATTTTACAATGGTTTCCAAAAATAGATCAAAATGATCCGGATTATTCTTCACTAATTTTCTCTTTTCCGTATAATCAATTGCAGCTATATAAAATGGAGAATGAAGATCTATTCCCATATATCTACCACGACTAATGACATCCTCTTTAGACATAAATTGCCTCTTCAAAACTTGTTCTAAAAAATATCCCTTCATTTTTTCAATCGCTTCAAAACTAGTTTTTTCATTTAATAAATATAAAGAAGCTGCATTTGCCACTCTTTCTACGAATAGTACATCATTCTCTGAAATGGTGGTTGAATCGATAAATTGATAAAAGGTGCAATATCCAATAACCTTTTTTTGAACATAGATAGGAGTAATAAGACGATCTTGTAACTTTGTTTTTAACCGAATTGTCTCTTTATATAAAGGAAATGAATGATGATTCCTGTACAATTTATTATTTAAATACTTCAATAAGTCTTGGTTTAATTGGACATAATCTTCTTCATTCGTCCCCGAGTAGACAATTTTCTGGAAATTCAAATCTTCAATAGATACGGGAATCCCTAACAATTTAAACGTTGTATCAGCAATATCTTGTAAATTCCTTCCATCCGAAATACTTTCCGTTAATTTTGTATGGAATTTTGCTACTTTATCAATATAATTTTTCTGTTCCAACAGTTGTTCGTATGTCTCATTCAACTCTTCTATAATATTCATTTCGTTATAAAGGGCAAGTTCTTCTTCTACTTCACTTCCCCAATCTTCCAATTGTCTCATTTCGTATCTACATTGTTCATCTCCGTTACCAATGCAGGAAGTCTCGATTAATATGATCTCTCTATTTAAGATCGTAGTCATATAACCGCTGGCATATCCGGTCAACGTATGACAAACGGGGGAGTCAGATATACCATGGTGCTTAAGATGCTCATTTGCTTCAAAAGAATCCATCCACGTTCCATGTGCACGAATGGACTTTATATTCCCCGAATCGTCTGTTTCAATAAATCTTTCAGACTTCATATCACTAATATGTCCAGTATTCAAATGTAAGGTGGATGCTTGTTTGATTAATTCAACAATGTCGGAGCTTTGTTTCATCGCTTCCTGGGCGACACTTACACCTAAACTCCACCCATAGCGAAGAAGAAAACCTTTTGCTCTTTTTTGCCCTAAGTTTTCAATCAATCCCTTACGAAGAAGCCCAAATCCAGCAGTGGTAGATAAAATCTTCTTATTTCCATCTTTAACGACATTTTGATATTCATCTAAATGAATGTTCATAATATCCTCCCTTTTAAGAAGTAAGGATTTAGATAGATAGAAAATTCCCCCATAACAACAAGTATTTCATAGGTTATTACACGAGAGAACTTTTTTTTAGTGCAAATCTTTGAGCTACGTCGTATATTAAATCCTCTTGGCCTCCAACTGCTTTCATCTTTCCTAACTCTACTAATATATCCCGTTCATCAACACCAAATTTTTGTGCAGCTGCCTGCGTATGTAGAAGAAAACTAGAGTAAACACCTGAATAGCCCATAATTAAACTAGATCCTGTCACTTCTTGGGGTCGATGCATATATTTTGCAACCACATCATTTGCTACATCCATAATTTTATATAAATCTATTCCTGTGTTATATCCCAGTCGTTCTAATACTGCTACCATTACCTCTGTTTGTGTATTCCCACTACCTGCACCTAGACAACGGAGACTCCCATCAATATAGGTTGCCCCTGCTTGAACTGCTGCTATAGTATTAGCCATTGCCATAGAAAGATTATTATGGCCATGGAAGCCAACTTCACAGGTGAGCTCATTTTTCAGTGCGGCGATTCGTTCCTTTACCTCATGGGGCAAGAGGTATCCAGCAGAGTCGGTAACATATACTACTTCCGCTCCATAACTCTCAAATAACTTTCCTTGTTCCACAATTTTCTCAACGGGTGCCATATGGGCCATCATCAAAAAGCCAATCGTTTTCAACCCTAGTTCACGTCCTAGAGCGATATGCTGTGCTGCAACATCTGCCTCAGTCACATGTGTTGCTACACGTACCATTTTTGCCCCAACTTTAACCGCCTCTTGAAGATCCTCTTTAACCCCTATTCCAGGAAGTAATAAAACGGATACTTGCGAACTTTTACATTCCTCTACCGCTGCTTCAATTAGCTTTAATTCATCTACAGCAGACAACCCGTATTGCAAAGACGATCCACCAAGACCGTCGCCATGAGTAACTTCAAAGTAAGTAACACCAGCTTGATCAAGACCTCTTGCTGTTTCTCTTACTTGTTCCTCCGTAAATGCATGCTTCATTGCATGGCTTCCGTCCCGAAGGGTTACATCTAAAATTTCAAAACTGCGTTTTCCCATCTTTATACCTCCTTTACTTGATAGCCTCTCTAGACAACTGTTTTGCTAGTTCCTCCCCTACCTGAGCTGCGGCAGCTGTCATAATATCCAAATTACCAGAGTATGGTGGGAAGAAATCCCCTGCCCCCTCTACTTCGATAAATACGGAAATCTTCTTACCATCAAACATAGGCTTCCCACGGAGACGATAACCAGGTACATATGTCCTCACTTCTTCTGCCATTTGTTCGATGGATGTGATAATTTCTTCTTCGTTTTCTACTTCTGCTACAAGGGCATGAACCGTATCACGCATAATGATAGGAGGTTCCGCTGGGTTTAAAATAATAATCGCTTTCCCCTTTTTAGCACCACCGACAATCTCTAATGCTCTAGAAGTCGTCCTTGTAAACTCGTCGATATTTGCCCTCGTTCCTGGACCGGCACTTTTACTTGCAATGGTTGCAACGATTTCCGCATACTCTACTTGGCTAACACGATTAATTGCATGGACAATAGGAATCGTTGCTTGACCACCACAAGTGACCATATTAACATTCCGCTGATCGAGGTTTTGTAATAAATTTACCGGAGGTACAGTAAAAGGCCCAATGGCTGCCGGGGTTAAATCTATCACCCTCTTACCAATTGCTATGAGTTTTTCACTATGAGATTTATGAGCCTTTGCCGTAGTAGCATCGTAAACGATATCCACTAAATCAGGTTGTTCAAGAAGGCCATCGATACCATTATCAATGGTCACGTAACCATGGTTATGGGCACGCTTAAGCCCCTCCGATGTTGGATCTATGCCAACCATAACACTCATTTCTAAATGATCACATCGTTCCACTTTATACATTAAATCAGTACCAATATTACCTGATCCGATAATCCCGACTTTATACTTCGTCATTTTTATTGCCCTCCTTCTTTAAATGTTGCAGATACAGCTCCAATATGATCAAATTCGGCTATAAAAGTATCGCCATCTTGAATAGGAACTGCCTTTGAAAGGGCACCAGAAAGGATGATTTCTTCCCTATGAAGAGATATATCATAACGGCTAAGGGCGTTTGCAAGCCATGCAACAGCGTGTAAGGGATTTCCCATTACAGCTTCTGCTGTTGCTGTATCCATCAATTCCCCATTTCTATATACATTCATACGAATAGCTGGTAAATCAACATCACTTAATTTAATCGGTTTTCCACCAACAATTGCACCACCAGAAGATCCGTTATCAGCAACGGTATCTTCGTATTTAAATTTCCAATCTTTTATACGACTGTCAATAATTTCAATAGCAGGTACGATATAATCAACGGCGTCTATCACCTCATCGACAGTCACATTTGGACCCGTTAGATCCTTTTTTAAAACGAAGGCGATTTCAAATTCCACTCTTGGTTGTAGGAAACTATCAAGTAAAACAGTTTCTCCATTTTTGTAAACCATATTATCAAGAATATGACCATAATCCGGTTCATTCACATTGAACATTTCTTGCATTACTTTACTTGTAAGGCCAATTTTTTTCCCAACAATAACAGCACCTTTTTCCACCTTTTGTCGTATTTGCTCTAATTGAATAAGGTAAGCATCATCAGCAGAAATTTCTTCTGCTGATGATGTGAATGGTTCAATGGGCTGTTTTGTTATTTCCGCTTTCAATAGCGCATTTGCTGCTTTTTGTATATCCATTGGAAATGCTCCTTTTCCCTCTTAAGAGTCTTAGTTTGTTTCCTCTGCTAATGTTCGATAGCGACCACTAAAGAAAACAAGTGGATCTCCTTCTTCCAAACGAATATCGATAACTTTTCCAATAAATAACGTATGGTCCCCTTCTACATGTTCAGCAGATACTTCACATACTACTTGTGCTAATGCACCTGGAATAACTGCTTGACCTTCAAGCCGTTCGAAGGAAACAGTCTTCTTCTGATCCTTTAATTGACCAGCGAAAATCATTGAAATTTCTTGCTGATCCGAAGCTAAAATATTTACTGTAAACTTATTTGCTTCCTTTAATTTTGGAAGAAGACGTGCTCTTTCTCCTATAGAAACAACAACAAGTTTAGGATCAAGGGAAACGGACATAAAGGCATTTGCGGTCATGCCATGTACTTCCCCATTTAATTCGGTAGTTACTACAGTAACACCAGTTGCAAATTTACCCATTGCATTTCGAAATTGACGATCATCCACACTAGATACCCCTTTCCAACTCGACTATTAAACTATGATTCTATAAAATAACGTAACCCTTATGCTTCGATTGTAGGGTTATTCTCTGGTTTAGTGTCCATTTGATCTCCCCAGAATGTAAAACCAACATCCATTTCATCTAATGTCCACTCGATTGGCTCCCAATCTGGTTCGAAAATAAGGTATCCGTTCGTAAATAACTCCACACGTACGCCACTACCTGGATCAATAGCATAAATATACATCGCTTGAGAGATACCGTGCTTCCCTGGCCCTTTAAACTCAATACCGTGCTCTGTTAAAATATCCGCTGCTCTTAACAAATCTTGTGCATTGTCCAACCAATAAGAAAAATGATGTATCTGATGTGTGGTCGGAGCAAATGGGTCATGACTTATGGCAATATCATGAACTAGTGGTGTAACACTTAACCATGTACCTAAATAGGAATCATCTGGTGCTTTAATTAATTCACGCATTTTAAAGCCAAGTTTTTCTTGTAGAAAATCTGAGATTTCGTTTGCTTTTAAAGATGTTAATAGGTTGACATGATCAATTCTTCGTGGTGATATACCCCTTGCCCATGATTTATATGTTTGGTTCTTCAGAACAGATCGTTTCGAAGGTTCTGCCAATGGTTTTTCAACGTCATAGTAGATTTCAAAGCTATGTTGGCTTGGTAATTTAAAACGAATGGCTCTTCCTTGCCCAGCTTCTTCTCCAGCTTCTACCCATTTCACTTCAGCACCTGCTTCTTCAAGAAGTTCTGCAAATCTTTCAACATCTTCTGGACGCTTCGTCCTCCAAGCAATATGATCTACTCGTGACTTTTCCCCTTCCGTTAATGAAAGTGTGTGGTGTTCAAAGTCTCCCCATGCACGCATATACACGGTTCCATCTACCGTTTCTGTCTCTTCTAAACCAATAATTTCTTTAAAAAACCATAGTGACTTCTCCATGTCTGTCGTTACTAATGCCACATGTCCTAGTTTCGCGATTTCTGGTAAACTCATAATATAACCTCCCTAAAATTTTATTGTTTTGAACACGCTTACAACATTTTGAAGATTCCAATAATTTATCGTAAAGATTTAAATCCTAAAATAGAATACTAGAAATTATACAAAATACGTATTAGGTTCTTGCCCACACAACACTCTACCATATGTTTCAATTAAACTTGAAGGAGTAATAAATCCATGTAAATGCATCGTTAAGAAATCTCTGTAAACCAGCTGGAATGGATTATTTTCGTAAGTAAACACGGACCCTGCCCCAGCAACCATTAAATCAATTGCTTCCTTACAGAGTTGGTTGACATAACCAAAATCAGCTTTCATTTGAATAACTTCTTCCATTGTCATCGTGCGATCTTCTTCTGAATAAGCATCTAGTTTATCAACAGCCCGATACAAATGAAGTTCTGCTGAATCAATTTTTAATTGTGCCTGTGCTGTTTGTAAGTGGGTAACTGCTGCCTCATTCATTTTTGTATAGAATGTATTTCCAATCCCCGCCTTTTCCACACGCTCCATATGGAAGTCCATAGCAGCTTGTGCAAGCCCTAATGCAGGTCCGACAATCGACAGCGTTAGTGATGGAACAAATGGCGTCCTGTATAAAGGGACATCTCTGAGCGGTTCAATCATATAATGACGTTTACTTGCTAAGCGATCTAATGACACACGATATTCAGGGACGAATACATCTTTGATTTTCACACTGTTACTGCCGGAACCCCTTAGTCCCATTACAAACCAGTCATCCAAAACTTCTAATTCATGCCTTGGCACAACCATGATGGCCATTTCGATTCCACCATTGCCGTCATCTAATGGAAATCCAAAATAACACCAGTCAGCATGTGGACTACCAGATACAAAAGGCCATTGCGCTTCTTCAATGTAATAGCCGCCTTCTACTTTTCTAATCTCACATTTTATCGGCTTAAAATTTCCTGCTAATACCACATCTTTTCCTGGGCCATAGATTTCATCCAATGCTTTTTCACCAAAGACATAGGAAATCATATAATCTCTTATATTACTAAGGCACGCAAACCAGCCTGCACTTCCATTCCCCCGGGAAATTTCTGTAACAACTTCAGTAAATGTTCTCATGTTTGTTTGGTATCCACCAAACATTTTTGGACGGAGGACCTTTAAAAGACCTTCCTGTTTCAATAACTCTACGATTTCATCTGGTAGGTGACTGTTCTTATCAATCTCATTGCTATGCTCCCTCAGTTTTGGTATGAGATTTCTTGCCCTCGTAACTAATTCCTTATTGATTTCCAATACACTCTGTTCCATGATACCCCTCCTAAATTTTTTTTCAATTTCTCGCCTACAACTTTTAACTTAAGATGACACTGCCTGTTTTGATTTAGTTATTACTTCATCGATAACATCTGCAACACGGCGCATATGAAGCTCCACCAATTCTTTTGCTAATTTACTGTTTTTGTCCTTTAAGGCGTAATAGATTAACCAATGCTCTACTTGTGAACGCTTTCTTCTGTCTGAAATAAATAATAATTCGGGTGTACCTAAATAATTTAAATAATCCCACAGCTGCTTTGCTAATTTAATCGTATACGAGTAACCTGATGCATGATATATTGTCTTATGAAACTTTATATTGAGTGCGGCATAATCTTCAGGTGACAGATGAGGGTTATCCATCGTTTGTAATAATTTTTCTAAGTAGGCTAAATCCTCTTTATTCATTAATCTTGCTGCCTCTTCCGTCATTAGGGCATCTAAATTAGCACACACATAGACACGCTCAAGCACTTCTTTTGGATCAGGTCTCTTTACGAAAACCCCAACTTGAGGAATAATGTCCAAATATCCTTCTTCTGCTAACTGTGATAAAGCTCTGTGTATAGGTGTACGGCTCATATTTAAATAATCTCCAAGCTCTGTCACATTGATGCTTTTTTCTGGATGCCACTTCCCCTGGATTATGAGATTCTTAATGTATCGATAAGCTTCATCTTTTTTCATAATTGCTACACCTTTTCTAATTTTTTGTAACCATGTTATAACTCATCATTGAAAAAGTCAGTAGTGAGTTTAATAAATCTATCCTTTTGTTCCACTTGAGCCCAATGTCCACAACGCTTAAACACATGTAATTGTGCATCTTGCAAATATTTCATTACATATAAGCTGCTTTCAAGAGGAACAAATCGGTCTTCGTGTCCATGAATTAAAAGAAATTCATTTTCCATTCGTTTCAGTGCTGAAGGAGGAACAAGCATATCGGATAAGTGAGAATTCTTGAAGTTGGCTGCATAGGATCTACGTACCTCAGGTCTATTAAAGTTCTCCATTCTTTCTGCAACAATTTTGTCTAACTCCGCCTCAAGGAATGTCTCATCATATAAAAACCAACGTAGTAAATTTTTAAAATTTACTGGGCTTGGATCACTTGCAAAATTTGCAAGTTTCCCAAGTTCTGGTGTAGGTTCCGTTAACCCACCACCTGCCCCCATTAAGATCACTTTATTAAATCTCTCTGGAGCATACATTAATAGATTAAGGGAAATAACTCCACCAAGAGAGTTCCCAACTAAGTGAGCTTTTTCTATTTCTAACGTATCCATTAGAGATATTATTTGATCTACTCTTGCAGACATCCATTTCGCTCCATTTTCTGGATATTCTTCTGGATGATCCGTATCACCAAATCCTAGCAAATCAGGAGCTACTGCATAAAAATGTTCACCTATAGCAGGTAAAACACCTTCCCAATTTGTTTTTGCACTTGCTCCCGGCCCACTTCCATGAAGAAAGATAACCGTTTGTGCTGTTTTTTCCCCAGCTTCGTAGAAAAATGTTTGATAGTCCCCCGTTTGAACTTTACTAGTAGAAATATTTCCCATCCTAACAACCCCACTTCGCAAAATATTTTGAAACTTTAGCATACTAGAATTTTAGTTAACGCATTAGACATTGTTCTTATTATAAAATACCTTTTTTAAGCGCTTCCATTTACCAACTATAATTTTACTTGGAACGTTAGACATGTGTCAATAAATTCTGATAATTTTTAATATTTAGTTCGTTGGCAATGATTCGTATAAAAATAACTCTGTACAAATCAAAGAAAAAAGATTGTAACACTTGATTACTAATGAGTTTATTCGATTATAACCTTGAATGTAAGGTGAAAAATTATTGATTTTTCATTCTTATTTGAATAATTTTTATTGGTTTTTTCAAAGAAAAGAAAAAGAACCCATAATAGTTAACAGGCCCGTGCTCCATAGTAAAATATTACCACATTATTTGTTCACTATTTCATTCTCACTAGACATTAAAAAAGTAGAATTATGAACAAACTCCAGCAATGAGGCTATACCTTTGAAGTCACCTTTTCTTTTACCGTTTCTATTAGAGCAAAGGAAATTAAAAAAGCTAGTATAGGAAGGATGATCCGTCCAAACTAGCTTTTTTGGCTGTAAATAATCAAACCACTCACCAATTACCTTCGATTAAACGTTACATTGCTACGGAATACATTTGGCGCATATCCCCCCACATCAAGGTCTACGGCAAATAACCGGCCTGCTAGTGGTTGTTTTTTTCGTTCTTCTTCTGGCAATAAGTCTATCGCTGTAGAAATAAACAAGGTGGATAAATCTTCGCCGCCAAAAGCACATGATGTGACATGTGTGGTTGGCACAGTAATGGAATCTACCCATTTCTTTTCGAATGGATTAATCTTTGCGATGATCCCATTTGAAGGATTCTTCTTTGCTACTTGCCCACTTTTAAAGAGGGCGACCCAAAGCATCCCTTCCTGGTCGATTGTCATACCATCTGGAAAACCATCGAGCTCGTTAAATTTATATACAACTTCTTCATTGCTTAATTTCCCTGTCTTAGGATCGTAGTCAAAACGAGATATTCCTTCTGTAGCCGAGTCAACATAGTAATAAAAGTTACGTTCTCTATCCCAATCCATTCCGTTAGATACAGTAACTTTATCCTTCATTGGCTGAACATCCAAGTTTGTATCTACTTTATATAACGTTGCATTTCCACCTATAAATTCTGAGATAATGTGTTCCTTATAAAGCTTGAAATCATCATTCACCGAACCTACCCAGAGTCTTCCCTCTGGGTCACATTTGGCATCATTTAGTAGTAATTTTTCATTTAAACCTTCAGGTTTTACAAAGGCCTCTAGTGTTTCATCCTTTGTGTGAAATAAGTAAAGACCATCTTTCATCGTAATAATTAATTCATCTTTTGAATATTTCACCATGGAAGTTACTGGTTCTGGAAATTCAAACGTTTTTTCCTCCTCCGTTATGAGATTAACGGAAATAATCCTCTTGTTAGTTATATCCACTCTATATAGACATTGATTATCATGATCCCAAAATGGACCTTCTCCAAAAAAAGTTCGCTCATTTCCAACTACTCTCAAATTAATCACCTCTCGCGAAAGTTAGCACTCTAATAATTTCCATAAGTAATCTACTTTTTTGATTTCAAACAAAAGCAACATGGCAATGTAATAATAGAAGTGTAAAATAAAACGCTTTCAAAAAAAAGAGAAAAAGTCATTTATTTTTTTCTAGATTTCCGATATATTTTACTGGTTTTTGTAATTGGTAAAATAACCCATACTAGTAACTGATAACCTAAACACCTTACGCTTCAATCTAATACGCTGTTCTTTCAATAGCTCATGTTGGACTTCTCTCCTCACTTCATTTTGGACTCATTTTAATGTGAACCTTAAAAAATAAACGGGAAATAAATTGTAAATAATTAACAAACTTTATTGTTAAAACAAATAAGAATACAAAGTGGGGTTTATAATGAAAGAAGATGTTGCAATTTCTCATTTGAGCACTAACTTAACTTCTTTTGAAATGGCGAGCCTTTGGAATGTTTATTTAATGGAAACGATGGTTCACCATATGTTTAAATATTTTTTACAACACTTGGATGATCCCGATATTAAAGCTCTTGTAAACACTTGTCATTCGTTGGCGAAAAAACATATGGAATTGTATCTTACTATTTTTAATAAAGAAGGCTTCCCTATCCCAAGGGAAACTCAAATAGAGGATGTCAACTTAGATGCTCCAAGGCTATTTTCTGATATTTACTATACCAATTTTATTAAAAATGTAGCGAAATTTGCTTTGATCACTTATACTACGGCATTTACCGAAGTGACGAGAGATGACATTAAAAATCATTTTAAAGATATGGCTGATAATTTAAAAGAAATTGAACTAACAACGACTGATTTGATGCTCTCAAAAGGTTTATATACTCGACCGCCTAATGTACCTATTCCTAACAGTGTGGAGTTTGTGAACAACGATAACTTTTTCGGCAACTTCTTCGACTCAAAACGTCCATTATCAGCCCAAGAAATAACCCAAATTTTCACGATTGCAGAAGGAAATGCCCTTGGAAAAGCAACAAACATGGCGTTTTCACAGATTGCTGGTGATAAACAAGTCCGGGATTACTTCTTAAAAGGAAAAGAAACGGCACATAAAAATGTTAAACTATTTAATGACCTATTGTTGGAAGCCGATATCCCTACCGTTAAAACCTATGATGGTGAAATCACTGAATCTACAGTGTCACCCTTTTCCGATAGACTAATGCTGTTTCAGGTGAGCTTAGTAGGAACTGCTGGAATAGGGAACTATGGATTAGCCGTTGCCCAAAGTCAAAGAAAAGATGTAGGACTTGCATTTCTCCGTCTATTTGGTGAAGCAATCGAATATGCAAGTGAAGGGGCTAAATTGATGGTGGAAAAAGGATGGATGGAACAATCTCCCCTAGCATCCGATAGAGATAATTTAATAAAGAAAAAATAAAGTGTGTTAGGAGAGAACATGTTATAAAAACATCCTAAATTATTATGGTAGGGTAAGTAGTGGAAATTTAAGAAGTGAAATCAAAGTAAGATAACAGAACAAGGTGCCTGCCCCCTTAATTGGGAATAGGCACACTGATCCCCCAATTAGCTATGTAGTTAAAAACATACAAACTTCCCCTTATCTCCAACAACGTTAACACCCGCACTTTGAAATAGTAGCGTAGATCAATATTTTCGATTCAGGATTTTGTAGTAGCTTGTAATCCCCCATTCCCCTGCCATCTCTTCTTTATTGACTTTTGTGTTTTTTCTTCATTTCACCCACTTTTCTGATAAATTCCCCATAACTTATTAAATACATTTTTTCACCAAAAAAGGAGTGCGATTTGGAAGCAAGAGATCCGTCCAAAACCAGTGAAAAAGCATATAAACTTTGTTGCAATGGCTTCGCTCGTTGCGCGCTTGATATGAGAAAACCGCTCATATTAAGCTTTAAAGAGCTGGCAACGGCTCAGCTCATTGCCATTCGGACTGGAGAAAAAGGGAAAAGCACCCTATTTCTCCAGTCTCTATCCGTCCCGCTGCTTCCTTAAACTTATTTTAATGTCTTTTCAAGACGTGGTGCCCAATAGTTTGGAATTGGTACGTTCGCCCAATCAATATCCGATGCGAAATAAAAACTTGGATAGGAAGGCTGATTGTACACTGTATTTTGCCAGGCAATCCCCGTTCGATATTGGGCATCATGCATTAATGTGTATAGCTTTCGATTTGTTATTTCCGTATTTATATAAATTCGAATCGCAGAGCTGTCTGTTTTACGAACGAGGAGTTCTTCTCGCCAATCGCCAAATATATCTGCTACTAAGCATGGGTTCCCTTTTGTGCCATTATTTGTTTGTGTGTCTGTTGCTGTCAGCAAACAACCTTTCTTCCAATCTACTATTGAAGGTGTTTCATTTATTGCACCTTCTACTATTTGTGTCGTCATATCTCCTGACCACTTAATGTTCATATTGGTACCAGGAGCATCCATACTGATTTGCTCTCCTTTTGCCGTCTTCAAACCAAAGCCATTTGCCCAAGTTTCCAATCCACGATGCTCAGGATCCACGTCCCCAATAATCCCGCGGTCTCGGTCCTCATCCGCATATTCCCCCAATAGAACCTCTCCTGTTGCAGCATCACGCAATGTATAACCATATGGGGCCCACCTTCCATTTTCATGAACCATGAATATTTCAAGACCTGGCCTATCTGGGTCAATATTTGCCACATGCAAGGTATCCCCGTGACCTAATTTCGCAATCGTACCTGGTGCTGCACTTTGCTCTGGCATCACATCCTTTGAGCTGTAAAGAACCGTGCCATCATGGTCAATGGTAGCAGAACCATAAATAATTTCCTGCTTTCCATCACCGTCCACATCTGCGACACTAAGGGAATGGGCACCTTGATTTGTAATGGAGCCAAATTCCTTCGACGTGCCATCTCTTGGGTGAGGATTATCATTGAATGGATTATTCATTGGAGTCCAACCACTATCCATTGCCCAATACTCCTGCAGCTGACGACCATCCCAGCTATAGGAAACAATAGCGGCTCTTGTATAATAACCTCGTGCGAAAATCGCATATGGCTTTTCACCATCAAGATAAGCAACACCAGCTAAGAATCGATCCACACGATTACCAGGCTCAATTCGTGGCATAGCATAATCTCCCCACATTAAGCCATCTTCATGACGACCGGGTTTATAAGGGATTGTTTCTAACTCTTGACCAGTTTCTCCTTCGAAAATAGATAAATATTCAGGACCTTCAAGAATGAAACCTTCAAAGTCTCGGAGATTATTTCGTTGATGTCTGCTAGGAGCGTATTCATCAATAAAATAGGTTGCTAGTTTCGTTGCATCTTCGAAAGAAAGAGGATATTCATATAGGTTATCTATTCCGAAGCATGCTTCCAGTGTTTTTGGCCAATTACCATTCATAACCTCTTCATGCTCATGCCATCCCATGAATAGGTTTATAATATAATGAAAATAATCCTTACTGCTCATACGATAATCATCTTGATGCGTATATCCAGCATCCTTATCCTCTTGTGGGATAGTAATATAGTTTTCAGATAAGACTTCCCCGTTTTTATCAACGTTTATGATTTTTGTACCAGGTGCTGTTTTCATCATCATTTCTGCTTTCCCGTCTCCATCAAAATCATACACCATAAACTGCGTATAGTGTGCACCCGCACGGATATTTACACCTAAGTCAATCCTATACAGCAATGTTCCATCAAACTTATAACAATCAATAAAGACATTCCCCGTATATCCTTTTTGTGACACATCCTTGGAATTGGACGGATCCCACTTTACAAAAAACTCATACTGGCCGTCACCATCTATATCGCCAACACTCATGTCATTGGCAGAATAGGTATAAGTTTCACCTGCAGGTGTTACCCCATCTGCTGGCTTTTGTAATGGGAGATCGTAATAAGCGTGTTTCCAAGGGGTTACCAGTTTACTTTTGTCTACTTCTTGACCATCCTCAACGGCACATACATGATACGCTGATGAAGATGTTCCTTCTTTGTCCAAAAAATTCGTACTGTCACTTACAGTGGCAATAAGAGTATCATTACGATAAACATTAAAATCGTTTCCGATTAAACCGTTTTCAGAATAACCTGTAACTTCATTTCCTAACAGTCTCCAACTAAGAAACACACCTTCTGTCGTGGCTACTGCAACTAACCCACGATCAAGATATTCTAATTGAATCTTTCTTTCGTCTTTTTTTGTATTCATTTCTTACCACCTTTACCTTATTCATTAATTTAACTTGTGTAGTTTAGGATTTTACCAACAGGGGAAGCGAAGGGAATAAAAGCAATATACAAATAACCTCAGAGGCCACTGTTCCTTTATCGTCCATTCAATTATACAATATATGAATTTAGAATAGTTTGTTTTTTCTGATAGGCTCTTTTCTAGATTGTTGTTTTTAGAAATTAATTTTTAGCTTGGATACGCTACAGGCGGACCAATTACGCCTAAAGGAAGCCCACGTCCTGTGGGCAACGGCGTAATGTCGCCATCCTGGCTCCCGCGGGCAACGCTTCAGCCTCCTCGGGAAAAAACTGTGTCTCTTCCTCTACTAGCTTCGCTTCGGAGATGCATTCGTCGAGACAACTCGAAGCTTACTCGTGAAGAGTCGCTCGTCCCTGCGGGGTCTTCAGCCGTTGCTTTTCCCGCTGGAGTCGCCGCCTTTCGCTTCTCCAAGCTTATCTAAAAAAGCAACAAAGTTTACGAAAAGAGCCTTCTGATAATAACATTCTTGATTTCCGAAAAGATAAAGAGGATAACAAAGAATTATGTTACAAGTCTTGTATGTATAAGGGTAAGTATGGTCAGAAAGGGGAGAAAAGGGGACGGTTGGTAATCAGTGAAAACTGCATTCATTACATTGAGGAGACTGCCATCCCTTACGCTATGACAGAAGAAAAGAGAGAACCCTTTGTCATTCTCTCTTTGTTTATCGTTCTGGTCTCGTAAACTTTATATATCTCCTTTAATTTTATCACCCTTTTTAAAGTCCACTTCTAGTTCCAATGATTTAACCTCTTCCTTCGAAATGTTTAAATAAGCCAATATTTTATCTATTACCTCTTCTGGTAAAAGCTCTGAGTGGAGAGAAATTTGCTGAATTAGCTCTTCGATTTCTTCTAAAGCTGCCTCCCCTTTTACCTCTTCTCTTCCTTCTGCCGTTCTCCTTTCAATTTCAGCTGTTGGAAACTCCCCCCTGCTATGGTATTCCATTTCTAACTCATCTCTATTTACAAAGTCAATTTCAAGGTCAAATTCCCTTAATTCTTTAAGTGCCGGAAATTTCGTTGCTGGAGTATTATCATTAGCACTGGTAATCTTACCATTTACGTTCGGTTCATTCGTACTATAATCGGAAGCGCATCATGAGATAACAAAAAGGACGCTACACAATAATATGAAAGAAAGCCCAAATATACGTTTCATACAAGCACCTCTTTTTTCCTTAAGTATGCCGATATGAGACAAAAATATTCAAAAATGGGACTGACCCTAGATAAAGTATCACTCCCCTATTATATCTTTCAGTTTCTCATCCAAAA
Source organism: Evansella vedderi (assembly GCF_030813435.1). Taxonomy (GTDB): domain Bacteria; phylum Bacillota; class Bacilli; order Bacillales; family Salisediminibacteriaceae; genus Evansella; species Evansella vedderi. Next base: position 28,325 of record NZ_JAUSUG010000023.1, on the reverse strand, counting down.
CGATATCCGGATTCTCCTTTAATAATAATTGAACAAATTCACGTTCCTTTCTAGGAGAAATAAACACCATATCATTAAACTTACCGTAGATAATTTCGATCCGATCGATGGATAACGCAGGAGCAGAAATGGGGTTCTTTGTTTTGTTGATCTTCCTTATCTCTTGTATGTGAACCGTTTTTCGAAATGGACCAAATTTAATTTTAAGGTTAGCCTTTTCAATCGTATATCCCGTTGTAAACCATAACCATCCTATAAAGAACGCTATCGGCAATGCAATAAATAGCCCAACGATTTGTTGCTCGATAATCGCTGGAACTACCACCACTAGGATCGATCCCCAAACAATTAGGGTTAACCATACGTCTTTTTTTGATGGAAAATACATTAAGATCACCTTCAGCTTTATCGTTATACATCTTTTACGTTTCAAACATAAAAAGGTTTCGTTTATGCCGAAAGTCAGGAATCCTAATTTAGCGTTACCTTCTTTGTGTATTTTTCTAACATTAAAAAAATTTATCCATCACTTATAGTTATTTGTAAATAATGAACGCAACCATTTATAGCTTTGATCTTTTAAATTAGATACATATTCTTGACCACGACCTGTTGATTGCACATAGCAATAGTTACTATTATCAGGACACGCAAGCCAGCGTGTGGATAAGTTTTTTTCTACATTTAGGTAAGTCGGACGAAAGTCATCCGAATTGAAAAATGCTGGTATTTTCCAGATACTTGGTTGGTTTTTATGTAATTCAGAGGAAAGTAACAAATCACTGGTTAGCTTCGGAAAATAACCACAACCTGGTATATCCATGTCTTCAAATAATTTTTCGTCTGCCAAAAAAATGGTGTTATTATCTCGGTTCATAAAATCATAATCAGATCCGTGGGGGTGTCTATCTCTAACTTCAATAGGTAGTTCTGATTTGTTTTCTTTAGTTATTACTTTCTTTACCTTAAGCCACCCATAGATAAAATAGGCACCTTGTGACCAAGCTCCAATAGGGTCAAGAGGATGAACTCTCTCTTTTATTGGCATAAATCTACTAAAAAAGAGAAATATACTCCCTTCTTGTACTTGAGTGTTTCTTAGATGCCCAGCAGCTGCTTCTGATTGCCCAAATGCACCAATCTCAGGACCATTTTTTAACCAAGGGCATCTCCCCAAAATTGGATCATAATGGGCACTTCTCTTTCTCACTTCTTTTTTTGTGTTATTTCCGAAGTACATTTTGGGATGGGTGATTAGTCCTTGAAGACTTTTTGCATTTATACCTTCAAAATACTGATTAACAAGGAATAATTCATTATATTTATATAAGCCTTCTTTTCCTTCGTCCTCGGGAATAGGCAATACAATAAATTTTCCTGTTTTAGGATCAAAAGGAGAATAACCATTGCCAGAGGCTGAATCAAACCCTTTTCTACTTAGAATGAGCTTTTCCATTACGCCCTCCTTGTCTATTGATACTTCATTAATCTTCCAGTTCCCTATTTATTGGTTCCTTACTAGCTAACAAAAAAACTGCACCATCTGCCGAAAAACCAATACTGTATGTCATTATTATACCTCCGATTTAAATAAGATATCGAATACCTTGTTAAATATCGACTCTATACCTTCTAAGGGATAATAGTCATCAAACTTCTCTATGACATTACGATCAATATGTTCTAATAAACCTGCTTTTCTCAGTAACCCATAAAGCCATACTTATTAATTTCATCCCCCGTAACCTTTCATCCACTTGATGTATTCAAATCGAACCGCTTCATCATCAGCAATATACTTATTACCCTCAGATTTGGGTAATTTAAAAAGAGGAGGGATAAAAATGATCGTTTTTTTTGGAGCCATGAATAAAATTGAAGATTTTAATAAAGAAATAAAGGTTCAAAATGCAAATAACGTTGTTGGTACAATTGGGTTTTGGCTTACATCTGATATTAATTCAGCAAAACCTTTTGCAATAGGAACGAAAACTGTTTATGAAAAGTCAGAAACGGAGTTTTGGGAAGACGGAGAACCTAAGGTCATTCAAGTTGAAAAACCAGTGATTGGCTTTATTTACAAAATATTTTTAGATGAACCAAATCTTAAGGTATATCATTCTACTACCGCTGATTCGTATGATTTGTTCATGAGTGATCGTGATAAATATTGTGATTATTTTCATGCCAAAAAAAGGAACCCCACCTGGAAAGATGAGGCTATCCTTTTAAATAAGGAGGAAGCGAATGAAAAATTTCGTAACACCCTTATTGATCAGGGATACGAAGGCTTTGTCATTCGAAATTGCAAACTCCAAAATGGTTTTACTGACTTATATTGTCTTTTTTCAATAAATTCTCCACTCGTTTCAGATATCATACCGGTAGAAACTTTGGACTATCAATAGTAGGAAACGGTACCAGGTTCCAGTATACTAACGCTTTAAACAAGCGGGGGACCATCCCCCTGTTTACCTATATAACACATTTTTCTTATATGCTACATAAGTTTGGCCAGTTTATCATGAAGTCCTGCTTGTCTTCGTATCAAGCAAGGGTTAACTGATTACCTTCACGGTCGATAATTTTTAACCGAAATTCGCTTTACCAATTGTTCCTTAAAGCTTGGTTACCATAAAGTGGAGTAAGTCGCTCTAGTACACTAACGCCTTTACCAAAGCTTGGGACAGGTATCCTAAACTATATCCTTTCCTCAAAAAACAAAAAACTCACAGACGTTGATTTACAACACTTGTGAGTCATTAATTATTATTAAACTAAACCTAACTTACTGTAATGGCACCGGTGGTCGGGGTCGATATAGGTCTTAAAGTGTTGATATTATAAGGTTTTGTGTGGGTGATGTGTAAAATTTGTGTAAAGGGATTTGAATCTTTAATCCTGGTGAATAATTACATTTTTCTTTAGTTTCCACACTTCACATGTATTGAGTTGATATGACCCATTTTTATTTCTTAACTATAAAAGTAAAACTCATACAACTATTATTATGAGATATATACGTAATTTTGAATAACTTTTTCTACAACCTGCTTTATTAATTTAATATATACCTTTAACTCTTCATTCGTCTTATCATAACTAGCTCTAAAAGGGAATGTTCTATTTGAATGAGTACAAGCACACCTAAAATCATATAGAACTGTTGCTAATTTTTGTAAATCTTTTACATCCTTATCTTGACTAATTTTATTAAGTTCATTCTTTAATATTTTAGTAATGTCTCTATTTGCTAAGAGATAGGCTTCTTCGTGAACCTCACCTTTAAAATATCTCTCTAATACCAACTTTAATTTTTCTCTATCATTTTTTGATTTATTGTATTTGTCCACTGTTTCTATTACTTCTCTAATATCACTATCTTTATATGAGGAGAACCAATTGGAATTCATAATTTGCTTTACATCCTGCACTGTCTCATGCAAGTAAACTTCATCAAATATGCATTCTAATACTTGATAATATGCTAAATATTTAAATTCACTTTCTGACATTTCCAAAGCTCTATGATAGTAATCCAGCAAATCGGGATCATATTCTTTTTTTAAATAAGGTGCTTTTATTTCATTTAATTCTTCAGAAATATATTCAAAGTCCCCTTCGTCTTCATCGTCCATAGGCAATTCTTCAAAAGTTATTGTCACTGAGTATTTATAAGATAGGTCAAACAATATACATTTAGCATAATATAATAGCTTTTCTTCAATTTCTTGTGAGTCCATAGAAATGTTGGTATTTGTGTTAACATTATAAACCTTTAATGTGGTAAAACTATCTTCAACTTCAATATGACTATAAAATTGATTATTCATTATTATTGTTGAGAATTCTTTCGAAATTGGTGTTATTTCATAAAAAATTTTTTCTTTAATATTTTCTTTTTTATCTGCAACAACAGAAATGTGAGATAAACCATCGCCCCATACTATTTCAGAATGGTTTATTAATACTTCAAAGTAATCTTCTCTATAGCATGCTAGTACCGGTATATATTTTAAAGAAATAAAGTCTTTTATAATACTGAATATTGTTGTGAAATCACTTTTTTCAAGTTCAATGTAATATTCTTTTGGCCAATCTTCGTGATAGATAGTCAATGATTCATTACCTATCCATATCTCGGTATTATTTTCTTCTATTAAGCTATCAATATCACTTAAATTAGCTATATATTCGTCTATCATAGACAGATTAGTTTCTTCATTATCAGATAGTATAATATAAAAAACGACTTTCCACCTAGCCTTAGATAATCTTATATTAGAGTCTACGTTTTCATAATCAAATTTCATATCAATTTCACCATCTATATTCTTTATTAATTTTCTTATTACTTCCTCCATTATCATTTCCTCCCTCAAATGTATTTTAAGTTAATACGTTCCAATTAAAATCATATTATGATCTATTTTAGCAATTTTCTTGATAATAAACCAAGATATTACAAATATTTTTTTGTATAATAGTAACTAGTAAAATACTATTATATATGGTGGTGATGAAATGTCTAATCCTCATTCAGCTGATCACTCTTTTTTAGGATATTATTTTCAAGGAATGTATGGACTAATATGTCTCTTAGATGCTGGTGATCATGACAGAGTTAGCATTGAAACAGAAGATGATGTCTATGTAGAAGCTACTGAAGAAAAGAAACTTTATCAAATAAAACACAGTGTATTGAAAAAAAGTAAATTAAATGAAAAGAACGATGGTTTGTGGAAGACTATTAGAATTTGGGCAAATAAACTTGAAAAGCAAGAAATGGATGAAATCACTTACTTTATATTTGTTACACCTAACGAAATTGAGGAAACCTGTCCTTTAAAAAAACTCTCTAATAAAGCATTGGATCGTAAAGATGTAATTGATCTACTCGAAACCGAAGCAAAAAGAGTTATAGAAGCTAGAGAAAAAGCTAAAAAAGATAAAAAAGAATTACCCTATAACAAAAGAGCAGCAGGATGTGAAGCATTTTTCAACTTAACAATTAAGCAAAAAGAAGAATTAGTCAATAGGATAACAATTCATGCAGATAATTTTAATGTTAACGACATAAATATAGAGGTAGAAAAAAGAATTAAAAATACTGTTCCAACCAATTTAAGAAATAATCTAATTGAAAGACTAATTGAATGGTGGGATAGAAGAGTTGTGTTAGGACTTATTAATGAGACTGAGCGCGAGATAAAAAAAGAAGAATTAACTCAACACATCTTTACTTTACTTTCTAGTTTTCAAGAGGAAAATCTCCCAGATGATTTTAGTGAAATTGAAGATGAAATCAATGTTGAAGAAGAGATTGGTCAAATAATGTCAAAACAAATTGATCTTGTAAAAGGAGGAGAATATCGAAAAAAAAGAGCTGCAATCTCAAGATGGCAAGCACGTAACCAAAGAGAAAAGTGGTTAGAAGAGGATTTTGTTAACAGTACAGACCTAGATAGACTAGATAAGCGTTTGATAAAGGTATGGGGAGATACTTTTCATCCGATGAGAGAAGACCTTTCTGATAAGGAAGAAAATGAATTGATTATTAAAGGACGAGAATTGTTAGATTGGTCACATAATAAAGCCCCATTAGACATAGTTCCAATTCGAACAAATTGGAAACAACCCTTTTTAGTTCAAGGTACATACCAACAATTGTCTGAGGAATTAGAAGTAGGTTGGCATATTAATTTTAAAGAAAGAATAAGCAGTGAGGAGTAAGATTAATGATTTCAACTGACATTTACTCATCCACAAACCCCGCACTTTGCTCTATAGTTCTTTGGTCATTTCTAAAAGGGTTTGAAGAGCAGAATAAAGATGGTTGTGAATTTCCCATTATTTTATTAACACTACCTATATCATTGTCAAATAAGGTAAGAGAAACATTTAAAGGTACGTCTAATGCAACAGGACTATTAACCTGGCTATCAAGGGGACCCCAGTCTCTAATTGGATTACCACAAAGAATAGAAACATCAAGTAGTTTTACAAAAGATGCTATTATATTTGGAATCAACAATAAAATAATAGATATTGATAATAAGACAGGTAAACTAAAATCAAATAATTCAGGTTTAACTCAAAGTAAATTAAATAACATCCTTAAGTCAGAAAAAGCATCAGAATTAAAAGACATAATGTTAATTTCTAAAAGATTTGGAAATTGGTGTGGCCAGCTTCAATCATCAATAATTATTTATAATGTAATGGGGTTATCGTTATGAAAAGATGGAATATAAAAAAAATAATACTTTATAGTCATCACGGTGAAAAGAGTGAAGTTACGTTTGAATTAGAGACTGTTAATATTATCACCGGCGATTCTCAAACTGGTAAATCTGCAATACCTGAAATAATTGATTACGTTATGGGAGCAAGTCAATGTCATATACCTAGTTATGTACGATCCTGTTTAAGTTGGGTAGGAATACTATGGGTAAAAGGAAGTACCCAATTTTCTTTTTATAGGAAAATTCCTAAGCCGGGTTATAAGTCAAGTCAAGAAGTGCATTTTGATATCGGTTCAAACATTAAAATACCTGAAAATGCTTCTTATCTTAGTAAAAAAACAAATTTAGAAGGGGGACTTGCTCACTTTGAACGTTTAATAGGTATTGGTAATGTAAACTCAGAATCCTTTGGAAAAAGTACAATCTCCAGAAGAATAACTTTAAGAAATACAATGCCTTATTTGTTACAAGATGATGATGTAATCATAAGTAAAAATACATTGTTAAGAGGTGCAAATGAACCAGATAAAAAGATAAGTATTATTGAGTCTATCCCCTATTTCTTTGGAGTTGTTGATGAAAAAACATTGGAGGCAGAGTTAGAGTATCAAAAAATTAGAAAACTTGTAGAAAGACTCGAAAAGAAATTAATCATTGAATCTAGTATAGTGAATGGAGGAGCTTCTAAAGCATTAGGCCTAGTTCAAGAAGCAGCCCAGTTGGGTTTATGTGATGCACCTGAAAATTCAGTAAGTAATGCAGAATTAGAGTCTATATTAAATAAAGTGCAGAATTGGGATTTTACACAAAATACAGAAGTTGTAGAAGATAAATTACCTGAACTCTATAAGCTCTTAGCTGAAGAACATGCAAGGATAGTAGAGTTAAAAAATAAAATTCGTACAGCACAGAATAAAATGGAAGCAGTTAATGACTTTGATAAAACAGTACAAAAACAAAAAAGAAAACTAGAAATAGTCAATGTATTTAAAAATCCTTCTGATCCTAATTCATGTCCTTTGTGCGATAGTAATTTAACAAGAGTTGTAGCTCCTATCAAAACTATTAAACAGTTAGTAAATAACGTTAATAATGATTTAAAAGAAGTAGAACGGGATAGACCTAAACTAGATAAATATATTCAAAGCCTAAAAAATGATGTTGAAAAGTCCGAAATACAAGTTGAAGATTATAAACTCCAAATTGAAACATTAGTAAAAGAGAATGAACATGCACACAATAAGTTCAGTATCTTACAACGAAGGTATAAAACGATTGGTAGAATAAGTTTATACATGGAAAGTATAGAGAATAATATTAATGAAAATGGACTAAAGGAAAAGGAAACATTAGCAAACTTAAAGGAAAAACTTAATAAATTGGAAGATGAAGTAAATTTATTAGAAAAGAAAGAAGCATTAGATAACATCGAGAGACGTATTTCTTTAACAGCTACCAGTATAATTAAAGATTTACCTTTTGAAAAAAGATATGAAGATTCTCCCGTATATATAAACTTGAAAAACTTAAATGTCGGTGTTTCTCTCTCTACACACAGTGAGAGCATGCGTGATGTAGGTTCGGATGAGAACTACCTTTCATTACACGTTTCACTTTTGTTAGCAATGCATCGACATTTTGCTAAGGTTAACTCCCCAGTTCCAGGAGTTTTACTGTTTGATCAATTAAGTCGTCCATATTTTCCACCTGATAAGGAGCCTGGTGAAGTAGAACTTGATAATGAGAGGACATCTTTATTACAATTCTTTGAATTATTATTTAAAGAAGTAGATAGACAAGAATCCCTACAGGTTATAGTTTTAGAGCATGCATATTTTAAAAATCATGATAAATATAAATCTTCTGTTAGATATAGGTGGAAAAAAGGAGAAAATGGGTTAATCCCAAATGGATGGCCAGAAAAATAGACTCTCTAATATAACCCTCTTTTGACAAAGAGGGTTATATTAGCTATTTAAAGCTAATAACTTTCAAATTGCAAACTAAAAACACTTGCAGATTTAGATAGGGTCCGAATAATATTTAAGTTGTATTTAGATTATCCTAATTAATTTTATGCAGTATATACATGATCACTAGAGCTACTATATTGATTAAATATATGTTCAAATACAACGTTAGCTTTATACTCAACATCTTCGGGAGTATATTGTTCTATTGGCAATCCAGTATTCTCATCATAAAGATAGTTATAGATAAAAGTTTTCACATCTGCTTTTGTAGATTCTTTTTCTCTCCAGTTACTCATGTTTAACTTTTCTGCCTTCAAAACTTCAAGTAATTCTTTTCCGACTTCTTTAATCTTTTCTCGTTCCTTATTCGTAAGCTTTTTTTCTGAAATAAGCAAATCATAGAGTGCTAATTTTTCTTCATCCAAACCTTCTTTAACTCCACGCTTTTCTTCTTCATTTAAATCCTTTACGAATCTAAGGATTTGTTCGAAGGTTTCCTCTATTGTCGCTCTATCTTTTTCCTTGTTGTAATCGTTTATAATTTCTTGATATTTCTGATAATAGTCGATACGTAATGGGTTTTTCTTTATCATCTGACTCAGTCGCTTTTCCACTACTTCATTTAAATTATGAACAGTCGTATTTTTGATAGGTGATTTTTTAAATTCCTCTTTTAACCTATCAAAATCAATATTACTGATATCATATAAGCGGCTATCTTCTTTTATTTGATGTGATGATATTGTAATTGATTTATCTACAATTGCATGCATTTCCCGTAATACTTCCGAAATGTCAGCTTTTTCTTTATCATCCTGTAGTTTTTTGTAAATAATATCAATATTATTATAGTCACCTCTAAACTGGTTAACCTCTTTAATATTGATACAAGCCTTAAACTTTTTAAATACTTGTCGAGCGAGAATTTCATACCTTTTTCTAGTTTCTTCATTTTCATTAACAGCTTCTTTTGCCTTATTTATTGTTGCTATTAAGTCAAAACCTTTTTTCTCTGACATACTATCTAAACTAAACCGTCTCGTTAATAGATAAGTTTTTGTAGCCTCAATTGTCTCCCTTAAAGCTTCTAGCAACTCTTCATCGGGTTTAACTGGATCTTTACCATCGTTACCGCCTTCTTGTCCTGTAGCAAATGTGGCTAAGGCTTCTCTTAAGTTTTTTAGAATTCCACAGTAGTCCACTATTAAACCATTGTTTTTTCCTTCATGAACACGATTTGCTCTTGCAATTGTTTGCATTAACGTATGTGCTCTTAATGGTTTATCTAAATACAAAGTTGAGAGACTTGGTACATCAAAACCTGTTAACCACATGGCACAAACTAGTGCAACTCGTAATGGATGATTCTGATTTTTAAAAGCAGTATCTAAATCTATTCGTCTACCATCATCAGTTTCATAACCGTTTTTCATTTTTTCTCTATGTGGAATAATATCTAAATCCCACTTCTTAAATTTCTGAATTTCACCTTGTTCTTCACTGACCACAACAGCCATTTCTGTTTCTTTTAACCAGTGGAGCTTCCTCTTAGCAAATGCTTCTTCTTGCTCGTCTTCTATTGTACCTATAGTTCTTTCAACATCTTGTATTTTTTCGTTCCAATATTTTTGAATTAGATTATACATTCTTACAACTGTAATCTTGTCTAAACAAACCAACATTGCTTTTCCTGTTTCCCAACGAGTTGAATAGTGCTCTACAAAATCCTTTGCAATGGCTTCTAACCGTTTCTCAGCAGTAAGAATATGATACTCGCGCGCCAGCTCTTTTTCTAATCTTGCCTGTTGATCTTGATCTAGCTCCGTCTCTTCTAACTTCTCTGCAATCTTTTGGTTTATATCCCTTGTTGATAGATTGAGTTTTTCACCACGGTTATCATAAAACAACGGTACAGTAGCATTATCATCAACAGCTTTTTGGAAATCGTAGGTAGATACATAGTCACCAAATAACCTTTTAGTAATTTGGTCATCTTTAAATAATGGTGTACCCGTAAAACCAATATAGTGTGCATTAGGTAGTGCATTTCGCATATTTAAAGCCAGTCGGCCATATTGTGTACGGTGAGCTTCATCTGAGATAACAATAATATCATTACGTTTTGAATAAGGCTTATTAGGATCTACTTCTTGGTTAAATTTGTGAATCATTGAGAAAACATATTCATGATCAGAGCTTAATAGTTGTTCTAAATGCTTGCCTGACCCTGCTTTAGAGCTCTCATCACCTACAGCTCCTGTTCCTGCAAAAGTCTTATAAATTTGACTATCTAAATCTTCTCTATCAGTAACAATTAAAAATGTGAAGTTACCTTCTATTTTCCGATGTACTTTTTCGGTAAAGAAAACCATAGAGTATGACTTTCCACTTCCTTGAGTATGCCAAAATACCCCTAATTTACCATCTAATGATTCTCTATTCTTTACTGCTTCAATCGCTCTATTTACACCAAGATATTGGTGGTTACGAGCAACAATTTTAATAGCCTTTCCTGAGCTATCATCAAACAGAATAAAGTTTTCAAATATGTCCATGAAGTTTTCTTTTGTACACATTCCTTTGAGTAATGTTTCAAAATCTACAACACCAGCATCTTCTTCACTTAAACGCTTCCATTCATTGAAATGCTCGTATTTACTCGAAATTGACCCTATTTTACCTTCATCACCGTTACTTAAAAATACAAAAGCATTGTGATCAAACAAATGGGGAATGGTATCTTTATAATCGCTTAAGTTGCCTTCATAAGCCTGTCGAATATCACGGTGCACATTTTTTAATTCAATAAAAAGTAAGGGAATACCATTCACAAAACCAATAATATCTGGACGTCGACGATATACCTTACCTTTTACCCACATTTCTCTTACAATCAAGAAATGGTTAGCTCTCGGGTCTCCAAAGTTGAAAACCCGAAGCCTTTTTTTCTCTATTAATCCTTTGTTATTTCTATAAGATACTTGTACGCCATTTTTAAATATGGAATATTTATCACGATTTACTTGTATCATTGATTTTGAAACATTTAATTCAGTAATTTGATGTATCGCATCTTCATAAGCTACATCTGGTAGCCCAGGATTTAAAGTCTTGAGTGCATGTCTAAGGTAGCGTAATAGGACCACTTCTTTTTCAGATGTTCTTCCTAGGGTTCCGTCTAGTCCAAGTATTTCTGTATTGTAAGCAAACACAGAATCCCATTTTAATTCATCTCGAAAATAATTTGCTGTAGTTTCTTGTACTAGCTTATCTTCAGACATAGATCCACTCATACTTTAACCTCCCCGTTCATCAGTTTCGGCAGTAATAAATCACGTGTTTTTCTTAATTTCTGGTTTATTAATGTTAAAGTTTTTATTTGATTAAAAATTGGATTAGCAAGTTCACTAAACATTTCCAAGATTGTATCAGTAGGTTTTAAAGTTAGAAAATCGTCAAAACAACTTACATGTACTCTTTGCCTTCCTGAAGAACCTATCATACTCTTAATAGCATTTTCTCGAAAACTATATGTTCTAGCTAAACAGTAAACAAACTCCGGAGGTATACCTTTTGCCCTTAAAACAATAAACTCAGTAGAACCAATCGCTGTTTCATTTTCAGAAAGAAAATTAACATAACCAGTTTTCCCATTTTCTAAACATGGTGTTATTCTTGCAAAAAGAGTATCGTGATTTTGAAATTTTGAACCACTATTTCCTTCTCTTTTACCGGCTTCTGTTATAACCATAGAGTTTTCAGATAATGCTGCCATTTCTACATATTTATTAATATTATCTTTTACCACGATTGTTTTTGGATTGATTTCCATAATACTTGTTGCACTAATTTTTTCCCAACCATTTGGAACGCCGTCAGTAATCTGTGAATGTTCATATCCAGGAAATCTTAACTTAATAAACCATTCATTAAACAATAAATGTACTGACTTTTCTAAAAGTGTAATTCTGCGCAAGTTATTCTCTATTAATTCATCATATGCTGAAAGAAAAAAAACTATTTTATCCTGAGTTGTTAAGTCCGGTAATAAAAATTCAATTTCTTTTATCCTAAAAAGAGCTAATTTGGGTTGAGATGTACCACCTGTTTTACTTGCTATTTGACCTTGACCCAAAGGACTCTTTAAAAAGTACATCAGGTATTTATGATTTACCCTTTTGTCTTTAATGACAATTTTCGCTGCATTTTCAGTTAAATTCGCATTTGACAAATGTTGTGGTACAATTCCTACTCTTCCTATTGTTCCAGCAATACTTATATAGATATCATTTGAAGTAATGGTATATTTTTTTATCTGTTCATGAACATCCTTAGTAATATATTTTATTGTCTGTAAGTTTACGCCATATTCACCTAAGTCCACCACCCTAATATATGGATGTTCTGTTACTTCATCTTGTACATCTTTTCCCTTTGGGAGACGTTTGCCACCTTTTACGTCAGCTATTTCTCCAATAGTTATTCTTTTCATAATCCTAGCTCCTTGAAATTTAATTGAATAATTTTTGCTAACTCTTCCGCCTCATCATTCAACCCTTTTAATTCCAAGTGAATATCATTCATTACCTCATCAAAATCAAACTCATCGTCAACCTGTTCTGGTGCAACGCCAACATAACGTCCTGGATTTAAGCTCCAATCTTGTTTCTCCATCTCTAATTGATCAACTAACTTAACTAATCCTTCTATATCCTGATATTTTGCATTAGGAAACTTAGATTGCAGCCAATTTATTTGACGCAAGAAGTAATTTACTTGTTTTAATTCTTCTGTAGAATTACTTTTACGTGAATTAAGTTCTTTTAATTGTTTATTTATAGCACGACTTTTCCAGTCTGCATCAACTAACTTTGCCTTAATTTCCTTTTCAACAAACTCAAATGTACGCATTAGTATTTTATAATTATCATCGACTTGCTTTGACAATTTTTTAATATCAACTGAAATAGGCTCCATTATTTTTGAAAGCTTTAATTGCGAACTATTGGTATCGCTCCCTAATTCCCCTAATTTTTCTTCCCATTTAACAAGTTCTTGCATTAACTTAGCATAAGTTTCTTTAAAAGCTTTGGTAGCTATATTTATCTCTTCTATCTTGTTGGTAAATGCTATTTTATTACTATCATCTACCTCTTTACTGTCATAGACAAGGCTTGAAAAAGTACTTAATCTTGAGATAAGTGGGGAGTACGAAATCTCAAATTCATTTAACACGCTTGGAAGTGCCTTAATGCTAAAGATTACCTTATTAAAATAATCTTTTATAAGATTTAAATATCTCTCTTCCTGTCCTCTATATAGCCAAGTGATTGCTGTCAAGTTCTTAAGTTGTTCTGGTGAGAAGTCGAACACCTTCCGGGTTACTTTCCTATAAATATTCTTAGCATCAATCATAAGAACTTTATTTTTCATATGTTTTGGTTTTCCTTTATCATAAAACCATAGCTCGCAAGGTACCGTGCGGGTATAGAAAAAATTACCTCTTATAGAAATCATTATATCAACATGACCTGTTTCAATAATTTTTCTCCTTACATCCCTATCACCACCACCAGAACTTGAGGCTTGTGATGACATTACAAACCCAGAACGACCCTTATCATTTAAATAACTATAAAAGTAAGACATCCACAGATAGTTACCATTATTAACTTCATTACTCTTGCTTACTCCCGGTAATCCAAAAGGTAATCGTGGATCTGTTTTTACTTTCTCAGCATCTACTTTATCAACATTAAACGGCGGGTTCGCCATTACAAAGTTACATTTACCTAACAACTCATGTTGATCTTCATAAAATGTATTGGCCTCCGCAATTTTTCCTTCTAACCCATGTACTGCTAAATTCATTTTTGCTAATCGTATTGTTGTAGATGTCTTTTCTTGTCCATAGAATGTAACAGCAGAGTTTGCATTTTGTCCGTGTTCATCTAAGAAATGGCTTGTTTGTACAAACATCCCCCCGGAGCCACATGCAGGGTCAAGAACAATGCCGTGGTCAGGTTCAATAGTATTTACGATCATTTGAACAAGTGAAACTGGAGTAAAGAATTCTCCATTGTCTTGTGCCCCTTGTAGGGCAAATTTCATGATGAAATATTCGTATATACGTCCAAATACGTCACCATTTACTTCATTTAGAGCTTCATCATTAAATACCTTTAATAGTCTAGTAAGTAAATCATTCTCAAATATATGATAATCTTTAGGTAAAACCCCTTTTAAGTCATCATAATCCTCTTCTATTGCATCCATAGCTTCTATAATTGCTTGCCCACGATCTCGATCCTCTGGCAAGTTTATTAAATAGTCAAAACGAGCATTTTCCTGTAGGAACAATGCATTTTTACTTAAAAAGTCTTCCCTGGTAATTTGGCGTGTTACTCCACCTCTAGATGGTAAAGATTTTTTGATCTCTGCTTCAACCTTTAAATATCGGTTAAAGGCATGCCGTAAGAAAATAAGTCCCAAAACAGGCATGTAATATTCGGTAGAAGTTAACTTCGAATTAGCACGTAAATCATCGGCCGCTTCCCATAATCGTTTTTCAATACTCTCTATGTTTTCCATTCATATTTCTCCTTTGATAAAAACTAATTAAAACATCAACATATTTTATTAGGTCCATTATACCAAAAGAATGTACAACGGTATGAACCTAATATTTTTAAATGTAAATACTTTTCCAAAATACCTATTTTAAATTCTCCTCTATTGATTATGTTATTGTCATCTTGGATGAACTATAAAAAGCATATGAGAAGTGTTAGTTATCGAAGACTAACTGGATAAAAAATTGCAAATCATATATAATATACATTTTATAATTTCACATTAGCTATATGAACAAGGCTATTTTGACATTTGAATGTATTGTACTCTAATATGTTAGGAAATAGGAAGCGAGTGGGCGACTCTTATGTTTTTTTAGCGAAATAAACAAATGGCAGCCCTTCTCTGTGCTTCACAAGCCTTATTAGTAACAATGAATAGAGTTTTTTTATTGACAAAGTTTCTACTTCTCAAAGACTATTCAAATCGCTCATTTCTTCTTCTTTCTTCATTTAATTCTTTCTCACGCTCTTGTCTAATTGCGCCCTCTAATACTAATTGTTGTTTGGTCGCCCAATTCACTACAGCTCTATCAGGATGTACCTTTAACTCATCAATTAAAGTTAAACGTTTTTCCATTACAGCTGCTAGAGACCCACTCCAAGACATTGGAAAAAAAGAATAACTAAAAGTTTCTAATATTTCGATAGGCTCATTGGACTTATCAATGACCTTTAATGCTAAAGGCGTCCATTGTAAACTATTATCACTTTTACAAGTGCAATAAGGCATAATTATTCTCGCCAATGATAAATATCTTGTTTTAGGATTAGCTTCGCACCATTCAATAATAACTTCCTCATTAATTTTAGAAATTGGATTCGCCCTGGTTCGTATCTCATCACGAAATAACATATCTATTTCTCTACCTTCTTTACTTTCTACAAATGTCTCAAGAAAAGCTATTGGTTGAGTATCAGCCAGAGCTTCTAATACTTGAATATAGTCCCAAGAGTAAATATCATAATTATTAAAACCCTTTATTAATTTTTCTCCTAGGATTTCCGCATTCTTTTTGGCACATTCAGTAACATAACAGGCTTTAATAATTTGCGATAGTTCATAATCACTTCTGTCGTTTCTGGAAGTCTTTCTTTGAAATTCATACATAGAAAGCAACTCTTGCCCCAATCCAATTATTGTTTTATTATATTGACCTTTCTTTTTTTGTCCATGAAGTCTCATATGAAGTATGTCAATAGCTACTTCTAAACCCTGAGGTTGGGAAGAAATTAACTTTATCAAATTATAAAAGTCAACATCATTAATAGTTTCACGTGCTGTGCCATAACCTAAATTACTATATTGCCAAATTGGTGCATGACCATATTCAAGCGAATTAATTAACCTATTCACACCGCTTTCATTAATTTCAATACTTGTCTGTAACAAAGGAAATACTTCTGCTATAATTTTGTTCGTCAAAGCATCATCTAAAATTCTGTTACAAAGAATTGGATTACTCTTTGATAGTGCATTTAAAAAACCTCGAATTACTTGATAGTTTATACTTGTTCTTTCTAGAGTAGGTAATTGGCTTATAAATTCCTCCCAGATCAATTTAGAACTCAATGTTCCCTCTACCAATCCCTGGCCAAAATTAAACATCACCCAGTTATTACAACATAAAATTTCAGGCAATAATTCCTTTAAAATCTCTTGATTGGATCCAACTTCGATACCTAAAGATTTTGCATTATCCTCAATTTTAATATCTTCATCATCGCTATTATTTTCATCAAAAGTATCGACTAAAGCAAAAGAATCTTCAGATAAAACATAAAGTCTTACATGTTCAATTAAACTTGTTGGTTTTAGAATTTGATCTAATTTACCTAAGCGTGATTCAATACTTGAATCCAAAGATTCTTGGTTCCGTTTCTTAATAGATTTAACAGCTACCCATGCTTCACCCCAAAAACCTTTTTCAGATATTTTATTTGCACAAAGTTCAAGTTCATCATACAAACGTGTTTTAAGCCATAACCTACCAAATTTCCTCCCGAGAATTACTTTTACTTTATCTGAAACTGGACTTTGATTCATAATAAGTTTTAGAGAATATTGGATAAAAACCCTATACCAATGCTGTATTTCCTTCATAGTAGTAGGTTGAAGTCCATAATCTCTAGAGTGCGCTCCAAACTCAAAATAATGATCGGAAATAAAACTATCAGTTTTTAGTGCAGCCCCTAACAATAAAAGACCTAGTTCCATCTCATCGTGAAATTTAGATGTCACCAATTTGTCAATTACCTTCAGTCTTTGTTCAGGTGCGGCTTTTGTACCAGACAAGTATATATGGAATAGTGTCTTCACCATTCTTCTAATTGAGTTAACATTTTCTTTTGGTCTTTCAGATAGTGCAAACCGGCAAAGCAAACTAGCAGATCTCTCAAAGTAATTTTTATCATACGCAATAGAGCAAAGAAGCCTGGTGAACTCAATATACTTAGGGTTATCACGAGAAAAGAAGGTATTCGCTTCTTCTAAAAGTAGAACCTTTTCAATAGAAGTAAGAACTAATTCTGGATTTACTGGAGCAATGTTTTTGAGAAGACTAATACCAAGCTCATTTAAATTACTAACACTGCCCAAAAGTCCTCCTTCTTTCAGCCATCTATTTGAAATTTCTTTTGCTTCCTCAGAATCGTGTAGAAAGCTTAACCTTCTTGAGAAAGATTTTAATAATCTTTCATTTTCTCTGTTTTCAAACCTATTACAGATAATATTAATAGGTATATTTTCAAGAGCCCTTTGTGCAAGCTTATTTGCTATTGCATGAGGCAGAACTGCTCTCCATATGCTTCTCTTTTGCACAAGATCACGACGTCTCAGTTCACTCACATTTTCATAAATTTGTTGTTTTGACATTCCAACTAATGACCCTAATGTACATAGCTCATTACTTTCTGTTTCATCTATTGAACTATCAAATGAGTAAACCAATGAACAAACTTCAGCAGCTTGTAATAAACGGATATTGGGTTCATTTCTTTGTTCAAATAATCTATTAAAAAGAACATTATCTCTTAACCCCGTAAGGTTCTCTCCTCTTTTAACAGTATTGGCTAAAGCTATCGCAATACGTGCATTTCCTCCTGAGAATTCTGCTATAGTACTAGCATTTACATCACTTAAATGAGAAAAGCGTAACTTTAAAATATGACTAATTAACTCTTTAGATGCTGGCTCTAAGCGAAAAACTTCAGTTTCTTCAGGTTGGTCCTCCCGAACATCATATTCAACAGTAACTATGCTTATTAAACTATTAGGTTCTCCCCCTACTGCTACTAAACGATTATGTAAGTCTGGTGGGCAATTATCGACAATAAGAGTAGCATGACTATTTAAATCTACTAAACGCTGAGCAAGAGTACATGGATCAGGATTAGGCCCATCACTTATATCTGTATAAAAAACAGTAGAGGGATTTAATGGGCTATTGCCAATTCTATCATCAAATAAGGCTTGTACTAATCTAGTTTTTCCAACACCCGAGAGACCGACTAAACGAATATTCGACTTTGGCCTTTCTAGAATTGATCTTAGTTTATTTAATCCTTCTAAAGCAGATAACCCATCGAAGTGGGTATTACCACTGCTGTATAGACGTATTTGTTCATCTTGAATGTATTCTTCTTTAAGCCCCCCAGGAGTACGGGCCCAATTCCCAAAAGTCCTCCACCCCTTAATTGGCCTTCCAATTTTTTCCCTTACCCAGATACTTAGAGCAGGAAAGCTTCGCACCCATCCAGCTATTCGCTCACGATCGTAAAAATCGACTTTAAAATTAGTCGTATTTGAAAAGTTATCAACCACTTCCTGCATTGCATCTTTTCTATCTTTTAAAGCAGAGTCAGCAGTTGACCCTTGACTACTTACAATAATATATGCACCATTTAAAGCTATTAAATCCTTAATAACTTGTTTCGGCTCACCATTTACCATCATCTCTTTAAAAATAGCACTGCGAGGCATATCCGGCTTTTTAACCTGATATCCTGTGTTAGAACGAGGAATAAACCCGTCACTATGAACTGAAGCTGTCAATTCAACTCGTACATCAATTCCTCCGTCTTTCGCATTTTGGTGACCACCCCATGTAACACCTGCTGTTGGTAAATTCATAGAACGGAGTTCGGCCTCACAAAGAAGTCCGATAAGCGACCTTAAATCACTGTCACTCAATTCACTAATATCTCTACCCTCAATTTCAAACATTTATATTTGCCCCCTATTCAAACTTGGCGTATATTCTATTATTTTTTCCCTATACTTTATTTTCTTTCATTTACAATTCTCTCTCATTTATTCTACTAAACCACATAATTTTTTCCAATAGTCACATTTGCTTTCAGTAGGAGACATTAGTGAACTGAACATATTAAGTGAATCCTTGTCTAAAGTTAAGTAATAAAATAACAAAACTACTTTTGATATTTGGAGATTTATTCTGAGATTTAAAAAACAGCAGTGTCATTAAGATTTGGCTCAAAACCAATTCTTATTCCTCTGCTGCCTCTCTTTAATAAAGAGAATTCTTTTTAATTTCTCATTTTGATATTTTTGTCTATATATGTAAAGTTTTTTTGTACAACTAGTAAATCTAATATAAAAAGGGAAAATTATAAAAATTTTCTGACCCTACTAGGTATTAGTGATTTTATTGTCTTGTAAAATTTGAGCCCCGGGTATGCCAATTATGGAGTGAAATAACATTACAATTCTGGCATTTATTCAAGAATTTCCCCCTTCGGGGAAAACGGAGGAGTCCTACGGAAATAAAATTTCTCTCTGCTCTTTTTATCCTACCGATTAGACATGGCTTTTTTTAAACCTCAAAACCTTCCCCTCATACTTTCTATTGTGATGAACAAAAATCACAATAAACATCTTCTTAATGTATTTTTACCACCTTGAAAGGAGGTGTTTGCATTCTACTCATATCTTAATAATAACTAACATCCAAAAAAAACCAAACAATTGGAAGGAGAATTATCTATGTATACTTGTCATTTCTGTAACTCTAGCATTACTGAAGCTTTTGTAGGTTCAAAAAACGAAGGAAAAGTCCACTCTTGTTTTAAATGTTTCATTCAAACTCTGAAGCCGTTTAAGTTTGATGAGGAGCTTGTTTACTATCCTATGTTTGGCATACGTGAAATTCAGCAAGACGACACCGTGGCCTTTTATGACAAAGATGGTAACGAACTTGCAAGAGTCTATTTAAAGTCTTATGAGGAAGGTTTTCTAAGCTTTTTAAAAGACGAGCTCGTCCAAGATACAACTCTAACATATGAAGATATTGCATTAGTCATTGAACCTTGTGATATTCGTTTAAAAGAATAAAAACAACGTGCGATAAATGCACGTTGTTTTACCTACTTATTTGACTCTTTTCATACAGTTCAGTGAATTTTATTCACCTAATTAAGTTTTGCATTATGATTGCTCTAGTATTCTTTAAAGTCCTTATTGATCATAACTTATTTCTCTAGTAGATAAGTAATCATTATAGAAATTTAGAGGTTGTTGCCTTGATCTTGCTTCTTATTCTAAATAACTATTAGGAGTAGGCTATTAAAACAATTTACTTAAATTAAACATTTTGAATAGCAAAATCACCCTTAGCTGTAACGGGCAATAGGGTGATTTTTCTTTGAATGTTTACCTTTTAATTGTCGACCACTCCTCAAAAATCACATTGATAAAGGATAGGGATAGCAGTACCTAGACTCGCATCTAGTTTGCAATTTGTCGAAGACCAATACAACTACATTGGTTATGAATTCTCTCTATTTGAGATAGAGAGGAAAGTGCGTGATCAAATAAAGTTTTTATTGTAAATTGGTATTTAATCTATAGCTAAGGCGGTCCTCGATGTCCACCTTAAACACTACTTTCTGTTCATTAGGTAAATGAATTTTGGTTAAATAAGCAAAATAGACCCCTATGGTAGTCTACATACCTTAAGGATCTATGTTAAGTTAAGCTATAAACAGTTTGGTTGAAGTATTAGGTAAGAATAAGATGTTGCTTTCAACAGGAAGTAAAATTGGGTTAATGCCAGCCTTACATAAATGTTCTCTGACAAATTCGTTAAACTTCTCCTTAAGGGTGTTATAGCTACATTGACTATTTGCATCTCTAAAAGGGTCTGGTACGCTCTCAGCACCTGTTTCGATTGCTTGTAATGCATTAGGAAAGGATCCAGAAACTTCAATAAACTTCAATACTTCTATTACTGTCTGTTTTGATCTCTCTTGCTTTTTCATTTTCATGACTAGTTTCACAGCTTCGTTGTATGTGTAGTAGTCACCTGTCTTAATGTGACGTCCATGTTGTCTTTTCAAAACAGCCTGAGCAATATCTTCACGGAATAAGCCAAACAAGTTGCTTTTTTCAATGTTGTATTTTTTTAGTAGGTAATCCGTGTTTAGACATTGATATTCAAAGCGATACAGGTCTTTAGCTTTTTCTTTTAAGTTTACTGGACAATTTGTTTTAGACATCTGATCTTGCTTACTATAGGCATTAATTCGGGAACTTTTACACTTATTGTAGGTACTTCCTGACATCTGTAGACCTTTAAATCGATAAGGGATCGGGCCTTTACTTTCAAGTATAGTATACAACTCTACATGCGATGTGTAGAACTGTAGTGCAAAGTCAATTCGAGATAGTTTCCATTTCTCATTTGTTAGTGCGAGTTCTGGATGAATGTACTCTAGTGTTGCATTTAACGCTTTTTCTAAGGATTCTAAATTCTCCTGACTGCAATCGAAGAGTTCAATGCTTGCAACCTCTCCTATAAGCTCCGTTGGATTTATCTCAATGGCTATCCTATATTTCTTGCTGTTCTTTAATCTTGTAATATTAATTGCTCTAACTCCTGGTTTTCCAAGTGGATCAATGATCTTACAAAAGTTTCCCTTAAACCTTATATCCTCTTCTAACTCAGTTTCTAATAGGTTAATAGCTGAGTACCCCGTTAATAAAGCAATCTCAAATGTATCAATCATTCCTTCGCTTCCCCCTCTAGTTTTCCCGGTGTATTTCGCACTTCTTTTAAAGTTACTTGTTAGATTGTCTTTTCTTCACAATAATTGCAAATTTTATTTTTATCTTTTGCAATTATGTTTAACAAACTGATTCCAACGATTGTATTAATGTTGAATATTGTGCTCTTGCTTCATCATCTAAACGATCAAACAGGATTAGTAGTTCTGTTACACGATCCTTTATGTCAGTAATCCCCTCAGCTTCTTCTACAAAGTAAGTGAGAGGCTGTTCAAGCACTGTAGCAATTTTTAGAAGAGATTGAACCTTCAATTGAGTTTTCCCACTCTCGATACGCCAATAAGCATGTACATCGATACCAATTCGTCTTGCCATTTCTTCTATGCTGTAACCTTTCAGGCAACGAGCAGCTTTAAGTTTATAGGTGTTGAATTGCATAAAGATTCCTCCTTTGATGTGAGCTTTCAAAAAGGTATTACGTAGCAAAAGAAGCTATAAGCACAATAACTCGTTGCAATTTTCACATGGTTAGAGCTAAATCTATTTATTACCTCTTCGTTCTTACACAATACACATAGAGTGCAGAATACTTGAACCTCTTTACCCTGAACTCAATAACTATAAGGCTACGTATTATAAGGGATTTTGCTTGAAATAAGAACCCTGATTTTATCTAGTATTCTCCGTTTTTTCAAAATAGTATTATTTTTTCCGTTTGAACCTAGTTTCTAAGATTTATTCACCAGTTCTTTTAAGTTTCCTTATTTGTTAGAGTTGCCAATCGTTGGCGTAATAATCTTATTTCAATGTTCAACTCCTCTTTTTCTATAGCCAATGCATATGCTCTAGCAATTAGCCTTGCTTCCCTAACTCCCTCTCCTAACTCGAAGCGGCGTAATCTTGAAGAACTCACATTAATCGCACGAGAAATGTCAGCTCGAAATAAATTTAATCTATTTCTTCTTTCTAAGAATTTTTCACCTTCTTTTTTCCAATTCATCTCTCTCACTATTTTGGTGCGAACCATTTTTTCTTCTGGACTTTCGTTAAGTCTTTCATTCAACAAATCGACTAGATTCATAATTTAACCTCCTAATTTTTATTTTTTAATGGAACAAAAAACGCCCAGTACGTCAAAATATAATAAATAGCACAACAAAACTGTTGAACTATTTAATACTTGACGCCTGAGCGTTTTATCTGAGTGTTTTATATTCATTTTTATCTGTTCGTGTAAACTCATCATACAAGGATTACCATAGAGGGTCAATATTTTTATTTATTGAAAAAAAGTCTCCAGATTTTTCGATAGTTTTCCATACAAATACTATGCCTTACCCTTACTATATTTTATTTCGGCTTCTATGAGTGCTTCATATGATGCTACGGCAACTTCTAAATGCTCTGTAGAGGGCTTAGAAGTAAAGAATAGATACTGAAACAAACCTCCAATCCAATAAAAAGGTGTCATAATTCTCGACTGAATGAGAAATGCTTCATACGCTAAACAAACACTCAGTAAAGCTATTACAATATAATTTGAAATTAGGAACGAGAGTATAAAAACAACTACAAATAAGAAGATTACAAAGTTAGTTCCACAATGTTTATGTATTCTCGGCTGTTTAGCAACGTCTGATATAACAAGGCTGGATAATGAATTAAAACAGGAGTCTGTCATATGCTCAGCCCCATGATACTTGCCAAGATCACTAAGTTTGATAATTGCTGCATAAATCATCAATGTGATAGCAATTAGCAACCAAAAGTGATTATCTATGACATTAGTCATTATTGATAAGATTTGAATAAATGAACTGTTTGTAGCACTTTCTGAAGAACCACTGCTCAATAAAAGAAGAACTAAAACTGGAAGAAAAACTATTAAAATAACCTTCCACATAACGATAGCAGGTTTCACAAAGATGAATAATCCACGAATTATGGGTATTCGCTTTATCATCCTTTCAAAGTTAGAGACACTCTTTCGATTAGATAATTCTATTTTTAATGTTCCATCTTTTTCTCTTATTGCTTTAGAACTAAAATTATCGGAATAAAATAATACACTATTAAACCCTGCTGCACCACCTTTAATAATTGACATATTAACCTCCAATACTAATGATTGACATGATCTATGTCTTTCCACAGCTCAGATAATTGTTGATCGTCAAAGATATTGAAGCTTAATAACATAATTGCATGTGAAAATATATATTGACATGTATCATAATCAATATTTGTATCATCACGGTATTTATTGACCTTCTTTAACAAAAGAGTCAACTTTTTTATGAGAGGGTTGTTTTTTGATTCAGAATTATAGTGATCCTTCATCAAGATACGCATAAGATGTTCATTTATTTTTTCAGTAATTAAAGGTCTGTTAAAAACAACATTGAAGATATATTCATCAAAACCCTCCACAACATCTTGACTCCAAAATTCCGACTCAAATTCTTGTTCAATATTATAAAGATCCATGTATACATCAATGACATTCGCTTTGTAAAAAAAATAATTATACAAAGATTTTAGAGTTTCTTTTTCTGGATATGATATTTTTTCACTTATTATTTCCTCTAGTAACTCATCAAATTCATCAACCGACTCTAACAAACCGCTACAATAAAAATAGAAATGTTTCTTGGTAGCCATGTAATTTGCTGAACAATCATAGTTTTGAAAGATCTTATATATTTCTTTAATTCTCTCAGCAAACGAAGGTGAGTCTTCGAGAAATCTACTAAGCGATTTAATAGTAGAGTATGGCATCTTAATATCAACTTTTAAACCATTATACATTTTGATCAAACCTATTAGTTCATCGGTAAATACATACCCACTATTGTCTTTCTCCGGGTTAATAAGTTTTCGTTTTATCATTTCATTTATTCGACTTTTGGATACTCCAGTAACCCTAACAGCATCAGACATTTTCAAATTCTCAGACATAAATTTCCCCTCCAATTTGTTCTAGTACTCTATACATCAATTCTAACTGTAATAGTAGTCTTACAGTCAAGACCTTACAACACCAAAACGATATATAAGTTAATTGATGCTCTGAGCAAACCATATTGACAAAAAATAATAAATACTATAAATTGAATTTACAAACTGAATAACACTTAAGAAACAATAAAAATGAAACACACTATGATAAAGCGCATTTGCGATAAGACACTGTTAGACTTCCTACATGGAGTCTGCACTTATCAGCAGATGCGCTATTTGTTTAGAGAAAAACACATAAGAAAAGTTTAGTATATGGCACAAAGAAAGGATACTGCTGTTTATATTCCTAACTAATGAGCATATACAAAACAAATAAAACACTTCAGATAAAAGCGTTTTAATACGAAAACTCATTAAAAATCTGGAGGAGAACTATATGCAACAACTCTCAGTTAACTTAACGATTCCAATCCCAGCAGACTCAGTCCTTATCTCAAAAATTGAACTGGAAGAACTAAAGCAGCACCAATTAACCGGAGTTTATTGGTCAATGAAGGATCTTGAAGCAAGAATTAACCGTAAAAATGAATGGATTAAAGAACATATTCTTTATCCCACTCAATTTCGAAAAATACTTGATGTAGAGAATGGAGGCTTCGTATTCTATCCGAAAGTTAAAGGACAAACATGGTCCTTCCACGCCTCAAAAATGGCTGAGTTCTTAGATCAAAATTTCAAGAAAATTTACTCTTAGTAACACTACCAATGAAAAATCATTAAAAATTTAGTAAGATAAGGGTGACCTATTTCGACCGGCCATCCTTATCAAATAAAAAGTGAGGGGAAATTAATGGCCAGCATTCAAAAACGAGGTAAAACTTATCAATATATAATAAGTCGTATCGTCGATGGTAAACCCAAACCGATACGAAAAGGAGGTTTTAAAACCAAGAAAGAAGCTCTAATAGCTGCTGCAGAGATAGAATCGCAATTGAACAAAGGATTACTCCCACATTTGAAACCAGTTCCAATTGATGATTATTTTGACAAATGGTTTAAGCTTTATAAAACGAACATTTCTGTAACAACACGAAATCACTATGAGTATACATCTCGTGCTATTAAAGAGCATTTTGGTAGTAAACCACTACAAGAGATTACTAAACACGATTACCAGATGTTTATCAATCAGTTCGGTTCTAATAAAGCTAAAGAAACTGTAGAGAAGGTAAACACTCATATACGTGCTTGTGTAAAAGATGCTGTAGATGAGCAAATCATTCATCGTGACTTCACAAGAAATGCAGTAATCAGATGGACAGTAGCAGCTAAAAAGTCTGAAGAGAAACATCTAGGCTATAAGGAAAGCGAATTGTTGCTAAAAGAGATCTGGAAGAAGCTTGATAAAGGATTGGGTTATTCATTACTACTCTTAGGATTAACCTCTGGGTTTCGTTTCGGAGAAATGGTAGGACTGACTAGAAAAGACTTTAATTTTGAAAAGAATACAATTACTATTAACAAAACCTGGGGTTATCTAAAGCGACATCCTGAAGGTTTTGGTCCAACAAAAAATGACCAATCGAATCGCACGATAAAAATGGATAGCCAAACGATGGCGCATTTTAAAAAGCTATTTAAAACTACGCCGACAAATATACACCAGTTGGTTTTCTACAGCCCTAGTTCCAAATATAAAGTAATAAGCAATACTAATGCAAACAATCTACTAAAGAAAACATTACAGGAACTTGGTATATCACCAATATCCATTCATGGCTTAAGACATACACATGCAAGTCTCTTATTGTATAAAAAAGTTTCCATTCACTATGTAAGTGAACGACTAGGTCATGGCGATATTGATACCACCTTAAAACAATACACACACGTCATCAAAGAGTTACGCGAGGAAGATGAGCTCGGAACAGTCCACACATTCGAGCAAATGGTGGTGTAAATCTTGTGTAAAAATGTGTAAAAACGATTCAAAATCAATCGTTTTCTATCGTAAACTCAATTTATAGAAAAAGCTCGCAAACCCTTATATATCAAGGATTACGAGCTAATAATGAATTATTAAACTTGATGCAAATTATGTAGATGGTACCGGTGGTCGGGGTCGAACCGACACTCCCGTGAAGGAACGGGATTTTGAGTCCCGCGCGTCTGCCAATTCCGCCACACCGGCAAAACTGAAATTGCTTGTCCTAAAAAGATATATATAATGGTGCCGAGGGCCGGACTTGAACCGGCACGGTAGTCACCTACCGCAGGATTTTAAGTCCTGTGTGTCTGCCAATTCCACCACCCCGGCAAGGGTATAAAGGACTTTAAAGTATTTTATTGGAGGCGGCAACCGGATTCGAACCGGTGAATAAAGGTTTTGCAGACCTTGGCCTTACCACTTGGCTATGCCGCCTAATTATGGAGCGGAAGACGAGATTCGAACTCGCGACCCCCACCTTGGCAAGGTGGTGTTCTACCACTGAACTACTCCCGCAAATAAATGGCTGGGCTAGAAGGATTCGAACCTTCGCATGACGGAATCAAAATCCGTTGCCTTACCGCTTGGCTATAGCCCAATGTTTTAAATGGGGCGGCTGATGGGAATCGAACCCACGAATGCCGGAACCACAATCCGGTGCGTTAACCACTTCGCCACAGCCGCCATATTAATTTTAAATGTTAGGGCTTTATAATGGCAGGGGCAGTAGGAATCGAACCCACATCAAAGGTTTT
Source organism: Evansella vedderi (assembly GCF_030813435.1). Taxonomy (GTDB): domain Bacteria; phylum Bacillota; class Bacilli; order Bacillales; family Salisediminibacteriaceae; genus Evansella; species Evansella vedderi. The sequence goes on along the minus strand of NZ_JAUSUG010000023.1, from coordinate 748 downwards.
GGAGACCTTCGTTTTACCATTAAACTATGCCCCTAAAAGTGGTGGAGGGGGACGGATTCGAACCGCCGAACCCTGAGGGAGCGGATTTACAGTCCGCCGCGTTTAGCCACTTCGCTACCCCTCCATAAGAGACAATTTTCATGTTACAGAAAAATTGACAATTAGTCAAGAAAAATTTAATGGTGCTGGCCAGAGGACTTGAACCCCCAACCTACTGATTACAAGTCAGTTGCTCTACCAATTGAGCTAGGCCAGCACATTAAATGGTGGCTCGGGACGGAATCGAACCGCCGACACATGGATTTTCAGTCCATTGCTCTACCGACTGAGCTACCGAGCCAAAAAAATATTAAACTAAATTAAAATGGCGGTCCCGACGGGAATCGAACCCGCGATCTCCTGCGTGACAGGCAGGCATGTTAACCGCTACACCACGGGACCTAATAATTTTTTGTTTAAAGTTAAAATATTTAATTTAATTCTTTAGAGTTATCTTCAAAAACTTGTATTTGCTCCTCGTCGCAAAACCTACATGGTAGATTACTCGAGGATGTTTATGGTTTGGTTGCGGGGGGCGGATTTGAACCACCGACCTTCGGGTTATGAGCCCGACGAGCTACCAGACTGCTCCACCCCGCGGCGTTATAAAAATTAATGGTGGAGGATGACGGGCTCGAACCGCCGACCCCCTGCTTGTAAGGCAGGTGCTCTCCCAGCTGAGCTAATCCTCCACATTATTGGTGACCCG
>NZ_JAUSUG010000022.1 GCF_030813435.1 Evansella vedderi | reverse complement strand
CTGATTTGGTTTTTTGTTTTTTCTCAATAAACATTCTTACCAAATTAATCTACGAATTTACGAGTAAGGAGCTAGTTTCGTTCATGATAACTCGTTCCTGCGGGGTCTTCAGCTGTTGCTTTTCCCGCAGGAGACTCGCTCCTTTCGCTACAATCAACACTATAATCAACATTGTATTTTATTAAAATTTAAGCTGCAGCTAAATTTGATGAAGATTGTTTTTGAGCAAGTTTCATGCTAGCTAACTTCATTCCATTGTATACCATGGTAACTAAATCAAAATGGACTTTAGCTCGTTTTCCAGTTCTGTACCTTACATTATTCAACTGAAAGTATTCTTTGAGGTATCCAATGACCCTTTCAACGGAACTACGTTCCTTGAATCGTTCTTTCCAGGCGATGGAACCACGTGCTGGTGCACTATAGCGCCGTAAATCGGATTCTATTTTTATCTTAAAGACCTTTTGGCATAATGAATCTTGTGCTAGAGGACAATCGCTACATTCCTTGGGCCGTGTATATTTTAATGTTTGATATTTTTTATCAAAGCTATCGTATCGATAGGAATGCTCTCTTACACAGGTTGGAGCGAAATTCTCATCAAACCCGATTGGCTCAGATTCATTCTTTTTGTTGTAAGCGATGATGGAATACCCTTTCATTCGATGGACTTGTTCATAGATTGCATCATAATCATAACCTGCATCCATTAATGCAAAGATCATTCTAAGTTCTGGGTAGTTACTTTCTATTCCTTTTAATAAAGGTATAGCTGCTTTGCCATCGTTTAAGCTACCTGAAGAAACAAGCGAATGGAGAATAAATTGCGTTTTGGTATCATCAGCAAAATGGCCTTTATAGCCGTACCAATACACGTTTTTCCCTTCACTATTTTTCTTCACACCCCATGTAGGGGGAAGTGGCATTTGATCATGAAGTTCATCGTAAGAAGCGTCTAGTTGGTCTTCGATTTTCTTTTCATAAATGGACAAAGAGGCTTCCTTAGCTTCTTTCTCTTTTAGCCATTGTTCACGTTCAGCCTTAGACTTACGTCCACGTTTCTTTCGCTCAGACTTTGGTTTCTCTTCTTTTTTAGAAGGAGCTTTATCTCTCGCTTCAAAATGACCTGAATCAATGGCAATATTGGGATCCGTAATAAATTTTTCATTGATCGCATCAAGCACTATTTGAGAGTTAATTTCTTCAAGAACGTTTGTATCCTTAATTATTGTAATCATCCTTGAAAATGACGCTTCGGAAGGGACTGGATCAGATATCAAGAAACCACAGTCAACCTTAAACCTAAGATCCGTGTTTAAACGGTCAACTAGGAGTTGTATTTCAGGAATTCTATCAGCTATTCTTACCACAAGCGCTTGAACCATTGCAGGATAGTTTAGTTCTACGGGCCTTCCTAAATTAGATTTTTTCGCTACGATAGTTAGGATTGGATTGATATCGATTGCTGAAAATATCTCATTGTAACGTTGGGGAGGTTCTAAATCAAATAAAATTTGCATGCTAAAAAGACTTTCTTGTCGCACAATATACATAGGAGTCTTTCCCCCTTCGAATTAGTTTGCTGGTTACTTACTAAATTCGACATTTGGGGAGGTACTCCTTTTTTCATGCTTTTAAACCATTGGCCCACAAGGGCCGAGATTTATGAAATTCATTCAAAAAAATAAATAAAAAAGTCGATCCTCTCGAAATGGATTCGACTTTTTTTAGCTTGAAATAAATTTTACCATTAATATCCTATTTATTAGTCATTTTGATGGGATATTTGCTGAAGTTTCACATCAATAACTGCTGAACGGCCTGACTTTACTTCTTCCATTCCTTGATATAGGGCTTCCTTTAACTTAGCTGGATCTGATACTGTAGCAGCAAATGCGCCACCGGCAGCTTGGGCTATCTTTGCTAAATCTGCTGGCTGATCGAAATTTACCCAATAGCGGTCATCTCGGTTTGCAATACCGTCTGGATACAATCTAAGCAGATTGTTTTTTGTAGCATTCCAGCCTTGGTTGTTATAAATTACAGTTAAAAATGGGGTATTATATCGGCGTGACATCCAATGAACGGATGAAGGTACACTAAATAAATAAGATCCGTCTCCAGTTAAGCTGACAACATTTTTTTCTGGTTGCGCTAATTTAACCCCAATGGCGGCACCTCCATTCCAACCTAGGGATGTCCCGCCATTACCAAACATGGTAGCTGGCTTAGTACGAGGCAAATGACGCATAACGGTCATCGAATTAGTGATGGTTTCATTGAGAACAACGGTGTCTTCGTCCACGACCTCTCTAACACATGCTGTCAGCCATTCAGGAGTAATAATTCCATCACTGGGATACGCCTCCTTTTCATCCCACTCTTTTCGTTGACGATTATGTTTTATGGAAAGTTCCTCATAACGAGATTGGATAACACTACTATTATTATCTATCGTTCTAGCATATTCATTCAATTGGAGTAAGGCTTGATATGAATCAGCTTGATACAAGGCTTCAACGGGAATATGCCACAAAGGGATTTCTGTTTTAATTGGATCTACATCGATATGAAATACTTTGCAGTCTTTGTTTGGTTGGTTCACTGCTGGAATCCAAGGCACATCTGAATCAATAATTAAAATTACATCGGCTTTTGACAAAAGCGTTTCTTCGTTAAAACCTAAGTGTAGTGGATGATCTCCTGGGAAATTAAGATAACTACTATTTACTTCAATGACTGGAATAGCTAACCGTTCACAAAATTGTGTCAAAAGGCTTACACTTTCCGTGTTTCTTCCAAGGTAGCTTGTAATAATAACGGGATAATTAGCTTCGACTAAGGAATTAACAATATGCTTTACCCCTGTTTCAGGTAACGGCATTGCTTCTAGTGGCTTCCAATTCATTGATTCATTAGGGATTTGGGTTACTACTTCTTCTAACACTTCTCTTGCACCTGTTAAATATACAGGACCTTTAGGATCACTATTAGCAAGTTGCATAGCTCGATAAACGAGTTGTTTTGTGTTTAATCCTGTACGAATATCTCCTTCCCATTTTACATAATTTCTAATAATACCACGTTGATCATACACATTTTGTAAGTAATTGATAGGGGTAATACGACTTCCTCGTAATTCCCCATTCATTGTATAAGGGGTTTCACCAGAAAAAATAAAAACAGGTACTCGAGAACGGTTTACATTGTGTAAACTCCCTCCCAAGTTTTGTGTCCCCACATCCGTATGAACAAACACTCCTTGTGCCTGTCCGCTGACCATATAATATCCATGAGCAGCACTTAAAGTTAAATATTCATGGGGACAAATGATAATTTCTGGAAGGGATATATTATTTGCTTTTGCCTTCGCAAGTGCTTCAATAATTGCGGGGTGATCACTTCCGAGATTACTAAAGAGATAAGAAATTCCTGTTTCCTGGAGAGCCTCTAATAAAGCATCCGCTGTATTATATTGGGTTAATTTCGCATCCAAGACTTGTTCCTCCTAATTAGATTATTTATTTTTAAGTAGATTAATTCCATGAGTTTCAATATACTCTGAAAAAACCATCTCTGAATTTTCTAAGCCAATTCCGCTTTGTTTGAGTCCGTTGAAAGGGATATATTTGTAACCTAATGGAGTGTGAAAAGCCGTGTTAATAAATGTCATCCCAGATTCAATTTCTCTAGCAATTTTCAGTGCTCGTTCCTCGTCAGATGACCAGATTGTTGATCCAAGTCCATACTCTGTACTATTAGCCATTTGAATCACTTCATCTTCCGTTTGGTAAGGAATTAATGGAATAATTGGGCCGAATTGTTCGCAAGTGACAATCTCTTGATCAGGCTTAACATCCCGTGCAATAATTGGTTTTAAATAATATCCGTTTTTCCAATTGTCTGGCTCTAATTTTTCACCAAGTTCAATGAGTTTTGCTTGGCTATCTTTTAATCTTTCAACTAGTTGTTTAATATTTTCATATTGTTGGTGATTGTTTACAGGTCCAAAGCTGGTGTCTGGGTTAAGCTGGTGTCCAATTTTATATTTGCTGGTTATATCACACATTTTTTCATAAAAATCATTATACATTTTACTCGGGATATAAATTCTTTTAATAGCATAGCAGAACTGACCTGAACGTCTAAATACACCATTCACAATGTCCGGAACAATTGTATCAAGGTTTGCATCATTTAATATAATTGCTGGATCATTGCCTCCTAATTCAAAATGAACGTCCTTAAGTGAATTTGCTGCAGACTTCATAATATTTTTTGCAGTAGGTCCGCCACCCGTAAATGAAATTTTACGAACAAGAGGATGAGTTGTTAATGCTTCTCCAATGTCACCATCACCGGTAACAACGTTAATTACTCCTGGGGGAAATAACTCTGCAATTTTCTTCAAAGCTAAAGTGACTCCCATAGAAGAAAATGGTGAAGGTTTAAATACCATTGTATTACCTGCAATCAGACTAGGGGCAAGTTTTTGTATTGTTAAAACTATAGGTGCATTCCATGGTACAATTCCAGCGATTACACCTATTGGTTTTTTTTCAATACGCACCCAACTCGTTTCATCTTCAACATCTGTTGGTTCAAAAAATACATTCGCAAAACTTGCAGTATTTCGAATATTTGATACAGCCATATTTAGTTCAACTTTACTAGCTTCAAGTAACATTCCATTTTGCTTTGAAATAATTTCAGCTAAAAATGGACTTTCTTTTTCCAAAACATCGGCAACTTTTAAAACTAATGATATTCGTTCTTCTAAAGGGGTATTTCGCCATGATAGGAAGGCATGATGTGCCGCACGTACTGCTTGATCAACCTGTACAACGGTTCCTTTTCCTACCTCTCCAATTATCTCACTCAATCTCCCAGGATCCCTCACTTCGTTATATTGAGCAGTTTCAACATCTTGGTTATTTATAAGCAAATAAACTTTCAAGAAAATACATCTCCTTTTGTATTAATATAGTGAAATGATCGTTAGTTATTTTTACCCTATACTTGAAGTTTGTGTAGGTAATGGATTCTCATTTTTTTTCACTTTTAGTTCAATAAAGAGAATGAACGTAGCAATGACTACTCCAATAATATCTGTAACATAGTCTACATGCATCATTAGCACTGCACTTGTTAACATAAGAAGTCTGGCCAAAAGCTTAATATGGCTTTTTAAAAATCCTTCTAATGCTACAGATAATACAAAAACTCCTATAATAGAAGTAAAGGCGGCATAAAGAACGTTTAGTAATGGACCTTCAAAAAGTAATTGCGGTCCATAAACAAATAAATAAGGAACAATAAATGCCACCAAGCCTAAACGTAAGGTAATTATAGAAGTTTTTGTAGGACTTGAATTAGCTAATCCGCTAGCTGCAAAAACGGTTACAGCAACTGGTGGTGTAATGTGAGCTAAAGTTGCATAGAAAAAGATAAACATATGGGCTGCCATGGCTGAAACACCTAATTGGATCATAGCTGGAGCAGCAAATACCGACAAAATGATGTATGATGCAACAGGTGGAAGACCAAGCCCCATTATTATAGAAACAACCATTGTTAGTAAAAGTAACAAAAATAAATTTTCTCCTGCCAAATTAATTAATATACTTGATAAGCGGAGCCCTATTCCAGTCATATTAATGACCCCTATTACAATTCCAGCACAAGCACAAGCAGCTACCACCATAAGGGAAACCCTGATACCTTGTTGTAAAGCCTGAATAATTTTTCGTATTCCCATTCTCGTATCCTTTCTTAAATACGTACATAATGGGATCGAAACGATTGCCCAAAAAGCTGAAAGGGTGGGACTTGCTCTCTCAATTAATAGTAAATATATTAAGATAAACAATGGGATTAATAAATGTCCCTTTTGTTTTAACTCTTTTTTTAAATCTGGCCCTTCTTCTTTTATACTGACATTCCATCCCAATTTTACGGCTCTTAAATCTACCATAATAAACACTGCCATAAAATATAAAATTGCTGGGATAATTGCTGCAAATACGACGCTCGTATAAGGTACTCCAAGGAAATCTGCAATTAAAAAAGATACGGCTCCCATAACAGGTGGTAGAAACATTCCACCTGTTGAGGAAATTGATTCAACAGCTGCTGCATATTCGGGCTTATAACCTTGCTTTTTCATTAATGGAATTGTCAGTACTCCTGTAGTAACAACATTGGATGATGGACTCCCACTTATGCTTCCAAAAAATGCACTGGACACAATGGAGACCTTTGCTGCACCACCTCGAAAACGACCGACTAAACCCATGGCCAAATTTATAAACAACTGACCCGCTCCTGAACGTTCTAATAGAGAACCAAAAATAACAAAAAGTACGATATATGTTGCAGAAACTCCTAATGATATTCCTAATATCCCTTCGGTACTTAATCCAATGTGGGTTACGATATGTTCAAATCGATAACCAGTGTGTGCAAACATAAGAGGGAGGTGTTGTCCATAAAATACATAAATCAAAAAAACAATCGCAACGGCAGGAAGACCCCATCCAACAGTTCGACGAGTTGCCTCCAATGTCATAATAATTAAAAAGGTTGCTATTACAACAACAAGTGTAGACGGTAGGGCTAAATTTCTAGTTAGTTCAATATGATTAATAAAAATGTATAGAGATGCTGCAATCGCTATGGAAGCTATCATAATATTGATTAATAGGCCAATATAGTTATGAATCTTTAACTTATCTTCATTGACCATCTGTTTTTTGATGAAGGGATAAATAAGGAATATTAATGCAAGTGCAAACCCTAAATGTGCGGAACGTTGTTGAACAGCTGGAAAAAGTTGTACTCCTGCTGCATACAAGTGGAACAATGCCATACACAATGCTATACTCCCTACTGTCCATTTTAAAACTTTGTTCATAATCACTGCTCCTTTATGAAAAAATTGAGGGAGTACAACTTAATAAATTATTTTGTACTCCTAATAAACAACTTCCTATTCTAATACTCCGATTTCACGCAAATACTTTTCCGCAGCGGGATGTAACGGCATTTCTATTCCATCTAATATGTTATCTTTACTAATTTCAGATCCTGGAACGATAGCTTTTAATTGTTCTGGGTAATCCATCATTGCTTTTAGGTAGTTGACAATTAAATCATCAGGAGTATCTTTATGTGTGATGTAATGGTTTGTAAATACTGGGATAATTAAGTCCTCATCAATACCATCATAAGTACCCGCTTCAATCGTTCTTACTGCTGCATATGGAGCAAATTCATTTAAATAATTCTCCGCTTCGGTTTCACTTAATGAGAGGATACGAATATCTGTTAAGGACATTGTTTCGTTAATAGCAGGGGAAGGGATGAGATCAGTTATTGCTCCTGCGTCCAAACTGCCATCCCGCATAGCTTGTTGTACCTCAGCGTTCCGATAAGGTTGAAATTGATAATCTGTTCCTTCTTCAAGACCAAGGGATGAAAGTAATTCTTTTAGTGTATCTTCAATGGCAGCACCAGGAGGAGCTCCGATATTTTTACCTTTCAAATCAGAAAAAGTTTTTATATCGGAAGATGCAGGAACAACCAAGTGAATATTAGCTGTATCTACATAACCAATCGCTCTTAATTCTTTATGCTCCCCAGGAACATGCTCATATACTCCTTGGTATGCTTGTGCTCCATCTCTAGTTGAAACGATTCCAATGGCTGGTCTGCCTTCTTCATACCTTTCTAAAATTGAACGAATATTTCCAGGAGACCCTCCAGCTGCTTCTACTGAAAACTGTACGTTAGGCATTAAACCTTCATCAGTAAAGATTTTTGCAATAGCAGCAGATGTACGATACACAGCCCCTCCAGTATTCGCTACGTAACTTGGAACTATACCAGAGAATTCACTTGAATCCTGGCCATTTGAAGAAGCAGACTCTGAATTTCCTTGTCCATTCCCACATCCACTAAGCATTAAAACACTGACTAATAATATTGTTAAAATAATAAATAAATTTTTCTTTATCATGGTTATTACCTCACTTTTTATTTTTTACAAATCTATTTTTCAAAGTACGGTTAAGAAACTAGAAAGAGTATCCGATAATATAGGAGTGAATAAAATCCTATGTGAAACTAGATATTTTTAATCTTTATTTTACTTTCACTTTATTACCTACATTCTTTTGAAGGTAGGTATTTAACTAAATTATCAGCCCACTAATGAATAGTGTGAATAAATTTTAAGATTACCTAACTGTATCCGTTACTTTTTTCTATAGTTTGTATATTCAGAATAATTCGTCCGCAAAAATTTCTTTGCAGAAGATCCCTGTGAGGTCGTCTTTAGATTTTCTTGATTTACCTCTGAATTTTTGGTGAAAGAGGCATACTACCAAATAAAATATCCTTAAATATTCTTTGTTCCATAATGTTAAACAACTATTTCCATCAAATCATGTGAAATTTGTACTTCGCCTTCAAACTTTACCTTGATTTGTTCTATTAAATCATCTGGTAAGTTAGGAGGTAAGTGATTTAGTAGCAGTTTTTTAGGCTGAGATTCCTGTGCAATTTCTCCAACTTGTCTTGGGGAACAATGTCCCATCATGTTTACTAGTTCCTCTGCTGATAAATCAGGATGTGCTTCAGTCAAGAAGCGGGGAGATGGCTTACCAGGAAAAACTTCATGAATTAATAGATCACAATTTTTTGCAAATTGGCTAAACCCTAGAACTGGACCTGTATCTCCTGATATTACAACTGATTTTCCTTGACATTCAATTCTATAAGATAATGAATAATCTACATATTCACCGTGATGAACACGAAATACTTTAATAGTAAATGGATCAATATATAATTCTGCTCCTCCAAATACTTCTTCTACAATCGGTGGCTTCCATGCGCCTGGGCCTCTCATATTTCTCCTGTAGATAAGATCTCGATAATATACTTTGTTAAATAGTAATTCGGTTACTTCTTTCATTCCTAATGGACCATATACTTGTAAAGGGATCTCACGGTCAGTAATAAACCCTGTTTGTACAAAAGAATCATAGTCACCAAAATGATCCCAGTGTAAGTGTGTGAAAAAAAGGTGATTAATACTATTGTGTTTTAATCCTGATTCAATAATTTGACGATTTACCCCTGGTCCACAATCGAATAGGATTTTATTATCTCCATGACTAATAAGAATACCTTGACCACATCGCTCTGCATTTGGAGTAGGTATGCCGGAGCCTAAAATTTTTACTTTCAATTATTAAACCTCCCATATTATAAAAGTTTTGTTATCGCTTTCATATTGTCGTTTGTTGGGGACGATTAATCCGATGGTACCCTTTTAATCTAAATATTGCTTTAACCTAGACTTTCATATAATCCTTTTAACCCATAAGGTCACGAACCCTTTAATGTACTTCTCTACTATTCGAATTCCTATTTTGAACCCCTATTTAAGTCAATTTCTAATTAATAACATAAAGTGAATGCTTATAGTGTTAATTGAACGAACCTATACCAATTTGTCTGACATTATATCGAACCCCCAATCTTTTACTTTGTATTAAAATTTACTAAATTAATTAGATAACGTCGATAATGAAGTTTAAAATAGTGAAATTATTTAGAAATTTTAATAATTTGAAAAAATTAAATTCTTTAGAAGTGTTCAAACCTTGATAATCAGTAGTAAAATTGTAATTCTTATTTATATCTACATTTCAATATAACCCAACTCCCGAGATAATGTTTTAGCCATTTTTACTATACTTTTAATCATAAATGCGTGATCAACGCCTCTCATGTAGTTTGTTGTCCCAACAAGATTGATTGAAGCTATCGTTTCCCCTGAATAAGAAAGAATTGGTGCAGCAATTGCATAGGTACACGTATTATTTTCATTATTACTTATGGAATAACCCTGTTCTCGGACAGATTCTAATTCTCTTTTAAGTGTTTTGATATCCATAATCGTATTAGGTCCTTGCCTTGATAAACCTTTTTCAATGGTTTTCCGAAGGTATGATTCATTGTAAGCAAGCAGGGCTTTCCCAGCACTTGTACAATAAGCAGGCATTCTTGAACCGAGATAGGTTGGAAGGAATTCAGGATCATCTGAAGAAATTCTTAAGACATTAACTACGTCTCCTTCGTCAAACATGGCAATGTGTGATGTTCCCTTAAATTTCTCTACCAATCCCTTCACTAGAGGCATGGCTCTGTCATAAAAATCCTGCTGAAACATAACGCTATTATTCCATTCAAGAAGTTTCCAACCTAATCTGTATTTCCTGTTAAGATCTTTTATTAATACTCCCTCCTTGCAGAGAGTAGTTATAAGGTGATGCGTAGTACTCCTGCTTAATCCAAGTCTTTCTGCAATTTCAGCATTACCTAACACGGGTTCCTCTGGAGTAAAACAATTTAAAATTTGGCATACTCTAGTAACAGAAGCTATCATACTATTACACTCCTTTTTTTTACTTAATTAAAAGATAATGGTAGCCTATAAATTATTTAACTAACTACTTAAATTCATATTATACATATTTTTTTGATTATTCAAAATATATAACAATAGCATAGTACTTATAGTTTGTTAGCGATTATCATTTATAAGCATATTTTATAAGGATGTCTTTATATTGATTACAAGCTATAGAGTAATGTATATATACATTGGGAATAATAGCAAAATTATTTTGATTTTTTAGGTGGAAATAGTCCTCTATGAAAAAATTATTTAAACATGAATAGCACTTGAAAATTTCGGAATATTTAGTTATGTTTTTTACTAGAATGAAAAAGTTTGTTAAAGAATAAACGCTTTTTGATGTTAAAATATGGGTTACCTAAAGGTATCCCATATTTTATTAATAAATAGGAGGGTGCACCTTGAATACAAAAATAAGTCTTGAAAAGCCTATGGTTGAAATTATTGAAAAGGTAGAGAACGGTCAAAGATTAACGAAGGAAGATGGGATTTACTTATACCAATCAAGTGATCTATTAACAATTGGACAATTGGCAGACAAAGTGAACTTCAAAAAGAATAACAATCTCGTTTATTTCATCCAAAATATGACACTTTACTTTACAAATGTCTGTGAGGCTAAATGTGCTTTTTGTAATTTTAAGAAAGAACCGGGTGAACAAGGGGCATACACATTAAGTGGCGAAGAAATGGTTGAGTATGTAAATCAAAACTTTAATCCTCAAATAAGAGAATTTCACATTACAGGAGGACATAATCCAAATGTTCCGTTTAGTTATTATGTTGAATGTATAAAATCACTTAAAAAAGCATTTCCTGGTGTTTCGATAAAAGCCCATACGGCTGCTGAAATTGAATTTTTTTCAAGATTAAGCGGATTAAGTTATGCTAGCGTTCTTAAGACATTAATGGAAGCAGGATTAGATACGTTAACTGGAGGTGGTGCAGAAATCTTATCCGAGCGCTATCGTAAAAAGATGGGTGTTGGAAAAGCCACGACTGAACAATGGCTTGAAATACAAGAAGTTGCCCACAACATAGGTCTTCGAACACATGCTACAATGCTATACGGTTCAATAGAAACGATTGAAGAAAGAATCGAACATATGATTCAATTGCGGGAGCTACAAGATAAAACCAATGGTTTTTATGTATTTATCCCACTGGCAGTCCAACCTAAAAGTACAAAGGCCGGAATCAAAAGAAGAACTTCTGCTATTGAGGATTTAAAAACCATAGCAATTAGCCGCTTGATGTTAGATAACTTTAAACATATCAAAGCTTATTTTATAAATATAGGTACACAACTGGCACAACTATCATTAACATTTGGCGCTTCAGATGTACATGGCACTCTTGTTCAAGAGCGAATAAGTCACGCTGCCGGTGCACTAACACCAGCAGGACTAACTAGAGATGAACTAATCCACTTAGTAAAAGGGGCGAATCGAACTCCTGTAGAAAGAGATACATTCTACAATGAGATAACTAGGTTTTGATGTTAACAAGGAAAAGATTAGGATGATTTATTTTTATTCGTAGAGCTACTTAGAGCCAACGTGCCATAACCAACATTGAACGACAAGGAAATCCTTGGGGAATCAACCGTAAAGAACGGGAAATCTAGTGGCTAGGTCGAGACGATATACACGTGCAGTAAAATAGGGTAGCTCTGAAATCATTACTTGGAGTTACCCTAAAAGGTGTCTTGGAGAGGACTCCCACTGCTGTTGGATCGGCAGTTTTAGTAATTTCGCGGCTTATTCAATTTACTTTGAAAAAAGAGATCGTCAATAAAAAATGGCGATCTCTTTTTTTCGTATATTGATTTATCCTGTGTTTTTCATTAGTCCTTGTCTCGTTAAAACTTCTTTGAGAGATTGATATGAAATGGGTAAGCCGAATTTCGTATCCCACTTTGATTTTGTGATAATTTCTCTTACGGAATATTTCATATGGGTAAATTCAAAATGAATTCCATTTTTATCTCTTAAATCTCTTAAAATATCTTCAAAGCGATGAACCGCTTCTGAATCGATAGAATTGACACCGGACATGTCAAAAATAAGGGATTTAATGTTCTTCCTTTGTTGTATTAGTTCTTCCAACTTTTTTTCAAGATGTGAAATATTAGCGAAATATAAAGACGAATCGATACGCAAAATTACAGTTTCAGAATATGTTTTTCCATCAGGGATTCGATTGATGTTTTGAAATACATCCTTTTGTTCTATGTATCCCAACTCTACAATGAAAGGATCAGGATTCGCTGTGCGGTGAAGGACGGTTATTAAAGAAAAGATTATCCCTACTAAGATACCGAGTTCTAAACCGATGATTAAGGTAGAAACGAAAGTAACAACTAAAATCCAACCATCTGCTTTTTTTAATTGAAAAATGTGCTTGGCTTCTTTAAAATCCACAAGCTTATAGACTGCAACAAGTATTATTGCAGATAAAGTGGCATGGGGCAGATAATAAAAAAACTGCGTGAAAAATAATAAAGTAATTATTAAGAAAAAAGCTGTAAAAATGGAAGCTAACGGTGTTTTGGCTCCAGATTGATAGTTAACTGCTGACCTCGTAAAGCTTCCTGTAATCGGATAACTAGAAAAGAAGGATCCGACTATATTCGCCAAGCCGACACCCTTTAACTCTTGATTGACATCGATTCGATAATTCTCTTTGGCAGCGATGGATTTAGCAATAGCAATCGACTCCATAAATGCAATAAAAGCAATGGTTAGTGCTGTAGGTAAGAGAATTCTAATCGATTCGAGGCTAAAGGCTGGTGCTAAGAAGCTGGGCATTCCGTTGGGAACGGAACCGACAATTTTAACACCCTGTTGATCTAGGTTAAACCAATAAACGGTGAGCATGGTAACAATCACAACAATAATGGAGGTTGGAAATTTCGGTAAGTACTTTTTTAATAGAACTAAAGCGAAAATATTTCCCAAGGCGATGGAGAGAGTATATAAGTTTGTCGAGCTTATATTATGGGCTGCTTCCATAATAACTTGGTAAATATACATACTTGGTTCTATTTCAATACCAAGTACATTTTTTAACTGGCTAAAGGCGATAATAATCGCTGCTGCAGAAATAAACCCGCTAATGACAGCATGGGAAAGGAAATTAAGTAAAACTCCCATCTTCAGGATACCCAATAAAAAATGAATAACCCCTATCATAAAGGAAAGTAAGATGACATAAGAAATATATTCTGGTGTACCCGGTTCCGATATTGTGGAAACTCCAGATAAAACTAATAATGAGATTAATGCTACGGGACCAACTGCAAGGTGCTTAGAAGAAGCAAAAAGTGCGTACATGATAACTGGTATCGTTGCTGCGTACAATCCCATAACTGGTGGAAGACCAGCTAACATTGCATAGGCCACTCCTTGTGGAACATACATAATAAAGACGATGATACCTGCGTTTAAGTCCTCATATAGATCATTCCGTTGATAATCCTTTATCCAGCGCGTAGCGGGGAGTATTCTCTCTAACATGAATGTTTTCGTCCTTTCATCTGATAATAATCATATTATAACACACTTTTATCCATTTTGGTTAAAAGTCTTTGAGGATTTGTAATGTATTAATAATGCAAGTAAAGGGACCTCGAATTATTCGTTATTTACCAGAAATTGAATTAACGTTTAATGGGTATTAAGATATAATTGCACTAGTATCTTTATAGTGAGTTTTCAATTAGAGGGGAAAAGGAGGTGTTACTGAGGTGTTAAAGGCATTTCTTGAAGATGATTCGGCAAAAAATCAACTAAAAAAATCCGTGTATCAATTAATACATAAAAAAGGAAAGGCTTCAAAGGTTGATTTTTTGAATGAAATCAATATACCCCAAACAACATTAACTCGTATGGTAGGTGAACTGGAAGCCAGGGGTCTAATCCGAACAAGTGGATATGGCGAATCTAGTGGGGGGAGACCCCCTGCCCTATATGAAGTGGTACCAAATACCGGTTTTGTAATAGGAATCGAAATATCCAGGACCCATGTCAATATTGCCTTACTGAATATTAAGTTTGAGTCAATTGGTCAGAAGCGGTTTACATTGACATACTCCCATACACCGGTAGTAACTATTGACAAAGTCATACATAATATCAACGTTTTACTAGAGGAGCACCTTATACCTATTGATTTATTGTTGGGGATTGGTGTTGGTGCTGTTGGACCACTGGATAGGGAGAAAGGTATTATTCTCAATCCAGAAGGATTTCTAGCAGAGGGTTGGAAAGATGTTTATATCGTTACGATGTTTCAGTCGGCATTTGCCGTTCCGGTTTTCTTAAATAATGGAGCAAATACGGCCGCTTTAGCCGAATATGAATACCATGAATTTGAGAATGAAGATATGCTCTATTGTATAAGCGGTTATGGTATTCGCTGCGGCTTTATTAACAAGGGAGTTTCTTTAAACTTTCGTGAAGGAGATACGAGCTCCTATGGTCATATCATTATCGAACCAAACGGAAGGACATGTATTTGCGGTAAAAAAGGCTGCTTAAATGCCTATGTATCCTTTGATGCTATCTTTAAAAGTATAGAAGAAACAAGTAATCAGACCCCTTTTAAATTAAAAACGGTTGATGAACTGTTGGGTCTCCTTATAAATAATGATGATATTTTAAAGAAACTGTTGGAATCAGCTTATTACTACGGAATTGCAATTGCTAATATGATCAACATATTACACCCAAGCACCGTCGTTTTACATGGGAAATTAATTTACGAATCGGAAGACTACTACAAGGAAGTTATTCGTGTATCTAAAGAGCATATGTATTCCACAAGAAGAAACAATGTCGTTATTAGGAAAGGTAGTCTCGGAGAAGACTCTGCTGCTATCGGAGCGGCAATCCAAGTTTTTCGCGGTTTATTCAAATAATATTAACAGATAATTACCTTGTAACAGTAGTTGAAAATGATCATCTGTCCAAGATTTGCAGATGATCATTTTAAATATTACCTTATTCTAATCAAATAATTAAGAAAATTCACAACCGACTAGTTCAGTTGTCCTCATTTCATCGTACATTAAGAAAGTCACTTCTACTTTTTTCATTTTGGCCTCCAATAACGAAAAGATTCTATTTTAAATAACTAGTATTTCCAAAATACTATCTAAAATTCTATTTTTTTATAAAAGTACCAAACAGTACGTTTGACCTTACAAACCCATCTTCTGTTCTAACAAACACGATGTTTGCCCCGACAAACGTGTCGTTTGCTCGAGTAAACATGTAAAACAACGATCAAAGCTTGGCGGTATTATGCCCTGCGAAGCTACGTACAACCATAAGGGAACATATATAGGGGTAAACCATATTATCCTAATTTAAAAAATGGGTAGTCCTTAGGGCAGAATGGACTACCCTATTTGTATAGTTAGCATAAAAGGTAAGACCACCTTTATTTGATCTTATTGATGATGCTTTCACCATCACACTCAAGTCATGTGGAGGTGATTTGGCTGGACTTGAGAGAATAATTCTAAACGGGTTCGGTTTTGGGAGACAAATTACGTTTCGCAATGATAATAACATTCAAAACCGAAAACTAATTAACAGATGGAACGAACGCAAAAAGCATCAAAAATAACACTATTTTCAATCAGTGTTTTCGTTTGATGGTAGAATTAAATTAGTGAAGGTAAGGCCTATACTACGCAACAAGGAATTTCAAACTAAAGCGCTTATTCTCTTGTTTATTGTTGTTTCTTTTATACATACACTTACCCTTGTAAATATATAATGTTACAAGGGTAAGTGTTTTTTGAGTCTGAGGGAATTCCAAGTTCAAATCCTTGCATCAGTATACAAAGGAACAAGGGGACAGGCTTCACTTGGGATTATCACTAAAGGAAAACAAGTAAAAGTTTTGGAAGAAGTTCAAGATGGGGAAGATGACTGGTTAAATATTCAAGTTGGGAGTGGAGATAATACGATTGAAGGTTGGGTTTTAACTAGATTTACAGTTAGGGATTCTAGAGAATTCTTATCTGATCCAAGCCTTTTTGAAGATGAGGAAATGAATGATTTCTTTACATCTCCAACCCTCTTTGAAGATAATACGGTAGTGGCCTATTACGGACACCCTAATTCTAGATTAATGGGAATTGTAGGACGACACTCTGTTCAAGAGCTTATACCTCTGTTAGAAAAGACAGCTGAAAAATACGAAACTGTTAATGGTGATAAAGGTGTCATTCCAGCAATTTACCTTATTTATGGAACGGTTCAGCCGGGAGGCGAAATTGGTAGAATGAATTTCGACCAAATGATGTCATACGTTGAGGAAACCTATAAGAATGGAGTCTTAGTCTATCTTGACCATCAAATGGGGAAATACCATCCTATCGATGCTCTTAATGAAATTTTGCCATTTCTGAGATATCCAAATGTCCATCTAGCGCTTGACCGGAATGGCGTACGAATAATCCAATGAGAGAGATAGGGTATTTATCTGACCATGAAATAAATCAAATTCAAGAAACAATGCGTGAATATATGATTGCCAAAAACATCCCAGGTGTAAGACAATTTGTTTTCCATCAGTTCGTTGAAAAGATGGTACCTGATATTGAAGTCATATCCGTTGATTATGATCCCGTGTTGCTTGTGCATAATACGTCAGGTTGGGGTCCACCTTCCGGAAAGATAGCGACCCACGCCACAAATTCCAAGGCAACGAATATACCATACAAAGGCTTTAAATTATGGTATTACTATTCTGATATACCAGGGGTCCACTATGATGATCCTTTAATGACTCCAGAAGAAGTTATGAATCTCAACCCGAAACCGGGGCTTGTTATTTATCAATAACTTGTACGAAAATAAGAACATTAAAATGGTTTTTGATACCTGGTATAGTTGATACTAAGTTAATTTCTTT
Source organism: Evansella vedderi (assembly GCF_030813435.1). GTDB lineage: Bacteria > Bacillota > Bacilli > Bacillales > Salisediminibacteriaceae > Evansella > Evansella vedderi. The sequence continues at coordinate 77,305 of NZ_JAUSUG010000022.1, read as the reverse complement.
GGCATAAGGGGCTGAAAAACAATTAAGGATTCAAGATTGGTCTTGTACTTTCAAGATGGGAACGAAAGAAAATCAGCGCTTTTTGCTGCGTTGTACAACCATACTATTCAATAGAAAGTGATATTACACAATTGGCATGATTTTGGAAGACCAAAGTCTAATTCCTCGTTAAATGTTAGTTTGATGTCTAACATTTACGGGGCAGTTCAAAGGAGGGTTAGGTTTTTTCACTTCAAAATTGTTGACAGAAACGTGAATCGTTCCTTCATGATGACAGACGGGGAGTGGAAATATATATGGTATGAAGTACTTTTTCATATCCTTGAGGATCCGAATGAAGTTTCAAACCTTGCTCATAAGAATTTAGAAAAGAGGCTGGAGTATCGGAATAAGTTAATTGATATATTAGCTGCACATGAACAGGACCCGCTTACAAAGACATGAAATTAATTTGATATTGCAACGGATTTGTGTGTGATGCTCTGTGTGAAGTATGGTTTATCAGATTTAGGCTTTTTATTAAGAATAGACTTGTTTTTAGCAAGATTGGAGTAATAGTTCAATTTATTTCAAAAAGAAATCGATCAACATTTACTGTTAGTTTCTAAAATTAATATTAATGTGTTATACATTTTTTGGGGAATTATTAACGTAAACATTAAAAATTCAAAACATTTCACAATATGAAATTTGTCTATCGATTAATGATATGTATTTTTAGTAAATGGATGGTACAAAGTAGAGAACTGCAAAAGGGGATGATAAAAAGCAAAAAATTCTCTGATAAAAATTAAAAAATTAATAGTATCCATGTAAACGGGTTCAGTTTTGGGAGACAAATTACGTTTCGCAATGATAATAACATTCAAAACGGAAAACTAATTAAGAGATGGAACGAACGCAAAAAAGCATCAAAAATAATACTATTTTCAATCAGTGTTTTTGTTTGATGGTAGAATTAAATTAGTGAAGGTAAGACTTTATACAGTGCAAAATAACTAGTAACAACACCTTTCCTACTTGATAGGGTAGATGCTGTTGCTTTTTGTTTGATTAGATGAAGGGAGTAGTTAGTTGGGCTCTCTGTTTTCTCTAGTTGATAAATAAGTGATATCATCATAATATAAGGAGGGCTGTGAGAATGGATACGATAATTTTTGACGTCGATGATACACTATATGATCAAGCACAATCTTTTCATAAAACGGTGAGGAAGCTTTTTCAAGAGCCATTTTCAAACGAAGAAATCGATCAATTATATAAAGCTAGTCGAAAGTATAGCGAGATTTTATTTGATCAAAGTGAAGCAGGTGAAATATCTCAATTTGAATGGCAAACCGGACGAATTATGGCTGCCTGTAAGGAATTTAACATCCCTATAGATACGGAAAAAGCGACTATTTTTCATGAAACGTATGTGACCGAACAAAAAAACATTACCTTGTTTCCGGAAGTCGAAGAACTACTAAATGTACTTTACAAAGAAGGGAAACAGCTTGGAATTCTTACAAATGGTGAAGAAAAACATCAAGCAATGAAAATTAAACAGCTCAGCCTTAGTCGTTGGATCCCAGCAGAAATGACGTTTATTTCTGGAACGATTGGTCATGCAAAGCCGAAAAGAGAAGTATTTGATTTTATTGAACAGAAATTGGACCTTGACCAAACCAAAACCGTGTATATCGGGGATAATTTTGAAAAAGATATTATCGGAGCAAAACAAGCAGGTTGGCAAGCGATCTGGATGAATCATCGTAAGAAAGATTTACCGACTAATGCTACCTATAAACCAGATAAAGAAGTGCATAGTGCCAAAGAGTTATTGGATTTATTTGTGAAAAAGGCTTAGTTCGTTATGGTAGGAATCAGCGATTGTCATCCTGGTTCCTATTTAGGTTTCCATTGAAAACTTCTAGAGATGGTACATTCTTGGGATTAAAGTGCCTGATCCCCAGTATAGGGGAGACGATTTACAAAGGGTGGATGGTTTCTCTTGGTTTGTATAGATTAATTTCTTATGATGACATGTTTATCAGTAATGTCCCAGCGGATTCATATGTTTTAATTAATGCGACAACTGCATTAGCTTATATTTTAGTTTCTATCTTTTTGGCAATGATTGGTTTATTAATAATCCTAAATGCTTTTTATTATATTTAGTTAACTGGAGTTATTATGCTAAATTATATTTGCACTAGCCCATTAAAGAGTAATGGGAATAGGAGTATTTAAATTTTACAGTAAGTTACCAAGGTAGATAAGGTAGTAAAATGCTATAATTAGTACTTATTACTATAATACTTTGAAATGTAAGGGGTTTCTTTTTCGTTTTTAGGGAGGAAATTAGATGTATTTTTCTTTAAGAAATCGTTTGTTTCTTATTTTTACATGCTTGCTTACCGTGCCAATCGTTATTTTATCTTTTATTATTCCAAGCTGGTTCACTTCTTTTATTAAAGAGCAAGCTCAAGATTTCTCTATAGAAATGATGGATCAGTATTCTTTATATGTAGATTCCATCACTTCGCAAGCAGAAGATCTAGGTAAACAGGTCCTTGTCAGTCAAACGACTCAACAGTGGCTAAGGGATCATTCAGAGGTTTCGTATATAGATGGGGAACGAAGTGTAAGAAATAATCAAATAAGAAACCTGCTCACCTCTATGAGAATAAACAATTCAAATGGCATGTCTATTTCTGTTTATCTTCATGATGGTACTGGGGTAGAGGGTAATCATTCTGCATTAAATGACATGAATTGGTACATCGACTTCATGGAAAACGGTCAATCCTATGTAAAGTCTCACATAGACCCTTATGAGCAACCATCGGTAAACAGCCACGTAAATAGCTTTATTTTACCTCTTTTTAATGTTGATACGTTAGTTCAAGGTGGAATAATTAAGGTTAATTTTCCAACAGAATTATTGGAAACTGCCTTAAGTAATATAGCCATTGGTCAAAGTGCACGAGGGTATCTTATTGATGAAAATGGAGCAAACGTGTTACAAGGGACCATTGAAACTCCAACGGAGGTACTAAGTGATAGTTTATCTAAAATAACTAGTGACGCTAATGATAGAGGATTAGTAGAAACGAATTACAATGGAGAGAATTACTTTATTTTTTTTCAAAAGCTTTCTGTCGGCAATTGGATACTTATTAGTGAAATAACAGAATCTGATTTGTTTGCTCAAGTAAATCAGATTCAACTTAATTTATTATTAACAAGTGGCATCGCTTTCTTGTTAACGCTTGTAGCATCTTACATGTTTTCTACCAATATTACAAGTCCTTTAGGGAATCTTGCAAAGGCTATGGGATACATGGAACGGGGGGATTTTTCAGGTGCAAAAAAATTTATACCAACGATAAAATCTCAAAATGACGAAGTTGGTTACTTAGTGAGAGTGTTCGATCAAACCATTGATAAGTTGAAAAACATGATTGAAACAGAGTATGAGGCTAATCTCCGTCGAAAGGACGCGGAGTACAAAGCATTGCTACTTCAAATTAATCCTCACTTTTTAAATAATACCCTTGAGATTATTGGTGGATTGGCTGTTCAAGGGGAAAACCAAAAGGTTATGAATGTTAGTGTCTACTTGGGGAAAATGATGCGATACTCACTAGATACAAAAAGTAATATTGTGAAGTTAGGCGAGGAATTAAACTATATTCGCAGCTACACTGAAATTTTAAAGCTAAGGTACGAAGATACCATATTTGTTCAAGTTGAAGAAGATCCTGAAACAAAAGGAATTTCGATTATAAAGTTTATTCTGCAACCACTTGTTGAAAACGCAGTGAAATATAGCTTTAGGGAAAAGGAGTATGCAGAAATATATATTAAAACGAAGATAAATAGTAATCAATTAATTATTGTTGTTGAGGATAAAGGGATTGGTATGTCTGAAAAGGTCATTAAAGATCTGATGGCTCATCAAGAAAATAATAATGAAACAAGTAATGTTTTAGATAGTAAAGGGACGAGCATTGGACTTAAAAATGTCCTTGGGCGGTTAAAGCTGTATTATGGTGAGGATTTTTCATATAAGATTGAAACCAAAAATAATGTAGGGACCAAAATTATTTTGAATATCCAATTAAAAAGGAGGGATCTAGTTGCTGAAGGTCATGATAACGGATGATGAAATCCAAATACGAAAAGGATTAAGAATGAAGGTAGATTGGAAAGATGAGGGGTTTGAAATAGTACAGGAAGCATCCAATGGCCAAGAAGCGTTGGCATTACTCCAAACGACAGAGGTGGATGTAGTCCTTACAGATATTCGAATGCCTAAGATGGATGGAATAGAATTAGCAAAACGCTGTAATGAAGAATTTCCTCATATTAAGGTTATCGTATTATCTGGTTACTCTGAATTCGAGTATGTACGAAGTACCATGAAGGAGGGAGTAAAGGATTACTTGTTAAAACCAGTTGCCCCTGATGAACTGGTGGAAGTATTAAGGAAGGTTCGTAAGGAAATTGAGGATGAGAAGAAGAAACTAGCAGAATCTGCTCAAATACGCTGGCTTGCGAGTACCCATCTTCAAGAGGTACAAGAACAATATTTACTCCATTTAGTAAAGGAAGAATGGTTTGAACTGAATATGGTTCATGAAAGACTACGGCAGCTTCATTTAGAGGAACTATCCCATGAGCGTGTGAAAGTACGGTTTTTATCAGTAGAAATGAGAGAATATGATGAAAATCCAGCTAGATTGAAGGAAATGTGGCTGCCTTTTAAAATGCTTTGTAAGGAAATAGTACAGACCCATACAGGAACTTATACTTTTTATGATCCAAGTCATCCAAATATGATTCAACTTATTCATCTTATAGAGTCTAATAATGATAGTACTACAACCTTAGTAAAAGAAATACAAAAAAACGTAAAATCATTGTTGAATGTGGAGACTGTAATTGGAATTGGAAATATGGTATCAGGAATTAGGGAATTTAAAACTGGTTATATTTCAAGCCTGCTTGCTTGGAGTCAAAGTCAAATCGGCTCCCTGTCACAAGTTATTGATGAGACAGAGATAAAGGAGGAAATTTTTGAGTTTCCAGTTGATTTTGAGAGAAAGTTAACCAATGCTATTGAAAATGCAGACTTCCCATCCTTTAAGGAAAAACTGAACAATTTTATGGGGGAAACGGAAAAACAATCTATATTATCCTTTTCGTATATGGCTAATCGGGTGCTCTTTCTATTAGGTTCCTTGGCAAAGAAATATGATATGGAAACGAAAGATATTCAAAACACGCTTTGGAATTGCCAACAAAGTATTTGGGAACTAAATTCTCAACGTAAAGTTATTAAACATCTTTACCAATTAGCAGAGTCCATTATTGAAAAGGTACGCTTGACCCGTTTTTCCAATGGAAAATTAATTGTGGATAGTATACGTAATTATTTGGACAAGCATTATGCCAATGAAATTTCCTTAACTACATTATCTGAGTTATTTCATATAAACAGTGCTCATTTATCAGAAACTTTCAAAAATCATATTGGGAAAAACTTTAGCGATTATCTTGTTAATGTGCGGATCGAAAAGGCTAAACAATATCTTAATGATAAAGAGCTGAAAATAATTGATGTAGCTAACTTAGTTGGTTTTTCTAGTTCAGGTTATTTTAGTACTGTATTTAAAAAACATGTTGGTCAAACACCTGTGGAATTTCGAAACTCCATTGATGAAATAGATTAAGAGAAGGGGGATGGATATGAAAAAATGGTTTGTTATCAATATTTCAGCGGCCATTATCTTATTTGGTATTTCCTACTCAATTATTCTACTTTCTAGTGAACGAGGAGTAGAGGATGATCGTAATGTTCAAGAACAAATAGAATTGACTTTTTTACGGAATCTAGGTAATGATGCATTTAATAAAGCATATGAGGAATTAGTTTCAGCCTTTGAAGCGACCTATCCACATATTAAAATTAATATGAAGTCAATGCATTGGGCGAATGAATATGAATTAAGGTTACGTACAGAATTAATTACCGGAAATCCTCCTGATATCATGGCTATCGATAGCCCAAATTTATCACTTTATGCTAATTCAGGATTGTTATTATCATTAGATCAATATATGAGAGAAGAAGGAAATATAGAGGATATTCCTGATCGGATACTTAATGGAATGAGTTTCAATGGTGAGTTATTTCTTGTTCCTATCGTCGAGTCAAGCATAGCGTTATTTTACAATAAGCATTTGTTCGACGAGGCAGCAATCCCGTATCCTTCAAAGAATCCAAACAATCCTTTAACGTGGGAGGAAGTATTAGAGATAGCAAAAATGATTAGCAATCCAGAACAGGATGTTTATGGAATTGACCCAGCACAAGGGTTTGGTGAAGGGGAAGGTGCAGCTTATTTTAAAATGCCGATCCTCTGGCAATTCGGTGCAGATATAATTAATCCTAATGGGGAAACTGCCGATGGTTATTTAAATTCAAAGGAAGCTTTGGAAGCATTACAATTTTATCAAGACTTATATCAATTACATCAAGTTGCAACTCCTGAATTGCCACCTGCACCACTAGAAAATAACCAGCTTGGAATGACTGTATTGGGCTCTTGGCATCTGTCGGAATTGGAGAGGGATCATGATTTTAAATTAGGGGAAGATTTCGGAGTGGCACCTTTGCCAATGGAGAAATATCAAGTTACTCCGAATGGTGGCTGGGCCCTTGGAATATCATCTGATACAAAGAATCCATACGAGGCTTGGCAATTTGTAAATTTTGCTACAGGTTTTGAAGGATCAAAGAGGTTTGTGGAAATTACGGGTGATCTGCCTGTAAGATATTCAGTTGCAAATGAGTTTCCTGAACTACAAGAATACCCAAAAAATATATTTGTACAACAATTGCAAAATAATTCTAGGAACCGTCCTATAACTCCCGCTTATCCTGTTGTGAGCGATGCCATTAAGGTATTATTTGAGGAAGTCGGTAAGGATGGAAGAGATGTGGAAGCAGCTGCTAATGCTGCAGTGGAAAGAATAAATACAGGGTTAAGACAAATCAAAGTACCATAGAAAGAAGGATCCTTTAGTCTAACAACTAGGGGATCCTTTTATATTTTTTCTGAATGTGTATAACAGTAGTTGAATAATCGTCTAGCTTCATGCACCATCGGCTCGAGAAAATTTCTGCCCGAATAAAACAAAAAAGCACTTTTTATCGGTCAGAGCATTTTTCGTTCGAATAGGCAACGCGCGCGTTGCCGCTTCGATAGGCAGGCGCATTGCACTTTTTTTCTGACCGGTTTCAATTCCGAAAATTTTAAATTACCATTACCGAAAATATTGAAATAGTCTTTCAAACGATTTTGCTATATTAAAGTTAAGAAAGCGTTGTCTTCTAAAAACATTTTTAAGGGGGGATATTCATGGCTAAACCAGAGGACGCTTTGGTAAAGACAACAAGCGTTGATCAATTACCTAAGATTAAAAAAAGGAAAGAAAGCCGTTTAAATTATATCAAGCGAAATTATATTTTATATTTATTCCTTGCTCCTGCCGTAGTATCGGTATTTATTTTTAACTATATACCAATGTACGGAGTGCTGATTGCCTTTCAGAATTTCAGCGTAATGAGGGGGATTTGGGGTAGTGATTGGGTTGGATTAGCACACTTTACAAGCTTTTTGACTTCTCCTAACTTTTTTCAAATTTTCTTGAATACGATCAAATTAAGTTCCTATGAACTTATTATTGGGTTTCCTGTCCCAGTATTATTAGCTCTCATGTTAAATCAGGTGAGAAGAGCAGGGATAAAAAAGAACATTCAATTAGTGATTTATGCACCATATTTTATTTCTACAGTGGTCATAGCCGGTATGTTGTTTATGTTTCTATCACCAGCAGGACCAATTAATTCGTTATTAGGACTGTTCATGGATAGGCCGATTTCCTTTATGTCTGAGCCAGACTATTTTAGAACAATTTTCATTGCTTCTGGAATATGGCAAGGTGCTGGATTTGCATCCATCGTGTATGTTGCAGCACTTTCGAATACTGATCCACAGTTACATGATGCGGCTACTATTGACGGGGCATCCCTGTTACAGAGAATTTGGCATATCGACATTCAAGTCCTTAAACCAGTGATGGCTGTTCTCTTTATTTTAGCAATTGGAGGCATCATGGGAGTAGGGTTCGAAAAAGCCTACTTACTACAAACAGACAGGAACTTACCAGCGTCTGAAATTATTGATACGTATGTTTATAAACGAGGATTATTAGCTGGTGATTGGTCATTCGGGGCAGCAGTTGGTTTGTTCAACACGATTATTGGTTTGATCTTGTTAGTAACTGCCAATCAAGTAGTGAAAAGACTTAAAGGAGAAACACTTTATTAAGAAAGGAGGAGATAAATACAATGAGTAAGTTAAAATCAAATCAACTATTAAATAGCTCAAAAACAGATAAATTAATACTTTTTATCAACAAAGTATTTTTGAGTTTAATTGTGGTCATTGTTACAGTTCCTCTTTTGTATGTTTTACTTGGATCATTTTTACAACCTCACATTTTGTTAACAAGAGGAATTTCATTTGACCCAGCTCATTGGACTTTAGATGGGTATATACGAATCTTTCAGGATGGAACAATTATGAGAGGCTTCTTTAACTCTATTATTTATGCTACAGGGTTTACCTTAGTGGGTATTACCTTTACCATCCTTGCTGGATACTCGTTATCGGTGGATGAGCTAGTTGGGAAAAAGTTCTTTGTTATCTTCTTTCTGTTTGCTATGTTCTTTAACGGGGGAATGATACCAACCTATTTAGTTGTGAGATCTTTAGGACTTCTGAATACACCATGGGCAATCATTTTGCCAGGAGCAGTTGGTGTCTGGAACCTTATTTTAGCCAGGACGTATTTTAAAGCGATTCCAAATGAACTGAAAGAAGCGGCAAGAATTGATGGAGCATCAGATTTCATGATCTTTTGGAAAATCATCTTACCTTTAGCTAAACCGATTATTTTTGTTCTCGCACTATTTGCTTTTATCGGACAATGGAATGCTTATTTCCAAGCGATGATTTATCTTGATGATCGATCCCTTTATCCATTGCAATTAGTGTTACGTGAAATTCTAATCCAGAACGAAGTGCAACCTGGTATGATTGCAGACCAACTTGCTAGAGCTGAGATGCAAAGAATTGCAGAAATGATTAAATATTCATCTATTGTTATTGCTAGTTTACCTTTATTAATTATGTATCCATTCTTCCAAAAGTACTTTGAAAAAGGTGTAATGGTAGGTTCCTTAAAATAAAAGACAATTTAGAAAAGTGAGGGGTATGTTATGAAAAAAATAGTTAAAACATTGTCAGCGTTCGCAATAGGAGGAGCACTTCTTGTAGGGTGTGGAGGTAATGAAGAAAAAACATGGTCACCAGATTATGAACTATCAGATATTTCGTTCCCATTAGAGGAGGAAGGTATTTCATTAAAAATCATGACATCAAGTTCCACGTTAGCTCCTGATGATCCAAATGAAAAGTTGATTTACCAACGTTTAGAAGAGAAAACTGGGGTTCAAATTGAGTGGAGAAACTTCACTGGGGAAACATTTGGTGAGAGAAGAAACTTAGCGATGGCAACTGGTGAAATGCCAGATGCAATTAAGAATGCAGCTTTTAGTGATTATGAATTATTAAATTTAGCAGAAGACGGTGCTATTATCGCACTTAACGATTTAATAGAGAATTATATGCCAAATTTACAGGCTGTTCTTGAGCAAGCACCAGAATATTTAGGGATGATGACTGCTCCAGATGGTAACATTTATGCATTCCCTTGGATTGAAGAGTTAGGGGAAGGTAGGGAAAGTATTCACTCAGTAGATAATTTCCCTTGGATCAATGTAGAGTGGTTAGATCAATTAGGGTTAGATATGCCAACAACCACTGATGAATTAAAAGACGTATTAATTGCTTTTAGAGATAATGATCCAGCTGGAAACGGACAAACCATTCCTATGTCCTTTATCATCAATGATGGCGGACAAGATCCAGGCTTTCTATTTGGTTCATTCGGTCTAGGGGATAACTGGGATCGTACGGTGGTAACTAATGATGGGGAAGTATTATTAACTGCTGCAGATGAAGGGTATATTGATGCTATTAATTTCATGAATGAGTTATACGAAGAGAGATTAATAGATATTGAGGCATTTGAACATGATTGGCCTGCGTATGTTGCGAAAGGGCAAGAGGGTCGTTATGGTATGTATTTCACATGGGATAAGGCTAATATCACAGGGATGAATGACACATTTGATTTAATGCCTCCATTGTATGGGCCAGATGGACATAAGAATGTCACAAGAACAAATGGAATGGGCTTTGACCGTTCTAGAATGGTTATTACAAGTGCAAATCAAAATCTTGAATTAACAGCAAAATGGATTGATCAATTATATGATCCACACCAATCAGTACAAAATAACTGGGGTACTTTCGGTGATGATGAGCTTCAAAACATCTTTGAATGGGATGAAAGTGCACAAATGTTACGACACCTTGATTTAGAAGGAACAGCACCTGTAGAGTTAAGAGAGAAAACTTCAGTAGGTGGGCCTTTAGCTATTCTAGACAGCTACTATGGTACAGTTACAACGAAGCCGGATGATGCAGCTTGGAGACTTGGTTTGATGGAAAAAGTTATGGTTCCACATATGCAAGCAGATAATATTTATCCAAGAGTATTTTTCGACAAAGAGGAACTGGATCGACTTGCAACTATTGAAGCTGATTTAATACCCTATGTAAATAGGAAAAGGGCAGAGTGGATTTCAAATGGTAGAGTAGAAGAAGAGTGGGCAGACTATTTAATTGAGTTAGATCGTCTAGGCTTACAAGAGTGGTTAGAAATTAAACAGGCAGGATATGATCGCGCCACAACTGATAAAGACTAAAGGAGGTTATTCATTTGACAACCCAAGATCTGCAAAAATATAGACCGCAATTACACTTTGCACCAAAGGCAAATTGGATGAATGATCCTAATGGATTAGTATACTTCAAGGGTGAATATCATCTATTCTTTCAATATAATCCAAATGACAGCGTTTGGGGTCCCATGCATTGGGGCCACGCTGTCAGTAAAGATATGATCACATGGGAAGAGCTTGACATTGCTTTATATCCAGATGAACATGGGACGATATTCTCGGGAAGTGCTGTTGTAGATTGGAATAATACTACTGGATTTTTCCCAGATGAACCTGGTTTAGTGGCTATTTTTACACACCATATTCATCGTGAAGGAGAACAGCCTTCTCAATCGCAAAGCTTAGCCTATAGCCATGATTTAGGGAGAACATGGAAAAAGTATGGTGGGAACCCTGTCCTTGGTCATGAATCAAAAATGGATTTCCGAGATCCTAAAGTATTTTGGCATAAGGAAACAGCGAGATGGATCATGGCACTAGCTACTGGCCAAACTATTTCCTTCTATTCTTCTTCAAACTTAATTGACTGGAAGTTTGAAAGTGAATTTGGTGAAGGTATCGGATCCCATGATGGTGTATGGGAATGCCCTGATTTATTTAAATTACAAGTTGAAGACAGTGAGGAAGAAAAATGGTTTTTAATAGTAAGTATTGGAGATAATCCTGCGTTTGCAGAAGGATCTCGTACACAGTATTTTGTTGGTTCCTTCAATGGTTCCAATTTCGTAGCAGAGCATGATGATATTAAATGGCTCGATTTTGGAAGAGATAACTATGCAGGTGTAAGCTTCTCTGATATTCCTGAAGAGGACGGAAGACGTATTTACCTTGGCTGGATGAGTAATTGGCGTTATGCGAACCATGTTCCAACAGAAGGCTGGAGAAGTCAAATGACAATACCAAGAGAACTATCTCTTCGAAAAACTAGTGAAGGATTTAAAGTTGTTCAAAAGCTAGTAAAGGAGTTAGACGCTTATTTTTCTAAAGAAAAAGAGGTTAATGATGCTGTTATTGAAGGGACGGAAACTTTTAAAATAGAAGCTCCATATTTAGATTTAGTAATGAATTTTGAAAATGTGGATGCAACGAAATTTGGTATGACCCTTGAACATACAGCAGATCAATATACTTCTATTTCGTTTGATGCGGAGAAAAATTTGTTAGTATTAGATCGAAAGACATCTGGTGATATAGATTTTTCAGAAATGTTCTCCAACGAACAATTGGTGAAAATAGAAAATACCGATAATGTTCAAGTTCGTCTTTTATTGGATACCTCGTCCGTTGAACTACTTATAAACGATGGGGAGTATGCCTTAACTAGCTTAATCTACCCAGACAAAGTATGTGAAGCAATTTCCCTGTTCACTTCCAATGGGTCTATGAAAGTATCTAATAGTTATATCTCCATCCCTAGTAAGTGATTTCTAATAGGTATTAACGGAACACTAATTAAAAAAATTAGAAAGGGAGGAGCTGTTTACATGTTTCCTCCCTTGTTATCTAATAGCAAGAGATAAGAAAAATATGAATCGGTATAGAGGGGAGCAGGTAAATGGTCATCAAAGGGAATAGAAATTCATCTGTTGTTTGTTTGGGAGAGTTATTAATTGATTTTTTCTGTACAAATGTGGGGACAGATTTGGTTAAAGGACAGAATTTCGAGAAGCAGGCGGGGGGGGCCCCTGCCAATGTATGTGCTACCATTGTTAAATTAGGGGGATCCGCCCTGTTCAGCGGGAAGGTAGGAAATGATCCCTTTGGTCATTTTTTGAAAAATACGTTGGAGGAAGTCGGTGTAGATACTTCGATGCTATTGCTAGATGAAAACAATCTAACCACATTAGCTTTTGTCTCCTTGAAGGAAAATGGCGAAAGGGATTTTATATTCAATCGAGGTGCAGATGCCAATTTAAAAGAAGATGAGATAGATAAAGAAAAAATGAGCAGTGCTAGTATTTTGCATTTTGGTTCAGCAACAGCCCTATTAGAGGAACCATTTCAATCCACCTATCTTAATTCAATATGCTCTGCTAAAAAAGAAGGTCAGTTTATTTCCTTTGATCCTAACTATAGAGCAGATCTTTGGAAGGGTAAGGTAGAGAAGTTTGTGGAGTTGGCGAAGGAAGGAATCTCTTCAGCGGACTTTGTGAAGGTTAGTAATGATGAGCTTAACATCATTTCAGGTGAGGATGAAATAGCTAATGGGGTTCAACGCCTTCACAGGTTGGGTGCCAATACAGTAGCAGTTACATTAGGAAAAAATGGTACATTACTCTCAAATGGGAAAGAGCAACAAATCATTCCAAGTATAAAAGTAAAATCCATAGATTCCACAGGTGCAGGAGATGCCTTTGTAGGTGCAATGCTTTTCCAATTTTCTAAAGAAAATGAACCAAAAACGGTCTTAGAAGATTTTGAACGGTTGATAAAGATGACACTAATTAGTAATAAAGTAGGAGCTGTTGTTTGTACAAGGCTGGGAGCAATAACAGCAATTCCAACACTTGAAGAAGTGATTTGAGGTTTTCTCTTAGAAGAATGCTAATAGGAAAAGTTATTTAAAACTTTTTAGGAGGACACATCATGTTTGGGACACAATGGTATATTCGACTTGGAAATTGGGGATTCAACTTACTACTATTAAATATTCTATGGGTTTTATTCTCTTGTATAGGGTTAATTATCGTTGGGATATTTCCTGCTACTGCAGCATTATTTGCTGTTTTGAGAGAGTTAATTATGGAGGATGCTGATACTCCTGTTTTCAAACTTTTCTGGAGTAAATTTAAAGCTGAATTTATCCAATCAAATATTCTCGGGTATATTGTAATCCTAGTTGGGGTCGTATTATATGTTGATTTAAGAGTACTCCATCAATTAGACAGTGGCTTACTTCAATTAACCTTAGCTAGTATAACAGTTGTTATTGGTTTCGCCTATCTATTGATATTATTATACATTTTCCCTGTGTTTGTTCACTTTAACCTAAAGCTTTGGCAATACCCGAAACATGCGTTAATATTAGCTATTGGCAGACCATTCCATACGATAACGTTGTTTGCAGGAATTGCTATTATTATTTTAATATATTTAGCTGTACCTGCTTTGATTTTTGCAATAGGAATGAGCTTAATTAGTTTCATTATGATGAAAGTAGCCTCGATGTCTCTTCCAAGAAAAAACATAGCATTCTAATATTGTTTCTGTAGCAGACCCTATTGATACTACAATACAACGGAAGCTGTATATTTAAGTACAATAAATATTAATTAATTGTCACGAATACTCTAGGTAAACTCTAGTTCTAAAGTTCCCTAGTCCAACTAGAAGTTTGCTAGAACATTTGTATACTAAATAAGTTAACGTTATGGAATAAGCGGAAGTTGAATTGACTGCCGCTTATTTATTTGTTTAACAACTACTGAACAGTAGACGGATAGTGTACAGCAATTGTCTTTATCTATTTGTGAGTTTAAAACGAGGTACTAAAGCTTACGAGATAGTAAATAGAAAAAAATCGTCAGGGCTTTAGGCACTGATTTTTATATTTTTTCGGTGTGGTTCCAGTGTACTTTTTAAATACTTTAGTAAAATGGCTTTGGTCATGAAAGTTAAGCCATGTATAGATTTCCGATAAGGGATAATTAGAATGTGTGAGGAGCTTTTTCGCCTCTTCCACTTTCTGTTTAAGGATATATTCCGTAATAGATGTACCTACCTCTTTTTTAAACAAAGCTGATAAATAGTTTTGATGCAGATTCACTACCTTGGCCAGTTGTACTAACGTAATTTCTTCATAAAGATGTTTAAAAATATAGGACTGACACTCAATAATGGGAGTCGTGTATTTGTGATGCTTCACCTCATTTACCCGATCTGTAAAATCACATAAAGCTTCCCTTAGATAGATCTGTACCTCTAACGCACTCTTAATGTCTTCTAACCCTTGTATATAGAGATCACTCATGGTGTAAGCCATTTCAGGGTGGAGTCCACCGTCAATGGCGTAACGAGTTGCTAGCGTGATGGCTGATATAGCTAAGTTCTTTTCACTCCTAAGATGGCTTTTCTTTGAAAGAACTCCTGGTTTCCCTTCAGACTCAGGAACAACAAATTTATTTATGAGATCTTCTTTACGCCCCTCTTTCACACATTGCATCAACATTTGTTCCCATTGAAAGGAGGCATGAAAGGAAATTTCCTGCCTGTTTTTTGACACGTGTAAATCAGGATTTTCTTCAATGGTAACGTTATTTGTCAGCATGGTATCCTTTTGAATAACGTCCGTAACGGAGAGTCGCTTCGAATACAGGAGATAAGTCGCTAGAAGACCTGCGTGGAGCAGGGTGAGCTTATTTATCACTGGTAAAGATTCATAGTATTCCTTCAAGGTATCCCCTGATATTCTCACCTGAAAATCATTTAGTAGCCCGTAGATGGTTTCCTCCGCAATAGGGGAGTAGACGGACGGACCTAATATCCATGCTCCTTCAAATTTATCGTTGTTTCCCACTTTAATAGAGATAAAGTTCTCTAGGAAGTTCGTTGTTCTTAAAACAGGAACATGCAAGGGATCATTGAAAAAATCTAGCTGTGTAAATAATTCATCGTAGGAGGGATATATAGGATTACTCGTAAAGATTGCCGGAAACCCTGTAATAACCTCTAAGTCCTTATTTATGTAAAAAACAGGGATATGCACTGTTTCATAAATAAGTTTGCTAAAGTATTCTATGTCCTCTATGTCCCGCAGCATGGCTTCCATAAATAAATACCTCCCATTCCCAAAACTACAATTTCTCAACGCTCTCTTTTTTTATTTTGAAAACGTTTCAAAATAAATTATATTTTTACCAAAAAAAATATATTAATACTAAAACCTTACTATGAAAACGATTAAAATTCAAATAAAGAAAGAGAAAAAAGTGCTAATAGGAGGTTTTTATGAATCGTAGTGAGACTATTCGTCAACTTATACAAGAATTAACTTTAGAAGAAAAAGCGGGGTTATGCTCTGGATTAAATTTTTGGCATACCAAACCAGTAGAACGATTAGGGATTCCTTCCGTCATGGTTACGGATGGACCACATGGTTTACGTAAACAAAAGCAAGGTGCCGATAATCTTGGTCTTTTTGACAGCGTTCCTGCAACGTGTTTTCCATCAGCAGCGGGATTAGCAGGATCTTGGGACAGAAACCTTATTAACAAAGTAGGGGTTGCCTTAGGGGAAGAGTGCCAAGCAGAAGATGTGGCGGTACTTCTTGGACCAGGTGCCAACATTAAACGTTCTCCATTATGTGGACGTAACTTTGAATATTTCTCTGAGGATCCTTACCTCTCATCGGAATTAGCAGCAAGTCACATTAATGGGGTACAAAGCCAAGGTGTCGGGACATCCTTAAAGCATTTTGCCGCAAACAATCAAGAGCACCGCAGAATGTCAACCGATGCAGTGGTAGATGAGCGGACGCTTCGGGAAATTTACCTTGCTAGCTTTGAAGGTGCTGTGAAAAAAGCACAACCGTGGACTGTAATGTGTTCCTATAACCAAGTAAATGGAGAATTTGCCTCCGAAAACAAAACATTATTAACGGATATTTTAAAAGAGCAGTGGGGACATGAAGGCTTCGTCGTTTCTGACTGGGGTGCTGTAAATGAACGGGCACATGCGCTAGAAGCTGGCTTGGAGTTGGAAATGCCTTCTAGTAATGGAGAAGGGGACAAGAAAATCGTCGAAGCAGTGAAAAACGGTAGTCTATCAGAAGAGGTCCTTAACGACGCAGTAGAAAGACTGTTAACAATCATTTTTAGATCAGTAGACGAGAAAAAGGAAAATGCAACGTATGACCAAGAAGCTCACCACGCCCTAGCTAGACAAGTGGCTAGTGAAAGCATGGTACTTCTCAAGAATGAAGAAGAAGTTCTTCCACTGAAAAAGGAAGGGAAGATTGCGGTACTTGGTGCTTTCGCTAAGCACTCTAGATATCAAGGTGGGGGAAGTTCTCACGTTGTTCCTACTAAACTAGATAATGTGTTTGAAGAAATGCAGAAATTGGCTGGTGAAGCGGATGTGTCCTATGGTGAAGGGTATAAGTTAGACTCGGACTACATCGATGAGCAACTTATTTTAGAAGCGAAAGACATTGCCATCCAGTCCGATGTAGCAGTAGTGTTTGTAGGACTTCCAGAGCGTTATGAATCAGAAGGCTACGACCGTACACACTTACACATTCCTGCGAATCATCAACGACTTATTGAAGCCGTTTCGGAAGTACAACCGAATGTGATTGTTGTTCTAAGTAATGGTGCCCCAATCGAGATGCCTTGGTTAGGAAATGTAAAAGGGTTGCTTGAAGCGTATTTAGGAGGACAAGCATTTGGTGGGGCCGTAGCTGATGTCCTATTCGGAGCAGTGAACCCATCTGGTAAATTGGCGGAAACCTTCCCGCAGAAACTAAGTCATAATCCGTCTCACCTTAACTTCCCAGGAGAAGGTGACAAAGTAGAGTACAAAGAAGGAATTTTCGTTGGTTATCGTTATTACGATACGAAGGAAATTGAACCGTTATTCCCGTTCGGCTATGGTTTAAGCTACACGACTTTTGACTATACCACTATTTCGGTGAATAAAAAGGAATTAACGGATGAAGAAACAGTGGATGTTCATGTAACGGTGAAAAACACTGGAAACATTGCTGGTAAAGAAGTGGTTCAACTTTATGTACGTGATGTGGAAACAAGCGTTATTCGACCTGCAAAAGAATTAAAAGGATTCGAAAAGGTTGCACTGGAACCAGGGGAAGAAACAATTGTTATGTTTACCCTCGATAAACGTGCCTTCGCATACTACAACGTCCAATTAAAAGATTGGCATGTGGAAACGGGAGAATTCGAGATTTTAGTAGGGAAATCATCTAAGGATATCGTGTTATCAGAAAAAGTGAAGGTACAATCTACTGTTTCCCTTCCAGTACGTTTCTCTAGAACATCAACGATGGGAGATATTATGGCACACCCTCATGCTGGGCCAGTATTACAAGAAGCACTTGCTGAAATTAGGAAAAATAGTCCAATGATGGAAGCCATGGAAGGGGAGCAATCAGAGATGTTGGTGGCAATGATGAAGTATATGCCACTTCGAACTCTCGTATCTTTCAACGAATCCTTCACAGAAGAAATGCTTTCGGATTTACTAGAAAAATTAGACGATGCCGTTTCACAAGTGGTAGCTAAATAACATGCTTGGATGCTCCAAATTAATAGATCCTAATTGATTTGGAGCTCCAATAAAAATGGAATTACTTGTCGTTTTTGTAATCTTCTAAATATTAAAGGAGGTTTTAACATGGGAGCAATTAGAAAAGAAGAGGTTGTGGATACACCATCAGGGGGCGGTACACCAACAGGAGCAAAAATAGGTTTTACAGAGAAAATGGGTTATGGTTTCGGTGATTTAGCAAGTAATCTTGTTTTTGCCGCAGTGTCTACTTTCCTTGTATTCTACTATACGGATGTTGCTGGTGCCTCAGCAGCAGCTGTTGGTACGATTATTTTACTATCAAGACTTTTAGATGGGTTCACAGATATTGGGATGGGGGCAATCGTTGATAAAACAAATTCCAAGCATGGAAAAGCAAGACCATGGTTGTTATGGTTGGCAATACCATATACGATCTCTGCCATCATGTTGTTCACTGTCCCTGATTTAGGTCCAGTGGGTATGTTGGTATATATTGCCATTACTTATAACTTAGTTCATATTATTTACACTGGTATTAATATTCCTTACGGTGTATTGAATGCACGAATGACACAAGACAGCTATCAACGAGCTACGTTAAATATTTTCCGGATGTTTTCCGCACTTATAGCGACAGTAATTGTCATTTTCTTCACCATTCCTCTTGTAGAAGCTTTTGGGGGAGGAAAAACGGGTTGGACGGTAACCTTCACTATTTTCGGTATTCTTGCAGGTATTCTGTTCCTTATAACCTTCTTAACGACGAAAGAACGTGTAACAGCTGTTAACGTGGATCAATCAAAAGTTCCGGTTAAGGATGGTGTTAAAGCTTTATTCAAGAATAAATACTGGGCAATGATGGTATTATTTGCACTGGTTTCTTACTCCGGTATGGGGCTAGGCGGAGGACTTGGCGTTTACTATGCACAGTATATTCTTGGAAATACAGCATTAGTTGGACCACTTGGCTTAGCTGGTTTGTTTCCAATAATGATCGGTTTACTATTTGTAGCACCTATTATAAAGAAATTCGGAAAACGTAATGCCATGATCTTTGGATTATTATTTGGATTGATTGGAACCGTTGTCATTATGATTGATCCATCAAACTTCACTTTAGTAATAGTGGGATCTATTATCCGTGGTCTGGGTGCGGTTCCTATGGCAGCTTCCTTCTTTGCTATGTTAGCGGATACAATTGAATATGGGGAATGGAAAACAGGCTTACGTACAGAAGGTTTAGTTTATAGCGCCGGAAGTTTTGGTACGAAAGTTGGAATGGGTCTTGGTGCAGCGATAATAGGTTGGTCCCTGTCACTCGGCGGCTATGTTGGAGGGGTAGCAGAGCAAACTGATGCTGCCATCGCTATGATTACCTTCTTGTTCGTTTGGGCACCAGCTATCATTGCATTATTACAACTGGCCATACTTAATTTCTATAAACTAGATAAAATGTATCCACAAATTTTAGCAGATCTACAAGCACGAAAAGAGTCCTAATTGACTGAGGAGAGGGTGTCAAAATAAATAGTTGAAATGCGAACGTTAAGTGGGTGGTTAAAATGTATAAACATCATGAAGAATCTTTAGAAATTATGATTGATTATTTTAAAAACAAATTTCCAGATCGGGATCACATCATTGCACTTGTCTTTGGTGGTTCTGTAGCGAAAGGAATAGAACGACCAGATTCTGATCTTGATGCTATGGTTATAGTAACACAAGAATATTTCGCAAAAAGAAAAAAGATGAATTCAACATCAGAAGTAATAGACGGTTTGTGCACCTATGAAGGTGGGTATTTTGATATTAAATATATGACAAAAGATTATATCAAGGCTGCCGCTGAAAAGGGAAGTGAACCTACTAGAAATTCCTTTATTGGCTCTCGAGTATTATTTAGTAAAGATTCGGAGATCGAGAACATAGTTAATGATATTCCTGTTTTTCAGATGTGGGAAAAGGAAGATAAACAGCTTTCTTTTTATAGTGCATTACAAATGAATTATATGTACTTTTGGAAGATGTGTGAACCAGAAGGATACATGAAAACCCATGTTGCTGCTGAAATTGTATATATGGTTTATCGATTGATTCTTCAGGAAAATCACATTCTATTTCCGTCAAATCGTAGACTGGAGGAAACAGTACAAAATATACCAAACAAGCCTGAAGGTATAGTAGAACTATGCAGGAAATTTTGTGAAACACAAGATAATGATACATGTGACCAGTTAGTTGATATTTTTACTAAGTGGACGAGTTATAAGATGCCTGAAGATATAAGCACAGTGACCACTAGGTATCAACTTGATTATGAACAATGGTGGATGACACCAAGACCGTTGATAAATGAATGGTAAGGGAAAATTACTAGAGACCTTCATGAAGGTAGTTGAAGAGTTATTTTGAATTTGTATATAAATGAGCTTAAAGATGTGCCCCAAAGGTGAATTCGGTCCATTTGGGGCATTCTCATTACTTCTTATCGAAACACATATTCCAAATAATTCCCGGGACCCCATTCCAAGTGGAGACCTTGATGTACTAATTCCGACCAAATTTTCTTGTCCAGTGAATAGGGTGATTTGTTTTGCAGGGCACTTAGTTCAGTCTCAGGTAGGCTTAATTGATAATACTGAAATTCCTTTTTGACGATGATCTCATAGTTAGACAGTTTCATGACAAATACTTTGTACTCTGGATCCCACTCTTGCAACTGCTGTTCCACTGTACTAGTGACATGCTTTAAATAATCCTCGTTGCTTACATTTTTGGACATCAGTCCGCGAATAAAACCTGTTGTGTTCATGGTAGTTCCTCCTTTTTTTCAAAAGGCATCAAGAGTAATGGAACGATAAAAAAGCTCTTTGTTGCAGGATGCAACAAAGAGCTTTCGCCGTTCGTTATCATCCAAAGCAATGCTTTGCTGGTAGGAGCACCTTACCGTTTGGCAGGTTGCTGTGAAGTCAGGGAGCCAGGACTCTCGTTCACTCTTGATAACCTTATGGAATTAAGAATAGTATAACATACATACAACATTTTTTACCAGTAACATTCTGGTGGTGACAGGGGGCCTTTTCCTATTTCCTTTGCAATCAACTCATACGAACGTAAACGGGACTCAAAGCTGTCAGTTATCGTAATAATCATTATTTCATCTGCTCCGTAGTTCTCTTTCATACTACGAAGTGATTTTACAACCTCTTGAGGATTACCAATCACCATGCTTTTTTTCATTGCGGCAAATTCATCCTTGTGAAGTTGGTCGTATTCTATCTCATTATCTTTAGGAAGCTGTTTTTTCCTAAGGTAACTGCGCCATGCGAGTTTTTCCGCTGCGTCTGTAGTCTCTCCGCAAAGGACGGAAACGGCCAATATGGCTTCTGGCTTCTCTTTCGACATTCTTCCTTGAAAGTTTTCAAGATACGTTTGTAGGATAGCCCTCCCATCGCTCTCACTCATAAATTGACCAAAGGCATAAGCAATTCCATTTTCAGCAGCTAGCTTTGCACTTTTTTCACTCGTTCCAAGTAACCATAGTTTTGGGGCGGTTTCAGGAACCGGCGTTGGCTTGATTTTTGAAAACATTTCTTCATGGGAAAAATCATGATGGATAAATTTAATAAGGGTTTTTAACGATTCCGGTAGGTGACGCACCTTCTCTAAGAAATTCCCGGAAAGGGCAATCGTCGCTTCTGCTGACCCACCAGGCGCCCGACCAATACCTAAATCCACGCGACCAGGGAATAAGGTTGCCAATAAATTATAAGTCTCCGCTACTCGATAAGGACTGTAATGTGGAAGCAGCACTGCCCCCGCTCCAATACGAATCGTGTTTGTTTGCCCACCAATGTAGCCGAGCATGACTTCAGGAGCTGGGCAAGCAAGGTCATCCATGCTGTGGTGCTCCGCAATCCAAAAGCGTGTATAGCCAAGGGCCTCTCCTGCCTGCGCTAGTTTCAAGGATTCATTTAGGGCTTGTTGCGCAGTTTTCCCGGGAGAAATGGGGGATTGGTCCAAAATGCTAAGCTTCATGGAAATATATCCTTTCTTTTCGTATTAATATCAACGATACCGCTCTTCTTTAAATGGATTCGCCGTCATAGAATAGCCCAACTCCTCCCAAAATCCCGCTTCATCTTCCTTCATAAATTGAATGCCAGTAGCCCATTTCGATCCCTTCCATAGGTAAAAGGAGGCAGGGGGGATAAATCTTAATGGATAGCCATGCTTTGGTGTTATCTCCGACCATTGTTCCTGATTTACATCCTTATAGCGATACACGAACAACGCATCATCCCCCATTAAATCCTTCAACGGTAAATTTGCTGAGTAACCAAATGGGTCCCCATTATAGTAACCGAATATTTTCACATAATGGACGTCCGGACGAAGTCTTACTTTGTTTACTAACTCTCGTAACGTAATCCCTTCAAACGCCATTCCAAATTTGGACCATGTCGTCACACAGTGCATGTCAATCGTAGAAATCGTTTTTGGTAAATCCATCACATCAGAGTAAGTAAACGTCTTCTCTTCTTCCACTTCCCCAAACAGTTTAAATCTCCATGTTTCTTCATTAAACTCATACACATCCCCTTGATGTAATACAGGCCATTTCTCTGTTTCAAATTGTCCTGGAGGTAATTTTGCCATTGTTTTTTTCCTTTCTATGTAAAAATAGTATTTGTATACTTATCTTAGTAAAAATGATACCGAGGGACAAGACCTGTCCCTCACCTTTCGCTGACCGGCTTCGTATTTTTATTTAATCTTAATATCATGTAACCTCCCACGATGAGGATGATCGAGCCAAGGATAGGCTGGAGATAAACGTGAACAAAATACATGAGATTTATTGAAATATACGGATCGATGATGGGAATGGCTACACGTACAAGGAAATAGTACATTCCCACGATCAACAAGGAGATACCTAAGCCTTTTGGAATTTGTTTGAACCATTTGTTATCTTCTGACTGCCCTTCTTTCAGCTGCATAACATCAAAGAAGCTGTATGTTGATCTTGCCCTTCTATTTCCCCGCTTGTGACTGGCAACGGGCCAAGCTCTTCCCCTCTACGTAGGAGAGTGATACTAATGTCAATCATACAGATGATCCAGACGATTAAAGAGATGACAAGTAAGACCATGGGATCTCTATATCCAAAAAGAAACGTTAGAAAAAACACGACTAGAAATGGTCCACCAAAAAATAATAAATAGAAAAAACCGGATATTTTTCTCCCTAAATAGATGTGTCCTAACCCTGAAATTAAAGAAAGGAATAAAGCTGTTATGGAGCTTTTTTTCATGAATAATGCCTCCTTAATTTATTGTTAACCTCGTTTCAAAAACGGTTTGATCCGTAGTACTTCGTGCTGTCACTGTTCCACCGTGGAGCTCGATAATATTTTTGGCAATGGCTAAACCTAAGCCAGCTCCACCTAAATGGTCCGCCCTTGATTTTTCACCGCGATAAAAGCGCTCGAAAACAAATGGTAGGTCTTGTGCCGCAATAGGCTGGCCATAATTAATGATCTCTACCACTGCTTCTTGCTTCTCTAGCTTCCATTTAATATCTACGTATTTTCCCTTTTGACCGTATTGGATCGCATTGGAAATTAAATTTTCATAGACTCGCGCGAGCTTATCTCCATCGGCAGTGACAATGATCTTTTCCGGAAAAGGATGCAACCGACATTGAACGCCTGCTTTATCTAGCATAGGGAAAGCCTCCGCTACCAATTGTTCCAGCAGTTGCCCCACATCCACCTTTTCTTCTTTAATAATCATCGTCCCGTGTAACGTTCTTGTGTATTCAAATAAATCTTCGATGAGTTTTTGGAGACGTTTGGCTTTGGAAAAAACAATATTCGTATAATGACGTAATTCTACTTCGTCTTTGTATTGATCCCGTTCAATAAGATCCATGTAACCAACAATAGAAGTTAGGGGTGTTCGTAAATCATGTGATACGCTCGTTATTAACTCCTGCTTTGCTTTGGCCGCCTTCCTTTCTTCTTCCATCGATTTGTCTAGCTTTTCAGTCATCGTATTAATTTGATTAGCTAACAAGCCTAGTTCATCATTTCGTGTTATGGGGATTCGATGGTCTAAATTACCGGAAGAAATCACATTTACCGAATGGATGATTCTTAGCAAATATTTCATTAAACTAGAAGTAAGAACAAAAAAGTAGAGCATAAAAAACATACCAGCTAATAGTAAAAGAAAGAGTATGCCAATAATTGGGAGATGAAAAACATACGAGATAATGGAGTAGAACGGGTCCATGCGATTTTCATAAATAATCATTGCTATAATCCATAAAGCAATTACTGTTAAAAGCGTTAATAGAATACTAAAACAAAAGTAGAGAAACATTTTCCAACGTATACTATCCAATGGACTATTTTTCAATTTTATAACCTACCCCCCACACCGTTTTAATGAGTTCCGTTTCATTGGCATGTGTTTTGAGCTTTTCACGAATTTTTCGGATATGCACCATGACGGTGTTCTTGGATTCAAAGTATTGTTCCTTCCACACCTTTTCGAAAATCTCTTCTGCACTAAACACCTTTCCAAGGTTACTGGCCATTAAATGAAGAATCATGAACTCTGTAGGTGTTAAAGTAATATCCTGCCCATCCATGGTCACTTGTCTAGTTCGCTTATTCACCATAAGCCCCCGAACATGGAGGGAATTTTCGTCTTCTACAGAAGGGTCCACTTTATTGAGTAGCAAGTAGCGCCGTAACTGAGATTTGACCCGAGCCACTAATTCCATGGGGTGAAATGGTTTCGTCACATAGTCATCGGCTCCTGTGCTAAGGCCGAGAATTTTATCCATTTCCTCTGATTTGGCACTTAACATAATAATCGGGATATTTCCTTTTTCCCGTATTCTCCTGCATACCTCTAATCCATCCATCTCAGGCATCATAATATCTAAAATCACCAACTTAAATGGAAAGGTCTCTAACATATGTAATGCTTCTCTACCATTTGCTGCTTTCATCACTTTATAACCTTCATTGTTTAAATAGATTCCAGCTAAATCGGCAATTTCTTTATCGTCGTCAACGATTAATAGGTGGTATGGGTTCATGTTTATCCTTCCTTCCAACATACTTCTTTCCGATTGTTTGTATAACGTCCATCGTAATGGATTTTGGAAACAATAACCTTATTCTCCATCATCATTAATACACCTGCAGTAATTTCTATATTTACACTATAAACAGGAAACCTTAAATAAATAGGAAACAAATTCTTAAGATTTTCTTAAGATTGAAGGGGAAACGCCGGAACCGTCCGGCCCAAAGTTCTAATAGTTAAATCTGCATAATTTAGTAAAGGAAATAAATCGTTATATTTACATCTACCCTCCCATAAAATATATAAATTTTAATGAGGCTGGGACATAACTAAGTTGTCTAAATGAAAATACGAACAATGCATTACTAAAGCGTAGGAAATATACGTAGACTCCTGCGGGAACAGAGGCAGAGGTGAGACCCCACAGTGCGTTAGCACGAGGAGGCTCACCAGCCGCCCGCGGAAAGCGAAGTATATTTCCGAAGCGATTAATATGCACCAACTATAATTATTTATATTTTGTTCGGATTTCTTAATTATAAAATACTTTTGTCCTAGCATCAGAAAGTTACAACTTCTTATATGGAAGAGGGATATTGTATGGATAATGTTAAAATTTTAATTTCCAATCCTGACTTTGAAATGGTGATGACTGATCACTTAGTATGGATTGTTTCTGCTTTAAATGCTAAGGAAATAAAGAATTATATTACAGGTTTTCGCGGTCATAGGAGAGATTTAGAGAATGCCCTTATCCATTTTGCTGACGATGCTTGTGTAATTAAAGTGGAAAAAGTGAATGGTCAACCCCAAATCATTCAAGGGTTTCGTAGTATTACATCCCAATATGAGCTTTATTATTTGATAGATTCCTTTGGGGATTTTGTATTAACGGACAGCTTTAGGAATGCCATTTCTCAATTAAACATAAAAGACCGAATAGAGTCCAAGGTAAGTTTCTATGATCATTTAATCTTTCCATTTTTGTTTAGTCATCATACTTATGTGGAGCGTATTAAGCGATTAGGGAAAGGAGAAGTAATGAAGTACAATGTGAAAAATAAAAGGTATACGACCCATATTGTGCAAAAACTTAATTTAACAAACAGTAACTTGAATGTTAAAGAAGCGATGATTAAATTAGATCAAGAACTACTGTCCGTTACAAACAATCTTATTAACGGGAAAAATTCAATCGCCAATTTATTATCTGGCGGTATTGATTCCACGTTAATACAAACCTTTTTGCCTTCTTATCTCCCCTCCGTTACCATAGGGATGGATTCAACGGAACTCGTATCTGAAATAGAAAATGCAAAAGAGGCTAGCTCCTTACTCCATACCAATCACCATGAATTTGTGTTAAAAGAAGAGGAGTATTTCAACTCCTTAGAGTCGACGATTGATGCATTAGGCTTCCCCCCTATTAATCCTCATCACGTACTATTTGACGCTATCTTTAAAGAAGCTCCATATACTACCTATATTTCAGGTAATAAAGCAGGATCATTGTTTGGGGAGAATCTGATTAAAGATGCTTATCTTATTAATAAGAAGAGAACTTCTTATCATCTATTAAAAGAGCTGCAAATGGATACGGAAAATCCTTCCGGTTATGCAGTGAGGAGGTTTTTAAACAGTCCCAATTTAGACATGGTAATGGATGTTCTGGGAGAGAATATTGTTCAAGAAAGAATGGTCAATCGGTTGAGCTATGTGAGGGATAGAATAATAGTAGACCAAAACGAGGAAAATAAACTCTTTGCTCATTGTGAACTTGGAAGTATGATTAACTATTTTTGTGGGGATGCAATGAGTATATGGCGCCAACTAGCCTATCTAAATAGGAAAACGATATATAGTCCGTTTGTTTCCCAAAGAATAGCAAGTATTTCCGTCGCAATTCCAGCTTCTAAACGTTATTTTTCTGAAGAAAAATGGGAAGCAAAGTATATATTGAAGGAGCTATTGAAACGAAAACTGCCATTATATAATAGGAATAAGAAAAAAGGGTTGGAAGAAATTTCGAAAGCCAAGTTTTGTCAAACTGTACCACTGCATGTGGTTAATCAAAAATATAATTTTCCGGAAATATTAGAAACAACCCATAGAAAATTAGTATTAAATCCAACGCTGGAAACAAACAATATTGTAACCGCTCTCATCACTTATGCCATATGGCAAAAACGTATATTAAAAAATCCGAATATCACTATTATTCCGGGGACTAAGGTACTCTAATGGATAGTGGGGACTGTCCACAAAAGGTGAAATAGAGTTGAACCGGTCTTGGGAAAAGGATAGGTTCACGTATAGTATGAAAAGCCAGTACAATAGGACTCCTGTACTGGCTTTGTAATTGAGGGGTCAGGCAGGCAATCTGGGCTTCGCCAGTAGGGTTCCCATAATAATATTGATCTCGAAAGAAATGATCCCAATCTATACACCCTTTTGAAAAATTTGGTACAATTAAATTAGAATTAGATTTCCGATTTATTAACGTCTAATCACTATCTTTTAGGTGGATATGGAGGTATTGATATTATGATCGAAAAGAAGCAACAAATCATTGTTGAGCATTTGGTCGAACATGTATCTCCGTTTTTCATTATATTGTTTGGTTCAACCGTAAAAGGAACCATGAAAAATAATAGTGATTTGGATATTGCATTCTTAAGTAACAAGAAGTTAGATAAATATCAATTATTTATGATTGCCCAAGAGCTTGCTACTAAACTTAATCGTGATGTAGATTTGATTGATTTGAATCAGGCCAGTACCGTTTTTTAAGCTCAATTTGAATTAATAACGCTCAAAATGTATACGAAATTGAACGAAGAACGTTTACCTATATTGAAAAATATAGATGAAAGTGGTTTTATCTATGAAAAATGATGTTATCTTAAATAAAGTAAGTATGATTGAACGGTGTATGAAACGAATAAATGAGGAATATGCCAATACACCATCAAATTTAAATAACTATACGACCCAAGACTCCATTGTTTTAAATTTATTACGAGCTTGTGAAGCTAGTATAGATATTGCTATGCATATTATTGCAGAGAAAAAGCTTGGTCTACCACAAACTAGTAGAGATGCATTTTCATTTTTAGAGGAAAACGGGATTCTCACGTCTGACCTTTCCAATAAAATGAAAGCAATGGTGGGATTTAGAAATATTGCCGTTCACGATTACCAAGAACTTAACCTTGTAATATTACAAAAGATTGTTGAAGATCATTTAGATGACTTCACTGAGTATACGAAAACAATTCTTGATTATTAACCTTTAAGGTGTGTAGTAGTTCGTTTTCTGACAAATAATACCCTTAGTTAATCAGTTGTGGGGAGTGATTGTATGGTAAACAATATTTATGCAGGGTTCTTGAGAAGGTTTTTTGCCTTTTTTGTTGACACGTTGTTCATTCTTTATCCATTGAATCTACTCAACCACCTTGTATTAGGATTGGGTGAGAAACAGGAGACAATCTGGTTTAACATCCCCATTTTAGTAATCTGGTCTTTGTATAGAATCATTTTACCTACAACCAAGCTTCAAGGTACCATTGGTAAAGCGATCTTCGGTATGAAAATTATAGACCATAAAGGTAATCAATTAACTCTAGCTAAATCCGTTGGAAGATATTTAGGTGAATTTCTTTCCCTCGTATTTTTTATTGGTTATCTGATGATCGCTTTTACAGAAAGAAAAACAGGTCTCCATGATAGACTGGCCAACACTTATGTAGTTTATAAGCAAAATGTGTTACATAGTTGACAGAGGGGAAAACTTGGTTGTCAAGAGGAGGACAAGGTCTATGAAAGTGAAACTGGAAAATATATTGGAAGGAATGGAGTTGCAATCAGAGGAGAATAATGCTTATCTAAATCTTGAAACAGGAGAAATCGTTTATGTCTCACGTGAAGCATTACTAATGGCGGAAGATGGGGAAGAATATGAACATTTACCCGATTGGCAGCAAGATGAAGTGCAGGTAGCGTATGATATAGTGGAAAACTTTGATAAGTATGACTCACTCCCTACGAGCTTTGATATTCATGAATACGACATGATGGAAAGGTTTTGTTATAGCCTCTCTGATCATCAAAAACAAGACATATTACTTCAGGCCATTAGGGGAAAGGGAGCATTTCGTAGATTTAAGGACAATGTCACTCGTTTAGGAATTGTGGAACAATGGTATGATTACCGTGATCTTTGTTATAAGGAAATAGCGAAGGAATTTTGTCAGAACAATAATATTGACTATGTAGAATAAATGCTAGTGAAGATAATTAACCTTTTTTTCATAAGGGGAGTTAATTCCATAAGGTCTAGCTTTTTAAAAAAATAATTACTCTATTAAAAGCGTCTGGACGAATCGAAAGCACTGAAAACTTTTCAGTGCTTTTCGTTTGCATTGTTACGCTTCTTCCAGGGCTCTAACAAGCAATGTCATCATACTGCATCAAAGTTTTTTCGTACAATTTTGAAAAACTAGGGAAAAGTATTGGGAAATTAGGTAGTTAGCTATTATAATAGGGATAACTGCATATTTGTATTTATATTATTTATTTAACATTTTTGTTAACGTTAACGGAAGTTGTAGTTATTATGCGGCAAAGGAGAGTATCCATGGAACAAAACAAGACAAATATTTCATCTAAAGACCGTATCATTGCCCATTATTCTTTTGATGATCCTGACAATGTGGGAAAAGACATTTCAGGTAGTGGTAATGATGCAACAGCAGAGGGGATAACAAAACCTACAGTAGAAACAGTTGGTGGGAGAACCGCTGTTACGCTTGCCGGTGGCAAAAATGGTACTTCTTATATGAAGCTTCCTTCTGGCTTTCTAAAGGATATTAACGATCTTACTGGTATTACCGTGAGTACATGGGTTTACTTGAGAAAAGGTACGAATGTATGGGAGAGAATTTTCGATTTCGGTAAAGATTTCAGAGGACCATATCTTTTCTTATCGCGGAATTTACGGGGCGTTTGTTTTTCAGGAGCAGATATTGTTGCTGATGCGGGAAGAACGTATTCTTCGGGAGAATGGATCCATGTGGCCATGTCCGTTACAGGAACGGAAGGCGGTACGTTAAGCAGTGCGGGGCCTGTTATTTATGTGAACGGTGAAGTAGTTGCTGATGGCTCTATCAGTCAGACTTCCAGTGGTACATATAAGAGACTTCGCAACTGGTTTGAAACATTCTCGGATTCGGCGGCTTACAGCAATAATTATATTGGAAGGTCACAACATGAGGTGGACGCGGATTTTAACGGTTCCCTATCTGACTTCCGTGTTTACAAAGCAGGTTTAACGCAAGATGAAGTTATCGAGGTGTTGTGTGAATCCCTTACAGATAAAGAAATTGTTCAACTTGCTAAAGACAAATATTTATCTTTTCCAATTACTATTGTATCGAAGGATCTTACGCTACCTTCTTCTCTCATGGGTGGAAAGGTTACTGTTTCTTGGAAGTCCAGCGATCAAGCATCGTTATCGGATGATGGGGTAGTAGGAGAGATTCAAACACCAAAAGGGGTAACACTAACGGCTACTTTAAGTAAAGGGAATGACACGACGGAAAGAGAATTTACAGTGACTGTACTTCCTGAGGGCGTTCCATCCCATCAATTAACGATTGACGGAAGCCAAGAGGTTTTAGATATTAGTAAGACGTTATATGGGCTATTTTATGAAGACATTAACAACGCAGCGGACGGTGGTATTTATGCGGAGCTTGTTCAAAACCGTTCCTTTGAATCGTTCGTATTCGATACCTATTCTCACGCTTCAGGGGAGTGTGGCTGCTCCACAGGAAGAAACCATCAACCATTGCATGCTTGGTTTGGAGATGTGGATAAAGTAACCGTAAAGAATACGGGAGGGTTGAATGAGTTTTATGGAATTTCCGACAAAGACGTCAATTCTCATTATATAACCGTACCGAATGGCAGCACGATCATAAACAAAGGATTTACCGATTCGAATCATCATTGTGCCATGAGTATTAAACAAGATGATAAATACGACTTTACCATATGGGCGAAAGCCGAATCGGCAGGTAGTATCACATTACAACTGCAAGATCAGGACGGCGAGCCGGTCAGTGATACTGTAACAGTCGAAGTAGAAGGCGGTAACACGTGGAAAAAATACGGCGTCGATTCAAAGATTGTATTAACCGCTTCCAAAACGGTCCTTGGTCAGTTAGCTTTAACCTTTGATGGGGACACTTCCATCGACATGGTTTCTCTAATGCCACAAGACGTATGGGGCGCAGGTGAAGAAGAAGGGTCACCATCGGCACATGCCAATTATAAAGGGAATCCCAACTATCGCTTAAGAAAAGATTTAGTGAATGCACTTGTTGACTTGCACCCGACATTTTTCCGTTTCCCTGGTGGATGTATTTCAGAAGGCTCCTTTATTTGGGATAACGTCTATGAATGGAAAGACTCTGTTGGAGATATGGAAATACGTAAAGAAAACTTTAATGTATGGGGTTACATGATGACCATGGGGTTAGGTTATATGGAATATTTTCAATTAGCCGAAGACCTGAATGCGACGCCGCTACCTGTCATGGCTTGTGGGGTACTCTGCCAGGCCCGTTCCGACTATGTTCATCCGGCAGGCGGCGAGCTGAGAGATTATTATGTGAAGAGCTTTACTGATTTAATTGATTTTGCTATCAGCACCGACTTTGAAAACAATGAGTGGGCTGCTTTACGTAAACAGATGGGGCATGAAGCGCCGTTCGACTTACACTATTTAGGTGTTGGTAATGAAAACTGGGGCACAGAGTTCTTCGCAAACTTTGAATACTTCAAAGCTAAAATTGATGAGTATATGGACAAGCATTATCCGGGTTATGAAATGCACATTATCTCCACTGTTGGTGCACAAGCAGACGATATTGCTTATCAAGAAGGCTGGAAGTTCTTAAGTGGTAATTTAACAGGAGAAGCAACCGTAAAGTTTACGGACGGTAAGACAGTTACGGAGGAGACGGTCACTTGGTATGAAAAACAACCGAACTACATGGATACCATTGCTGACGAGCATTATTACCGCTCCAACGAGTATTTGTTAAACAATGTGGACAGATACAACTATTACTACAGAGCCTATCAGCCAGACGGCAGCCTGAATGAAAGGGAGACTTCGAAAGTTTTCGTTGGAGAATTTGCCTCCACAGATAAGAACACATTAGCTGGCGCTATTGCGGAAGCTGCTATTATGACCGGTTATGAAAAAAATTCTGATGTGGTGAGGTTAGCTGCCTATGCCCCGTTATTTAATAAAGTATTGACGGATGGAACGTATCGATGGACGCCGGATTTAATTTGGTTTGACGATGAAACGGTTTGGTTCACACCAAATTACTATGTACAGCGACTTTTCGGGAAATACCTTGGCACTAAGTTACTTGGTACTTCCTTCTCGGCTTACAAAAACGGAAATCTGACAGCGTTCACTCCACGAGGTGGAATTGAAATCGCTGCGGGCAATGCAGAAATTCATGTGAAGCATGTGAAAGTGATGGATAATATAAGTGACGAGGTCCTACTTGAACAAGACTTTACAAAGGAACTAAATCCTGCATGGGAAGTGATCCCAGGCTCGACAGGATACACTATTGATCCTGAAAAAGGTCTCGTGTTACAAGCGCAGGACGGAGGACGGAACGGTCTATATATCCTAAACGAAAGCTGGACGAACTATCGGGTTGAGGTAAATGCCACAAAAGTATCGGGCGACGATGGTATTTATGTAGGCGTGGGCTTGACAGATATTTCACCAGAGAAAAAGAATGTTCATGAATACGCCATTGGATATAACGGAAACGCCACGGCTGTAAAAGTTTACAAGGATGGCATTGAAGGATACACATTAGGTGACTATTCATCCAGTACAGCAGCCGGTAACTTACGATCAAGCATGTATGAAGAGTTGGAAAACGGTACTCTTTACACTATTTCTGTTAATTACGGTGGAGAAACTGGAGACCGACTCATCTGCTCTTACACAGATGGTACATTTACAAGCAAGGTGTTGGATTACAAATTAGAAGTATATAACCGTGACATTTTCAACTCTGTTACGAAAGACGATAATCACGTGTATGTTAAGCTTGTTAATGCTGATGCCTTTGATAAACCAACGAAAATCTCTTTGAAGGATTTCAACGTAGCAGCAGAAGGTAAATTCATTACCGTTACTGGGGATGAATCCCTTGTTCATACACCAAACGTCAACAAGAAGAACGCTGAATTGGTAGTACCTACTGAAGGGGAAATCAAACTGGATAATAACTGTGCAGTTGTGACTTTATCCGCAAATTCAGTAAATATTATTGTATTAAATATAGAATAAAAAGAAGGCCTGACCCCTGATGCAGTATTATTGTACTGGGGGTCAGGCGCATTTTTTATCCCTAAATACTACTATTACCATCATTTTTATCGTAAATTAATATTTTAATCTATTAAAAATTCTGATAAACTATGATTATGTGTATCTTTGATCATAAAAGATGTGTGATTGGGTTGCGAATTGGCTTTTTGTATTTCCTAAGGGAGCACCTATATCCTATCTTCAAATCTTAGTCTAAGAGGTTGGTAAAAATGAGCAACAGAGAAACGAAAACAGACGTTATTCTAATTGGTGCCGGAGTCATGAGCGCGACTTTGGGATCATTACTGAAAGAGTTAGTACCAGAATGGGAAATAAAAGTGTTTGAGAAGCTCGCAAACGCCGGAGAGGAAAGCTCTAATGAATGGAATAATGCTGGAACCGGGCATGCGGCACTTTGTGAACTTAACTACACAGTTGAGAAACAGGATGGATCTATAGATATTAGTAAAGCTATAAACATTAATGAACAATTTCAGGTATCCATGCAATTTTGGTCTTACCTTGTAAACAGCAATCTGATTCGTAATCCGCAGGACTTTATCATGCCAATACCTCATATGAGTTTTGTACAAGGGGAAAAGAATATAACGTTTTTGCAGAATCGTTTTAAAGCGTTATCCAATAACCCCCTGTTCAAAGGGATGGAGTATTCCGATAATCCTGAGAAACTAAAGGAATGGATCCCCCTTATCATGGAAGGGCGTACATCGAATGAACCAATAGCCGCAACAAAAATTGACTCTGGTACGGATGTTAACTTTGGTGCTTTAACACGCATGTTATTTGATCATTTAAAAGATAACAACGTAGAGATAAACTATAAGCATAGTGTTGAGGATATAAAACGTACAGAGGACGGTTCATGGGAAGTGAAAGTACGGAATCTTGATAGCGGTACTGTGGAACGCCAGACTGCAAAATTCGTCTTTATCGGAAGCGGGGGAGGAAGCCTCCATTTACTGCAAAAATCCGGTATTCCTGAGTCCAAACATATTGGAGGATTCCCTGTAAGCGGGCTATTTATGGTATGTAACAATCCGTTTGTTGTTGAGAAGCATCATGCAAAAGTGTACGGTAAAGCTAAAGTTGGTGCTCCTCCAATGTCTGTTCCTCATCTCGACACTAGATTTATCGATAATAAAAAATCGTTACTATTTGGACCATTTGCCGGTTTCTCACCAAAGTTTTTAAAGTATGGTTCCATGTTTGATTTATTAACTTCCATCAAGCCGAATAATGTTTTGACAATGCTTGCAGCAGGTGCAAAAGAGATGTCATTGACGAAATACTTGATCCAGCAAGTGATGTTAACGAAGGAACAGCGCATGGAAGAGTTGCGTGAGTTTATCCCGGATGCGAAAAGCGAAGATTGGGATTTAGTAGTAGCAGGTCAACGTGTACAAGTAATCAAAGATACGGAGGCGGGCAAAGGAACCCTTCAATTTGGTACGGAAGTAATTACTGCTGCCGATGGCTCCATCGCAGCCTTATTAGGCGCATCACCAGGTGCTTCTACTGCCGTTCATGTTATGCTTGAGGTAATCAAAAAATCCTTCCCACAACATATGGAAGAGTGGGAACCGAAAATCAAGGAAATGATTCCTTCATACGGCGTGTCACTAATGGAGAACCCGGAGCTCCTGCAAGAAATTCACACTTCAACAGCCGAAACCCTCGGCCTAAAGGAAAAAGAATTAGTCTTCACTTAATACATTAAATGGTAGAACCTTTGATCCCACCGTAGATCAAAGGTTCTTTTTTATAGGCGGCTATCATGCAAACTTTGTTACTTTTTTATTTCTTTGTATTAAATCAATTTCATCATTCAGTTTCTTACAAAGACAACAAATTTAGAATAATATTTAATTAAATTTACGCGTTTCATAAAAACTTTATGAGACAGGTAAGAGGCGCATCCATTACGCTACGCGTTTCATGAAAGCTTTATGAAACAGGAAAGAGGCACTTCCGCATCGTTACGTGTTTTATAAAAGCTTTATGGAACAGGTAAGCGGCGCCTCCATTACGTTACGCGTTTCATAAAAGCTTAATGGTACAGGTAAGAGGCACTTCCGCTTCGTTACGCGTTTCATGAAAGCTTTATGAGACAAATAGAAGAGGAGTAATCAGACATTAGGGGAGGTACTCCTTTTTTATACTTTAAACCCCTTGGTATAGAAGGGCCTAAATTTATGAAAATTCATTCATCTAATTTATATCTTGCAATTAACTTATTTTTTTAGTAATATCGTTTCATAGCTAACGATTTTGAAAATTAAGAGGGGCTGGTTGCTATACATTCATTTAATGATGACGGAGAGCTACTACAAGAAGAGAAAGATACAATCAACCGTCTGTCTAAAATGCCTTTGGATTCTCTTCATTTAGATGCTGTTTCTGTTGTAACGAATATCTATCGAGTTGCACAAGGGTTGAGAAATAAAATGGAACGGGAAGTTCTTTCGACACACGGACTTTCGTGGACCTCCTTTTCGATCCTTTATGATTTATGGATATGGGAATCCGTAGAAACAAAAAAACTGGCAGAGTTAACCGCCGTATCCAAAGCTACCATTAGTAACATTACAAAAACGCTGGAGAGAAAAGAATTTTGTTATCGAAAAACGGACATTAGGGACAGAAGAATAACCTATGTAACGATTACAGATAAAGGCAAAGAAATAATGGAAGAGCTCTACCCACAATTTCATAAAGGAGAAATTGAAATTGTCTCCAGCTTAACTGTAGAGGAGCAAAAAAACGTCTCCGAAATATTAAGGCGAGTAATACGAGAAAATAAGTTTTAACATAAATAATCTACTAATTAAATTCCCACCATGGGGAATGAAAATACAAGTTTTTATTGCAGTTGGCGTGAGCGGAAGCCCCGAGACTCCCGCGGAAAGGGAGTGGGCTGCAGTGAATACCAACACAGTATTTGTATTTTCAGGTTAAAATTATAAATAAATAATAGTAAAGCGATGACAGGAAAATCAGTAGGACTTACCTCCCTGTATACAGAGAGTCGATGGTTGGTGTGAATCGATACAAAGGTAATACGAATTACATTCCTAGAGCTTTGTTATGCAATCAATGAGTGGAAGACCATAATCTTCAAAAAGGGTGGTACCGCGTGAAAATCACGTCCCTTTGATAAGAATATGGTTTTTTAATTTTTATATAGGGGGTAATGTAGATGGAAAGCGTATGGAAGAAGCTAACAGAAGAACAAAATAAAGAAGTAAAAAGGCAAATGGCGACTTACACGCAAGGTGCCCAAGAAATCATTCCTACGGAAGAATTAGAAGTAAAAGTAGCGAAATCAGTAATGGAAAAGAAGCCGTTAAAAATAAAATTAGGACTAGATCCTTCCGCACCTGACGTGCACCTTGGTCATACCGTTGTATTAAACAAGCTGCGGCAATTTCAGGATAACGGTCATATCATTCAATTGCTAATTGGAGACTTTACTGGGAAGATTGGAGATCCGACTGGGAAGTCTGTCGCTAGGAAACAATTAACGGATGAGGAAGTAAAACATAATGCGAAGACGTACTTTGAGCAATTTGGCAAAGTTATGGACATGGATAAAGTAGAGCTTCACTTTAACTCAAAGTGGCTGTCGAAATTAAATTTTGAAGATGTCATCCAGTTGGCCGGCAAAATAACCGTAGCAAGACTAATGGAAAGAGATGATTTTGAAGAGCGGATTGCCCTTGGAAAACCAATATCCTTGCATGAATTCTTCTACCCTTTAATGCAAGGATACGATTCCGTTGTATTAGAGTCGGATATTGAACTTGGTGGAACGGACCAACATTTTAATATTCTAATGGGTAGACATTTTCAAGAGAAGTTCGGCAAAGAAAAGCAAGTGGCCATGCTAATGCCGTTATTAGAAGGTCTTGACGGTGTAGAAAAAATGTCAAAATCAAAGAAAAACTACATTGGTATTGATGAAAGTCCTCAAGAGATGTACGGGAAAGCCATGTCTATTCCAGATGAGTTAATGGTTAAATACTTCGAATTAATAACAGACTTGTCTCCTGAACAACTGACAAAAATAAAAGACGACTTAGCATCCGGTGAATTACATCCAAGAGATGCAAAAATGTTTTTAGGGAAGACGATTGTTCGTATGTACCATGGAGAGGAAGCTGCAGAAAAGGCTGAAAAACAATTTATCTCTGTTTTTCAAAAAGGAACCATGCCTGAAGAAATTCCTGTGGTTCAATGGGAAGGAGATGCGAAAGTACCGGTCATCGACTTATTAGTAGGATTAAAACTATTGAACTCCAAAAGTGAAGCACGTAGAATGATTGAAAATAAAGGTGTCAAAATAGATGGGGAAAAGGTAGAAGACATGCAACACCTAGTTACTATGAAGAAGGATTTAATCATCCAAGTTGGAAAGCGTAAGTTCCTAAGAATAAATATTTAAATTGAAAGAGGGTGAACTCAAAAGGTTAGTTCTAAAACCTATTGAGTCACCCTCGAATTATTATTAGAGTAAATACATTGAGGATATTATATATACCATTTAATATAGAAGAGTACGGTAATACATAAGGTTTTTTAGTAGAATGAATGTTAAGAAGACAGGAGGTTCTTACATGAATATACTGATAGGCGTTAGCGCCATCATTTGTATTTTCGCCCTTGCTGCAACTATTTTCATTGGATTAAAACCTAATGACAAAGATTATGTAAAAACAACGAAGAGCCGCATGACATTATTAACCCTGTTATATATTATTACGTTTGTCCCTGCACTCATTTTCGTCATTGTTTACTTTTTCTTTAGGTAATTAATTTATATTTTTGAAAAACAAAGCCGTTAAGGCCAACTTATGTTACTCTAATTATTAGAATAGTAATATGAGGTGGGGAGTACGATGAATGTTCAACTTCTGCAAGAACTAATGGAAATAACGGAGGAAGAGCAAAATATTCTGCAGCAAAAGAAGGAAGTTGTGAAGGATTTATATACGACTCAAACCCATTTCATTATCGAAAGGGATAAGTTTTTAAGCAATGAAAAAAAGATCGTTGCAAGAAAACATACTAGGTTTGTTGACTTTCCAAAGCATAAGCATGACTACATCGAGATTAATTACGTTCTAAACGGTCAGTTAAAGCAGCGGGTCGGGGATGAGGAGATTACCTTAAAACAGGGGGAATTATTATTTTTAAATCAGCACATTGAGCACGAAATAGACGCTTGTGCTGAGGAGGACATTATTCTAAACTTTATCGTTCACCCAGATTTTTTGAAATTCATCTTTTCCTTTCTTTCCTCGGAAAATATGGTGAGTGATTTCCTGTTAAATAGCTTGTACAACAATACGCATAATGGAGAATATTTGTATTTCAAGGTTTCTGAAGTAACGGAAATTCAAGATATTTTGGAAAAAATGATTGTGGAACTGTTCCACCACACCCTTCTCTCCGATTCGACGGTGAAGTTATATATGGGACTTCTCATCGTACAGTTGATTAAGCATTCCGAAAAGCTAGTGCAAAAAAAGGATATTCCCTTTGAACGGAATTTAGTGATACAAAGTTTAAAGTATATAGATGAAAACTACCAACATGCTTCCTTAAATGAGCTGGCAAAGCAGTGGAATCAACCCCTATATGCCGTGAGCAAAAGCATCAAAAAAGCAACAAACCAAACCTTTAAAGAACTCCTTCAGGAAAAAAGGCTCACCAAAGCAAAAGAACTATTGGAAACCACAGACCTCCCCATTGGAGAAGTGGTAGATCATGTTGGTTACGACAATATCAGTTATTTTTATCGTATTTTCAAAGAAAAATTTGGACAAACACCAAAGCAATTAAGACACGCAAATATGAAATAAAGGAAACAATCCATTGACTTCATTCAAGCGAAAAGCTACGAATGGAGTCTTTTTTATATTAAGGTAGACCCATTTGCAAATTGAAATTCGCACCATAGAGAATGAAAATAGCATTTTTATATGGAGGAATGAGCGAAGGTCCGTGAGACTCCTGTGGGAGAATGATCAAGACGAGACCCCGCAACGACGAAGTCGTGAGGAGGCTTGTCAGATCACCCACGGAAAGCGAACGGACCGTAGCGAATGACAACCAAATTAGTACTCTCATGAATCTATCACACTGATTGCTTTTTGCAAATAAGGATAATAAATAAGTAAATTAAGATATATTTTTACCAGTAATCCTTCGTTATTATAAATGTAAGTAAGCGTTTTCGAGGAAGGTGAGAAAATGAGCAAATCTAGTATAGCAGTCGATATAGGGGCATCCAGCGGAAGACTGATCCACGGCTATGTGGAGGAAGGGAAATTAAAGCTACAGGAAATCCATCGGTTCGAAAACAAAATCGTCCACAATGGAGAAAACTTTTGCTGGGAGATAGATAAGCTTTTTGACGAAATCAAAAACGGACTAAAGAAATGTCATGAACTAGGTATTCAACCGGACAGTATCGGTATTGATACGTGGGCCGTGGACTTTGTATTACTTGATGAAAATGACCATTTATTAACGGATGCAGTGGCGTATCGCGATCCAAGAACAGATGGGATGATGGAAGAAGTCTTCCAAACTATCTCCAAGGAACGTCTGTATTTGGAGACGGGTATTCAGTTTCAAAAGTTTAATACCATTTATCAGCTTTATTCCATAAAGAAAAACAATCCAGAAATACTAGAGAAAGCAAAAACATTTTTAATGATCCCAGATTATCTTAACTACTTACTAACTGGTGTTAAAGCAAATGAGTATACGAATGCCACATCTACCCAGCTAGTAAATGCTTTTACGAAAAAATGGGATCATCAATTACTGGATCATTTAGGAATCAACAAAGGCATGTTTCAGGATATTAAGCTGCCAAAAACAGTGTTAGGTGGCTTGAAACAAGAAATTGTGAATGAGCTAGGCTTTGATTTAGATGTAATCCTTCCTGCTACACATGATACGGGATCTGCAGTTGTTTCCGTACCGGAAACGGAGGGGACCATCTATTTAAGCTCCGGTACGTGGTCACTCATTGGGGTAGAGAATCATTTTCCTATTTGTATAATGAAAGCGCTAGATTATAATTTTACGAATGAAGGCGGTATCGACTACCGCTACCGTTTTTTGAAAAATATTATGGGTCTTTGGATGATTCAAGAAGTGAAGCGGAACCTGGGCGATCAGTACTCCTTTGCTCAGTTGGTGGATCTCGCCCGTGAGGCTGACGGCTTTACCTCCACCGTTAATGTGGACGATGAGAGGTTCTTGAAACCTGATAATATGATGGAGGCCATTCAACAATATTGCAGTGAAACATCTCAGGAGATTCCACAAACTGCTGGTGAAATGGCCAAATGTATTTTTGACAGTTTAGTCATAAGCTATCAATCTGCCATTGATCAAATTGAAGAAATCTATGAGCAAAATTTTGATCGGGTAAACGTGATCGGTGGTGGGTGCCAAAATGAATTGTTAAACCAACTTATTGCCGAGAAAACGAAGAAAGACGTTTATGCAGGACCAGTGGAGGCAACGGCCATTGGAAATGTCGCAGCCCAGCTTATAGCTTTAAATGAATTAAAGGATATTAATGAAGCACGAACAATGATTAAGGATTCCTTTGAGGTTAAAAAATATACTAGTTTAATAGAGGAGAGATAAGGATGTCAGTTAAAGCAAATTTTGAAGCAGCAAAAGCGGACTATGAAAAATGGGGCATTGATGTTGAGAAGGCTTTAGAAACGTTAAAGAAAGTGCCTATTTCCATCCACTGCTGGCAAGGGGATGACGTAACAGGCTTTGAAGTAAACCAACGGGAACTGTCTGGTGGAATCGACGTCACAGGAAACTACCCAGGGAAAGCCACGACACCGGAGCAGCTTCGTATGGATTTAGATAAGGCCCTTTCCCTTATTCCTGGAAAACATCGGATTAATCTCCATGCCATCTATGCAGAAACAGATGGAGTGGAGGTGGAAAGGGATGAACTGAAGCCAGAACATTTTGCGAACTGGGTGAAGTGGGCAAAGGAAAATGGTTTAGGACTTGATTTCAACCCAACCCTTTTCTCCCATGAAAAAGCGGCGGATGGATTAACGTTAGCTCATCCAGACGAGGAGATCCGTAAATTTTGGGTTGACCACTGTAAAGTCAGCCGTAAAATTGGGGAGTACTTCGGTAAGGAGCTAGGAACTCCAAGTTTAACAAACGTTTGGATTCCAGACGGATACAAGGATATTCCTAGTGATCGTTTGACCCCAAGAAAACGTCTTAAGGACGCATTGGACGAGATTTTTGCAGAAGAAATAGATGAAAAATATAACTTGGATGCCGTTGAAAGTAAAGTGTTTGGAATTGGCTCTGAATCCTATGTAGTAGGATCCCATGAGTTTTACTTAAGCTATGCTTTACAAAATAATAAGCTTTGTTTACTAGACACAGGACATTATCATCCAACGGAAACTGTATCTAATAAAATATCATCCATGCTTCTATTTAGTGAAAAATTAGCCTTACACGTTTCACGCCCAGTCCGCTGGGACAGTGACCATGTAGTTATCCTAGATGATGA
This sequence comes from Evansella vedderi, assembly GCF_030813435.1. Classification (GTDB taxonomy): domain Bacteria; phylum Bacillota; class Bacilli; order Bacillales; family Salisediminibacteriaceae; genus Evansella; species Evansella vedderi. The sequence goes on along the minus strand of NZ_JAUSUG010000022.1, from coordinate 34,952 downwards.
GTTAAAGGAAATTGCACTTGAAATCGTAAGGAACGATGCATTAGATCGTGTCATTATCGGCTTAGATTTCTTTGATGCAAGCATCAACCGTGTGGCTGCTTGGACCATTGGTACACGTAACATGATTAAGTCTTTACTGTATGCATTGCTAATACCAAATGATAAGCTAAAGCAATTGCAAGATGAGGGTAATTTCACGGAAAGACTAGCATTGTTGGAGGAGTTTAAAACCTATCCATTTGGAGCCATCTGGGATTATTATTGCGAGCAAATGGGAGTGCCAGTGAAAGAAACTTGGTTAGAAGAAGTAAAAAGTTATGAGCAAGAAGTTCTACTAAAAAGATAAAGGGTTTTACCTAGACTAGAGTGGTATTGACTTCGCGTGCCAAAGAGTCAGATTGAAGCGCGACCTATAAAGATAGCCCACAATACGCGTGTCAAAGCAAGGGTGACCGGGAAACCTTAGCATCGAATTTATATAACAAATCAAAAATAAACGGGAAATAAGTGGTAAATACCCCACTTATTTTTTTATGAAAAAAGTCTGTTTAAAAGTATTCAAACACAAACAAATTTGTGTTATAGTGAAAATACAAAATAAATCAAAAATAAACAAACAAATACGGAGGGTGTTATGGTTAAAAATTTATGGTCTCAAGAAGAAGTTAAGGAATTGCAGACTGGATTAGATGAACTCGTATATCGCTCAAACTTAATTGGATCGGATCGTGCTGTTTGTAACTGGGGTGGCGGTAATACGTCCATGAAAACGATAGAAAAGGATTTCAGAGGCAGAGATATTGAAGTAATGTGGGTAAAGGGAAGCGGATCTGACTTAGCTACAATGAAACACAAAAACTTTACTGGTTTAAATATGGAGGATATTCGTCCGTTAATAGAACGGGATGAAATGCCAGATGAAGAAATGGTAGAATACTTATCTCATTGCATGATTGATAGCAAGCATCCGAGAGCATCTATTGAAACGTTATTACATGCATTTTTACCATTTAAGCATGTAGACCACACGCATCCAGATGCGATAATTAGCCTGTGTTGTGCAGATAATGGGAGACAATTAGCGGAAGAAATCTTTGGGAACCGTTTTGTTTGGGTACCATATATCCGTCCTGGATTTACTCTATCAAAAATGATTGCAGAGGGAGTGCAAAATAATCCTAATGCAGAGCTTGTATTAATGGAAAAGCACGGTTTAGTGGTGTGGGGAGAAACAGCGAAAGAAAGCTATGATAAAACAATCTCTGTTATTAATGAAGCAGAGGCTTACATCAACTCGAAAATCCAAGAAAACAATGTCTTTGGTGGGCAAAAATATACATCATTACCTGCCGAAGAGAAAAATGACATATTAGCGAAAGTACTTCCTGTCATTCGTGGAGCTGTGAGTGATGAGAAGAAAATGCTATTAACCTATGACACTGGGGAAAATATACTAGAGTTTGTTAATAGCTACGATGCACCAGAGCTTTCCCAAATCGGTGCTGCTTGTCCTGATCATTTAGTTCATACAAAACGCGTTCCCCTTTATATTGATTGGGATCCGCAAACAAAAGACGTGGGTCAATTAATCGAATCTATCAAAACAGGGGTTGCTAGCTTTAAAGAGGAGTACAAAGCCTATTTCGAGCGTAATAAGAACGATGGTGACCAAATGATGGAGCCTGCGCCACGGGTTATCTTAATCCCTGGAATTGGGATGGTGAACTCTGGGAAAAACCTCGTCATGGCCAATGTTAGTGGAGCCCTTTACACTCGTGCCATTTCCGTTATGAAAGGTTCTACTGCCCTAGGAAACTTTGTATCTCTAAATGAAAACGAATCCTACAACATTGAGTACTGGCCACTAGAGCTTTACAAGTTATCCCTTGCACCTGCAGAAGCGGAGTTTTCTAGAAAAGTTGCCTTTATCACAGGTGGTGCTGGTGGAATTGGAAGTGCTACTGCTAGAAAATTCGTTTCTGAAGGAGCACATGTCGTTTTAGCTGACTTAAACTTAGAAGGTGCGGAGAAACTAGCAGCTGAAATTAACGAAGAATATGGTGAAGGTCGTGCCATTGCCGTAAAAATGGATGTTACAAGTGAGGAGCAGGTACAAGCTGCTTTTGAAGCAACGGCATTAGCCTATGGTGGTGTCGATATTATTGTAAACAATGCAGGTCTTGCAACTTCAAGTCCATTCGATGAGACGACATTAAAAGAATGGAACCTTAACATGAATGTTCTTGGAACAGGGTATTTCTTAGTAGCACGGGAAGCATTCAAACAAATGAAAACACAAGCCATTGGTGGAAGTATGGTATTTGTTGGATCGAAAAACTCTGTCTATGCTGGGAAAAACGCTGCGGCATACAGTTCAGCAAAAGCAATGGAAACACACTTAGCCCGTTGTATTGCAGCAGAAGGTGGCGAGTATGGTATACGTGTCAACTCTGTCCTTCCAGATGCCGTGTTACAAGGTTCTGCAATTTGGGGTTCCAGTTGGAGAGAAGAACGTGCAGCAGCATATGGTATCGAGCCAGATCAACTAGAAGAGCATTATCGTAAACGTACAACGTTACTAGTTAACATCCTTCCAGAGGATATTGCAGATTCCATTGCCTTTTTCTCTTCTTCCAAAGCAGAAAAAACAACAGGCTGCATGATCACAGTAGACGGCGGAGTACCAGCCGCATTTACACGCTAATAGTTAAAAAATAAAAAGAATTCCTGTGAAGGTACGCATTTCCTCACAGGAATTTCCTTTTTGTGTGAAGTTCATTTCGGGTTACAGTAAATGTACTTACTCAAAATACATTTAGTTGTTGGAATTCAAGGCCTAATTAAGGTAACCTATATGTGGTAATGGATAAATAATTTATGAGGCGTTTAAACTAGGAGGTATACCTCCATACAAGTGAAATTTTGCACCATGGAGAATGAAAATACAAGTTTTTATTTCTGTTGGTGTGAGCGGAAGCCCACGAGACTCCTGCGGGAACAGCGAGCCAGGCAAGACCCCACAGGGCGTAAGCCCGAGGAGGCTTGCGGTTCGCCCGCGGAAAGGGAGTGGGCTGCAGCGAATATCAACACAATATTTGTATTTACAGGGCAGACCTCCATACAAGTAAAAATTTGCACCATGGAGCTTTAAAATATTAGTCTGCTTGGAATGAGCGAAGGTCCGAGAGACTCCTGTGGGAGAATGATCAAGACGAGACCCCGCAACGACGAAGTCGTGAGGAGGCTTGTCAGAGCACCCACGGAAAGCGAGGGGACCGTAGCGAATGACAACTAGATTCATACTTTCTGGCTAAACGCATTAGAGGGAAGAGGGTTCTTATGCTTGCAGAAGAGAGATATAAGAAGATTGTTGCACTTGTAAATGAGCGGGGAAGTATTCGTGTCTCTGAGCTAAGTCAAATCTTCGGTGTAACAGAAGAAACCATTAGACGAGACTTAGGGAAGCTCGAAGGGGAAGGTAAATTAACAAGAAGTCACGGGGGAGCGGTTTCAGTAGAATCTAATCAATCGGAAATCCCGTATGCTACACGAGAAGTTATTAATGTAGAAGAAAAGAAGACAATTGCTCTAGAGGCAATTAGCCATATACAGGAAGAGGAAAGGGTCTTTTTAGATGCAAGTACGACGGCTTGGTATGTGGCTTCTAGCTTGCCGAATATGCCATTAACGGTATTAACAAATTCCATGAAAGTGGCATTGGAATTGAGTGAGAAGGATAAGATTCATGTCATTTGTTTAGGGGGTTCCTTAACGACTATTTCCCTTTCATTCGTAGGGCCATTGGCGGAAAGTGCACTGGACCAGTATTTTATTGATAAAGCGTTTATCTCAAGTAAGGGCATTGATGTGAAGAGAGGCTTAAGTGATAACAATGAATTACAGGCCAGGTTAAGGCATAAAGTCATTGAGCTATCTGACAAGGTGTATTATATGGCTGATTATAGTAAATTCGGAACAAGGGCCTTAACAAAAATCAGTGATGTAACTAGTATCGATTCGATCATTACCGATACGTTTACGGAAGAAGCAATTGTTCAAGGTCTGAGAGATAGTGGAGTGAAGGTGATCATTGCAACATAAAAAGGTCCTGCCCCTGGTACGATAATACCTAAGTGTAACGAGGGCAGGTCCCACTATAAAGTTCAAAAAAACGACACAATTTTCTTTTTTATTTGCAAGGGGATTATGGGATGTTTGTCGAATAATCCTGTGAAATGAAAATGGAAGGTTGTTTTTTTATGGCAAAAAAGCAATCCAAAGGAAGAGTATTTGAAAATAATTGTATGTATAGGGATAAAGTGTAGGGATGACTAACTGGTTTAATGTAGATAACAATAGAAGAAATGTATTTTAGTTTTATAGAAGAGGGTGATTTAATGGATATCCGAGAAATATGGAATGAAGTAAAAAGTCTTATAAAGGTGGAAATCTCTGAACCTGCTTATGACACATGGATTAAAGAAACGGAAGCTTTTCGATTGGAATCCAATAAGTTTACTGTATCAGCCCATAATGAATTTGCTAGAGACTGGTTAGAGAATCGATATAAGGACCAACTCGAGGCAAATTTACAGCAAATCACAGGTGAAAAGCTGAAGCTCTATTTTATTTTAGCCGATCGGCCTATTCCTTCACCATCATCAAAAGAGAGCAGGAGACATAACGTGGAGTTTTTACTTGAAGAATATTTAAAAGATGAGGAACAGATAAGTAATTGGTTATTAGAGGGAAAATCAATGGAAGACATTTGTTTAGAAATGGATGTAAAAACACGTGAAGATGTAAATTATATCATGTCCATCGTAAGGCGATTAAGTAATGGGGTTTGATTAAACGGTCCTGCCCCCAAACGTTACGGCGGGAGCAGGACCATCCAATAGATTTACGCTTCTCTTACCCAATGGCGGTGCTTTTTCATTGCTTTAATAAAGGTTTGTGTAAAATTGGATAGGTTCATTGCGTTTTGTATGGTGATAACTCCCATGGATTCTACAGGCGTTGGGTGGTGTTCAGATCCGGCAATGGCAATTCCACGAATTCCCGAATCTGCTAGTAAGTCCACCCCTTCATTACTAGCCCCTATTGTTTTTGCATGATCAAAGGCTTCCTTTAGAAAATAATTTGCTTTATCTTTAGCGATTAATTTGTTTACACTTTTAGCTCCTCCTGGAACGAAAACGGCATCGAACATGACAGATTCACTCGTTGCAAAGGTTTTATCCACTTGAACCTTTTTCCCTTCCTTACTTGTTAGGGTTCCTAAGTGATGACTAATAACTTCTGGATGAATGCCAGCCCCTTTTAATTCATTTACCATTTGAGAATAGTCATGAAAATTAAATCCATCCTCTAGTAAAATGGCTACTTTTCTAGATTTCACCGTATAATTTGTAGTCAAAAGGCTCACCGCTGGGGAACTGGCAGTAATTTTAGGACCAGCAGGTGCTGAAGGAGGCTTCGCACCAACCCCTGCTGCAATTTCTTTTGCAAGGGTATGGTCCACGTGATTAAACATATCCACAACCTGCTGCCTAATTTCCTCACTTTCCACGTTTCCAACCTCAAAGTGAAAGGCTTTTATGATGTGCTTTTTTTCGATAGGGGACATGCTGTTCCAAAACACCGTTGCTTGACTGTAGTGATCGTGAAAGGAAGGACTTCTTTCACGAATTTTCTTCCCTTCGACCTTCTCCGCATAGTGGGCATATCCACCTTCTTTTTCCGAGGAAGGTCTAGGATAATTCCCTTGGAGAGAGTTAACGGAGTAGCTTGTAACCCCACGGTTAATCGTTGTTCGATGAAACCCATCCCTTTGATTATTTACTGGTGGCTTTATGGGACGGTTAATCGGTATTTCATGAAAATTTGGTCCCCCAAGTCTAATTAATTGCGTATCTAAATAAGAAAAGAGACGACCTTGAAGGAGAGGATCGTTGGTAAAATCAATACCTGGTACGATATTCCCCACATGGAAAGCAGACTGCTCCGTTTCCGCAAAGAAGTTATCCACATTTTCCGTTAAGGTCAATTTCCCGACGTACTTAACAGGTATTTGTTCCTCAGGCCAGAATTTCGTAGGATCAAGAATATCAAAATCAAGGGCAAATTCATTTTCTTCCTCTAAAATTTGAATACCCAGCTCATATTCTGGATAATCTCCCATTTCAATAGCGTTCCACAGGTCTCGACGATGGTAATCTGGATCTTTTCCTGCTAGTTTTTGTGCTTCGTCCCAAACTAATGCATGGGTTCCGAGGACTGGCTTCCAATGGAACTTCACAAATGTAGCTTTTCCCCGATCGTTAACAAACCTAAAAGTATGAACACCGAAGCCTTCCATCATTCGAAAGCTTCTTGGGATTCCCCGATCAGAAAGGAGCCACATGATCATATGGGCAGTCTCCGTATTGTTGACCACAAAGTCCCAGAAAGTATCGTGTGCGGCGGAAGCCTGTGGGATCTCATTATGTGGCTCCGGTTTAATGGCATGAACCACATCAGGGAACTTTATGGCATCTTGAATAAAAAAGATAGGGATGTTGTTAGCCACAAGATCGTAGTTTCCTTCTTCTGTGTAAAATTTAGTAGCGAAGCCACGAACATCACGAACAGTGTCTGCTGATCCCCGTGAGCCAACTACCGTTGAAAAACGAACGAATACCGGTGTTTTGACAGTTGGGTCTTGAAGGAAACTAGCTTTTGTAAGCTCCGTTAAAGGTTCATAAACTTGAAAGTAGCCGTGGGCTGCAGTCCCGCGTGCGTGAACAACCCGTTCTGGAATTCTCTCATGATCAAAGTGGGTCATTTTTTCTCGAAAATGAAAGTCTTCCATAATGGTAGGACCTCGAGTTCCCGCTTTTAACGAATCATCATCATTCGTAACACGTATCCCTTGATTCGTCGTCATTTTTTTCCCCGTGTGATCAATAGTAACATCCTCTAGCTGTTGTTTTTTCTTACTTTCAGCTTTAGGATGTTTTCTTTTTTCATCACTCATTTATTTAACTCCCCCCTGAAAAAAAGTAGTAAGTATAAACTCTACTGGACTCAATATTAATTAAAATTTCCATTGTAATATACTTATGGGAAATAGTGTTTTATATGCTAAATAGAAGAGAGTTACTTAACAATTGCATGGGTATAAAGAGGGGGGAGGAAGAAAGATATATAAATTGATTTTATGCAAAAGGCAGTTAATGCTATTAAAAAACAGCCTATTTAATATCTAAAACGTGATTCATTGGGAAGCATAAAAAATATAAAACCTTCAAAACATAGTATTAATATTGTGAAGGAGATGCTCAGTATATGAAATCTAGTAGTAATTTACCACTTACAGCATCGGAAATGGCGAGTATTTGGACGCAATATATGTTCGATTCTATGTCTATTTGTTTTTTTAAATATGCACTTGAACATATTGAAGATGAAGATATCCATCACCTCTACCAAACAGCATTGAAATTATCTGAAAGCCATATTTCAAAATTAACGGAATTTTTTAAAGGTGAAAACTATCCAGTTCCCCTCGGGTTTACAGATAAAGATGTTAATGTGAATGCACCACGGCTTTTTCAAGATCCATTTTACCTCTTTTATTTGTATATTATGGCGTTGCAAGGCTTAACAGGATATGCCCTTTCTGTTAGTACTTCGATTCGTGCTGATATACGTAAGTATTATATGGAATGTAATTCGAAAACAATGGACCTGTTCGAGAAAACAATAGATATGATGCTTACTAAAGGACTTTTGACACGTCCACCGGTACTTTCTCCACCTGAATCTATAAGTTTTGTTAAAGAGCAAAGTTTTTTGACAGGGTGGTTTGGAGAACGGCGGCCGCTCACTGCTATGGAAATTAGTGATATTACCTTTAACATGTCTAAGATGCATTTACACGTTGCATTAAAGGTTGGATTTAGTCAAGTTACAAGTTCTGAAAAAGTTCGTAAGTACGTAAATCGAGGGATTAGGATAGCTAATAAGCATATTAATGAATTTCAAAATATTTTTGGTGAAGAAAAGCTAAACTCTCCAATGTCTTGGCAATCGTTTGTCACTGATTCCACGGATCCTCCATTTTCAGACAAGTTTATGTTGTACCAAATCCAATTGTCTTCACAGGTTGCCATTGCTTTTTATGGTACGGCCTTTAGTGTGAATTCTAGAAGAGATCTTGCCGCAAAGTATTTGAAGCTTTGTACGGAATTAGCACTATACGCTGAAGACGGTGCGAACTTCATGATAAGTGAAGGCTGGTTAGAGCAACCACCATTAGCAAGCGACCGTAGGCAATTATCTCAAGGTAAAAAAAGCTAAGACAACATAGGGGATGTTTGTATTTAATGAAATTTGGAAGAAAGGGAAGTGCCCACTCTGAAAAAAACACATCTTAAAATTATAAGATGTGTTTTTTTGACTATATTCTTGGGTTTGATTTTAATCTATTTTCACACTCTCCAGACTTGCTCCCTTTGCAAAAAAGCGTTCTATATTTTTTTCCACCGTTTGGTCGGGAATTAATGGTGGTGCATGATGGGGTTTTCTGCGAATATCCATAATCATATTGTCGCAGCCCCAGTGTTTGTGCTCATAAAAGCTATTTACACCGTAAATATCATGAGATGGGTTACTCCGCGTAAATGCAGCCCATAAGAAGTTGCTCAACTTCTCACTGAGGAACGTACTATCGTCACTAAGAATAATGAGCGGACAGGAAGGCATTTCTCCCTTTTCCAATATGGCAGCACTTAAGGCATCGGTTTCCTTTTGTGCATTTTCATGATTTGTAAAGGCAGGTCCTTCGATGGCAACTACCCCTGGCATGACCAACCGAGGATTCTTAAATTCTCTTATTCCCTTTAAGTTCTCAGGAACCTCTGTACATAGATCCCGCTTCTTGTCTCCACATGCTGCAAAAATTACTTTGCTCCCGATATTTAGACCTGTACCTGTATAATCTAATGTATCAATCGTTGTATTCGTCTGGAAATGAATATCCCGCTTTAAATCCATTCTTTCTAAAATATACGTGATGAAATCCACTTCTTTATGGGTATCTAACGGCTTGTCCTCTTCCGCTGCAATAAACAGATATTTTGCCAGACTCAACTGACCAGTCCCTAAGATTCTGTTGGCAATCGTGAGAAGCTCCATTGGCTGCTTTACCTTTTGATAAGGAGTGTAACGTTCGCTCCCGATTGCAAATAGAAGTGGATGAACACCTGCTTCGTCTACAGCATGTACTTCCTTCACTCCAGGGATTTCCGTTTTAATGGCACTCCCAGTTAACTCATGGATAAGGGCCCCAAAGGCTGTATCCTCTTGAGGAGGTCTTCCAACAACGGTGAACGGCCAAAGGGCATTTTCACGTGCGTAAACTTTATGAACCCTTAAAGTAGGAAAATCATGAACAAGACTGTAGTAGCCAAGATGATCTCCAAAAGGACCTTCCGGCTTCGTATCTTCAGGGTGAATTTCCCCAGTAATGACAAAATCAGCATCTGTACTGATACAGTACCCATCCTCATACGTGTAGTTGAATCTACGACCAGCAAGCATCCCAGCAAAGGTCATTTCACTTAAGCCTTCAGGAAGGGGCATAACTGCTGCTAATGTATGGGCAGGAGGGCCACCAATGAAAATACTGACCTTTAATGGTTTTCCTAGCTTATTTGCCTTATGCTGGTGTACACCGATCCCACGATGAATTTGATAATGAACACCCACATCCTTATTTAGCTCATATTCATTTCCCGTGAGCTGGACACGGTACATTCCTAAGTTCGCATTCATAATGCCTGGTTTCTCAGGGTCCTCTGAGTAAACCTGAGGTAAGGTAACAAAAGCGCCTCCATCGTCCGGCCAATGATGAATAAGGGGAAGATCAGATATGTTAATTTCTTGTGCACCCACAGGTAAATTCTTCGATTTCTTTACAGGAAGTGCCTTTGTAGCGGAAAAACCTGTGCTAACATGCTTAAAAGGATTTTTAATCGCTTGAATTGGGTCATTGCGAAGACCAATGACACTTTGCGTTGACTCCCAAGTATCGCGAAAAATAAACTTACTTCTCTCTAAAGTCCCAAATAAATTAGAGACTGCAGGAAACTTCGAACCTTTAACATTTTCAAAAAGCAATGCAGGCCCCCCTGCTTCAAATACTTTTAAATGAATTGCTGCCATCTCTAAATAGGGATCTACTTCTTCTTTTATTCGAATTAAATGACCATTCTTCTCAAGATCAAGAACACACTCTTCTAAATTTCGATACATATTACTAGCTCCCATTTCTAAATTTTAGGCTGTTTTCGCATACTTTATTTTTTCAATAAGCTTGGAGAAGCAAAGGCGGCGACTCCAAGCATACTATATTTTAATTAAATTATACCTGTTTTACATAGAGATGTCCTGTCCTAGCTGTGACAAGTTTCTTAAACTATGTACATGATTAAGAAAATAAATTCATTTTTTCTTTCTATATAATATGGGAAGAATAACACTGCTTATAATTAATCTTAAAATGGAGCATTCTAACACTAGGGAGGCGAATAGAATGCTGCAAATAATAAAGTTTATTGTAAAATCACTTTTTCCATCATGGATGCGTTTGATCCATCAAATACAGTTAAACTTTATCAGCTTTTTATACCTCCTCAGACTAAAGCCGAATGGGTATTAATGAATACCATTCCTGTCTGACATGCTGGTCAGTAAACCTGGCCAGCATTTTTAAGTTTGTCTCTAAAATAGTCTTCATTTCTTATAATGGCCTGTCATAGATATAGGCTAGGGGGGACTGTTATGCTGAGGGGAACTTGTGTAAAATGTGGTGAAACGGCGTTGCCATATAGTTATTTATACAACAGGGGGAAAAAGTGTCCGAAATGTTTAGCTTGGACATGTCCAGGTTGTCTAACAACGATTGAAATGTATGGGAATTATTGTAGATATTGTTTAACGGTTGTAAAGGAGTCACACACAAGCAGCTAGTAACTGCAGCCTATTGTAGGGAAGAATAAGGGCTTTAAGGAGATAGGCAGCTGCTGTGTCTATGTCCCATTCTGTTATTTTGTATGATGAGGATAATATTCTAATGTTTTAGCTAACTCGTTCGCAACGATTTGATAACCATTTCCATTCGGGTGTATACCAATAGGTAACACCCTTTTATTATAGTGTTTAAATAAATAGTGGATATCTGTAAAATAAATGTTATTTCCCGTAAACGAATAAAGTACATGGTTAAATCTGTTTACCCAATAATCACTGTAGCTTATTTTAGGGAAAGGATTATAAAGGCCAATCAGTTGTATAATGTAAGGACGACTATAGTCATATTCTTTCAAATATTGAATTTCAAAGAGCATCTGACGGACATTATGATAAAAAATATTCTCTGCTTCTTCAAATATCTTTGGGTCTTTACTTTTTTTATACTTTCTATTTGCTTTTAGTAAGTCATTACCACCAATAGATATAGTTATTATATTAGACTGTTGAATACTTCGCTGTAACTCTGGGTTGCTAAACATTTGTAGTAATTGACTGGAATGGATACGTGGCTTTGCAAAAACTCGGGTAATCACTGGTGCCTGTAGTTTTTGATAAATTAATTTTTCATAACGTTTAACAAACCCAGTACTTAAGTAAGCACCGACTCCTACTGTTAATGAATCCCCAATGGCCGTGTAAATGATGTTAGATTGCATCGGTACGTACCTCCCCAATACACGAATTACTTTATCGTATGAGATGGGGGAATAAAAAGTTACGGCACATAGGATTACAATACAATAACTAACCTCCACACGTCATGTGTGGAGGTTAGCACAGTTAAGTATTTAATTAGTTGTTGTTGTTACGGTTGTTTCTGTTATTTCTGTTGTTGCGGTTGTCGTTGTTGTTGAAATCATTCTCGTTAGCGAACTCAGCATTTGCATTATCAACATTTAAGTCTCTGTTGTTATTGTTGTTGTTGTTGTTGTTTGCATTTCTGTTGCGTTTTGCCATCATTATCACCTCCCATAGTTGTAATTTTTCCAAAAAACGTTTTTTAATACGGGAAAAAATTGTTACATTTTTTTGAGAATAACAGATTATCCGTTAACGATGGAGCCGCCATTTACATGCAAAACTTGACCGGAAACGTAGGAAGAATCATCTGATGCTAAATAAACATAGCTAGGTGCTAATTCCGCAGGTTGACCAGGTCTTCCCATTGGGCTGTTTGTTCCAAAGTTTGCTACTTGGTCTGCAGGAAATGAAGCTGGAATTAACGGAGTCCAAATAGGCCCTGGTGCTACTGCATTCACTCTTATGCCTTTTGAAACAAGATTTTCAGACAGGGAGCGGGTAAAGGCTATTTGAGCCCCCTTCGTAGACGCATAATCCATTAGTACAGGGTTTCCTTTATAGGCGACAATGGATGCTGTGTTAATAATGGTGCTTCCCTGTTTTAAATGTGGCATTGCTGCTTTTGTTATATAGAAGCAAGAGAATATATTGGTTTTAAAAGTACGTTCCATTTGTTCGGACGTAATATTCTCAATCTTTTCTTGATAATGCTGTTCCGCTGCGTTGTTAATGACACAATCCAAGGTGCCATATTGATCTATTGTCATTTGAACCGCCTTTTGACAAAAAGCTTCTTCCCCAACATCCCCGGAGATCAATAAACATTCGCCATTGTATTTTTCCACATCAGCCTTTGTCTTTTCAGCATCTGCATGCTCATCCAAGTAGACAACAGAAAGCTTGGCACCTTCCTTAGCAAAGGCAATGGCAACTGCCCTCCCAATTCCGCTGTCCCCTCCAGTTATGATCACCACCTTATCCTTAAGTTTGCCGCTCCCCTTATAATTGTGATCATCGTAAATAGGCTGCGGGTTCATTTCATTTTCAAAACCAGGCTGGTGATCTTGATGCTGTGCAGGTTGACCATTCTTTTGTTGATTTTTAACTTCGTTAAATTTCATCTTAATTCACCCCCTCCTAATCATTCGTTCTTAGAATGCCTATTTTAAAAGGGGAATAAACGGATAAAATAAAGTTATAAGTAAACCGCTTTTGTAACATTTTTTGGGAATTTGTTTAACCCATTTGACAACCCGATCACTAAATAGTACAATACAATTTGTAAATAATAATAAATGCGGGTGTAGTTTAGTGGTAAAACCTCAGCCGCGAGCAAAGCATCTCGAGTAAGCTTCGAGTTGTCTCGACGGATCCACATCGGAGCTGAGCTAGCAGAGGAAGAGACATGTAAGGCCCTAACTTTGTAAGCAATACTAAATTTATAATAAATCTGTATGCGGGTGTAGTTTAGTGGTAAAACCTCAGCCGCGAGCAAAGCATCTCGAGTAAGCTTCGAGTTGTCTCGACGGATCCACATCGGAGCTGAGCTAGCAGAGGAAGAGACATGTAAGGCCCTAACTTTGTAAGCAATTCTAAATTTGTAATAAATCTATATGCGGGTGTAGTTTAGTGGTAAAACCTCAGCCTTCCAAGCTGATGTCGTGAGTTCGATTCTCATCACCCGCTCCAACAAAACGAACTTTATATACGAATATAAATTTAAAGTAGTGTTTCGAAACAGGAACGCTACTTTTTTCCATGTATACAACCAAAACTATCAGGAAATGCGTAACGTAGTGGAAGCGTGACTTACCTGTCTCATAAAGCATTCATGAACCGCGAAAGGAAAAGGAAACGGCACATACCTGTCTCATAAAGCATTCATGAACCGCGAAAGGAAAAGGAACCGGCATATACCTGTCTCATAAAGCATTTATGAAACGTGTAACGAAAGGGAAGCGCCACTTACCTGTCTCATAAAAGCATTTATGAAACGCGTAACGTAATGGAAGCGTGACTTACCTGTCTCAAAAAGCGTTTATGAACCGCGTAACGAAATGGAAGCGTGACTTACCTGTCTCAAAAAGCGTTTATGAAACGCGTAACGAAACGGGAGTGCCACATACCTGTCTCATAAAGCATTCATGAACCGCGAAAGGAAAAGGAAACGGCACATACCTGTCTCATAAAGCATTCATGAACCGCGTAAGGAAAAGGAAACGGCACTTACCTGTCTCATAAAAGCATTCATGAACCGCGTAAGGAAAAGGAACCGGCACATACCTGTCTCATAAAGCATTCATGAACCGCGTAAGGAAAAGGAACCGGCACATACCTGTCTCATAAAGCATTTATGAAACGCGTAACGAAACGGAAGTGTCACTTACCTGTCTCATAAAGCATTCATGGAACGCGTAACGAAACGGGAGTGCCACTTACCTGTCTCAAAAAGCATTCATGAACCGCGTAAGGAAAAGGAAACGGTACATACCTGTCTCAAAAAGCATACATGAACCGCGTAAATTTAATTAAGTTTTAAAAAGATATAAATGTTATTTTAAATTTGTTGTTTTCATAAGAAACTGAATGATGAAATTCATTCAAATAGCTAAAAAATAAATTTTTTTTAGAAAGAAGGTGAAGGTTGTGGCAAACGCCCAATTAAAAGAAGAAATCATTGCATACAGTAAACGTATAGGCATCGACAAAATAGGCTTTGCCGCAGCGGATCCATTTGTATCCTTTAAAAATAGACTACTGGAGCAGCAACAATTAGGGTTTGAGTCAGGTTTTGAAAAGGGTTCCATCGAAGAACGGACTAACCCATCAACGCTTTTACCTGAGGCAAAGACGATTATTTCCATCGCCCTTGCTTATCCTTCTAAGTTAAAAAATGCTCCAAAATCAAAAAAAGGAGATAGAAGGGGAATTTTTTGTCGGGCTTCTTGGGGTGAAGATTATCATCATATTTTACGAAGAAAATTACAAGCTCTAGAAGAATTTATCTTAACAAAAGTAGAAGATGCAAAATGTTTATCTATGGTAGACACAGGTGAGTTGTCGGATCGTGCTGTTGCAGAAAGGGCTGGTATTGGTTGGAGTGGGAAGAACTGTGCGATTATCACTCCTGAATTTGGCTCTTATGTTTACTTAGGTGAAATGATCACGACGATTTCTATTCCTCCAGATACCCCTATAGAAGACCAGTGTGGAACCTGCAATAAGTGTGTGGAAGCTTGTCCTACTGGTGCATTGGTTCAAGGAGGTCAGCTTGATTCCAATAAATGTATTGCCTTTTTAACGCAAACGAAGGATATGTTAGGGGAAAGATACCGGAAGAAGATTGGAAATCGTTTGTACGGCTGTGATACGTGCCAAGTAGTTTGTCCAGAGAATAAAGGAAAGGATTTCCACCATCATCCTGAAATGGAACCGGATCCTGATATAGTGAAACCTCAGCTTATCCCTTTATTAACTATAAGTAATAAAGAGTTTAAGAGAAAGTTTGGCAGGATATCAGGTTCTTGGAGGGGGAAAAAACCAATCCAGAGAAATGCTATTATTGCTCTAGCTCATTATAAAGAAAAAGAGGCATTACCTACACTCTTCCATTTATTAGAGAGTGATCCCCGTCCAGTAATACGAGGAACGGCGGCATGGGCCATAGGAGAATTTACGGAGAAGTCCTGTGAGGAAAAACTAATACAAGCGAAAAACAGAGAAAAGGATCCAAATGTTCTCTACGAAATAGATAAGGCACTAAAAAACAAAGAATTTGACAAAATTCAAGGTTGAAAGTGTAATCATCGTCCAGTACCATGAATAGAAAATCAAATAAACTTAGAAAACATTAAAATATAGATATATTTCTGGACGGAAAGTGGGGTTAGTAAAAGTATGTCTGTAAGACCGTACATTTATTTTTCTGAAATGCACAGTCCGATCGGTTTATTAACGGTGGGGAAATCGGAGAGGGGAATTTGTTTTATTGAGTTTGGTTCCATTAAGAAAACGTGCTCTACGATCGACAATTGGCTAAAGAAGAAGTTAATGAATGTTGAGTTAGTGGAAAATGACATTGAACTTCAACCAGCATTGAAACAATTAGAAGAATATTTTCGGAAGGAAAGAACGGAATTTGATCTTCCTTTAGATTTAATCGGAACAAAATTTCAAACGCTTGTATGGAGCAAGGTAAAGGAAATTGCTTATGGAGAAACAAAGTCTTATAAGCAAATCGCTATGGAAATTGGCGCTCCTAAGGCTGTTCGGGCCATTGGGGGAGCGAATAATCAAAATCCTATCCCCATTATTATCCCTTGCCATAGAGTGATTGGAAGTAATGGATCCATGGTAGGGTACGGTGGAGGCCTTGATAAAAAAGAGTATTTATTAAAATTAGAAGGCTCTATCGAAAAAATTTCTTAATTACTTATAAAAGGATGTGTTTAAAGGTGAAAATGAACCTTTAAAACACATCCTTTTTTTCTTAATTTATTCATTTATTCGTTCATTACAGGAATACATATATAGGAGATAGTAAGGAGGTGTTGGCTTGTGAGTTTCGTCATAAATAAAATAAAAGAGTATATTCAGGGCTGTCAGCAATGTTATGTCAGGGGTGAAGGAAAAAAACTATTTATCCGAAATAATGAGCGGGACGCTTTAGAAAGGAAACAAAAGAACTTAAAGGATAGACAGGCAGAAATTGTAAAAAACATAATCGATGGACATATCATTCGTGAGCAATCATTTGGGAACAGGTCTCTCGTAGAATATGGACTCCTGCTTCAAAATGTTATCCGTCATCATGGAAAGCTATATATTGAAGAACAGGTTCAGATTCGTCGAGCCGTCCTAGAGGATGGAGAAATTATTGATGATTATCAGCTGCAAAACGATGGAGATGGAAGCGTTCCGGAAGAAAGGTTAAGACAAACTTTTCATGAAAGTCCTCAGCGATCCAATCGGGGATATACTTATGATCGTTTAGCAGTGGTTCAATATGCAGAACGTTGGTGGAATGAATTTAACCCTGAATACCGAAAATTTGAAAATGATTGTACTAACTATGTTTCCCAATGTATGTATGCTGGCGGTCTTTCCATGAATGGACATCCTGATCGTTCCAACGGCTGGTGGTATCGTAATAATCAGTGGAGCTATAGCTGGACAGTGGCCCATGCTTTGCGCTGGTATTTAAGTGGGACTAAACATGGCGTTCGAGTCAAAGAGGTATCTAGTGCAGATCAATTGTTGAGGGGAGATGTTATTTGTTACGACTTTACTGGTGATGGAAATTGGCAACATACAACGATCGTCGTTGCAAAAGATGGGGAGGGAATGCCGTTAGTAAATGCTCATACCGCTAATAGTAGAATGAGATATTGGGCTTACGAGGATTCCACCGCATGGACACCTAATATCAAATATAAATTTTTCCATATTTTAGATAACCAATAACCTTACAAAAAAGTTGATTGAAGCGTAAATCATCACCCTCCAATTTTCGAGCAGCTAAAACTAGTTTTCATATATTGTGGTGTCTGTAAATACAGGGGAATTTGATTCGTTTGCTGGTTTCATTAATCTATAGTATTCTAAAATGGATTATAGATTATGAGGAAGCAGTGGTGTTAAAAGTGCGTGTCACTAAAGGCAAGTTGAAAATTATTTCTGTTCTAAGCCTCCTTTTTCTATTTTCTGCCTGTACAGCTTCTGATGCTACCTTAATGCAAGCTTCAAGGGAACTTCCATTTCCGGTTTTAGTTCCAAGTAACATCCCTGAAGAATGGGAAATAGCAGAAATCGTTTACGAGGATGAGCTTTTAGTCATAAGTTATTTAACAGAAAATGATCATCAGGTAGATTTAGTTCAGGATAGAAATATCCAAGGCTTAAATGTAGCTTTTTTAAGGGATTATATGCTTACGGGAACTGTTAATGAACAGTTGTATATGGAGGGGATTGAAATTAAAGAGATTTCAACATTTCTTGGTGAATTAACCTTTTTTCAACAGCCTGTACCTACTGTTCAATATACTTTTGTTAAAAAGCAGGATTTATTTGGTTCGTTAGAAAGGGTTCCTGTGTATCAGGTTATTGGTAAGGAAGCTTCTTTTGAGGATATAAAAATAGTTGTAGACTCATTAAATGTATATTCGAAATAAAGTGTAAATGGAGGGTGGGTCAAAAGGAATCCTTTTGTCCCACCCTTAGTTTTTATCTGCCGCTTACTTGAAATGGAATGGATTCGGTTGGAATTCGTGCAGGAGGAAAGTGCTCCTTTATAAATTTTAACGTTTCTTTCCATGCCGACTCTCCTGAAATAGCGTTCTCCATTGGGGTCCCCCCGTAGCTAGCCGTCTCGCCATTTTCTGGAAGAGAGGGCAAATACGGTTGCACTAATATGTGGCCAGCTTGTTTGTACGTTAAATGCTTGATATCAAATGGGAAGGAGTGTTTTTGGAGCCGGTTAAGCATTTGTTCCGTCATCTGAACAGATGGCCACAATGCATCTTCATCCCCACTGACAAAAAGGATGGGTCCTCCAATTCTTTCAACAGGTATTTCTGCAGCACGATTATCCTTTTGCTCATACTTTTCAATACTGCGCTTATAAATATTGGAAAAATCTATTTCCACTTTTGAAAATCGACTTTTTATTATCTTTAAGAAATCACCAATAGTATAGGAAAAGGGAACATACGGAACTTCTTTTTCTTGTTCAGACCATGAAGATTTCTTTCTTTTAAGGTCAAGTCCTTGAAAAACATATTGAGAAGGAGAATAGGCAATAACGCCTTTTATATCTTTGTTTTTTGAAGCAGCTAATAAAGCTAGCTCTGCTCCTTTCGAACTGCCAAAAATTAAAATTTTCTCCTTGTCAGCTTTAGGGTGGTGTTTTAACCAGTCCACCGCTTGATGCACCTGTTCAATTGGAACTTCAGAAAGAAGTTCCTGTTGGTTTGGTTGTCCCAAATAATCTAATGACAGGACACCATAACCATGTGAAGCTAGTAAAGCAGCTGTTTGATTGGGGGCTATCCCATCCAATCCACCGAGTAAAATAATGCTAGGGAGCTTTCTTTTATTTTGAGGATAATAAAAAATACCGTTTATTTCTTCAGCATGGATGGATTCTTCCAGCACATAATCTTCCTTAAAAAGTCTCGTAACGGTCCGTGCTTCCTTTCTCTGACTTATCGTTGATTCCAAGTCAATGTGTAAGGTTATTGGCTGTGTATCGTCTGCAGGCATTGGTTTGCTTGTCTGGCTGTCTGCTGGACGAAGACCCCAAATGAGCTCTGTAAAAATATTTTTGCCATTATTTCCATGGTCACCAATTAATAATTTTCCGTTTACATCTGCTTCCGTTGTCATCTTTGAGCTCCAAAGTCCGGAAACATCATTAACCATTGTCATGGTAATCGTAACTGTTTCTTTAGGCTCTAGTCCGTCCATATGAAGCTGTAGGGCTTCATCGACCCGTCCAATATCAGGGTATAGAAAACATTTCATAAGGATCCCACCTCATCACTTATTTCTTTACTAGCCTATTCGTACAAGCAAAAAAATAAGACAAAATTTATAAAATAAATCGTGGGAACTACTTTTACTTTCTCATGGAAAAACGAAAAAACTACTCTTCCATTGATGGAGAGTAGTCTTTACATTAGTTTTTATTTGGGTTGTCGTTATAACCAGCAGTAAATATGGCCACTAAAAAGGCTGCACAAACTCCCAAAATTAACATTGTTGCCATCAAAAATGCCTCCTTTGATGTCTTCTAAAAAACAATATACCACGTTTTGAAAAGAAAGAAAAGAATTCCTCGTAATGCAAGTCCCGTATCTTATTTCATTCGTCATGAGGATGGCGTATAATAGCCATATAGCTTAAGGAGGGATGTAATATGTTTGTTGTATTTAACGAATTACATGTGCCATTAGAAGGAAGGGAAAGTGTCGCTAATAGGTTTTCCAATAGTGCAGAAAAAATGAAAGAAATTCCTGGCTGCCTAGATTTCATGTTTCTTAATCCGGAAGATGATAGTAACTATCAAATCGTTTATACGAAATGGGAATCCAAGGAAGCATATGAAGCATGGGTAAATAGTGATGCCTTTAAGGCAGCCCACCGTGAACGCCGTGCCAATTTAGAAAAGAGTCCGACAACGGGTAACAATATTTCTACATACGAAGCTAAATATCATCTTTAGTCCCGAGTGATTTCACTCGGGTTTTTCTTAGAAGGGGAAATCCATGAAAAATGCTTATTTAACGAGTCATTTCCCGTTTATTTCTATTGTTCTATTTAGTTTATCCTTTTCCATTTTTACTTCAAGAGTATTGATAAATTATTTAGAGAATATTGGTCTTTATATGGGAATGACTGAATTTTTCTCAGAGCAAGGAATCCTTTTAACCTTGCTGTTTTTACTGTGGTTATTCTTTTTTATGTTATTTTCTGCTTTAAAATTGATCGCGGATACGATTAATGAATTGTCTTTATTATTTTTCTCTAAGGATGTGGAAGGCAGTGAGCTTCAAAGCCTGCGGGGTGGTACTTGGATCTTTTTGTGGGGTGGGCTGCTGTCTTTAGGGGTATCCTTTCAGTTATCTTTGTTAGTTCTGAGCTTTTTAGTGACATGTTTTGTTTATTTTATATTCTTTGTCTATCAGGTTAGTCCGTCTTTATCGTATATAGCAGTTGCTGGAATGGTCTTTTTCCATCTCTTTTTTTGGTTTACCTTTTTATTGGCTGTTGCTTATGCATTATTAAGATTATATAACAGTGTTATTGCAAGCTTACCAGTTTAAAAAAGAAAAAGGAGCGTCATGGGGTTTGGGTCATGATGCTCCTCCATATTTGTAAATGTAGGCTCCGATTTCTATTCGCGATGGGTTTAGGTTGATCATAGCCGAGCCATATTCCTCCTGTGTAATGTTCCGTTGCACCAATAAACCATAGGTCGTGATAGTTGTTGGTGGTTCCTGTTTTGCCGCCTAAATAGGTGGCATTAAAATGAGCTTGTCTTCCTGTCCCTTCTGTTACGACACGGCGGAGCATTTTCTTCATTTCATGATTGGTTTCCTGTGACCAAACTTCTTTTCCAGCTTTGTTCCACGTATACAAAATATGACCGTGCTTGTCTTTAACATATCGAATGGCTCTTGGGGAATGATATACTCCGTCTGTTCCAAAAGTGGTAAAAGCCTGTGTCATTTCTAGTACGGAAACACCGTGGGTTAACCCTCCTAGTGCAGCGGGTAAAATCATATCTTCTGGATTAAGCCGCGAAAACTCAAATGCGTCAAGGTAGGCAAATCCATGCTCGGGGCTAATTATATCAAGCATTCTCACGGCGGCAGTATTGTAGGAATGTTTGAAAGCCTGTTCCATCGTGACGTTACCGTAAACAGCTCCTCCAAAGTTTTGTGGTTGATAGTTGTTTTTTCGAAAGGGGGAAGCATCTACTGGACTTTTTTCCGTTACGTTCATTTTTTCTATGTACGGTGCAAAAACCAATAAGGGTTTTATGGATGAACCTGGTTGACGGTAAGCCTGATATCCACGATGAAAATCAAATTTACGATAATTTTTTCCTCCCGTAATAGCCACTATTTCATGATTGCGATGATCGATAATGGCTGTTGCCGCTTCCAAATCACTATTTCCTAATAAGTCACCGATTACTCCCTTTGCATTATTTTGAATATGTGTATCTAAAGCTGTTTCAATCGTAATTCCCTGTTGAAGTAAAGTCTCTACCCTGTTTTTTCTTAATGCTAAAAGTTCATCCTTTGCCTCTGGAGTTGCTGCCCTCGCTATTTTCTGATTGTATCCATCCACTTCTCCAATAAGGAGCTCCAACTCGTGAAAAACATAGGTAGCATAGTCCGGGTAGCCATCCATTTTTTTACCAAGGGAAAGGGTAATCGTTTCCCCTAAGGCTTCTTCGTAAGTATCCTTTGAAATTTTGTTCGTTTCGTACATTTTTTCTAATATCCAATTTTTCCGTATATGTGTTTCTTCTTTATTTGTTAAAGGGTTAAATCTTTGTGGATTATTAGGTATGGCGCAGAGAAATGCCGTTTCAGCTAATGTCAGCTCTTTGGAAGGTTTATTGAAATAAAACCGACTTGCCGCTTCAATACCGTATACACCATTTTGAAAATAAATCCCATTTAAATATAATTCTAAAATCTTTTCTTTCGTATATTGCTTTTCTAATTGATAGGCGTACAAGAGCTCAGTAAGCTTCCGTTCAAAGGATTTTTCATGGGTTAAAAATAAATTTCGGGCGAGCTGCTGTGTAACCGTACTTCCACCTTGATCTAATGATTGATTTTGTACATTAATCAGGAAAGCACGGGTAATTCCCTTCATATCAAACCCCTGATGTTGAAAAAAGGTTTGGTCTTCAGCAGCTAAAATAGCATCAACAGCATAGGAAGGGATATGATCGTAAGGTAAATAGATTCTGTTCATTTCCCCATAAATATCGACTATAACTTTTCCGTCTTTATCATACATGGTACTGTTTTCGGATAATTGTACGTTTGATACGGAAATGTTTTCGTCAAGGAACTCCTGGATGGACTGGACATTATTCCATTCCTGAGATGTTTTTAAAAATAAAAAAGAGAACAGAGATATTAGAATCAAAATGAATAGATTACCGGTAATTATTCGCATCCTTAACCCACTTTCCTTAGAGGTTACTTCTTATTTTACCTGACTTTCAAGGAGAGGGAAGAGCTTTTTTCCATAAATCTATAATGGATAAATTTAAAAGGAAGAGAATCTTATTACAGTTGACTGCATAAGATGAATCATGGATGTCTAATAGGAAATCTGGTGTTGAGAGGAGGAAATTATGGATATTTTAAACAAAATTCAAAGACACCGGGAGGAAGAAGGACGCCTGAAATGGGAAGGGACATTCGCTGATTATTTAGAAATAGTAAAAGAGCGACCGGAAGTGGCTCAAACAGCTCACTCCCGTATTTATAACATGATTAAAGACGCGGGAGTCGAGGTAGTGGACGGAAAGAAAAGGTACAAATTTTTTGAAAATCAAATTTATGGTCTTGAAGATGCAATTGAAAGATTAGTAGAAGAGTATTTTCACTCGGCTGCACGTCGCTTAGATGTAAAAAAACGTATTTTACTCCTTATGGGACCAGTTAGTGGTGGTAAATCAACCATCGTAACGATGCTGAAAAGAGGGTTAGAGGAATATTCTCGAACCGATCGTGGAGCCGTTTATGCCATTAAGGGCTGCCCAATGCATGAGGACCCATTACATCTAATTCCTTATCATTTGAGAGATGATTTCTTTAAGGAATATGGTATTCGTATTGAGGGGAATTTATCGCCTTTAAACATGATGCGATTGGAGCAGGAATACGGAGGCCGCATTGAAGATGTAGAAGTGGAAAGGATTTTCCTTTCTGAAGATCGTCGGGTAGGGGTTGGGACCTTTAGTCCGTCTGATCCGAAATCCCAGGATATTGCCGATTTAACAGGGAGCATTGATTTTTCAACGATTGCCGATTATGGGTCAGAATCTGATCCTAGAGCCTATCGATTTGATGGGGAATTAAATAAGGCTAACCGAGGATTAATGGAATTTCAGGAGATGCTCAAGTGTGACGAAAAATTCCTTTGGCATTTATTATCCTTGTCTCAAGAAGGGAATTTTAAGGCCGGTCGATTTGCCTTAATCTCTGCGGACGAGATGGTGATAGCCCACACGAACGAAGCGGAATATAAGTCATTCATATCCAACAAAAAAAATGAGGCTTTACATTCAAGAATTATCGTAATGCCAATTCCTTACAATTTAAAGGTTAGTGAAGAAGAGAGAATTTACGAGAAAATGATTCAAGAAAGTGATATTGCCGACGTGCATATTGCTCCTCATGCCTTAAGGATCGCTGCTATATTTACGGTACTTACAAGGTTGAAGGAATCGAAGAATAATAGTGTAGATATTTTGAAAAAGCTTAAGCTATATGATGGTCAAAATGTGGAGGGCTTCAGTGCTCAAGATGTAGAAGAATTGAGAAAAGAGTTCCCAGATGAGGGAATGGACGGAATTGATCCACGTTACGTCATTAATAGAATTTCTTCCGCTATTATTCGTAAGGAGCTTACGGCTATTAATGCTTTAGATGTTTTGCGATCGATTAAAGATGGCTTAGACCAACATGCGTCTATATCTAAGGATGACCGGGAGAGGTATTTAAACTTTATCTCCATAGCGCGGAAAGAGTACGACGAAATTGCCAAGAAGGAAGTTCAAAAGGCATTCGTGTATTCTTATGAAGAATCTGCTAAGACGTTAATGGATAACTATTTAGACAATGTGGAAGCCTATTGCAATAAAAACAAGATCCGTGACCCTCTTACTGGTGATGAAATGAATCCTGATGAAAAATTAATGAGATCTATTGAAGAACAAATTGGGATCTCAGAGAATGCTAAAAAAGCATTCCGGGAAGAGATATTGATTCGAATTTCAGCCTATGCAAGAAAAGGGAAGAAATTTGATTATAATTCCCATGAACGCTTGCGGGAAGCGATTCAGAAAAAACTGTTTGCAGACTTGAAGGATGTGGTTAAAATTACCACTTCTACGAAGACACCAGACGAAAACCAATTGAAGAAAATAAATAATGTTATTGAAAGACTCATTGACGAATACGGTTATAACTCTACATCTGCTAACGATCTATTAAGATATGTGGGCAGTCTGTTAAACCGTTAGGGCACAGGTTATAAGTATGGGGAGGTCACCAATTTGGTGGGCTCCCTTAATTTTTTTAGCCGATGTTGAAACGGGAGTAAGAGAAAGGAAGAAGACTTCGCGTTACTACAAACACCAGAATTGAAACACGAGCAACCGTTTTTTATTTAAAAGTCTTTTCTTTGGAATTATTTTTTAGAATATAGTAATATAAATATACAGAATATTATAAATAATCAAATTAGTGTTGTTCATGACGCGCTATTTATCAATTAGAAAATCTAACTAAGAATGGTTGTTTGATTACAATCACACTTGGTAACGGTTATGTTATTGCTACATAAGAATAGTATTAATTACATTTCTTTTACAAATATAATGATTAGATTATAATGGTTTGAAATAAAACGCTGATGGTAATATATAGTAAAAAGGAACCTGTTAAACCTAATAAAAATATGGAGGAGAAACTGGAATGGAAATGGAAGGTCAGGTTTATGAGTCGGAAGTAGAAAATAAAATTAACTGGAAGAAAGAAATTTGGAGCTGGACGAAAACATTTATCGTGGTGATCCTTGTTGTTTCTATTGTTAGAGGTTTCTTTTTTACTAACTATATTGTTTACGGCCAATCGATGATGCCTACCATTGAGGATGGGGAAAGAATTATCGTTAATAAAATAGGTTACGAAATGAACGAACCGGATCGATTTGATTTAATTATATTTCATGCAACACAGGATACTGATTATATTAAGCGGGTTATCGGTCTGCCAGGAGATACAATAGAGTATAAAGATGATGTGTTATACGTTAATGATGTAGCGGTAAGGGAAGAGTTTTTGGCTTCCCATCGAGATGCTTACACTACTGGTTTATTCACAGAAAACTTTACACTGGAATCTGTAACAGGTTCTTCTATCGTACCGGAGGATCATGTATTTGTACTGGGAGATAATAGAAGAAACAGTATTGATAGTAGACATATTGGATTTGTAGAGTTCAAGGAAATTGTAGGGAAAGCTAATTTAGCTTACTGGCCGCCTAAAAATTTAAGAATATTTAACTAGCACTGAATTTTTTTATTCAGTGTATTTTTTTAATTTGTTGCTTCAAAAACTTGTTATATGGCGTTTTGAAAGGACTTGTCCACTTCTTTTCTATGAAAAATAATGAAATAGCTTGTATTATTATCAGATTTTTTTGTCAACTGAATAGATTTTTTGCATAGGATAGAGTAAGCTATTTTTTTACAACACCAACGTGGTGTTCAACGCAGAAGTGCCGTCAAGGTTAGTGTATGAATCGTTTGTTAACTTGTGCATGTCCAAAAAGAATAAGGAGGGAATTGGAATGAAAGGCAGTAGAGGAAGGAATTTTGTTGTCTCTCAAGAGAATTGGTCCCTCCATCGAAAAGGATACCAAGACCAACAACGTCACCAAGAAAAGGTGCAAGAGGCAATTAACAAGAATTTACCTGATTTAGTGAGTGAAGAAAATATTATAATGTCTAATGGCCGAGAGGTAGTAAAAATCCCAATAAGGTCTTTAGATGAGTACAAAATTCGTTATAACTATGATAAAAACAAGCATGTGGGCCAAGGGAATGGGGACAGTGAAGTTGGTGATGTGGTAGCCAGAGACGGAACCCCTGATAAAGCAGGTCCTGGAAAAGGAGAGGGAGCAGGAGATCAGCCGGGAGAGGACTATGTGGAAGCAGAAGTCTCCTTAGCAGATTTAGAGGAGATTTTATTCCAAGAGTTAGAATTGCCTAATCTCCAGCAAAAGGAACAAGACAATATTGTGGTTGAAGATATTGAGTTCAACGATATCCGAAAGAAAGGACTAATGGGGAATATTGATAAACGAAGAACGATTCTTCAAGCAATCAAACGAAATGCAATGGAAGGAAGACCAGGAGTTGCTCCAATTTACAATGATGATTTACGTTTTAAAACCTGGGAGGAAAAAATCAGACCTGATTCAAAAGCAGTTGTCTTAGCAATGATGGATACGTCCGGGTCTATGGGGCGTTGGGAAAAGTTCATGGCAAGAAGCTACTTCTTCTGGATGACTCGATTCTTAAGAACAAAATATGAAACAGTTGATATTGAGTTTATTGCCCATCATACGGAAGCAAAGGTAGTATCAGAGACTGATTTCTTTCAAAAAGGGGAGAGTGGAGGAACCATTTGCTCTTCCGCCTATCGAAAAGCATTAGAATTAATCGAAGCAAAATATTCACCAGAAAGATATAACATCTATCCGTTCCATTTTTCCGATGGAGATAATTTAACTTCTGACAATCAACGTTGTTTAGCTCTGGTCAATGAATTAATGGAAGTATCCAGTATGTTTGGTTATGGAGAAGTAAATCAATATAACAGGCCATCTACTTTAATGAGTGCCTATAAAAATATTCAGGACAAACGTTTCCGCCATTACGTATTAAGGGAAAAGGCAGATGTATATCGAGCTTTGAAATGGTTCTTCAGAAAAGAAGAGGAAGGAACGCTTGTTCATTAAAAGTTCACAAAATTGTGCGGGACCCGGTCCCGCACAATTTTGCATGAATTTAAGGGGATTTGGAGAAAAATAAAAAAGGTGGACAAGTTTTCCTTGTTCACCTTTCATTTATGTTTATTCGTTGCATGACCTACAAAAAGTGTGTTAATATAAACTGTATTTTAATATACATATGTATTGTAGACGAAATTACCCATTATAATTTTATCTTAAAACACCTGACTTGTCAAACTTTATTTTAGGGAGTGGAATTAAGTGACCGAAAAGAATGAGGAATGGCAAAAGGAACAACAGTATGTCAGCTTTGTTGTGAAGGAAATTAAAAGAAGAATGAAAAGTATAATTGAAAATGTGGGGCACCTGAAGGAAGGGATCATTGGTCTAAGGAAAACCTTTTGGGAGGATGTTACGATAAACTTAGATGATGCCCATGAGGTTGGGGAAACCTTCACAAGTATTAAACAACAGGCTGAGATGCTGTCCGAGCGAGAACGAACACATAAACATTTTTACAAGCAAATGAAAAACTTAGAGAGGCTGAAGGATTCTCCCTACTTTGGAAGAATAGATTTTCTAGAGGATGGGGAGAAGCAGCCGGAAACCGTTTATATAGGAATTGCCTCCTTGATGGACGAGAAGGATGAGGATTTTCTCATTTATGATTGGCGGGCACCAATATCAAGCCTGTACTACAACTACTCTCCAGGACCAGCTCAATACGAAGTACCTGAGGAAGTCATCAAAGGTAATATTGAGCTAAAGCGTCAATACATCATAAGAAATGGCGAAATGAAAAGTATGTTTGACACAGGTGTCACCATTGGTGATGAAATGCTTCAGGAAGTTTTAAGCAACACAGCGAACACTCAGATGAAAAGCATCGTTGCAACAATACAAAAGGAACAGAATGAAATTATCCGAGACGAAAAAAGTAAATATTTGCTCGTGCAAGGGGTTGCGGGCAGTGGAAAAACTTCTGCAGCTCTTCAGCGTGTGGCTTATTTACTTTACCGTTATAGGGGGAAAATGGATGCTGATAATATAATGCTGTTTTCCCCTAATTATTTATTTAACAGCTATGTAGCCACTGTTCTTCCAGAGCTTGGAGAAGAAAATATGAAGCAATCCACCTTCCAGGAATATTTGCAATTTAGACTAGGGAAGAAATTTACATTGGATGACCCCTTTTCCCAATTAGAATATTTACACACATCTAAACAAGAAGAGGATTACACT
Source organism: Evansella vedderi (assembly GCF_030813435.1). GTDB lineage: Bacteria > Bacillota > Bacilli > Bacillales > Salisediminibacteriaceae > Evansella > Evansella vedderi. The sequence goes on along the minus strand of NZ_JAUSUG010000022.1, from coordinate 6,554 downwards.
TCTAGGATTCAAGGGATTACATTTAAGGCAAGTCTTAAATATAAGGAGCTTCTTGATAAGTACGTAAAGTATCTTTCCCATAGTGGGCTATTATTTAAGGATATTACTTCCCGTGGCGAGGTTTTGTTCACAGCAGAGGACATAAAGAACTATTTCTATTCACTAGAGAGTAGTATTACCATTCCAAACCGTGTCCGTTTAACGGCAGAGTGGTTATTGAAGAGATTAGCAGAAATGGAAAAGGAAGAAAGAAAAAAGGATTGGGTTCTAGAAGAAAGTGAGCTATTAGATAAGGAAGACTATTTAGAAACGTACAAGGAGCTTCAAAAGGATAGCTATAATGAAGATACCTTTAATGATTTAGAAGAAGAACAGGCTTTACTTGCGAAAAAAGTAGTGAGACGTCGTTTCCATCCAGTAAAGAAAAGGATAAAACAATTAAAATTCATAGATATTAAAAGCTTATATAAGCAACTGTTTCATATTGAATTAGTGGAAGAATTGGGATATAAGCCATTAAAGAATTGGAAAGAAATAAGTAATTTAACCTTACAGTATCTTGAAAAGAATGAATTGTTATACGAAGATGCAACCCCTTTTCTATACTTAACAGATCAAATTGAAGGACGAAAAACAAATACAGTTATACGACATTTATTTATTGATGAAGCACAGGATTATTCTCCCTTTCAGTTGGAATACCTGAAGCAATTGTTTCCAAATAGCAAAATGACCATATTAGGGGATATAAATCAAGCAATTTACGCTCACTCTATGGAGGCACCTACATTATTGTCAGAAGGTTTATATGATAGTAAAGAAACTGGCCGTGTTACCTTAACAAGAAGCTATCGCTCGACCAAACAAATTGTAGAATTCACAAAAGGATTAAATCCAAATGGTCATTTCATTGAAGCCTTTAATAGACAAGGGGAATTACCAACTTTAACTGAGTCTAACTATAAGGATGAACTTCATAAAGGCATAGTAAGTAAAGTACATGATTTGCTAAAAAAGGGACATGAGACGATCGCCATTTTGTGCAAAACCGCTGCCGAAAGCAGAGAAGTCTACGAAGATCTAAAAAATGATTTGGATATTCATTTAATGGATAAGGAAAGCCATACATTTAATAAAGGCGTACTGCTTTTGCCTGCTTACTTGGCAAAGGGAATTGAATTTGATGCTGTTATTATTTTTAATGCTTCTAATGAAATATACGGGGATGAATCGGAGAGAAAGCTTTTTTATACAGCGTGTACAAGAGCGATGCATGAGCTCCATTTATTCACGCTAGGTAATGTCACCCACTTTTTAGATAATGTAGACCAAGGTACCTATTGTGAGACCGGGTCCAGTACAATTTTGTGACATTTTTCCAGCGCTTTTAAGTCGTTGTAGTTATTTATTGGTTCGTATCTTGTCTACTTATTTGTTAACCCTAACCCTTAAGGGAGGGGGGTGTTACTAATGGCTGCAGATGTATTATGTGAAGTAAACAATTGTAAGTATTGGGAACACGGAAATAAGTGTGCTGCTGACAGTATTTACGTAGTCAGTCATACAGGAAAAAAAGCTGAAAAACAAGAAGAGACGGATTGTAAAACCTTCGATCCAGGGGTATAAAGTAAAATGGGCAGCGCTATGCTGCCCATTTTTGTGTCCAAATCATGTTTTTTTGTCAAAATTTTAATAAATCACATACGTTTTGATGACTTTTGCATACATATTTATTGTAGGCATAAATAGGCTTTAAGACAAAGCTTTTCCAAGTAAGGAAGGGGGAATAAGAATGCAGTTTCAAAACTTACCCAATTTAGTTGATGTAAGAAATCAATTAACGACACACCCAAATCGATCCTATGGCCGTCACCGTTTGGAACAAATTTCTTATATTACCGTACACCATAGTGCGACAACTAGCGGCAACGCTCAGTCATTCGCAAATTATCATGTAAATTTTAATAATTGGCCAGGGATAGGTTACCATTTTGTTATTTTACGGGATGGTGCCATTCAATGGACAAATGATTTACAAACAACCAGCTTTCATACTGGTGGAAGAAATACAGGAAATATTGGGATTTGTTTAGTTGGGTCTGGGCAGTTTACGGATGAACAATTAGAACGCCTGGTAACACTTATTGTTCATTTAAGAATGGATCTTTCTGTTCCAGTTCGAAGAGTGCTTGGACATAATGAACATCCGGATCAAACAACTGCTTGTCCAAGCTTAAACATGGATAGAATTAGGAATCAAGTAGAAGCAGGTAGAACAACAGCCCCAGCCCCTGGGGATACAGTAGAACCGGAAGGAAATGGAGGAGAGGATATGCCGGTAAATTTACCAACACGAACGTTACGAAGAGGAGATCATGGTGAACAAGTAAGAAGGTTGCAGAATGCATTAATGCAAGCTGGAGTAAATTTACCTCAATTTGGTGCTGACGGTATTTTCGGACAGGAGACGGAGCGGGCTGTAAGAAGATTTCAACGGGAGCATGGATTAACGATAGATGGAATAGCAGGTCCAGAAACATATCAGCGATTACGAGAAGTGTTAACGAATGCTTCAGATACAATCCACCGGGTACAAGTAGGCGCTTTCTCGGAAAGAGAAAATGCGGAAAGCCTTGCAAGAGAATTAAGGGAACTAGGATACGACGTTGTAATAAAATCAACTTAAATAAAGGTACTTTTTGCATAGATTATTAACTCGAAGGAGTGAAAGGCGGCGACTCCAGCGTTGCCCGGGGAAAGCGTCCGCCTGTAACGAATTCGAATACTTTTTTCTTCTAAAACTAATTATACTGAATTAAAGAGATTCCAATCAAAGTTGGGGTCTTTTTTCTTTGTTTACCAGGCAATTATATTTTTTCTGAATGTGGATAACAGTAGCTGAATAATCGTCTAGCTTCATGCGCCATCGGCTCGAGAAAATTTCTGCCCGAATAAAAAGCAAAAAGCGCTTTTTATCGGTCAGAGCATTTTCCGTTCGAATAGGCAACGCGCGCGTTGCCGCTTCGATAGGCAGGCGCATTGCGCTTTTATTCTTGGGATTATTAGGAAAGAGTATATGTTCTCCTTACTTTATAATGTCCTAAATTCAATGACATACTAAAAATAGTATATTTAGTAAAGCAATAAATTATAAAAACCTTTAATCTTTTCAAAACAGTGGTATAATGGTACAGTTGTGATGATTTTGTATTACTAAGGAGAGAACAAATTAGAATGAATATTCGTAATGATATAAGAAATATTGCTATCATAGCCCACGTTGACCATGGAAAAACAACGTTAGTAGATAAATTGTTGCACCAGTCAGGAACATTTCGTAATAATGAACAAGTGGAAGAAAGAGCAATGGATTCCAACGCCATTGAGAAAGAGCGTGGAATCACCATCCTTGCTAAAAATACAGCAATAAACTATAAAGAAAACCGTATTAACATCATGGATACACCGGGACACGCTGATTTTGGCGGAGAAGTGGAACGAATTATGAAAATGGTGGATGGAGTACTCCTTGTAGTAGATGCTTACGAAGGATGTATGCCACAAACAAGATTCGTTCTTAAGAAAGCCCTTGAACAAAAGCTTACACCAATTGTTGTAGTGAATAAAATTGACCGTGACTTTGCAAGGCCTGCAGAGGTTGTGGATGAAGTCATTGATTTATTTATTGATTTAGGTGCTGATGAGGATCAGTTAGATTTCCCTGTCGTTTATGCTTCTGCTATTAATGGAACTGCAAGCTTAGATCCTGAGAAGCAAGATGAGAACATGGAAGCATTATTTGAATCGATCATTGATCATATCCCAGCTCCAGTGGATAACAGTGAAGAACCTCTTCAATTTCAAGTAGCATTACTTGATTATAATGATTACTTAGGAAGAATTGGGATTGGCCGTATTTTCCGTGGAACCATGAAGGTTGGCCAGCAGGTTGCCTTAATGAAGTTAGACGGATCTGTTAAGCAATTCCGTGTAACGAAGCTATTTGGTTTCCTAGGATTGAAACGAATTGAAATTGAAGAAGCGAAAGCTGGAGATTTAATTGCCGTTTCAGGTATGGAGGAAATTAACGTTGGTGAAACAGTTTGCCCTGTTGAGAACCAAGATCCACTGCCGATCCTTCGTATTGATGAGCCTACATTACAAATGACGTTCTTAGTTAACAACAGTCCATTTGCAGGTAAGGAAGGAAAATGGATTACAAGCAGAAAAGTGGAAGAGCGGCTGAAAGCTCAATTAGAAACGGACGTAAGCTTACGCGTAGAGAATACGTCTTCACCTGACGTTTGGATTGTATCCGGACGTGGAGAGCTTCACTTGTCTATTCTTATTGAAAATATGAGGCGTGAAGGCTTCGAATTACAAGTTTCTAAACCAGAGGTTATTGTTAGGGAAATAGATGGTGTTCGTTGTGAGCCTGTTGAACGTGTTCAAATCGATGTTCCTGAAGAATACACTGGTGCTGTTATGGAATCCCTTGGAGCGCGTAAGGGAGAAATGCAGAACATGACTAATAATGGTACTGGACAAGTTCGATTAGAATTTATGGTACCAGCACGTGGTTTAATCGGTTATTCCACTGAGTTTTTAACACAAACAAGAGGTTACGGAATAATCAACCATACATTTGACAGCTATCAACCTATGGTCGAAGGCCAAGTGGGTGGACGTCGTCAAGGTGTCATGGTTTCCATGGAGTCCGGCAAAGCTACCCAATACGGGATCATGCAAGTGGAAGACCGTGGTACGATTTTTGTGGAGCCTGGAACGGAAATTTATGCAGGGATGATCGTTGGAGAGCATACACGTGAAAATGACATCACTGTTAATATTACTAAGCTTAAGCAAATGACTAACATGCGTTCTGCCACAAAGGACCAAACGGTTACCATGAAAAAACCAAGAATAATGACTTTAGAAGAGGCATTAGAATACTTGAATGATGACGAGTATTGCGAGGTAACTCCTGAGTCCATTCGTCTAAGAAAGAAAATTCTTGATAAAAACGAACGTGAGCGAATTGCTAAGAAAAAGAAATATGCAAGTCAAGAAGCATAAAGAAAAAAGCAAGTGCGTATTTGGATACGTACTTGCTTTTCTTATTGTACCGGCTTTTTATTAAAAAATGAGGCCACGAAGCTAATGATTCTATAGATGGAGAATAACGCCATACATGTCATCAGTGATCCAGCCATGTATCCTGCTGCTGTAAAAGAAGGTCTAAACCATTCTCTGTTTTGTCCAACGAAATAACCAACGATGATGGAAATAATAAAGATGGAGAATACAATAATATATTCGCGCTTTTCTTCCTTGCTCATTTCCTTAAGTTTTGTCATGAATTTCCTCCTTTTTATTGGATAACTTAGCTATATTATAAGGGTTCACCCATATAGTTGCAATTATGACTGTAAGTTGGGTTGGTGTTTTCACAAACTTTGTTCCTATTTTAAAAAAAGCGTGGAGAAGCGAAAGAGGGCGACTCTAAGCCATCTTATATACTATCTATGCTAAAAAGATTTGATTAATGGAATAATTGACGCATTTTTATCTGAAGATTAAGATAGTAATGATAAAGAAAAAGGAGAGATTGACTAATGAGACAGAAGAGTCCCTTTGTTTCTACCTTTTCCATTGTGGCCTTCGATCCAGATACGAATGAACTTGGTATTGCCGTTCAATCGAAATTTTTAGGAGTAGGTGCTGTTGTTCCTTGGGCTAAAGCTGGCGTCGGGGCAGTAGCCACTCAATCATTTGCGAACACACGCTTTGGACCGGATGGTTTAACGTTATTAGAGCAAGGTTTGTCACCACAAGAAGTTGTAGAAAAACTAATTGAAAATGATGACGCTCGGGATTTACGTCAATTTGCTATTATTGACGCATCCGGAAACAGTGCTGCCTATACCGGTAAGGATTGTTACGATTGGGCAGGGCATCGATCCGGTACATATTGCTCCGCACAAGGAAATATATTAGTGAGCGAAAAAACAGTGGAAACGATGGTGTCTGTTTTTGAAAAAACGGAAGGTACATTAGCAAAAAGGCTTCTAGAGGCCCTTGATCAGGGACAAGCTGCAGGTGGAGATTCTAGAGGTAAGCAATCTGCTGCTTTGTTTATTGTTCAGGAAGAAGGGGGCTACGGCGGCTATAATGATAGGAAATATGATCTTAGGGTAGATGATCATCCAGACCCAATAAAAGAGCTAAAACGTTTATTTGAACTGCACCAACTGTATTTCTCAAGGCCTAATGAAGTAGAGCTTTTAGACATGGAAGGTGATGTGTTGAGTGAGGTGCAGAAATTTTTAGTGACCGAGGGGATTCTTGATCAAGTGTATGGGGAATATAACGAGGTCGTTAAGGATAGCTTGAAAACCTTCTATATGCAAGAAAATTTCGAGGAGCGGTGGTGTGAGGATAATAAAATGGATCCTTATGTGAATGAATTTCACAATTCACTTTTTAAAAAAGCAAACACTCTCAGAATAATAGTTATACCGTTAAAAAATTTGATTTATTAACTTTGATGTTGA